>NZ_VSEY01000005.1 GCF_008086045.1 Nonomuraea sp. PA05 | reverse complement strand
CCCCCCCCCCCGCCGCCCCCCCCCCCCCCCCCCCCCCCCCCCCCCACGCCGACCAGGAGCCCCGATGAACACCCCCGCGGGCGCGCTGCCCCCGGACACCCGTCTCACCCCGCCCCGCCGCCGCCCCGTCACCACGGCCACCGCCACCATCACGGTGGCCGTCGTGATCGCCCACGTGCTGGCCTGGAACGGCACCGAGTTTTCCCCTGCCGCCCTCGTGCAGGGCTGGCGCGGCATGGCGGACTTCGTCGGCCAGGCCCTGCCCCCGGACCTGTCGTGGGACGGGGTGCTGCTGCCGGGACTGCGGGCGGCGCTCGTCACGCTGGGCATCGGCCTGCTGGGCACCACCTTCTCGGTGCCCTTCGCGCTCGTCCTGGCGCTGCTGGCCGCCCGGACGACGGCGCCGGGACGCTGGGCGTACCAGGCGGCCCGCTCGGTGCTGTCGTTCCTGCGCGCCGTGCCCGACGTCGTCTTCGCGCTGGTCTTCGTCACCGCCGTGGGCCTCGGCCCGTTCGCGGGCGTGCTGGCGCTGATCTTCCACAACACGGGCGTGATGGGCAAGCTGTGGGCCGAGGCGATGGAGGAGATCGACCTCGGCCCGCGTGACGCGCTGCGCGTGGGCGGCGCGTCCGGTGTGCAGGCCGCCGCGCACGCGGTGCTGCCCGCCGTGGTGCCGCAGTTCGTCGGGCTGCTGCTCTACCGCTTCGACGTGAACGTGCGCTCGTCGCTGGTGCTCGGCCTGGTGGGGGCCGGCGGCATCGGCTTCCTGGTCAACCAGTCGATCAAGCTGTTCAGGTTCGACGAGATGGTCACCCATCTGGCGATCGTGATGGTGCTGGTGGTCGCGGTGGATCAGCTTTCCGCGTACGTGCGCCGCCGCATCGGCGGTTAGCTCAGACGGGCAGGGTCTCGCCGTGCGCGCCGCCCTCCACGGCCGCCACGTAGGCGCCGGCGACGTCGGCCACCGGGGTGCCGCCGGAGGGGTCCATGCCCAGGGCGAGCAGGGTCTCGCGAACCCAGCCGGGGCTGACCACGTTCAGGCGCACACCGCGCGGCGTCTCGATCGCGGCGGACCGGACGAACGCCTCCAGCCCCGCGTTCACCAGGTGGCCGAGCGAGCTGCCCGGGATCGGCTCGGCGAAGCGCCCGCTGGTGATCGTGATCGATCCGCCGTCGCGGACGTGCGGGAGCGCCCTGCGGACCAGGTTCACCTGCCCGATGAGCTTGCCTCGCATCCCGCGCCAGTACTCCTCGTCCGACGGCGTGTCCAACGGGCTCAGGCCGCCGCTCACCGCGCAGCACACCACCGCGTCCACCGGCCCGGTCGCGGCGAACAGCGCGTCGAGGGAGCCGGTGTCGTCCAGGTCCACGCGTACGGGGCCGCGGCGCGATCCGAGCACCACGTCGTGGCGCGGCTCCAGTGCCCGCGCGACCGCGCTGCCGATGGTTCCCGTCGCGCCGATCAAGATGATCTTCACTTCCGTCTTCCGTTCCGTTCGGTGTCAGCGGCCTCCGGCCCGCTCGCGTAGCGCCCTCTCCAGGGCCCGCAGCGCGGGAACGGCTCGTACCAGGGCCTCCTGGTGCTCGTCGGAGAGCCTGGCGAGCGTCTCGTCCAGGAAGCGGGCCCTGCCCTCCTCGATCAGCCGCGCGTTCTCCAGGGCCTTCGCCGTGGGCCGCAGCCGCGCGGCCCGCCGATCGTCCGGGTCGCTCTCCCGCACGACCAGCCCCAGCTCGGACAGGTGCCGCAGCGCCGCGCTCACGTTGCTGGGCTTCATCCCGGTCTCCACCGCGAGCCGCCCCGGGCTGACGCCGGGCCGGTGCACGATGATCCGCAGCAGCTCCACCTCCGTGGCGGGCAGCGGCTCGACGTCGCGTTCGCGTGCGGCGCCGCGCCGGACGGCCCGGCTGACGTCGCGCAGGACGGGCGGCAGGTCTCGAAGGGTGGCGGAGTTCTCCACCGCTCCAGGGTAATATATTTATGTATACATAAATAACTAAGTTGGAGAAGACCAGTGTCCACGCCCCCTGCGAGGCCCGGCGTGTCCGGGCCGCTGCTGCTCGTGCTCGCCCTGCTGTCCGCGATGGCGCCGTTCGCGACGGACATGTACCTGCCCGCCTTCACCGGCCTGGCCGCCGACCTCGGCGCCGGCGCGGCCGGCGTGCAGCTCACGCTGACCACGTTCCTGTTCGGGCTGGCCGCGGGCCAGCTCGTCATCGGCCCGCTGTCCGACCGGTTCGGCCGTCGCGGCCCCCTCCTGCTGGCCACCGCCGTGGCCACCCTCGCCGGGGTGTTGTGCGCGCTGACCCCGAACATCTGGTTCCTGGTCGGCGCGCGCTTCCTGCAAGGCTTCGCCGGGGCGGCCGGCATCGTCATCGGCCGGGCCGTGGCCGCCGACCGGGTGTCCGGGCCCGCCGTGGCCAAGATCTTCTCGCTGCTGGCCAGCATCGGCGGCATCGCTCCCGTCGTCGCCCCGCTGGCCGGCGGGGCGCTGGCGCCGCTGGGCTGGCGCAGCGAGTTCTGGGCGCTGACGGGCATCTCCGCGCTGATGCTGATCGGCTCGCTGCTGGTGGTGCCCGAGTCGCTGCCGCCCGAGCGCCGCCACACCGGCGGCCTGGCCGCCACCGGCCGCACCATGCGGCGGCTGCTCGGCGACCGCGGGTACGTCGGCTACACCTGCGCCTTCGCCCTCGGCTTCACCGGCCTGATGGGCTACATCTCCGCCTCGCCGTTCGTCATCCAGAACGTCCTCGGCCTGTCCACCGCGGCCTACACCGTCACCTTCGCGGTCAACGCGCTCGGCCTGCTGTGCGCCGGGCTGCTCACCGCCCGGCTGGTCGGCCGGGTCAGCCCGCGCAAGCTGCTGGGGCGCGGGCAGCTCGTCATCCTGGTGATGTCCGCCGTCCTGCTGGCGCTGCTCGTCGCGGGCGCGCCCGCCGCCGTGGTGCTGCCCGCGCTGTTCCTGCTGGTCAGCTCGTTCACCTTCGTGCTCGGTACGGCGTCCGCGCTGGCCATCGGCCGCGCCCCCGGCGCGTCCGGCACCGCGTCCGCGCTGATGGGGTCGCTGCAGTTCACGCTCGGGGCGGTGGTCTCGCCGCTGGTCGGGCTGGGCGGCGAGGACACCGCGATCCCCATGGGCGGCACGCTGGTCGTCGCGGCGGTGCTCGGCATCGGCGCCACCCGGCTCACCAGGGGCGCCGCGCCCGCGCCCGGCCACCGCGACGCGCCCGCCGACGCCACGGCGACCGCCGACCAGTGACCGGCCCCACCGGAACACGGCCCCCAGGCCAGTGACCGGCCCTGCCCAAGCGCGGCCCGCAGGTCAGCGACCGGCCCCGCTGGGAGCGGGCGACGCCGGGCGGTGGCCGCTCTTGGCCTGCTGCACCAGCTCGTATATATGCCCTCTGAGCTGCGCGAACCGCGGCAGCGAACGGGTGGTGAGCTGGTCACGCCCGTCGGGCAGGTCGATGGCGACCTCTTCGAGCACGACCGTGGGCGAGTTCGACAGCACGATCACCAGCTGCCCCAGATACACCGACTCGTCGATGTCGTGGGTGACGAACAGCACGGTGACACCGAGCCGCCGCCACAGGGAGCGGACGAGGTCCTCCAGGTCGGCGCGCGTCTGGGCGTCCACGGCGGCGAACGGCTCGTCCATCAGCAGCAGGTGCGGCTCGTACGCGACCGCGCGGGCGATCGCCACCCGCTGCTGCATGCCGCCGGAGAGCTGCCACGGGTGCGCGTCGTGCGCGTCGGCCAGGCCGACGGCCTCCAGCGCCTCGGCGACGAGCTCCCGCCGCCGCGCCCTGGGCACCCGCTTCTCCTTCAGCGGCAGCTCGACGTTCTGGCGGACGGTCATCCACGGGAACAGGCTGCGGCCGTACTCCTGGAAGACCACGGCCATGCCGGGCGGCGGGCCGGTGACCCGCTCGCCTTCCAGCACCACCGCGCCGCCGGTGCTGTCCAGCAGCCCGGCGATGCACTTGAGCAGGGTGGTCTTGCCCGCGCCCGACGGCCCGACGATGCAGACCAGCTCGCCCGCGCCGACGGTGAAGGTCAGGTCGCGGACGGCCTCGACGCTGCGGCCCCGTCCCTCGTAGACCTTCCGCAGGCCTCGGACGTCCAGCATCGCCGGGGGTGTGGTGGTCATCTCAGCCCTCTCGCTGTGCCGTGCGCAAACCGGTGTACCAGCTCAGCAGCCGGGCCTCGGCCAGCCGGAACAGCATCGACAACACGATGCCGATCAGTCCGAGCAGGATGATGCCCGTCCACATCTGCGGGATCGCGAAGCTGCGCTGGAATTGGATGATGGTGAAGCCCAGGCCGTTGCTCGCGGCGAACATCTCGCTGATGACCATCAGGATGATCCCGATGGACAGCGCCTGCCTGGCGCCCGCCGCGATCTGCGGGCTCGCCCCCCGCAGCACCAGGTGCAGCAGCCGCGAGCGGCGGCTGAACCGGTAGCTGCGGGCGGTGTCGCGCAGCACCTCGTCCACCGCGCGCACCCCCTCCACCGTGTTCAGCAGCACCGGCCACACGCACCCCGAGACGATCACCAGGACCTTCATGCCGTTCCCGATGCCGGCGAACAACATCAGGATCGGCACCAGCACCGGCGACGGGATGGCCCTGAAGAACTCCAGGACCGGCTCCAGCAGGCCACGCAGCGTGCGCGACGAGCCGATCGCGACGCCCAGGCCCACGCCGAGCAGCACCGCCGCCAGGAAACCCGCCAGCAGCCTGGCCAGGCTGGGCAGCACGTCGGAGGTGAACCGGCCGGTGAACCAGGTCTCGCCGAACGCGCCGGCGATCTGGCTCAGCGGCGGCCAGAAGAAGTTGAGGCTGCCCGCCGTCGCCACCCACCACGCCGCGATGAGCAGCACCGGGACGGCCAGCAGGAGCAGGATCCGCCGTGCCGCGTTCACGACACCTCCAGGCGTACCGAGGGGTGCCAGCGCAGCGCCCGGCGCTCGGTGGCCCGCGCGATCACGTTGACGGCCACGCCGATCAGGCCGACGACGATGACCAGCGCGTACATCGAGGCCACCGCACCGGACGTCTGCGACACCGCGATCTGCTTGCCGAGGCCCGGCGAGCCGATGATCAGTTCGCCGGTGATCTCCAGGATCAGCGCCACCGCCGCGCCCAGCCGGAACCCGGTCATCACGTACGGCAGCGCGGTCGGCCACACCACCGTGCGCACCTGGGTCAGCGGGCGGAACCGGTAGGAGCGTGCCGTCTCCCTGGCGACCGGGTCCACGTCGCGCACCCCGTACAGGACCTGGACCAGCACCTGCCAGAACGAGGCGTACACGACCAGCAGGAGCGTCGAGCGCATGTCCGTGCCGAACAGCAGCACGGCCAGCGGGATCAGCGCCACCGACGGGATGGGCCGCAGGAACTCGATCGTCGAGTTCAGCGCCGCCCGCACCAGCGGCAGGCCGCCGATCACGATGCCCAGCACGACGCCCGCGGCCATCGCGACGGCCAGGCCGATCGCCCAGCCGCGCAGCGTCTCCAGCAGCGACTGCCAGAACTCGGCCGTCGCCGCCTGCTCCGCCAGGGCCGCGACCATGGCGGAGAACGGCGGCAGGTACCGCTCGTCCACCAGCCCGGCCCTGGGCGCCACCTCCACCACCGTGACCAGCCCGGCCAGGCCGATCAGGCCGAGGAGCCAGGAGGGCAGCCTCATGGGCGCAGCCCCGCGAGGTCGGGGGCCTTGTCGATGAGGCCGTCCTGGAGGGCGAGCTTCGACAGCGTCTCCAGCGAGGCCGCGTCCACCTCCGCCGGGTACGTCGGCAGCGTGAGCGACTCGGTCAGCGCCGGGTCGATCTTCGTGTACGTGCCCAGAACCTTGCGCACGGCGTCCGGGTTCTCGGTGGCGTACTTGAGCGACTTCTGCATCGCCGCGCTGAAGCGCTTGACCAGGTCGGCCTTGGCGGCGGCGGTCTGCTGGGAGGTGAAGTAGCCGGCGATGGCCAGGTTGGGCGCGGTGTCGACGTAGTTGGAGGCGATCACCCGGTCCCCGTTCTTCTTGGCGGTCGCCAGGAACGGCTCGACGACCTGGACGGCGTCCACGTTGCCCTTGTCGAGGGCGGCGAGCATGTCGGGGAAGGCCAGCTCGGTGAAGCTGACGTTCTTGGCGTCGCCGCCGGCGGCCCTGATCGAGGCCCGCACGGTGGTGTCGTTGATGTTGTTCAGGGTGTTGACCGCGACGCGCTTGCCCGCCAGGTCCTTGGCGGTCTTGATCGGGCTGCCGGCCTTGACGACCACGCCGCCGAAGTCCTTGTCCTGCTCGCCGGTGGAGGCCGCGCCGGGGGCCACCACCTTGAGGGGCAGGCCCTTGGAGGCGGCGACGATCAGCGACGTGAAGTTGCTGAACCCGAAGTCCACCTGGCCGCTGACGACGGCCGGCACGATCGCGGCGCCGCCCTGCGCGGTCACGAGCTCCAGCTTCAGTCCCTCTTCCTTGAAGAATCCCTGCTGGTCGCCCAGGTAGATGGGCGCCACGTCGAGGATGGGGATGACGCTGACCTTCACCGGGGTGGTGCCTGCCGCTGCTGACGTGCCGGCGGGGGCGGGAGTCTGCCCGCCGCCGCACGCGGCGAGCATTAACACGGACGCGGCGGCGGCCAGGGCTGCGCGGGTATTGATCACGGAGCTTCTCCAGGGCGTCGGTCAGGGGGATGGAGATCGGCCACTACATGGGCGGTCGCTTCTCTACGCGATAGGCGACGAGATTGTTGACAATATCGCCTACTATCCGCCGTCACAACCCACCTTGGGCAAGGATGAGACGCCTTTCGGCAAAGATCATGTGCAAGATTGACGACAATCGCTCGAAGCGTCTTCGGCCATCACCAGGCGGGGACGGCGGTTCTGTCGGAGCGGATCTCTATCGTCTGCGCCATGACGATCACCATGCCGGAGGCGGAGCCCGGCGGCGCGGGCGGGCGCGTGAGCGCGTGGCAGGGCGTGGCGCGGGCCGTGGCGGCGGGCGACGCGTCCCGGGCGGCCGACGAGGTGCTGCGGCTCGACGCGGCCGGGCGCCGCGAGGTGGCCCGCCGGCTGCCCGGCCACATCGGCCCGGCCAGGAACACCGCGCAGCTCCCGTTCACCCCTGGCGCGTTCGCCGGAACCGGCGGGCCGGTGGCCGGTAGCTGGGTCGCGGCCATGCGGGTCGCCGGCGCGGGCACGATGGGAGGCGCGGCCGCCGTCGCCGCCTGGATCTTCCGGCGTGACTTCACGAGCTGGGACGAGGAGGAGCGGCTTCCCGTGGGGCCGCTGCTGCGGGTCGTCGCCGCGCGTCCCGCCGAGTGGCAGGCCGACCTGGCCGTACGGGTGGCGGGGCGGCTGCGCGGCACCCGGCGGCAACTGACTGACGGCACCGTCGCGCTGGCGCTGGAGCTGCTGCGGCGTGCCGGGGGGCCGCCGCCCCCGCATGAGCCTCTCGTGGCCGCGTGGGTGTCCACCCCGCCCGACCTCGACCGGGATCCGCTGGCTCCGCACCTGATTCCGCGGCTGTTCGAGGCGGAGGGGGTGGGGCGGGTGCTGCGTGATGATCGGCTCGACGGCGACGGACGCCTCAGCGGCGACGGGCGGCTCGGCCGCGACGGACGCGACGGGCGCGACGGACGCGATGGGCGCGATGGCGGAGGGCGGGGCCGGGGGTCCTGGCTGCGTGCGCTGCGGGACCTCGCCGACGCCGGACGGGTGGAGCGGGAGTCACTGATCGACGGCTGCGTGCGCCGCTTCCTGCGCGGTGGCAGCACCGTTGACCTGCGCTTCTTCGTCCGCCTGCACGACCTGCTCGACCCCGCCCCCAGCCCGGAGCGCGTGCGTGACTACCTGCGGCTCCTGCCCACCGCGCCCGGCCCGGTGGCCGAGCTGGCCCTGCGGCGGTTACGCCCGCGCGACGGAGCCGCGACCGCGCTGGGCGGGGAGGAGGTCAGCGAGGCGGTGACCGCGCTGCTGTTCCGTCCGGAGGGCAAGCTCGTGCGGGCCGGGCTCACCCTGCTCGACCGGTCCGCCCGCGACACCGACGGCCCGCTCGACGCGCTCGCGCCCGCCCTGGCGTCGGCGTTCCTGTGCGAGTCGTACGAGGTCAGGGAGAGGGCGGTCCGGGTGGCCGTCAAGTACGCGGCCCGGTTCACCCCGGCCGGGGCAGAGGCGGTGCGTGAGGCGGCGGGCATCCTGCCGCCGGAGCTGGCGGCAAAGCTGACCGGCCCCTACGGCGCCGTGGCCGGTGGATCGGAGCCCAGCGGCTTCCGGCCCGTCGCACTGCCGGCGTTCGAGCCGCCCGCCCGTCTCCCGTTCCCCGCCCCCATCGAGAACCTCGCCGAGACCTTCGACCGGCTCTACCACGAGTTCTCCTTCGAACGCTGGCTCGACGGCTTCGTCCGCGACCCGGCGGCGAGAAGGCCTCCCGTCCGCACGACGGACCTGTACGACCTGGACGAGTGGTCGAGCCTCAGCCAGTGGACCGAGGCGCTGCTGCGCGAGGCCACCGGCACCGGCCCGCGCGCTCCCCGCCGATGGCTGCCCGACCGGCAACTGGCCGGCTGGCGGCTCCCCGAGCACCATGGCGGCCGCCCGCCGCTGTGGGCCATGCTCCTGCGCTGCGCCGAGCTCCTGAACGCGCTGCGGCGCGGGACGCCGCCCCCGTACCTCCTGGCAACCCCCACCCTCGCGTCCGGCCACATCGACCCCGCCGAGCTGGTCGCCAGGATCGAGGGCTACGAGCGGGCAGGCGTCCACCACCTGCCCGCCGACCTGGAGCAGGCGCTGCTGCGGCTGCCGCGCGAGGTGGGCCCCGGCGTGGTGGCCAGGGCCGGTCGGCTGGCCCGGACGAGTGAGGCGGCCGCCGTTCTGGAGCGCTGGCTGCGGCGGCGTCCCGAGCCTGAGACGTGCGTGGAGTGGCCTCGCGATGTCACCTCCCGCGGCGTCCCGCGCGGGCGCGTGCGGCTGGCGGAGCCGACGGGGATGCCGCTGGTGGACGCGCTGCTGTCCGACCCGCCGCCGCCCTCGGTGCTGGGCGCCGCCCCGACCTGCGATCCGAACCTGTGGCGGCTGATGCTGCCGTCCGATCGCGAGGTGGTGGCCACGCGGCTGCTCTCGCAGGTGTTCACCACCTGGGGAAGCCCTGGTCACGTGCACGGGTTCGTGACGCCGCTGTGTCACCAGGACGGGCCCGTGGGCGAGGGGACGGCGCTGGTGCTGGGCATGCTGCTGGCGGAGCGCGGCTGGCACGCCGAGGGATGCCAGGAGCTGCTGCTGCGCGCGGCCGGCGCCGGGTACCTGCCCGCCGGGGAGTGCGGCAGGCAGCTCGGCCGGTGCTTGCGCGGGGGTGCGGCCGGGTGGAAGGAGGTGAGCGCGGGGCTGGAGGAGGTCGCGCGGAAGGGAGCGCACGGCGAGGTCTGGGAGATCATGCGCGGGTTGCTGCCGGTGTTCCTGCCGGGGGCGGGCGAGCGGGCCCGCGGCAGTCACACCCGCGCCCTGGAGTTCGCGGTGGACGCCTGCCGCTGGGCGGGGGCGCGGGGCACGATCCCCGAGGTGGCGGCGATAGCGGCGCGCAAGGGGGCGAGCGGGCTCGTCCGCGAGGCCCGCCGCCTCCACGAGCACCTCGGCGGCGTGCACCACCAGGCTGACGACTGACCCGCGCCCGCGCCGCCCTGTTCGTCCCGGGTGCCGTCGCGTCCGCAGGACCGTGGTCTCCCCTACGCCGCCTGGCGGCTCCTGCGGCGGGCGAGCAGCGCGGCCAGGTAGCAGCCGCCGATCACCGTCGTGACCACCCCTACGGGCAGCGCGACCGGTGCCAGCAGGAGCTGCGCGGCCAGGTCGGCGGCCAGCAGCAGCACCGCGCCCGACAGCGCCGCCGGAGCCAGGGCCACGCCGGGCGCGCGCGTCAGGAGCCGGCCGATCTGTGGCGCGGCCAGCGCGATGAACACGATGGGCCCGGCCACCGCCGTCACCGTCGCCGTGCAGCCGACGCCCGCCAGCACCATGAGCAGCCGCAGCCGGTCCAGGCGCACCCCGGAGGCGAGCGCCTGCTCGTCGCCGAGCGCCGCCTGCCGCATGGCGGGCGCGAGCGCGGCCAGCAGCAGGGTGAACGCGGCGATGGCCGCGAACGGCAGGACGACCTCGTGCCAGTCCAGGCCGTTCAGCGAGCCGGCGCTCCAGCCGGTGGCGGCCAGGGCCACCTCCATCTCCGCGCGCAGCACGATCCAGGAGTTGACCGCCGTCAGCATGGCGTTCACGGCGATCCCGACGACGATCAGGCGCAGGCCGCCGAGGCCCGAGCCGAGCGACAGGGCGTAGACGGCCGCCGCCGTGAGCAGGCCGCCCACGATGGAGCCGGTCGCCAGGTAGGCGGGCCCGCCGCCCAGCACGGTGATCGCGAACAGCGCTCCCGTGTAGGCGCCCGCGTCCAGGCCGACGATGTCGGGGCTGCCGAGCGGGTTGCGGGTCAGGCTCTGGAAGAGCGCGCCCGCCAGGCCCAGCGCCGCGCCGAACACGAGCGCGGCCAGCACCCGGGGCAGCCGCCACTCCTGCACCACCACGACGTCGTCGCCGTATCCGGCCAGCGCGGCCAGCACGTCGCCCGGCGGCGTCCAGGAGCCGCCGAGGCACAGGCCCAGCAGCCCCAGGCCGAGCGCGGCGAGCAGCAGCACGCCGCACACCGTCAGCGTCCTGCGGTCGGCCCTGATCGAGTAGGCGCCGACGCGCACCACGAGGTGGCGGTTCATGCGGGCACCCGCCCGCGCCGCCGTACCGCCCAGATGAGCACGGGCGCGCCCACGAACGCCGTCACCACGGCGACCGGCACCTCGCCGGTCGGCAGCAGCACGCGCGCGCCGACGTCCGAGGCCAGCAGCAGCACCGGGCCGAGCACCATCGTGTACGCCATCAGCCACGGGATGGACGCGCCCGCCGGACGTCTGGCCAGGTGCGGCACCATGAGCCCCAGGAACGCGATCGGCCCCGCGACGGCGGTGGCGGCCCCGCAGAGCACGGTGACGAGCACCAGGACTATCACCCTGGTGCGCAGCACGTGGCCGCCGAGCGACTGGGCGACGTCGTCCCCGAGCATGAGCGCGTTGAGCGGCCGGGCGATCAGGGCCGCGCACACCAGCGCGACCACGATCGTCACGGCGGGCAGCAGGAGCGGCACCTGCTCGTGCCCGGCCAGCGACCCCATCGACCAGAACCGGTAGCGGTCGAACACGTCCGGCAGCATCAGGCGCAGGCCGAGCGAGATCCCGGCGAGCACGGAGCTGAGCGCCACGCCGGTCAGAACCAGGCGCAGCGGCGCGTCCGAGCCGACCGCGTACACCAGGACGGCCGCCAGCACGGCGCCGAGCGAGGCCAGCATGAGCTGCGCCACCTGGCCGCCCGCCAGCCCCAGCACGCCGCCGATGTTGATCGCGAAGCCGGCGCCCGCGGTGACGCCCAGGATGCCGGGCTCCGCGAGCGGGTTGCGGGTCAGCGTCTGGACCAGCATGCCGGCGGTGGCGAGCGCCGCCCCGACGCAGATGCCGAGCAGCGTGCGCGGCCCCCGCACGTCGTGCACGATCAGGTACGCCTCACCACCGCCGCCCGAGGCGCCTCCCGCGCCGCCTCCCGAGCCGGTGAGCGCCTGCCAGATCTCGGCAGGCGCGATGGCCTGCGCCCCGACGCACAGGCTCGCGACCGCCGCGCCGAGCAGCAGCACCACGCAGGCGGCGAGCACGAGCGGGCGTCGAGCCCGCCCGGCGAGCAGCCCGACGGACGGCCCAGCGGACGGCCCGGCAGGCGGCCCGGCAGGCGGCCCAGCAGGCGGCCCAGCAGGCGGCCCAGCAGGCGGCCCAGCAGGCGGCCCAGCAGGCGGCCCAGCAGGCGGCCCGGCAGGCGGCCCGGTGCCGTCGCCCGGCCCCTGCCGCCCAGCTCGGTCAGTCGTCGTCAAGATCGGCGACTCCGCGCTTCCAGTAGCCGGTGAACAGCGACTCCATCCGCCCGGCGCTCCACGCGCGCAGCGGCTTGATGTCGTTCGCCTCGCCCGCCGCGAACAGGAACGTCGGCACGTCCGGCAACCTGAGCCCCTGCACGGTCTCGGCCAGCGACGACTTCTCACCGTCCCGGACGAGCCAGATCACCTCCACGCCGTCCCGCTTCTCCAGCGGGTAGGCGTGCTCGACGGGGTCGTCGGCGTCGATCACCAGGTGCGCCGAGACGCCGGCCGGCGCCTCCTCCAGCCATCGGGCCGCCGCGGGCAGCGCGGTGGTGTCGACCGCGAACACGTAGTGCCCGTAGGACGGCGCGAAGGTCTTGGTCCCCGGAGGCCCGGCGACCGCCACTTCGTCGCCGATCTCGGCGGTCTCCGCCCACGCGGCGGCCACGCCGCCCTCGTGCAGCACGATGTCGAGGTCCAGCTCGCGCGCGGCGGCGTCGTAGCGGCGCACGGTGTACTTGCGCGTCGTGGGGAACGGCTTGGGCCAGTCCAGCATCTGCTGGTCGTTGGGCACCGGGAGCCGGCGCGTGCCGTCGGGGTCGGGGAAGACGATCCTGATGTGGTCGTCGCACACGTAGCTGTGGAAGCCGTCGAGCCCGGGGCCCGTCAGGGTGAGGCGGAGCATGCGCGGGGTGACGAGCTCGCGCCTGCCGACGGTGACGGTGCGGATCTCGATCGGGTACGGGATGCGGGTCAGGCCGGTCCCGGTGGCGTGGTGGGCGGCCACCTTGGGGCCGGGGTCGCCGCGGTCGATGCTCATTTCTCTCCCAGCGGCGCGAGCGCCTGGTCGACGGCGTCCAGGGTCTTGATCGCGGCGCTGTAGGTGGCCGCCTCCGTGTAGCGGATGGGGAAGGTCTTGCCGGCCTTGACGGCGGGCAGGTTCTTCCACAGCTCGGAGTCGAGCACGTACTTGACGGACTCGTTCGGGGTGCCGTCCGGCTGCACCGAGTACGTGATCGCGTCGGCCTCGCCGAGGCTCGCGGTCAGCTCCTCGATCGAGGGGTACTCGGAGACGTCCTTGCTGCCGCCGCCCTTCACCTTGACCTGGCCGTAGTAGCTGACGCCGACGTCCTGGGCGATGTTGGTGCCCCACGAGCCGGCGAACTCGCGCTGGAAGGTGCCCTTGGCGACCTCCCCGTACGCGCCGACGTGGCCGAACTTCAGGCCCGCCAGCGCGTCCTTGTACTTGGCCGTCAGCTCGGCCGCCTTCTTCTCGTAGGCGGCCTTGGCCTGCCCGAAGTTGGTGGCCCGGCCGGCGGCGTCGGACTGGCGCTGGGACAGCTCGCGCCACGCGGACGGGATGGTGGGGCCGATCGCGACGACGGGCGCGATGGACTTCAGCCGCTCCACGTCCACGTCGGCCAGCACGGGGGCCGGGACGCCGATGACGATGAGGTCGGGCTTGACCTTGGCGATGGCCTCGTAGTTGGTCTCGGCCGCGGCCTCGCCGGCGACCTTCTCCAGCCGGTCGTAGGTGGCCCGGTCCTCCTCCGACATCAGCGGCAGGCCGCGCTGCCAGGAGGAGATGCCGACCAGGGCGGCGTCGGCCTCGATGAGCGCGGGAACCGCGTAGCCCGTGGCGACGACCCGCTTGGGGTCGGCCGGGATGGTGATCTGGCCGTTGTCCGCGGTGAAGACGCGGGTCGCGGCGGCGGCCGCCGGCTGCTCCGCGGAGCCGGCCGAGCCGCAGCCTGCCACCAGGGCGAGCGTGAGGACGGAGGCTCCGGCGGCGCGCCGGAGCTGAACAGAGTGCATGGACGGGCTTCCTTCGACAGCCTTGAGAACGAACTTAGGTTACCCTTACCAAAGTTGCCGCTGATGTCTCTGGGAGGCCAACCGATGTCGCCGAGACGCCACTCCGTGACGGTCACCGAGCCCGTCGGCACGGACCCGCTCTACTGCGAGGAGTACGGCTACGGCCTCGGCCGGGTCGAGGGCATCCTCGTGCTCAAGTACCGCTCGGCGGCCGTGCTGGAGTTCGGCGAGAGCCGCCAGGACTTCCTGCACCAGCTCTATTGGTCCCCCGACGGCATGCTGTCGACCAGGTACGGCGCCCGCACCCAGTTCGTGGGGCACCGCGAGGCGTTCTGGGCGCATCGGGCCGTCACCCACGAGGTGCGGGCGGCCGACCGGCAGACCGTCTACCGCATCTGCCTGCGCGAGACGCCCCCGGCGCTCACCGGGCTGCGGGCCGGCGCCGTCTCCATGGACCCGGAGGCGGCCAGGCTGATCGAGACCATCGCCCGCCCGTCCTGCGAGGAGGCCGAGGCGTTCGCCGCCAGGGCGCGCCTCATGGCCGGGCTCGGCCCGGCCACCTCCGACTTCGTCGGCCACCACGCGAACGGCACCGGGTTCGCGCTCACCGTGGCGCGGGCGCTGTCGCACGACCCCGGCGACGAGGCCGGGCTGGCGGAGTGGGCAGAGCGGCTGCACGTCAGCGTCAAGACGCTGCAGCGCGACTTCGAGCGGGAGTTCGGCATGCCGTACTCGAAGGTGCGCACCAAGCTGCGGCTCAGCACGTCGCGGGTGCTGCTGGAGACCCGGCCGGTGGCCGAGGTGGCGCACCGCGTCGGCTACTCCAGCCCGTCGGCGTTCATCACCGCCTTCACCAAGGAGTACGGCTGCACGCCCGGCCGCTACGCCGAGCGCGGGTACGACGACGAGGGCTGAGCCGCCTGCAGCAGCTTGGCGGTGATCTGCTTGCGGGAGACGATGCCGAGCTTGGCGAACACCTTGCGCAGGTGCCACTCGACGGTGTGCGGGCTGATGAAGAGCTGGGCGCCGATCTCCGGGTTGGTCAGCCCGTCGCCGGCCAGGCGGGCGATCTGCGCCTCCTGCGCGGTGAGCGCGACGCGCTCCTCCACGCCGCGCCTGCGCACCGTCTCCCCCGTGGCCTGCAGCTCGCGCCTGGCGCGCTCCGCGAACGCCTCCGCCCCCATCCCGCTGAGCGCCTCGTAGGCGACGCCGAGCTGCTCGCGCGCGTCCACGCGGCGGTTCTCCCTGCGCAGCCACTCGCCGTAGAGCAGCCTGGCGCGGGCCAGCGACGTGCGCACCTCCGTGCGGCCCAGCCGCTCGATCGCCTCCCGGTACAGCTCCTCGGCGGACGCTCCCCCGCTCACCTGGGCCCGCGCCATCGCCGAGGTGCCGAGCGCCCAGTCGGTGCCGGCGGCCGCGGCCATCTCGTCGAGCTTCGCGGCGGCCTCGGCGGCGCGGGCCGGCCGTCCGCTCCTGGCGGCGGCCTCGACGAGCTCGATCAGCGAGCGCAGGTACGTGCCGCCGAGCTCCTGGGGGTGCTCCGCGCCCCGCTCGGCCGCGACGTAGGCCTCCTCGTAACGGCCGAGGCCGTTGCCCAGCACCGCGCCCGCCCACTGGGTCGCGGTCAGCACCTTGCCCTCGCCCTGGATGGCCAGGTCGCGGGTGACCGCCTCGCTCGCCTCACGGGTCGCCGCCTCCCTGCCCGTCCACGCCGCCAGCACCAGGGCCGCGTACTGCGCCATGGAGCGGCTGCCCGTCACCTCTCCGATCGTCACAGCCTCGGCGACCAGCGCGTCGGCGGCGGCCAGCTCGCCCGCCAGGACCCGGTTGGCCACCAGCATGTGCAGCGCCGACGGCAGCACCGCCAGCGACCCCGTCTCGCGGGCCAGCTCGACCAGCCTGAACGACAGCACCGACCAGGTCTCGAAGTCCCAGACGTTGTGGGCCATCCGGCAGGCGAACGGCAGCCACCCGAGCCCCTCCTCCCTGGACACCCCGTCGGCGCGGAAGGCCTCCAGGGCCTGGCGCACCAGCGGCACGCCCGCCGCGTACCCCTCGACGGCGGCCCGGGCGACGCCGTCCAGCAGCAGGTTGTTGCGCCTGGGCGGGGGGCCGGGCGGCGCGCCGAGCGTCGCGCCGGCGATGTCCGCCGCCTGGGCGCCGCTGGGCAGGTGACCCGCCGCCATGGCGGCGTTCAGCGCGTCGCGGTAGGTCTCGCGGGCCAGGCCCGCGTCCAGCGGCTCCAGCCGCCTGGCGGCCTTGAGCAGCAGCGGCAGCGCGGCCCCCGCGCTGGTGGAGGCGAACGTGATCTGGCCGCGCAGCAGGTCGGCCTGGGCGCGGTCGCGGTCGCCGAGCGGGCTCAGCTCCGCCGCGTCCAGCAGCTCGAAGGCGGCGTCGTAGCCGCCCGCGCGGTACTTGGCCCTGGCCGCCGCCAGCCCCCTGACGCCGCGCCGCCCGGGATCGGGCGACAGCTCGGCCGCCCGCTCCAGGAACGCTGCCGCCGCCGCCACGCCGCCGCGCGCCTGCGCCCGATCAGCCGAACGCTCCAGCTCCGCGGCCACCTCCTCGTCGGCGAAGGCCGCGGCGTTGGCCAGATGCCACGCCCGCCGGTCGGGATCGGCCTCCGGGTCGGTCGCGTCGGCCAGCGCGCGGTGCACCCGATGCCGGTCCTCCAGCGCCGCCGCCCGGTAGGCCATCGACCGGACGAGAGGATGGCGGAACCGTACGCGCGTGCCGATCGTGATCAGCCCGGCCGCCTCGGCGGGCGCGGCGGCGGCCGCGGTCTCGATGCCGAGCAGCTCCGCCGCCCTGGTCAGCAGCGTCACGTCGCCCACCGGCTCGGCCGCCGCGACCAGCAGCAGGAGCCGCGTGTCGCGCGGCAGCGGCTCGACGCGCCGCAGGAAGCTCTGCTCGATCTGCCCGGCGGGCGGGCGCGCGTCCGGCCGCCCGAAGCCGCCCGCCAGCTCCGCCGGCGTCAACCCGCGCGGCAGCTCCAGCAGGGCCAGCGGGTTGCCCTGCGCCTCGGCCACGATGCGGTCCCTGACCCGCTCGTCCAGCCGCCCGGGGGTCACCGAGTCCAGCACGGCGCGGGCGTCGGCGTCGCCCAGCCGCCCCACCTCGAGCTGCGGCAGCCCGGTCAGCTCCGACCCGGTGAGCCCGGTCAGCTCATCGTCCAGGGACGGCTCGCGTACCGCCAGGACGAGCCCGACCCGCTCGGCGAGCAGCCGCCGCGCCACGAACGCCAGCGTCTGCGCGGAGACCCGGTCCAGCCACTGCGCGTCGTCGATCAGGCAGACCAGCGGCTCCCTGTCGGAGGCGTCGGCGAGCAGGCTGAGCACCGCGAGACCCACCAGGAAACGGTCCGGCGGCGTGCCCGTGCACAGGCCGAACGCCGTGCCCAGCGCGGCGCGCTGCGGCTCCGGCAGCCGGTCGAGCCGGTCGAGGAACGGCGCGCACAACTGGTGCAGGCCGCCGTAGGCCAGCTCCATCTCCGACTCCACGCCCGCCGCCCTGGCGATCCGGCAGCCCGCCGCGCTGTCGCGCGCGTACTCCAGCAGCGCCGACTTGCCGATGCCCGCCTCGCCCCGCAGGACCAGCATCGAGCTGCGGCCTGCCTGGACGGTCGCCACCAGCCGGTCCAGCGCCTCGCACTCGGTTTGCCGGCCACGAAGCCGCGGCCTGGCCTCCCTGCTCACCATGGGCTCCGCTCTCCGCCGATTCGATCAACGACCCTCGAGTCTATGGCTGCCCGGCACCCCCGTCGGCCTGGGCATACCTGACCTGGCCGTGTTGCGGCGCACCTTGCGTCTGATGAATGATTCACGCGTCAGACGCAAGGGGGGCGCGCTTCACGCGTCTTCGGGGGGAAGGGGGGCGCGTGGCCGCGGGAAACTCTGCGCGCGCGGGCTCCCCGATGCTCGTCGGGCGCGAGAGGCAGCTCGAAGCGCTGACCGCCGTGCTGGACGACGCCGTCCGGCACCGGGGTGGCGCCCTCGTGGTGCGGGGAGAGGCCGGGATCGGCAAGTCCGCGCTGTGGGGCGAGGCGTGCGCGATGGCGCGGGAGCGCGGGATGCGGGTGCTGACCACCACGGGGGTGCAGGCGGAGGTGGAGCTGCCGTACGCCGGGATCGGGCATCTGCTGCGCCGCCTGCCGGAGCCGGGATCCCGGTTCGGCGGCGAGTCGCCTTTCCTGGTCGGCGTCGAGGTGCTCGCCCTGCTCGGCGGCCTCGGCGAGCCGGTCCTGTTGGCCGTGGAGGACGCGCACTGGCTGGACCGGGCGAGCTGGGAGGTGCTCACCTTCGTCGCCAGGCGGCTGGAGTCCGACCCGGTCGCGCTCGTGCTGACGGCGCGCGACGGCGACGACGTCGACCGGCTGCTCGCCGCCGCCGCCCTGCCGGAGCTGCCGCTGGAGCCGCTCGCCCCGGAGCCCGCAGGCGCCCTGCTCGACCAGGTCGCCCCCGGCCTGTCGCCCGCTCTGCGCGAGCGGGTGCTCACCGTCTCGGCCGGCAACCCGCTGGGGCTGGTCGAGCTGGGCGGGCTGGCCGCCCGCTCCGGCGGCGCCGCCCTGCTGCCCTCGCGCCTCCCGCTCAGCGCCCGGGTGGAGCGCACGTTCGCCGGGCTGGTCGGCGAGCTGCCCCCGGCGACGCGCGCGCTGCTGCTCGTGGCGGCCCTGGACGACGGCGACGACCTGGACGAGGTGCTCGCGGCGGCGTCCCGGCTGGAGGACCGGCCGGTCACGGCCGACGACCTGGAGCCTGCCGTGGTCAGCCGCCTCGTCGCCGTGGACGAGCAGTACCGGCTGCGCTTCCGCCACCCGCTGCTGCGCTCGGCGCTGCGGCAGTCGGCGGGCGCGGCGCGGCGGCGCCGGGCGCACGCCTGCCTGGCGGCGGTCGTGAGCGGCGACGACCGGCGGGTGTGGCACCGCGCCGCCGCCGCGTCCGGCCCCGACGAGGCGCTGGCCGACGATCTGGCCGCGATGGCGACCCGCAACCGCCACCTGCGGGCCGCCTCCACCGGGCCCGCCGCCATGGAGCGGGCCGCGCAACTCAGCGAGGACCCGCAGAAGCGCGGCAGCAGGCTGTTGTGGGCCGCGGCGATGGCCGACGAGCAGGGCGACGTCGAGGCGATCCGCCGCCTGCTCGGCCTGGTGGACGAGTCCCGGCTGCGCCCGGCTGAACGCGCGCGACTGGCCTGGTTCCGCGAGGTGTACCTGGGCACCGGCTGGAGCGGCAACAGCCGGCTGCGCGTCTACAACGAGCTGATCGACACCATGCGGGCCGCCGGCGACGTCGAGCTCACCCTGGAGTCGCTGACCAACATCAGCCTGCGGTTCTACTGGTCCAACCCGGACGACGACATCCGGATGGAGTTCGTCCGCGTCGCGGAGCTGATCGACGCGCCGCCGGGCGACGTCCGGGTGATGTGCGCGCTGGCCCAGGTGGCGCCGGTCGAGCGGGGGGCGGCCTGCCTGGAGAGGCTGGCGGCACTGCGGCACGACGTGGGCGTGTCGCCGGGTGAGCGTTACGAGCTCGGCCTGGCCGCTTCGGCGCTGGGGGCGTACGAGCTGTCGAACGCCTTTCTGGCGCCCAGCGCGGCCGAGGCGCGGGCGCACGGCAGGATCGGCACGCTGACGCAGGCCCTGGTCAGCCTGGCCTACAACGCGGCCGCCGCCGGCGACACCAGGGCCACCGTGTCCACCGCCTCGGAGGCCATCGCGCTGGCCACGGAGACCCGCCACGCGACGTGGGAGCTGCAGGCCCGGCTGCAGCTCGGCGCGGCGGAGGCGCTGCGCGGCAACGGCGAGACCGCCGACGAGCTCGCCGACGCCGCCGAAAAGATCATCTTCTCGGCGGGCATGCATCCGATGCTGGCGCTGACACAACGCGTCCGCGGCCTGAACGCGCTGGCCGCCGGCCGCTTCGAGGAGGCCTTCCGCCACCTCCAGCGCGCCTTCGACCCGTCCGACGTCGCCTACCACCCCTACGTCCGGCTCACCCTCGCCGGCCACCTGGCCGAGGCGGCGGCGCACTGCGGCGAGCTGGACGAGCTGGCCGCCGTGGTGGCCGAGCTGACCCCGATCGCCGCACGCGGCCACTCCCCCGTCCTCCTCACGGGGCTCCGTTACGCCCGGGCCGTGCTGGCCGACGACGCCGCGGCCTACGACGACGCGCTGGCCGCCGACCTGCGCGACTGGCCGTTCGAACGGGCGCGCCTGCAGCTCACGTACGGCGGATGGCTGCGCAGGCAGCGCCAGGCGGCCGAGTCGCGCCCCCTGCTGCGCGCCGCCGCCGCCGCGTTCGACGCCCTCGGGGCGACGCCATGGGCCGAACGTGCCCGCACCGAGTTGCGCGCCACCGGCGAGTCCCGCCGCAAGCCGATCGACGCCATCGACGCGCTCACGCCGCAGGAGCAGCAGATCGCGCGGCTGGCGGCCGACGGGCTGAGCAACCGGGAGATCGCCGAGCGGCTGTTCCTGTCGCCGCGAACGGTGACGACGCATCTGTATCGGATCTACCCGAAGGTGGGGGTCAAGTCCCGGGGGGAGCTGGCCGCGATGATGGCCGAGCGGGCGTTCTGACGAACGTTACGTACTCCTACGTACGCAGTCGCCGTGTCCTCACTCGTACCGTTTTCAACCATCAGGGGTTGGGAGCGTGGTGGGAGGGGACGTGCTGGGCGAGTCGAGCCTTGAGCTTCTGGAGGATGCGAAACCCCCGGGCCACGAGACCGGGTCGCCCGGCCACGCAGCCGGGCTGCCCGGCCGTAGGGCCGAGTGCGGGCGGCTCGACCGGCTCCTCGCCGACGTGCGTTCCGGCCGCAGCCAGGCGCTGGTGGTGCGCGGTGAGGCGGGCGCGGGCAAGTCGGCGCTGCTGGGCCACCTGATTGCACAGGCCCGCGACTGCCGCGTGGTGTGCGCCGCCGGCGTCCGGTCGGAGTCGCAGGTCCCGTACGCGGCGCTGCACGCACTCTGCGCGCCGATGCTCGACCTCCTGGACACCCTCCCTGGACCGCAGCGCGACGCCCTCGACACCGCTTTCGGCCTGCGCGAAGGACCGCCGCCCGACCGCCTCCTCCTCGGCCTGGCGGTGCTCGGCGTGCTCGCGGCGGCGACCGCGGACCGTCCGCTGGTGTGCGTGATCGACGACGCGCAGTACCTGGACCCCGCCTCGGCCCAGGTCCTCGCCTTCGCCGCCCGCCGCCTCTGCACGGGATCGGTGGCTTGCGTGTTCGCCCTCCGCGACGCCGACCGGACGAGCGAGCTGTCGGGGCTGCCGACGATGGACGTCGCGGGCCTGTTCCCGGACGACGCCCGCGCGCTCCTCCGCTCAGCGGTCCACGGCCCACTGGACGAACAGGTCGGGGAACGCCTGGTCGCCGAGGCCCGCGGCAACCCGAGGGCGCTGCTGGAGCTGGTGCGCGAGTACACCCGCCCGGAGCTGGCGGGCGGCTTCGGCACCCCTGCCGCGAGCACCCTTCCTGGCCACCTGGAGGACGGCTTCCTGCGGCGCCTCGGGCACATGCCCGCCCCCACCCGGCGCCTGTTGCTGCTGGCCGCCGCCGACCCGCTCGGCGACCCGGCGCTGCTGTGGCGGGCCGCCGTCCGGCTCGGCCTCGGCGTCTCTTCCCTCGGCGCCGCCAACGACCTGATCGTCATCGATGTCCGGGTACGTTTCCGGCACCCCCTCATGCGTTCGGCCGTCTACCGGGCGGCCCTGCCGGAGGAGCGACGCCGGGTGCACCTGGCCCTGGCGGAGGCGACCGACGCCACCGCCGCCCCCGACCGGCGCGCCTGGCACCGCGCGCACGCCACCGCGCGCCCGGACGAGGAGGTCGCCGCGGAACTCGAACGCACGGCCACCCGCGCCCGGTCCCGCGGCGGCCTGGCCGCCGTCGCCGCCTTCCTGGAACGCGCGGCCGCGCTGACCCCCGGCCCCCGGCGACGCGCCGAACGCGCGCTGGCCGCCGCCACGGCCAAGCACCTGGCGGGCGCCCCAGCGGCAGCCCTGACCCTGCTGGCCACGGCCGAGGGCGGGCCACTGGACGAGCGGCGTCTCGCCCACGCGCAACTCCTGCGCGCCGTGATCACGAACCCCGGCCACTCCGCCGTCCCGCTGCTGCTCAGCGTCGCCCAGCGCGTCGAACCCCTGGACACCGCCCTGGCCCGCGACACCCACCTCCAAGCCCTGTCGGCGGCGCTCGGCGCCGAAGGCCCCGTCCTCAGGGAGATCGCATCGGCCGCCCGCACAGCACCACCCCCGCCCGCCACCCCCGGAACCGCCGACCTCCTGCTCGACGCCTTGACCGCGCACCTCACCCAGGCCCACGCCACCGCGGCACCGCCCATGCGGCGGGCCCTGACCGCCTTCCTGCGCGCGGACGTCCCCGACGCGGAGCGGCTCCGCTGGTCGCGGCCCGCCCACACCATCGCCATGGCCCTGTGGGACGACACGTCGAGCCGCGAGCTGGCGGATCGGCACGTCCGTGTGATCCGCGAGACGGGCGCGCTCGCCCTGCTGCCCCTGGCGCTGAGCACGCGCCTCATGCTGCTCGCCTTCGAGGGCAGGCTGGACGAGGCGGCATCCGTCGACGAGGAGATCCGCACCCTCGCAGCCGGGACGCGGTCCGGCTCCCCCGGCCTGGCGGCGGGCGACGCGCTCGTCCTGGCGGCCTGGCAGGGGCGGCGGAACGAGCTGATGAGCGAAGGTTCAGGGCTCTCCGTGGCGGTCACCCAGTGGCTCAGGGCCGTGCTCCACAACGGCCTCGGCCGGCACGAGGAGGCCAAGGTGGCCGCCGAGCGCGCCTGTGCCCACCACCCGTCGCCCGGTGCGGCGGCGCAGTGGGCGCCGGTCGAGCTGATCGAGGCGGCCGTCCGCAGCGGCGATCGGGAGCTCGCCGCCCGCACGCTCGACCGGCTCGTTCCCGCCACGCGGGCGAGCGGCACCGACTGGGCGCTCGGGATCGAGGCGCGGTCGCGGGCGCTGCTGGCCCAGGGCGATGAGGCTGACGGGCTGTACCAGGAGGCGATCCGCCGGCTCGGGCGGACCCGCATGCGCGCCGACCTGGCCCGCGCCCACCTGCTCCACGGCGAGTGGCTGCGCGCGGAAGGGCGGCAGGGCGAGGCGCTGGAGCGGCTGCGCACCGCGTTCGAGCTGTTCACGGCGATGGGCATGGCGGGGTTCGCCGGCCGGACGAAGCGCGAGCTGCCCACGGCCGGGGGCGGCGACCGGCTCACGTCGCACGAGGGGCAGATCGTCCGGCTGGTCCGTCAGGGGCTGACGAACAAGGAGATCGCCGGCCACCTGCACGTCAGCCACAAGACCGTCGAGTACCACCTCGGCAAGGTCTACGCCAAGCTGGGCATCGCCTCCCGCCGCGAGCTGGGACGCGTCTCGTGAGCGACGCGCTGGACTACCGGTGGCGGCTGCGGGAGGTGATGGCCGCGCGCGGCATGTTCTCCACCACCGACCTGCGCCCGCCGCTGGCCGAGCGGGGCATCGACCTGTCGCCGAGCCAGGTGTACCGGCTGGTGGCGGAGAAGCCGGAGCGGCTCAGCCTCCGCACGCTGATGGCGCTGCTGGACATCCTGGGCTGCACCATGGAGGACCTGATCGAGCCGGCCCGGTCGGAGCTGACCGACCGGCATCTCAGGAGGACGCCCGCCCTCCCGGCCGCACCAGCCCGCTCTCGTAAGCCAGGATGACGAGCTGCACCCGATCCCGGACGTTCAGCTTGGCGATGGCCCTGGTGATGTGGGTCTTGGCGGTGAGCGGGCTGATGACCAGGCGTTCGGCGATCTCGTTGTTCGACAGGCCGAGCGCCACCAGCTCGACCGCCTCCAGCTCCCGCGACGTCAGCCCCGCCAGCCGCTGCCCCGCGCCGGGCGAGAGGTCCTGCCGGTGGGCGAACTGCTCGACGACGCGGCGGGTCACCCCGGGCGACAGCAGCGCGTCCCCGGCGGCGACGGCGGCGACGGCCCGGCGCAGTTCGGCGGGCTCGACCTCCTTGGTGAGGAAGCCGCTGGCGCCGGCGCGCAGGGCGGCGAAGACGTGCTCGTCGCTGTCGAACGTGGTCAGAATGATCACCCGGCAGCCCGGGACGGCCTGACCGGCGACGATGCGGCGGGTGGCGGTGATCCCGTCGGTGCCCGGCATGCGGATGTCCATGAGGATGACGTCCGGCCTGGTGCTCGCGGCCAGCCGGACGGCCTCGTCGCCGTCCTGGGCCTCGCCGACGACCGTGATGTCCTTGGAGCGCGCCAGCAGGCTGCGGAAGCCGGCCCGGACGAGCGCCTGGTCGTCGGCGAGGAGCACCTTGGTCGTCATGCCGACGAGCCTGCCACAGGGAGATCGGCCCGCACCGTGAAGCCTCCGGGGACCGGCCCGGCGATGAGCGTGCCCCCGAGCGCGCTCACCCGTTCGCGCATGCCGGCCAGGCCGTGGCCTTCGGTGACCGCGGTGACCGCGGTGACGTCGGTGGAGCCGCGCCCGTCGTCGGTGACCTCGACGGTGACCGAGCCGGGCCGGTAGTCGATCGTCACCTGCGCCTTGCTCGCGCCCGCGTGCTTGAGCGTGTTGGCGAGCGACTCCTGGACGACGCGGTAGATGGCGATGGCGGGCATGGCGGGGACGGCGGCGGGGTCGCCGCGCTCGTCCAGCGTCACCTCCAGGCCGGCGGCGCGGGCGTCGGCGACGAGGACGCGCAGCCCGTCCAGGTCCGGCTGCGGGTGGGTGTCGCCGCCGGGGTCGTCGCGCAGCGTCGCGATGAGGGAGCGCAGGTCGGTCATCGCCCGGTTCCGTACGTCCTTGGCCAGGCGCAGCGCCTCGGCCGCCGCCGCCGGGTCATCCTCGTCCAGGGCGTCGGCGGCGACGTTGAGCTGGACGCCGACGAGGGCCAGCGTGTGCGCGATGACGTCGTGCAGCTCGTGCGACACGCGCAGGCGTTCCTCGGCGGCGCGCGCCCTGCCGTCGGTCTCGCGCAGCCGTTCCCGCCAGCGCACCGCGGCGGCGTACGTGAGGCCGGCGACGATGAGGACCACCAGCAGCAGCCCCTCCCCTGCGACGTGGATGAGGTAGCGGGGGACGTTCCGCTCCACGATGAAGCGGGCGTCGATCGCGGAGTAGGCGAGCTGCGCCACGCCGATGAGGGCCACCCAGCGCACGTGGCGCGTGGTGGCGGCGGTGAAGTAGGCCACCGCGATGGGCCAGATCCAGCCGGCGGGAGACCACAGCCCGGCGACGCTGTGATAGGCGAGCACCCCGCAGACCGACAGCAGCAGGACGGTCATCGGCCAGCGGCGTCTGACCAGCAGGACCGCCCCCAGGAACAGGCCGAGCTGGATCGGCCCGTGCCACGGGCCGAGGGGCGTCAGCGAGCGGCCGTGGAGGCCGGTGGCGAGGGCCACCGTGACGAAGAAGACGAGGGTGGCAGCGGCCAGTGCGACGTCGGTGATCCTGGTGAGGTGCCGGACGGGAGCGGGGTCGCGTCGTGGCGGCGCTTCGGCCGCGTGCGGGGGCCAGCGGGCGTGACGGCCGATCAGCCCGGCGACCGTGGCGACGGCTCTCTTGCTCATGGTGTTTCCTCCCGATGACGGCTCGATGGCGGAAACGCTAGGCCTGATCGTTCCGCCGCCGCGTCGTCCATCCACCGTCACCCGGGTGCACACCGTTCGCCGTACGCCTGCACCAACGGGAGTACTCAGTCCGGTTGCAGGTAGACGACGGTCGTGAGCGGGACGCGCTCGCGGATGCGCCGCTCCGTCCCGCGCAGGGCCTCGGCCACCTGCCCGTCCCCCGCCGGGTCCGCCACGGTGACGCGGGCCGCCACGAGCAGTTCCTCGGGCCCCAGGTGCAGGGTGCGGAGCTGGGTGAACCCGCTGACGGCGGCGTCGTCCCGCAGCACGTCCTCGATGGCCTGCTGGATCTCGGGCGCCGCCGACTCACCGATGATCATGCTCTTGGTCTCCCTGGCGAGCGTCACCGCCACGATGATCAGCAGCAGGCCGATGGCGATCGAGCCGAGGCCGTCGAAGAGCGGGTTGCCGGTGAGCAGCGCCAGCGTCACGCCGACGAGGGCGAGCGCCAGCCCGGCGAGGGCGGCGGTGTCCTCCAGCAGGACCACGGGCAGCTCCGGCGCCTTGGCCTCGCGGATGTACCTGGCCCAGGACCGGCCACGGCGCAGCCGTCCCGCGTTGCGCACGGCGGTGCGCAGGGACAGGCCCTCCATGACGATGGCCGCGACCAGCACCCCGACCGCCCACGGCCAGCTCTCCAGCGGATGCGGGTGGACGACCTTCTCGTACCCCTCGTAGAGCGCGAACAGCCCGCCGCCGAAGAACAGCACCACCGAGACCAGGAACGCGTAGAAATATCGTTCCCTGCCGAAGCCGAAGGGGTGGTCGGGGGTGGGCTCGCGCGCGGCGCGCGTCCGCCCGAACAGCAGCAGCCCCTGGTTGCCCGAGTCGGCGACGGAGTGAATGCTCTCGGCGAGCATCGACGACGACCCGGTGAAGACGTACGCCACGAACTTCGTCACCGCGATGCCGACGTTGGCCGCCAGCGCCGCCAGCGTCGCCTCCTGAGAACCGCTCACCCTCGTCCCGCCCCTTCCGTCGAAAACCGGCCAGTACCCGGAAGAGGCGGGCACAAGCCCCGACCGGCGGGGCCATCGCGATCTGGCCCGGGCGGATGTGGCGCGGGTAGGCGGTGATGCCGTCCGATGTGGCCGCGCCAGAAGTTTCACATGACGCGCCTTAACACTGGTGAAACGAAGTGTGATGTACGACACTCTTCCTAGAACTCTGTTCCAGAACGGAGTTCGGGGGTTGTTTCCCCACGTCCGATGCTCCACGGGGGACACCGACGCGAGGAGAAAGTCATGGTGAAGGCCGTCGCCCGCGAACGCCGCAAACTCGGATCCCCGCCGCGAGGCGGCATCACCGCCACCGATCCCAACCCCTACGGCTGGGGACCGTTCATCGTTCTGTTCATCGTCGGCATGGTCGATCGCATCGAAGCCAACCTGATGTCCGGGGTGCTGCCCCTGGTACAGGCCGAATGGGGCTTCAGCGACACCGCCGCCGGATCCATCCCGACCGCCGCCGCGCTGGCCGCCGCCGCCGTCGCGCTGCCCGCCGGTTACCTCGCCGACCGCTACAGCCGCACCAGGATCATCGCGGTCGTGGTGCTCTGCTGGGCGCTGGCCACCCTCGGCTCCGGCCTGGCCACCGGGTTCGCCGCCTTCTACGTCATGCGGGTACTGCTCGCCGCCGGCGAGAACATCGACAACCCCGCCGTCGGCAGCCTGCTCGCCGACTTCTACCCCGCCGCGACCCGCATGCAGGTGTACGGGTGGACCCGGATGACCACCTACCTGGGCGGCGTCGGCACCCTGCTGGGCGGCGTCATCGGGCAGGCCTTCGGGTGGCGGGCCGCGTTCCTGCTGATGGCGATCCCGGGGGCGCTGACCGCCATCCTCGTGTGGCGGCTGCGTGAGCCGGAGCGCGGCCAGATCGACAAGATCATGGCCACCGCCACCGTGGGTGCGGACGGGGCCGCGGTTCCCGCCGTGCCCAGGCAGGCGCCGCCGCCCGGCGCGCTGGAGCCGCCGCAGGCCGGTCCGCCACAGGCCGATCCGGCCCCCATCGGCACCGTGAAGCCGCCCTTCTGGCCGCAGGTCCGCCAGGTCCTGGCCACCCGCACCCTGGTCCTCGTCGCGCTCGGCGTGATGATCCTGACCCTCGGCCTGGGCGGCGTCTACTTCTGGCTGCCGTCCCTCATGGTCCGCGACTTCGGCATGGCGACCGGCGTGGCCAGCAGCATCAGCGGCGGCGTCACCATCGTGGGCGTGCTCAGCGGCACCGTCATCGGCTCGGCCCTCGGCAAGCGGGCGCACGGCCGGTACCCGGGCGGCCGGCTGCTCGTCGGCGGCTCCGGCATCACCATCGGCTCGACCCTCCTCGGCGCGGCCCTGCTGATGGACTCCCCCGTGGCGCTGGTGATCCTCCTGCTGTTCGCCGTCACGATCTCCTCCACCGCCATTCCCACCTGCACGGCCTGCATCGCCGACGTCGTGGGGGCCGGGTCGAGGGGCGTCGGCTTCGCCGTCCTGCAGTTCCTGCTGACGATCGGCGCCGCCTTCGGCCCCCTCATCGTCGGCATGGCCTCCGACGCCTCCGGCTCCCTCCTCGTCGCCATGTACGCGCTGATCGTGCCCATGGTGGTGGGCGGCCTGGTGGTGCTGGCCTCGCGCGGCTCGTACGAGCGGGAGGCCGCCCGCGTCCTCGACGAGGCCCGCGACCACTGACCGCACGGCTACCGGGAGGTCATGACGGCCTCCTTCACGTCGAACCGGCCCTTCATGAACCCGTACCGGCGCCCCAGCTCGTCCAGCCGCCGCAGCCCTGGCAGGTCGATCGCGGTGGTGTAGGCGCCACGCTTGATCGCGGCGGACTCCTCGCGGGTCATCCTGATGTAGTACGGCAGGATGGCCTCGAGTTCGCCGGGGTCGCTCGTGATCAGGCGTTGCGCCTTGACCAGCGCGCGCTGGAAGGCCGCCAGCGTGGCGGGGTTGGCCGCGATCCACTTCTCGGAGGCCATCCACGCCTGCCCGGGCAGATCCGCGAAGTCGCCGGTCAGCAGGTCAGCCAGCACCCGCCACTGCTTCTGCCCGGCCCCCATGCTGACGAACGGCTCGACCGTCAGCGCGGCGTCGAACCGGCCCTTCGCCATCTGCATGGCCATGTCGGGCAGCGGGCTCTCGATCAGCTTGACGTCGTCCAGGCTCAGACCGGCCTTCTTCAGCAGGCCGGCGAGCGCGAGCTCCTCCATGCTCCGCAGGTACGAGACCCCGATCTTCTTCCCCTCGAGATCGGCCACGCTCCTGATCGTGGACTTGGCCTTGACGACGAGCGCGGTGGTGCCGGGCCCCGGCTCGTACAGGCCTGAGACGATCTTGAAGGGCTGTCCGGCCCGGATCACCCGCAGCGCCGCCAGATGATCGGTCTGCGTGAGATCCACAGCGCCCGCGGCCACCCTGGGCACGGCGTGCGCGCCGCTGATGACGATCCGCGGCGTCACGGTCAGCCCCTCCTGCTCGAAGTAGCCCTTGGCGGCGGCCACGAACAGCGGCGCCGCCGCCGTGCTCGGAACGACTCCGACCTCGATCGTGGCCTGCTCGGGCGGCTTGACAGGAGCGGCCGGCTCCCGCGGCGTCTCCGGCAGCAGGCGGACGCCCAGCGTGGCGGCCAGCGCCGTCACCACGACCACGGCCGCCGCGGCGGCGAACGCCGTGCGGTTACGCCGCCTGCGCTGGTGGACCGCCATCGCGCGGGCGGCCAGATCCCGCTCCGGCATGTCGTCCGCGATGCGCTCGAAGGCGTCCTTCAGCCAGGTCATCGATGCGTCTCCTTCACCTCGGCCGGACGGATGACGGGAAGGTTGGGCGCCAGCTCAGGCGCCAGCGCGCGCAGCCGCGCCAGGGCGTGGTGCGTCTGGCTCTTCACGGTGCCGACCGAGCAGCCCAGCAGGCCGGCGACGTCGCGCTCGGTCCTGTCCTCGAAGAAGCGCAGCACGAGCACCGCGCGCTGCTTGGGCGTGAGCCGCATCAGCACCTGACGCAGGGCGATCCGCAGCACGGCCGAGTCCTCCGGCCAGTGGGAGCGTTCGGGCGGATCCGCGCTCGGCACCTCATCGGAGGAACGTTTCCTGCGCCACGAGATGTACTGGTTCATCATGGCCTTGCGCGCGTACAGGTCGAGCTTGTCGATGTGGCGTAACTTCGGCCAGCGCGCGATCATCCGGACCAGCACGCTCTGCACGAGATCCTCAGCGAGATGCTCCTCGCCGGTGAGCAGGTAGGCCAGCCGCAGCAACGAGCGCTGGTGCGCATCGACGAACGCCCGGAAGCCGGCATTGCGATCCAACGTCTCTCCTCAATTCGGTCAATCTCCAGACGCTGCCGGAGCGCCGAAAGGTTGGAGCCGGGGATCGATCACCGCAGGACGCGAGCCGCTACCCTTCAGCCATGGTGACGCACGAGCGGGAGATCACGGCGCCCGTCGACCTGTGCCTGCCCGGCGGGCGGCTCAACCCGGAGGCGGTGGGCTGGACGCGGCGCCCGCTGCACCGCGCCAACCTGCGCGGCTGGGGCCGTACCAAACGCTGGGAGTACTGGGGCGTCGTCACGCCCGATCACGTGATCGGCCTGGTGGCGTCGTCGCTCGACTACGCCGGCGTGCACGGCCTTTACGTGCTGGACCGGGCGACCGGCGAGGAGACGTCCAAGGACGTGGTGGTGCCGCTGGCGCGCGGCACGGTGATGCCGGAACGCAGCGGCGAGGGCGCCGCGTCGGCCCGCGCGAACGGGCTGGCCATCGACATCGACCAGCACCCCGGGGGCAGCACGCTGCGGGCGGTGGCGCCCGGCGTCGAGGTCGAGCTGGACATCCCGCTGCCCGGCGGGCACGAGTCGCTCGGTGTCGTGGTGCCCTGGGGTCCCGGCCGCTTCCAGTACACGGTCAAGGACGTCGGACGCCCGGTACGCGGCCGGCTGCGGCTCGGGCACGCCGAGCATGAGGTGAGCGAACGGGACTCCTTCGCCGTGCTCGACCACGGGCGCGGGCGGTGGCCGTACTCCATCGTGTGGAACTGGGCGGCGGGCAGCGCGCCGGGGCGGGCCGTCCAGCTCGGCGGCAAGTGGACCGACGGCACCGGGATGACGGAGAACGCCCTGTTCGTCGACGGGCGGCTGCACAAGATCGGCGAGGAGCTGGCGTGGCACTACGACCGCGGCGACTGGCTCAAGCCGTGGCGGATCACGGGCACGCGGGTGGAGGCGGTGTTCACGCCGTTCCACGAGAAGATCGCCCGCACGGAGCTGGGCTTGGTCGGGTCCGAGACGCACCAGTGCTTCGGGCGTTTCAGCGGACGCGCGCAGGCCGACGACGGCGCCTGGATCGACCTCGACGGCCTGACCGGGTGGGCCGAGGAGGCCCGGCAGCGCTGGTGAGGGAGGTGGTCGAAGGGCATCTCGCGCGGGTGCGGGCCGCCGACCCGCTCGTCACTGTCGCGCCCCTCGACGGCGACCTCATCGAGGTGCCGGACGCCGTCGGGGCGCCCTCGGTGGCCGTGACCCGGGCCGATGCCGTGCGGTGGGGGCCGGTGGTCACCCATGCGCTGCAGGCCAGGGTGGCGGGCGACGATCCGGCGGGCGCCCTCGGCCGCCTTCTCGACCGGTGGATCTCCGGCCTCGACCTGCGAGCCCCCGACCCCGACCACCGGACCTCCAACCCCGACCTGCGGCCTTCCGGTCTCGGCGCCGGGGTGGACGCCGGGCTTGTCGTGAACTGGCCGAGCCGCGACACCGCGCCGGTCGCTGCCCTGGTCAGGCGGGGGTTCGCACCGCGCACCATCCTCGCCGTCCGCGTCGCTCCCGCCTCACCCGCCGGTCAGCCGCCCCGCGGGACGCCCGCCGTCCCGCCGTCCCCCGGCGTGCGACGGGCCGTGGCGGACGACCTCGACGCCATGTGCCGCCTCTACCTGGAGCTGATCGACTACGAGGCGCAGTTCGGCTGGGTGCCGCCGGCACTGCCCTCGACGGCCGCCGCCGCACGGGCCGAGCTGGCGGAGAAGCTCACCCGAGGCGACGGCTGGTGCTGGCTGGCCGAGCGGGACGGCGACGTCACCGGCATGCTCGCCATCCACCACCCCTCCCGCGCCGGACGGATCGCGTCCGCCGTGCGGGCCTCGCCGGTGGCCTACGTCGGCTCCCTGTACGCGCGGGCCGGCAGCCGGGGCAGGGGCACCGGCGCCGCGCTCGCCGACCACGCCCACGCCGTGGTGGCGGCGGCGGGCGTCGAGACCGTGCTGGTGCACTACATGGCCGCGAACCCGCTGTCCGTGCCCTTCTGGTCCCGCCAGGGCTACCGGCCGCTGGTCACGACCTGGGGACGCCTGGCTGCCACGTCCGATCACCGGCCCTGACCGGCATCTCGGGCCGGGCGACCCGCGTGGTGGAAGACGTGCGGCCCCGGCGCCTCAGTCGAGATGGGAAACCTGGTAGTGGGCGATGCGCCAGCCCTCCTCCGTCCGGCGCACCAGCACACCGAGCCACACGTGCAGGGTGGGCCGGTCGGTGAAGGAGAAGTCGACGGCGAGGTAGCCGAGGACGAGGTCGTCGGTGAGGGCCCGGGCCTCGGCGACGCGGTACGCGGCGGTCAGCCCCGGCGGCTGGGAGTCGTAGTAGGCGGCGATGCCGGGCCTGCCGACGCTGTACGGGCGCAGGCCCTGGAAGATCGAGTCCTCGGTGAAGAGGGCGGCGATCCGCTGCGGCTGGTGCCCGTCGACGCCGGCCCGCCACCGGTCCATCACGTCCCGCAGGATCGCTTCCGTGTCGGTGTTCATGGGGCTCTCCTCTAGTGGCCGGCGCTCATGCCGCCGTCGACGTGCAGGATCTCGCCGGTGACGAAGGGCGCGTTCTCCAGGAACAGGACGGCGTCCACGACGTCGCTCAGCTCCCCCATCCGGCGTACCGGGTGCAGCGCGGCCAGCGTCTCGTGCGTCTCCTCCGGGTGCATGGGCGTCTTGATGGAGCCGGGCGAGACGGCGTTGACGCGGACGCCGCGCGTGGCGTACTCGATGGCCAGAGATTTGGTGGCGGCCTGCAGGCCGCCCTTGGTCAGCGAGGCCAGCACGGACGGGACGCGCGCGTCGGCGTTGTCGACCAGGCTGGTGGTGATGGTGACGACGTGGCCGCCGCCCTGCTGGAGCATGCGGGCGACGGCGAGCTGGGTGATGTGGAAGAAGCCGTCGAGGTTCACGCCGCGCACGGCGGTGTAGTCGTCGCCGGTGTAGCCGGTGAACGGCTTGGCGACGAAGATGCCGGCGTTGTTGACCAGGGTGTCCAGGCGGCCGAACCGCTCCACCGCGGCGGCGACCGCGCGCTCGGCGGTGGCCCGGTCGGCCACGTCGCCCTGGACGGTGACGAGGCCGGGGTCGGTGGAGGGGGCGATGGTGCGGGAGACGGCTACTACGGCGTAGCCGAGCTTGCGGTAGGCCTCGACCACGCCGGCGCCGATGCCCTGGGACGCGCCGGTGACGAGGGCTGTCTTCTGCTGCTGCATGCTCATGATGGCCTTTCTTCACTCTGCACTAGACGGTCGGTCGTCTATTTGTAAGTGAAGTTAGGCCGCGTGCCGGGTCACGTCAAAGTTCCGGCAGGACCGGGATCCTTCCACCTGAGAGGATCAACCTCTCAGTGCCGGTGCGGGTCGTCCTCGGGGAGCCAGGCGTCCGGGCCGTGGATGCCGAAGTCGCCGTCGGGGCGCAGCGCCTCGACCACGTCCAGGACCGAGGTGCGGTCCTCGCCGCGCCGCCACACCAGCGACCACGTCCAGTACATCTCCGGGGCGACAACCGGCCTGCGTACGAGGTCGGGTGGGAGCGGCGTGGTCTGGCCCTTGGGTGAGTTGATGACCGGGCGGCGGCAGCGGCGCACGTGGTCGAAGAACGCCGGGCCGGTGATGCCGCCGTCGGAGATGCGCACCGCGCGGGCTCCGGTCCGGGCGGCCAGTTCCTCGGCGTAGACGTTCCAGGAGGACCAGGAGGTAACGTCGTCGTCGAGCAGGACGCAGGTGTCGGCGGCGGGCACGTCGGCAGCGGGGACGGTGGCGGGGTCCCGTCCGGTGGGCGGCGCGGGCAGACGGCTGAGGCCGGGGGGCGGCGCGGGCGGACGGCCGGGGCCGGTGGACACCGCGTAGAGGCGGTCGGCGCCGATGAGCTGGGCGCGGAGGCCGCGTTGTTCCAGGTCGGTGGTGCGTACCCAGCACACGGCGAGGTCGAGGCCGCCGTCGGCGACGCGGGCGGCCTGGGTGTGCGAGGGCGCGACCCACGCGTCGATGTGCACCTGGGCCGCCGCCGCGGTGCGGGCGCCCAGGTCGGGTGGCAGCCAGTTGACGTAACCGAGCCTGACCGGCTCGGAGCCGGACAGGCGGCGGGCCCGGCGCCGCAGCTCGTCGGCACGCTCCAGCAGGGCCCGCGCGTCGGCCAGCAGCGCCGCGCCGGCCGGGGTGAGGGACACCGAGCGGCGATCCCGGTCGAACAGGCGCACGCCCAGGTCCCGTTCCAGGGCCTTGATCTGCTGGGACAGCGAGGGCCCGGCGATCAGCAGGCGACCGGCGGCGCGGCCGAAGTTCAGCTCCTCGGCGACCGCGACGAAGTACCGCAGTTGGCGCAGCTCCACGCCGCAATGGTACTGAGAGGCCACGCCTATCAGCGCGAACGGCGCTTCAGAGCCGACGGCCGCCTGACCACGAACGACGCGTCACCCCGAGCGGCGCTTCAGAGCCCGACGGCCACCTCGCTCGGCGCGTCGGCCCCCAGCAGCGCCAGGCAACTGACCCACAGCGCACCCAACCGCTGCGGATCGTTGTACAGCTTGGCGAACAGCACCTGCCCCTCCAACTGCGCCACCACCGACCGCGCCGCCTCCTGGACGTCCCCCACCCCGGCCTCCCCCCGCGAGACGGCCTCGGCGACGACCGCTTCGATCATCTCGGCCTGCGCGTCGAAGATCTCCTGCAACCGCACCCGAATGGCCTCGGTCTGGTTGCTCAGCTCCAGCGACAGGTTGCCGAACAGGCACCCGGCCACACTGCCGCAGGTACGCTGCCCCGAGCGCAGGGTGGCCTCCGTCGCCTCGAAGAGCTGCCGCAGCCGCGCCAACGGCGGCGCCTGACCGCCCAGGATGCGCTTCCAGTCGCGTTCCTGACCGGCCCAGTGCTCGTCGATGACCGCCAGCGCCAGCGCCTCCTTGGACGCGAAGAAGTAGTAGAAGCTGCCCTTCGGCACCCCGGCCGCCTTGCAGATCTCGGCCACGCCGAGGGCGGAGTAGCCGCGCGACTCGATGAGTGATCGAGCGGCGTCGAGGATCTTCTCCTTGGCATCGCTGGTGCGTCCCATACCGCGAGTGTATGACCGGTCGTCTACCTGAGGCGGGCGCCGCCGCCGGTTGTGCCGCCTCGACGTGCGTCGCGCCGCCGGTCACCGGCTCCGGCTGCCCAGCAGGTAGGCCAGCAGCAGGTCCAGCGGTCGCGGCACCCGATCGAGGTCGAGCGCCTCGACGAGCATCCCGGAGTAGCGGATCTTGCGGCCGCTGCCCGCGCCCATGAACCGGCGGAGCTGCTCGTGCGTGCTGCTGCCCCGCCACGCGGGCTGTTTCTGCAAGGTACGGAACGAGCCCAGCTCGCCCCCGGCGTCGACGACCTGCTCGACGGCGTCGGTGCCGAGGGCGCGGATCAGCTCGTCCTCCAGGTCGGCGACGCACACGAAGAACCCGAGCGCCTCCAGCCCGCTCCTGCTCACGGCGGCCCCGAGCCCGGCCCGCTCGACGGCCCTGCGGAAGTCGCCCTCCTCCCCCGCGTCGCACAGGCCGGCCAGCCGCAGGCCGTGGCCGGACGGGCCGAACCTGCGGATGTAGGTCGCGATGTTCGAGGCACCGCCCATCGCCACCAGGGAGATGCCCTCGGCGGCCAGGTCCAGGCCACGGCGCCCGGCCAGCGCCTCGACGGCCGACAGGTCGCTGGCCCCCTCGACCAGGACCACGGTGTGCGTGTCGTTCATGACAACAGCCTCGCACCCGGCCGGGCCGCCGTGGCTCGCGGGTCAGACCGAGTACCTGCAGAGCAGGGCCTGTCCCGCGGCCTGGGCGTGGCTGAGGTAGGTGGCGCCGGGATAGAGGTAGGCGCAGGCGGCGGAGGCGCTGCCGGTGCCGACGTAGGTGGTGCCCGTCCCGCTGGTGCTCCAGCGGTGGCAGCCCAGGCTGCCGTTGTAGAAGCCGATGGTGGAGGAGGAGTTGACCTGGGCGGAGCAGTAGTCGCCGAGCGAGATGGGGCTGTGGACCACCTCCACCTCGGCCGCGTGCGCGGCCGGGGCGGAGATCGCGAACGCGCCGAGGCAGGCGATCGCGGCGGCGGACAGGGTGAGGACACGACGGGTCACGAGGGCCTCCGAACAGTTGGGCGCCGAGTCGGCGAGAGCAGTGCGGCACGCGGACACGCTGCGTTGATCGCAGTATTAAATAGGAAAGCTTCCTATGCAATAGCTTCGGCGGGCGATCACGCCGCTGTGTCCCCCTGTCATGGTGGGCGCGGTGCTCGCAAGCCAGGGGACGGCGGCTGAGCGGGTCTCGCGACGGTGTACAACTGAACAGCATGGAAGAGCGTTCGCCGGGCCGGGCGGACACCGCGGACCTGCACGCCGTCGTCTCGGCCGTCCTCACCGGATCCCGGCTGCTGGTCGCCATCGCCGCCCGCTCCCTGGCGGCGGCGCAGGAGCGGGTGACGCTCGCCCAGTTCCGCATGCTGGTCGTGCTGTCCGCGCACGGCGAGACCAAGCTCGTCACCATGGCCGAGCTGCTGGCGGTCAACAGCTCCACGGCCATGCGGATGGCCGACCGGCTGGTCGCCGCCGGGCTGGTCACCCGCGAGGTCAACCCGCACAACCGCCGCGAGACCCTGATGCGGCTCACCCAGGAGGGGCGCCGCCTGGTGGACGACGTCACCGCGCGCCGCCGCGAGGAGATCGCCAAGGTCGTCTCGCGCCTGACGCCGGTGGAGTGCCAGGCGCTGATCACCGCGATGACCGCGTTCAACGAGGCGGGCGGCGAGCCCCCGGCGGACCCGCGCCATCCCCTCGGCTGGCCCGAGTGACACACTTGTCGCTGTGCTGTTCCTCGACGCCCTGTCCGCCGCCCTGCCCACGGACCGGATCGTCCTCGACCCTGACGTCATGCGCGCCTACGCCCGCGACCAGGCCGCCTGGGCCCCGGCGGGCGCCCCGATCGCACTGGTCAAGGCGCGGGACGCCGACCAGGTCCGCGCCCTCGTGGCGATCTGCGCCGAGCACGGCGTGCCGATCGTGCCGCGCGGCGCGGGGACGGGCCTGTCCGGCGGGGCCAACGCCGTGGACGGCTGCGTGCTGCTGGCGCTCGACGGCATGGACCGGATCCTGGAGATCGACCCGGCCGAGCAGCTCGCCGTCGTCCAGCCGGGCGTGGTCAACGACCACCTGCGGGCCGCCGTAGCCGAGCACGGCCTGTGGTACCCGCCCGACCCCGCCAGCTCGCCCTGGTCGACGATCGGCGGCAACACGGCCACGAACGCGGGCGGCGTGTGCTGCGTCAAGTACGGCGTGACCCGCGACTACGTGCTCGGCATGAAGGTCGTCACCGGCCGGGGAGAGCTGGTCACGCTGGGCCGCCGCACCAGGAAGGGCGTGGCGGGCTACGACCTGGCGGGATTGTTCGTGGGCTCGGAGGGCACGCTGGGCGTGATCACCGAGATCACCGTGCGGCTGCTGCGGCTGCCGGACAGCCCGCAGAAGACCGTCGTCGGCGCCTTCGACTCGCTGGTGACCGCGGGCGAGGCGGTCGCGGCGACGGCCGCGGCGGGCATCACGCCGTCGGCGCTGGAGCTGGTCGACCGCTACTGCCTGCGGGCCGTGGATGAGTGAAAGAACATGGGCCTGGCCGACCTCGGCGACGTCCTGCTGCTGGGCCGCGTCGACACCGGCGACGAGCGGGAGGCCGCCGCGCTGCAGGAGTGCTTCGACCGGGCGGGGGCCACCTGGAGCACCCGTTCGACGGATCCGGAGGAGGCCGAGGCGCTGTTCTCCGCCCGCAGGCTGGCCTATCCGGCGCTGGAGCGGCTCGGGCCGGTGCTGACGGAGGACGTGTGCGTGCCGCGCGGGCTCGTCCCGGAGATGCTCGCCCGCATCGAGGCGCACGCGACGGCGCACGGCGTGCACATCGCCAACATCGCGCACGCGGGCGACGGCAACCTGCACCCGCTGATCGTCGTCCCGGCGGGCGACGAGGAGGCGAGGGAGCGGGCGCAGCAGGCGTTCGAGTCGATCCTCGACGACGCGATCGCGCTCGGCGGCACGGTCACCGGCGAGCACGGCGTGGGGCTGCTGAAGAAGCGCGGCATGCACCACGAGCTGGGCGAGAGCGTGCTGGGCCTGCACCGCGCGATCAAGTCGGCCCTGGACCCCGCCGGGATCTTCAACCCCGGAAAGATCATCTGACGAGCTGGGGCAGCGGCTTCTCGTGCAGCCACGCGGACAGCAGCGGTCCGACCGGCTGTGCGCTGTGCCGCTGGACGTGCCCGGCGAACTCGCGGGTGGTGACGGTCCCGTGCTGGTGCTCGGTGGTCCAGGCGCGCAGCGCCGTGAAGAACGCCTCGTCGCCCATGAGCTCGCGCAACGCGTGCAGGGTCAGCGCGCCCCGCTTGTAGACGCGGTCGTCGAACAGCGCCGCCTCACCGGGGTCGGCCAGGATGAAGTTCTGCGGCAGCAGGGTGAGGCGCTGCCGCCACCGCTGGGCGTGCTCGCCGGCGGGCGGGCCGCCCGACGCCTCCGACCACAGCCACTCGGCGTAGGCCGCGAACCCCTCCTGCAACCAGATGTCGCCCCAGCAGGCCACGGTGAGGCTGTTGCCGAACCACTGGTGCGCCAGCTCGTGCGCGACCAGCCGCTCGCTGCCGCGCACGCCGTCCACGTGGTTCCTGCCGAAGATCGACATGCCCTGCGCCTCGACCGGGATCTCCAGGTCGTCGTCGGCCACCACGACGGTGTAGCCGGCGAACGGGTAGGGCCCGAACAGGCCGCGGAACAGCGTCATCATCTGCCCCTGCCGGCCGAAGTCGTGCCGCACGCGGGCGGCCAGCCGGGGCGGGCAGGCCAGCCGGGAGCCGTCGTACTCGATGATCTGGTAGCGCCCGATCTGCACGCTCGCCAGGTAGCTCGCCATCGGCTCGGCCTGGTCGTAGATCCACGTCGTGGTCCCCGCGCCGCGCCGCCTGTCGAAGAGCACCCCGTTCGCGATCACCTGGTACGCCGACGCCGTCGTCACGGAGATGCGGTACGACGCCTTGTCGTCCGGCCGGTCGTTGCACGGGAACCAGGACGGCGCGCCGATCGGCTGACCGGCGACGAGCGCGCCGTCGCTCAGCTCCTCCCAGCCCAGCCCGCCCCAGGGGCTGGAGACCGGCACGGGCTTGCCCGAGTAACGCACCTCCACGACGGCCCGCTCCCCCGCCGGCAGCGGCCGGGGCAGCGTCACGCGCAGCTTGCCGCGGGCGTGCGCGTACCGGGCGGGCACGCCGTCCACCGTGACGGCCGCGACCCTCAGCTTGCCGAAGTCCAGCTCCAGCGCGGCCAGGTGCTCGGCGGCCGACACCGTCAGCAGGGCGGTGCCGTCGAGCCGGTTGGCCGGCACCCGGTAGGCCAGCCTCAGGTCGTAGTACGAGACGCCGTAGCGGTGGTCGCCGTGCCCGGAGAAGTACGGCGTCATCGCCACGCCGAGATGGGGTTGCCGAACCAGCGGGTGCGGCCGGGCACGTGCTCGCCCCGCATCACGAGGGAGGCCGGGCCGATCGTGGTGTCGGCGCCCACCCGCGCGGCGGGCAGCACCACGCCGTGCGGGCCCAGCGTCGCGCCGGCCTCTAGTGTCACCGTGTCCATGCTCATGACACGGTCGTGGAAGAGATGTGTCTGCAGGACGCAGCCCCGGTTGACGCACGCGCCGTCGCCCAGGGTCACCAGGTCCGCCTCGGGCAGCCAGTACGTGTCACACGTGACCCCATGTCCAATGCGTGCCCCGAGCGAGCGCAGCCACACGTTCAGCGGCGCGGTTCCCAGCCACGGTTGCGCGAACCAGGGGGCGGCCAGCACCTCGACGAAGTTGTCGGCCAGCTCGTTGCGCCACACGAACGAGCTCCACAGCGGCCGGTTGGAGGTCCTGATCCGGCCGACGAGCAGCCACTTGGCGGCCGTCGCGACCGCCGCCGCGGCCACCCCTGCGGCCATCATGACCAGGCCGCTCAGCGCGGTCGCCGCGGCGAACCCGTGGCGGGAGGCGAGGGCCTCGAACGCGGCGGCGGCCAGGACGGCGAGCGCGACCGCGCCCATGGCGGGCAGCACGCGGAACGCCTCGACGACGGCCCTGGCCGCCTTGTACCTGGCGGGCGGGTCGTAGGTGCGGTTCCTGTCGCCCTCCTCGGCGGTGCGGCGCAGCTTCATGGGCGGCATGCCGACGTACGACGAGCCGGACTTGGCCTTCTTCGGCGTCGCCGACAGCACCCCGACCAGCCCGTCCTTGGGCACCTTGCGGCCGGGGGCGGTCATCCCGGAGTTGCCGAGGAAGGCCCGCTTGCCGATCCGCGCCTCCGCGATGCGCATCCAGCCGCCGTCCAGCTCGTACGGGGCGACCATCGTGTCGTCGGCCAGGAAGGCCCCGTCGCCGACCGACGTCATCGTGGGCAGCGCCAGCACCGTGGACAGCTCGACGCCCCGGCCCACCTTCATGCCGAGCGCCCGCAGCCACGCGGGGGTCAGGACGCTGGCGTACAGGGGGAACAGCCAGACGCGGGCCGCGGCCATCAGCCGCCCGGTCGCCCAGGCCTGCCAGGCCTGGCGGCTGTGCACCGGATGTTGCCCGGCGTGCAGGCCCAGGCCGAGCAGCCGCACGCTGATCAGCGTGAGCAGCGCGAAGGCGGCCATGCCGGTGATCGTCGCGAGCGGCACGCCGGCCAGGGCGGCGGTGAGCGCGTCGCCGAGCGTGCGTGTCCCGCGGGCGAACCAGGCCAGCACCGCGAAGGCGGCCGCGGCGGCGGCGACGGGGAGCAGGCTGAGCGCGAAGGCGGTCACCCCGTACACGGCCGTCCAATAGGGGGAGCGGGTGGCCCGCTCACCCGGCTTGCGCGACTTGCCCTGGCGGAACGCCGGCACGCCGGCCCACAGCTCGCCGGACGGCACGCCGCCGACGACCGCCGACCCGGGCGCCACCTGCGAGTTCTTGCCGATCTTGGCGCCAGGCAGCAGCGTCGAGCGGGAGCCGACGGTCGCGCCGGCGCCGATCCGGATCTCGCCGACGTGCAGGACGTCGCCGTCGTACCAGTGGCCGCTGAGGTCCACCTCCTGCTCGACCGACGCGCCCCTGCCCACCTTGAGCAGGCCCGTGACGGGCGGCGGCGAGTGCAGGTCGGCGTCCGCGCCCACCTGGGCGCCGAGCAGCCGGGCGTACCAGGTCATCCAGGGCGCGCTGGCCAGGTCGGGCACGCCGAGCCTGGCCGCGAACTGCTCCGCGAACCACAGCCTGAGATGCACGGCGCCGCCGCGCGGATGGCTGCCCGGCCGCACGCCGCGCAGCACCAGCCGGGCCAGCGCCGCCGACAGGCCGATCCTGCCCATCGGGGTGAGGAACGCCAGCGCGCCCAGCGCCACCCACCACCACGACACCGCCGGGGCCCACGGGGCCGCCAGCACGTTGCCGAGCGCGGCCAGCGGGACGACCCAGCGCATCGCGCCGGCGGTGAGCAGCGGCACCATGAGCAGCGTCTGGAGCAGCGCGGCCCGCCGGGGCATGGGCGTCACGGGCGGCCTGGCGGGCTCGGCCTCGCCCCTGGCGTCCAGGAGCGAGGCCAGCCCGGCCAGCGTCGGCTGCGCGTACACGTCGCCCACGGCCACGTCGGGGTAGTCGGGGCGCAGCACGGAGACCAGCCTGGCCGCCGCGAGGCTGGTGCCGCCGTTGGCGAAGAAGTCCTCGCCGGGCCCTTCCGGCGCCACCCCCAGGATGGCGGTCCACTGTTCGGCCAGCATGGTCTCGGCCGGGCTCAGCCCGGCGGCGGACGCGCTCAGGCCGGTCAGCGGCCAGGGCAGCGCGTCGCGGTCGATCTTGCCCGAGGTCCTGGTGGGCAGCGCGCCGACCGGGGCCAGGCGCGGCACCAGGGCGGCGGGCAGCGAGTCGGCGAGCAGGTCGCGGGCCTCTCCGGCGTCGAAGCCGGGGCCTGTGACGACGTACCCGACGAGGATCTGGTGCCCGCCGCCCGCGGTGCGCACGGCGGCGGCCGCTCCGGTGACGCCGGGCAGCGCCTGCAACGCGGCGTCCACCTCGCCCAGCTCGATCCTGCGCCCGCCCAGCTTCACCTGGTCGTCGGCCCGGCCGACGAACACCAGGCCCTCGGGGTCGGCCCGCACCAGGTCGCCGCTGCGGTAGGCGCGCGTCCAGCCGAGCGACGGCAGCGGCGCGTACTTCTCGGCGTCCTTGACCGGGTCGAGGTAGCGGGCCAGCCCGACGCCGCCGATCACCAGCTCGCCGGTCTCCCCCATGACGACCGGCTCGCCGCCGTCGCCGACCACCGCGAGGTCCCACCCGTCGAGCGGCAGCCCGATGCGGACCGGCTGCTCGCCGGTGAGCGGCGCCGCCGACGCCACCACCGTCGCCTCGGTGGGCCCGTAGGTGTTCCACACCTCCCGCTGCGGTAAGGCCAGCCGCTCGGCCAGCTCGGGCGGGCACGCCTCCCCGCCGAAGATCAGCAGCCGGATGCCGGCGAGGTGCTCGACCGGCCAGAGCGCGGCCAGCGTCGGCACCGTCGAGACGACCGTGATGCCCTTGTCCGCCAGCCACGGGCCGAGGTCCATGCCCGTCCGCACCAGGGACCGGGGCGCGGGCACCAGGCAGGCGCCGTGCCGCCAGGCCAGCCACATCTCCTCGCACGAGGCGTCGAAGGCCACCGACAGCCCGGCCAGCACCCGGTCGCCGGGGCCCAGCGGGCGCTCCCGCAGGAACAGGCCCGCCTCCGCGTCCACGAAGGCCGCCGCCGACCGGTGCGTCACGGCGACGCCCTTCGGCTTGCCGGTGGAGCCGGAGGTGAAGATGATCCACGCGTCGTCGCCGGGGGCGGGCGGGCCGCCGTCGTCCCTGGTTTCGTTCACGGTGAGCTTGTCGGTGATGACCGCGTGCACGCCCGCCTCGGTGAAGACCAGCTCGGCGCGCTCGTCGGGGTCGTCGGCGTCCACCGGCACGTACGCGGCGCCGGCGGCCAGCACGGCCAGGATGGACAGGTACAACTCGGCCGTCCCGGACACGACGCGCACGCCGGCCCTGGCGCCGCGCCCGATGCCCGCCTCCCTCAGCTCCGCGGCCATCCGGTCCACCTGCGCGCGCAGCTCGCGGTAGGTCAGGCACACGGTGCCGTCGTCCAGCGCGGGCGCGTCGGGGTGCAGGCGGGCGGTCGCGTCGAGGACGTCCACCAGGGTGCGCGGGGGCGGCGCCAGCACGCCGGCGGGGAAGACCGCCGTGGCGGCCTTGGGACGTACATCGACCGAGTCGCTACGCAAACGCTGCTCCCTGAGTCAGGCGGTCGATGCCCGTGCAGACACCTGCCACGGTAACCGCATCATCCGCCACTGTCGTGGCGTTCGCGCCACCCAAGGCCCAACGGCTGCCGCGGTCGCGCCTATTCCGCCTGACCGTAAGCTCGCGGCGGTCCGGCAACGGGGAAGACGCGTGACCTCACGCGTCGCCGTCCCGGCGTCTCGGCGTCCCGTACGGGTCGTGCGGCGTGTCGGCGTAGGCCCACTGGTGGTCGCGGGCGTGCCGGCAGGCCGTCTCGACGTCCCCGGCGCGCATGACGTCCAGCAGCTCCCGGTGCTCCCCGGCGACCCGCCCGAGCTCCGGCCCGATGACCATCAGGGCGATGGCCGTGCGCGCCTCGATCTGCAGCGCCTCCCAGGCGCGGGTGAGCAGCCCGTTGCCGCCTGCCTGCACGACGTGCCGGTGGAAGCGGGCGCTGGCCAGGCCGATGCCGGGCACGTCGCCGTCGCGCGCGCAGCGGTGCATCTCCTCGACCGCCTCCCCGAGCCGGTCGAACGGCAGGGTCCCGGCGAGCATCGCGAGCCGCGTCGCCGTCTCCTCCAGCGCCGCCCGCATGATGTACGCCTCCCGGATCGTCTGCTCGGCGAACGGCAGCACCCGGCTGCCGTGGCGGGGCTGGCTCTCGATGAGGCCGAGCCCTTCGAGCTGCCGGAGCGCCTCCCTGACCGGGGCCTGGCTGGTGCCGAACTCCTGGGCGATCTTCGTCTCGATCAGGCGGTCGCCCTCGCCCAGCTCACCGGCGACGATGCGGTGCAGCAGGCCGTCGCGGATCTGCCGGCTGAGGGTCGGCCGGGCGACGCGCGGGTTCACCGTGGGTTCGGAGGGTCCGGACAACAAGCCTCCCGCGCCTCAGAAGGGCCTTGACTCTTGGATCATGCCATCTACTCTCCAATTATCGATATCGATAATGGGAGCGCAAATGCTGATATCGGTTGAGATGCCAGACAGTGCCGAGGCCGCGCACGCGGGCCTGCGCACCGGGGCACTCCCCCTGGGCGGCGGCACCCACCTGATGACCAGGCTGAACGACGCGGCCACCGGCGACCTGCGGCTCGTCAGCCTGCGCAAGGCCGGGCTGAGCGGCATCCTCGTCGAGGGCGGCGGCGCTTCCCCGGGGGCTGCCACCACGCTCGCCGGCGCCGGAGGCGCCACCGTGACGCTGGGGGCGGCCACCACGCTCGCCGACGTCGAGGACGACGCCCGGCTGCGCTACCTGTCCCCCTGCGTGCGCTCGATCGCCTCCCCGCCGGTGCGCAGCCTCGCCACCGTGGCGGGGAACCTGTTCGTGCCGCAGCCGTACGGCGACCTGGCGGCGGCCCTGCTCGCCCTGGACGCGGAGCTCGACGTGCTCGGCGCGGACGGCACCCGCCGCGAACCCCTGGAACGGGTCGTCGCGGACGGCCTGCCCGCGGGCGACCTGGTGACCTCCATCCGGTTCACCGCCCCGGCGGAGGGCACCTTCCGCTTCTACAAGGCGAGCCGCCGGCGGCTCAACTCGGGCTCCATCGTCACGGTGGCGGCCCGGATCACGATCGAGGACGGCCTGGTCCGCGACGTCAGGCTCGCCCTCGGCGGCCTCTCGCGCCGCCTGCTGCGGGCGTCCGGCGCCGAGCGGGTGCTGCGGGGCGCGCCGCTCACGCCCGAGGTCATCGCCCAGGCGGCCGAGGCGGACGTGATCGAGCCGTTCGACGACGCCTACGCCTCCGCCTGGTACCGCGCCCGCGTCTACCCCGTCCACCTGCGCCGCGCCCTGCTGGGATCATGAAAGGGGAACGCATGCCCTCGACCATCGTCACCCTCACACTGAACGGGACCGAACGCGAGCTGATCGCCCGCCCCTCGACCACCTTGCTGGGCACCCTGCGCGAGACGTTCGGGCTGATGGGCGCCAAACGCGGGTGCGGGCAGGGCGGCTGCGGCAGTTGCACGGTGCTGCTGGACGGCCGGCCCGTGGTCGCCTGCCTCGTCCCCGTAGTGACCGTCGACGGCTGCGCCGTGGAGACGATCGAGGGCCTGGCCGACGGCGACCGGCTCACCGACGTGCAGCAGGCGTTCGTGGACGGCTTCGCCACGCAGTGCGGCTTCTGCACCCCCGGGATGATCATGTCGGCCACGGCGCTGCTCGACCGCGAGCCGGATCCGACCCGCCAGGACGTCACGGAGGCGATCTGCGGGAACGTCTGCCGCTGCACCGGATACGAGCCGATCATCACCGCCGTGCTGTCCGCCGCGCAGCGCCGCCGCGCCGCCGCGAAGGCCGACGTCTGATGGGCGGCCGGATCACGCCGATCGACACGGCCTACTTCAAGGGCGAGCGGGCGGGCGGCTTCTCCGTCATCGGCACCCCGGTCCAGCGCTCGGACGCCCGCGGCCACGTCACCGGCCGCACGGTCTTCTTCGAGGACATGACGCCGCCCGGGCTGACGCACGTCAAGATCCACCGGTCCACCCGGCACCACGCCCGCATCGACCGGGTGGACGTCTCCGGCGCCCTGGAGGTGCCGGGCGTGCTGCGGGTCATCACCCACGAGGACGTGCCGAACAACTGGTACGTCGTGCTGCGCCTGATCGGGGTCGGCCCCGACGACGAGCCGGTGCTGGCCGAGGACCGGGTCCTGTACCGGGGCGAGCCGATCGTCGCCGTGGTCGCCGAGACCGAGGAGGCCGCCCGCGAGGGCGCGGCCCGGGTCGTGGTCGACTACACCGACCTGCCCGCCGTCCTCGACGTGGAGGAGGCGCTGGCCGACGGCGCGCCGATCATCAAGCAGGCGGGCGCCAACCACTTCGTCTACGAGGGGCACCCCTGCCGCCGCATCCGCTTCGGCGACGTCGAGCAGGGCTTCGCGCAGGCGGACCGGATCATCGAGGGCCGCTACGGCTCCTCCCCCATCGAGCACGCGCCGACCGAGCCGACCGGCTGCGTCGTCGTCCCGCAGGGCGACGGCCGGCTGCGGATCCACTCCAACACCCAGGCCGCCTTCTTCACCCTGGACAACACCGCGCTCATCCTCGGCGTCCCGCCCACCGGCCTGCGCGTCGTCGGCGGCACCGTCGGGGGCGGCTTCGGCGGCAAGGTGGACGTCATCGTCGAGCCCCTGGCCTGCCTCGCCGCCATGCTCACCGGCCGGCCCGCCAAGTACGTCTACAGCCGCTCCGAGGAGATGCAGGTGTCGTCCACGCGCGCCGCCGAGCGCATCCACATCAAGGACGGCGTCATGGACGACGGCCGGATCGTCGCCCGCCAGGTCACCCTCCACGTGGACGCGGGCGCCTACTCCCGGCACAGCCCGTACGGCACCACCAAGGCGGCGGCACACATGCCGGGCCCGTACACGATCCCGAACGTGCACGTGGACTGCTACTGCGTCTACACGAACCGCACCCCGTCCAGCGCGATGCGCGGGTTCGGCGTCACGATCGGCGACTTCGCGCTGGAGTCGCACATGGACCACGTCGCCAGGGAACTGGGCATGGACCCGCTGCGGCTGCGGCTCATCAACGCCTACCGGGACGGCGACATGAAGGCGCACCGCAAGATCGCGTCGGGCACGGCGCTGGTCGAGGTGATCCAGAGCGCCGCCGCCCTGGTGGGGCACGACCTGCCGCCGGAGTACCTGGCGATGTCCTCGACCGAACGACCGGAGGTCTGAGCGATGGCGTTGCGGCAGGGGCGCGGATACGCGGCCGTCAACTACCCGACCGGCATGAACCTCGGCGGCGACCCGTCGCAGGCGCTCGTGCACGCCACCACCATGGGCGGCTTCGTGGTCACCCTCTCCTCGGTGGATCTCGGCCAGGGCCTGCGGACGGTCGTCGCGCAGTGCGCGGCGGAGACCCTCGGCGTCCCGATGGAGAACATCATCGTGGACACCGCCGACACCGACACCGGCCCGCACTGCATGGGGACGTTCGCCAGCCGCGGCACCCACCGGATCGGCAACGCCGTGGTCATGGCGGCCCGCGAGGCCAGGGACGTGCTGCTCCAGGTCGCCGCCGACGAGCTGGAGGTGGACGCGGACGACCTGGAGACCGACGGGACGGGTTTCGTCCGGCTCAAGGGCTCGGCGGAGAAGAAGATCCACGTCAGCGACGTCGCGCTGGCCGCGCACTTCCGTCAGGGCAGGACCATCTCCGGCCGCGGCATCTACCTCAAGGAGCCGAGCACCCCGGTGCCGGAGACCGGCGAGATGGACCCCGACTCCTGCCAGGCGCACGCGTGCACGGTGGCCGAGGTCGAGGTGGACGACGAGACCGGCGTCATCGAGGTGCTGCGGCTCTACAACACCTACGAGGTCGGCCGGGCGCTCAACCCGGCCATGGCGACGCAGCAGGTCGAGGGCGGCGCCTGGATGGGCGTGTCGCACGCGCTGTTCGAGTCGACCGAGCCGTACTACCCGCACTCGCGCGAGCACGGCCCCGCCGACTTCGTCGAGTACCTGATGCCGGGCCCGGCCGACCTCCCGGAACAGACGAGCGCGTTCCTCGAACGACCGGCCGGCAATGGGCCGTTCGGGGCGAAGGGGATCGGCGAGATGACGGCTAACGCGCCGATCCCGGCGATCGCCAACGCGGTGTACGACGCGGTCGGCGTCCGGCTGACCAGCATGCCGTTCACGCCGGAGAAGGTGCTGCGCGGCCTCGACGAGCTGCGGGCCGGCCGTGCGGGCTGACCGGGAGACGCTCGGCAGGAAGCTGGGCGCGGAGGGTTACCTGGCCGACGAGGGCCTGCTCACCGCCGTCCACCTGGCGGGCGTGCTCGGGCTGCCGCTGCTGCTGGAGGGCGAGCCGGGGGTCGGCAAGACGGAGGTCGCGAACGTGCTGGCCCGGGTGCTCGGCCGCGAGCTGATCCGGCTGCAGTGCTACGAGGGGCTGGACGCCTCCCAGGCCCTGTACGAGTGGGACTACCCGAAGCAACTGCTGTCGCTGCGGGCCGCCGAGGTGGAGGGGCGCGGCGTCGGCGACCTGTACCGCGAGGAGTTCCTGCTGGAGCGCCCGCTGCTGAGGGCGTTGCGGGCGGCGTCCGGCGCGGTGCTGCTGATCGACGAGATCGACCGGGCGGACAGCGAATTCGAGGCGTTCCTGCTGGAGTTCCTCGGTGACTACCAGATCACCATCCCCGAGCTGGGCACGGTCAGGGCGGCGAGCGACCCGTTCGTCGTCCTCACCTCGAACCGGACCCGCGAGCTGCACGACGCGCTCAAGCGCCGCTGCCTGTACCACTGGATCCCCTTCCCCGACGCGGAGCGGGAGCAGGCGATCATCCAGGCGCAGGCGCCCGGCCTGGACGAGCGGAGCGCGGCCCAGCTCGTGGCCGCCGTGCACCGCATCCGCGGCCTGGCCCTGCTCAAGCGGCCGGGCATCGCGGAGTCCACCACGTGGGCGCGCGGCGTACAGGCGCTGACCCGCGAGGGCGCGAGCCGTCCTGAGGCGATGCGCAGGGCCGCGGGGCTGCTCGTCAAGCACGAGGAGGACCTGGCGCTGGTCAGCCGCCATGCCGGGGAGGTGTTCCGTGACTGAGCCGCCCCTCGCCGTACGCGTCCGCGACCACGTGCGGGGCTTCCTGCGGGACCTGAACGATCAGGGGCTGCGCGTCCCGGTGGCCAAGCATCGGCTCTTCCTCCGCGCGGTCGAGGCCGTCGGCCCGCGCGACGCCCAGCACCTGTACTGGATCGGCGCGAGCACCCTCACCTCCGCCCGCGAGGACCTGGAGATCTACGGCCCCGTCTTCGAGCGCTGGTTCGGCTTCGGAGAGGTCACGGCCCGGCCCGACCAGGAGCTTTCCGACGAGGAGAGCCCGGCGCCGGGCGGCAAGGGGGACGAGGCCCCCTTCGGGGCGGCGTCCGGCGGCGAGGCGGGCCTGGCGGCCGGCACCGCGGAGCGCGAGCGCCGCCCGGTGTTCGGCCCGGCCGGCGAGGACGACCGCGCCGTGCTCGCCCTGCTGCGCCGCGACCTGCGCGGCGCGATGCCGACGGTACGGTCCCGCCGCCGCCGTCCAGGCCGCCGGGGGCCGTGGATCGACGTCGCCAGGGTCTGCCGCGAGTCCTGGCGCACCCACGGCGAGATCGTGACGCTGCGGCGGCGGGAGCGGCCGCGGCGGCAGCGCAGGGTGCTGCTGCTCATCGACGTGTCGGGGTCGATGAAGCAGCACAGCGCCGCCTACCTGCGCTTCGCCCACGCCGCCGTCGGCTGCCTCGACCGCGTCGAGGTGTTCACCTTCGGCACCCGGCTGACCCGCGTCACCGGGCCGCTGCGGGCGCGCGAGGTGGACGCGGCCGTCGCGTCGCTCAGCGAGGTCGTCCTGGACGCCGAGGGCGGGACGCGCATCGGCGCCTCCCTCCAGGAGTTCCTGGGCAACGCCCGGTACGTCACCATGGCGCGCGGCGCCCTGGTGATCGTGCTCTCCGACGGCCTCGAACGCGGCGACTGCGAGCCCATGCGGGCGGCCGTCCGGCGGTTGTCGCTGCTCGGCCACCGGCTGTCGTGGTGGACGCCGCTCGCCTGCGACCCCGCCTACCGGCCGGTCACCCGCGGCATGGCGGCCGTGCTCGGCGACGTGGACGCCATCGCGGGCGTACGCGACCTGCGGACGGCGTACCAGCAGGTCCAGACCTTGGCCAAGGAGTGATCGTCATGTACACGGGCGACATCGTGGACGCGCACCACCACATCTGGCGGACCCGGGACCTGCCCTGGTTGTCCGGCCCGATGGTGCCGCGCATCTTCGGGCCGTACGAGCCGATCAAACGCGACTACCTGATCGGCGAGTACCTGGCCGAGGCCACGGCCTCGGGCATCACCGAGTCGGTCTACGTACAGACGAACTGGCCGCTCGACCGGGTTGAGGACGAGGTGCGCTGGCTGCGCGACGTCCACCAGGAGACGGGCCGCCCGACGGCCGTCGTCTGCGCGGCCGACCTGTTCGACGACGACGCCCCGCACGTCATGCGGCGGCAGGCCGCGCTCACCCCGCTCGTCCGGGGGGTGCGGCAGCAACTGCACTGGCACGAGCGCCCGGAGTTCCGCTACGCCGACGCGCCCGACCGCATGCGCGACCCGGTCTTCCGCAAGAACCTCGGCGCGCTCGCCGACCTCGGCTGGCTGTTCGAGCTGCAAGTCTTCCCCGAGCAGATGGCGGACGCGGCCGAGCTGGCGGCGGCCTTCCCCGACGTCACGTTCGTCCTGGTGCACGCGGGCATGCTCATCGGCCCCGAGTACACCGAGCCGTGGCGGGCCGGGATGGCCGCGCTGGCCGAACGCCCGAACGTCGTCGTCAAGCTCACGGGACAGGGCACCTTCGTCCACCGGGTGGACGCCGAGCTCATCTCCTTCGTCGCCGGTGAGGTGATCGGCTGGTTCGGCGCCGGCCGGGCCATGTTCGGCACCAACTTCCCCGTCGAGAAGCTATGGACCACCATGCCGCACCTGGTGGACACGTGGAAGGGCGCGCTGGCACACCTGACGCCGGCCGATCAGCGCGCCGTCTTCGCCGGCAACGCACGACGTATCTACGGGCTGGGAGGCTGACATGGCACTGTTCGTTCTGACCTACGGCTACCACGACACTCCGTTGCGGGCGGAGCGGCGGGAGGATCATCTCGCGCATCTCAACAAGCTCTGGGAGCAGGGCAGCGTCGTCGCCGCGGGGCCCTTCACGGACCTGACGGCGGGGATGATCGTCTTGCGGGCGGAGGACGAGGTGGCGGCGCAGGCGCTCGTCGATCAGGATCCGTACACGCAGCTCCAGGTCACCAAGGATCGCGAGCTGCGGGAGTGGCGGGTCACGGTCGGCTCGCTCTGACTCCGGCCGAGGCCGACCGGAGCGCGGCCACTCCTCCGCGCACATGAGAGAAGCCGCCTCGGTCACGTCCGAGACGGCCTCAGTCGCGGGCCGGCGGCGCGGACGCCGCCGGCTCGCCGGTCACTTCGGGTCGAGCACGAACACCGGGATCAGCCTGTCGGTCTTCGTCTGGTATTCGGCATAGGACGGGTAGGCCGCGACCGCCCGCTCCCACCACCGCGCCCGCTCGTCCCCTTCGGCCTCGCGGGCCACGTACTCCTTCGTGACGGTCCCGTCCTGCAGCGGGAACTCGGGGTGTGCCTTGATGTTGTAGTACCAGGTGGGGTGCTCGGGAGCGCCCCCCTTGGACGCCACGACCGCGTAGCTGCCCTCGTGCTCCACCCGCATCACGGGGGTGTAGCGCAGCTTGCCGGTCTTCGCGCCACGCAGGGTCAGCAGCACGATCGGTGACCCGAGGACCTTGATGCCCTCGGTGGTGCCGGTCTCAAGGATCTTCCTCGTCTGGTCCTGCACCCAGTCGGTGGGGCTGAACTCCACGCTCTCGTCAGACATGTTCGCCAGCAACAAATCTTGTTCCGGCGGCATTCCTGCCCGCCTGAAGGGACGAGCGGGAGCCCATCGCGTCCAGCAGACCAGTGCCCCGCTGCCGCAGCAGGCGCACGGTGAGCGGCGGGACAGCGTACAGAACAGCGCAGGCCGGCACCATGCCGGACAGAACCGTCACCCACCCCGGCCCGCCGAGGACGAAGGGCAGGGCCGCAGCCACCAGAACCACAGGGAAGACCGTCATCTGCCCACCGGTCGGATCCCCCGCCTGCTGCCCCGGATAGACGCGATCGCGAGCGTCCGTCCCCACAGCGGGCATCACGACCGCGAGCAGAGGCGCGACCGCGCAGGCGGTGGCGGACGCCACGATGGCGCCTGCGACGGCGACCCCGCCCAGGGGCGAGCCGGTCACGGCCCACAGCACGGCCGCCAGCCCAACGGACGGCACGCCGAACAGCAGCCCCCATGCCACCATGCGCCCCCGCACGTCGGCCCTGAGCGCGCCAGGCGTGGTGAGAAGCTGCCACAGAGCCGTGCCGTCCAGGGCATACGTGTTGATCGCGACCATCGCCCCGAAAACCGCCCCCGCCGGCCCCGCCAAGGGCAGCGCCCAGCTCCAGCCGGAGGGCGCGACGATGAGCGCCATCAGCAGCGGCGTCAGCCAGGCGCTGCGCAGCTCCACCCCGCGTGCCGGGTCACGCAGCCAGGTGGCCAGTTCCCGCGCGGCGACCGCCGACACCTGCGGCCCGGCGAACGGCAACGGACGCCGTCGCACGACGGCCCGCCGGGGAGTCGCCCTGCGGGGCGGCCGGCGCAGGGCGCGGGCCGTCAGCGCGATCCAGCCCAGGTGCAGCAGCCCACCCGCGACCAGCAGCGCTACGACCTGACCGAAGACCGTGCCATCGCGGGCGCCGAGCGCAGCGGCGTACCCCCAGCCGGTGGGCAGGGCGGCGAGCAGCTCGATCACCGGTACGGGGAACCGCCCGAGCTCGGTGTCCAGCTCGCCGAGGCGCGGCAGCAGCCACGCGGCGATCGGCACCCATCCGGCGAACGACACCGCGAGCATGATGGCGGTCTGCACGGCGGCCATGGTCGTCCCGGCCCGGGTCTGCAACAGCCACGCCGCCAGCGCCGCCACCGTCTTGCCCGTCCAGATCAGCAGGTAGAGCTGCGCCACCACCGCTCCGGCGGCGATCACCGCCGCCGCGGGGCCGCCCGGTGCGGCCAGCACCACCAGCGACGACAGGCTCGCCAGCGTGATCAGCGGGCCGACGCCGGCCAGCTCCGTCCATGCCAGCGCCCGCGCCACCCGCCACGGCCGCAGCGGATAGCCGCGCAGCCACTCACGCGAGATGACCGACGGATCGTGGCGCGGCTGCGCCAGCGGCCCGAACACCCACATGCCGCCCCACACGGTGAGCGCCACCAGGACCCACCCCTGGTGGATCACGCCACGGGCGGCGAGCGCGGCGCCCGCGATCACCAGGGCGGCCAGGACCAGTCCGGTGACCAGGCTGAAGGCGCGCTCGTTGTGCGGGCCGTTGCGGAACAGCCGCAGCTTGAGCGCGAACAGGGTGCCCGTCACCGCAGCCACTCCAGCGGACGCACCGGGTCGGCCCCCACCAGCTCGATGAACCGCTCGTTGAGCGTGGAGCCCGCGGCCACGTCCGCCACCGGCCCTTCGACCAGCACCCGTCCTCCGGCCACCACCGCCACCCGGCGGCAGTTGCGTTCGACGAAGTCCATGATGTGGCTCGACAGGAGCACCGTGCCGCCGGCGTCGACGTACTGCTTGAGCACCTGCTCGATGGAGTGCGCCGAGACGGGGTCGATGGCTTCGAACGGCTCGTCCAGCACCAGGACGCGGGGCCGGTGCAGCAGCGCCAGCGCGAGGTTGATCTTCTTGCGCATGCCGGTGGAGTACTCCACGATCAGCGTGCGCGGCACCGCGTCCAGGCCGAGGATCTCCAGCAGGTCGTTCGCGCGTGCCTGCCAGCCCCTGTCCAGGCCGCGCAGCCCGGCGCTGTAGCGCAGGACCTCGGTGGCGGTCAGCCGCTCGGGCAGGGACATCCCGTCCATCATGATGCCGAGCTGGGCGAGGGCGGCCTCGCGATCGGTGCGCAGGTCGTGACCGGCGATCCTGATCGTCCCGGATGTGGGCTCCCGCAGCCCGCACACGGCCGTCAAGGTGGTGGTCTTGCCTGCTCCGTTCGGGCCGACGACGCCGTAGAACATTCCAGGCGGAACGCTCAGGCTGAGGCCGTCCACGGCGAGCACGGATCCGAAGCGCTGGGTGAGGTGCGTTACTTCGATGGCGGGGGCGGAGGGATCGGGCACGGCCTTCTCTTCATTTCACCGTAACGGCACGTGCCGTGCCGAACAATGGGACGCGGCCATTCTCGGCAGCCGGCGCTCCCCCTGTCAACACGGCACGTTCCGTACCGATAGAAGGCTCACGACGGTGTGGCCATCCAGTTCCCGTGGAAGCCCGCCGGGATGCGCACCGGTACGTGTACCTCGGCCAGCGGAGGCGCGGCCAGGTCGGCGGCGTCCAGAATGGCCAGGTAGCTCGTCCCGGCACCGCGATCGTGGGCGAACGTCATCAGATACCCCGCGTTCTCCCCTCCCCCGGCCCGGGCCACGAAGACGGCCTCGCCGCAGGTGTGACCGGCCGGCAGCCGATGCACCGCCCGTTCGCCGCCCTCTCCGGTGAGGTCGTAGGCGTAGATCTCCGACCGCTCCGGCTCGGCGTCCAGCGAGAAACTCGTCGTGTACCCGTACCGATGCGGAAGCCCGAGCACCGCGTCCGCCACCCTCGGGTACTCGCTGAACGCGTCGTCCAGCGCCTCCTCGGCGACCGCCCCCGACCGCAGATCCAGCCGCCACCGGTACACCACCGGCAGCCCGCCCTCCAGATCATCCGCGCCGCCGCGCCACAGACTGGGGACGCGGGTGCCGGTGACGGTGATCGTGTCGCCCCCGACGTCCTCGAAGGCGTTCATGGTGTGCCACACGTAGCACGGGGCGACCTCGAACCAGCGCACCTCCGCGTCCTCGCCGGCGCTGCGCGCCAGCACCCCGAACCGGGCGCGATGCGTCTCGTCCCAGCGCCACGGCGGCTCGCCCGCCGCGGCCTGCGCGGCGTCGAAGACGACCGGCAGATCCATGAAGATCACGTGATTGCGGGTGATGGCGAAGTCGTGCATCATCGTCGCCCGCGGCACGTCCACGACCCGCGTCTGCACCAGCTCGCCGGCGGCCGAGGCGCGATGGAAGGTCAGGTACGGCGGGCGCAGCTGATAGCCGAAGAACAGCAGCTCACCCGTGATCGGGCAGGTCTTCGGATGCGCGGTCATCGGGGTCCGCAGCGCTCCGTCGAAAGTGTGCGGGCCGACGGTGGCGAGGTCCGGCGTCACCTCGTACGGAAAGCCGCCCTCCTCCAGGGCGAACAGCCGGCCGGCGTGCGCGATCAGGTGCGTGTTGGCCGTGGTGACCCGGTAGTCGATGCGGCCGCTGTCCTGGTCGAAGGCGAGGGCGAAGCGGGAATGGCCGGGGTTTTCGTACAGCGGGGTGCGTACGTACCGGTTGCGGTACCAGCGCGCCCTGCCGCCGTCGAGCGCGATGGTGTGGATCATTCCGTCGCCCGCGAAGGAGTGCGGCGACCAGCCGGTACGCGGGTTGGGCCCGTTGCGGAAGAACTGGCCGCTGAGCTCGGGCGGGATCTCACCGACGATCTTGGACGGCTCCAGGGTCACCTCGTCGGCGACCGGCGCGTTGTTGCCCGCCAGGTGCAGCGGCACCGTTTCGGACATGGGGGAACTCCTGTCGGGAGGGGGTGGGGACGCCGACAACCGTGCAGGAAAAACTCCGCGAACAACAGACTTGTTCTTTCCGCCCGCCTCAGCCGACCGGCCCGCTGCGGCCCGGCCCGATGCTGACGGGGACCAAGAGGCGCATGGGCTCACCCAGCTCACCCGCAGCCGACGCGCCGCACCAGGCACCGGCCCATATGGGTCACGAGCTCCATGGGCCTGAGCATGCAGGGGGCACCCACGAAAGAGTGCTTACGAGACGGCAATTATAGGGACAAATAAGAAACAAGGAGACATAGCTGCAGATATCTAGAACGTCTGCTTACCCCAGCTCTAACCTAACAAAATGCGACTCATCACACTTTTCTGGTGAAAATCACTGACCATCCGCACTCTAGGAGAATCTCCGATTCCTCCCAGGGAAGGCCCCCTTTCCTCGTAGAGTTACGTCCCACCTTGGTCTAGTACACAGGGAAGGGTTATGTCGGATTCCTGTTTTCGGCAGTGCGGAAACCTGCCACCCGAACTTCGCGACTTCATCGGCCGAGCCAGGCTGCTCACCAACCTGGAAAAACGCCTCGACGAGTCGCGGCTGGTGACTCTGACCGGCCTCGCTGGAGTGGGCAAGTCACGCGCCGCACTGCGGCTGGCGCATGTGGTGCGCTCCCGATACCGGGACGGGGTGTGGCATGTCGACCTGGGCCGACTGCGGGACGCGGACATGATCAGGCACGCCATCGCCTCGGCATTGGGCCTGGCCGACCAGTCCATGCGGTCAGACCTGGAGGCTCTGGCGAGGTGGATGAGCAAGCGTCATGTACTGCTCGTCCTCGACACGTGTGAGCACCTGGTACGCGGCTGCGCCGAGGTGGTGCACGAGTTGCTGGAGGCGGCACCCAACCTGAAAGTGCTGGCCACCTCACGGCAGCCGCTTCACCTGCCCAACGAACACGTAGTGCTTGTGCCTCCGCTCAAGGTCCCGGGCGACGACCCGGCAGAGAGCCCATCCGCCAACGAATCCGTGCAGCTCTTCAATGCCCTGGCCAGCGTCGGCGTGCCCGATTTCGCACAGGACAACATTGCGACCGTGGTGGAGTTGTGCCGGCGACTCGACGGCATCCCGCTGGCCATCGAACTGGCGGCGATCCGGCTGCGAGAACTGCCGATCGAGCAGATGCCGGCCCTGATGGCCGACCGCTTCGACTTACTGGTCAACACAGCCAAGGTCGAGCCGGCGCGCCACCAGACGCTGCGCGCGGCGATCAGTTGGAGCCACGAACTGTGCGAGCCCGCCGAGCGGCTGCTGTGGGCGCGGCTGTCGGTGTTCGCCCGCGATTTCGAACTCGATGCGGCCGAAATCGTCTGCTCCGACCAAGGACTGCCGATGGAAACCGTCTCCAGCCTTCTGAGCGGACTGGTGGAGAAGTCGATCCTGCTCTACAGGAATGATCAGGAGAACGGGCGCTACAAGCTGGTCGACGCCCTGGCTGAGTATGGCGGGGAATGGCTCCACGAGCTCGGCCAGTCCGAGCAGCTCCGCCAACGCCACCTGGAGTACTACACGAGCCTGGCCCAGCGCAGTGAGGATGCCTGGTCAGGGCCACGCCAGATCTATTGGTTCGTCCGCATGCGTCAGGAATACCAGAACGTGCGCACGGCGCTCGAATACGCGCTGCGGTCGGCGGGAAGGAAGGCGCTGGCGCTACGGCTGCTGTCGTCGCTGTGGTTCATGTGGGTGTGCTGCGGGTTCGCCCGCGACGGACGGAAGTATCTTGAACAGGCGCTGGAGCCCGGCACGGAGCCGAGCAAGGAACGATGTAAGGCCTTGTGGGTCCTGTCCTACGTCTGTAGCGCACAGGGTGACAGCGAAGGGGCGCAGAACAGGGCCGAGACCTGCCTCGAAGAGGCGGCCAAGGTCGGCGACTCACGGGCAGCGATGCTCGCCTCCAAGATGCAGGGCACCGCGGCACTGCTTCAGGGTGATCTCAACAAGGCCGGCGCGCTGCTGGGCATGGCGCTCGAGTTCAACACCGACTGCAAGGAGCTCAACCCCGGCCTGCTACCCGCCGTCGTCGAGTCAGCGCTGGTACTGACGGCACAGGGCGAAGTTCAGGAAGCCGAGGCTTTACTACAGGACTGCCTGCAAATGTGCAGGGAGCGCGGCGAGCAGTGGGTCAGCTCCCACGCCCACTGGGCACTTGCGGGCGGCATGCTCGCGACCGGCCGCGTCGAGGACGCTCTGCTGAATGTCAGGAAGAGTCTTCGCATCAAGCGACTCTTCCACGACACGCTCGGAACCCTGCTGGCGTTGGAGACCTCAGTGCGGATCTTCGTGGAACTTGGACAGCTGCCGTTGGCCGTCCAACTCGTGGGGGCGTTGGAGCACAACTGGCATGCGGCCGGGGAGCCGCAGATGGGCGCGCCATGGGTAGCCGAGCATCACAAGACGTGTCAGCGGGACTGCCGGCGGCGACTGGGCGACTCGGCCTACAAGAACGCCTTCGAGGAGGGTGCGCGGCTCGACCTGGACCAGGCCTCCGCCCTCGCGCTCGGGGAGTGGAATATCCCGGAATCCACCGCACTGGAGATCAGGGTCACGGACGGCAGCGACGACGCCTTCGCCAAGGTAGAGGACGCTGTCGTACAAGTCGCGGGCGCCTTCGGATTCGATGTGCCGACCGCCCATCGATCTCACAACGAGCGCTACGTCATGAAGTTCCGGGCGGCGACAACAGGCAGGACGGCCGACGAGCAACTTGAGGAGATGGATCGCGCACTGCGTGACGAGACCCCGCGACGCGAAACGGCCCAGTTCCACGCGGTGGACGCCCTGATCACCGTTCTGGAGAAGGTGAACCGCGCGGTAGTAATGGTCGAGCAGACGCTCCTCGTCAAGGTGAACGGCCACATCGTGCCCAGGCGATTGTCCGTGGCCGAGCAGGCCTACCTGGACAACCACCGTCACCTCTTCAACAAACCAGCCGATCTGTTGCATGAGCTCGACCAACTGAAGGTCGACAGCACACCGGGCTCTCCCCGCCAGGTCAAGCGGAACGATCGCGAGATCATCGTGGAACATCTAGGGGAATCGGCGGCACAGGCCCTGGATGCCTGGGCCGCTACCGGGAGCTATGAGATAACAGTTAACCGTCCAGTCTGGGCGAAGAGTGGGTATACAGAGAGCCGCCTGCTGGCTCTCATCGTGAGAACCCCTCCCGACAGCGACCAGCGCACCAGCAAAGTGATCGCGAAAAGCTGTCCTCCTGGCCCTCCATCACGCGAACCCATGCAGCACCAGCGGGCGTGGAATGCCAGCCCGGGAGCATTCCGCAGGGAGCACCTGGTCGCGCTCAAGCCTCATTCCCCCGCCATCGGCGGTGCAGGAGGCTACGTGCTCCTGCAAGAGGTCGCCGGAGGCAGTTTCGCCACATTGTGGCAAATGGCAGAACTGGAGTCCCCTGGGGAAATCGTCGCCGCGTTCAACGCGGTGACGCACGGGCTGATCCGCAAGTGGAACAAGAAGCAGCCGGATCCCTATTCGCACATCGACTCAGGCGAATACCTGCGAAGTGAGTTGCGCGAGAAATTCGGGCCGCAGGGCAAGCTGCGCGCCTGGGCGCAGCAGAACGGGCTCCTGCGCCCGGACCGTCGCTGGATCATGTTCGCAGACGACAGCAACGCCCGACTGCTGCCCAATCCCCTCGCCATGGCCGCGGGAGATATCGTCGCCCAAGACCATGTCCAGCACCTGCGCGGGCTGACACATGGCGACCTGCATACAGGCAACGTCCTCCTGCAGCGCACGCGACAGGGAGAACTCCTGCCGCAACGATTCAGGTTGGTCGACCTGACCACCTTCGACAGCAGCGCTCCCTTGACCAGAGATCCGGCCATGCTCCTGCTCTCCATCGTCGCCAAACGCATACCGCCGGACGCAAGCGCTCAAGAGGAGCTGTTCGACCAGATCATACGAGGTGAGGGACGCCACGACCTCTTCGCTCCACTGATGCGGGTGATCCGCGACGCCGACGCCCAACTGATCACTGACGACTTCCGTGAGGACTGGATCAATCAGCTGCCCTTGTCGCTGCTGGCCACCGCGCTCCTTCACTGCACCTTCGGCAATCTCGACGAGCGGACATGCTGGTGGTTCTTCCGCTTGGCTGCACGGTGCGGGGCGGAATACCTCCACTCCACCGATTCGTGGCCGTCTTCCAACCCGAGGCCGTCCGTGCTCGGGCTCGGGGACATGGGAGGGTTTCGCATGCCGCCTCACCCGCAGGCGGGTTCGCCCGCCTCCATGCCGTCGGCGTAGTGCCACCTGCCATGGCGCGGCTCCGAACCCCGTAGTCGCGCCACAGCGGGCACCGTCAGGCGATCGGCTGCTGACTCAGCCCCAGATCGACGCCCTTCGGCTCCTTGACCACCGTGACGGCAGCCAGCGAGATCACGCACAGCACCATGATGTAGACGCCGACGGAGAACGCGGACCCCGTGCCCTGCACCAGCGCCGCAGCGATCGTGGGAGCGAACGCGCCGCCCAGGATGGCGCCGAGCGCGTACCCGATGGCCACTCCGGAGTAACGCACCGAGACGGGGAATATCTCGGCGTACATGGCCGACATGGGCCCGTACGACAGGCCCAGTCCAATGGTCAGCACGATGATCGCGACGGTGAAGAGCCAGATGTCGCGCGTCTCCATCAGCAGGAAGAGCGGGATCATCCAGACGAAGATGAGCCCATAGCCGATCTGGAAGGTGCGGACCCGGCCGATCCGGTCCGACAGCGCTCCGCCGTACAGGGTGAAGACCAGCCAGCCGACCGACCCGGCGACGGTGGCCAGCAGGACGGACGGCCGCGACAGGCCCAGTGCGGTGGTGCCGTAGCTGATGAAGTAGGCGATGAGCAGGTAACCGGCCGCGTTGTTGGCCACGAAGATGAGCGCGGTGAGGATCACGTTCTTGCTGTTGCCGCGGAACAGGTCGCGCAGCGGCGCGGAGGAGGTCTTGGCGCGCTGCTGCAGCTCCTGGAACACCGGGCTCTCATCCACGGCCCGCCGCACCAGGTAGCCGATGACGATCAGGGCCAGGGACAGCAGGAACGGCACCCGCCAGCCCCACGCCTGGAACTGCTCGGGGGTGGTCACCGTGCTCATGATCCACAGGACGCCGGTGGCCAGGATGAGCCCGATGGGCACGCCGATCTGCGGGAAGGCGCCCCACCAGCCGCGCCGCTCGCGGGGCGCGTGCTCGACCGACAGCAGGGCGGCGCCGCCCCATTCGCCGCCGGCGGAGAAGCCCTGGAGGATGCGCAGCAGGATGAGGGCGATGGGGGCGGCCACGCCGATCGTCTCGTAGGTGGGCAGCAGGCCGATGAGGGTGGTGGCCGCGCCCATCAGGAGCAGGGTCAGCACGAGCATGCGCTTGCGGCCCAGGCGGTCGCCGTACCGGCCGGCGATGATCGCGCCGAGCGGCCGGAACAGGAAGCTGATGCCGATCGTGGCCAGCGAGATGAGCGTGGCCAGGCCGGGGGCCTGCTCGTTCACGGGGGCCAGGAAGAGCGGGCCGAACACCAGGCCGGCGGCCTGGGCGTAGATGAAGAAGTCGTACCACTCGATGGTGGTGCCGGCCAGGGTGCCGGCCAGGACCTTGCGGTCGTCGCGCGTCATCGCGCGTGGTTCACTCGTCACGACGGGACTCCGTTCCTTACTTGGGGGGTCTGGTGGCTCGTTCGAGTGCCACCAGGGCGTGTTCGTACGGGTGGCCGCCGGCGTGCTGGAGGCCGATCTCGCAGGGGCGGTTGCCGCTCAGGTAGGCGTCGGCCGTGATCCCGGCGAGTTCGGCGGTCTCGGCGCGGGTGGCGCTCTCGGTCAGCTCGCGGTGCAGGAAGCCGCGGTCTCCGGCGAAGCCGCAGCAGGTGGCGGTGAGCGGTTCGACCACGTCCTCGGCGAGCGCGTCCGCCACGGCGCGCAGGTCGGCGGCGGTGCCGAGGTGGGTCATCGCGCAGGTCGGGTGCAGGACGGCGCGGGACAGGCGGCGGGTGACGGTGAGTTTGGGCAGCAGGTCGGTACGCGCCCAGGTGAGCGCGTCGAGCACGGTGAGCGCGGCGTGCCGGGCCCGGTCGCCGTCGTCGAGGACGGGCGGCGCCTCCCGCAGGATGCCGAGCGTGCAGGAGGCGGCGTCCACCACGACGGGCAGCCGGCCGCCGTCGGACCAGTCCCACAGGCGCCGCACGAGGTCGCCGGCGGCGTGGGCGTGCGCGGCCCGGTGGCCCTTGCTGTGCCAGACGGTGCCGCAGCAGGCGCCTGCCAGGTCGGGCGGCGTCCACAGCGCGATGCCCGCGCGGCCGGCGAGGGCGGGCAGGGCGGCCGTGACCGTGGTGGGGTCGGGCGCGCCGGGCGGCGCGCCGAAGATCCGGTTGACGCAGGACGGGACGTAGACGGCCGTCGTCCCCGCCGGCCGGTGTCCGCGCGCGGCGATCGCGGGGGCGGGGCCGGGGGTCGCGGGCAGCCATTCCGGTACGCGGTTCGCGCCGAGCACCTTCCTGGCCAGCAGGCTCACCGCCCGCACCGGCCGGTCGCCGGCCAGGTGGGCGAGCGTCCTGGCCAGCCGTAGCAGGACCCGGGCGAGGCGTTCGGCCGTGGCCCAGTTCCGCGCGACGGTCAGTGTGACGCGTCCGGCCGCGCCGCCGTGCCTGGCCTGCCGCAGCTCCTTCATCACGTGGCCGGTGTCGATGCCGACCGGGCACGCCGTCGCGCAGGACCCGTCGGCGGCGCAGGTGTCCACAGCCGCGTAACCGTAGGCGCTCTCCAGGCCGGCGTGCGAGCCGCGGCGGGCGATCTCGCGTTGCAGGACGATGCGCTGGCGCGGGGTGGTGGTCAGGTCGCGGCTCGGGCACACCGGCTCGCAGAAGCCGCATTCGATGCAGCCGTCGAGCAGGGGGTTCACGGCCGGGAGCGCCTTGAGGTGGCGCAGGTGGGCGCGGGGGTCGTCGGTGAACAGCACGCCGGCGCCGAGGATGCCGTGCGGGTCGAAGGCGCGTTTGACCCGGCGCATCAGCTCGGTCAGCCGCGGCCCCCACTCGCGTTTGAGGAAGGGCGCCATGTTGCGGCCGGTGCCGTGCTCGCCCTTCAGCGAGCCGTCGAAGCGATCCACGATCAGCGCGACGACGTCCTCCACGCATCGGGCGTACCGTTCGACGTCAGCCGGGTCGGCCGGGTCGAACACCATGGTGAAGTGCAGGTTCCCGGCTGAGGCGTGCCCGGCGACGGAGGCGTCGAACCGGTGGCAGGCGAGGATGTCGCGCAGCGCGACCGCCGCCTCGGCGACGCGTGCCGGTGGCACGCAGACGTCCTCGCCTAGCAGGATCGTGCCCGGTGGCCGGTTCGCGCCCAGGGCGGTGAGCAGTCCCTTGCGCACGGCCCAGAAGCCGCCCGCGGTCTTGGCGTCGCGGGTGAAGCCGCCGTTCAGTACGACGCCGTCGAGGATCTTCCGGGCCTCGTCCTCGAAGCGGTCCAGCTCGGCCTGGTCGCCGGCGCGGAACTCGACGAGCAGCCCCGCGTCGTCGCCGCCGAGCTCGCGCGTCCAGTCGGGGGCTCCGTCCATGGGACGGATGGCGCGCAGCGAGAGGTTGTCCAGCAGCTCCGCGGCCCGCGCGCCGAGGTCCATCAGCGCGGGGACGACCGACGCGGCGGCGGCCAGGTCGGCGAAGTGCAGGAAGGCGGTGCTCGCCCACCTCGGGCTGGGGACGGTGCGGAAGGTGATCTCCTCCAGGAAGCCCAGCGTGCCCTGGGAGCCGACGAGGAGGCCGCGCACGATCTGCGCCGGGGTGTCGCCGTCGAGGAAGGCGTCCAGCCGGTAACCGCTGGTGTTCTTGATCGCGAACTTGGTCCGGATCCGCGCGGTGAGCTCCGGGTCGGCGCGGATCTCGTCGCGGATCGCGAGCAGCCGGGCGACCAGCTCGGGCTCGGCTTCGGCGAGACGCCGGTCGGCGTCCGGGGCGGCGGTGTCGATCCGCGTTCCCGACGGCAGCACGACCCGCAGGGACTCGACCGTCCGGTAGGAGTTGGCGTGCACGCCGCAGGTCATGCCGCTGGCGTTGTTGGCCACCACGCCGCCGACGCACGCCGCCGCGGCGCTGGCCGGGTCGGGGCCGAGCATCCGCCCGTAGCGGGCCAGCCGGGCGTTCGCCCTGGCCAGCACCACCCCGGGCGCGCTGCGCAGGATCGCGCCCTCCTCCTCGACGGTCGCGTGGTCGAAGTGGCGGCGGACGTCGAGCAGGATGTCGTCGCCCTGTGCCTGGCCGTTGAGGCTGGTCCCGGCTGCGCGCAGGACGACCCGCCGCCCGTTGCGGGAGGCGTACCGGAAGACCGCGGCGACGTCGTCGCCGTCGCGGGCCAGCACCACGACCTTGGGCACCTGGTGGTAGGGGCTGGCGTCAGCGGAGTAGCGGATCAGGTCGGTGATCGAGGTCAGCACGTTCCCGGCGCCGACCGCCACGCGCAGCTCCTGCATCTGGCGATCCTTCCTTCCTGGTGGGGCGGCAAAACCGGAGTGGGACAACAGTGCGGGATGTCCGCATGTGAAACAATGTCTGATCCGACCCGGATATCCCGTTCGCGGTGTCGGATCGAACACCGACCTGGGGCATGACCATGGCCACACTGGGGACCCTGCTCGACGCGCTGCGTCCGGACGTCGTCCAGCTCGCGACCGGCGACGCGCAGCTCGCGGTGGCCGGCGTCGAACTCCTCGACGCCGGCGCACTCGAACCGGTCGCGCCGCAATGCCTGCTCCTCGCGCTCGGCCTGAACCTCTCCTCCCCCAGGGCCGTCCGCCAGGCGCTGCGGCTCGCGTCCGAGACGGGCGGGGCGCTGGCGGTCAAGTGCGCGAGCGGCCTGCCCGCCGACGTCGCCGAGCAGGCGCGGACGGCGGGCACCACGGTCGTGGCGGTCAATCCGGACATCCCGTGGAGCCGCCTCTACGGCCTGGTCTCCACGCTGCTGGCCACCCAACCGGCCACCGGCGAGCCCGCCTCCGGCCCCGCGGGCGGCGACCTGTTCTCCCTGGCCAACTCGGTCGCCGCGATCTGCGGCGGCGCGGTGGCGATCATGGACACCAACCAGACGATCGTCGCCTACTCCAACCTGCCGGGCCAGCCGATCGACGAGACGCGGCGGGTGGGCATCCTCTCCCGGCAGGTCCCCGACCACGCGCTGCCCCACCACCTGACCGACGAGCTGTGGCGCAGCGACTCCGTCAAGCTGATCCGCCGCGACGGCTACGACCCGCGGCTCGCCGTCGTGATCCGCGCCGGGGACACGGCTCTCGGCTCGCTGTGGGCGACCTTCCCCGACGAGGACGCGATCACCGACAGCGAGGCCGTGCTCGCCACCGCGGCCAAGCTCGCCGCGCTGCACCTGCTCACCATCCGCCGGCACCTGGACGCCGACCAGGAGAGCCGCAACGCCGCCCTTCAGACGGCGCTGCGACATCCGGGCCACGCCGACCGCGCGCTCCCCCTGCCGGCGAGCCTCCTCTGCCTCGCCGAGACCGCGAACCCCGACCACCGCCCCGACCACCGTACGGACCACCGCCCCGACCACCGGGCCGGCCTGCTGCGCGCCCTCGGACTGCTCGAACTCGACGCCCGTTCCCTGGGCCACGAGCCGACCGTCAGCCTGGTCAAGGACCGAATGTACGTGCTGCTCGAAGCCGCGCCCCGCGGCTCGGTCACCGTCGCCACCCTGGCCACCCACTTCCACCAGCGGGCGACCAGGCTGCTGCACACGAACCTGCTGATCGTCCGCAGCGAGCCCGTCGAGGACCCCGACGGGCTCCGCCAGGCCCGCGACGACCTCGACCGCGCCATCAGCCACCTGCGGGACACGGGCGCCCGCCCGGGCAGCTACGCGGCGCGGGACCTGCACGCCGAGATCGTCCAGCAACGGCTGTTCGACGCCGTGCGCGGCGATCCGATGTTGCGGACGGGCTTCGGCGGCGTCATCGACGCCTACGACGTCAGGCACGGCACCGCCTACCGGGCGACGCTGCTGTCCTATCTGCGTAACTTCGGGGACGTCCGGGCCGCCGGCGCGGAGCTGACGCTGCACGAGAACACCGTCCGCAAGCGGATCAGGCGCGCGCAGGAGCTGTTCGGCGTCGCGCTGGACAACCCGACGCACCGCTTGCTGCTGGAGCTGGAGCTCGGGGCCGTGACGCCGGGCGCCACCTGCGGGGACGACGCGCCCGTCTGACCCGCCAGCCGTCACAGCCGGATCAGATCGGCGACCTCCTCGGGCAGGCCGGGTGACGTCATGACGTGACCCATCCCGGGCACGACGTGCAACTCCGCGCCCGGGATCGCGGCCGCCAGCGCCTCGCCGTGACCGAGCGGGTAGACCGGATCCTGGTCGCCGTGCACGATCGAGGCCGGCGCGGTGATCGACGACAGCGGGGCGAGCAGGCCGGGGTCCTCCAGCCACACGGCCCGGTGGTGGTTGGCCGCCGCCGCCGGGTCGGCGGCCCGCGACAGCGCCAGCTCCAGCATGGCCCGGGCGGCGGGCTCGTCGAACGGCCGGACCGGGCCGTTGAAGATCCGGAACAGGGCCACGTCGGACTCCACCCCCGGCGGCAGCCCGGCGGCCAGGTGGGCGAGGAACTCCGGCGACGGCGGCGGCAGATCGTCCGGGTCGGCCGGTTCCCCGGCCCGCGCCCGTTCCCACACGGGACGCGGATCGTGGCCCATCGGCGAGCTGGACATCACGGTCAGGGACCGGACCCGGTCCGGCGCGTGCACCGCCAGCCACTGCGCGAGCATGCCGCCCAGGGACGTCCCGGCCACGTGAGCGGATTCCAGCCCATGGCCGTCCAGCACAGCAAGGCAGTCGCGGGCCATGTCCCCGATCGTGTACGGATGCGCGTCGAAGTCGACGACGCTGGACCGGCCGGTGTCCCGATGGTCGAACCGGATCACCTGCACCCCGCGCTCGACGAGCCGGCCGACCAGCGCGTCAGGGCAACTGACGCCCTGAGCGGCCGACCCCATGATCATCAGCACCGCGGGAAGCCCGGGATCCCCGGCCCGCTCGGTCCAGATCCGCAGCGGCCCCGAGGCCACGAGTCGCACGTCCGACATGGCAGCACGCTAGCGCCTGCCCGCCCCCCTTTTATCGACGACGCCATAGCGACGTCACGCCTCTGGTTGTAATGACGCCATATTGATGTCATCATGACGTCATGGACCTTGCGCCGTATGTGGACCACCTCCGCCGCGAGCTGGCGATCGCGGCAGGAGCCGGCGGCGAGGAAGCTCGTGCGCTGGCCGAGCGTCTCGCCTCGACGCTCGAATCAGCCACCAGGCTCGCGCTGCTGGAAGCCCTGTCCGCCGCCGCCGACGAGATCACCCACGACCTCAGCCCCGGCTCCGTCGAGGTGCGCCTGCGCGGCCGCGACCCCGGCTTCGTCGTGACGCCACCGCCAGCCATCCGGCCACTGGAGGGCAGCGACGCCGACAGGCCGCCCGCCCCGCCGCCTCCCCTGCCCCCGGACGCCGAGGAGGGCGGCACGTCCCGGATCTCGCTCCGGGTTCCCGAGCACCTCAAGCCCCGCATCGAGGACGCGGCCGCCCGTGACGGGCTGTCGGTCAACGCCTGGCTGGTGCGGGCCGTCTCCGCCGCGCTCGACCCCGGCGCCGCCGGCAACCGTTCCGGCCGGCGCCCCGCTCAGCGGTCCGGCAACCGCTACAGCGGCTGGGTGCGCTGATGACCACGACAACCCACCACGAGGGGATCGGTATGCCGGCCTTCGACACCGCTGAGCCCATCGCCGCCGTCATCGACACGGCGGCCGCCAACATCCGCATCTCCGCGAGCGACCGCGCCGACACCGTCGTCGAGGTCCGCCCGAGTGACGCCCGCAACGACGCCGACGTGCAGGCGTCCGAGCAGACCCACGTCGACTACGCCAACGGCAGGCTCCTGGTGCGGAGCGACAAGGAGCCCACCGGCTGGGGCTCCGACTGGGGGCTGTCGCTCGGCAAGCTCGTCGAGTCGCCCGCCGACTGGGCGCGCTCGCTGGTGCTCGGCCCCGGCTCGATCGACGTGACGATCGAGCTGCCGGCCGGCTCCCGCCTCGACGTCAGGACGGCGGGGAGCGTCGTGTGCCGGGGGCCGGTCGGCGAGGTGTCGCTGTCCACCTCCCACGGCGATCTCCAGGTCGAGCGCGCCGGCCGGTCGCGCCTGCGGAGCACGTACGGCGACATCCACGTCACCCACGCCTGCGGGCACACGGAGGTCACCAACAGCCACGGCGGCATCGACATCGGCCGGATCGACGGCACCGCCGCCGTCAAGAACTCCCACGGCGACGTCCGCCTGGGCACGGTGACGGGCGACCTGCGGCTCAACAGCGCCCACGGCGACGTCACCGTCGACCTGGCGCTGGCCGGCGTCAGGGCCGTGACCTCGTACGCCGACGTGCGGATCGGCGAGGCGGCCTCCGGCTCGATCGTCATGGAGACCACCGGCGGCGGCCTCGACCTGGGCATCCGCAGGGGCACCGCCGCCTGGCTGGACGTCAGCTCCAGGTACGGCACCGTGGACGTCTCCCTCGACCCCAGCGACGCCCCCGCGGAGTCGGATCCGGTCGTCGAGGTGCGGGCCCACACCGACTACGGCGACATCGTCATCCACCATTCCTGAGGAGAGACCCGTGACCGACGCGATCGTGGCCGAGGGCCTGGTCAAGAAGTACGGCGAGCTGACCGCCCTCGACGGGATGGAGCTGGCCGTCCCCGAGGGCACCGTGTTCGGGCTGCTCGGCCCGAACGGCGCAGGCAAGACCACCACCGTGCGGATCCTGACGACGTTACTGAGCCCGGACGCCGGGCACGCCCGGGTGGCGGGGTTCGACGTCGTCCGCGACGCCGCCAGGCTGCGCGCCCGCATCGGCGCCTCCGGCCAGTACGCCGCCGTGGACGACCACCTCACCGGCGCCGAGAACCTGGAGATGGTCGGCCGCCTCTACCATCTGGGCGTCAAGCGCAGCCGGCAGCGCGCCCGCGAGCTGCTGGAACGCTTCGACCTCGGCGAGGCCGCCGACCGTCCGGTGCAGGGCTATTCGGGCGGCATGCGGCGGCGGCTCGACCTGGCCGGCGCGCTGGTCGCCGACCCGCCGGTGCTGTTCCTCGACGAGCCCACCACCGGCCTGGACCCGCGGGCCAGGGCGAGCCTGTGGGAGGTCATCGGTGAGCTGGTGGGCGGCGGCACCACAGTGCTGCTCACCACCCAGTACATGGAGGAGGCCGACCGGCTCGCGCACCGCATCGCGGTGGTGGACCACGGGCGGGTGATCGCCCTCGGCACCGCCGACCAGCTCAAGGACCAGGTCGGCGGCGACCGCATCGAGCTGTCGGTGACGAGCGCCGCCGACCTGCGCGCCGCCGCGCGGACGCTGATGCCGCTGGCCGTCGGCGACCCGCAGATCGACGCCACCGCCCTGCGGCTGACGATCCCGGTCGCGGGCGGCGCCGCCGCGCTGACCAGCGCCCTCGGGCACCTGGCCGCCGAGCGGGTCACCGTGCGCGACGCCGGCCTGCGCCGGCCCACCCTCGATGACGTCTTCCTCAGCCTCACGGGACACCAGGCCGAGCAGAAGGTGAAGGAGAACGCCTGATGGACGCCCTGCGGATCGCCGTCGCCGACGGCATGACGATCACCAAGCGCAACGCGTTGAAGATCCGGCGCGCCCCCGACCTGCTGGGCGGCGCGGTCATGCTCCCTGTCGTGTTCGTGCTGCTGTTCACCTACGTCTTCGGCAGCATGATCGAGCTGCCCGGCATGTCGTACGGCGAGTACCTGCTCCCGGGCATCTTCGTCATGACGATCGTCAGCAGCGGTCAGATCACCGGCTACACCCTGACGCAGGACCTGCAGAAGGGCGTCTTCGACCGCTTCCGCACCCTGCCGATGTCCCCGTCGGCCGTGCTGACCGGCCAGACCGCCGCCGATCTGATCATGAACGTGACCAGCATCGTCACCATGGCGCTCGTCGGGCTGCTGGTGGGCTGGCGCATCCACAGCTCGCCGCTGGAGGGCGCGCTCGGGTTCCTGATGCTGCTGCTGTTCGCGTACGCGTTCTCCTGGGTGACGGCGACCGTCGCGCTGTCCCTGCGCACCCCCGAGGTCTTCAACAACGTGGCGACCCTGGTGTCGTTCCCCCTGATCTTCCTGTCCAACGCCTTCGTCGACAGCACCCGCCTGCCCGCCCCGCTGCAGGTGGTCGCCGAGTGGAACCCGGTCTCCACGCTCGTCCAGGCCGCGCGCGAGCTCTTCGGCAACACCAGCCCGGCCATGCCGGCGCCTGCCGCCTGGCCGCTCCAGCACGCGGTGCCGGTCTCGCTGCTGTGGTCGGTCCTGCTGCTGCTCGTCTTCGCCCCGCTGGCCACGCGGCTCTACAAGAGAGCCGTCAGCCGGTGACCCGCGTCAGCGACCTCGACCGCGACAGGGCGGTGGAGCTCGTCCAGCAGGCGTACGCCGACGGCCGCCCTCATCGGGGGGAGTGACATAGGCCACACAATCCCGGGAGCCGCGCGTGCTCGAGGTACGCAACCTGGAAGTCGTCTACGACGACGTGATGCTCGTGCTGCGCGGCGTGAGCATCCGCGTGCCGCCCGGCTCGATCGTGGCGCTGCTCGGCGCGAACGGCGCGGGCAAGACCACCCTGCTGCGCGCCCTGTCGGGGCTGCTCGACGTGCACGACGGCGAGATCACCAAGGGCGAGGTCACGCTGGAGGGCGAGCCCATTCACCACCTGCGGCCCGCCCAGATCGTCCGGCGCGGCGTCAGCCAGGTGATGGAGGGCCGGCGCATCCTGTCGGAGCTGACCGTCGAGGAGAACCTGAGGGTCGGCGGCCACACGGCCGCCCGGTCCCACCTGGACCGCGTCTACGCTCTGTTCCCCCTGCTGAGGGAGCGGCGCAGGAGCGTGTCGGGGTACCTGTCGGGCGGCGAGCAGCAGATGCTGGCCGTCGGCCGGGCCCTCATGGCGGGCCCCAAGTACCTGCTGCTGGACGAGCCCAGCCTGGGCCTGGCGCCGTCGCTGGTCGGCCAGGTGCGCGACCTGATCGTGGAGATCAACCGCCAGGGCACCACGGTCCTGCTGGTCGAGCAGAACGCCACGATGGCGCTGTCCATCGCCTCGCACGGCTACGTCATGGAGACCGGGAAGATCGTGATGGACAAGCCGTCGGGAGAGCTGCTCGCCGACGAGGACATCCGGGAGTTCTACCTGGGGGCCGTCCGGTCGTTCCGCGAGATCAAGCACTACAAGCGGAGAAAAAGATGGCTCTCCTGACGTTCGAGGACGTGCACCTGAGCTTCGCCGGGGTCAAGGCCATCGACGGGGTCTCCTTCGAGGTGCGGCAGGCGGAGCTGCTCGCCGTCATCGGCCCGAACGGGGCGGGCAAGACGTCCGTCTTCAACGTGCTGTCGGGCGTCTACCGGCCGCAGAGCGGGCGGGTCACCTTCCTCGGCGAGGACCTGCTGGCCCGCCGCCCGCACGAGATCGCGGCCATGGGGCTGGCGCGGACGTTCCAGAACGTGGAGCTCTTTCACAACCTGACCGTCCTGGACAACCTCATGCTCGGCCGCCACCACCACTTCCGCTACGGCGCGCTGTCGGCGCTCGCCTGGTACGGCCGCGCCAGGCGGGCCGAGCTGGCCGCCCGCGCCCGCATCGAGGACATCATCGACTTCCTGGAGCTGGAGGCCTGGCGCCGCCACCCCGTGCGGCTGCTGCCGTACGGGATCCAGAAGCGGGTGGAGCTGGGCCGGGCGCTGGCCATGGAGCCCCGGCTGCTGCTGCTGGACGAGCCCGTGGCCGGCATGAACCTGGAGGAGACCGAGGACATGGCCAGGTTCGTCCTGGACATCCGGGATGAGCTGGGCATCCCGGTCGTGCTCGTGGACCACGACATGGCGCTGGTCATGGACCTGGCCGACCGGGTGCTGGTGCTGGACTTCGGCCGCCCGGTCGCGCTCGGCGAGCCGGCCGAGGTGCAGCGGGATCCCGCGGTCATCGAGGCGTACCTGGGAGGGACGGCATGAGCGTGGGTGTGGTGTCGAGGACCGTCACCATCGTCACCAGGGTGCGCGAGCGCGCCAGGAACGCCCCCGACGCCGTCGCCATGCGGCACAAGGACTTCGGCATCTGGCAGGAGGTCACCTGGGGCGCGTACTGGACGCAGGTCGAGCTGGTCGCGCACGCGCTGCTCGCGCTCGGCGTCGAGCCGGGCGACCGGGTGGCCGTGCACGCGGAGAACCGCCCCGAGTGGCTCTACGCCGACCTCGGCACGGTCGCCGCGCGCGGCATCACGGTCGGCCTGTACCCGACGAACCCGCCCGCCGAGGTCGCCTACCTGCTGGCCGACTCGGGCGCGAAGATCCTCGTGGCCGAGGACCAGGAGCAGGTGGACAAGGCGCTGTCCGTCCTCGACGAGTGCCCCGAGCTGCGGCGCATCGTCTACCTGGAGCCGCGCGGCATCCGCGGCCGCTACGACGACGACGTGCTGATGTCCTGGCCCGAGCTGCTCGCGCTCGGGGCCGAGCACCGCGCGGCGCATCCCGGAGCCGTGGAGCGCCGCCTGGCCGAGGCCGAGCCGGCCGACGTGATGACGCTCATCTACACCTCCGGCACCACCGGGCCGCCCAAGGGCGTGATGCTGACCGTCGCCAACGTCGAGTTCGCGGTGCGCACGCTGGTCGAGGGCGGCGGCTTCACCTCCCCGCCGCCGTCGGAACGCGACCTGGCGCTGTCGTACCTGCCGCTGTGCCACGTGGCGGAGCGGGCGTTCACCGTCTGGTTCAACTCGGCGGCCGGGGTGCAGGTGAACTTCGCCGAGTCCATCGACACCGTGCAGGCGAACCTGCGGGAGGTGCAGCCGACGATCCTGTTCGGGGTGCCGCGCATCTGGGAGAAGGTGCTCGCGCAGGTCAACATCAAGCTGGAGTCGGCCTCGCCGGTCAAGCGCGCCTTCACCAGGCTCTGGCTGCGGGTGGCCGACCGGGTCGGCGACACGCTGGTGCGCACCGGCGGCCGGCACACGCTCAGGACGCGGGCGGCGTACGCGGCGGGCTGGGTGTTCTGTTACCGCTCGCTGCGCGAGCGGCTCGGCATGCGGCGGGTCCGCTACGCCGCCTCCGGCGCCGCGCCGATCGCCCCGGACGTGCTCAAGTTCTACATGGGGATCGGCGTGCCCATGCACGAGGTGTACGGCATGAGCGAGAACACCGCCGTCGCCACCGCCAACCGCCCCGGACGGATCCGCCTGGGCACGGTCGGTGAGCCGCAGCCCGGCATCGAGCTGCGGATCGACGAGGCCACCGGCGAGATCTTGACCAGGCATCCGGGGAACTTCGCCGGCTACTGGCGCAACCCGCGCGCCACCGCCGACGTGCTGGACGAGGACGGCTGGCTGCACACCGGCGACGTGGGCGAGTGGGTCGAGGGCACGCACGTGCGGATCACCGACCGGATGAAGGACATCATCATCACGGCCGGCGGTAAGAACATCGCGCCCAGCGAGATCGAGAACGCGCTGAAGGCGTCCCCCTACCTGAAGGAGGCCGTGGTCATCGGGGACCAGCGGCCCTACCTGGTGGCGTTGATCGGGATCGAGCTGGACACGGTGGGGGAGTGGGCGCGGCGGCGCGGCCTGCCGTACACCACCTATCGGGATCTTTCCGACAAGCCGGAGGTGCGGGAGCTGGTCCAGGAGATCGTGAACGGCGTGAACGAGCGGTTCGCGTACGTGGAGCAGGTCAAGCGCTTCGCGTTCCTGCCCAAGGAGCTCGACCACGAGGACGGCGAGCTGACCGCCACCCAGAAGGTCAAGCGCTCGGCCATCGCCAAGCTCTTCGAGGACCTGGTCGAAGGGATGTACGCCCGGTGAAGGGGCTGCTGGAGTCGGTGATCAGGGGCCTGGGGACCGGCTCGGTGTACGCGCTGCTCGCACTCGGCTTCGTGATCATCTACAAGGCGACACGGGTGATCAGCTTCGCCCAGCCCGCCCTCATGCTGGCCGGCGGGGTCGCGGTCAGCTACCTGGCCGCCCTGACCGGCTTCTACGGGGCCGTGCTGCTGGCCGCGCTGCTCATCGCGGCGGTGGCGCTGGTGGTCGAGCGGGTGTCGATCAGGCCGATGGTGGGCCGCCCCGTCTTCGTCGTGGCGATCATCACGCTCGGCATCGACGTGGTGCTGCGGGTGATCGTGAACGGCTTCATCGGCCGGGACGTGCGGCAGGTGGGCGACCCGTGGGGGTTCACCCAGGTCTCGCTCGGGCCGCTGGTCGTGCAGTCGCGCTGGCTGGCCATGATGCTGGTCACCGCCGTGCTGGTGGCGCTGCTGTTCGCGTTCTTCCGCTACACGCGCTACGGGCTGGCCATGCGGGCGGCGGCCTTCGACCAGGAGATCGCGCTGGCCCAGGGGGTCTCCGTGGGGGCGGTGTTCGCGCTGTCGTGGGGGCTGGCCGGGTTCCTGGCGGCGATCGCCGGGATGTTCGTCGGCACCGGGCAGGGGATCGAGCAGATGACCTGGGTGGTCGCGTTGAAGGCGCTGCCGGCGATCATCGTGGGCGGGCTCGACTCGCTGGGCGGGGCCGTGGTGGGCGGGCTGATCGTGGGCGTGGTGGAGTCGCTGTTCCAGTCGTACCAGGGGGAGTTCGCGCCCTGGCTGGGGCAGAACTTCGCGGTCGTGTCGCCGTACGTCGTCATGCTGATCGTGCTGATGGTGCGGCCGTACGGGCTGTTCGGGACGCGGGAGGTCGAGCGGGTATGACCGGGACGCGAACCACGGCGGGGGCGCCCCCCGACATACCGACCGGACGGTCTCGGTCGCGGCGGGTGCGCGGCAGGCCGCTGCTCTACACCTCCTACGCCCAGGACATGGCGCTGCTCGACACGCCCGCCAAGAAGGTCTCGACAGGGCTGCTGGTGCTGCTCGCGTTCGCGCTGGCGGTGCTGCTGCAGGACCGGTCGCTGGAGGTGCTGGCGGGGGCGTACGTGCTGGCCATCGGGGCGATCGGGCTGAACATCGTCACCGGGTACGCCGGGCAGGTCTCGCTCGGGCACGCGTTCTTCGTCGCGATCGGCGCGTACACGGCCGCCGCCGTCTCCGGCCCCGTGGACGGCGAGAACATCGGCTACGGCGTCGCCGAGCTGTGGATCTGGCTGCCCGCCGCCGGCCTGGTCGCCGCCGCGGCCGGGGTGCTGATCGCGCCGCTCGCCTCCCGGCTGCGCGGCCTCTACCTGGCCGTCGTCACGCTCGGGCTGGTCTTCCTGGGCGAGCACATCTTCAAGGAGTGGCAGGAGCTGACCGGCGGCCCCGGCGTCGGCAGGGAGGCCGCGATCCCGCAGCTCTTCGGCGTGCGGCTGGACCAGGACGGGCCGCTCGGCACCAAGGAGCAGCTCCTCTACACGCTCATGCTGACGCTGCTCGTCGTCTTCGCGGTCGCCGCCCGCAACCTGGCCCGCTCCCGCGTCGGCCGCGCCTTCGCCGCCATCCGCGACAGGGACATCGCCGCCGCCGTCATCGGGGTGCCGCTGACCCGCTACAAGGTGCTCGCCTTCGGCATCTCCTCCTTCTACGCGGGGTGCGCGGGCGGGCTGCTGTTCACGATCTCCGGGTACGTCGAGCCGTCGTCGTTCAACCTGCTGCTGTCGGTGCAGTTCATCGCCATGGTGCTGATCGGCGGGGTGGCGACGGTGTCGGGGGCGATCGCCGGGGCGCTGTTCATCTCGCTGCTGCAGCCGGTGACCAGGTCGCTGCCCGCGCTGGTGCCGCTCATCAGCGGGGACACCACGCAGACGCCGAACGTGTTCCAGGTGGAGACCGTTCTGTACGGGCTGCTCATCGTGCTGTTCCTCATCTTCGAGCCACGGGGCCTGTTCGGCCTGTGGATCCGGGTCCGTAACTACTGGAAGTCCTGGCCTTTCTCCTACTAGGAGGGTTACTCATGAAGAGTCGCTATGCCCTTACCTTTGTCGCCATAGCGGCCCTTCTGTCCGCGTGCGGCGTCTTCCGGGGGGACGACCAAGGCAGTACAGGCGGTGTCGCCGCCCAGGCTCCGGGTGTCACCACCGAGCCCTGCCCGTCCGCGGTGGACAGCAACAAGGGCTGCATCTACCTCGGCACCATCTCCGACCTCACCTCCGGCCCCTTCGCCGCGCTCGCTGTCCCCATCACCGACGCCCAGAAGGCCTTCTGGGCCCGCGTCAACAAGGCCGGCGGCATCGGCGGCAAGTACGAGGTGGACGTCACCAAGTACGTCAAGGACAACAAGTACAACCCCGAGGTGCACCGGCAGGTCTACAACGAGATCAAGGACCAGGTGCTCGGCCTGGCCCAGACCCTCGGCTCGCCCACCACCGCCGCCATCATCGGCGACCTCAAGGCCAACAACATCGTCTCCGCCCCCGCGTCGTGGACCTCGGCCTGGGAGTTCGAGGACGTCATCATCGAGACCGGGTCCAACTACTGCGTCGAGGCGATGAACTCCGTCGACTACGCGGTGGACACGTACAAGGTGAAGTCCGTCATGGCCGTCCACCTGGCCGGCGACTACGGTGCGGACGCCGCCGCCGGCGCCAAGGCCGCCGCCGAGCGCAGCGGCCTGACCTTCGCCAACGTCGAGACCCCGACCGGCGCCACCGAGCAGGGCCGGGCCATCACCGAGATCACCAAGAACAAGCCCGACCTGGTGATCCTCACCACCGGCCCCGCGGACGCCGCCACGATCGTCGGCCAGTCGGCCGCGGCCGGCTACAAGGGCCGCTTCATCGGCACCGGCCCGACCTGGAACCCGGCCCTCCTCCAGTCGCCGGCCGCGCCCGCGCTGAAGGCGCTGTACGAGCAGTCGGCCCCCGGCAAGCCGTGGGATGCCGACACGCCCGGCCACAAGGCGATGCGCGACGCGCTGCCCGGCGTCACCCCGAACGACGGGTACACCTCGGGGTGGGCGTGGGCGTACCCGATGAAGGCGGCGCTGGACGCGATGGTGGCCGGCGGGAACGTGAGCAGGGCCGGGCTGCTGGCGGCGGTCAAGACGCTGAAGACCGTGGACTACGAGGGCATGCTGCCCGCGGAGGCCGGGAACTACGCGGAGCCGGGAGCGGTCTTCAGGCAGACGCTGATCAACAAGGTGGACGAGAAGGCCACGACGGGCGTCGCCATCGTCAAGGACTTCTTCACCGGGCCGACGGCGCAGGCCTACACCTTCGACGGGCCCTGCTTCTCCAAGCTGTAGACCCGCCGCACTGCCACAATCGGCTCATGCCCCGAGGTCTTCCGCCGCGAGCCACCTTCGACCGTGCCGCCGACACCTACCAGAGCGCCCGTCCCGACTACCCGCCCGAGCTGTACGCCGACCTCCGCGCGACCACGGCGATCACCCCGCCCGCGCACCTGCTGGAGGTCGGCTGCGGCCCGGGCAAGGCCACCCTGCCGCTGGCCCGGATGGGGTTCGGCATCACCGCGATCGAGCTGGGCGGCGCGCTGGCGGCCAAGGCGCGCGAGCACCTCGCCGCCTTCCCCGGCGTCTCGGTGATCACGTCCTCGTTCGAGGAGTGGGAGCCCCCGGCGGGCGTCCGCTTCGACCTCGTCTACGCCGCCACGGCGTGGAAGTGGGTGGACGCGGACGTCAAGTACGCGAAGGCGGCCGGCCTGCTCGCCGACGGCGGCCACCTGGCCGTCTGGAACGCCGACCACGCCTTCCCGGCGGACGTGGACCCGTTCTTCTTCGAGATCCAGCCGGTGTACGAGGAGCTGGGGGAGGGGCACGACGGCCCGTGGCCGCCACCCCCGCCGGAGGAGCAGCCCGATCCCATGGCCGCCGAGATCGAGGCGTCCGGCCACTTCACGGTGGTCTCGACGAACCTGTACGTGTGGGCGGCGCGCTACACGGCCGACGAGTACATCGCGCTGCTCGACACGTTCTCCGGCCACATCGCCATGGACCCGGCCAAGACCGGGCACCTCTACGGCGAGATCCGCCGCCTGCTCGCCGCCCGCCCCGACGGAAGGCTCACCCGCCACTGGTCGGCCGTGCTCACCGTCGCGGCGAGGCACTAGAGTGCCTGCGTGATTCGTGGGGAGGCGACGATGGATGACTCGAAGCCGGGCGGCGGCGGGAGCGGCGCGGGGGCGCCGCGCGTGCTGGTGCGGCGCGCACTGCCGACGGAGCCCGCCGTGCGGGGCTCGGCGTCCCTGTTCCTCGCGGAGGCGCGGCGCCAGGGGCTGAACGCGGGCCGCCGGATGTTGTACGTCGGGCTGGAACCGGCCGGTGACCAGGTGGCGGCCTGCCTGCGGGTGGAGCCGGGCGCGGACGTCGTGGCGCGGCGCAAGCTGATGACCGCGGACGACGTCCCCGTGCGCATCGCGACGAGCTACTTCCGCGCCGACCTGTTCGGCGGCACCAGGCTCGCCGAGCCGGAGTTCGTGCGGCCGTCGCTGCAGTCCGCGCTCACCGCCCTCGGCCACGCGTTCGGCCGTGCGGAGGAGAGCCTGATCGCCCGGCCGCCGACGCCGTTCGAACGGGAGACCCTGGAACTCGACGCCGGTGAGTGGGTCGTCGTGGTGGTGCGGGCGAGCTACTCCGCCGAGGACGTGCCCGTCCACGTCCTGGAGACGATCTGCGCCGCGAGCCGGCACGTCTTCACCATCGCCCAGGTCTCCGGGCACGACGAGTTCTGAGCCCGCCCGTAATCCGGTTTACGGGCGCGGGCCGGGCGTGCGAGCATCGGCCGATGTCCGAGTCCCGATGCGCGTTGCTGCGCTGGCAGTTCGACCTCACCTGGTCGTTGTTCGAGTACCACCTGGAGCGGCTGGAGGAGGACGACTTCCGCTGGGAGCCCGTCCCGCACTGCTGGACCGTGCGCCGCGGCGCCGGCGGGAGGTGGGAGCCGGACTGGGCGGAGAGCGAGCCCGACCCCGTTCCCGTGCCCACGATCGCCTGGGTGAGCTGGCACGTCGGCTGGTGGTGGAGCGTGACGACCGATCACGCCCAGGGGCGGACGCCGCGCGACAGGACCGACGTCACCTGGCCGGGTGACGGCGAGCGGACCGTCGCCTGGCTGCGCGGGCTGCGCGAGGAGTGGCTGACCGTCCTGGACCGGCTCACCGACGCCGATCTGGACGCCCCCGCCCCGTTCCCGTGGCCGCGGGACGGCGGCCACACCGTGGCGCGCATGGTGGCCTGGGTGAACGCCGAGCTGATGAAGAACGTCACCGAGATCGGCCAGCTACGCCTGCTGCGCGCAGCCCAGGCTCCGCAGATCCGCCACGAGGCCGAAGTGGTCGCTGGCCCAGACGCCGTCCACCGGCTCGTCGAAGATCAACCGGCAGTCCGCCAGCCGTAGCGTCGGCCCGTTGCCGTGGCAGCGCACGAACAGGTAGTCGATGCGCCGGCCCGTCTCCAGCGGCCAGTTCCCGCCCCTCACCAGCGGGTTGACCGGCGTGAACGTGTGGCCGGGCTCCTCCGGGCGAGCCCACCGCCACACGTCGCGGTAGGCCACGCTCATCCCGTCCAGGGACTGCAGCCCGGCCCAGAACCGCAGGCTCGCGGAGTCGGGCGTCGCGTCGAAGTCCCCGGCCAGCACCACGTGCACGCCCTCCCGGCCGCCGACCGCCTCCTCGATCAGCCTGGCCGACCGGACGGCCTGCGACTCCCGCTCGTACTCGTGGCCGAGGCGGAAGGAGGGCTTGTGGTTGACGAACAGCACAGGCTCCGGGGCCCGCACCTCGACCAGGCCCACCCATCCCGCGAACTCCGACGGATCCACCCGCGCCGTCACGTCCAGCCGCTGCTGCCGCGCCTGCGCCAGGGGCCAGCGGCTGGCGATCGAGGCGCGCGTGCCGTCGGCCTCGCCGCCCTCCTGGTGGAGGACGTGGTAGTCGGGGCCGAGCAGGTCGATGACCTGGTCGTAGTCGTCCGTGACGACGGACTCCTGGAGGGCGACCAGGTCGGGGGCGAGGCGGCGGAAGCCGTCGATCAGCAGTTGCCTGCGCCTGCTCCAGGAGCCGTGCCTGGCCCAGAGGTTGAGTGTGGCGACGCGCATGCGGGAGCGCTACCCGCTGGGACGCGGGTCAGCGGTCGAACCAGCGGCCCGCCCCGGGCATGACCAGCAGGGCGATGATCGCAAGGTACGGCACGATGGAGCCGAGCAGAGCGAGCCAGCCGATGCCGTCGTCGAGCACGCCCATGGCGGCCCTCGCGCCGCACATGGCCGCCGCGAGGGCGACGGATCCCCAGCGCACCGACTTCTTGCGCGACGGCCAGCGGGACAGCAGCCATCCGGTGAGCGCCGTGCTGGTGGCGGAAAGGACCAAGAGCAGCAGCATCCCGGCGGAGAAGCCGGCGACACGCGACGGCCGAGGCTCTACTCCAGGATGTCCTCGGGCGTGAGCGTCACCTCCGGCGTAGCCTCGTCATCCTCCGGCGTCTTCTCCGGCCGGCAACTGTCCGAGCACCCCTCGAACCGGGCCGTGTCGATCGCGGTGAACGGCGTGGCAGGCACGTCACGCAATGCCGCCGACATGGTGTCGCGCCAGATGGGGCCGGGGATGCTGGCCCCCTGCACCGCCCCGTAGTACCGCCCCCCGATGGTGACGCCCGTCAGCTTGTGCCGCTGGGAGCCGCGTGGGTCGCCGAGGCTGACGGCGGCGGCCAGGTCGGGGGTGAAGCCGGCGAACCAGGCCGAGGCGTAGTCGTCGGTGGTGCCCGTCTTGCCGGCCGCGTCGCGGCCGAGGCCGCCGACGCCGCTCATCGTGCCCTCGGTGAAGACGCCCGACAGGACCTCGGCGGTCGCGTCCGCGATGGCCGGGTCGAGGGCCTGGCGGCACTTGGGGCGGTAGCGGGTGGTGCGGCCGTCGCGGTCGGTGATCTGGGTGATCGCGAGCGGGGCGCAGTACTCGCCGCGGGCCGCGATCGCCGCGTACGCGGTGGCGACCGTTACCGGGTCGGACTCGTTGATGCCGAGCGTGAACGTCTCGTACTCCTGCAGCTTCTTGCCGTCCGCCCGCCGGATGCCGAGCGACTTGGCCGTCTTGACGGTCTCGCAGAGGCCGACCCGCTCCTCCAGCTCCATGAAGAACGTGTTCACCGAGTCCCAGGTGCCGGTCCTGAGGGTCTTCCAGCCGGGTGAGCCCTCGTCGTTGGTGACGGTGTGGGACGGGTCGCCGACGTTCTGGCCCTTGCAGGTCTTGAACGTGGAGTACGCCGGTGCCCGGTAGCCCGCGCCCGCGGCGACGCCGTCGTCCAGCTTCATGCCCTGCTGCAGAGCCGTGATCAGGGTGAACGTCTTGAACGTGGAGCCGGGCTGGAAGCCGATGCCGCCGCCGTGCGCGGTGTTCGCCACGACGTTGTAGGAGATCTCGTTCCTGGCGGCGTTCGTGCCGTAACGTCTGCTGGCCGCCATGGCCTTGATGGCGCCCGTGCCGGGTTTGATCAGGGCCTGGGCGGCGACGGGGGCGTCCGACGGGTGCACGTACTTCTTGATCGCCTTGTCGGCCGCCGCCTGCATGGCGGGGTCGAGGGTGGTGGTGATGGTCAGGCCGCCTCGGTTGAGCATCGTCAGCCTGGCCTTGGCGGTGCGGCCGAAGTCCGGGTTGCTGAGGATTTCCTGGCGGACGTAGAGGCAAAAGTACGGATATTTGCTGCTTTCGCAGCCGCCGGGGATGCGGGTGCCCTTGTAGCCGAGTTTGGCGGCCTTCGCCTTGGCCGCCTCGGCGGCGGTGATCTTCCCCAGCTCGGCCATCCGGTCCAGGACCACGTCGCGGCGGTTGAGCAGCCGCTCGCGGTGCTCCTTGCCCAGGTTGGGGTCGGTGGCGTTCGGGTCCTGGACGGCGCCGGCCAGCGTGGCGGCCTGTGGAAGCGTCAGGTCGGCCGCGGAGACGCCGAAGAAGCGCCTGGCCGCCGCCTCGACGCCGTACGCGCTCGCGCCGAAATACGCGATGTTCAGATATTTGGCGAGAATCTCGTCCTTGGTGTACTTCTTCTCGATGCCCATCGCGTACCGGAGCTCGTTCAGCTTGCGCGAGTAGCTCGCCTCGACGGCCGCGTTCCGCTCCGCCTCCGTGTCGGCCGAGTTGAGCAGCACCTGCTTGACGTACTGCTGGGTGATGCTGGAGCCGCCCTGGCTCACCTTGCCCGACTGCAGGTTGGTGGCCAGCGCGCGCAGCGTGCCCTCGACGTCGATCGCCCCGTGCTCGTAGAAGCGGAAGTCCTCGATCGCCACGATGGCCGTCTTCATCGTCTCGGCGATCTCGCCGAACCCGACGACCTCGCGGAACTCCTCGTAGAAGCGGGCGATCTCGCCGCCCCCGGCGTCCCGCACGATCGTCACCTCCGCCGGTGGCGGCTCGGCCAGGTCGAGCGGCTTGAGGTCGACCTCACCCGCCGCCGTCACGAAGCCGAGCCCGGCGCCCCCCACCGCCGGGACCGCGATCGCGGCCACCACCAGCCCGGCCGCCGCGCCCGCGGCGGCCAGGCGCAACATGTTCGTCCCCCGACGCGACATCAGAGCCTGCCGAGCCCGCGGGCCAGGATCGTGGCGGTCTTCGCGACGACGGCGTCGTCGGTGGAGGCGACCGGGCGGTTGGTGTAGACGGCCAGGATGATCGGGGCGCCGGACGACCCGGACGGCCAGACGACGGCGATGTCGTTGGCGCCGCCGATCTCGCCGTTCGTGCCCGTCTTGTCGCCGACCTTCCAGCTCTTCGGCAGGCCGGCGCGGATGCGGGCGTCGCCGGTCTTGTTCGCGATCAGCCAGGCGTTGAGCTGCTCGCGGTCCTTGGCCTTCAGCGCGCCGCCCGTCGTGAGCAGGCGCAGGTCACGGGCGATGGCCGCGGGCGTGGTGGTGTCGCGCCGCTCCTTGGGGGTCCAGTCGTTCAGCTCGGTCTCGTAGCGGTCGAGCCGCGAGATCGGGTCCTTGAGCGAACGGAAGTACCTCGTCAGCCCCGCCGGGCCGCCGATCTGCTTGAGCACCATGTTGGCCGCGGTGTTGTCGCTCTCGGTGATGGCGGCCTGGCACAGTTTGGCGACGCTCAGGCCGTCCTCGACGTGCTTCTCCGTGGTGGGGGAGTTGGGCTTGAGCTCGTCGGCCGTCCACTTGACGACCTTGTCCATCAGGCCCGGCTCGGAGGTGCGGGCCTTGTGCAGCGCCGCCGCGCAGAGCGGCGCCTTGAACGTGGACAGCAGCGGGAAACGCTCGCCCGACCGGTACCCGACCGTCTTGCCGGTCGCCGTGTCGATGGCGTACGCGCCGATGCGGCCCTTGAAGGACGCCTCCAGCGCGCGCAGCTCCTTCTTCACGTCCGGCCGCGCCGCCGCCTGCTGGGCGACGGGGACGGCGGCGGAGGCGGTGCCCGTGGTGAGCGCGCCGCCCGCCAGGAGGGAGGCGGTCAGGGCCGCGGCTGCCTGGAGTGCGGGCCGGGTGCGGGGGTGTCGCATGCGTGCATGTCCTCGCTGTCGTCGGGTGCCGGAGGTCAGGAGCAAAGCAGATGCGATCACGTGATGTCTAATAGCGATATCGCGAAATGCGCGATATCTGAAGGTGTATGAGTGCAGGTCAGTGACATCAGCGGGGGCAAGCCTTGCCGAAACGGCAACAGAATTCCCCGGGTACGCCCTCCACGGCGGATAGTGCACGAAGACGAAACGGAGGTCGTACATGTCGCAGACCCATCGCCTGGTCGAGGTGCCGGGTGGCCGGATCCACCTGGTCGAGCAGGGAGCCGGGCCGCTGGTCCTGCTGGTCCACGGTTTCCCCGAGTCCTGGTACTCCTGGCGCCACCAGCTCCCCGCCCTGGCCGCGGCCGGTTTCCGCGCGGTGGCCGTGGACGTGCGCGGCTACGGCCGCTCCTCGGCGCCCGCCAGGGTCGCGGACTACCGGATGCTGGCCCACGTGGCCGACAACGTGGCCGTGGTGCGGGCGCTCGGCGAGCGTTCGGCGGTGATCGTCGGCCACGACTGGGGCTCCTCGATCGCCGCCAACAGCGCCCTGCTGCGGCCCGACCTGTTCCGGGCCGTCGGCATGCTGAGCGTCCCGTACGCGCCGCGCGGCCCGCACCGCCCCAGCGACTCGTTCGCGGCGATGGGCGGCGACGAGGAGTTCTACGTCAGCTACTTCCAGGCGGAGGGCCGCGCCGAGGCGGAGATCGAGCCGGACGTGCGCGGCTGGCTGGCGGGCTTCTACGGCGCCCTGTCGGCGCAGGGGCAGGGCGCCTACTTCGTGCCCAGGGGCGGCCGGTTGCGCGACCGTTTCCCCGCGGGCGCGCTGCCGGGCTGGCTGACGGAGTCGGATCTGGACGTGTACGCGGGCGAGTTCGAGCGCACCGGCCTGACCGGCGCGCTGAACCGCTACCGCAACGTGGACCGCGACTGGGAGGACCTGGCGGCCTGGGACGGCGCGCCGATCGCGCAGCCCGCGCTGTTCGTCGGCGGGGCGCTGGACGCCACCACGACCTGGATGGCCGGCGCCGTCGAGGCGTTCCCCCGGACGCTTCCCGGCCTGGCCGGCGCCCACATCCTGGACGGCTGCGGTCACTGGGTGCAGCAGGAGCGGCCGGCGGAAGTGAACGAATTGGTGATCGACTGGCTGCGAAGAGTGACCGCAGGTGGCGCGACGCTTGGGTAGGGTCGGGGCATGCGACATCTCAAGAGCCGGTTCCTGCCGCTGGCCCTGTTCGCCGCAGGCGTCCTCGCCGCCGGGTGCAGCGAGGTCAACAGCACGATCGACAAGGCCCAGGCGTGCCTCGAAGCCCCCAAGATCATCACAGAGCTGGGTGCGGAGATCAGCAAGCTCACCAACGACCCCCAGGCCATGGACAAGGCGATCGACGACGCCGCCAACAAGCTGAACGAGGTGGCCGGCGAGGCCTCCAACACCACGCTCAAGGAAGCCACGGACGGCATGGCCAGCACGCTGACCAGCATCTCCGTCCAGGACGCCAACGATGCCGTGGACGCGGTGCAGAAGGTCACCACGGAGAGCGCCGCCTACGTGGAGAAGGTGGCCCAGGCCTGTAGCTGAGTCGCTGGGATAATCCCGGCTTCTCTAGGGGAAATGGGGACGAACTACCGTTTTTCTCATGGAGCCCGACCCGCGTTTCACCTTGGCCAATGAACGCACCTTCCTCACCTGGCTGAGCACGGCGCTGGCGCTCAGCGCGGGTGGGGTGGCCATGGCGGCGGTGCCGTCCGACGTGTTCGTGCCCTGGATCCGCACCGGACTGGCCATCGTGCTGGTCTCACTCTCCGCGCTGGCGGCGGGCATGGCCTACCCGCGCTGGCGCAACATCCAGCGCGCGCTGCGCCAGGAGGCGCCGCTCCCGCCGCCCGCACTGGCGGCCGTCTTCGGGTACGGCGTCGCCGCCGTGGCCGTCGTGGCCCTCGTCCTGATCATCCTGTCCGCGTGACCTCATGACGTCCGAAGAGGAGATCTGGGACAGGGGGCTGCAGAGCGAGCGCACCCGGATGGCCTGGGTGCGCACGGCGGTGGCGCTGTCCACCGGCGGGCTCGGCGCGGCCGGGCTCGCGGCCCGGCACGGCCTGCCCGTGCTCGCCGTCGCCGCCTTCGCCCTGGCCGCGCTGTGCGGCGGCGTGCTCCTGATCAGGACGGGGCTGCGCTACCGCCGTGTGCAGGCCGCCCTGCACGGCGGCAAACCCCTGGACGCGGGGCTCGACGCGCTGTTCGCCTGGCTCGGCACGCTGGGCGTGGTCGCGGGCGCGTTCACCTTTGTCCTCACCATCAGATGAGCCTGGTTGCGGGATGGCGAGCAGGGGGTGGACACTCGAAATCAGGGGGTGACCTCGATGGAAGAGGAACTCAGGAACGTGCCTTTCGAGTGCCGTGGCTGCTGGCATGTCTGGCAGGAGGACTACGTCGTCAGGCACAGCGAGGACGACCACGGGAACCAGGGCGAGGTCTGGCTGAGCGCCGGGCTCCGCGTGCCGCCGCCGTCGTCGGGCGCCATCTGCCCGCAGTGCGGCTGCCAGCAGGCGACCACCTTCCCGAACGGCTACCTGATCCGCCATCCGGAGCTGATCCCGCCGGTGGGGCCGATCGTGCCCGACGCGACCCCGCTGCTCAGCCCGGTGCCGAAGCCGCTGTACTGACTGCGCAATCTGACAGCCGGTAAGGCTTTTCTGGCCCACAGTGTCAGAAAGTCGTCTTGTAGGGCGATCGTAGTCGGACGGACGCTCGGAGTGACACGGCGGTCTACGAGCCGGAGGCGGTCCCTGTGCCCGACGAGTTCGACACCTGCGAGACGTGGCCCTTCGAATGCCTGCGCTGCCTGCACGTCTGGGAAGAGGAGTTCGTGGTCAGGCACCTCTGCGACGCCTACGGCAACGGGGGCGACATCTGGCTCAGCTCCGGGGTTCCGGTGCAGCCGCCCTGGTCGGACGCCTGCTGCCCGGCCTGCGGCGCGTACCGGGTGACCTGCTTCCCGCCCGGGTGCCCGGCGGCCCGCCGGCCCGAACCCGAGCCCGAGCCTGAAGCGGTCCTCATGCCCTGGCCGGACAGGGCGTCCGCTCCGGTTCCGGAGCGGACGCACCTGCCCGGCAAGCTTCTCGTCGCGCTGGGCGTGCCGATGGCCCTGTTCGTCGGGTACGAGCTGTACGCCGGCGCCATGGCCGCCGTGCACCCGCACCCCTAGGAGCTGAGGCTCTCCAGCCAGGCCTGGTGCAGACCGGCGAACCGGCCCGCGGCGGCGATGAGCTGGGCGGGCGGCCCGTCCTCGACGATCCGGCCGCCCTCCATCACCAGCACCCGGTCGGCGATCTCCACGGTCGACAGCCGGTGCGCGATGATCAGCGCCGTGCGCTCGGCCAGGATCGTGCGCAGCGCCCGCTGCACCAGCCGCTCGCTCGGCACGTCCAGGCTGGAGGTGGCCTCGTCGAGGATCAGCACGGCGGGGTCGGCGAGGAAGGCGCGGGCGAACGCGACGAGTTGCCGCTGCCCGGCCGACATCCGGCCGCCGTGCTTGCCCACCTCGGTGTCGTAGCCCTGGGGGAGCCCCGAGATGAACTCGTGCGCACCGATGGCCTTGGCCGCCTCGCGCACCTGACGATCGGTCGCGTCAGGCCTGCCGAACCTGATGTTGTCCGCGACCGTGCCGTTGAACAGGAAGTTCTCCTGCGTCACCATGACCACGGCCTGGCGCAGCGCCGGCTCGTCGAGCCTGCGCAGGTCCACGCCGTCGAGCAGCACCCGCCCGTCCGTCGGGTCGTAGAAGCGGGAGATGAGCTTGGCCAGCGTCGTCTTGCCCGCGCCCGTCGCGCCGACCAGCGCCACGGACTGCCCCGCCGGGATCGTCAGGTCGAGATGCGGCAGGATCGGCATCTCCTTGACATAGGCGAACTCGACGCCGTCGAAGCGCACCTTGCCGCGTGCCCTGCCCTGCGGCAGCGCCTGCGGCTCGCGCGGCTCCGGCACGCCGGGCTCCTCCTCCAGCACGCCCGACAGCTTCTCCAGCGCCGCGCTCGCCGACTGCAGCGTGTTGTAGAACTGGCTGATCTCCTGCATCGGCTCGTAGAACGAACGCAGGTACAGCATGAAGCCGGCCAGCACGCCGGGGGAGACCTCGCCGCGCAGGGCCAGGTAGCCGCCGTAGAGGAGCACCGCGCCGATCGTCATGTTGCCGATCAGCTTGACGCCGGTCATGAACGTCGCGCCGAGGATCATGCTGCGCGCGTTCGCGTCGCGGTAGTCGTCGTTGAGCCGCTCGAAGATCTCCTGGTTGCGCGGCTCCCTGCGGAACGCCTGCACCGCCCGGATGCCGATCATCGACTCCACGAAGTGAACGATCACCAAGGCGACCGTCTCGCGCGTCCGCCGGTACACCATGACCGACTGCCGCTGGAACCACTTGGTGAACAGCAGCAGCAGCGGGATCGGGATCAGCGCCACCAGGCCGAGGTGCACGTCCAGCACCAGCAGCAGCACCGCCGTGCCCACCAGCGTCAGCACGGCCTTGACCAGCGCGTCGAAACCCGACTGCACCAGCTCGGCGATGGCCTCGATGTCCGAGGTCAGCCGGGAGATGACCCGGCCCGAGGTGTACTGCTCGTGGAAGTTCAGCGACAGCCGCTGGAAGTGGTCGAACACCCTCCTGCGCAGCGTCAGCAGGATGCTCTGGCCGACGGCGCCCATCAGCCGCAGGAACGCCTGCCGGGTGAGCGCCTGCGTGACCGCCGCGACCAGGATCACCCCGACCACGGTCACCAGGACCTCGGACCCGGCGCCCCGCGTGATCGGCGGGATGCCCTGGTCGATGCCCACCGAGACCAGGAACGGGATCGACAGCCCGGCCGCGTTGGAGACCACGATGATCAGCACGAGCAGCGCGATCCGCTTCTTGTACGGCCGCAGCAGGTCGCCGAGCAGCCGCCGGGAGCGCTCCCGCAGCAGCCCGGACACCTTGTCCGACAGCTCGTCCTGGTCCTCGGAGGCGACTCCGCGCCAGGAGTCGCTCTTCTCCTGAACCGTCGTGGTCATCGAAGCGCCCCTTCCGCCGCGTCGTCGAAGTCGGCGTCCTGGGCCAGCAGCTCCCGGTACTCGGGAACCTGGGCCAGCAGCTCGCGGTGCTGCCCGACGTGCGTGATCGTGCCGTCGCGCAGTAACGCCACCTTGTCGGCCAGCAGCACGGTGGAGGCGCGGTGGGCGACCACGATGCCGGTCGCGTCACGCAGCACGTGCCGCAGCGCCTCCTCCACCAGCGCCTCGGTCTCGGCGTCGAGCGCCGACAGCGTGTCGTCGAGCACGAGGATGCGCGGCTTGCTCAGCACCGCCCTGGCCAGGGCGAGCCGCTGCCGCTGCCCCCCGGACAGGGACAGCCCCTGCTCGCCGATGCGGGTGTCGAGGCCCCACGGCAGGTCGTGGACGAACATCGCCTGCGCCGTCCGGATGGCCTGCGCCAGCTCCTCCTCGGTGGCGTCGGGCCGGCCGAGCATCAGGTTCTCGCGCACGCTCATCGAGAACAGGGTGGGCTCCTCGAACGCGGTCGCGACCACCGAGCGCAGGGTCTTCAGGTCGAGGTCGCGCACGTCGTGCCCGTCGATCGTGACCCGCCCGGAGGTGGGGTCGATCAGGCGGGGCACCAGCGCGGTCAGGGTGGTCTTGCCCGCTCCTGTCGGGCCGACCACGGCGACCGTCTCGCCCGGCCGGACCTCCAGCCAGACGTCGCGCAGCACCGGCTCCTCGGAGTCGGCGAAGCGGAAGCCGACCCCCTCGAAGCGCAGGTGGCCGCGCGGCTCCTCGATCGTGCCGGTGCCGCCCTCGATGGCCGGGACGGTGTCCATGACCTCCATGAGCCGGTCGGCGGAGGTCATCGCCTCCTGCGCCATGACCAGGAGGTAGCCGAGGCTCGCCACCGGCCAGACGAGCTGCAGCATCAGCGTGGTGAAGGCGATCAGCGCGCCCAGGGTCAGCGAGCCCGAGCCGACCGCCAGCGCCCCGATCAGCAGCACCAGGGCCAGCGTGATGTTGGGGACGATCTCCAGGAAGGAGAAGAACTTGGCCGACAGGCGCACCTTGTCCATCGAGGAGCCGTAGACCTTGAGCGCCGCGTCGTCGTACTGGTCGTAGACGTGGTGGCGGCGGCCGAACGCCTTGATGGTGCGGATGCCGATCGCCGACTCCTCGACGAGCGTGGCCAGGTCGCCCTGCTCGTCCTGGACCTGCCGGGAGATCTTGATGTAGCGCTTCTCGAAGCGCTGCGACGTCCACACGATCGGCACCACCGAGGCCAGCACCAGCAGGCCCAGCGGCCAGTACATGTTCAGCAGCAGGATGGTGACCGTGATGACCTGCAGCACGTTCATGACCAGGAACAGGGCGCCGAAGCCGAGGAAACGACGGATCGTCGACAGGTCCGTCGTGGCCCGTGATAAAAGCTGCCCGGACTGCCAGTCTCCGTGGAAGCCCATGGGCAGGCGTTGCAGGTGCTCGTACAGGTCGTCGCGGACGGCGGTCTCCAGGCCGAGCACCGGTTTGACCTGGATGTAGCGGCGGAACAGGATCAGCAGCGCCTCGAGTGCGCCGACGCCGATCGCGAGCAGCCCGAGGGGCAGCAGCGCTCCGGAGTCACCGTGTTCGACGGGCCCGTCGATGACCGTCTTGATGATCAGCGGGAAGACGATGACGAGGGCGACACCGGCGAGTGCGGTCAGCCAGATGATGATCAGTCTGGTGACGTACGGGCGGAGATACGGCTTCATCCGCCACAGGGAGTTGGAAGACAGCAGGGGACGGCGAGGTTTGTGCGTATCGGGAGGCATCCCTTCTAGGCTAATACGTGGGATCAACCGATTTTCTGTGGCCCCAGGGGCGGACTTTCGTACATGACGTGCGAAAACATGAATGTTCATGCTCTTTCGGCGGGCCGTTACCTACCTTGGAGTTGTTGTGATCGCACCAACCGAGCTGCCGTACCTGCGGCGCTGCGTCGAGCTGGCCACCCGGGCACTGGAGGTCGGCGACGAGCCGTTCGGCTCGGTGCTGGTCTCCGGAGACGGCGCGGTGCTGGCCGAGGACCACAACCGGGTAGCCTCCGGCGACCGCACCAGGCACCCGGAGTTCGCCCTGGCCCGCTGGTCCGCCGAGCACCTGACGCCCGAGCAGCGGGCCGCCGCCACCGTCTACACCTCCGGCGAGCACTGCCCCATGTGCGCCGCCGCGCACGCCTGGGTGGGGCTCGGGCGCATCGTGTACGCCGCCTCCTCGGCCCAGCTCGCCGGCTGGCTGAGCGAGCTGGGCGTCCCCGCGCCGCCGGTGCGCACCCTGCCGATCGGTGAGATCGCGCCGGACGTGATCGTCGAAGGGCCGGTGCCTGAGCTGGCCGAGGAGGTCCGCGAGCTGCACCGCCGCTTTCACACACCCATTTGACCTGCGGTTTGTACTCTTCGTGGCACAGTCGGACGTATGGTGCACGGTCGCTCCATCAGGGCCAGGGTGACGATCGCGACGGTGGTGGCGTTCGGGATCCTCATCATGGGCGGGCTGAGCGTGATCTCGATGATGTACCCGGTGCGGGCCCGCGCCGAGCTCGTCGAACAGGCCGACAAGGCCAGCCGCCGCATCACCACGATGATCGACCGCACCCGCTTCACCGGCTCGATCCCGCCGGTGGACAGCGTCGCTCTCCTCCAGGTCGTGGACGCCGACGGCCAGGTCGTGGCCGCCAGCGCCTCCCTCACCGGCCGCCCGCCGCTCACCTCGGCCCGGCCCTCCGGCGGCGACTCCCGCGTCAGCGACCGGGTGTGCCGGCCCTGGGGCTGCATGGTCGTGGTCGGCACCAGCAACCGCGCCACCGTCTACGGGCCCGCCGTGGCCTACGCCGCCGTACGGGAGCCGTTCCTGCTGCGCTCGTCCTTCCTGCCCGCCATCCTGTACGGCTCCGGCGCCGTCCTCGTGGCGATGCTGGGCTGGGCCGCCTGGTTCGGGGTCGGCCGGGTGCTGGCGCCCGTGGAACGGATCCGGCGCGGCCTCGAACGCATCAACGCGGAAGACCTCAGCATGCGGGTCGAGGTGCCGTCCAACAGGGACGAGGTGGCCGCGCTCGCCGGCACCGTCAACGACACGCTGGGGAGGCTGGAGGACGCCGTCGAGCGGCACCGGCGCTTCGTCTCCGACGCCTCCCACGAACTGCGCTCACCGATCGCCGGCCTGCTCGTACGGCTGGAGGCCGGCCTCGGCGAGCGGACCGAGGCCGACTGGCGGGCGGCCATGTCCGACGCCCAGCGGCTGTCCGACATCGTCGGCGACCTGCTGCTCATGGCCCGGCTGGACGCCGGCACGGAGATCGGCCGCGAGCGGGTGGACCTGGGCCGGCTGGTGGAGGAGGAGGTGGCGCGGCGGCCCGCGCGGCTGCCCGTGACGCTGTCCGTGGAACCGGGGCTGTACGTGGAGGGGAGCCGGTTGCGGCTGGCCAGGATCCTGACGAACCTGCTGTCCAACGCCGACCGGTACGGGGACACGGCGGTGTGGGTCTCGGTGCGCGGGGACGGGGGTGAGGTGGTGATGGAGGTGGCCGATGACGGGCCGGGGATTCCTGAGGAGATGCGGGAGCGGGTGTTCGAGCGGTTCACGCGGCTGGATCGGACGCGGTCACGGGACACCGGGGGGAGCGGGCTCGGGCTGCCCATCGCCAGAGACATCGCCAGGGCCCATGGCGGGGACCTGACGGTAGGCGGGGGGCCGCGGACCCGGCTGATTCTGACCTTGCCGCGCGAGTAGCGCCGCCACCTTGTCACGGTCGACGTCCGGGCGGTCCGCCAGGGCGCGAAGTATGCGGGTGCGGCGATCGCTGTCGGCAGCCGTCTCCAGCAGTGTCAGCACGTCGTCACCCGGCATGAGGGGGGCGTCCTGTTCGAGCTGTTTCAGCACGCGGTCCAGGTACTCCAGGGTCGGCACCCTCCGCAGGGCGCGGCCGAAGTCCGCGACTTTCGGAGAGTCGCTCAGCAGGAGCGCCAGCAGATTCGCGACGGGGCTCTCCGGATGGGCGGACAAGTTCGCGTCGATCTCTGTCAGATAGGGATAGAGGTTCGCGAAGAGATGCCCGAGCGTGGTGTCGTCACGAAAGGAGATCTCCCGCATCCAGCTCATGCCGGGCGCCCGGAATCTGGCCGGGTTCGTGGCAGGCGCGGGCCAGGTGAAGAAGACCAGGTCGTGGGACTTGAAGACCGGCTTGCGGTCGAAGGCGACCTGGAACACCCTGGTCTCGTCGTCGCGCAGGAAGTGCCGGACGTGCAGCGTGTGGATGAGCGCGTCCCACTCGGCCCTGCTGAGCTGGGAGTGCCAGAGGCGGGCGATCCTGCGCCACCGCTCGTTGGCGTGCTCCGGCTGCTCGGTGCGGAACAGCTCCGTGCCCGCCAGCGGTTCGTCCGCCGACAGCACGGCGAGCAGCAGCAGGTTGGCGCTGTGGACGGCGCACTGGGCGGTCAGCTCCGCCCGTACCGGCTGATAGGCGTCATAAGCGGAACCGGGCCTGGACAGGAGCGAGTCGGAGAACAGCTCGCACAGGTACCTCGTCAGCAGCGGGCGCTCGCCGGGCGGGACGGTGCGATGCAGGCCGTGCCTGAGGAAGTCCACGGTGGGGGCGCGGACGGTGAGCGCCGCGAACGACAGGAGCGCGCGCAGGTACGCGTCGTCCGGCCGGGTGGGGCGGCGGCGGGACTCGGCGGACGCCAGCTCCTCCGCCATGTCCGCCAGCTCCCTGACGACCAGGCGGGCGACCAGGTACTCGCCGAACGTGGCGTGCAGGAACTCGTAGGTCTTGAGCCGCTCGTCGTCGCGCAGCGCCCGCGAGGTGTGGACGAAGAAGAAGCCCCCGATCACGCCTTCCGCGCGGCTCACCGGGCGGCGCAGCCCCTGGTGCCGGCGGGTCTCCTGGCCCAGCAGCGTCCGCAGGTCGGCGTCGAGGTCGGGCTCGGCGATCCACTGCAGGCCCCGGTTGAACATCGCGAACGCGGTGATCGACAGGTGCAGCAACTCGTCCTCCACGGCCCGCTCCAGGTCGGCGTCCGCGAGGCCGGGGCGGGTCTTGCCTACCTCGCGGACGGCGAAGTCGTGCAGCAGCCGCTCGTACAGCTCCGCCTCGTGGGCGTTGTCGGGCAGTTTGCCCAGGGCGTTCGCGTCGGCGTCGTACAGGGCCAGCATGAGCAGGAGCAGGGGTTGCCCGGCGAGTTTCCGGACGGCCAGCACCTTGTCCATGGGCAGTGGCCGCAGGCCGCGTTCCCGGAAATATCCGTCGTTGTCGTGGTTCCAGGTGGTCACCCACTGGCGGATCTGGTCGTCGTCGAACGGCTCCAGCCGGATGACGAACGTGCCCGCGGGCAGCCGCGCCCGGTCCGCGACCGCCGTCCTGGAGGTGACGACGACGGCCAGCGCCCGCCCCTTGTCCGCCTGGTCGCGCTGGAACCGGGCGACCCGCTCCAGGTAGTCGGTCTGGTTGACGCCGGTCGCCTGGAGCAGCTCGTCGAAGCCGTCCAGCATGACGACAGGGAGCGCGCCGCCGCCCGCGTGCACGAACTCGGGCCAGGACATCGGCTCGTCCAGCGCCGCCCTGATGCCGTGCTCGATCTGCGCGAGCACGTCGCTGTCGGCGGGCACGTCGCGCAACTCCACCCTGAGCGGCAGGAACTCGGCGGCGGGCAGCCGGGCCGCCAGCACGCGCGTCAGCACCGACTTGCCCGCGCCCGGCTGCCCGAGCACCAGCAGCGGGGCGGCCGTGGCCTGCGGGAGCGTGAGATGGCCGGCCAGGAAGGCGTCCAGGTCGTCGCGGCGGGGAAGCTCGGCCCAGGCCTCCTCCGCCGGGTGCACGCGATACGCGGGGTTCACGTAGCCCTGCTCCAGCGTCGGGATGGTCATCCCCTTCGGCGTGTGCGCGGCGCTGACGATCGGGCGTCCGAGCGCGGCCCTGTTCGACCGGATCAGCGCCGCCAGCCGGTCGGACGGGCTCCGCGTCGGCGGGATCCTGGCGAGTTGCTCCTGGATCCCGGCCAGGCCGTGCCTGAGCTGCCTGATCTCGGTGCGGGTCGCCTGGTGGTCGATGCGGTCGGACCAGCACGCCACCTCGGGGAAGTCGGCGACCAGGCGGCGGAACAACTCCTCGTAGCGGCGGACCGCACGCGCGGGGAGGTCCGTGCGCAGGCGGTCGCGCGTGGTCTCGTCCCAGGTGTCCCAGCGATGCAGCCCCTTGAGGAAGGAGACCAGCTCGTACGTCTGCGCCCTGTAGACGACTTCGAGCTCTTTCAGCACCCGCTCGAACGGGAAGGCGGGGCTCGGCAGTGGGACCAGGTCTTTCGCCAAGTCGCTTGAGCCGGTGATCCTGCGCTGGTCGTCGGGGGTGAGGTCGCGCAGCACGTCCACCTCGCGCAGAACGTCCAGAAAGGCGGCCACCACGATGACGGAGTGAGCCGCCGCCAGCCGCTGCGTCGAGTCGTACCGGCTCAGGCCCTTGACCTTGTCGCGCAGCCCGCGCAGGAACGCGTCACCCAGCCGCACCGCCTCGGCCCGCGCGTCGAACAGGTCGATCGCGCTCGTCCCGAACAACGCCAGGCATGTCGCCTTGTCCAGGACGCCCGTGATCGCGGTGGGCCCGCCGAGCAGCGCCACGGCGTCCCGGTAGCTGATGATCTGCCGCACGCCCCAAGTCTGCCGAAAACCAGTGGAAGCGCGCCGCTCAAACCTGGGAGTCGGTGCCGAGCGCGATCGTCTCCGTCACCTCGGCGTGCCGCGACGCCTCCTCGGCCGCGAAGCGCTCCGCGTCGATCCGGTCGGCGATCTCCTCGTCCTGCCGCATCAGCGCGTCCAGCGACTGCCCCGCCATCTCCAGCACCCCCATGTCCGCGTACGCCTGCCGCAGCCGCGGGCTCCACAGCCCGATGTCCTTCACGCACGGCACGATCCGGCTGAACAGCAGCGAACGGAACACCCGCAGGTAGTCGGAGCGGTCGGTGGCTTCCATGGCCTCCTCCACCTCGGCCTTCGACAGCCCCAGGTACTCCCACGTCTCCCTGCCGCGCAGCCGGTCGCGCATCAGATAGCAGCCTTCGATGACGAAGTCCTCGCGCTCGCGCAGCTCGGTCTCCGACAGGCCGCGGTAGTGGTCGCGCAGCGCCATCCGGCCGAAGGCGACGTGCCTGGCCTCGTCCTGCATCACGTACGAGAGGATCTGCTTGGGCAGCGGCTTGGTGGTGATGTCGCGCATCACCCCGAACGCCGCCAGCGCCAGCCCCTCGATGAGCACCTGCATCCCGAGGTAGGGCATGTCCCAGCGGGAGTCGCTCAGCGTGCTGTCCAGCAGCGACTTGAGATGCTCGTTGATCGGGTAGGCCAGGCCCACCTTCTCCTGGAGGAACCGGGCGTAGGTCTCGGCGTGGCGGGCCTCGTCCATGGTCTGGGTGGCGGCGTAGAACTTGGAGTCCAGGTCGGGCACCGACTCCACGATCTTGGCCGAGCAGATCATCGCGCCCTGCTCGCCGTGCAGGAACTGGGAGAACTGCCAGGCCGCGCCGTGCAGCCGCACGTCCTTGCGCATCGCGGGGCTCATCCGCTCCCACAGCGGGGTGCCGTAGATGGCGATGGTCTGGTCGGGGACGCCGAGCACGTCGTACGGGTCCACCTCCAGGTCCCAGTCGATGCGCTTGACCGAGTCCCACTGCTTGTCCTTGCCCTTCTGGTAGAGGGCGAGCATGCGATCCCGGCCGTCGTCGTACTCCCAGGTGAAGCGGCTCGCGCCGGACATCTCGACGTTCCACGTGGAGAGCCCGGCGGGGATGGTGTAGAGCTCGTGGGTCGACATGGGACCTCCGATGGGGGGTCTGCGGGGGGTCCACGTACACCGTACGTGCGTGCTCCGAGCCTGCGCCCGCGCCGTGCGCCCGTCAATAGAATGAGCTATGAGCTCCGAGCCCCTCTCCCGGGCACGCATCGTCGCCGCGGCCATCGACCTCATCGAGCGGGAGGGCGCCGACGCGATCTCCATGCGCCGCATCGCGGCCGAGCTGGGGGTGGGCGTCATGTCGCTCTACAACCACGTGCCCGGCAAGGACGCCCTGCTCGACGGGGTGGCCGAGTCGGTGCTGAGCCAGATCGAGTTCACCGACGATCCCGACGCCCACTGGACCGACCGGGTGCGCATGCAGGCCAGGGCGTTCCGGCAGATCGCCCACCACTATCCGCGCTCCACCATGCTCGTGGTCAGCCGTCAGCTCCACTCCGCCGCCGGGCTGCTGCCCGTCGAGCGGGCGCTGGCCACGCTGCGCAGCGCCGGGTTCGACGGGGCCGACGCGGTGCGGATGTTGCGGATGTTCATCGCCTACATCGTCGGCTCGCTGCTGCGCGAGGTCGGGGTGACGCCGACGTTCGCGCCCGTGCAGACCAGGACGATCAGGGCCGACGGGGTGGATCCAGCGCTGTTCCCCGAGGTCAGCTCGCTGTCTGCGCTGCTCGACGAGTGCGATCACGAGGAGGAGTTCGAGTTCGGGCTCGAACTGCTCATCAAGGCGATCGAGGCGTACGCGGGGCGTAGGGAGGGCACCCGGTGAGCCGCCGGGGGTGCCCTCCCGAGCCGGCTAGTACCAGTTGTGCGATTTCCAGTGCCCCCAGGCGCCGCAAGGCCTGCCGTACCTCCCCTTGATGTAGGCCAGACCCCAGCGGATCTGGGTCTCCGGGTTGACCTTCCAGTCACGGCCCGCGCCGCTCATCTTGCCCGCGGGCAGGGCCTGCGGGATGCCGTAGGCGCCGGACGAGTGGTTGAGCGCCCGGTGGTTCCAGTTGCTCTCCCTGGTCCACAGGTTGTCCAGGCAGCGGAACTCGCGGAAGTTCCAGGCCCGCTGCACGACGTGGTCCAGGGCGATCTTCTTGTTCCTGCTGGCGGGCCTGACGGCCGCCATCTTCGGTTGCGCCGACGTGGTCCAGATCCCGGTCCTGATCGGCTGTCTCGAGTCGGGCGTGGCCGCCCATGCGCTGTCGGTGGTGCTGAGTGCGGCGGTCAGTGCGGTGAACGCGGTGACGGAAACGAGCGTGCCGCTGAAAACGCGTTTGCTGTCCAAGGCGATCCTTGCTGTCGGGTCGCGTGCGGACAGGCGCCCTCAACGGGCGCCCCGCCGTCCGCGTCCGTGGCTCGGACGCAGAGGGTCCGCGCGGCCCTCCGGGACGCATCTTGCTCCGCCCGGTCGTGCTGGGCGGCCCGGAGGGCACCGCGACGTGTCCTCTAGCACGATTCCTATTACGCGTAGTCACGCCGGGTCATACACCAAGACACGCGAAGGACAGGTGTTTGTGCGACCGTTGCGGATAAAGGGGCTGCTCGCTGGGCCGGTTTTGCCCGGTCCGCCGCCCGATTGGGCGGGCCTTGCCGGAAATAGCGAGCAAGCCTGGGGTTTGACTCAGTACCAACCGTGGGATTGGAAGTGCCCCCAGGCGCGACACGGCGAGCCGTACCGTTGCTTGATGTAGCCGAGGCCCCACTTGATCTGGGTGCGCGGGTTGGTCCGCCAGTCACGTCCTGAGGAGGCCATCTTGTGGCCGGGGAGCGCCTGCGGGATGCCGTAGGCGCCGGAGCCGTTGCCGGCGCGGTGGTTCCATCCGCTCTCTCGGTGCCAGAGTTTCACCAGGCACCTGAACTGGGAGCTGTCCCAGCCACGCGAGGCCACCATGACCTTGGCGATGGCCTTGTTCCTGCCGCTGGTCTGGGAGCTCTGCGCCTGTGCGGCCGAGGCGCCGCCCGCCGCCACCAAGGTGGCGGTCAGGACCAGGACGCCGGTACGGCGGAGCATGGGCATGCGGGTTCCCTTTCGAGGGGGTTCGTGGACCGCGCCACCCTGCCCGATCGGTCACCTTTACAGCCACTTGACCAAGGAAACGAAGATCGTCAGTAAAGATCTCGATATATACCTTTTCTTGCATGTTTGTCTGAAAAATGAGGACTGCGTCACATTTTCGCCCTGACTCGTTCTGTAGGGTCAGAATCATGAGCCTCAGCGACATCCCGCTTCGCACCCTGACGAACGACTCGACCACGCTCGCCGGCCTGACGGCGGGCAGGCCCGCCCTCATCGTGAACGTGGCCTCCAGATGCGGGCTCACCCCGCAGTACACCGGCCTGGTCAAGCTCCAGGAGGAGTACGGCCCGCGCGGCTTCACCGTCGTCGGCATGCCGTGCAACCAGTTCGCCGGCCAGGAGCCCGGCACCGCCGCGGAGATCCAGCACTTCTGCTCCACCACCTACGGCGTGGACTTCCCGCTGCTGGAGAAGGCCGAGGTCAACGGGCCCGGACGGCATCCGCTGTACGCCGAGCTGGTCCAGACGGCCGATGAGCAGGGAGAGGCGGGGGACGTGCAGTGGAACTTCGAGAAGTTCCTGGTCGACGGGGAGGGCCGGGTCGTCGCCCGCTTCCGGCCCCGCATCGCGCCTGAGGACCCGGCGATCACTTCGGCGATCGAGCAGCTCCTCTAGCGGCCCGGCATCAGCGGCCGTTCGCCGGTGACGTGTGGACGAGGACGGCTTCCGCCAGCTCCTCAAGCACCTCCGGCGGCAGCGTGTGCCCCATGCCCTCGATCATCAGCAGCCGCGCACCCGGAATCATCTCCGCGATGATCGCGCCGTGCCCGGGCTTGGCCGGCTCGTGCGTGCCCTCGACCACCAGCGTCGGCGCCTTGACCAGGTGCAGCACCCCCACCGGCTCGAAGTCGGGGCGCGCCGCCGCGGCCAGCCGGTGGTTGGCCACGGCGTCCAGGTCGCGGGCCCGGTCGTAGACGCGCTCCTGAAGGCGGCGGGCGGCGTCCTCGTCGAACGGCAGCGCCGTCCCGTGCAGCACCCGCTGCTCGGCGATCATCACCTCGATCCGCTCACGCCTCGTCGCCGCCGGCGGGGCCGCGATCAGCTCGCGGAAGAACGCCACGAACTCCGGCGCAGGCTCCGGCAGGCTGCCCTCCGGCTGCGGCTGCCCCATCAGCGCCCGCATGACCACCGCGCCCTCACCTCCGCCGAGCGGCGAGGAGCCGATCACGGTGAGCGTCCGCACCCGCTCCGGCTGCTCCACCGCGATGAGCTGGCCCAGCAGGCCGCCCGCCGAATGGCAGACCAGGTGAGCGCTCTCCAGCCCGTGCGCGTCCATCACCCGCAGCACGTCGTCCTTGATGTCCTCCCAGGTGTACGGCTCCTTCTCGAAGTCCACGGTGCGGGAGCGGCCCGTGTCGCGGTGGTCGTACCGGATCACCCGGCGGCCCCCGGCGGTCAGCCTGCCCACGAACTCGTCCGGCCACAGGACGCCCTGCGACATCGAACCCATGATCAGCAGAATCGGCTCGTCGGTGGTGGCGCCGAACTCTTCGCTCCAGATGTCGTCATGCATGAGTCACAGCATGTCCTGTCCGGGTACGGGTGCCTTCCGTAGAACTACTAGGCGCGCGAGTTCAGTACGGGTGCCGATGCCGAGCTTCGGGTAGATCTTGTAGAGGTGGTACTCGACGGTGCGGGGGCTGAGGAAGAGCTGGGCGGCGATCTCCTTGCTGGACAGGCCGTCGGCGACCAGGCCGGCGATGCGCAGCTCCTGCGGCGTCAGCACATCCAGCGCCGGCCCCTCCACGAACTCGACACCCGCCCCCGCGTCCGGGTCTGGGCCTGTGGTGGGCCCGGTGCTCGTGCCCGCCGCTCGCAGCTCGCCCTGCGCACGCCGCGCCCACGGCCGCGCTCCCGACCGCTGGAACGTCTCCAACGCCGGCCGCAGATGCGCACGCGCGTCACCCGGCCGGTGCGCCCTGCGCAGCCGCTCACCCAGCAACAGCGCGGTCCTGGCCGCCTCGTACGGGTTCGTGTGCAGCCCCAGCGCCTCCTCCAAGCCCGCGAGCTCACCCGTGACCTGAGCCCGGCACCGCGCCAGCAACGCGTGCGCCTCAGGCGTGGCCGCGTTCGCCGACCACCGCTCGTACGCCTCCAGCGCCGCCCCGGCCGCGTCCAGATCGCCCGCCCCGACGGCGGCCTCGATCCGGTCCGGCGTCGAACGCCACACGATCGTCGGATGCCCGGCGCCGGGCCCGGCCGCCGCGATCGCCCTGAACCGGTCGTGTGCCGCGGCGAACCGGCCCATCCCCAGGTCCAGCATGGCCAGCGCGTACGCGGCCACGCCCGCGCGCAGGCCCACCCGGTGGGGGAGCGCGATGGCCAGCGCCTCCTGGGCCAGGCGGCGGCACTCGTCCTCGTCGCCGCGCAGCGCCGCCAGGACCGCGAGGTTGGCCAGGTGGGCGGCCACCGTGTTGGTGTAGCCGGCCTCGCGGGCCAGCTCCAGGCCCTCCTCCGAGACGGCCTGGCTCTCCGCCAGGCGGCCGGCGATCCGGTCGGCGGTGGCCACGAACTCCAGCACCACGGGGAGCTGGCCCACCATGCCCGACATTCTCGCCACCCGGCCCGCCCGCGCCGCCAGCTCGGCCGACAGGTCAGCCTCACCCAGGTAAGTGGCCGCCGCCGTCGCCCACAGGAACCCGGCCGCGTCGGTCAGCTCCCCGGCTCTGGACAGGGCACGCCTGAGGAGGGTGTGGGCGGTTTCGTGGGGGTGTGCGGGCGGCTGAGGGCCGTGTGGACGGCCGGGGAGGTGTGCGGGCGGCTGAGGGGCGTGCGCGGTCCCGGGGGAATGTGCCGACGTGTGAGGGGAGTGCGCGATGCCGGGCGCGGTGAGCGTCAGGCCGATGCCGGTCAGCACGTCCCGCAGGAAGCCCTCCGGGTACCGAGCCGCCCGACGGCCGATCTCGACGATGGCGGCGGTGTCCCCCACGTACGACGCAGCCTCGGCGGCGTCCGCCAGCATGTCCAGGCTGTCACCCGCGCCCAGGATCCGCACGGCCTCCGCGGCGCTGCCGGAGTTCAGCTCGAACCGGCCGCGCAACTGGGCCAGATCCATCCCCAGCACCGCATCCCCGCCCGCGTGCTCCCGCGCCTCGGCCAGCAGGGACTCCGCCTGCCCGGGACGGCCGCCCAGCCACGCGGCCACGGCGGCGTCCTTGAGCCGGACGGCCCTGGCCGCCGGGCCGGGGGTCAGCTCGGCGGCCCTGACCAGGGCCGTGGCGGCGTCGCCGTAACCGCCTCGGTCGCGGGCGCGTGCGGCGGTGTCGGCGAGGGTGGCGGCGGCCGTCTCGTCCTGGCCCAGCGTCGCCGCCGCCAGGTGCCAGGCGCGGCGGTCCCCCTCCGCCTCCGCGGCCAGGATGCGGTGTGCCTCGCGGCGGTCCGCCGGGGTGGCGGCCTCGTGCACGGCTGAGCGGATGAGCGGGTGGCGGAAACGTACGGACGTGCCCTCGATGCGGGCCAGGCCGATCGTCTCCAGCTCGTGCAGCGCGTCCCGGCCCGCGCCCATGCGTTCGGCGGCGCGCAGCAGCACGTCGAGGTCGCTCTCCACGGACGCCAGCAGGGCCACCTGCCGGGTGCTGCCGGGCAGGGCCGCCACCTGCTCCCCGAACAGGCGGGTCCCGCCCGGCAGGGGGTCGGGCAGGGGCTCGCGGCCGGTGAGCTGACCGGGGCTCAGCCTGCGTACGGTCTCGCGCAGGGCCAGGGGGTTGCCGCCGGTCAGCGACACCAGCGCGCGCTTGACGGCAGGCGCGATCCCACCGTCCTGTACGGGGGAGGCGTCGGGCGCGAGTCGCGGGGCGGCGTCCAGGAGTTCGGCCGCCGCGGCCTCGGCCAGCCCTCCGACGGCGAGCGACGGCACCCCCTTGACCGCCGGCGCGTCCCCCCGCACCGCCAGCAGCATCGCGATCCGCTCCGTCCGCACTCTCCTGGCCGCGAACAGCAGCGCGTCCGCCGACGCCCGGTCCACCCACTGGAAGTCGTCCACCACGCACACGAGCCCGTCCACCGCCGCAGCCTCCGCCAGCAGGGACAACACCCCCGCCGCCAGCAGGAACCGATCCCCGCCGCCACCCGCGCCCAGCCCGAGCGCCCCGCTCACGGCCGCCCGCTGCGGCGAGGGCAGCGCGTCCAGCAGCGAAGTGGCGGGCCGCAGGAGCTGGTGCAGCGCGGCGAAGGCGAGGTCGGACTCGGGCTCGACGCCGGTGGTGCGCAGCACCCGCATGCGGCCACCCCGGGAGGCGGCCACGTCCAGGAGGGCCGTCTTGCCCACGCCGGCCTCGCCGCGCAGCACGAGCGCCGCGCCCGCGCCGTCGCGGGCGCGGCCGATCACGTCATCGATGGCGGCGAGCTCCGCCGATCTACCGAACAGCACAAACGCCCACTGTAGAGCCGGGACGAATGCCGCACGAACGGTACACGACCGAACACTCTGGGTATCGAAAGGCTCGTAGGAAGGAGCTCGGGAATGACGATCAATCCGTACGCGGCATCGCCCTTCAGCTATGTCGCAGAGCCGGCCGTGTCCCCGTACTCGATCGTCGAGCTGATGCCCGGCGTGCACAACCTGTGCGAGTACGTCCGGCTGGCGGCGGGCGACCGGGTGCTGCTGATGATGGAGCACACCGTGGACCCGGTGGTGGTGCAGGCGATCGCCGCGGCGGCGGCGCTGCGTGACGCCGACGTGCGGATCCTGTCGGTGCCGTCGTTCAGCGCGGGCGGGTGGGACAGGGAGGCGCCGCTGCCGATCGAGACGGCCGCCTTCCACGAGGCGGACGTGGTGATCAGCGGGACGTGGTGGGGCGAGGTGCACACGGCCCCGCTGTTCTTCGACCAGATCAGGGCCCGTTCGGCCCGCTTCCTGTCGCTGCACATGGCGGCCACGGCGGGCGCGCTGCTGACGGGCGCGCGGCTGCCCGCCGAGGTCTTCCACGCGCTGGTGGCCAGGGCGTTGCGGCAGCTCAACGCGGCCTCCTCGATCAGGGTGACGTCGGCGCGCGGCACGGATCTGACGTTCGCGGGGCTGACCTTCGAGGATCCCGGTCCTGGCGGGCTGCGGCCGGGCGACTGGCGGCCGTTCCCGTACGGGGGCGTGAACTTCTGGCCGACGGAGACGGAGGGCGTGCTGGTCGTGGAGGACAGCACGGTCACGGGCGTGCCGGAGGAGCCGCTGCGCGTCACGCTGGAGGGCAACCTGGTCCGCAAGATCGAGGGCGGGGCCGCCGCCGGGCAGTTGCGCCGTTACGCGCCCGGCGGCTTCTACATGCGGCACGCCCTGTTCGGCTTGAACCCGAAGGTGCGCGTCGCGGGCGGCACGCAGTTCGAGCGGGAGAAGCACGCGGGGGCGTTCTACTGCGGCCTGGACGGGCTGACCGACGGCGCGCCGGTCACCTCGGGGCCGGGCTTCGCGCACTGCGACTGCCAGGTGGACCGGCCGACCGTGGTCGTGGACGGGGAGACGTTCGTGGAGCGGGGGCGGCTGCTGCTGCTCGACGAGCCGGAGATCAGGGAGGTGGCGGCGCGGTTCGGGCCGCCGGAGGTGATCCTCGACGACAACCCGGTGATGATCCTGCCGCGCCGCTACACGGGGCTCAGCGGTGGGGGCCGCAGCTTCCCCTGATGATCAGCTCGGTGGGCAGGACGACGGAGCGGGCCCTGCGCCCGCCGGAGCGCAGCACCAGCTCGGCGGCGCGGTAACCCATGTCGCGGCCCGGCTGGGCGATCACCGTGAGGGGCGGGGAGCACAGCTCGGCCCAGGGCACGTCGTCGTACATCACCAGCGACACGTCGCGCGGCACCCGCAGGTCCAGCTCCCTGGCGGCCAGCACCGCGGCCTCGCCGAGCACGTTCCCGCCGGCGACCACGGCCGACAGGTCGGGGCGGCTCTGGAACAGGCCGGAGGCGGCGGCGTAGGCGGAGTCGCGGCTGCCGGTGCCGAACACGACCAGCTCCTCGTCCACCGGCGAGCCCACCGCCTCCCTGAACGCCGACGCCCGCCGGTCGTGGCCGGGGCCGCCGAGGAAGGCGATGCGCCGGTGGCCGAGGCCGCGCAGGTAGCGGACCGCGGTGCGGATGCCCGCCCGGTCGTCGGCCAGCACGGCGGGCGCCTCCGGCGGGCGGCTGAAGGCAGGCTGGGGGGTGGCGAGGCCGTCCAGGGCCATGAGGTCGCCGACGGCCGCGGCGGCCGGGTCCTCCATCTCGGGGGACGGCGGGGCGGGCAGGCGGTCGGCGAAGACCACCGTCATGCCCGCGCGGACGGCCGGGGCCCAGGTGTCCTCCTCGCCGGAGGGGACGGCGATGAGCCGGTCGACGCTCTGCTCCAGCAGCATGCCGATCAGCTCGGCCTCCTGCTCGGGGTCGCCGGCGGTGGAGCCGAGCACGACGGGCTCGCCGGCCGAGCGGGCGCAGGCGAGCACGCCCTCGGCGAGCTGCGCGTAGAAGGTGTCGGTCAGGTCGGGGACGAGCAGGCCCATGCCGCCGGTGCGGCGCTGGCGCAGGTTGCGGCCCAGCGCGCTGGGGCGGTAGTCGAGCTGCGCGGCGACGGCCAGGACGCGCTCCCTGGTCTGCGGGCTGGCCGAGCCGCCCGACAGCACCCGGGAGACGGTGGCGACGCCCACACCGGCCGCCTCGGCCACATCCTTGATCGTCGCCCGCTTCTCCATGGAAACGATTCCATCATGCTTCCGGGAAAACTGGAAGGCACCTGTGAGTACAAGGGCTGGTCACGCGGTAACCCTTGACACCGATGTCCGTTTCGGGTGAGATGCTTGAAAACGTATCCACGATGAGTGGGGAGATTCACTCCGTGCGAGTGGATCTGACGGGACCATCCGGGCAATCCGCCCTGGAGCGCGAAGGAATGTCATGGCATCCATCGTTCTGACGAACGTCGACAAGATCTACGCCGGTGGCGTGAAGGCCGTGAACGGGCTCAACCTTGAGATCAAGGATGGCGAGTTCATGGTGCTGGTCGGCCCGTCCGGTTGCGGTAAGTCGACCGCGCTCCGGATGATCGCGGGTCTGGAGGACATCAGCGGTGGCGAGATCGCCATCGGCGACAAGGTGGTCAACCACCTGCCGCCGAAGGACCGCGACATCGCGATGGTCTTCCAGAACTACGCGCTGTACCCGCACATGACGGTCGAGGAGAACCTCGCCTTCGGCCTCAAGCTCCGCAAGATGCCCAAGGCGGAGATCTCGAAGCGCGTCAACGAGGCCGCCAAGATGCTCGGCCTCGAGACCTACCTCAAGCGCAAGCCGGCCGCCCTGTCCGGTGGTCAGCGCCAGCGTGTCGCCATGGGCCGCGCCATCGTCCGTGAGCCGCAGGCCTTCCTCATGGACGAGCCGCTGTCCAACCTGGACGCCAAGCTCCGCGTCTCCATGCGCGCCTCGCTCAACCAGATGCACGAGCGCCTCGGCGTCACCACCGTCTACGTCACGCACGACCAGGTCGAGGCCATGACCCTCGGCGACCGCGTCTGCGTCCTGCGCGACGGCCTGCTCCAGCAGGTCGACACCCCGCAGAACCTGTTCGACAAGCCGGTCAACCTGTTCGTCGCCGGCTTCATGGGCTCGCCCTCGATGAACTTCGTCACCGCCGAGCTGGTCCGCGGCGACGGCGGCGCCGCCGTGACCTTCGCCGACATCAGGCTGTCGATCCCCGAGGCGACCTTCTCCGACAAGCCGGGCCTCGACCAGTACCTCGGCAAGAAGATCATCCTCGGCATCCGCCCGTCCGACTTCGAGGACTCCGCCTCCGCCGGCAGCCACGCCAACGGCTGGGCCACGCTGCCCGTCAAGGCGGAGGTCACCGAGGAGCTGGGCTCCGAGATCAACGTGCTGTTCCTGATCGACGCCCCGCCCGTCGAGCACAAGGACACCGTCGCCGCCGCCGACGCCGGTGACGACGAGGACGCCACGCTGCCGCTGTCGGGCGACAAGTCCCTGTGGACCGCCCGCGTCAACGCCCGCAGCCACGTGCGTCCCGGCCAGAACATCGAGCTGGTCGTCGACACGCACAACCTGCACTTCTTCGACCCGACCTCCGGCCTGTCGATCGGCCACGAGGCCAACCGCTGAGCCAACCGCTGAGCCAACCGCTGACATCCGGTTCCCGGCCGCGGGCGTGAAGCCCGCGACCGCCTGGGCCCCCACCGCGACCCCCTCCCGCGGCGGGGGCCCGCTCTTTTCCCGGTACGACCTCAGCGCCCGATACGCCGCGACACCATGGCCTGCACGCCGCGCGGCACCAGCCGCCCCGCCGCCACGATGAGCTTGTAACGCAGGTCGGGGACCGACACCCGCTTGCCCACCGCCAGATCGCGCATCCCCGCGCGCACCACGTCCTCGGCCTTCAGCCACAGGAACCACGGGATGCCGGAGCTGTCCATCGAGGCCCGCTGATGGAACTCGGTGCGCACAAAACCGGGGCACAGCGCCATGATCCGGATGCCCGAGTCGCTCACCGTGGCGGCGGCCGACTCGCTGAAGTTCACCACCCACGCCTTGGACGCGCTGTAGGTGCTGCGGCTGCCGAAGAACGCCGCCACGGACGCCACGTTCACGATCGCGCCCCGGTCGCGTTCCCGCATCCCGGGCAGCGCCGCCAGCGTCAGCCGCAGCACGGCCTCGCAGTGCACCTTGAGCATGCGCAGCTCGTTCTCGACCGGCACGTACGGGAAGTGCCCCGCGTTGCCGAATCCGGCGTTGTTGACCAGAAGGTCCACGCCGTCGCGCAGCCTCGACTCGACCTTGGCCAGGCCCTCCTCGGTGGCCAGGTCGGCGGGCAGCACCTCGACGCGCACGCCGTACCTGAGCTTGAGCTGGTCGGCGGCCTTGGCGAGGCGGAGCTCGTCGCGCGCCACGAGGACGAGCGAGTAGGCGTCGGCGGCCAGGTGGCGCGCGAAGGCGGCGCCGATGCCGGCGGTCGCGCCAGTGATCAGTGCGGTTGGCATGCCTGCACCATAACGGGCGCGGATCGGCGCGGTCGGCCCGCCTGGGTCGTGACTGCCATGGATCGGTGCGGTCAGCCCGCCTCGACCGTGACGGGCGTGGCAGGATGGGTGACGTGCGCATCGTCGTGGCCGGGCTCTTCCTGCTGGCCCTCACCGCCTGCACGCCCGAGCAGCCCGCCGGGTCGGCGACCCGCGCCCCGGGCACCGAAGCCCCCGGCACCGCGTCCTCGCCCCGCAGCAGCCCGCCAGAGCCTCAGACAGGCACATCCACGCCCGCGCCCGCGGAGCGCGGCGAGCTGCGCTTCACGCGGATCGCCGAGCTGGAGCAGCCGGTGGCGTTCGCGGTGCGCAAGGGCGACGACCGGCTCTACGTGGCCGAGCAGACGGGCCGGCTGCGCACCACCGGCGGCAAGGTCGTGATCGACCTGTCCGGCGAGGTGAGCACGGGCAACGAGCAGGGGCTGCTCGGCGTCGCGTTCCACCCCACCGGCCGCTGGGTCTACCTCGACTGGACCGACGCGCGGGGCCACACCCACATCACCGAGTGGGCCTACGACGGCGAGCGCGCGACCGGCAGGCGCGACGTGCTCAGGCAGGACCAGCCGTACGCCAACCACAACGGCGGCCAGCTCGCCTTCGGCCCCGACGGCTACCTCTACATCGCCTTCGGCGACGGCGGCAGCGCGGGCGACCCCCAGGGCAACGGCCAGAACCTGAACACGCTGCTCGGCAAGCTGGTGCGCATCGACCCGCGCGGCGACCCGTACAAGATCCCGGACGACAACCCGTTCGCCGCAAGGAGGGGCGCGCGGGGCGAGATCTGGGCCTACGGCCTGCGCAACCCCTGGCGGTTCAGCTTCGACCGCGGCACCGGCGACCTGTGGATCGGCGACGTCGGGCAGAACGCGTGGGAGGAGGTCGACCACCAGCCCGCGAGCAGCGAGGGCGGCGAGAACTACGGCTGGAACCTGCGCGAGGGCAGGGCGCGCTTCCGCGACGGCCAGGCCCGCGGCCTCGTCGAGCCGGTGATCGTCTACCCGCTGGGCGAGGGCGGCAACTGCTCGGTGATCGCCGGGTACGTCTACCGCGGCGAGAAGATCCCCTGGCTGAAGGGGCAGTTCCTGTACGGCGACTTCTGCGCTGGCTGGGTCAGGGCCGCGCCCGCCGACGACGCCGCGGACTCGGCCGAGGTCGGCAGGGTGGAGCAGCTCTCGTCGTTCGGGGAGGGCCCCGACGGCGAGCTGTACGCGCTCAGCCTTCAAGGTCCGATCTATCGGATCGAGGCCGCCTGACCCGCTCGATCAGCGACTCCACCTGATCGTTCAGCTTGGCGCCCCTGGCCCAGCCCGCGTAGTGCGTCAGGAAGACCGCGACCTCCCGCAGCTCGGCCTCGCTCAGCTCGCCGGCGCGCAGCGCGACGTCGAGCTGGGCGTCGGTCATCTCGTGCAGCCCCTGGCCGACGAGCAGCCCGAGCAGGAGCAGCCTGCGCTCCCTGACCGTCAGGACCGACCGGGACCAGAGGTCGGCGAACTGGCGCTCGGCTGTCATGCCGAAGGAGTCGACCGTCTCCATCGCGGGTTCTGTCATTGTCCGCTCCAGGGGTTGTCGATAGGGATCCTCATATCTTTCGCTACTTCCCGGGATGAACCAATGGGGGTTGCATGAACGTTGTAGCGGAGCGCCGCAACCCCTGCACGGAGGGCTTTTTGGTCTGTAACAAGTAAAGCCAAGGCTTGGCCAAGATTTGGTCAAGATTTCTCACCGTGCGGCGAGCTGATTTCCCTCCAAAGCGGGCACAACAACTCCGTTGGTCCGTCATGCGGAGGTAAGCCCTGGTGAAAAAAACACGGGCTTTGATCGCGCTCATGGTCGCGGTCCTGATGCTGTCCGCGTGCGGGCAGCCGGAGTTCACCTACGTCAGCGACAAGAGCGGCACCACGTACTTCAAGGTGCCGGCCTCGTTCACGCAGCTCGACGCCTATCCCATCGAGTTGTACCTGTCCGGCGACCATCCCAACTCGCAGGCCGCGCTGCTGCGGGCGCAGCGGGTCTGGTCGACGGCCTTCGACCAGTCAGCGGATCCGTCGGTCAACCATCTGCTCGGCTCGACGGAGCCGTTCGTCTACGCCACCGTGCACCAGCTCACCGAAGAGCAACGCGACTCGATCTCCCTCAACAGGCTGCGCGACTTCGTCCTCCCGGTGACCGAGGAGGTACGCACGGCCTACCTGCAGCAGGCCATGGCCATGAGCCAGCCGCCGATGTTCAGCCGCTTCGAGCCCATCAGTGACGAGGTGCTGAGCCTCGACAGCGGAGCCAGAGGAGTGCGCGTCCGCTTCAACTACCAGATCGGCAACGACGTCCAGACGTTCGACCACACCGCCATTCTCGACGAGAAGGGCGCCACGGTCTCCGTCATGCTCATCGGCTGCCAGTCCCTCTGCTACGCGAAGCGCGCCGCCGAGTTCGACAAGATCGCGAGTTCTTTCAAGCTGCTCCGGCTGCCCGGATGAGGGAGCTTCATTGACCACGACGATTCACCATGAAGGGCTGCGCGCCCCCGGCAGCGGGCCCAACGATCCCGAATCCGTGACCAGGAAGAAAATGCAGTTCTGGGACCGGAGCAAGTTCCTGATCGCACTCGTGCTCGCCTACCTCGTCCTGACGTGGAAGGTGATGGCGGACTTCGAGGGCATCATCTCCTTCCCGGAAGCCGCGCGGCGCATCGCGATGGAGTACCAGTGGATCTTCTGGTTGCTCGGCGCGGAGATCGTCAGGCAACTGCATTTCTTCATCAGCGAGCACTGGTCGGGTTACCACCGCTTCTGGAGCCAGAAGGTCTTCGGCGGGTTCGAACGCTGGACGCACCGCCGCTTCGACGACTGGACGCGTTTCCGCCTCGCCAGGGCGCTGAAGATCCTCTTCTTCATCACCCTGATCGCCCTGGTGCTGGGGGCGGTGCTGGACGTCAGCCCGTTCGCCGCGCTGCTCCAGGCGCCGGCGCTGATCTGGCAGGCGCTGCCCTTCTTCCTGCAGATCGTCTTCCTGTTCTTCTTCGTCATCATCCAGTTCGTCGGCCTGTTCTGGTTCCTGTCCAGGGGCGGCGTCGAGACGTACTTCCCCGACGACATCAAGACCCGCTTCGACGACGTGTGGGGGCAGGACCACGTGGTCGAGCGCGTCCAGGAGAACATCGTCTTCCTGGAGCGGCCCGACGAGATCGAGAAGCGCGGCGGTTACGTCCCCAGCGGCCTGCTGCTGTGGGGCCCGCCGGGCACCGGCAAGACCCTGATGGCCGAGGCCGTGGCCGGTGAGACCGGCAAGCCTTACGTGTTCGTGGATCCGGGCGCGTTCACGAACATGTTCATGGGCATCGGCATCCTCAAGGTCAAGTCGCTGTTCAGGAAGCTGCGCAAGCTGGCGCTGCGGTACGGCGGCGTGATCGTCTTCTTCGACGAGGCGGACTCGCTCGGCAAGCGCGGCCGGCTGGCCCAGCAGGGCCCGCCAGGACAGGGCGGCGGCTTCGCCGGGCACTCGTCCGGCTTCGACGGCTGCCACGGCATGAACTACATGTCCGAGGCCACCCGCCAGATGCTCACCTTCCGCCCCGGCAAGCAGGAGGAGCCCGGCGGGCGCAACCGCTTCATGATGGGCGGCGGCATGATGAACAGCGGCGACCCCGGAACCCTCCAGGCGCTGCTCACCGAGCTGTCCGGGCTCAAGAAGCCGCGCGGCTTCTTCAACCGGCTGGTACGCAGGCTGCTCGGCATGCGGCCCAAGCCACCGCCCAAGTACCGCATCCTCGTCATGATGGCCACCAACCGGCCCGACGCGCTGGACGAGGCGCTGCTGCGGCCGGGCCGCATCGACCGCATCTACAAGGTCGGCTACCCGTCCAAGGCCGGGCGGGTGCGCACCTACCAGGGATACTTCGACAAGGTCGAGCACGAGCTCACCCCCGAGCAGGTCGACAAGCTCGCCACCATCACCCCGTACGCCACCGGCGCCACCATCAAGGACCTGGTCAACGAGTCGCTCATCACCGCCATCAGGGACGGGCGCGAGGTCATCACCTGGTCGGACGTGCTGCGCGCCAAGCGGCTCAAGCAGCTCGGCCCGCCCGAGGACGTCGAGTACATCGAGCGCGAGCGGCACGCCGTGGCCGTGCACGAGGCCTGCCACGCCGTCGTCGCCTACGTCACCCGCTTCCACCTGGAAATCGACATCGCCACCATCGAGAAGGGCGCCGACTACCTGGGCATGGTCGCCTCGATCAAGCCCGAGGACCAGTTCACCCGGTGGAAGTCCGAGCACGAGGCCGACATCATGGTCTCCCTGGCCTCGCTGGCCGGAGAGCGCATGTTCTTCGGCGAGGACAACTCCTCCGGCGTCTCCGGGGACCTGTACTCCGCGACCTACCTCACCGCGATGATGGAGTCGTACTGGGGGATGGGCTCGGGCGTCACCTCGCTGCCCGCGCTCCAGGAGCTGGAGATCATGGGCGGCAAGGCCGTGCGCAAGCCGGGCGGGCCCGGCGGCTCCATCGGCATCACCGACAGGGAGCCGGCCAGGCGCCAGCAGGACCTGACGCCCGACGTGCTGGGCGAGCGCATCGAGTTCAACCTGGTGCGGCTGCTGGAGAAGACCGAGGAGCTGCTGGTGCAGCACCGCAGGGAGGTGCTCTGCCTGGCGCACGCGCTGGAGACGCACAAGACGCTCAACGGTGACGACGTGGTCGCCATCATCCGCGGGGAGCCGGGGCCGCTGCTGGACGGCAGCATCTACACCTCCGACGAGCTGTACCAGGAGCTGGAGGAGTACCACCGGGACGCGGTCAGGGCGCACAAGGAGCACAGCAGGATCGAGCGGGAGCTGCCGGGGCATCAGGAGCCGGTGGAGGCCGTGCCGGGTGCCTTCGGCGGGGTCGCCGGGATCGTGGGGGTGCATCCGGCGCCGCCCGGGACCGCCGCGATGATCCAGGCGCCCGGCTCGCCGCCCGTGATCCAAGCGCCTGGCTCACCGCCTGTGATCCAGGCGCCGCCCGTGATCCAGGTGGCGCCGCCGCCACCGCCGGGCACGCCGCTTCCCGCGGGCTCGTCCACGGCCCCGTCCCTGGCACCGCCGGTGGGGCCGCCGGTGGGGCCGCCTGTCCCTGGGGCGGCTGTCACCGGCCCGGCCGCCGAGCCGGCCGACAGGCCGGAGTTCGTGCCCTGGGCCGGCACCGCCCAGCCGCCCGCACCGGCGGGGACGCCGGTGCCCGTCGTGGTGAGCACCCCCGCCGCCCCGCCGAAGCGGTCGGTGAGCCGGGTCTGGCTGGTCATCGCCAGCCTGCTCGGCCTCGTGGTGCTGTCCATCATCGCGGCGCTCGCGGTGACGGGCACGCTGGGCGGCGGCGCGGGCACCAACTCCACGGTGGCCGGGGTGGCCTCGCCCGGGCTGCTGCTCCTGCTGTTCGTCGTGGTCGTGGCCGGGATCGTGGGCGCGGGGCTGGCGTTCGTCGCGATCAAGGGCATCCGTACGGCGCAGGCCAAGGCGGAGCAGGAGCGCGACCAGGCCCACGCCAGGGCCCAGCTCCTGGCCGCGGCGATGGATCCGGACACGGCCATGCGGCTGCTCGGTTACGACGGCAACGGCACCGACCGCCGTACCTGAGCGCGAGACCGCGTGCGGGCCGGGGCGTTCCAGCGAGCGCCTCGGCCCGCTCGTGACCCCGTCATGAGCGGTCGTGCTCCTCGTGGACGCGGCGCAGCAGCTCCATCAGCTCGTCCTCCTGCCGCACCAGCTTCCTGTGCTTGTCCGGCAGCTTACTGAGCTGCTTCTCCCCGGCCACCAGCTTGCCGTAGAGCTCGGCCCGCAGCCCGGGATCGTGCTCCACGTCCAGGTACTCCTGCGCGTGCCGGCGCATCATCGACACCGTGTTCTGCACCCGTCCCCTCGCGCTGAACAGCGACGCCAGCACCGTGATCGCCAGCACTCCGATGATCACCGCCAGGGACAGCCCGGTGCTGATCTCCACCACCGGCACCGGCTCGCCGTCGTTGATGAACGGCACGTTGTTCTCGTGCAGCGCGTGCAGGATCAGCTTCACCCCGATGAAGGCGAGGATCACGGCCAGCCCGTACGCGAGATAGATCAGCCGGTCCAGCAGCCCGTCGATGAGGAAGTAGAGCTGCCGCAGCCCCAGCAGGGAGAACGCGGTGGCGGTGAAGACCAGGTAGACGTTCTGGGTGAGGCCGAAGATGGCCGGGATCGAGTCCAGCGCGAACAGGATGTCGGTGCCGCCGATGGCGATCATGACGAGCAGCATCGGCGTCATGACGCGCCTGCCGTCCTGGACGGTGAAGAGCTTGTCGCCGTCGTAGGTGTCGCTGGTGTGCAGCAGCCGCCGCGCGACCCGCACCATGAGGTTGTCGGGGGAGTGGCTCTCCTCGCCCTCCGGCTTGAGCAGGTTGCCCGCAGTGAGCAGCAGGATGAGCCCGAACAGGTAGAACACCCAGGCGAACATGTTGATCAGGGCGGCCCCGACCAGGATGAACCCGGACCTGGCGAGCAGCGAGAAGACGATGCCGAACAGCAGCGCCTTCTGCTGGTCGGCGCGCGGCACCTTGAAGCTCGACATGATCACGAGGAAGACGAAGAGGTTGTCGACCGACAGCGCCTTCTCCGTAACGTAACCGGCGAAGTACTCCGCCCCCGGCTCCGAGCCGCCGAACAGCCACACGCCGACGCCGAACAGCAGGGCGATGCCGACGTACAGGGCCGACCAGACCGACGCCTCACGCAGCGTGGGCACGTGCGACTTGCGGACGTGGAAGAAGAAGTCGAACAGCAGCAGCCCGACGATCCCCAGGATCGTCAGCCACCACACCGCGGCGGATACGTGCACTCCAAGGCTCCATGTGTGCCGGCCGTCGTGGGGGAGGCGACTTGCGGAAGCGTGTCGTCGCAGGTGGTACCCGGTAGGCGCGAGCCCAAGCCCGTACGGTAGGAAGGGGATCATGCATGTGATCGTCATCGGCGGCGGGATCGCCGGCGCGAGCGCCGCGTTCGCGCTGGCCCGCAGGGGCGCGCGCGTCACCGTCGTGGACTCCGGGGAGGCGGGGCAGGCCACGGCGGCCAGCGCGGGCATCATCGCGCCGTGGGCCTCCGCCGTGGAGGGCCCCTTCTACGACCTGTACGCGGCCGGCGCCGCCTACTACCCCGAGGTCATCGGGCTGCTGGCCGAGGCGGGCGTGGAGCGTACCGACTATCGCCGCAACGGCGAGCTGCTCGTGCACGAGGACCCGGCGCGGCTGGCGGAGGCGCAGGCCCGCGTCGAGGCGCGCGCCCGCGACGCGGGCGCGGTCGTCGGCGAGGTGCGGCGCATCGGCAACGACGAGGTACGCGCCCTGTTCCCGGTGCTGTCGGAGACCCTGGAGGGCGTGTTCGTCTCCGGTGGCGGCCGGGTGGACGGGCGCACCATGCGCGACGCGCTGCTCCAGGGCGCCACCCACCACGGCGCCCGGCAGGTGCACGGCCGGGCCAGGCTGCGCCCGCAGGGCCCGCCCCGCGTCGAGGTGGGCTCCGAGCTGCTGGAGGGCGACGCCGTGCTGGTGGCCTCCGGAGCGTGGGCCAACGAGCTGCTGGAGCCGCGCGGCCTGCGGCTGGCGGTCGAGCCGCAGCGCGGCCAGATCTCCCACCTGCGCCTCGACGGGGTGGACACCAGCCGCTGGCCGGCGGTGTACCCGCTGTCGCACCACTACCTGGTGGCCTTCGACGACTCGCGGGTGGTGGTGGGGGCGACCAGGGAGACGGGCAGCGGGTTCGACGCGCGGGTGACGGCGCGCGGGCAGTGGCAGGTGCTGTCGGACGCGCTGCGCATCGCCCCCGGGCTGGCCGGCGCGACGCTCATCGAGACGCGGGTCGGGCTGCGGCCGCTGCCGTCCGATCAGGTGCCGATCGCCGGGCCGCTGCCTGGTGAGGACGGGCTGCACGTGGTGACGGGGTTCGGCGCGGCGGGGCTGACGATGGCGCCGTTCACGGGTGACGCGCTGGCCCGCTCGATCCTGGGCGGGGCGACGGTGCCGGAGCTGGCCCCGTTCGCACCGTGAGCCTGAGCCGGGCACGCGGCGTTCCGGGAGTGTGTTGAGAGGGAAGTAAAGCCTCCCGATTAACACGGCGTTCACATTCGGGCAAAAACCGGGAAACGGCCGTCCGTAAGACTCGGCGTGGCTGAGAGAAACCCCGAAAGGACCGCCGTGAGCTACAAGGCTGAGTACATCTGGATCGACGGCACCGAGCCCACGGCTCTGCTGCGCTCGAAGACGAAGATCCTTGCCGACGGAGCCGAGCCTCCGGTCTGGGGCTTCGACGGTTCCAGCACCAACCAGGCCGAGGGTCACTCGTCGGACCGCGTGCTCCGCCCCGTGTTCGTCTGCCCCGACCCGATCCGCGGCGGCGACAACAAGCTCGTCCTGTGCGAGGTCGAGGAGATCAACGGCGACGCGCACGTCAGCAACACCCGCGCGCTGCTCCGCCCGATCGCCGAGCAGTACGCCGCGCAGGAGTCCTGGTTCGGCATCGAGCAGGAGTACACCTTCTTCAAGGGCAGCCGCCCGCTCGGCTTCCCCGAGGGTGGTTTCCCCGCTCCGCAGGGCCACTACTACTGCGGTGTCGGCGCCGAGGCCGTGTTCGGCCGCGAGATCGTCGAGCTGCACCTCGACCGCTGCCTCGCCGCCGGTCTGGCGATCTCCGGCATCAACGCCGAGGTCATGCCCGGCCAGTGGGAGTTCCAGGTCGGCCCGGCGGGTCCCCTTGAGGTCGCCGACCACCTGTGGGTCGCTCGCTACCTGCTCTACCGGACCGCCGAGGAGTACGGCGTGGAGGCCACCCTCGACGCCAAGCCCGCCCGCGGCGACTGGAACGGCGCCGGCGCGCACACCAACTTCTCCACCAAGGCCATGCGCGAGGGCTACGAGGCCATCATCACCGCCTGCGAGGCGCTCGGTGAGGGCGACAAGCCGATGGAGCACGTCTCCCAGTACGGCGCCGACATCGAGAGCCGCCTGACCGGCGCCCACGAGACCGCCCCGTGGAACAAGTACAGCTACGGCGTGTCCGACCGCGGCGCGTCCGTGCGCATCCCGTGGCAGGTCGAGGTGGACAAGAAGGGCTACATCGAGGACCGTCGCCCGAACGCCAACGTCGACCCGTACGTGGTCGCCCGCCTGCTGGTGAACACCTGCTGCTCGGCCCTGGAGAAGGCCGGCCAGGTCTGATCTTCCTGAGAGAGCGGGGCCCCTTCACGCGAAGGGGCCCCGCTCTTGTCATGCCAGGCGGAAGTCCAGGTCGGGGACGATTTCCGCGACGTCCATCTGCGCCTTCTGCAGGCGGCCCGAGTGGTCCCAGTTCATCGCCTGCCAGCGGGTGAACTGGTCGAGCACCCACATGCCGGACTGGCGGCTGCCGTTGCCCGACTTGCCGTTGCCGCCGAACGGCAGGTGCGCCTCCGCGCCCGAGGTGGAGTTGTTGACGCTGACCATGCCGGCCGAGACGCCCTCCCGGAAGCGGAAGGCGTGCTGCGGGTCGGTGGTGTAGATGGAGCTCGACAGGCCGTAACCGGGCAGGTTGGCCAGGTCGAGCGCCTCCTGCATGGTGGCGAACGACGTCACGCCCACGATCGGGCCGAACGTCTCCTCCATGAACAGCCGGTCGCCCGGCCGCACGCCGTCCACCACGACCGGGTGGTAGTAGAGGCCGTCGCCGCCGTCGAAGCCGCCGCGCGGGTTGTCCGCGGTGATCCGGCCGGTCGCGCCGGTGACCACCTGGTGGTGCGGCTCGATCCAGGTCAGGTACTCCTCGTACCGGTCGGCGAACTTCGTGTCCAGCAGCGGGCCCGCCAGCACGTCGCCCGCCGGGTCGCCGATGGAGGCCGCGCCGACCGCCCGCGCGAACCGCTCCACGAACGCGTCGTGCACGCTCTCGTGCACGATCACCGTGCCCAGGCTGGTGCAGCGCTGCCCGGCGGTGCCGAAGCCGGAGAACAGCGCGCCCTCGACGGCGAGGTCGAGGTCCGCGTCCGGCATGATCACCATCGGGTTCTTGCCGCCCAGCTCCAGGCAGGCCGACTGCAGGTGGCGGCCGGTCAGCTCACCGATCTTGCTGCCGACCTCGCTGGAGCCGGTGAAGCCCACCTTCTGCACGGTGCCCTCGCCGAGAGCCAGCTCCAGGCCCGCGAAGGTGTCGGCGCCGCCGGCGAAGACGATGTTCAGCACGCCGTCGGGCAGGCCCGCCGCCGCGAACAGCTGGAACAGGGCGTGCGCGGAGGCGGCGGCGTACTCGGCGGGCTTCCACACCACGGCGTTGCCGCACAGCAGGGCCGGCACCAGGTACCACGACGGGACCGCCACCGGGAAGTTGCCCGCCGTCACGACCGCCGCCACGCCGACCGGGTTGCGGAAGGTGAACAGGTTCTTGTCCGGCATCTCCGACGGGACCGTCTGCCCGTACAGCCTGCGGCCCTCGCCCAGGAAGAAGTCGCAGGTGTCCACGATCTCCCTGACCTCGCCCAGCGCCTCGCCGTACGGCTTGCCGATCTCCTCCGTCACCAGCGCGGCCAGCCGCTCGGTGTTGGCCTCCACCAGCCGCCCGATCGAGGCGATCACCCGGCCGCGCACCGGCGCGGGCACCTTCGCCCACTCGCGCTGCGCCTCCTTGGCCGTGCGGCAGGCCGCCGCGAACGCCTCCGCGCCGGCCAGGCCGACCCGCGCGACCACCTCGCCCGTGCGGGCGGGATTGATCGACTCGTACGTGCTCGCCGCCTCCCCGTCCTTGCCGCCCACGATGGAAACGATTTGTCGGCTCACCGGTGCCCTCCTCGTAAGTTCTTGCGTAGACGCTAGCTCTCCCGGGCCAGTTTGCGCAGCTCCGGGCCGTGCACCGGATCGGCCAGCGCGGCGGCGAACTGCGCCCGCAGGTAGTTGAGCGGCGAGCCGGTGTCGTACCAGGTGCCGTCGATGACCTGGCCGAACACCGGGTTGGCCGTGGCGTGGCGGTGCAGGGCGTCGGTGAGGTAGATCTCGCCCTCGGGGTTCTCCTGCCAGCGGCGCGTGGCGGCCTCCAGCTCGGTGACCACGCCGGGGGTGACGACGTAACCGCCGATCGCTGCGTACTGGGAGGGCGCCTCCTCCGGGCGTGGCTTCTCCACCAGGCCCGAGATCCGCAGCCGGCCGCCGCCGAGGTCCTCCTCGACGATCGGCACGCCGTAGCGGGAGGCGTCCTCGACCGCCATCGGCATGAGGGCCAGCACCGGGGCGCCCGTCGCCTCGTACGCCGACTTGAGCTGCCTGGCGCGCGGCACCTCGGCCACGAACACGTCGTCGGCCCACAGCACCATGAACGGCTCGTCGCCGATGACCCGCGCGGCGTTCAGCACCGGCGTGCCGTTGCCGTACGGGCCGCGCTGGTAGAGGTAGGTGATGTGGGCCAGCGACGACAGCTCGGCCACCGCGTCGGCGAGGTCGTCCTTGCCGGCCACGCGCAGCTCGCGCTCCAGGTCCGCGTCAGGGGCGAAGTGCCGCTGGACGAGGTCCTTGCGGGCCGAGGTGACGATGGTGATGTCGTCGATGCCGGACTCGACCAGCTCGCGGATGGTGTGCTCGATGACCGGCTTGTCGCCGATCGGCAGCATCTCCTTCGGCAGCGCCTTCGTCAGGGGCAGCAGCCGGGTGCCCAGCCCGGCCACCGGGATCACGGCCTTGCGGATCATGGGGTCTCTCCTCGTGGGGATGGCGCGACGGACAGGACGCTACCCCAGGGATTGATCTTTTCTCCTGCCGAGGGTGTGCTCACCAGGAGCGCGTCGGTGCAGGCGATTCCGCGTCAGACTCCGAAATATCGTGATTCGTAATGACCGCCAGGCGCTGCGCCAGATCCGCCAGCGCCCGGGAGGCGGCCAGCTCGTCCCCGATCCGCGGCTGCGACGGGTCGGCAGGGTTGCGCCGGGCCCGGCCGGTGCCGGTGACGCTCTCGCCGTCCCCCGTGGTCAGCGTCGCCTGCGCCGAGGTGTCGTCGCCGTCCTCGGCGAGTGAGATGCGCACGGTCCATTCCTTGGTCTCCATGCCCCGCCCCTTCACCGCCCGGCTGCCCGTAAACCACCCTTCGCCGGGTCAGCTCCGGCTGTGCACGCCTTCCAGGATGAGCGTCAGCAGGCGCCGGGCGCGGCCGTCCCACTCGCCGTCCTCCAGGCGGGTCAGGTAGCCGAGCAGGAGGATGACGTCGCGGGCGTCCACGTCAGGACGGACCGTCCCGTCGGCCTTGCCCGCGTCGAGGAGCGCCGCCAGCGCGTCGCCGATGGGCCCCTGGCTGTGGGCGGACAGATCCCGCCAGACGCCCGCCTCCACGGCCGCCAGCACACCCCGCTTGACCTGCGCGTAGTCGGCCACCCTGTCGAGCCAGCGGGTCAAGGCGGTGAGCGGGTCGTGCTCGGCGAGCAGCTTCGGCGCAGCGGCCACGAGCTCGTCCACGTCCTGCCGGTAGACCTCGGCGAGCAGGTGCTCCCTGGTCGGGAAGTGGCGGTAGAGCGTGCCCTGGCCGACGCCCGCCCGCTTGGCGATCTCATTCAGGCGCAACTCGCTCGCGGTCGCCACGACCGCGCGGGCGGCGTCGAGGATGCGCTCGCGGTTGTCGGCGGCGTCGGCGCGGCGGGGTCGGTTCATCGGTCCTCACGACGGGCTGGCTATCCGGACACGTGTCCGCTACGGTGGTGAGCACTTAAGCGGACATGTGTCCGCTTTGGTGGAGGTACTCAAGCGGACATGTGTCCACTCTAGTGGGGAGCCATGAACATGCCTGTCATCAGTGACCAGATCGTCGCGATCACCGGCGCGAGCAGCGGGATCGGCGAGGCCACCGCGCGTCTGCTCGCCGAGCGGGGTGCCGCCGTCGTCCTCGGCGCACGCCGCGTCGACCGCCTCGACGAGGTCGCCGCCGACATCCGCGCGTCCGGCGGGCGCGCCGTCACGTGCGCCACCGACGTCACCCGGCGGGAGGATCTCGAACGGCTCGTCGGCCTGGCCGTGTCAGAGTTCGGGCGGCTCGACGTGCTGGTGGGCAACGCCGGCATCGCCAGGACCGGCCCCGTGGCCGACCTCGACGTGGCCGGCTGGTCGGCGATGATCAACGTCAACCTCGTCGGCGTGCTGAACGGCATCGCCGCCGCGCTGCCGGTCTTCCGCCGCCAGGGGCGCGGCCATCTCGTGACGACGGTGTCGACGTCCGGGCTGAAGATCGTGCCCACCCAGGCGGTCTACGCGGCCACCAAGAACGCCGTGCGCACGCTGCTGGAAGGGCTGCGGCAGGAGTCGACCGACGGCGTGCTCCGGACCACGGCCGTGTCGCCCGGCGTCGTGCGTACGGAGCTCGCGGACTGGATCGAGAACCCCGAGGTCCGCGAGCAGGTTCAGCGGAACATGGAGCGGATGGCGATCGCGCCGGAGGCGGTCGCGCGGGCCATCGCGTTCGCCGTCGAGCAGCCGGAGGACGTGGAGATCGGCGAGATCGTCATCCGCCCGAGCGTCCAGAACTGACCCTGCCGTGAAGGCGCGAAGCGCCGCGTCTGTCCGGCCCCGTGCGCGCCCGCGATGCCGGTGAGCGGGTTGTCGGCCACCATCCAGCCGCCCGCCCCGAGGTCTGCACCGCACCTGCGGGCCGCGATGGCGGGTTTGCGTACGTTCTCGGCCCCCGAGATCGCGTAACCGTCCACCAGCCGGTCCAGCGCATCGCTGGATGCCGGTCGCAGAACCCGGCCGCCCACTGCGCGAACGCCGTGTCCAGGTCGAGCAGGGTGCGGTCGAGGTCGAACAGCGCCGGCCGCGTCGTGGCAACGGGGTCTAGGCGCTGAAGTCGGCGAAGTCGAAGCCCGGCGAGACCAGGCAGCTCACCAGCACCTCCGCGTCCCCCGCCGGACGCGCCGATTGCCACACCCCACCCGGCACGACCGCCTGCGGCACCTGGCCGCGCTCGACGTCCGGACCGAGGACGACCGTCTCGTCCCCGATCGTCAGGTCGAGCGGCCCGCCCCGATGCCACAGCCAGATCTCCGCGGACCTGACCACGTGCGGCACGGACTCCTCACCCGGACGCAGCAGGAAGTAGATGGCGGTCACGCTGGCCCGGGGGCCCGGGTAGCCGTCCGGCTCGAAGGTGACGGGCGAGCGGTAGGTCTCCTTGAACCAGCCGCCCTCGGGGTGGGGGAGCAGGTCCAGGGCCTCGGCGATGGGCGGGCGTTCGACGAAGGCGACGGGGGCGCCGGTGACGTCCCTGCGCAGGAAACGGTGGCCGTCGAGGACGAGCTGCCCGTCGAGGGCGCTCTTCAGCGCCTCCTCCTCGTCGGGCACCTCGATGGACGGGCCGTCGGGGTAGATCCGCAACTCCACATGCCGATTTTATGACGACATTCCAGACAACCCCCGCCCCCGCCCCCGCTCACTGCCGTCACATTGCACCAGGCACCACCGTCCGCGACCGGCCCCACCTCCGCGCGATCCGCGACCACCCCCCCACCCGCGCCGCCTGCGACCGACCCCCACCTCCGCGCTGCTCGCCCGGAGGCAGGCAGCCACGTTCTCCGCGACTGTCCGGGATCGTCCGGACCCCGCGCGGAATGTCGGTCCTCCTGAGTAATCTGCGGCAGGTGACTGAACGGTGGAGCCGCGATCAGGTGCTCGCCCTCGCCCCCGACACGTCGTCCCAGAAGGCGGCGCAGGGGGTCGCGGCGGCCGGCAAGTGGTCGCTGCGCGGCACGACGGGCACCGTGCTGTACGGCGAGTGCAAGGGCAGCGGCGCCAAGCCGTACCTTGCCGCCGTCGACCTGAGCGAGCCTGCTTATCGGTGCAGTTGCCCGAGCAGGAAGTTCCCGTGCAAGCACGCCCTCGGGCTGCTGCTCCTGTGGTCCGCCGACGGGGTCCCGGTAGCGGGGGACGTCTTGCCGCAGTGGGTCGCGGAGTGGCTGGACGGCCGCGCCGAACGCGCCGCCAAGTCGGCAGCCCGCCTGGAGGCCGCCCGCGCCAAGGCCGCCGGAGGCGGTTCGCGCCCGGAGCCGGGGACCGAGGCCGGTGGCAGTGAGGCGGTCGGTGGCGCGGGCGTCGGCACGGAAGCGGGCGTCGGCGGCGGTGCGGGGACGGACGTTGCCGCAGCGGGCACGGACGACCCGCAGCGCGGCCCTGAGGCTGCCACGCTCGCGGGCGGTGGCGGGGCCGAAGCGCAGGTGTCGCCCGGCGGCGTTCCCCCGGGGGCCGTTCAACCGGTTGCCGCTGGTGGCGGGCCGGGCCGGGCCGAGTCCGTACGTCATCAGCGGGTCGCCGCCGGGCTGGCCGAGCTGGAGCGGTGGCTGGCCGACCAGGTGCGGCAGGGTCTCGCCGGAGCCCAGGAACACGACTGGGACGGCCTGGCCAAACGCCTCATAGACGCCCAGGCGCCCGGCGTGGCAGGCGTAGTGTCCCGCTTGGCCCGGGTTCGCGCCGAGGAGGGCTGGCCGGGGCGGCTCCTGGAGGAGTACGCCCTCATCAACCTGCTCGCCATCGCCTACCGCCGCCGCGCCGACCTGCCGGAGCCCTTGGCGCAGACCGTCCTGATCCGCACCGGCTTTCCCGTCACGAGGGAAGAGGTTCTGGCGGGGCCGCCGGTGCGCGATCACTGGGACGTGCTGGGGCGGCGTGACGAGGTCCAGGACCGGTTGACCGCCCGCCGCGTCTGGCTGCGGGGCCGCCACACCGGCCGGCCCGCCCTCATCCTGTCGTTCGCCCCGCAGGGCCAGCCCTTGGACGCCTCCCTGGTCACGGGCACGACCATCGACGCCGACCTCACGTACTACCCGGGTGCCGCCCCCCTCCGTGCCCTCGTAGCCACCCGCTACGGCACCGTCTCGCCGGCCGCGCGACCGGGTTCGCCGACAACGCCACCGAACTCGCCTGACCCGCCACCAGGCTCGCCGACAACGGCCGCTCCACCGCTGTCCGCGGGCGCGCTGCCGGAGGCCGTTCCCGTCGCACCGCCGCCGCCCATCGCCGAACGAACCGGCGCGCAGCCGCAGGCACCGCACGACGCGCCGCCGCACGCCACACCCCCGGCCGCCACCGCGCGGGCGGAAAGGGTTCCGCCCGGAATGTCGCCCGACGAGGCGCTGGACGAGGTGGCCCGCGCCTTGGCCGAGGACCCGTGGACCGAATCCTGGCCCCTGATCCTCGCCGGCGTGACCCCCGACCGCACCACCATCTCCGGCCTCCCCCTCCACTTCCGCGCCCACGACCCCTGGCGCCTGATCGCCGTCTCAGGCGGTCACCCACTGACGGTGGCGGCCGAGTGGACCCCGCAGGGTCTGCGCCCCCTGACGGCCTGGGACGACGACGGAACGGCGGTGATCCTGTGAGCGGCCGGCACAACGACACGGACAGAACGGCGGCGATCCGATGACCGGCTGGGACGACCTGGCCTCGACGGCGCTGGTGGGCACCGACCGCAGGCCGTACCCCGGCGACCTCCTGGAGGCGGCGGCCATCGAGGTGGCGCGCCGGCGTGCGGGGAGAAGCGTGGCGGGGGCGGCCACGCGGGAGCCGGCGCCGACGGAGGAGCGGGAGGCGGTAGGCAGGAGGGCGGCCGAGCGGCTGGGCAGGCTGCTCGGCGGTGAGAACGAGCGCCTGATCCCCGAATGGCTGGCCGCCGCCGCGGCGACCGGCCGCAGGGTGCCCGCGTACGTGCTGCCGGAGCTGCTGGAACGGGGCAGGCGCGACCGTTCGATCAGAGTGCATCTGGGTGTGCTGGCCGGGCAGCGCGGACGCTGGCTGGCCGGGCTCAACCCCGCCTGGGCGTACCTGCTGGAGGAGCCCACGGGCGAGACGTGGGAGCTGGGCGGCGCCGCCGACCGGCGCGCCCACCTGTGCGCGCTCAGGGCGGCCGACCCCGCGCAGGCCAGGCGGCTGCTGGAGAGCACGTGGGAGCGGGAGACGCCGGACGACCGGACCGGGTTCGTGGAGGTGCTGGCCGAGGGGCTGAGCATGGCCGACGAGCCGTTCCTGGAGCAGGCGCTGGACGACCGCCGCAGGGAGGTGCGCCAGGCCGCCGCGAACCTGCTGACCCGCCTGCCCGGCTCGCGGATGGCGCGGCGGATGGCCGAGCGGGTGCGCGCCTGCGTGACGATCACCGGTGACGTGATCGCCGTCGAGGCGCCCGCGGCCTGTGACAGGGCGATGGAACGCGACGGCGTGCGGCCGAAGCCGCCGCGCGGCATCGGCGAGCGCGCCTGGTGGCTGCAGCAGATCATCGCGCGCGCACCCCTGTCCTGCTGGGGCAGGCCGAACGAGCTGCTGGCCATGCGCATCCCCGACTGGGACGCCGAGGTCAAGGCGGCCTGGGTACGCGCGGCGGTGCTGCAGCGCGACCCCGAGTGGGCGCGGGCGATGTTCGCCTGGGACCCGATCGCCGACCTGCTCGAATCCCTGCCGCCGGAGGAGCAGCAGGAGCTTGCCGCCAGGTTCGTGCGCGCCCACGACCTGGACAGCCAGTTGATCATGGTGCTGGGCGGCGTGTCGTCCCACTGGCGCGAGGGCCTGGCCACGGCCGTCCTCAACAAGATCGTGAAGGTGAACACCACGCAGCCGTGGAACCTCGGCGAGCTGGTCAAGCTGGCGGGCGAGCACATCGACCCGGCCCTGTTCGAGCTGGCCGAGGACCACTCGCCCGCCGAACCCGTCCAGCAGGTCGCCGCCCTGCTGCGTTTCCGCGCTGACATGTACAAGGAGCTTTCCCGATGACCGTTCTGCGCCCGCACGCGGAAGACCAGTACGCCGACGAGCTGGCCGTCCTCGCCAAGGACGACGACCGGCGCAGGCCGCCGGGCTGGAAGCTGTCGCCGTGGGCCGTGACCACGTACATCCTGGGCGACGGCGAACGCATCACCCCCAAGTACGTCGGCGCGCGCCGCATCGTCGAGGTGGCCGTGGCGACGCTCGCCACCGACCGCGCGCTGCTGCTGCTCGGCGTGCCGGGCACCGCCAAGACGTGGCTGTCGGAGCACCTGGCCGCCGCCATCAGCGGCGACTCGACGCTGCTCGTGCAGGGCACCGCCGGCACCGCCGAAGAGGCCATCCGGTACGGCTGGAACTACGCCAGGCTCCTCGCCGAGGGCCCCTCGTTCGAGGCGCTGACCCCGTCGCCCGTCATGCGCGCCATGGCCGAGGGACGGGTGGCCAGGGTCGAGGAGCTGACCCGCATGCCGTCCGACGTGCAGGACGCCCTGATCACCGTCCTGTCGGAGAAGACACTGCCGATCCCCGAGCTGAACCGCGAGGTGCAGGCGCAGCGCGGCTTCAACGTGATCGCCACGGCCAACGACCGCGACCGGGGCGTCAACGAGCTGTCCAGCGCGCTGCGCCGCCGCTTCAACACCGTCGTGCTGCCCGTCCCCGCCACCGCCGAGGAGGAGGTGGACATCGTCGCGCGCCGCGTCGCCCAGCTCGGCCGCAGCCTGGAGCTGCCGGAGACGACGACGGGGCTGGCGGAGATCCGGCGGGTGGTGACGGTGTTCAGGGAGCTGCGCACCGGTGTCACCGAGGACGGCCGCACCAAGGTCAAGTCGCCCAGCGGCACCCTGTCCACGGCCGAGGCCATCTCCGTCCTGACCAGCGGGATCGCCCTGGCGGCGCACTTCGGCGACGGGGTGCTGCGGCCGTCCGACGTGGCCGCCGGGATCGTGGGGGCGGTGGTGCAGGAGCCGGTTTCGGATCGGGTGGTGTGGCGGGAGTACCTGGAGACCGTGGTTCGGGAGCGGTCGGAGTGGCGCGACTTCTACCGTGCCTGCCGCGAGGTTTCATGAGCGGCGTCCTGACGGCGGCTGGTGACGGCCGTGTGAGCAGCGTTCCGACGGCTCATGGTGGTCGTGCGAGCCGGGTTGTGACGTCATGGGGCGGTCGTGTGAGCCCGGTCGTGAGGACGTGCGGTGGTCGTGCGAGTGGCGTCGCGACCCGGGTGGAGGTGCGATGAGCGGGGTGTCGGTGCTGGGGGTGCGGCACCACGGTCCTGGTTCGGCGCGGGCCGTGCGGCGGGAGCTCGAACGGCTGCGCCCCGACGCGATCCTCATCGAGGGTCCGCCCGAGGCGGACGCGCTGGTGACGCTCGCGCCCGGCATGGAGCCGCCGGTGGCGCTGCTCGCCCACGTGCCGGGCGCGCCCGCGCGTGCCGCGTTCTGGCCGTTCGCGGTGTTCTCGCCGGAGTGGCAGGCGATCCTGTACGGCACGGCGGCGGGCATCCCGGTGCGCTTCTGCGACCTGCCCGCCGCCCACTCCCTCGCCGACGACCCGCCCGACGACCCGCCCGACGACCCTCCCGATGAGCCGGGGGTCCTCACCGACCCCATCGGCGCGCTGGCCGCCGCGGCCGGTTACGACGACCCGGAACGCTGGTGGGAGGACGTGGTCGAACACCGGTCGGGCGACACCCCGTTCGAGGTGATCGCCGAAGCCATGGCCGCCGTCCGCGAAGGCCACCAGCCGGACGAACGGGAGGCCAGGCGCGAGGCGTACATGCGCAAAACCCTCCGCGCGGCCATCAAGCAAGGCTACGGCCGGATCGCGGTGATCTGCGGCGCCTGGCACGTGCCCGCGCTGACCGCCCCCCTGCCGCCCGCCGCGGCGGACAACGCGCTCCTGCGCGGCCTGCCGAAGGTGAAGGCGGAGCTGACGTGGGTGCCGTGGACGTACGGGCGGCTGGCGTCGTGGAGCGGCTACGGCGCGGGCATCACCTCGCCGGGCTGGTACCACCACCTGTTCGAAGCGCCCGACCAGCCCGTGGAGCGGTGGCTGGCGCGGGCGGCGGGGGTGCTGCGCGAGGAGGGGCTGGCGGTCTCGTCGGCGCACGTCATCGAGTCCGTACGTCTCGCGCACGGCCTGGCCACCCTGCGCGGCAGGCCGCTGGCCGGGCTGGGCGAGGTCACCGAGGCGGCCAGGGCGGTGCTGTGCGAGGGCGACGACCTGGCCGTGGAGCTGATCCAGCGGCGCATGGTCGTCGGCGACCGGCTCGGCCACGTCAGCGACGGCACCCCGATGGTGCCGTTGCAGCGGGACCTGCGCGAGCAGCAGCGGCGGCTCAAGCTCAAGCCGGAGGCGCTCGACCGGGAGATCGACCTCGACCTGCGCAAACCCCTCGACCTGGACCGCAGCCACCTGCTGCACCGGCTGGGGCTGCTCGGGGTGGAGTGGGGCACGCCGGGGCAGGCGCGCGGCAAGGGCACGTTCAGGGAGACCTGGACGCTGCGGTGGCGGCCCGAGCACGACCTGGCGCTCATCGAGCACGCCGCCCTCGGCACCACCGTGGCCGCGGCGGCGGCGCAGCGGGCCAGGGACCTGGCGGGGGAGTCGTCGGCGGCGCTGGCCGACCTGACGTCGCTGGTGGAGCGGTGCCTGCTGGCGGACCTGCCGCAGGCGCTGCCCGACGTGCTCGCGGTGCTGTCGGCCAAGGCGGCCCTCGACACGGACGTCACCAGCCTCATGGCGGCGCTGCCCGCGATGGTGCGCGCCCACCGGTACGGCGACGTGCGCGGCACCTCGGCGGAGGGGCTGGCGGTGATCGTGCGCTCGATGCTGGAGCGGATCCGCGCCGGGCTGCCGGTGGCGGTGACGGGCCTGGACGACGACGCGGCGGCCGACCTGCTCAAGCACGTGGACGCGGTTCACTCGGCCGTCGCCCTGCTGTCCGATGAGGGCGCGGCGGGCGACGGGGCGGGGCCGAGGGAGCGGTGGCTGGGCACGTTGCGGAGCATCAGCGACCGGCAGGATCTGCACGGTCTCATCGAGGGGCGGCTGACCCGGATCCTGCTGGACTCCGGTGAGCTGGACGACGCCGGTGACCGGATGTCCAGGGCCATGTCCCGGGGGCAGGCTCCGGCGCGGGCGGCGGCCTGGGTGGAGGGGTTCCTGGCGGGGGGCGGGCTGCTGCTGGTGCATGATCCGCGCCTGCTGGGGCTGGTGGACGGGTGGCTGAGCGGGCTGTCCGGGGAGCAGTTCACGGACGTCCTGCCGTTGCTGCGCCGCACGTTCGGCGGGTTCGCGGCGCCGGAGCGCAGGGCCATCGGGGAGCGGCTCCGGTCGTCCGGGCGTGAGGAGGGGGCGGGGGAGCAGGACGTGGACGAACGCCGGGCCGCGGCGGCGGTCGCGACCGTGCTGACGATCATCGGGAGGGGCGACGGGTGAGCGCTGAGCTGGAGGGCCAGACGGCCGGTGTGCCGGATGAGAGGTTGCGGCGGTGGCGGCTGGTGCTCGGTGGCGGGCCCGCCGACGGCACCGGGTGCGGCCTCGACGGCATGGACGCCCGGATGGACGCCGCCCTGGCCGCCGTCTACGACCAGGGCGGCGGCGACGACGCGGACCGGGACCGCAGGCAGGGCGGCCTGGGCGCGTCGGCGCCGCGGGTGGCCAGATGGCTGGGCGACATCCGCACGTACTTCCCTTCCACGGTCGTCCAGGTCATGCAGCGGGACGCGATCGAGAAGCTGAACCTGACCAGGCTCCTCCTGGAGCCCGAGATGCTCGAGGCGGTGGAGCCGGACGTGCACCTGGTCGGCACCCTGCTCGCGCTCAACAAGGTGATGCCCGACCAGGCCCGCGAGTCGGCCAGGGCGCTGGTGCGGCGGGTGGTGGAGGAGCTGGAGCGCAGGCTGGCGCAGAAGACCAGGGCGGCCGTGTCAGGGGCGCTGGACCGCTCGGCCAGGACGCACCGGCCCAAGCGGGTGGCCGACATCGACTGGGACCGCACGATCAGGGCGAACCTGAAGAACTACCTGCCCGACAGGAACACGGTGGTCCCGTCCCGCCTGATCGGCTACGCGCGGCGGCAGCGGTCGGTGCAGCGGGAGGTGGTGCTGTGCATCGACCAGAGCGGGTCGATGGCGGCGTCCGTGGTGTATTCGAGCGTGTTCGGGGCGGTGCTGGCGTCGATGCGGTCGCTCAGGACGTCGCTCGTGGTGTTCGACACGGCGGTGGTGGATCTCACCGAGCAGCTGCACGATCCGGTGGAGGTGCTGTTCGGGACGCAGCTCGGCGGCGGCACGGACATCAACCGGGCGATCGCCTACTGCCAGGGGCTCGTCACCCGGCCCACCGATTCGATCTTCATCCTGATCAGTGACCTGTACGAGGGCGGGGTCAGGCAGGAGATGCTGCGCAGGGTGGCGGCGATGACGCAGGCCGGGGTGCAGGTGATCGTGCTGCTCGCGCTGTCCGACGAGGGGGCGCCGTTCTACGACCACGAGAACGCCGCCGCGCTCGCCGCGATGGGCGTGCCCGCGTTCGCGTGCACGCCCGACGCCTTCCCCGACCTGATGGCGGCCGCGATCGAACGCCGCGACATCGCCCAGTGGGCCGAACGCCACCTCCCGGGCTGAGGGGGGCGCTCACGCGCCGTGCGGCTGCTGTTCCGGGCGGGCGCGGCGCGGCAGCAGGTACGACAGCGCGAACGTCAGCACCAGCAGCCCGACCTCCACCCAGACCGTCACCTCCATGGAGGCCCCGAACTCCCACCCGCCGGCGAGCAGGTCGAAGAAGAGCGTGCCGAGCACGGCCGTCCCGAAGGCGCCGCCGAGCTGCTGCACCCCGGTCAGCGTGCCGGACGCCGAGCCGGTCTCGTGCGGCTCGACCCCGGCCAGCACGATGTCGAAGAACGGCGCCATGGTGAGCCCCATCCCGACGCCCACGAGGGCCAGGCCGGGGGAGAGCTGCCAGGCGCTGACGTCCACCCCCGACACGTGGATGGTGAGGGCGAGCACGGCGGCGCCCGCCGCCATCACGAGGGCGCCGATCTGCATGAGGCCGCGCCCGAGCCTCTCCTGGAGCCCGGCCATGGCCAGGCCGAAGCCGGCGACGCCGCCGAGGGCCTGCGGCAGGGCGGTCAGGCCGGCCTGGAGCGGGGTGAAGCCGAGCCCGGCCTGCGTGTAGAAGCTGAAGACGACGCCGAAGCCGGTCAGCCCGGAGAAGAAGGCGAGGCCGGCGACGAGGCCGCCGACGAAGGCCCGCTTGCGGAACAGGCTGGGGGTGACCAGGGGGTCACGGCCGGACCTGGCGCGGCGCGACTCGTACCGGCCGAAGAGGGCGAACGCCACGGCGGAGGCGGCCATCGAGACGAACGTCCAGGCGGGCCAGCCCTGCTCGCGGCCCTGGATGAGCGGGAAGATCAGCAGGAACGCGGCGACCGAGACGAGCGCGACGCCGGGCAGGTCGAGGCGGGTGGCGTTGGACAGGCGGTACTCGGGCAGGAAGCGCAGCGCGGCCAGGACGGCGGCCAGCCCGATCGGCAGGTTGATGAGGAAGATCATGCGCCAGCCGGTGCCGAAGAAGTCGGCGTCCACCAGCCAGCCGGCCAGGACGGGCCCGCCGACGGAGGAGATGGTCATGACCGGCCCGAACATGCCGAACGCCTTGCCCATCTCGCGCGGCGGGAACATCTCCCTGATCAGCCCCAGCCCCTGCGGCAGCATCACGGCTCCGAACAGGCCCTGTACGGCCCGGGCGGCGACCAGCATCTCCGGGCCGGTGGCGATGCCGCACAGCAGTGAGGCGACGGTGAAGCCGGCGGCGCCGATCACGAACATGCGCTTCTTGCCGAACAGGTCGCCGAGCCGCCCGCCGGTGATCAGGCCGACGGCCATGGCCAGGGTGTAGCTCGCGCCGAGCCACTGCACGAGGCTTTCCGAGCCGCCCAGCTCCTGCTGGATGGTGGGGGCGGCGATGGCGGTGACGAGCGCGTCGAGCAGGTCCATCACCTCGGCGGCCAGGATCACGAACAAGGCGACCCAGCGCCAGCGGTAGGGCGCTGTGCCGGTCGCCGCCGATGAAGCGGTAACTGTCATGACAACTCCTGAGTAAACGGTGTTCCAAGCGACGAACACCGTTTTAGTTACGAACAGCGTTCGTGTCAAGTACAGTGTTCGTATGGTCGAACGCAAGGACGTGCCGGCGCCCCCGTGGCGCAAGCCGCGCCGCCCCGCGCAGGCGAAGCGGGTGCTCAGCCAGGAGCTGATCGTGGAGACGGGGCTGCGCATCCTCGACGCCGAGGGGTTCGACGCGCTGAGCATGAGACGGGTGGCCCAGGAGCTCGACACCGGCCCCGCCTCCCTGTACGCGCACGTCTCCGGCAAGGAGGAGCTGCTCGAACTGATCTACGACCGGGTGCTCAGCGAGGTCCGGCTGCCGGAGCCCGACCCGTCCCGCTGGAAGGAGCAGCTGCGCGACTACGCCCAGGAGCTGCACCGCGTCTTCCGCGACCACGCCGACGTGGCCAGGGCGGCGCTGGCCAACATCCCGACGGGCGAGAACTCGCTGCGCATGGGCGAGTTCACGTACGGGCTGCTGATCGAGGCGGGCATGCCGCCGGGCGAGGCGTCCCTGGCGATGGACCGGCTCACGCTCTACCTGGTGGGCGACGCCTACGAGGGCTCGCTGCACTGGGCGCGGATGCGGGCGTCCGGGATGCGCAGCCCGCAGGAGTACTTCGAGGCGTTCGTCGGGCAGATCATCGGCTACTACCGGGCGCTGCCGAGGCAGCGCTTCCCGCATCTGCACGACCACGTGAACGAGCTGACCGCCGGCGACGGCGAGGACCGCTTCCACTACGGGCTGGAGCTGCTGCTCGACGGCATCGAGGCGCGCATGCCCAAGACCTAGCACGTACGCGCCTTAGGCCGAATTGCCTAGGACCGCCGCCCGATGTGGTGACCAGGGTCTTCGCCATAGTTTGCCGGTATGACAACGACTCTTGAAGGACCTGTGCAGACCCCGGCGAGCGTGGTCTCGCCGCAGTACCGCGCGCTCAGCGTCGGCTTGATCGCGCTGGTGACGTTGCAGGCGTTCGAGGCGATGGCGGTGGCCACCGCGATGCCCGTGGTGGCCCGCGAGCTCGACGGCATGCACCTGTACAACCTGGCCTTCAGCGCCACCCTGGCGGCCAGCGTGATCGCGACGGTGCTGGGCGGCAGGTGGAGCGACGTGCGGGGGCCGCTCCAGCCGATCATGGCCGGTGTGGTGACGTTCCTGGCGGGGCTGCTGCTGGCCGGGCTGGCGCCGACCATGGAGGTGTTCGTGGCGGGCCGGTTCGTGCAGGGGCTGGGCACCGGGGCCACCCAGGTGGCGTTGTACGTGCTGGTCGCCAGGGCGTACCCACCGGCGATGCATCCGCGCGTGTTCGCCGCCTTCTCGGCCGCCTGGGTGGTGCCGTCGATGATCGGCCCGGCCATCGCCGGCTTCATCGCGGAGAACTCCGACTGGCGATGGATCTTCCTGGGCGTCACGGTGATCGTCATCCCGTCGGCGCTGCTGCTCTGGCGCGGAACCGTCGGCAGGTCCGTCCACGAGGGCGCCGCCGAGCCCGCCCCCGGCCTCGGCCGCAAGCTCCTCTACGCCACGCTGACCGCCGTCGCCGCCGCCCTCATCCAGTACGGCAGCGCGCTGAAGCTGGCCGGACTGCCCCTGCTCGCCGCCGGCATCGTCCTGCTGGCCGTGTCGCTGCCCAAGCTGCTGCTGCCCGGCTCCATGAGGGCCGCCCGCGGCCTGCCGACCGGTCCGCTGCTGCGCGGCCTGGCCTTCGGCTCGTACACGGCGGCCGAGGTGCTCATCCCGCTCATGCTCAAGTACGAGCTCGGCTTGAGCGTCACCGCCGCCGGCATCGTCCTCACCGTCGGCGCCCTCGGCTGGTCCACCGGCTCCTGGATCAAGGGCCGCGGCATGATCGGCAACATGGCGGCCCTGCGCGGCGGCGCGGTGCTGATCGCGGCCGGCATCTCGCTGGTGACGCTCGTCCTGATCGACCCGGTGCCGCTCGTGCTCGCGCACCTCGGCATGGCGGCCGTGGGGCTCGGCATCGGCGTCCTGCACCCCACCGTGTCGGTGCTGGTGCTGGAGATGTCGAAGGAGGGCGAGGAGGGCAACAACACCGCGGCCGTGGGCGTGGGCGAGTCGGTGTTCACCGTGGTGGCCGTCGCGGTCAGCGGCGCCCTGTTCACCGCCGCCGCGCAGAACTACGCGGTCGGTCTGGCCTTCACCGTCGCGCTGGCGATTCTGGGCGCCGTGCTGGCCCCGCGTTTCGTGCACTCCCGGGCAGCGGGCACTATGGAAGGGACCGCGTCCTAAAGGGGGGTACATGCCGCGAGTGCGGGAGCTCGAGGTCTTCCGGCTGGTCCTGCCGTACGGCAGGAGGTCGGAGACCCTGCTCGTGAAGCTCACCGATCACGGGGGCATGACCGGGTGGGGCGAGGCGACCGCTCCGGAGGCCAAGACCTGGTCGAGGCTGGAGGAGTCGCTGGCGGCGCAGCTCGTCGGCGTCGACTGGGAGCACCCCGACACGGTGGCCCGCGGCGACTCCGCGGTGGACATGGCCTGCTGGGACCTGTGGACCAGGATGCGCGGGGTGCCGCTCGCCGAGGCGATCGGCGGCACCCGCACCTCGCTCATGGCCACCGTGCGGCTGGCGCCCGACCCGTCCGTGGAGAGCCTCGTGGCCCGGGTCAACCAGCAGGTCTGCGCCGGGTACGGGCACGTCACGCTGGACGTGCGGCCCGGCTGGGACGTCGAGCCCGTGCGCGCGGTGCGCCAGGCGTACCCCGCGCTGACCCTGGCCGTCGACTGCGGCAACGCCTACACCGACCTCGGCCAGCTCGTCGCCCTCGACTCCTACGGCCTGGAGGTCATCGAGCGGCCCTTCGCCACCTCCGACGTCTACGCCCACGCCTCGCTCCAGGACCAGGTGACCGCCTCGGTCGCGGTCGAGGCCGGCTCGTCCGCCGAGCTCGACGACTACCTGACGGTACGGGCGGCGCGGGTGCTGCTGCTGCGGCCGGCCGCGTTCCCGTCGCTGTCGGAGGTCAGGCGCGCGCACGACAAGGCCGCCGCGGCGGGCTGGGACATCCAGTGCACGGGCGGCCAGGGGGCGGGCCTGGCCAGGGCGGCCACGGTGGCGGTGGCCAGCCTGCCGGGCTGCACGCTGCCGTGCGACGTCACGCAGCCGCCCCGCCAGAACCAGATCGTCACCCCGATCGTGGACGCGAACGCCGGGGTCATCGCCGTTCCGCTGACCCAGTCGGGGCTCGGGCACGACATCGACGAGACGCGGGTGCGGCGCCTGTCCAAGGAGTCGTTCCGGGTCTGAGGTCAGAGTGTGAGCTGGTGGTGCCAGTTGATGCCGCCGAGGATGTCGGACAGGCGGTAGAAGTGCTGGCCCGCCCCCATGAGCGCGTGACGGACGCTCTGCGTGCCCCGGATCAGCCCGGGAGGCGTGGGGCGCTCGGTGACGATCACCGGGGCGAGAGCGGTGGCCAGGGCGGCGGTGGCCAGCAGTAGGTGGGCGCGGTGGCGCATGTCGGACCTTCCTGAGTGACGGGACTCCGCCCAGGAGACCACGAGCCGTCAGGGGCCCGCCGGGTACGCCACAGTGGCGAGGAGCGTTCTTTACGCTCCGGTGGGCCGGGGGCCGGGGCTCAGTGGGACTCCACGTCCAGGCGCGCCTCCAGCAGGCGGACGATCTCGGCGTGGCCGGTGCCCAGCGCGGTCTCCGAGCGCGGCCGTCCCGCGCCGTCACGCACCTCGGCCACGACCCGCACACCGCCTCCCTCCGCCTCCTCCCTCCGCACGCTGATCCGGGCGTCCTGGGGCGCGTGCCGTCCGGCCCGCGCGCGCACCTCGGCCTCGATGTCGAGCCCGGCGTGGCGCCGCGCGTGGTCGAGAGCCCGCGCGTCCGGGACGGCCCCGTGGTCGAGCAGCACTCTGACCATGGCCGCGGCGCCGCGCTCGGCGGCCCGGGAGAGCGCGGTGTTGCCGGCGCCGTCGCTCAGATCGGGGCCGGCGCCCCTGTCGAGCAGGGCGCGCGCGACGGCCAGGTGGTCGCCCGCCGCCGCCCAGTGCAAGGCCGTCATGGCGCTCCGGCCGGCGTCCTCCCGGGCGTCGGGGTCGGCGCCCGCGTCGAGCAGCGCGTTGACGGCGTCGAGGTGCCCCCAGCACGCGGCGGCGCACAGCGGCAGCCCCTCGTCGTCGCCGTCGCTCTCCAGGCAGGGGTCGGCGCCGGCGGCCAGCAGCATCCGGACGATGCCGGCGTTCCCCTGCACGGCGGCCTGGTAGAGCGCTCGCGGCGAGCCCGCCGCAGCGCCGGACGCCAGCAGCCGAGCGACCTCCGCGTTCTCGCCGAGCATCGCGGCCGTCACCAGGTCGTCATCACTCATGCGCCCAGTCTGCACCGGCTCTCCGCCCCAGCTCATATCGAGGTCCCACGAAATGTCGGGCTCTACTCGGCGCCGATGGCTCAGGACGACACTTCCGCGCAACCCCGTGCGACTCCAGGTCCTCCGGTGGCTGCGCGATCCGGAGGCGCACTTCCCGGTGGAGACCGGCATCGCCGACCTGCACGAGGTCGGCCGCGCTGGCGGCGGCTCGCCGGGGCGCTGTTGTGATCTACAACGTAAAGGACGGGGTCAGCCCTTGGCGGAGGACCCGCCACACCCTTCGGTGAGCCCCTTCGTGGGGTCGTCGCCCGTCTCCTTCGCGGGCTTCTTGCTCTTCTTCGGCGAAGGGGAGAGCGAGGACGACGGGATGGAGGAAGGGGAGGCGGAGGCGGCGACGGCCGCGCCCGTGCGGGAGGAGTCGCGCACGGCCTTGGCCGCGATCTCGCGGATCTTCTCCCAGTCGGGGTAGCCGGTGTTGATCAGCGGCGGCACGAACTGCACGCTCGTGACCTCGGCGTTCTTCACCTTCAGCGCCAGCGGCACCAGGTGCTGCAGCCACGTCTGGGGGATGTCGGTCCTGATCAGTTCCTTGGTGGCCAGCGCGATCCGGTTGAACCTGGTGAGCACCGTCGCCGGGTCGGCCTGGTTCAGGATGGCGCCGAGCACGCACCGCTGGCGGCGCATGCGGGTGTAGTCGTCGCTGTAGGTGCGCGAGCGGGCGTACCACATGGCGTCGGCGCCCTTGAGCTTGCGCGTGCCGGCCTTGACCAGGCCCTCGTTGTACTTGCCGAAGACGACGTCCTGCTCGACGGTGATGGTGACGCCGCCGATGGCGTCGATGAGGCGGGCGAAGCCCCACATGTTGACCAGGGCGTACCAGTCGACGTCGAGGCCGAGGGTGTAGCCGATCGTGTCCATGAGGACCTTGGGGCCCTGGTGCTGCTTGCCGCCGAAGATCTCGGGGTGGGCGTCGGCGTACTCCCAGACGCTGTTGAGGAGGTCGCTGGCGCCGCCGTTGGCGTCCTTGGGCAGGTCGAAGCCGTTGGGGAAGCGGCGGGCCATCGCGGTGCCCGGGCGGAAGCGCACGTCCTCGAGGTTGCGGGGGAGGCTGAACAGGACGGTGTTGCCGGTCTTCACGTCGATGCTGGCCAGGTTCATGCTGTCGGTGCGCACGCCGACGCGGTTGTCGTCGGCGTCGCCGCCGAGCAGCAGGATGTTGACGCGGTCGCGGCCGGACCAGGGGTCTTCCGGCTTGGGGTCGGGGGCGGGGCTCTCGCCTTCGTTCTCGGGGGCCTGGAAGATGGCGCCGAGCGCTTCGCGCGAGGTGTTGGCGAACTGGGCGGCGTAGCCGAACGGCACGATCACCACGACGGCGAGGAGTCCGGCGACGGTGCCGGTGAGTATCTGCCCTGACTGGGCGAGCCTGCCGGGCCGCAGCACCACGAACGAGTGCACGATGAGGGCGAACCAGGCCAGCCCGAGCACGATCGCGCCGACCATGATGGCGATGAGCGAGGAGTTCTGGGTGGCGGAGCCCGCCAGGGAGCCGATGTCGTTGGTGAGGGCCACCGCGAGCACGGCCAGCAGGAGCGCGGCGTAGACGGAGATGAGGGTGAGGCCGGTCCTGCGCCAACCGGCACGCAGATGGGCGGCCCCGGGTGCGAGTGCCGCGAGCACCAGCCACCCGAGGACCGCTCCGGCGCTCAGTGGTTCCTTAGCCTGCCGCACGCCTTCCCCGTTTCCCCGCGAACTCCACCATAGGCGCAAACTCGGAAACCTGCGGTGAACCGCCTGGGTGCGGTCGCCTCAGGCTTCCATAGAGGCGGCAGCCTATGCATCAGATACGAAATATGTCTTTATCGCTAGGTGAACATCAGTAACCGAATAAGATTCGGGGCATGGCCTTCACGGAGATCGAGTACGGGGTGATCGATCGCATCGCCACCGTCACATTGAAGCGTCCCGAGCGGCTCAACGCGTTCACCTTTACGATGCGCGGGGAGTTGATCGAGGCTTTCGATCTCGCCGACGCCGACGACGAGGTGCGCGCGGTGGTCGTCACAGGGGCGGGCCGGGCGTTCTGCGCCGGCGCCGACCTCGGTGGTGGGGGCGGCACGTTCGGGCATCGTGCCGGGGACGAGTGGGAGACGGTGGACGGCGCGCCGCGCGACGGCGGCGGCACGGTCGCGCTGCGCATCGCCCGATCGCTCAAGCCCGTCATCGGCGCGATCAACGGGCCGGCCGTCGGCGTCGGGGTCACCATGACGCTGCCCATGGACGTGCGGCTGGCGTCGGAGACGGCTCGCTTCGGGTTCGTGTTCGCCCGGCGGGGCATCGTCACCGAGGCGGCGTCGAGCTGGTTCCTGCCCAGGATCGTGGGCATCGCCCAGGCCATGGAGTGGGCGGCGACCGGCCGGGTCTTCCCCGCCTCCGAGGCGCTCGAAGGGCGGCTGGTCTCGCGGGTCCACCCGCCGGACGAGCTGCTGCCGGCGGCGTACGCGCTGGCCCGCGAGATCGCCGACAACACCTCGGGCGTCTCCGTGGCCGCCATCCGCAGGCTGATGTGGTCGGGCCTGTCGGCGTCCTCGCCCTGGGAGGCGCACGCGGCCGACTCGCGGCTCATGGCCGAGCTGGGCGGCGCGGCCGACTCGGTGGAGGGCGTGACGGCGTTCCTGGAGAAGCGGCAGGCCGGGTTCCCGATGAAAGTCAGCCAGGATCTGCCGCCCGGTGTGCCGTCGTGGCCCGACGATCCCTATCGTGTCTAGCATGTACGAGATCACCGTGCTGCCCATGCCCGACGACTTCGAGGGCCAGGTCGTGGCGACGCTGGTGAGCAGGAGGGCCGAGGCCGGGTCGCGCCGCGCCGTGCTCTACCTGCACGGGTTCACCGACTACTTCTTCCAGGACCACCTGGCCGACCACTACGTGCAGCGCGGCATCGACTTCTACGCGCTCGACCTGCGCAAGTACGGCCGCTCGCTGCTGCCGCACCAGACCAGGGGCCTGGTCAGGAGCGTCACCGACTACTTTCCCGAGATCGACGAGGCGGTGCGGCTCATCCGCCGCGACCACGACGAGGTGACGATCAACGCCCACTCCACGGGCGGCCTCATCGCGCCGCTGTGGGCCGACCGGGTCCGGGGCCGGGGCCTGGTGCAGGGGCTCGTGCTCAACAGCCCGTTCTTCGACCTCAACGTGCCCGCCCCGCTGCGGCTGGCGGCCGATCTGCTGAGGACGCCGCTGTCGTACACGCGGCGGGCGCTGCCGCTCGGCTCCAGCACCGTCTACGGGCAGACGCTGCACCGCAGCGAGGGCGGTGAGTGGGACTACGACCTGGAGCTCAAGCCGCTGGGCGGCTTCTCGGTGCACGCCATGTGGCTCGCCGCGATCCGGCGGGCGCAGCGGCGGCTGCACCAGGGCCTGGCGGTGGACGTGCCGGTGCTCGTGCTGGCCTCCTCCACCGGGCTGCGGGTACGCGACTTCGTGCCGGAGGCGCGTTCGGCCGACATCGTGCTCGACCCCGCGCACATCGCCCGCTGGTCCACCTCGCTCGGGCCGCACGTGACGTGCGTGCGGATCCCCGACGGCCTGCACGACCTGGTGCTGTCGGCCGAGCCCGCGCGCAAGCAGGTCTTCGCCGAGCTGGACCGCTGGATGAACGCCTTCGTCTACCAGGGGAACGAGAACAAGCCGTAGTAGGCCGCCGCCACCAGCAGCAGGCCGGTGCCGCCCAGGACGCCGCCGACCGTCACGTGCTGCCACCGGCTCGGCTGCAGGCCCTCGCGCAGCGCCGACACGTACGCCGCCACCGCTGTGACCTCCTGGATCAGCATCAGCACGGCCAGCAGCCGCACCACCAGCCAGCCCGCCAGCACGGCGGGCCAGGCGCCTGCCTGGTTGACCGAGAACATCACCAGCAGCGTGATGAACGCCACCACCGAGACGAGCAGGCCGAGCGCCGCCCACGCCATCCGGCTCAGCCGGCGCCTGATCGGCGGCCACAGCCTGGCGTTCGTCTCGGCGGGGGTGTGGTTGCGGTGACGCAGGCGGACCAGGACGGCGGCGACCGGGCCCGCCACGTAGCCGACGGCGGCCAGGCAGATCGTCAGGCCGAGCATCGTGCCGCCCGCGTACCAGGGGGCGGCGGGCACGTCGCTGGCCTCGAACCGCTGGACGGGGGTGGCGCCCGCCATGTGCACGGCGGGCCGGGCCGTGCCGGGCAGGCCCTTGATCCAGTTGGCGAGGGTCTCCAGGTATCCCTTGGTGAAGGGGCCGCCCTTGACACGCATGGCGTGGTCGCCGTTGCCCATGAAGCGGATCGTGTAGTCGTCGTTGCCCGCCTTGTGCATGGCGGTAATGAGGGCCTTGGTGGACTCCACGAAGGGGATCGACGGGTCCGTGGTGCCGTAGAACGCCAGAACCGGCTGCTTGACCTGGCTTAACGCGGGCATCGCGTCGTAGCGCAGGAAGTCGAAGCCGACCCCGCCCATCGCCCTGGTCAGCAGGTCGCGGGCGCCGATGGGGGCGCGCAGCCGCAGGAGCTGCTCGTTCAGCGCCCAGGCGACCTGGCGCAGCGGGGAGACGTTCGGCGAGGACACCAGCACCATGAACCCGACCGCCGAGCTCTTGGCCGCCGCGATCGGCGCCACCCAGCCGCCCTCCGAGACGGCCCAGATGCCGACGCGCGCCGGGTCCACCTCCGGACGCGTGCGCAGGTACTCCACCATGCGCAGCGCGTCGTCGGCGAGCAGCCCGAAGTCGCGGTCGCGGAAGTTGTAGCCGACCGTGCGCTTGTCGAACGCGATCGTCGCCACGCCCGCCTTCGCCAGGAACTCCGCCTGCGGCGTGAACTCGGTGCGCGAGCCGTTGCCCGAGCCCGACACGAACACCATCGCCGGATGCCGACCAGGGGTGACCGGCAGCCGGAGCGTGCCCTCCAGCCGCTGCGCCTCCGCCGGGATCGAGATCTCCTCGCTCCGGACGGGATCAGCCGCCACCACAGGCCTCAGCTCGCCGCCAGGCTGCGCCGGGATCGACTGGAAGGCTGGATCGGCCTTGAGCGGCGGTGGATCGAACGCGGGTGGCAGTACGTATCCGACCGAAGCGAGAGCCACCAGCACCAGACCGGCGGCGACGCTCAAGGTGCCACGGCCAGTGCGCATTGGCCTCCCCATGTGCGTTGGTTTGCCCGCTGATCTTCCAGCCTACTCCCGGCGTGTGGGACTGGAGGTACCTCATTTGTCGGTGAGACCTGTTAGCTTCCTGCGACATGCGGATCCTGCACACCTCCGACTGGCACCTCGGCCGCTCCTTCCATCGGGAGAGCCTGCTCGCGGCGCAGGCGGCGTTCGTCGACCACCTGGTGGAGACGGTGCGGGCCGAGCGGGTCGACGTGGTGGCGGTGGCCGGCGACGTCTACGACCGCGCCCTGCCGCCGGTCGACGCGGTCGCCCTGCTCGACGAGGCGCTCGGGCGGCTGCGCGGGGCCGGGGCGCGGGTGGTGCTGATCAGCGGCAACCACGACTCGGCGCTGCGGCTGCGGTTCGGCTCGGAGCTGTTCGAGGCGGCGGGGGTGCACGTGCGCACCTGGCCCGACCGGTCGTGGGAGCCGGTGCTGATCGACGGCGTCGCCTTCTACGGCATCCCCTACCTGGAGCCTGAGCTGGTGCGGGCCGCGTGGGAGCTGCCCGACCGCAGCCACACGGCCGCCATCTCGTGCGCCATGACCCGCATCAGGGCCGACGCCGTACGGCACCGGGCGTCGGTGGTGCTGTCCCACTGCTTCGTGACGGGCGGGCAGGCCAGCGACAGCGAACGCGACATCAGCGTCGGCGGGGTCGCGCACGTGCCGCTGCGAGCCTTCGACGGGGTCGACTACGTGGCGCTCGGCCACCTGCACGGGCGGCAGCGCATGTCGGAGACCGTGCGCTACTCGGGCTCGCCGCTGGCCTACTCCTTCTCCGAGGTGGGCCACCTCAAGGGGTCGTGGCTGGTCACGCTGGGGGAGGGGGCGGAGTTCGTCCCCGCCCCCGTGCCCCGCCCGGTCGGCCGGCTGCGCGGCGAGCTGGAAGACCTGCTGACCCTGCCCGCCTACACGGCCTACGAGGATCACTGGCTGCAGGTCGTCCTCACCGACGCCGTCCGCCCGAAATCCGCCATGGACCGGCTGCGCGCCCGCTTCCCCCACACCCTCGCCCTCTCCTTCGACCCGGCCGGCGGCGCCCCCGCCGCCCAGCCCGTACGCCTGAGCGGGCGGCCCGAGGCGGAGGTCGCGCTCGACTTCGTTCGGGAGGTACGCGGCGAGCCTGCCGCACCCGAGGAGGAAGACCTGCTAAGACAGGCCATCGAGGCGTCCAGGGTGAAGGAGACGATGGCGTAGATGCGGCCGCACAGGCTCACGCTCACGGCGTTCGGGTCCTTCCCCGGCACCGAGACGGTCGACTTCGACGCCCTCTCGGCGGCCGGGCTCTTCCTCGTCCACGGGCCCACGGGGGCGGGCAAGACCACCATCCTCGACGCCCTGTGCTTCGCCCTCTACGGGCAGGTGCCGGGGCAGCGCAACAGTGCCCGCAGCCTGCGCTGCGACCACGCCCCGCCGACCGTGGGGCCGTCGGTCACGCTGGAGGTGACCGTCCGGGGGCGTTTACTGCGCGTCCAGCGCTCCCCGGCCTGGCTGCGCCCCAAGCTGCGCGGGTCAGGGGTCACCGAGGAGAAGTCCAAGGTCGTGCTGTCGGAGTGGCAGGGGGGCGACTGGCAAGGGCTGACCACGCGGCTCGACGAGGCCGGTGATCTGGTGGGCGGGCTGCTCGGGATGAACGCCGACCAGTTCTGCCAGGTGGCCATGCTGCCCCAAGGGGATTTCGCGCGGTTTCTGCGGGCCGACGGGGATGAGCGGTCGAAGCTGCTTGAGCGGTTGTTCAGCGTGAAGGTGTTCACGGCTGCTGAGTCTTGGCTGGCGGAGAATCGGAAGCTTGCCTGGCGGGAGGCGCAGGAGCTGCGGCAGGAGGTGGATTTCGCGGTCAAGCGGGTTGAGGAAGTGGCCGGCGACGACCTCCCTGCCCTCCTGACCACCACCCCACCAACCGCACTGCCTGCCACCTCGGCCGCCGTGCCCCCCACCGCGCCATCCGCCTCGCCCGCCGGGTCCGCCGCCGCGCTACCCACCGGCTCGGCCGCTGCGCCGCCCGCTGCGCCGCCCGCCGTGCCGCCCGCCGCGTCGCCGGTTGCCGCGTCCCCTGCCGGCTCGCCTGGCGTCGTGGCCGCTGCTGGGGAACCGGAGGCCCTCTTCGACGTGCCTGCTGCGGCCCAGCCGAGCCCGTCCGGTGACTCCCAAGACGGGGGCGGCGTGGACGATGAGGTGCCGACGCCGGACACCGACCCCCTGCGTTGGGCGGGCGCCCTGCTCGACGCCGCACGTGCCGTCGTACAGCGAGCCGACGAAGAGCACGCGATGGCAGGCGAGAAGCTGCGGGCGGCGCGGACGCGCTTCGAGCGGGCCGCCGCGCTGGCCGACCGCCAGCGCCGCCACGCCGAGGCGCTCACCCTGCGCCGCACCCTTGACGAGCGCGCGGACGAACGGGCCGACCTGCAAGCGATCCTCGACGACGCCGCCAGAGCGGACCGCGTGGTACCGCTCGTCACGGCCGCCCGCCAGCGCTCCGAGGCGGCCACCAAGGCCCGCACCCTGGCCGCCGACGCCCTCGCCCGCGCCCGCCCCCTCCTCCCCGCCACCCGCCCCTCGCCCGACCAAGACCCCGCCGGGCCGTCCACGACCGGGCCGTCCACGACCGGGCCGTCCACGACCGGGCCGTCCGCGACCGGGCCGTCCGGGATCGGGCCGTCCGGGATCGGGCCGTCCGGGATCGGGCCGTCCGGGATCGGGCCGTCCGGGATCGGGCCGTCCGGGATCGGGCCGTCCGCGACCGGAAAGTCGCCGACCGGAAAGTCCGGGGCCGGGGCGTTCGCGGGGGAGCCGTCCGTGGCCGAGCTGGCCGCCCTGGAACGGCGCAGGCAGGACGAGATCGCCCGCCTGTCCGAACTCCTCACGGAGGAGGCCAGGCTGTCGGTCGTACGGCGCGACCTGCTGCGGGTGGAGCAGGAACTGGCCGATCTGGTACGCGCCGACGAGACCATGGCCGCCAGGTTGGCCGCGCTCCCCGGGCTCATCGAACAGGCAGAGGCGAGGCTCGCCGAGGCGCGGGTGGACGCCGCCAGGATCCCGGCCGCGCGAGCCGTCCGCGACGCCGCCACCCACCTGATCGAGATCGACGGCGAGCTGACCAGGCTGGCTGTGGAGCTGGACGCGCTGGCGCAGCGCGAGGCCGAGGTGGCCGCCGCCGACGCCGAGCTGCCCGCACGGCTCGCGGACGCCGGCGCGGCTCTGGCCGAGGTGCGCGCGCAGGCGGCGGCCATCCCCGCCGCGACCGCGAGCCTCGACGCCGCCAGGGCCGCCCTGGACGCCGCCCACCGGCGGGAGGCGCTGGCCGCCGAGCTGGAGGCGGCCGTCGCCGCGCACCAGGTGCTGGTGGACCAGGCGCAGGCGTTGCGCGAACGCTGGCTCGACCTGCGGCAGGCCCGCATCGACGGCATGGCGGCCGAGCTGGCGCGCGACCTGTCCGACGGGCGGCCGTGCGCGGTCTGCGGCTCCGAGCACCACCCGCATCCGGCCGCTCCCGCCGAGAGCGCTCCGTCCGCCGATGACGAGAGCGAGGCCGAGGGCGCGCATGAGGCGGCGCTGGCCGAGCGTGAGGCCGCCGAGCGGGCGCTGGCGTCGCTGGAGTCGCGGCACGCCGACGCGGTGGAGGCCACCGGCGGGCTTGACGTGGTGGCGGCGGGGGAGCGGGTGGAGGCGGCCGAGCAGGAGGTGTTCCGGCTGGAGGGGGTGGCGGATCGGGAGCCTGGGCTGGTGGCCGCGGTCGAGCGGGTTGAGGGCGAGCGTGAACGGGTTCGCGACCAGGTCAGGGAGATCGCCGAGGCTCTGGCCGCCCATCGTGCGCACCAGCGGCAGCTTGAGTCCGAACGTACGCGCGTCCGGCGGCAGCTCGCGGAGTCGGGCACGCTGGGAGCGGCGACCGGCTCCGAGCGGGACGGGACGCTGGGAGCGGCGACCGGCGCTGAGCGGGACGGTGCGCCTGGGGCGGCGACCGGCGCTGAGCGGGATGGCGCGCTGGGAGTAGCGACCGGCGCCGATCGGGACGGTGCGCTGGGAGTGGCGGCCGGTGCAGGGCAGGCGGGCACGCCCGAAGCGGTGACCGGTGGCGAAGGGGATGCCGATCGCCGGTCCTGCGAGGTGGACGGGCAGCGGGTGCTGGCCGTCGCCGAGCGCGAGCTGCGACGCCTGGAGTCGTCCGCGGGCAGGGAACGAGCACTGTCCGGCGAGGCGGCGGCCCTGCAACGGGAACGCCAGGAGCTGGAGGAACGAAGCCGGAGAGTGACCGCGCGGCTGGCCGCGGGACGTACCAGGCATGAGGAGCTGAGCGGCGACGCGGGCCGCCTGACGGCGCGGCTGGACGCGGCGCGCGGCGGCGACGCCACCCTGACCGCCCGCCTGTCGAGGCTGAACGACGAGGCGGAGCTGCTGCGGGAGGCGCTGGAGGCCACGCAGGCGGCGGTCGCGGCCCGCGAGGAGCTGGAGCGGGCGAAGCGGGCGGCCGAGGAGGCGGCGGACGAGGCCGGGTTCGGCGACGTGCGGGAGGCGGAGGCGGCGTTCAGGAGCGTGGCCGAGCGGGAGAGCAAGGCCGAGCTGCTGCGCAGACTGGACGACGAGCACGCCGCCGTGACGGGCGTGCTGGCCGACCCCGAGCTGATCGCGGCGGCGGCCGAGCCTGCGCCGGACCTGGCGGGGATCGGGGCCGAGCGGGATGGGCTGGAGCAGGCGTACACGAGGCTGGCCAGCGCGCGCGACCGGGCGCGGGCGCGGGCGCGGCGGCTGGAGGAGCTGTACGGCGAGCTGTCGGCGCGGATCGAGGGCTGGCTGCCCGCCGCGGAGCGGCACCGGCTGGCCGAGCGCATCGCGGCGCTGGCCAGCGGCACCTCGGGCGACAACCAGTGGAGCATGAGCCTGTCGTCGTTCGTGCTGGGGGAGCGGCTGCGGCAGGTGGTGGCGGCGGCCAACGAACGGCTCGACCACATGTCGGGCGGCCGGTACCTGCTGCGGCACGACCTGCGCAAGACGGCGGGTTCGCGGGCCAGGGCGGGCGGCGGGCTCGGGCTGCGGGTGGCCGACGGGTGGACGGGCGTGGACCGCGATCCGGCCACGCTGTCCGGCGGGGAGAGCTTCATCACCTCGCTGGCGCTGGCGCTGGGGCTGGCCGACGTCGTCACGGCGGAGGCGGGCGGCGCGGAGCTGGGCACGCTGTTCGTGGACGAGGGGTTCGGCACGCTCGACGAGGACACGCTCGACGGCGTGCTCGACATCCTCGACGGGCTGCGCGACGGCGGCCGGGCCGTGGGCATCGTGAGCCACGTGGCGGAGCTGCGGTCGAGGATCACGGCGCAGCTCAAGGTGACCAAGACCCGTACAGGCTCCACACTCAGAGCCGTGGGAGTCTGACAACAACAACCCCCGAGGAGCCATCGATGCGCGTCGTCGTCACCGGAGCCCACGGCAAGGTCGGCAGGGCGGCCGTCAGCGCCCTGGTCGCGGCGGGTCACGAGGTGACCGCCACCGACCTGACGCGACCGGTCTGGGAGCGGCACGAGCCGGACGAGCCGCGTTACGTGCAGGCCGACCTGACGGACGCGGGGCAGGCGTTCGCCGTCGTCCGTGAGGCGGAGGCCGTGGTGCACGCGGCGGCCATCCCCGATCCGACGGCGAACGCGCCACAGGTGGTGTTCCAGAACAACCTGATGGCGACGTTCAACATGATCGAGGCGGCGGTGCGGTTCGGCGTCGGGCGGTTCGTGAACATCTCCAGCGAGACGGTGCCCGGGTTCTTCTTCGCCGAGCGGCCGTTCCTGCCCGACTACGCGCCCGTGGACGAGGAGCACCCGATCCGGCCGCAGGACCCGTACGCGCTGGCCAAGCACTTCGGCGAGCAGCTCATGGACGCGGCGGTGCGCCGCTCGGACATCCGGTGCATCTCGCTGCGGCCGAGCTGGGTGCAGCACGAAGGCAACTACGAGCGCAATCTCGGCCCGCAGGTGCGCGACAGCTCCGTGATGGGCGCGGGGTTGTGGAGCTACATCGACGTGTACGACCTGGCGGACGCGATCGTGCTGGCCGTCGAGTCGGATCTGCCGGGGCACGAGGTGTTCTACATCGCCTCGCCGGACAACGCGGGCGGGCACGACTTCGCCGCCGAGCTGCGCCGGCACTTCGGCGACCGGATCGAGCTGCGGCCGCTGGCCCGTCCGGACGCCTCGGGGATCTCCTGTGCCAAGGCGCATCGGCTGCTGGGCTGGGCGCCTAAGCGGTCGTGGCGCGACTATCTGGACGAGGACGGCCGGAGCCGCGCCGCTCAGGGGTGACGGCGCGACGCGGCCGGTCAGGGGCGGTGGCGCGATGCGGCCGGTCAGGGGCGGTGGCGCGATGCGGCCGGTCAGGGGCGGTGGCGCAGCGCGGCCGGTCAGGGGTGGTAGCGCAGCCAGACGAGGCCGTCGGGCAGGCTCTGCGCGGTGATGAGGGTGAGGGGCGCGGCGGCGGGGCGGTCGCCGTACCAGAAGCGGGTGGCGTGCTCGCCGGCCAGGAACGGGTGGACGAGCAGGCTGACCTCGTCCACCAGCCCGGCGGCCAGCAGCGCGCCGATGAGCCTGCCGCCGCTGTCGACCCGGACGACGCCGACCCCGTCGTCACGGACGAGGAGATGCAGCGCGTCGGCGAGGTCCACCTGGTCGGCGCCCGTGACCAGCTCGCGCACCGGCCGGTCGGACGGGCGCGCGGGGGTGCCGCGGCAGTGCAGGGCGACGACGTCGCACCAGTGGCCGGACGCGCGCAGCGCCTCCCACTGGCTGACCCGGCCGCGTCCGTCCACGACGGCCAGCAGCGGGCCGTCCGGGGCCGGGCCCGGGTGGTCGGCGGCGGCCAGCGACTGCTCCTGGGCGAGGATGGTGTCGGCCCCGGCGAGGGTGAGGTCTTCCTTCCAGGTCTGGGCGAGCTGGTAGAACCTGGTGACGTCAGGCTGGAATCCCGTGGTAGCCCCGTCAACGGACACAGCGACGTGGGCCACCACGTAGGGACGTTGCGTACCTGAAGGCATGGCCTCACGGTACGTGGCGCGGCGGCCCGTGCCGAGCGGCTCGTGTCAGTGGGGGCGGCGCGTCCGCTCGGGGCGGGGCGGGGCGGGCAGCGCGAGCACGACGGGCAGCGCGAGCACGACGGGCAGCGCGGCGGGGCGGGCAGCGCGAGCACGACGGGCAGTGCGGCGGGGCGGGTGGCCGGGCGGCGCGGGGTGCGTCAGTCGAGGGAGGCGATCAGGCCGGGCAGCTTGGCGGGGTCGTGGAAGAGCGTCGCGCCCAGGCCGGACAGGCGGGAGGCCGGGGTGAGGCCGCCGGCGAAGGCAAGGCAGCGCATGCCCGCGCGCATCGCGGCCGTCACGCCGAACGGGCTGTCCTCCACGACCACGCAACGCCCGGGCTCGGCCCCCATGGTGGCGGCGGCGTGCAGGAACAGGTCGGGCTCCGGCTTGCCCTTGGCGACGTCCTCGGCGCTGAACACGCGCCCGTCGAACAGGTGCGACAGCCCGGTCAGCTCCAGGCTGCGGCGGATGGTGCGGTGGCGGCCGTTGGAGGCGACGCAGAAGGGGATGGACAACTGCTCCAGCGCCGTCTCGATGCCCTGCACGGTGCACAGCTCGGCGGCGACGGCGGCGGCGTAGTCGGCGTTGACCTGCTCGCGCCAGCCGGGCGGGGTCTGGCCGATCTGCTCGGCCCAGTACTCGTTCGTGCAGCCCACGAAGCGTTCGGCGTACTCGGTCTCGTCGATGTCCCAGCCGAGCCGCCGCAGCGCGGCGGTGCCGACGCGTACGGAGATGGGCTCGCTGTCGACCAGCACCCCGTCACAGTCGAAGATCACCAGATCGACGGCCACTTTTGCGCTCCTCCTGCAAGGTGATACGTGACATTGCGCAGGTGATAGCGTCTGTGTATCGCTTCACAAGACGCTCGTCCGCATAGTGAGACAAACATCATGACGACTTCCCCCCAGGCCGCGGCGCCCAGCCGGTCGCGGGTCGCGGCGGCCAGCCTCATCGGCACCGCGATCGAATTCTATGATTTCTACATTTACGGCACCGCCGCGGCCCTGGTCCTGAACACCGCGTTCTTCCCCAAGATGGACTCCGTGGCGGGCACGCTCGCGTCCTTCTCGACGTTCGCCGTGGCGTTCCTGTCGCGGCCGCTCGGCTCGGCCGTGTTCGGGCACTGGGGAGACCGGGTCGGCCGCAAGTCCATGCTGGTCGTCTCGCTGCTGGTGATGGGGCTGTCGACCGTCCTGATCGGCCTGCTGCCCGGCTATGCCTCGATCGGCGTGCTCGCGCCCGTCCTGCTGGTGCTGCTGCGCTTCACGCAGGGCATCGGCCTCGGCGGCGAGTGGGGCGGCGCGGCGCTGCTGGCCACCGAGCACGCCCCGCCGGGCAAGCGCGGCCTGTACGCGATGTTCCCGCAGCTCGGCCCGTCGGCGGGGTTCATCGTGGCCAACGGGCTGTTCCTGATCCTCGGCGCGACGCTGAGCGACGGGCAGTTCGAGAGCTGGGGCTGGCGGCTGCCGTTCGTGGCGAGCCTGCTGCTGGTGGTCGTCGGCCTGTACGTGCGGCTGAAGATCTCCGAGACCCCCGTCTTCCAGCAGGCCATGGACCAGCGCCGGATCGCCAAGGTGCCGTTCGCCGGCCTCATGCGGCACCAGTGGCGGCGCGTCCTGCTCGGCGCCGGCGCCATGACCATCGCCTACACGCTCTTCTACACCGCCACCACCTACTGCCTGGCCTACGGCACCGACACCCTGGAGATCCCGCGCACCACGATGCTCGCGCTGACCATGGTCGGCGTCGTGTTCATGGCGGCCGGGACCGTCGCCTCGGCCCTGGTGTCCGACCGGCTGGGCCGCCGCCGCACGCTCATCTGGGGCACGGTCGCGGCGATCGTGTGGGGGCTGGTGATGTTCCCGCTGATGGAGACGCGCTCGATCGTGCTGGTCGGGCTGGCGCTGGCCGGGGCGCTCGCGCTCATGGGCCTGATCTTCGGGCCGATGGGGGCGTACCTGCCGGAGCTGTTCAGGACCGAGTACCGCTACAGCGGCGCGTCCGTCGCCTACAGTCTCGGCGGCGTGCTCGGCGGCGCCGTGCCGCCGCTCGTGGCCACCGGCATGCAGGCCGGCGGGCTGGGTGTGATGGCGATCGGCGTGTACGTCTCCGCGATGGCGGTGCTGAGCCTGCTGTGCATCCTCGCCCTGCCGGAGACCGGCGACCGCGAGCTCTGAAATATTCGCCGGAAAGTGTCACGAACGGCGGCGCTGTCCCGTCCATGGGGTGAAGAACCCGAAAGGAGACGGGGCAATGAGGAAGCAGATCCTGATCGTCGGTGGCGGATATGTCGGCATGTACGTGGCCATGGGGCTACGTAAGCTCGTCCGTTCAGGCGAGGTGGCCGTCACCGTGGTGGACCCGCGCGGCTACATGACCTACATGCCGTTCCTCGCCGAGGCGGTCGGCGGCTCGATCGAGCCGCGCCACGTGGCCGCCCCGCTCGGGCAGGTGCTCAAGGGCATGCGAGTGCTGACCGGGCGCGTCACCCGGGTCGACCACGAGGCACGCAGCGCCGAGTTCCAGCCGGTCCAGGGCCCTGCCAGGACCATCGCCTACGACATCCTCGTCATGGCGGCCGGCTCGATCACCCGCGCGCTGCCCATCCCCGGCCTGGCCGAGCACGCGGTCGGCTTCAAGAGCATCGGCGAGGCCGTGCACCTGCGCAACCGGGTGCTCGCCCAGCTCGCCGCCGCCGCCTCGACCGACGACGAGCAGATCCGGCGCAGGGCGCTGACGTTCGTGGTCGTCGGTGGCGGGTTCTCGGGCGTGGAGGCGCTGGCCGAGATGCAGGGACTGGCCGACGAGGCCGTCCGCTACCACGACGGCATCGAGCCCGCCGACCTGAGCTGGACCCTCGTCGAGGCCAACGACCACATCCTGCCCGAACTGCACGCCGACCTCGGCCTCTGGACCGTGGACGCGCTGCGCAAGCGCGCCGTGGACGTGCGGCTCGGCACCCGCCTCACCTCGCTGGCCGGCGGGGTGGCGGTGCTCTCGGACGGGACCGAGATCGACGCCGGCACCCTCGTGTGGGCGGCGGGCGGCCGGCCCAGCCCCCTCGCCGCCGCCAGCGGCCTGCCCGTGGACCGCACCGGACGCGTCCTCGCCACCGAGTACCTGACGATCCAGGGCGTCGAGGACGCGTTCACCGCTGGCGACGGCGCCGCCGTGCCCGACCTGACCCGGCCAGGCGAGTACACCGCGCCCAACGCCCAGCACGCGGTGCGGCAGGGCAAACTGCTCGGGCGGAACCTGGTCGCGTACGTGCGGGGGCGGCGGCTCAAGCCGTACCGGCACGCCTACCTCGGCTCGGTCGCCGGGCTCGGCCACCACCAGGGGGTCGCGCAGGTGTACCGGATCAAGCTCACCGGGGTGCTGGGGTGGCTCGCGCACCGGGCCTACCACCTGGGGTGGGTGCCGACCGCCCGGCACAAGGCCGCGGTGCTGGCCGACTGGCTGCTGGCGGGGGTGTTCCGGCGGGAGACGGTGCGGCTGGAGGCCATCGAGCACGCGGACGAGGACTTCCGGCAGGCGGTGGCCGAAGGACAGGCGGCCGCGACCATCCACCGGGCCGACGCGACCATCCGTCCGGCTGAGGTCGACGCGACCGTCCGTCCGGCTGAGGCCGTTGAGCGGCCCGGAGCGGACGCTCGTCAGGCCCCGGCCGCGTGAGGATCACGCGCGACCGGCGACCATCGCTCACTCATAACCAGGGAACATCAGCGACAACTCCCGCGGGTAGGCCGCGATCAGACGCAACTCGTCGTCCGTGAGCGGCCTGCCCGTCATCGCGTTGCAGAGCTGCACCAGCCGGAACGAAGCCTCCTCATCGGCCACCTCCGCCCCCAGCCCCTCCATCACGTGCCGGAACCCGGCCTTGCCGCCGTACTCGCCGGTCAGCACCACCCGCCCCGGCCGCGCGTGCCAGTCCTCAGGGAACGGGCCCAGCGTCGCCTCGTCGTACAACTCGTAGTTGCCGTGGTCCTTCAACGCGCCGTCGGCGTGGATCCCCGACTCGTGCGCGAACGCGTTGCGCCCCACCCCGACCTGGTTGTACGGCAGCGGCTGCCCCAGCGCGTAACTCGCCCACAGCCCGAACCGGCGGGCCCACTCCAGGTTCAGCGCGTCCCCGATCTGCGCGGACTCCAGCCCGAACCCGTGCCGGAAGGCCAGGATCGTGGACAGCAGATCGGCGTTGCCCGAACGCTCGCCGACGCCGTTCACGCAGGTGTTGATCCACGCGTCCTGCCCGGCGTCGAGGTCGCCGAGCGCGCCCGACACCGAGTTGGCCACGGCCATGCCGAGGTCGTTGTGGCAGTGGGTCTCGACCGGCATGGCGGTGGCGGCGGCCAGCTTGGCGAAGCGCTCGCGGATCCGGTCGGGGGTGTCGCCGCCGATGGTGTCGCAGTACCGTACGCGGTCGGCGCCCGCCTGCTTGGCCGCCAGCGCGAACTCCAGCAGGAACCCGTCATCCGTACGTGAGCCGTCCTCGGCGTTCACCCCGACGGTCTGCGCCCCCGCGCCCTTGGCCACCCGGACCGCCGCCGTCATCTCCCTGATGATCGCGTCCCTGTCCAGCCGGCCGCGGAACTTGTTCTGGATCATGTAGTCGGACGTGGAGATGGACAGGTTGTAGTGCTTCAACCCCAGTGGCGCCGCCTTCTCCACGTCCTGCGGCACCCCACGGCACCACCCGGACAGCCTCAGCTCCCCGAACGCCCCGGCCTCCGCCAGCGCCACCTGCGCCCGGACGTACGGGACCTCGTGGAAGAGGAACGGGAAGCCGATCTCGGACTGCGCCACCCCGAGTCTGGCCAGATAGAAGTTGACCATGGTCTTGCCGAACTTCGACAGGCCCGTGCGCGCGGTCTGCACGCCGTCCCGGTTGGTGACGTCGAGGAAGTGAACTTTTGGCATGTCCTCACGTTGACACGCTCGTTCAACGTGGATCAATATTGATTTTCGTCAACTATGGAAGGGCTGTGCGGCGGTGGAGTGGATCGACGCGGCCACGGCTGCGGAACGGCTGGGCGTCAAGCCCGCCACGCTGTACGCGTACGTGAGCCGGGGGGTGTTGCGGCGGCGGCACGGTGAGGACGGGCGGCGCAGCCTCTTCTCGGCCGAGGAGATCGAACGCCTCGCCCGCCGAGGCCGGCCCCGTAGCCAGCCTCCGGAACTGGTCATCGAGTCGGCCGTCACGGCGCTCGGGGTGGATCGGCCCTATTACCGGGGGGTCGATGTGCTGGCGCTGGCGGAAACTGCCTCGTTCGAGACGGTCGCGGAGTGGCTGTGGACCGGGGATCCGGCCGTCTGGCACGCGAGCGGCGACCGGGGCGCGGCGACGTCCGCAGGGCGCGGTGGCGACCCGGACGCGCACTCGCGCGCGGATCGGGCCACGACGACACCCGCAGGCCACACCACTGAGCCGAGCACGGCCACACGCCGGGAACGGGGCGGCGAGCCGTGGCGCTGCGACCCCGACGAGGGCCTGCGCGCCGCCATCACCGCCCAGCGCGGCCTACCGGACGACCTCCTCCCCCTGGACCGCCTCCAGGTCATCACCACAGTCCTGGGCGCCTCCGACACCCTCCGCTTCCAACTCGACCCGGCCTCGGTCACCGCCACCGCCCGCCGCCTGATCGCCGGCCTGGTGGACGCGCTGCCCCCGCTGACCGACCCCCAGGGCGACTCGATCGCCGAACGCCTGTGGTCCCGCCTGTGCCCGCACCCGCCCACCCCGGCCCTGCTCAGCGCCCTGGAAGCCGCCCTGGTGCTGCTCGCCGACCACGAGTTGGCCGCCTCGACTCTGGCCGCCAGGGTGGCCGCCTCGGCCAAGGCCGATCCGTACGCGGTGGTCCTCACCGGCCTCGGCGTCCTGGGCGGCCCCCTGCACGGCGGAGCGTCGTACGGCGCGGAACGCCTGCTCGCCGAGATCGCCGAGCCTCGCCACGCCGCCCGCGCCGTCGCCGAACGGGTGCGGCGCGGCGAACGCATCCCCGGCTTCGGCCACAGCGTCTACAAGAACGGCGACGGGCGCGGCGCCGTCCTGCACGACCTGGTCAAGCGGGCCGCACCGGGGCACGGGGGGATCGCCGCCGGTGAGGCCGTGCTGGCGGAGATGCGGCGCCGCCGGCTGCCCGACCGCAACATCGACTTCGCCCTGGCCACCCTCTCCGCCGTCAGCGGCATGGTGCCGGGCGCCGGGGAGGCGATCTTCGCGGTGGCGCGGGTGGCGGGGTGGCTGGCGCACGCCATGGAGGAGTACGAACGCGGCGCCCTCCTCCGCCTCCGTGCCTCCTACACCGGCCCGCCGATCAAGTAAGACCGCCTCCGCCTCTCCTCGCAATGACACGCTCACGTCTCGGCGCGCTCGTAGGGATGCGGACGTGCCGAGACGCAGGCGCGCCCGCATCTCAGGCGCGTAGGCGCGAGCGTGCCCGAGACGCCAGCTCGCCCGAGACGCGAGCGTGCCCGAGATGCGAGCCCGCCCGAGACGCGAGCGTGCCCAGCATGCAGGCGTGCTCAGGATGCGGATGTGCTTGAGATGCGGGCGTGCCCAGGATGCGGGCGTGCCCGAGATGCGGGTGGGCCCGAGATGTGGGCGTGCCCGAGACGCGTCCTGCTCGCCCGCTCACACGACCGCAGGCGCCCCCCGATCCACGTACGCCGCCAACGCCCGCACCCTCTCAGCATGCTGATCATGCCCCACGATCACCGGCGGATCGTTGTACGGCATCGCGTCCGACGACCGCCGCAGCTTGATGTACTGCCCGCAGGCGTCGATCGCGTACGGCTCCATGTCGTCCTGCAACGCCCCGATCACCGTGATCCCGTACGTCTCCCCGATCCTCCTGAACAGCGCCACCGCCTCCCGCCGATGCTCCTTGCCCAGGTTGCGCCCCAGCTCGTCGAGCACGAGGCACAGGTGCCCGCCGCCGGACGACGCGATGGCCGCCGCGCACACCAGCTTGACGGCCTTCTCGTCCATGAGCGCCGTGTTCGCTCGCCGGTTGTACGGCACGAACCCCTGCCCCTCGCCGCGCCGCCACTTCGGCGTCACCCGCCACTGCCACCGCTGCTCCGGGTCGGCGGGAGCCGGCGGCACGGGGAACTCGAGGGTCGCGCCGTAACCGCCGTAGGAGGTGTCGAGCTTGTCGAACTCCTCTGCCACCCGCGTCAGCCGCGCCTTGATGGCCGCCGTCAGCGCCGCCCGGTGCACGGCCGTGGACTGGGCCGCCTCCTCCGCACCCCTGGCCGCCGCCGACAGGTCCCGCTGGCGGGAGACGATCTGCGCCTCGATCTGCCGCCGCTGGTGCCGCTCGTACTCCTCCTGCCCCCGCAGGTACGACGCCAGCGACCCGCACACCGCCGAGAACGTGGCCTGCTCCCGTGCCGTGCTGCCCTCCCGCTCGCTCAGCAGGAACCGCAGCTCCTCCGGCACCTCCGACTCGTCCTCCGACGGGAACGTGTCGCGCAACGCCTGGTCGAGATGGCGTTCGGCGACCCGCCACCACTCCTCGGCCGCCCTGGGCCGCTCCTCCTCGGGCAGCGCCTCCAGCCATTCGCGGGCGGTCTCCACCGTGCCGCCCCAGTCGGCGGCCAAGGCGTCGAGCCTGAGCGCCTCCCGCTCCGTCCCGACCTTCGCCTCCTGCTCGCGGGCCTGCGCCCGCTCGGACTCGTGCCGGTGCCGGCGGCCCTCCAGCCGTTCGATCTCCATGTCCCTGGTACGCGCGCGGAAGTCCAGCGCCCCCGCTTGCCGCTCGGCCTCGGCGACCTTCGGCGTCAGCTCCTCGATGGCGGCGTTCAGCTCGCTCAGCCTGGCCCGCCGCTCGCCGAGCTTCGCCTCCACCTCGGCCAGCCGCACCCCGGCCCTGGCCCCCTCCAGCCGCCGCTGCGCCTGCGCGACCGCCTCTTCTCCGTCGTGTACGGCTTGCGCCGCGCTCTCCTGAACGTCCTTGGCCCGGTTGAGGCGCTGCTCGGCGGCCTTGATCCGGGCCTCCCGGCCGGTCGCCACCCCGTCGAACGCTCCCACGACGCTCACCCCGGCCGCGCTGACCAGCACGGACCCGGGCAGCTCCGCCAGGGCGGCGGCGGCCTCGTCCAGGTGGGCGGCATCCACGATCACGGCATGCTCGTTCGGCCACCCGCGCAGCTCACCCAACGCCAGCCCGCCACCCTGCTGCCACACACCGCCGGACCCCGCGCCGGACCCCGCGCCGGACCCCGCGCCGGACCCCGTGCCGGACCCCGCCTCGGACGCCGCCTCGGACGCCACGCCGGACGCGACCTCGGGCACGGTGCCGGACCCCTTGCCGTAGCGCGCCTTGAGCGCCGCGCCCAGCGCCTCCCCATCAGCAGCGCCCGCGCCTGCGCCCGCACCGGCAGCCGCGCCAGTGGCCGCACCGGCGTCAGCGCCTGCACCGGCAGCCGCGCCAGTGCCCGCATCGGCGTCAGCGCCCGCACCGGCAACAGCGCCCGCGCCCCCAGCGCCCGCCCCGGCGCCAACGCTCGTCCTGGACAGCCCGCCCAGCCGGCCCCCCGGGAACGTGTGGGCGGCGTCGCGGGCCTGCTCGGCCACGTCCAAAGCATCCAGCAGCCCGGTCGCCCCGATCCCCGCCGCCGCCAGCGCGTTGAGCTGGGCCGCCGCCGGCCCGCCCTCGGCGTCGTCCAAGGCGGCCTGCGCAGAGGCCACCTCCTGGTCGGCCACGCCCAGCGCCTTGAGCGCCGAGTTGAGCCGCAGCCGCACCTCACCCAGCTCCCGCTCGGCCGTGGGCACGTCCCGCCCGTCGGCGAATCGCCGGGACTCCTCCAGCGCGGGGATCAGCCCGCGCAGCTCGTCGGCGGAGTTCTCGGCGACGGCGCGGTCGGCGTCGAGCTTGGCGGCGCGCGCCTGCATGGCCGAGAGGTCCTTGCGGGCCTGGGAGACCTGCCGGTCGAGAGTGTCCTCGCGCAGGGTGGCGATCTCGGCCTTGACCATGGCGATCGCCTCGGCCGCCGCCTCGCCCGACGCGCGGTGGCGTTCGAGGTCGGCGGCCAGCGCGTCGTCCTTGCTCGCGGCGTCCGCCAGCTTGCGCGCCTGCCGCCCGCGCCAGCAGCGCAGCGCGTCGGCCAGCCGGACGCGCGCCTGGTCCCGCCTATCGAACGTGGTCAGCAGAGCCTTCGACTCCGCCTCGAACTCGGCCAGCCGGTCCGCCGCCTGCGCCGCCCGCACCCGTTTGGCGTGTTCGTCGCGGCGGGCCTCGCGTTCCTGCTCCAGCTCGGCGTCCAGGCCGGTGAGCGCGGCGATGGCCTCGAAGACGCGCTCGGGGGAGATCTCGTTGAGCGGCTGGGAGAGCAGGTTGGTGGCGACCTTGCTGCGTACGGAGGTGGACAGGAACGACACGCACCTGACCTTGTCGCCGTAGAGGACCTTGGTCAGGTCGCGGGCCACGACGTCGCGGCGCCCGGCCGACCTGGGCAGGGACGCCCAGATCTCGTCGGCTCGCGCCACCCGCTCGGCCTCGGACGGGGACGCCGCCAGGTGCACGCCCTCCCGCCAGCGGATCTCCAGGTGCGGCGCCTCCTGGTTGACCTTCAGCCAGACGGTGAGCGCGCCACCCGAGGTGTCGGGCACGTCGAACAACTCCTCGCCGTCCGTCACCGGGGCTTCATCCGAGGTGACGGGGGCCGGTTCGAAGCCGTTCATGCCGGGCGGCCCGAACACCCCCACGATGTACCCGTGATCGGCGCTGGCCCACTGCCGGGCCCCCGCCCCGCTCGCCAGCTCGGCGTTGAACAGCAGCTCAGAGACCGCCTTGGCCCCCGAGGCGAAGCGCCACTGCTCGTCACCGAGCAGCGCGGTGATGGAGGCGATGAACGACGACTTGCCCGCCCCGTTGGAGTCCTTGGGACCCGCGCCTGCCACGACGATGAGCGTGCCGGGGACGGTGGGCACCGGATGGGTCGAGAGCCGTGAGATGTTGACCGCCTGCATGGCGATCAGCACCCGGTCTCCGACGACGTTCTCCACCTGCGACACCTGAACCCCCCGTAACCCTTCCGTCCAGCACGAACCTGAGCCTCATCGGGCCGATCTCCTGGCGAGCACCGCCGCCGCGAGCGGGGTGTTCGGCCCCGCCGCCAGGATCAGCTCCTCCTGCAACCGCCGCCGCGCCGCCGCCGTGAGCCGGTGGAACTGCGGCCCCGGCACGTAGCCGCCGGCCTCCTCGCCCGCCTTCACCTGGCCGAGCAGCCCCGCGTGCCGCAACGTCCGCAACGCCGACTCCAGCTCGCCGATCGGGAGCTGGGTGTGCCGGCGCAGCTCCTCGGCCGGGGTGGGGTGCGGCGACAGCCACGAGTCCTCCGGCAGCAGCCCCTCGGCGCGCGGGATGGCCACGGAGTGCACGAGGACGAGCGTCAGCACCGCCCGCTCGGCGACGCCGAGCGACCCGCGCGCGAGGCCGGGCGTGCCGGCGGCGTCCAGAGCGGCGACGGCACCGGCTGTGCCGAGGGCGCCGATCGTGCCGGCGACGGCGTCGTCGTAGCCGGAGGTCCAGCGGTCGCGGTGCTGGATGAGCGTACGGCCGCGCCTGGCCAGCATCTCGCCCAGCGTGCGCCGCAGCGCGGGGTCGCGCAGCGCGGCGAAGCGCACCTCCTGCACCGGCTCGGCCGCGTGCTCGACCACCATGAACGCCGCCACGAGCTCCGCCCGCCGCCGCTCGTCGTAGCCGCCCAGCAGGTCGTCGGACTCGGCCGCCCCGCCTTCGACCCGCCCTCCGGCCACCGGATCGGCCGGCACCTCCGCCGGCCGGGAGGCCGCGACGATCTCGGCGTCGCCCACCACGGTCAGCGCCGCCCGTTCGGGCTCAGGCAGCCGCCGCACCAGCTCCTGGAGCTGCGCGTGCGCCTCCACCGGCCACAGCGCGCACCGTGGCCCGAGCAGCACCACCCCGTCGTCCATCACGATCCAGGCGGAGTCGTGCAGCCGCCGCAGCGCGCCCCTGGCCCAGTTGCGCATGAGGTCGTCGGTGCGCCCGATCAGCTCCCGGTAGGTGTCGAGCACCAGCTCGACCGGCGCCGGGTCGCCGGGCCACGGATCGACCGACAGGTCGGTCCAGCAGCACTTGAGCACCGCCGCCAGCACCCGTCGCGTCTCGCCGGACCGCTCCACGGCCACGGGCGCCACCTGGTGCTCCTCCAGCAGGGACGGCGTGACCCCGTCGGGCCACACGGGCAGGGCGTCGCCGGTGGAGTCGGGCCTGGTCAGCCGGATCATGCCGGGGGCGGCGAGCACTCCGGCGCCGAGCCGGGCGGGCCCGTGGGCGCGCACCAGCGCGTGCGAGACGGCCGCTTGTCGCTGGTCCATCAGCTGCGCTCCAGATAGCCGTGCGAGAGCCAGGCGGGCTCGCGGCCGGGATCGACGCTCAGCCCGTCGCACCAGGTGAGCCGGTAGGGCAGCTCGGGCCGCAGGTCGACGGTGGTCAGGTCGGCCAGGACGCGCCGGGCCGCGACCCAGTCGGCGGAGCCGAGCACGTCGCCCAGCGCCACCCGCGAGGCGTCGCCCAGCAGCGACTCGGCCATCTGCGTGAGCCGCTCGATCGCGGCGCCCGGCGTGGAGTCGAGCGAGGACTCGGGGCCAGGGTCGGGCAGCGTGGAGCGCGGGGGAGTGGGCTGGGCGGGCGCGGGCCGCGGCGCCTCGTCCACGGCGCGCGCGATGGCGGCGGGATCGTGCCAGGGCGCGGGCGCGTCGAAGACGAACCCGTCGAGCACGGCCGCGAGGCGCTCCTTGGACGCGGTCTGCGCGAACGTCCGCCACGTCTCGGTGGGCAGCAGTGTCAGGTTGCGCGTGGTGCCCGCCGAGTCGGCCAGGCGGCCGGCGGCGCGGCGCGAGGCGTCGCTGTAGGCGTAGATGGCGGCCCGCAGGTCGGTGCAGACCCGGTCGAGCTCGGGCCAGCGGGTCAGGATCGTGCCGTGCAGGCCCTGCGCGCGCCGCGCGATCTCCTCGGTGCCCCACAGCTTGGGCGCCTGCTCGCGCAGCTCCTCGATGGTGCCCGTGGTGAGCGTGATCAGCTCCAGCGCCCACAGCCGGAACGCACGCGCCATGTTCAGCGCGCTCTGCCTGGCCTCCTCCATCGTGGTGCGCGGGTCGGCGACGTTGAGGTCTTCGAGGGCGAGCAGCCGGTGCATCTCGGACTGGCCGCCGTCGTCCATCATCCGCCTGATGAACATCAGCCCCACCACACTGGTGAACGAGGCGCGGTAGCGGAGCTGGTTGGGCTTGGGGAACACCTCGCGGATCGCGCCGAGCCCCTTGAGCACGCGCAGCCGGTTGTCGAACTGGTCGGTGGGGTAGGCGCGGCAGGCGAAGCGCATCTGCTCGTGCGTCAGCCACTCCTCACCCGCCTCCGCGAACGCCGCGAACAGCGTCTCGGCGATGTCGACCAGGGCCGGATCGTCGACCACCGCCCCGCTGTCGCGGGCCAGCGCGGCGAACATGCGGCGGTAGGTGGACAGGACCGCCTCGTCGGTGAGGACGGAGTCGAGGGTCAGGGGCTGTTCGGACACGGGCTCTAAGGTACGGCTTCACACCGACACTCTTGGAACTCGCGCACCGGCGCTCCCATGGCTACCAGCCAGTACATACACGTAAGGGACGTCCGGGCGCTAGGGTGATCCCCGGTATTCCGGGGCGCAACGCTCCCTAGTCGTACAAACCGGGGTGGGTAGGCAGGTGAGCGTGCTCCGAGGCGACCGTGCCACGGCGGTGATCGCCGGGGTGGCGGCCGTGATCCTGGTCGCCGCGGCGGCGTGGTTCGGCGTGGGCGTCTCCAGCGCCAACCCCAAGCTGGCCGACGTCGGCGCGTGGCTGTGGACCAAGGCCCGCGGCAAGATCGTGCACGTCAACGGCCTGTCCGGCGAGGTCGACGGCTACCTCGACGACAAGGCGGGCAGGCAGCTCCGCGTCGTCCAGGACGGCGGCAACGTCCTGCTCGTGGACGACCGCACCGGCTACGTCAGCCGCGTCGAGCCCAGCCAGCTCACCGTGACCGAGACCCGCGACTTCGGCGCGGCCGGGATGCAGCTCGCCATGGCGGGCGACACCGCGTACGCCGTGGACCCGGCCGCGGGCAAGGTCCAGCAGATCGACCCCGCCACCCTCGACACCCGCGGCGCCGCACTCACCCTGCCCGCGCCGCTCGGCGCGGCCCGCATCGACGGCGGGGGCCGCCTGTGGGTGCCCGTGACGGCGCAGGGCCAGGTCGTCCCGGTCACGAACGGCACGGCGGCGAGCCCGGTCAAGGTCGGCGAGCCCGGCGAGGAGCTGTCGATCACCATCGCCGGCGGCCTGCCCGTCGTCGTCAACACCAGGGCCGCCACCGCCACGATCATCGGCTCCGACGGCGGCGTCGGCGAGATCACCCTGCCCAAGGGCGTCGCCCAGGCCGCCAGGGGAGGCGCGCTCACCCCGGCCACCACCGAGGGCCCCCTGGTGCCGATCCTCGCGCCCGGCGACTCCGGCCTCCTCGTCGTGATCGACACGGGCTCCAACTCCGTGCTCAGCACCAGGTTCACCGCCGCCGACCCGGCCAAGCTGGGCGTGCCGCAGGTGCTCGGCACCAAGGTGTACGTGCCCGACCAGGGCAGCGGCTCGCTGATCGTCTGGGACAGCGCGGCGGGCGGCCGCCCCACGACGCTCCAGGTGGCGCAGCGGCCCGGCCCGGTGGACGTGTTCGTCAAGGACGGGCTGCTCTGGGCGAACGACGAGAACGGCGACAAGGCCGTCGTCATCGACCCCGAGGGCCGCAAGCACGACGTCGACAAGGACGACTCCGACGTACCGGGACCGTCCAGCACCCCCAAGCCCCGGCCCACCCCGCGCACCGAGCCCACCCGCGCCGACACCCCGCCCGATCCAGACCCCGAGCCCGAGCAGGAGCCGGTCAAGACCCCCGAACGGCCCAGCGCCACCCCCACCAGGGAGGCGCCCGCCAAGAGCCCCAGCCCCACGCCGTCCGCCACCGCGCCGTCCGCGCCCGGCGCCGTGACCGCCAGGTCGGGCCCCGGCAGGGTGACCGTGACCTTCAGCCCGTCGAACGGTGGTGAGGTCGAGCGGTACACGCTGCGGACCTCAGGCGACGGCAGGTCCACCCCGCAGTCGGCGGACGCGGACGGGCCGTTCCAGTTCGAGTTCACGGGCGGCGACTGCGCGAACGAGTACACCTTCACCGTCGTCGCGCACTGGCCAGGCGGCGAGGTCGAGTCCGAGCCCAGCGCGGGGGTGCGGCCGTGCGTCGCGCCCGGCTCGCCCACCGGGTTCGCGGCCAAGGCCAGGAACCGGGGCGCCGAACTGACCTGGACCGCCCCCGAGGGCGCCGACGACGCCACCACGTACGAGCTGACCGGCGCCGTCACCAGCAGCGCCATCAAGGGCACGTCGTTCACCGTGGACGGGCTCAAGAACAACCAGAAGCACACCTTCAAGCTCAAGGCCAGGAACGCCGCCGGCGAGAGCCCCGACGTGGCCACGGCCGAGGCGGACCTGGCCTACCCGCGCCAGCAGTACCAGAACGCCAGCAACAACGACACCAACACGCTGATCCGGCCGGGGCCGTCGGCCAGCGGTGAGGCGGGCAGGATCCCGCAGGGGCAGTACATCACCCTGACGGTGATCTGCCAGGTCAAGGGCACGTCCTACACCGACTCCTCGACGGGCAAGAGCAGCGACGTCTGGAACAGGATCGAGAGCCAGTACGGCAACGGCTACCTGAACGACACCCTGGTGGCGACTCCGGACGGCGGTTTCCCCGAGGGGCCGCTCTTCGAGTGCACCGACTGAGAAGGGGACTCAGTTGACCCAGTACAACTATCAGGACCGCTTCGAGCAGCCGCCACCCGTCTACGAGCAGCAACAACCCCAGCAGCAGCTCGCCGGCCAGTTCGCGCAGCGCTTCCAGCTCCTGGCCGGCAACATCGAACGCATCATCCGCGGCAAGCACGAAGCCATCGAGCTGGCCCTGATCTGCCTGTTCGCCGAGGGACACCTGCTGGTCGAGGACGTCCCCGGCACCGGCAAGACCACGCTCGCCCGGTCGCTGGCCGCCAGCGTGGACGCGGTGTGGCGGCGCATCCAGTTCACCCCCGACCTGCTGCCCAGCGACATCACCGGCGTGTCGATCTTCAACCAGGCGCACCAGAAGTTCGAGTTCCACCAGGGGCCGGTCTTCGCCAACATCGTGCTCGCCGACGAGATCAACCGCGCCTCCCCGAAGACGCAGGCCGCGCTGCTGGAGGTGATGGAGGAACGCCGCGTCACGGTGGACGCCGAGCCGCACCCGGTGCCCCGGCCGTTCCTGGTCGTCGCCACGCAGAACCCGGTCGACATGGACGGCACGTACCCGCTGCCCGAGGCCCAGCTCGACCGGTTCCTGATGAAGATCTCCGTGGGGTACCCGGACCACGCGTCCGAGGTCGAGGTGCTCAAGGGCATGCCGACGGGGCCGCAGGTCGAACGGCTGCCCGTGGTGGCGCGCTCGTCCGACGTGGCCGGCATGATCGACTTCGCCTCGCGCATCCACGTGGCCGATCCCGTCTACGACTACATCGTGGCGTTGTGCGGCGCCACCCGCATCAGCCCGCACCTGCGGCTCGGCGCCAGCCCCCGGGGCAGCCTCGCGCTGCTGCGCGCCGCCCGCGTCAAGGCCGCCGCGGCGGGGCGGCACTACGTGGTGCCCGAGGACGTCAAGGCGCTGGCCGTGCCGGTGCTCGCGCACCGCCTGATCCTCACCCCGGAGGCCGAGCTGCGCGAGGTCAGCGCGGCCGCCGCGCTCGGCGAGATCCTCGCCGGGATGCCGGTGCCGCAGGCGGCGTGAGTGCACCCCCCGCCTTCGCCGTCCCCGCGCCCCGGCGCGCGCACCCGGCTCACCGCCGTGCTGACCCCGCTGGGGTGGGGGACGCTGGCCGGAGCCGTCGCCCTGTACGCCGCCGGCTTCGCGCTCGGCTACCCGGAGCCCGTCGTGCTCGCCACGGGCGCGCTGCTCGCGCTGGCCGCCGCCGTGGCGTGGACCGCTCCGAAGCCCCGCCTGGAGGTGCGCAGGGAGGTCACCCCGCTCAAGGTGCCGCGCGGCGACGCCGCCGTGGCCGTCCTGACCGTCACCAACCTGGGCGGACGCGGCCTGTCCGGCCTGCGCGCCCAGGACCGCATCGGCTCCTCCGGGCACACCGTGGACCTGCCCAGGCTGCCCAAGGGCGCGGCGCGCACGGTCTCGTACCCGCTGCCCACCGACACCCGCGGAGAGATCCCCGTCGGACCGCTCGTGCTCGTGCGCGCCGACCCGTTCGGGCTGACGCGCCGGGTCCGCGAGTACGGCCGTCCCGTCACCCTCCTGGTACGCCCGCGCACCGTCGCCCTCCCCGTCCCGCCGTCCGGCAAGGCCCACCACCTGGAGGGCCCGACCAGCGACAACGCCCCGGCGGGCACGGTCACCTTCCACACCCTGCGCGAGTACGTCGTCGGCGACGACCTGCGCCACGTGCACTGGCGGTCCAGCGCCCGCACCGGCACCCTGATGGTCCGCCAGCTCATCGACGCCAGCCTGCCGACCACCACGGTCCTGCTCGACACGCGGGCGCTGACGGAGCCGGCCGTGGACGCCGCCGCCTCGGCCGCCGTCGCCGCCGCCCGCGCGGGCTTTCCCGTACGCGTCCTGACCGGCGACGGGCCGCCGGCCGACACGAAGACGGACGCCGAGACCGTGCTGGACCGGCTCGCCCTGGTGCGCCCCGGCACGGCCGGGGTCACGGAGGCGTTGCGGATGGCTCGGGGCGGGGGGTCGCTGGTGCTGGTGACGGGGGATCCGTCGGAGGTGGGGCGGGTGGCGGGGGTGCGGCGCCGCTTCGATCGCGTCATCTGCGTGTACGCCGGGGCGGGTCCGGCTCCGGCGGGTCCGGCCGGGGTGACGGTCGTGCCGATGGCGTCGCTGGAGGAGTTGCCGGTGGCCTGGAGGTCCCGATGACCCACGGCGCCTCGCACGGGCCTGACACGCCCTCGCGGTCCTCGCGCCACGGCCGGACCGCCTCACGCAGGAGCACGCCCACCCACGGCGGGCCGCTCACGCAACCAGGCACAGTCCCGCCCAGCGCCGCACCGGTCGCCCACCACAACGCCACCCCAGGCACCCAGCCCAGCAGCGCCCAGCCCACGGTCCCGCTGTGGCGGCGCCTGGCGGCGCTGACCGTCCTGGCCGCCCTGGCAGCCACCGCGGGCTGGGCCTTCCACCGCGTCTTCCCCGGCCCGGATCTCCTCCTGGCGGTCATCCCCGCAGCCATCGCCCCCGCCGCAGTAGCCGCCCTGACCCGCACCCGCCCCCTCTGGCTGCCCCTGACCCTGGACCTGATCCTCTGGCCGGTCACCACCATCCCCCTGTACGGCGCCCTTTCCCCCACCCTCCCCGCCGACGTGGCGAACGCCTGGCACGCCCTGCTGACCACCCTCCTCCCCGCCCAGCCCGACCCGGAGCTGCTGGTCCTCGTCCACACCCTGGTCTGGGCGGCGGCCACGATCGGCGCGGAGACCCTGTCCCGCACCACGACGAGGATCACGGCCGCCCTCCCCGCCCTGGCCGTCTTCGGGGTGGCGCTGCTGCTGGGCGTGGACGGCGAGGGCTCGAACCTGCCGGTCACGGCGGCGCTGTTCGTGCTGATCGCCGCCCTGGCCCTGATCCGCGACGACCGCTCCCCGGGCCGGCTGCCGGCCGGGATCCCGGTGGCCGCCGCCCTGGCCGGGCTCGCGCTGGTGGCGGGCCCGCTGCTGCCCATCGCCGCCGAGCCGTACAACCCGCGCGAGAACGTCGACCTCCCCCCGCCGGCCCGCGTGGACAGCGTCAGCCCCCTCGACCGCGTCTCGGCGTGGCTGCAAATCCCCGACCGCGAGCTGTTCACCGTCAAGGCGGACAAGCCGCAGAACTGGCGCCTGGCCGTGCTGGACCGCTACGACGGCGTCCGCTGGACGTCGGGCGCCCGCTTCCAGCCCACGGGCGGCCGGGTCCCCGAGGGGGAGTGGACGGGCGAGGCGGACGTGGTGCGCCAGCGCGTCACGTTCGACGGCCTGCCCGGCACGTGGCTGCCCGCCGCCGAACGCCCCGAGGAGGTCACGGGCGTCAGCGGCCTGGCCGTGGACCCCGCCAGCGGGTCGCTGCTGGCCAGGACCAAGCCCGCCAAGGGCTTCAGCTACGAGGTGACCTCCCGCGTGCCGAAGCCCACCAGGGAAGACCTGCTGGTCGCCGCCCCCGTACACGACCAGGCCCTGACCGCCTTCCCCGACGGCCCCCAGGAGCAGCTCTTCCGCAGGCTCGCCCAGCAGGCCGTCAAGGGCGCCGACGAGCCGATCAAGCAGGCGTACCGGCTGCAGAGCCACCTGCGCACGAGCGCCGCCTACGACGTCACCGCGCCGCCGGGCCACTCGCTCAAGGGCCTGGAGTTCTTCCTGCAGACCACGCACCGGGGGACGTCGGAGCAGTTCGCGGCCACGTTCGCGCTGATGGCCAGGACGCTGGGGCTGCCGTCGCGGGTGGTCGTGGGGTTCAGGCCAGGGCAGGAGTCCGGGGGTATTTATCACGTCAAGTCGGGGCATGTCATGGCGTGGGCGGAGATCAAGTTCGAGGGGCTGGGGTGGCGGCCGTTCTACCCGACGCCGGGCCGCAGCGGGGCCAAGGACGACCACGAGGTGGCCTCGTCGGCGATCGAGGAGAGCGAGCAGCTGGAGGGTGAGTTCGCCAAGGGCGGCAGCGACCGGCCGAAGACCACGCAGCCGCAGGCCGCCGACCAGGGCGAGCAGGCGGGCGGCTTGGACCCGTGGCTGCTCGCGGCGGTGGCGGCGGGCGGCCTGCTGGTGGCGTACGCGAGCGTGGTGGTGATCGTGCCGTGGCGGCGCAGGCACGGCCGCCGCAGCGCCCGCGAGCCGGGGGAGCGGGTGCTGGGGGCGTGGCGGCAGGCGTGCGACGACCTCGGGCTCGGCGGCGAGCACGCCCTGACGGCGGGTGACGTGGTGTCCCGCCAGCCGGGCGACATCTCCGTACATCTCCATCCGTTAGCCGAAATTTCCAATTTCGTGCGGTACGCCCCCGAGGGCGTCACCGGCGCCACCGCGTCCGAGGCCTGGCAGCGCAGCGACGCCATCCGCAGCGCCGTACGCGCCCGCACCCCCCTCCTCACCCGCCTGCGCGCCCGCCTCCTCCTGAAATGATCGGAGACATGCGTAGCGTCACGGCCCAGCTCCTGCACCGCCCGCCCGGCCTGACCGCAGGTGAGATCGTCAGGCGGCTGGCGGCCATGCAGGCCCAGGACGTCCCCTCGGCCCTGCTCGCCTTCCGCGCCCGCTCCGCCACCCTCACCCCGGCGGACGTCGAGGCGGCCTGGCAGTCCCGCGAGCTGGTCAGGACGTGGGGCCCGCGCGGCACCCTGCACTTCACGCACACCGACGACCTGCCCTGGATCCACGCCCTCACCGGCAACGCCACCGGCACCCTGCGCCGCCTGACCGAGGAGGGCGTCACCGGCGACGACCTGCTGCCGCTCATCACCAGGGCCCTCGAAGGCCAGGGCCCTCTCACCAAGGCCGACCTGGAGGAACGCCTCCAAGGCCGGGCCCGCGGCCAGGGCGTCGTGCACCTGGTGGCGCTGGCCGCCCGCCACGGCCTGGCCGTCCTGGGCCCGCAACGCGGCGGCAAGCCCACGTACGTGCACGCCGCCGACTGGCTCGGCGCCCCCGTCGTCCCCGAGCCCGACCGCGAACGCGCGCTCAAGGAGCTGGCCACCCGCTACCGCCGCGCCCACCACCCCGCCACCCCCGAGGACCTGGCCGCCTGGTCGGGCCTGCCCATCGGACAGGCCCGCACCGCCTGGAGCCTGAGCGCCGCACCCGCGCCGCCGCCCGGGGACGCCCCGCTGGTGCGCCTCGTGCCCGCCTTCGACGAGTACGTGCTGGGCTGGCGGAGCAGGGCCCCCGTCCTGGCCCCCGAGCACGCGCGGAAGGTGTTCCCCGGAGGTGGCATCCTGCGCCCGGCCGTCCTGGTGAACGGCCTGATCAAAGGTGTGTGGGGGAGGAAGGGCGCCGAGGTGAGCGTGCAGGCGTTCGACGAGCTGCCCGCTCTGGACGGCGAGATCGCGGACGTGCGGCGCTTCCTCTCGCCGCCGCCGTGAAAGCGATCCGGTGTATCGGGTGATACCAGATGAACACTGGTACATCGGAAGGTTGCCCATGACGGGGGAGACGATCGCGGCCACGGCGCCGCCCGCCTGGACGGCCCGCGCGCCGGGCGCGCCGCCCGACACGCTGGACGGCACCCTGGACGGCACCCTGGACGGCGCTGACGCGTTCGCCGCCGCGTTCGACGCGTACTTCGGCGAGATCCACGGCTACGTCGCCCAGCGGCTCGGCCCCGACATCGCCGAGGACATCGTGGCCGAGACGTTCCTGACCGCGTTCCGCAAGCGCGACCGCTACGACCCGTCCCGCGCGGGGGTGCGGGCCTGGCTGTACGGCATCGCCACTAACCTCATCGGCAAGCACCGCCGCCTGGAGGCACGCACGCTGCGCGCCCTCGGCCGCTGCCGCCCCGACACGGACGCGCCCGGCCACGAGGAGTCGGTGGCCGTGCGCGTCAGCGCCCAGAGCCTGCGCCCCGAACTGGCCGCCGCCCTGGCCGAGCTGGACCGGCGCGACCGCGACGTGCTGCTGCTGGTCGCGCTGGCGGGGCTGAGCCACGACGAGATCGCCACCGCGCTCGGCATCCCGTACGGCACGGTCGGCTCCCGCCTGAGCCGCGCCAGGAAGAAGCTGCGCGGCCGGCTGGGGGAGGAGGCGCGGGGCGATGGATGAGCTGATCCGCGAGCTGTACGGCAGGCCGGAGCCGGCCCCGCACGCCCAGACCCGGGTGTGGCGGCGCATCACGCTGCGCCGCCGGCGCCGCCGCCTGTCCTGGCCGGCGATCGTCCCCGCGACCGCCGCGGCCCTCGCGCTGTTCCTCCTGATGCCCCGCGAGCAGCCCGTGGACACGGGCAGGGAGATCCTCCTGACGGCCGCCGGCTCGGCCGCGTCCGCCACGTCGCGGGGCACGTACTGGCACGTCAAGAAGGTGTACGACGGCGTCAGGGAGACCGACCTGTGGGTCACGCGGCAGGGCGGGGCGTGGACCGCCGAACAGGGCCGCGTCACCCGCGTCACCGGCCGCTCGCCGTTCAGCATGGCCGGGCGGGACCTGAGCTTCGACCAGATCCAGGCGCTGCCCTCGGACCCCGGAGAGCTGCGCGAGCGGGTCGCCGCGATGCTGCCCGCAGGCTCGCGTGGGCTGCTCGCCGACGCGCTCGGCGGCCTGCTGTGGACCAAGCCGTCCCCGCCCGGCGTGCGCGCCGCCGCCTACCGCGCGCTCGCCGATCTGCCCGAGGTCCGCTACCTGGGTACGGCCACCGACGATCGGGGACGCGACGGTGAGGCGTTCTCCTTCGCCCTGCCCACCGGCGTCCGGCGCACGCTGATCATCGACCCGGCCACCTCGCAGGTGCTGTCCAGCGAGGACGGCACCCGCTCCGAGCTCGTCCTCACCGCGGGCTGGACCGACGAAGGCCCCCTCTAGCCCCATCCCGCAGGTGCCGCGCGTGGCTTCCGCGCGCCCTCGAACAGGAGTGACGACGTGTTCTGGCGTGCCCGCTCGACCTCAGGCAAGGCCATCTGCCTGAGCGACCAGTTCCCCGCGATCAAGGTGGAGGAGGTGATGGACGGCCTGGTGACGTTCGTGAAACTGCCGCCCGTGCGGCTCACCACCCCCGTCGACTGGGCCGCGAACCCGCACGGCAACCGCTCCTGGGCGCTGCACCTGCACACGCTGCGCTGGATGGGCCGCCTGGTGTCCGCCTACGAACGCACCGGCGACCAGGCGTGCCTGGACCGCGCCCGCGCCGTCACCGACGACTGGATCCACGCCAACCCCCGCGACGGCGCCGGCGTCAGCCCGTGGGCGTGGGCCGAGCACGCCGTCGCGCTGCGCGCCCCGGCGCTGGTGTGCCTGAGCGAGCACGTCCATACCCCCCGCCTGTGGGACAGCCTGGCCGAGCACGGCGAGATCCTCGCCGACCCGTCCCTCTACCGCGAAGGCCACAACCACGGCCTCGACCAGGACATCGCGCTGCTGGTCGTCGGCTGCCGCCTGGGCCGGGCGCGCTGGCGGGACCTGGCCGTACGCCGGATGACCGCCTCGGCCGAACTGGCCGTGGACGCGCAGGGCGTCCTGCACGAGCAGGCCCCCCGCTACGGCCTGTACGTGCACCGCCGCCTCGGCGTCGCCCTGCGCGCCATCCGCGAGAGCGGCGCCGAGGTGCCCGAGCGGCTGGTGGCCAGGCGGCGGGCGCTGGAGTCGTACGTGGCGCACGCCACCCAGCCGGACGGCACGCTCGTCCCCATCGGCGACAGCCCGGCGGACGCCCGTGCCGACGGGTTCGCGCACGAGGGCCCGGTGGTGCGGGTCTTCGACGGGGGATACGTGTTCGGCAGGAGCGCCTGGGACGACCCCTCCGCCGCGTACTACTCGATCAGGTTCGGCCCAGGACGGCGGCTGCACGGCCACGAGGACCACCTCGGCCTCACCTACTCCGCCCAGGGCCGCCGCATCCTCGTGGAGAGCGGCTTCCACTCCTACGAACGCACCGGCTACACCGACTGGACCCGCTCCCCGCAAGCCCACAACGTCCCCGTCCCGACCTCCGGAACGTTCCGGCCAGGCACGCCCACCCAGCTCCTCCACTCCTCCGTCGGCCCGTCCAGCCAGTCGTACGAACTGGCCGACGACGCCTACGGAACGCTCCGCACCCGCCACGTCACGGTCAACCACGACCCCGACACGGTGGCCGTCCACGACACCGTCGTCTCCGGAACCCTGCGCAGCCTGTGGCACTTCGACCCCGCCTTCGAGGTGGCCTCCCGTCGCGACGGGGCCGTGGTGCTGCGCGACCCCGGCGGCTTCCACGTCACGCTGCTGCAGTTCCCCGGCGAGGGCCTCGCCGTGCGGCCCACCCTCGTCTCCACCGGCTACCTCCGCACCGCCGAGGCCGTCACCGTCCTGTCCCCGGAGGCGCCGAGCGTTCTGACGGTCATCGTGCCGGGGCGGTACTAGCATCCTGCTGTGAAGAACAGGCCCCCGTACGCCCTGGGCTCGGTGGACAACGCGCTGCTCGTCCTGCACATGCTCCGCGACCGCGGCCGCGTCCAGGTCACCGACGTGGCCGGCGAGCTGGGCATCGCCCGCTCCACCGCGCACCGGCTGCTGTCGATGCTGGTCTACCGCGACTTCGCCGTACGGGACGAGGACCACACCTACCTCCCCGGCCCCTTCCTCGCCTCCGCCCCCGCCATCCCCGGCGGCTCCGCCCTGCGCGACCTGCGCGCCCGCGCCCGCCCCGCCATGGAATCCCTCTGCGCCCGCGTCCAGGAGACCGTCAACCTCATGGTCAGAGTGGGCACCGAAGTGCGCTTCCTGGACAGCGTCGAATGCCCGCGCCTGCGCCACGTCACGGACCGCCGCGGCACCATCCTCCCCGCCCACCTCGCCTCCGGCGGCAAAGCCCTCCTCGCCGCCCTGCCCCCGGGCGAACTCCTCGCCCTCTACCCCGACCTCACCGCCCGGGATCGCGCGGCCCTGACCCGCGAGCTCGACGAGATCAGGCTCAGCGGGCTCGCCCTCAACATCGAGGGGACCGAGCGTGGTGTGTCGGCCGTGGGGGCGGCGGTGCGTAACGGGGGTGGGGCGGCGGTGGCGGCCTTGTCGATCTCCATGCCGTCGGATCGGTTCGTGGCGGATGAGCTGGGGACTTTTGTGGAGGAGCTGCGGCATGCCGTCAGCGAGGCTGAGCGGGCGTTGGCCGGGTTTCCTGGGTGAGCTTGGGCAGCAGGTGGGGTTTTAGCTGGCGGAAGAATTCGGTGGCGTCCGCCAGGGAGTCTCGGCCTAGGGCGTTCTCTATGATGCTGATGGTGAGCAGGCGCCGGTAGTCGGGTGTCCATCCGTAGACGAAGGCGATGGTCCGGTCTTGCGCGTTCTTCCTCCGCGCGGAGAAACCCGGCCCCAGTTCGCCGGGCAGGTCGCTCCCCCGGGTGCTCAGCTTGGTGTTCTCCAGATCTTCCGCATCGTTGGGGGATGGGTCGAAGACTTCGACCACGAGCCCCAGATCGCCTCCCGGCGTCAGATCCTGGGCTACGGAGCAGGACGCGAAACGGCCCTGGTCCATCTTCGTGCCGACGGCCGTGTAGCCCTTGAATCCTGTGGCGATCCTGATGGCGTCCGCAGAAATGAGGCCGCATTCCCGGGGGGCCGCGGTGACATCACCCAGCGGCCGGTTGTCCGGCGGCGGAGCGGGGGAGGGCGAGCACGCCGTCGCCAGGACCAAGATCGCGCAGACGGAGACCGTCAGCAGCCGGAATCTCATGTGGCCTGCCCGGAGTAGCTGGTCTCGGCTTCCTTGAAGCCGAGCGCGATGGCGTCACCCGGCCCCTTGAAGACACGGCCGGTCTCGTTCAGTTTCAGCCACTCGTCGTAAGCCTCACGCTCGTCGGCCTTCATGTCGGCCCACGACTTGATCTCTCCGTCCGTCATGAAGTGGCCTCTGGAGCCAGGGGAGAAGTCCGCGTAGCGGTACGGGTGCGTCTTGGCAGGCACGGATTCGTCCCCGAACAGTCCCCGGCGCATCATCGTGGCCGCCGTCAGGTCCTCGAACATGTGCTTGGCTGCTCCCATGGCCGTATCCGCGTGCTTGCGGGCCTGCTGTTCATGACTGGATTTGATGTGCCCGAAGACCGTGCTCTTGGCATGCTCGACCAGGAGGCCGACGAACATTCCCTGCGGGCCGGGAACCAGGCCCACGACCTTTTCCGTCATCTCCTTGAAGGTGGCGGTACGTGCGTCGTTCTCTTTCGCCTCGCCGATCCTGGAGACGTTGGCGGCGTCCGTGATGACCCAGGTCGTCATGCTGAGGCTGCGTGTCGCCCGGGCGAATTCCGCGCCTCCGCTGCGATTCATGCGCTCTTCGAGAATGTCCTGCCGGATGGTGTCCAGTTCGGCCTTCGTAGCCGCCGGATGCGACTCATGCCAGGCCGCGAAGTCGGCGTCGACCTCCCTCCTTATCTTGGCGGCCAGTTCGTCCAGCGTCTTGGCGGCGTACATCCCGTGTGCGGCGGCCACCGTCCGGAACGCCTCGTCGTCCGTGAACGCCCACCTCATCGCCGTCCTGATCTCCGGTGCGGTGAACTTGGCGCCGTACGGTTCCTCGCCGAGCAGGTTCTTGTCCGGGTTCTGGCCTGTCACCACGCCCGGGAGTTTGTCGGTGAAGGACTGAGTGTCCCGATGCACGTCCCCGGTGTACTGGGCCAGAACGTTGCCGAAGTTGGCGCGGGTGTTCGGGAGGTTCGCCTGAACCTTGGCGCCACTCCAGAACCGGACCGCCCAGGAAGCGATCAACGCCGACTTGTACCCCCGCGACCCCCCAGGCGGCAACCCATGATCCCGAAACTCCGTAGCAGCCACCTCAAGGGCCCACCCAAGCTCCCCATCACCCCCTCCCTCCCAAGCATGCCGCCGCATCAGATAATCCAACGGCCTACGCTCCGGATCGGTGAAGAAGTCCTGCGCCACGGCAGGATGATGGGCCAGCGCGACCAGAGCCGTCCCCATGGGGCTGAGGTCGCCGGGAAAGGCGTCCCGGGCGCCGGGCATGGTATAGGCGTCTCGCGGCAGGCTGAGGTCGGGCGGATGGGCAAGGTCGGCGTCGTACAACTTCCGGACTACCGCCAGCAGGAACGAAGGCTCGAACTCCCCATCCGCCAGCAGCCTCTTCACGGCGAACGCCTGCTGCCGATCGCCCACCCCCTCCACCAGCCGAGCCGCGTAGTCGTCCGCCGGCCGCAGCCGCCCGACCCCGCGTGAGGCCGTCCCCAGCAGGGTGCTGAGCATGGTGAGGAGCCGGTCGGGGGTGGCGGCGTCCCGCTGGAGCGGACGCTCGGACGGCGGGAGGTCCGAGCCGTACGCCCGGTTGATCAGGAGCTTCAGCTCCTCGGGCGGGATGTCCGCCACGAAGGCCAGGGCGAAGTAGGGGTCGTTCTTGTGGAGTTCGATCTGGGCCACGGTCTCGGCGTCGAGCGTGTGGTCCGAGATCTTGGCGCGGAGGAGGCGGGCGAGGCGGCCGGCGGTGGCGGCGCCCTCGGCGGGCGACTTCGACAGCCAGTCTGATTCGTCCGCCCAGAGGAGGCCGTCGGCGCCGGACCGGCGATCGGGTTCGGCGAGGATGAGGTCGAGCCGGCCCTGGAGCGCGGGGACGCGCGCGCTCATCTCCCGTGCGATGGCGGGCAGCGCGGACGGGCCCCACACCCGGACGCCCAGGGACGTCAGCGCCCGCTCCACCTGGAGATCGAGCTCCGGGATCAGGCCGCTGACCCGCCGCAGGCCGTTGATCAGCCGCGTCATCAGCGCGGGGTCGATGCCGACCATGGGGCTCATCGGAAGGACGCCCCCTTGCCGGGTTCGAGTGCGTCCAGGAGTGACAGGGCGCGGGTGAAGCGGTCCTTGAGGCCCTGGTCCCAGGCGCGCAGGTCGGCTGCGAGCCGGTCGCCGGCCGCGCCTCGCAGCGCCCCGGCGTCCACCAGTCGCGCCAGCGCGACCACCTCGTTCGCGTGGTGGTCACGCAGCCGTTCGATGAGCCGCCTGGCCTCGTCGATGTGTTCCTGTGTCGCCATCGCCGCCCTGATCTCGCCCGATCGCTGAAGCCGATCTCGTTGAGGGGAGAGACGCCGGACCGAACGGCATCGTAGGCCCGGGCAGGGGCGGCCCGGCGGGGATTGCGGGAAACGCTATGGATCAGAGCCGGATCAGAGCCGGATCACAGCCAGTCGCGTCGTTTGAAGATCGTGTAGAGCGCCACGCACACCGCGCCCATGAGCAGGATGGCGAACGGGTAGCCGAACGCCCAGTGCGTCTCGGGCATGAAGTCGAAGTTCATCCCGTAGACGGTGCCGACCAGGGTGGGGGCGAAGAGGATGGCGGCCCAGGCGGAGATCTTCTTGACCTCCTCGCCCTGCTGGATGCTGGCCTCGGTCATCCGGGCCATCTCGGCGTTCTGGGCCTGGGTGACGAGGGTGGAGTTGACGACGAGGATGTTCTGCAGCATCTGGCGGAAGGACGAGATCCGCTCCGTGACGGTGATGGCGTGGTCGGCGGCGTCGCGCAGGTAGCTCTGCAGCTCCTCGGTCACGTCGTACTTGCGCGCCCCCGCGATGAAGCCGTGGATCATGCCGACGAGCGGCGCCGTGGCCCGCTGGAACTCGATCACCTCGCCGGACAGCTCGTACACGCGCCGCGACACCGACGGGTCGCCGCCGAAGACCTGGACCTCGATCTCCTCGATGTCCTTCTGCAGCCCGGCCACCACCGGCGCGTACCCGTCGACGACGGCGTCGAGGATCGCGTACAGGACGGCCTGCGGGCCCTGCCGCAGCAGCTCAGGGTCGGACTCCATGCGCTTGCGGACGGCCTGGAGGTCGGGGGCCTCGGCGTGCCGTACGGTGATCACGAAGTTGGGCCCGACGAAGACGTGCACCTCGCCGAACGCGACCTCCTCCACCTCGTCCAGGTAGCGGGCGGCGCGCAGCACCACGAACAGCGTGTCGCCGTAGCGGTCGGCCTTGGGGCGCTGGGAGCCGACGATGGCGTCCTCCAGCGCCAGCTCGTGCAGCTCGAACTCCTCGCCGAGCTTGACCAGCTCCCACTCCTTCGGCCGGTACAGCCCGATCCAGGCCATGGCGTCCGGCATCTGCTTGAGGCGTTCGAAGGCGTCGGCGAGCGAGCCGGGGTTGTCGACCCGCTCGCCGTCCTGGTAGATGGCGTTGTCGATGACGGTGGGCCGGTAGGGGCGCTCCTCGGCCGCGCGCGGGTCCATCGAGTGTTCTGGCGCCTCCTCGCGTACGTCACCGCTGCGCCTGAACCCCTTGACCCTGGCCATTCGCCCCTCCTTCATCGCCCTATGACGGGCTCATCTCGTCGAGCTGCTGTGTCGCGCGGTCTCTGATGGTCTTGCGCCACATCGGTGTCCATCCGAACAAAAGACCATGTGGCCTGCCAAGTGCCATTTTCGACCATCGACGGAAATCGAATTCGTCGTGGTGGCGAACAATGAGGTCGTCCTCGAACCTGAACAGCGAGTCGATCTCGTTGACGACCTCGCGGCCCGTGCTGTGGAAGGTGTAGCGGGAGGTCCAGTGGGCGGTCGCGGTGAAGTCGTCGGCCGTCACGTCGCGGTAGTCCGACTTCAACCCGTCACGCACGCCGAGCTGCAGCCGCCACATTCTCATCACCCTGTCGCGGCCCTCTACCTCCTGGTAGATGGGGTCGCCGAAGCTCACCTCGGGGTGGTAACAGCGCTCCATGGCCGCGAAATCCGCCCGGCCCAGAGCGTCGTAGAAGGCGCTGATGAGCGCCACGTGCCGATCGTTCACGTCCCCTATCGAATCATGGCCGCGCCGTTGTGCCAGCACACGGCCCGCAACCAGGCGTCCCCCAGATCGAGGCGGGCCAGGGCGTCGAGCTGGTGCGCGTACGCGTACGGGATGGTGGGGAAGTCCGACCCGAGCACCACCTTCCCCGCCAGGCCCAGGTCGAGCAGCGCGGGCCGCAGCCGGGCCGGGAACGGCATGCCCTTTTCGGAGAAGTCGGTGAAGGCCATCGTGGTGTCCAGGGCCACCCGCTCGTAGCGGGCGGCCAGCTCGAAGAACGGGTCGTACTCCGGCATGCCCAGATGCGCGATCACCAGCCGCAGCGCCGGATGCCGGCGCAGCACCGCCCCGACCGGGTCCGCCCCGACGAAGCCGCCGGGCACGGGCACCGAGCTGGCGTGCACCACGACCGGCACCCCGGCCTCCGCCAGCAGGCCCCACACCTCCGTCAGCTCCGCCGCGCGCGGGTCGAAGCCGCCCACCTGCAAGTGCACCTTGAAGATCCGGGCCCCGTCGTCGAGCGCCCGCCGCACGTACGCGGCGACGCCCGGCTCGGGGTAGAAGGTCGCGGACGGCAGGCAGCCCGGGGTGCGGCGGGCGAAGTCCAGGGTCCAGGCGTTGAGGTCGGCGGCCATGTCCGGCCGGTGCGCGTAGGCCAGTGCGGGGAACGTGCGCACGCCCAGCTCGCGCAGCCGGGCGACCCGCTGCTCCACCGGCCACTCGTAGGTGATCGGCCACCCGCCGCCCATCAGCGGCCCGCCGTGGCGGAAGTGGTGCCAGACCCGCCGCTCCATCCGTTCGGGCAGGAAGTGCACGTGCAGGTCGATCAGCCCGGGCAGCCCGAGCCGCGCCCACCAGGCGGGTACGTCGGCGTCACCTGACACGCCGGACGTCACCACGCGGTGATCTCCGGGACGACGTGCTCGGCGACCAGCCGCAGCGCCTCCTTCAGCCGTTCGAAGCGGTCGGCGGTCGGCGGGCCGGGCCCGCGCGTCTCCCTCCGGTACATCACGCCGCTGACCAGCGTGTGCAGTGCAAGGTCCAAGGTGACACTCGATTCAGGAGAGGTTACCCCCAAGATTATCCCCGGGACGCACGCCGGCCGGGTAAGGCGTCTCACCGGCGCAACCCGTCCCAGACAGGATGCCGACCGGTTAGGGTTTCTCCTCGATGGACACGTTCTGGGCCCACCTGATCAAGGTTCAGCCTGACCCCGACCCCTGGGTCGTGGTGGTCTCGGCTCTCGTCGCGCTGGTGATCGTCGGCTTCCGGATGCCCTGGCAGGTGTCCAGAGGGCTGATCACGATCGCCCACGAAGGCGGCCACGCGCTGATGGCGCTGCTCACGCGCCGCAAGCTCGAAGGCATCCGCCTGCACTCCGACACCTCCGGCGTGACCCTGACCAGGGGCAGGCCCACCGGGCCCGGCATGGTCCTGACCGCGCTCGCCGGCTACCTGGCACCCCCGCTGCTCGGGCTCGGCGCCGCCTGGCTGACCGAGCAGGGCCGCATCACGTTACTGATCTGGGGTGTGCTGCTGCTCCTGGTCTGCATGCTGCTGCTGATCCGCAACCTGTACGGCGCGCTGATCCTCCTGGTCACGGGCGGCGCCGTGTTCGCCCTCATCATGTACGCGCCGGCCGACATCCAGCAGATCGTGGCCCTGGTCGCGGTGTGGTTCCTGCTGTTCGGCGGGATCCGGCCGATCTTCGAGCTGCAGTACAAGCGGCGTCGCAGGCAGGCCAGGGACTCCGACGCCGACCAGCTCGCCCGGCTGACGTTCCTGCCCGGCGGGTTCTACGTGTTCTTCTTCCTGCTCGTGTCGCTGACGTCCGTGGTGTTCGGCGCGTACCTCATGAACCCGCTCTAGTCCCGATATTTCGCACTAAACTCCTCAGCAACAGGGGGAGAGTGGAGTGCTGCCAGTCGAGGACGCGCCCGGCTACCGGGTACTCGATCAGGCGGGCCAGGGTGGGTTCGCCGTCGTGTACCGCGCCTACCAGGAACGCCTCGACCGGGTCGTGGCGCTCAAGGTCCTGTCAGTGGACCGGGTGGACCAGCGCACGATGCGCAGGTTCCAGCGCGAACTCCAGCTCACCGGCCGCCTCACCGGCCACCCCAACGTCGTGACCGTCTTCGACACCGGCGTGACCCGCTCCGGCAAGCCGTACATCGCGATGGACTTCTTCGAGAACGGCTCCCTGCGTGACAAGATCCGCAAGGAGGGGCCGCTCCCGCTGCCCGACCTGCTGCGGGCGGGCGTCAAGCTCGCGGGCGCGCTCGCCGCCGTCCACGACGCCGGCGTCCTGCACGGCGACATCAAACCGCAGAACATCCTCATCTCCCGGTACGGCGAGCCCGCGATCGCCGACTTCGGCGTGGCCCGGGTCGTCGACTCCGCCGAGATCTCGGCCACCTCCCAGGCGTTCACCCCGCTGCACGCCGCCCCCGAGGTGCTCACCGGGCAGCCCCACTCGGCCTCGACCGACATCTACTCGCTCGGCTCGACCCTCTACCACCTGCTGGCCGGGCAGCCCGCCTTCCACAACCCGTCCGACCCGTCGATCGCGCCGCTGATGTACCGGGTGCTCAGCCTGGAGCCGCCGCCGATCAACCGGCCCGACGTGCCGGGGGTGGTGTTCGAGACGATCGTGCGGGCGATGTCCAAGCAGCCGCAGACGCGGTACGGGTCGGCGCGCGAGCTCGCCCGGCACCTCCAGGGCTTGCAGGCGCGGCTCGGCCTGCCGGTCACGGACCTGGTCGGCCAGGACGCCGCCCCACCGCCGGTCCCGTCCGCGCACACCCCGTTCCCGAGCACCGGCCACCACCTACCGCCGGCAGGCGGCCAGCACCTCCCCACACCAGGCCAGCACCTCCCCACACCAGGCCAGCACCTCCCCACACCAGGCCAGCACCTCCCCACACCAGGCCAGCACCTCTCCGCGCCAGCCCAGCAGCCGCCTGCGCCAGGCCGGCACCTTCCCGGCGCCCAGCCCGGCGCCCAGCCCGGCACCCACGTGCCCGCCCCGCCCGCCCCCACCATCCCCCCGGCCCCCGGCCCTTCCCGCACCGGCAAGCTCATCCTGATCGGCGGCGCCACCGCCGCCGTGGTGATCGCGGGCACGGCCGCGGCCGTCCACCTCTCGATGCGTCCCCCCACCTCGCCCCGGACGACGCCCACCACCACGCCCACCGCTCAGCAGCCCATCGGCAAGGAGCAGGTGGCCGCCCTGGCCCCCCGCCAGGTCAAGGTGACCGCCGACCAGGGCGCCCTGGTGGAACTCCGCTGGTCACTCCCGGCGGGCGCCCGCGACTACCCCGTGGTCGTCCAGCACTCCCCGGTCAAGAAGGGCGAACAGGCCATCACCCCCCTGTCCCAGGGCGCCACCTCGACCCGCGTCACCGGCCTGGACCCGGACACCGGCTACTGCTTCCTGGTAGGCGTCCCGCTGCGCATCTCGGAGAGCTCCACGGTCGCCTGGTCGAAGCCGGCCTGCATCAGGGGCGCCGTGGCCAGGTCAACCCAGTAGCTTGCGCGCCGCCTGCTCGATCTCCTCCTCCGACAGCAGCACGTGGTCGGCCGCCCTGCCGAGAGGGATGAAGCTGTCGGACGAGGTGACCCGCCCGATCTTCCCGGTGAACCCGGCGTCGAGCAGCTCGGCCACAACCCCCTCGGAGACGGCGCCGCTGTGCCGGGTCTCGTCGGCGATGAGCACGTTCCCGGTCAGCTCGGCCGAGCGCAGCAGGTCGTCGATCGGCAGGGGCGCCAGCCAGCGCAGGTCGAGGACGCGGCACCCGTACCCCTCCTGGGTGAGCCGCACCGCGGCCCGCAGGCTCATCCGCACCCCGTTGCCGAACGTCACGATCGTCAGGTCGCGCCCGTCGCCGTAGGAGCGCGCCCGTCCGATCGGCACGTGCGTCTCCGCCCAGCGGGCGGGCGGCGCGTACGGCGCCAGCCACCCTCCGTCGCCCGCGTCGAACAGGTCGCGCGTGTGGTAGAGCGCGATCGGCTCCAGGAACACGCAGACGGACCCCGAGGTTCGCGCCGCCGCCAGGCAGGTGCGCAGCATCGAGGAGGCGTCGTCGGGACGCGCGGGCGAGGCGATGACCAGCCCGGGGATGTCACGCAGCGCGGCCACCGCGTTGTCGTTGTGGAAGTGCCCGCCGAACCCCTTCTGGTAGGCGTAGCCGGCCACCCGCACCACCATTGGGTTGGTGTAGGCGCCGCGCGAGAAGAACGACAGCGTGGCCGCCTCCCCGCGGATCTGGTCGAGCGCGTTGTGCAGGTACGCCAGGTACTGGATCTCGGGCACCGGCAGCAGCTTCGACACGCCCGCCCCGAGCGCCAGCCCGAGGACGGCCTGCTCGTCGAGCAGCGTGTCGAACACCCGCCCCGCCCCGAACCGCTTCTGCAGCCCGCGTGTCACGCCGTACACGCCGCCCTTCTTGGCGACGTCCTCGCCGAACACCGTCATCTCCGGATAGACGGCCAGCGCGTCGGCGAGCGTGCGGTTGATGGCCTGCGACAGCGTCATCGGCTTGTCGTCCTCGGGCAGCGCCCCGGCGAACGCCTTCTCCCTGACCGCCGCCGTGGCCGCCATCGGGCTGATCTTGGCGATCAGGTCCGGCTTGCGGGGCGCGATCGGCTCCATGATCTCCTTGGCGGAGCTCAGCCGCGGGCTGCGCGCCGCCTCCTCGGCGATCTTCAGGACGTGCTCGCGCGCCGACTCGTACCTCTTGAGCAGCTCGCCGGGCGTGATCAGCCCGGCCTCCACCAGCAGGGCGGCGGTCCGCACCAGCGGGTCGCGCTCCAGGTCGGCCCTGATCTCGCGCTGCGTGCGGTACGCCGACTCGACGTCGGACCCGGCGTGCCCCATCAGCCGCACCGTCGACAGGTGCAGGAAGACCGGCGAACGCCGCTCCCGTACGTGCCGGACCGCCTCGGCCGCGGCGTCGTACGCGGCGGCCAGGTCGCAGCCGTCGGCGGCGATGTACTCGATGCCGGGCCGCCGCGCGGCCGCCTCCACCCAGCCCCTGGGGGTGCGCACGCTGATGCCGATGCCGTTGTCCTCGCACACGAACAGCAGCGGCAGCGGCTGCCCCTGGAAGGTGGCGTAGGCGGCGGTGTTGAGCCCGGACAGGGCGCTGGCGTGGTTGATCGAGGCGTCGCCGAAGCTGCACACCGCCACCGCGTCGGCCGGCCACGCGCCGGACACGCCCAGCGCACGGGCCCGCTCGATGGCGAACGCCACGCCGACGGCCCTCGGCAGGTGGCTGGCGATCGTGGAGGTCTGCGGGATGACGGCCAGGTCGGGGTGGCCGAACACCTTGTGCCTGCCGCCCGCGATGGGCTCGTCGGCGGCGGCGCTCAGGCCCTTCAGCACATCGCGGATGCCCTGCTCCGGCACCCGGCCCGCCTGCTCGGACCTGGTCAGGTAGAACGCACCCGAACGGTAGTGCAGCAGCGCCGGGTCGGTGGGCCGCAGGGCGGCGGCGACGGCCGCGTTTCCCTCGTGACCGGCGGAGCCGATCGTGTAGTAGCCCTCGTCGCGCTCGCGCAGCCAGCGGGCCGCGATGTCCAGCAGCCTGCTGTCGAGCTGGCGCCAGAAGAGCGAACGGCACTGCTCCCCGGTCAGGGACGTGCCCTCGCGGACCGGGGACCCCGGATCTCGCGCGGGGCCCGCCTCGATCGTCGAAACCGTCTCGGTGAAATGAGTCTCAACTGTGTCGCGCGCCACAGCATCGATTATGTCTTTGATCGGCCCCGACGTCTGCCGGACGCCGGCGACATGTTGTGGACCGGTCCTCTTGACCCTGATCGATAACTGTTTGTCAGAAATCACAACTTCACCGGCGGCATGCACGTCTACTTGTAGTGCACACGTGGCACCCTCAATGCCGCGTTGAACCACTGGGGTCTCCAGAAAGGAACCCGCATGTTACAACGCATCCGTGTCGCCGCCCTCGCCTTCGTGCTCGGCATCTCCGGGGCGATCGCCCTGGGCACGCCCGCAGCGTCGGCGGCCCCCACCCCCACCATCACCAAGGTCGAGCTCAGCCCGGCCGCGCCCGTCGTCGTCTTCGACAGCGATGTCAGCGTCACGTTCACCTTCACCACCACGAACGCGACCAAGGCCGGCCTCAAGCTCAACGGTGACACCGTCAACGTCACGTCCACGCAGGTCACCGGCGGCCTGAAGTGGACGGGCAGCAAGTCCTTCGGCCCGGGCGCCGTCGGCAAGTGGAACTACGCCGCCACCGCCTCGGGCGACGGCGGGGAGGTCACCCAGTCCGGCTCGTTCGAGGTCGTCAGGGCACTCACCACCAAGTTCGGTGACTTCGACGCCAGCCCGGACCTCGTCGACAAGGGCGACACCATCCGGGTCAACGGCCGCCTCCTCGCCGACGGCAAGGGCTACGACGGCCAGAGCGTCTCCATCACCTTCCGCGAGCGCGGCTCGGACGACTACGGCCAGGTCGCCAAGGTGACCACCGGTCGCGGCGGCTGGTTCGGCGCCCGCGTCCAGGCCAACGCCACCGGCTGGTGGCGCGCCGAGTTCGCGGCCACCGCCACCGCCAGGGCCTCCGTCAGCGACGCCGACAGGGTGGACGTCAAGCGCGCCAACCTCGCCAGCCGCATCGCCGGCTTCGACGCCGCCCCTGAGCCGGTCGACAAGGGCGACACGCTCTCCTTCTCCGGCGCCCTGCGCGTCGAGGACCGCGGCGGCCTCGCCGGCCAGCGCGTGTCGATCTTCTTCAAGGCGGACGGCTCGGACCGCTGGGAGTACGTCACCAGCGACATCACCGGCCGCCACGGCCGCTTCAGCGCCTCCGCCGCGGCCGTCACCTCCGGCTGGTGGCGCGCCGAGTACCGCGGCACGCGCGGCGTCAACGGCACCGTCAGCCGGGCCGACTGGGTGAAGGTCGACCAGCCCGCCCCGCCTCCGGCGGAGAAGGCGGACACGCGGCTGATCAAGTTCAACGCCTACCCTGAGCCGGTCAAGCGCGGCAGGTACCTGAAGTTCAAGGGGCTGCTGCAGATCGACGACGAAGGCTCGTGGGAGGGGTACTCGGGCAAGGTGGCGCTGTTCTTCAAGCCGCTGGGGTCCAAGAAGTGGCAGTTCGTGAAGACGACCTCGTCCGGGGACAGCGGGCGGCTCTACACCAAGGCCAGGGCCTGGAAGTCGGGGCACTGGAAGTTCGTGTTCCGCGGGGATGCGGACACCTATGGTGATCACAGTCGTACGGACTACGTGCGGGTGAAGCGCTGATCGTCCGAGTGACGGAACCGAGGCCCGGGGGGCACCCTCCCCGGGCCTCGGTTCTGTGTGGATCAGTGCTGCCGGGCGTCGCTCAGCTTGGCGTCGATGCCGACGAGGAGGGTCTCGAGCCGGTCGAAGCGCTGGTCGTGTGCGTTGAGGCGTTCGTCGATGCCCATGAGGCGTTCGTCGATGCCCATGAGGCGTTCGTCGACGGTGCTGAGGCGTTCGTCGACGGTGCTGAGGCGTTCGTCGACGGTGTTGAAGCGTTCGTCGACGGTGTTGAAGCGTTCGTCGACGGTGTTGAAGCGTTCGTCGACGGTGCTGAAGCGTTCGTCGACCATGCTGAAGCGTTCGGTGACGGCGGCGAAGCCTTCCCTCATCTCGGCCCTGATGGCACTGCACTCGTGCTCGATCTTGGCGTTGATGTTCTTCCCGACCTCGCTGATGCGCGTGTACTGCGCATCGAAGCGGGCGGCGATGCTCAGCTTGGGCACGCCACTCACAGTAGCTCCTTCCAACGCCTCAACCCTGGCTTCCAGGTCAAGGTACTTCTCTTTGAGATCCAACATCGGATGCTCCTATGCTCGGAGGGAGAAGGGGACGAGCCGCGCGGCACATCCGGAAAGCTACCCTCCGTACAAGATCGACCGCAGGCGGATACGTAAACAGAACCTAGACCTACTCGGCCTTCCTGAACTGCAGCACGGCCACCCCCAGCAAAACCGCCCCCAGCCCCGCCACGATCCCCAGCTCAAGCGCCACCGGCACCTGGAAGTCCCCGAACCACCGCACCCCCGGATTGAGCACCGCCTCGGCCACCGCCGGCACATCGAGGTAGGCGAAGACGGCCTGCCGCATCGGATCCACCGCGTACGTCATCGGATTGACCACCGTGAGCACGTGCAGCCACGAAGGCAGGTTGGCGAGCGGGAACATCGCCCCCGACAGGAACATCATCGGCATGATCGCCATCTGCATGAGCCCGAAGAACGTCTGCATGTTCTTCATCCGGGCGGCCAGCGTCACCCCGAAGGCGGTGATGGTGAACGCCGCCAGGAACATCTCCAGCAGCAGCGTGACGATCAGCCCGGGCGCGTACGGCACCCCCACCAGCCCCGCCATGGCCACGATGACGACGCCCTGCCCGACGGCCACGACGGCGCCGCCGAGGCACTTGCCGACCACGATGGCGCTGCGGGAGACGGGGGCGACGAGCATCTCGCGCAGGAAGCCGAACTCGCGGTCCCACACGATGGACCCGGCCGAGAACATGGCCGTCATGATCACGGTCATGGAGATCATGCCCGGGTACATGAAGGTCCGGTAGTCGACGCCGGGGATCGAGCCCCGTACCAGCGACCCCAGCCCCGTCCCCATGACGAACAGCCACAGCACGGGCTGGACGAGCATGGACAGCATGCGGGTGCGGTCGTTGACGAACCGCAGCATCTCGCGGTGCAGCACGATCTTGACGGCCCGGAGGTCGTGCCCGGCGCTGCGGGCCGGGACCCGGACGCTGATGGCCTCTGTCGCCACGGCTATCGCCTCGCCATCGCTCTCATCCACGTCGTCATGTTGTCGGCGCCCGCCTCGGCGTCGCGGATCGTGGAGCCGGTGTAGGACATGAACACGTCGTCGAGGGACGGCCGCGAGACGCTGACGGAGGTGATCGGCATGCCGAGCTCGGCGAACAGGCGGGGCACGAACTCCTCGCCGGAGGCCACGGCGAACGTGACCGCGCCCTCGTGCACGGCCGCCTCCAGCCCGAACCGCTCCCGCAGGGCCTTGATGGCGGCGGTGTCGTCGGCGGTCTGGATCTGTACGCGGTCCTTGCCGACGCTGGCCTTGAGCGCCTCCGGCGAGTCGATGACGACGAGCTCGCCGTGGTCGACGATGGCGATCCGGTCGCAGTACTCGGCCTCGTCCATGTAGTGCGTGGTCATGAAGATGGTGATGTCCTCGACCAGGCGGAGCTGGTTGATGTAGCCCCAGATGGCCGAGCGGGTCTGCGGGTCGAGGCCGACGGTGGGCTCGTCCAGGAAGAGCACGCGCGGCGAGTGCAGCAGGCCGCGCGCGATCTCCAGCCGCCGTTTCATGCCGCCGGAGAACGTGTTCACCTTGGCGTCCTTGCGGTCCCAGAGCGCGACCATCTCCATGACCTTGCGGATCCGGTCGCCGACGGCGGCCTTGGGCACGCCGTACAGCTCGGCGTGGAAGCGCAGGTTCTGCTCGGCGCTGAGGTAGCCGTCGAGGGTGGGGTCCTGGAAGACGAGGCCGATGTTCCTGCGCACCTCGTCGCGCGCCTTGACCACGTCGTGCCCGGCCACCGTGGCGCTGCCGCCCGTGGGGTTGACCAGGGTGCAGAGCATGCTGATGGTGGTGGTCTTGCCGGCGCCGTTCGGGCCGAGGAACCCGAAGACCTCGCCGGGACGCACCTCGAAGTCGACGCCCTTGACGGCCTCGACCTTCCCGTACGCCTTCCGCAACCCGCGTACGGACACCGCCGCGTCCGCGGGCATCTAGTCCTCCGCGAGGATCTGGAAGACGGACTTGCGGGTCTGCTTGATCAGTTTCTTGGCCTCGGCGAGCTGCCGTTCGCCGCCGGTGCGGACCAGGTGGCCGAAGGCCTCGTTGAGCTGGGCCCACAGCAGGCGCAGCTCGTGGTGGTCGTCGGGGACGGTGCGGGCCACCTCGTCCCAGGGCGCCTCCCGCGCGTGCCTGGCGGCCTGGGCGCGGCCCTGCTCGGTCAGCCGGTACGTACGGCTCCCGCCCGCCTCGTCCCCGGTGACGAGTCCTTCGTCCTCCAGTTGCTGCAGCGCCGGATAGACCGAGCCGGGGCTGGGCCGCCACACGCCGCGGCTGCGTTCCTCGATGTCCTGGATCATCTGGTAGCCGTTCTGCGGCCCTTCGTGGAGGAGGGCCAGCAGGGCCGCTCTGACGTCGCCGCGGCGGATGCGGGGCGCGGCCTGCTCCCAGTGGACGACGTGGTGGGGCGGGGGTGGCGGGCCGGGAGGGAAGGGGCCGGGGAAGGGAGGTGGTGGCGGGGACAGGGGGGCGTCCCAGTAGTCGGGATGGTCGTGCATGATCGCCTCCAACTATCGAGATATTGTGACGATATATCTAGATAGTTGAGCCAACAAGGCGGTCACACGAAGTTAATGAGCCTTAACGAGCGCAGGCGGCGATGGCCGCGCGGGCCATCGTGTGCAGCAGCGGGCGCATGTCCTGCGCGGGCAGCTCGCCCGCGCTGTGCGGGGTCGAGTTCAGCAGGCCGAACACCGCGTGCGTGGCCGCGCGCAGCCGCGCCGCGGGGCAGGCGGGGTGCAGCTCCGCCAGCACCGTCACCCACTCCTCGACGTAGAGCCGCTGCAGCCGCCTGATCTGCCGGCGGGCGGGCTCCGGCACGTTGCCCAGCTCCCTGTCGTGCACGGTGATCAGCGCCGGATGGTCCGTCGCGAACGTGATCTGCACGTCGAGCAGGGCGTCGAGGGTCTCCTCCGGGCCTGCCGAGCGGGTCACGACGGCGACGGCCGACTCGCGCAGCCGGGAGCTGATGTCGAGCAGCATCTCCGACAGCAGCGCGTCCTTGCCGTCGAAGTGGCGGTACAGGGCCGGCCCTGAGACGCCGACCGCGGCGCCGATGTCCTCGATCGAGACGCCGTGGAAACCGCGCGCCGCGAACAGCCGGGCGGCCGCCTCCAGAATCTCCGCGCGCCTGTTGCGCCGGCTGCGGGTAGGGGTGTCAGAGGCGGTGGTCACGTCTCACATGCTAGACGATGACGTTAATGGTGACTAACATCTGGTGTCATGAGGAGCGACTGGCCGGTGCTGAAGACGGCTGTGGAGCCCGGGAGCGAGGCGTACAAGAGCAACGCCGAGCTCAACGAGCGGCTGTCCGCCGAGCTGCTGGAACGCCTCGCGACCGCCGCGCTCGGCGGCCCCGAGCGGTCGCGGCAGCGGCACGTCGAGCGGGGCAAGCTGCTGCCGCGTGACCGCGTCGACGGCCTGCTCGACCCCGGCTCCCGCTTCCTGGAGCTGTCGCCGCTGGCCGCGAACGGGCTCTACGACGACCAGGCCCCCGCCGCCGGCATCATCACCGGCGTCGGCCGCGTCTCGGGGCGCGAATGCGTGATCGTGGCCAACGACGCCACCGTCAAGGGCGGCACCTACTATCCGATCACCGTCAAGAAGCACCTGCGCGCGCAGGAGGTGGCGCTGCACAATCGCCTGCCCTGCGTCTACCTCGTCGACTCGGGTGGAGCGTTCCTGCCCCGCCAGGACGAGGTGTTCCCCGACCGCGAGCACTTCGGCCGCATCTTCTACAACCAGGCCACGATGTCCGCGCGCGGCATCCCGCAGATCGCCGCCGTGCTCGGCTCGTGCACGGCGGGCGGCGCGTACGTGCCCGCGATGAGCGACGAGGCGGTCATCGTGCGCGGCCAGGGCACGATCTTCCTGGGCGGCCCGCCCCTGGTGAAGGCGGCCACCGGCGAGGAGGTCAGCGCCGAGGAGCTGGGCGGCGGCGACCTGCACGCCCGCGTCAGCGGCGTCACCGACCACCTGGCCGAGGACGACGCGCACGCCCTGGCCATCGTCCGCGACATCGTCTCCACGCTGGCCCCGCGCGCCGGACGCCCCTGGGAGACGATCGCGCCCGAGCCGCCCCGCCACGACCCGCGCGACCTGTACGGCCTCGTGCCCGCCGACACCAGGCAGCCGTACGACGTGCGCGAGGTGATCGCCAGGATCGCCGACGGCTCCCGCTTCCTGGAGTTCAAGGCCGAGTACGGCTCGACGCTCGTCACCGGCTTCGCCCACGTCCACGGCCACCCGGTGGGCGTCCTGGCCAACAACGGCATCCTGTTCAGCGAGTCGGCGATGAAGGGCGCGCACTTCATCGAGCTGTGCGACCAGCGCCGCATCCCGCTGCTGTTCCTGCAGAACATCAGCGGCTTCATGGTCGGCAAGGCGTACGAGGCGGGCGGCATCGCCAAGCACGGCGCCAAGATGGTGACGGCGGTGTCGTGCGCCCGCGTGCCGAAGTTCACGGTGGTGATCGGCGGCTCGTTCGGCGCGGGCAACTACGCGATGGCCGGGCGGGCGTACTCGCCCCGGTTCCTGTGGATGTGGCCGAACGCGCGCATCTCCGTCATGGGCGGCGAGCAGGCCGCGAACGTCCTCACCACGGTCGGCGACGCCGACCCCGACGCGATCCGCGCCCAGTACGAGCACCAGGGCAACCCCTACTACTCCACGGCCAGGCTCTGGGACGACGGTGTGATCGACCCGCTCGACACCCGCACGGTCCTCGGCCTGGCGCTGTCCGCGGCGGCCAACGCGCCGCTCGAACCCGCCGGTTACGGCGTCTTCCGGATGTGACGCATGCTGTTCGACCGTGTTCTGATCGCCAACAGGGGCGAGATCGCCGTACGGATCGCGCGCACCCTGCGCAGGCTCGGCATCACGTCCGTGGCCGTGCACACGCCGTCCGACGCGGACGCCAGGCACGTCCGCGAGGCCGACCTCGCCCTTGAGGTGCCGCGTTACCTGGACGCCGAGGCCATGGTCGGCGCGGCGCTGGCCGCGGGGGCGCGGGCCGTGCACCCCGGCTACGGCTTCCTCGCCGAGAACGCCGCGTTCGCCCGGCTCTGCGCCGAGGCGGGCGTGGTGTTCGTCGGGCCGCCCGCCGGCGCCATCGACGCGATGGGCGACAAGATCCGCGCCAAGGCCACCGTGTCCGCCGCCGGGGTGCCCGTCGTGCCAGGCGCGGCCGAGCCGGGCCTGGAGGGCTGGCGCGACTTCCCCGCCCTGATCAAGCCGTCCGCGGGCGGCGGGGGCAAGGGCATGGTGCTGGTACGGTCGGCGGCCGGGCTGCCCGAAGCCCTGGAGTCGGCGCGGCGCACGGCGCGGGCCGCGTTCGGCGACGGCACCCTGCTGATCGAGCGGTACGTCGAGAACCCCCGCCACATCGAGATCCAGGTCCTGGCCGACACCCACGGCAACGTCGTGCACCTGGGCGAGCGCGAGTGCAGCCTCCAGCGCAGGCACCAGAAGATCATCGAGGAGGCGCCGTCGCCGTTCGTCTCGGTGGACACGCGGGCCCGCATGGGCGCGGCGGCGGTGGAGGCCGCCCGCTCGGTCGGGTACGTGGGGGCGGGCACGGTCGAGTTCATCGTGGACGGCGCCAGCGGGGCCTACCACTTCATGGAGATGAACACCCGGCTGCAGGTCGAGCATCCGGTCACCGAGCTGGTGACGGGGCTGGACCTGGTGGAGCTGCAACTGCGGGTGGCGGCGGGCGAGGCGCTGCCGTTCGGGCAGGAGGACGTGCGGCTCGACGGGCACGCCGTGGAGGCCAGGGTGTACGCGGAGGACCCGGCGCGCGGCTTCCTGCCGACGGGCGGCCGGGTGCTGGCGCTGCGGGAACCCGCCCGTGACGCCGTGCGGGTGGACTCCGGGCTGGTGGCGGGCGGCGTCGTCGGCAGCGAGTTCGACCCCATGCTGTCGAAGGTCATCGCCTGGGCGCCCGACCGGCGGACGGCGTTCGCGACGCTGGACAGGGCGCTGGCGGAGACGGCCGTCCTCGGCGTCGTGACCAACATCCCGTTCCTGCGCGCCCTGGCCGCCCACCCGTCCGTCGTGGCGGGCGAGCTGGACACCGGCCTGGTCGAGCGCGCCTCGCCCGACCTGGTGATGGACGCGGCGCCCCCCGCGGAGGTCCTGGCCGCGGCGGCGCTGGTCTTCCACGCCATGCCGCAGGGCGACGACCCGTGGCAGGTCACCGACGGGTGGCGGATCGGGGAGCGGGCCTGGACGACGTGGCGGCTGGAGTCCAGGGACGGCGTGCACCCGATCCAGGTCCGCGGCCTGCCGGAGGAGTCCGCTGACGTCCTGATCGACGGCGCGGCGGTGCCCGCGCGCATCAGGCCGGGCGCCGACCTGACCGTCACGCTCGGCGGGCGCACCGCCCGCTACCTCTGCGCACGCGACGGCGACACCCTCTGGCTCGGACGGGACGGCGCGTCCTGGACGTTCACCCGCCACCTCATCGGCGACCCAGGAGACCGCGCCGGAGCGGCGGCGGCGGCCGACGGCGTGGTCAGGAGCCCCATGCCCGGCACCGTCCTGGTGGTCAAGACGCAGCAGGGCGAACGGGTGAGCCAGGGCCAGCCGCTGCTCATCGTGGAGGCCATGAAGATGGAGCACACGGTCACGGCCCCGCACGACGGCGTCGTCTCCGAGCTGTCCGCGCGGGCCGGCCAGCCGGTCGACATGGACGCCGTCCTGGCCGTCGTAACGAGCGAGGAGGCGTGATGCCGTACCCCATGGAAGGTCTTCCGCACCAGGTCACGATCTACGAGGTCGGCCCGCGCGACGGCCTGCAGAACGAGTCCGCGGTCATCCCCGTCGAGGTGAAGGCCGCGTTCATCGAACGGCTCGCCGACGCGGGGCACAAGGTGATCGAGGCGACCAGCTTCGTGCACCCGAAGTGGGTGCCGCAGCTCGCGGACGCCGACCAGCTCCTCGCCAGGCTGCACAGGAAGCCCGGCGTGCGCTACCCCGTGCTCGTGCCGAACCTGCGCGGCCTCGATCGCGCCCTCGACCTGGGCGTGGACGAGATCGCCATCTTCGCCAGCGCCACCGAGACGTTCGCCGCCAAGAACCTGAACCGCAGCCTGGAGAGCCAGTTCGAGATGTTCGAGCCGGTCGTGGCCAGGGCGCTGGACAACGGGATCAAGGTGCGCGCGTACGTGTCGATGTGCTTCGGCGACCCTTGGGAGGGGCCAACGCCGATCGGGCAGGTCGTCCAGGTCGGCGAGCGGCTGCTCGGGCTGGGCTGCTACGAGCTGTCGCTCGGCGACACGATCGGCGTCGGCACGCCCGGCCACGTCACCGCGCTGATCGAGGCCTTCCGTACGCCGGAGCGGCTGGCCGTGCACTTCCACGACACCTACGGACAGGCGCTGTCCAACACCCTGGCAGCGCTGAGATCGGGCGTCACCACCATCGACGCCTCCACGGGCGGCATCGGCGGCTGCCCGTACGCCGACTCCGCCACCGGCAACCTGGCCACCGAGGACCTGGTCTGGATGCTGCGCGGGCTCGGCATCGAGACCGGCCTCGACCTGGGCAAGCTCGTGTCCACCAGCGCCTGGCTGGCGGAGCTGCTCGGCAGGCCCAGCCCGTCCCGCGTCGTACAGGCGCTTTCGAAAGGCTGAGACATGCTCAACGACGAGTACGAAGAGCTGCGCAAGACGGTCGAGGCGTTCGCCCGCGACGTGGTCGCGCCGGTGATCGGCGACTTCTACGAGCGGGAGGAGTTCCCGTACGACGTCGTGCGGCAGATGGGCGGCATGGGGCTGTTCGGCCTGCCGTTCCCCGAGGAGTACGGCGGGATGGGCGGCGACTACTTCGCCCTCTGCCTGGCCCTGGAGGAGCTGGCCAGGGTCGACTCCAGCGTGGCGGTCACCCTGGAGGCGGCGGTGTCGCTGGGCGCGATGCCGATCTTCCGGTTCGGCACCGAGGAGCAGCGCAGGCACTGGCTGCCCGGCCTGGCGGCGGGGGAGCGGCTGGGCGCGTTCGGGCTCACGGAGCCGGGCGGCGGCTCCGACGTGCCGGGCGGGATGCGCACCACGGCCGTGCTCGACGGCCACGAATGGGTGCTCAACGGGACCAAGGCGTTCATCACGAACTCCGGCACGGACATCACCGGCGTCGTCGGCGTGGCCGCCCTCACGGGCGAGCGGGAGATCTCCACGATCCTGGTGCCGAGCGGCACGCCCGGGTTCGCCGTGTCGAAGAAGTACTCCAAGGTCGGCTGGAACGCCTCCGACACCCGGGAGCTGTCGTTCACCGACTGCCGCGTCCCGGCCGGGAACCTGCTGGGCGAGCGCGGCCGCGGCTACGCCCAGTTCCTGCAGACCCTCGACGAGGGGCGGATCGCGATCGGCGCGATCGGCGTGGGGCTCGCGCAGGGCTGCGTGGACGAGTGCCTGCGCTACGTCAGGGACCGCAAGGCGTTCGGCCACCCCATCGGCCACTACCAGGCCATCCAGTTCAAGATCGCCGACATGGAGGCCCGCGCCCACACCGCCCGCCTGGCCTACTACCACGCGGCCGAGAAGATGCTGGCCGGGGTGCCGTTCAAGAAGGAAGCGGCGATCGCCAAGCTGGTCTCGTCGAACGCGGCCATGGACAACTCCAGGGACGCGACGCAGATCTTCGGCGGCTACGGGTTCATGAACGAGTTCCCCGTCGGCCGTTTCTACCGCGACGCCAAGATCCTGGAGATCGGCGAGGGCACCAGCGAGGTGCAGCGGATGCTCATCGCCCGGCAACTCGGGCTGGGTGACCTGTGAACAGGTGTTTGCGTGATGCGCACACGACGATCTAGGGTCGTTGGTCATGACGGCTGACGATCTTCTCATCAGGAGGGCGGAGAAGTCGGACGCGGACGAGGTGTTCGCGCTGGCCCGCGAGTTCGGCCTGACCTTCAGGCCCGAGCGCGACGCCTTCGACGCCGCGCTGCCCGCGCTGCTGGCCAACGACGACGCCCTGCTGCTCACCGCCGTCGTGAACGGGCGGGTCCACGGGTACCTGCTCGGGTTCGTGCATCTGACGCTCTTCGCGAACGGGCCCGTCGCCTGGGTCGAGGAGGCCATGGTCGGGTCCGGGTCGCGGCGGCAGGGGATCGGGCGGGCGCTGCTGGAGGAGTTCGAGCGGTGGGCCCGGTCGCGTGAGGCGGGGTACGTGGCGATGGCGACGCGGCGGGCGCCGGAGTTCTATCACGCGCTGGGGTACGAGGCTTCCGCCACGTTCTTCCGTAAGGTGCTGCGCTGAGCACGTGGCGGCTTTGTTCGTGATTCTGCGCTGAGCGCGAAGGGGGCCTGCTCGCGGTTCTGCGCTGAGCGCGAAGGGGCGGCCTCGGGAGCGTTTCTGTCGTGCGCGGATGGCATCCTTAGGGCGTGAGTATCCACGCCGTGAGCCCCCTGTTCGTCGGGCGTGCCCGCGAGCTGGCCGCCCTCGGTGACGCCCTGGTCAGATCGCGCGCCGGAGCGTCGTCCACCGTGCTGGTGGGCGGCGAGGCAGGGGTCGGCAAGACCCGGCTGATCAGGGAGTTCGTCGAGCACCGGGCCGGCGACGCGCTGGTCCTCGTCGGCGGCTGCCTGGAGCTGGGCACCGAGGGTCTGCCGTTCGCGCCGTTCACCGCCGTGCTGCGCGGGCTGGTGCGCGAGCTGGGCCGCGACGCGGTGGCCGCGCTCGTGCCCGGTGGCAACGCGCGCGCGCTGGCGCGGCTGCTGCCCGAGTTCGGCGAGCCGGGCAAGGACGGGCCTGAGGCCAGGGCGCGGCTGTTCGAGCAGGTGCTCGGGCTGCTGGAGCGGCTGGCCGAGGAGCGGCCCGTGGTGCTGATCGTGGAGGACGCGCACTGGGCCGACCGCTCCACCCGCGACCTGCTGACGTTCCTCGTGCGCTATCAGCGTACGGCGGCCCGTGTGCTCCTCGTGGTCACCTACCGCACCGACGAGCTGCACCGCAACCATCCGCTGCGGCCGCTGCTCGCCGAGCTGGGCCGGGTCGAGTGGGTGACCAGGTCCGAGCTGCGCCGGCTCACCCGCAAGGAGGCCGTCGCCCTGGCGGCGGGGATCCTGGAGCGCGAGCCGTCCACCGTCGACATGGACCTGATCTACGCGCGCAGCGAGGGCAACCCGCTGTTCGTGGAGGCGCTGCTCAACGAGTGCGGCGGCGGCGAGGCGCTGCCCGAGTCGCTGCGCGACCTGCTGCTGGCCAGCGTCGAGCGGCTGCCGGAGGAGACGCAGGAGCTGCTGCGGGTGGCCAGCGCCGGCGGCCAGCGCATCGAGCACGCCCTGCTCAGCGCCGTCGCCGGGCTCGACGAGAACGCGCTGTCGCGCGCGCTGCGGCCCGCCGTCGCGGGCAACGTGCTCGTGGTCGACGGCGAGGGCTACAGCTTCCGCCACGCGCTCATCCGCGAGGCGCTCCACGACGACCTGCTGCCCGGCGAGCACGTCCGCCTGCACACCCGCTACGCCGAGGCGCTGGAGCGCGACCTGTCGATCCTGCCCGCCCCGCGCGGCGCGATCGAGCTGGCCCATCACTGGCACTCCGCCCACGACTCCACCTGGGCGCTCATCAGCGCCTGGCGCGCGGCCGCCGCCGCCCGCAAGTCCACCGCCTACGACGAGCAGCTCCGCATGCTCTCCCGGGTGCTGGAGCTGTGGGACCAGGTGCCCGACGCGGCCGAACGCATCGGCGGCGACCGCATCGACGTGCTCAGGCAGACCGCCACCGTCGCCCACCTGTCCGGCGAGTACGAGCGGCGCATCGCCATGGCGACCGCCGCGCTCGAAGAGCTCGACCACTGCGTCGAGCCGATCAGGGCGGCCATGCTGCTGCGCCAGCGCGGCCTCACCCGCTACGACCTGGGCCGCCCCGGCCACGTCGAAGACCTGCGCCAGGCCGCCGCCCTCGTCCCCGCCGACCAGCTCAAGCTGCGCGGCCAGGTGCTGGAGAGCCTGTCGCGCATGCTGCACCTGCTGAAGGACCGGCCGGAGCGGCAGGCCACCGCCCGGCTCGCGATGGAGATCGGCCACGAGGTGGGCGACACCAACGTCGAGGCGCACGCCATGATCAGCCTCACCTGGGGCCATGCCTGCTACGCCGACATGGACACCCAGCTCACCGCGTTCGAGGAGGCCCGCCGCATCGCCCGGCGCGGCGAGGCGTACAACGCGCTGATGCGGTGCGCCATCTCCGAGTCCGACGCGCTGGAAGGCGCCGGGATGCACGAGCGGGCCGCGCAGGTCGCCCGCGAGGGCGTCGAGGAGGCCCGCCAGTATGGCCTGGCCCGCACGTCGGGCACGTTCCTGTCGATCAACCTGGCCGAGCCGCTGGTCTCGCTCGGGCGCTGGGACGAGGCGCTGGAAGTCGTCGAGCACGCGCTGGAGCTCGTCCCGCCCGCCCCCTACCGGGCCAGCCTCCAGGGCTTCGCCGCCGACATCGCGCTGGCCCGCGGGCAGTACGACCGGGCCGAGAAGCTGCTGGACGCCTCACGCAGCGTGTTGTCGCGGGGCAGCTACCGGGATCAGACGACCCTGCCGCACCTGTGCAGGGAGATCCGGCTGCTGCAGGCCCGGGGGCAGCTCGACCAGGCGGTGGAGGCGGCGGTGCGGGCGCTGGAGGAGCGCGATCTGGTGAGCAGCCCGCGATACTCGTGGCCGGTGCTGGTGGCTGTCGCGCAGCTCGTGTGGGCGGTGGTGCCGTCGGCGCGGCTCACGGACGCCGCCGTGGGCTCCGGCGGGATGGGCTCCGGCGGGATGGGCTCCGGAGGGGCGGGCTCCGGAGAGGCGGGGGCTGCTTCGCGCTCCGGCGGGGAAGGCATGCCGGCGGAGGTCGCGTCGCTCGGGCCTGTCGCGCGGCTCGCGCTGTCGCTGGTGCCGCGGTTGCGGGCGCTCGGCGGGAAGCTGGTGGTCGAGGGCGATCTGCAGCAGGCGCACCGGCTCACGTTCGACGCCCTGACCGGGCCGGAGACGCCGCTGGCGAACGCCGCCGAGGTGACCGCCTGGCGGCTCAAGGCATGGGACCTCGCGGTGGGCGCGTGGGAGGCGCTGCGGGAGCCGTACGCCGAGGCGCTGTGCCTCGTGGCCGCGGCGCAGGCGGCGCTCGCGGCCGGTGACCGGCAGGGGGCGGCGGCCCGGCTGACCCGCTCCCGTGACCTGGCGCGCGAGCTGGGGGCGACGCCGCTGCTGGAGCAGCTCGACGTGTTCGGGCGGCGGGCCAGGATCGGCGGCGTCGGCGGCGGCCCCGGCGGCGGGGAGGAGGCCGGCGGCGGGCAGCCGCTCGGGCTCACGGCCCGCGAGCTGGAGGTGCTGCGGGAGGTGACGAACGGGCGCAGCAACCGGGAGATCGCCGAGGAGCTGGTCATCTCGATCAAGACGGTGAGTGTGCACGTGTCCAACATCCTGGCCAAGCTGGGGGTGGCCACGCGCGGCGAGGCCGCGGCCACGGCCCACCGCCTGCGCCTGTTCGACTGAGGCGGGTCGCCCCTCCAGTTCTGCGCGCCACGCTCCGCGCGATTGCGGAGAGTACAAATAAAGTCACGGAAAGTTATTGTGTTGGTGCGTCCAGGCGGGTCAAGCTGGACTTATGTCTCGATCCACGATGGCGGCCGAGGTTCCGGGGCGATCCGCACGCTGGCCCGGCTGGGATGAGAGGTTCCCCGCCAGGGTGCGCCGGGTGCTGGCCGAGAGTGGCGCCGGCCCGCCCACGGACGGAGTCCCCGCCGCGTCCCCGCTGTGCGTCAGACCAGGCCGGCGAGAGCCCTTGGAGCGGCTGGTGGCCGCTTACCACCGGCTCATCGAGACGGTCGTGGCCGCCTACCCCCAGGACGAGCGGCTGCGCGAGGTGCTGGCCTGGCCGGCGGCGCTGCGGCCGGAGGAGTTCGCCGGGGAGGTGATCGCGGCCGGGCGCGTGCACGTGATGCGGCTGGACACCATGCCACAGCCGGACGGCGGGCTGAAGGTGCTGGAGACCAACGCCAACTGCCCGGGCGGCATGGGGGTGGGCGGCCTGGCCGCGCGGTGGCGCCCGCTGCTCACCGCGGGCGGTCTGCGGCTGCCGCCGCCGTTGCCCGGAGAGGCCCCGCACTGGGTCGGCCGCTGGCTCGTGGAGGCGGCCGAGCAGGAGACCGGGCGGCGTCCGGACGTCGTGGCGTTGCTGCGTCCCGAAGGCGGGCACCGCACCGAGTTCAGCCGCTACCTCGCCGCGCTGGCCGAGCTGGGGGTGCGCGTGATCGAGGCGGACCCTCGCGAGGTGCGGCTGGCCGGCGACCGGGTGCTCGTCCGGGGCGAAGCGGTGCGGTGCGCGTACGCCAAGATCGGGATGCGCGACTTCGCGCGCCTGCGGCCGGAGCTGGAGCCCTACGTGCGGGCGGTCCGATCCGGCGCGCTGTTCGTGCAGAACGGCCTGCACGGGCGCCTCATCGGCGACAACAAGCTGTGCCTGGCCGTGCTGTCCGACCCGCGCTACGCCGACCTGTTCGACCCGGCCGATCTCGCGCTGGTGCGCGGCAGCATCCCCTGGTCGCGCAACCTCGCCGCCTGCGACGCCGCCACGGTGCGCCTGATCCGTGCCCGGCCCGGTGACTACGTGCTCAAACGCCCGCTGGACACGCGCGGCCGCGGCGTGGTCGTGGGCCTGGAGTCACGCGACTGGACGGCCGCGGTGGACGCGGGGCTGGCCGGACGCTGGCTGGTGCAGAGCTACTGCCCCGCGCCCGTCATGCGGTCCCCGGACGGCGCCCTGCTGCGTCACGACCTCGTGCTCGCGGCCGTCAACGGCCGCCTGGCGGTGGCGGCGTCGCGCGCGGCCGGCGGCGAACGGCTCAACATCGCCCGTGGCGGCCTGGCCCATCCGGTGTACCTGTGAACGGGCTGGGCGAGGTGTTCGCCGCGGTGCGCCCGCGCCCGGAGGTCGCCGCGCGGTACCGGGCGCAGGGCTGGTGGCGCGACCGTACCCCGCTGGACGATCTGCGGGACGCGGCGGCCACCGTTCCCGGCCGGGTCGCGCTGATCAACTGGCGGCACGCCGAGCGGCGGGTCTGCCGCCTCACCTTCGCCGAGCTGGCCGGACACGTCGAGCGGCACGCCGCCGGGCTGAGCCGCCTGGGCATCGCCCGGGGGGACGTGGTCGCCGTCCAGCTCCCCAGCTGGTGGGAGCTGGCGGTGCTCGCCCTGGCCTGCGCCCACCGGGGCGCCGTCTTCATGCCCATGCACGTGGACACGGGCGCGCGGGAGGCAGAACGCATGCTGGCCGCCACGGCGGCGGGCGTCCTGGTCACCGTGGACCGGTGGGGGAACAGCGAGCCGGCGCGGGAGCTGGCCGATCGGGCCGGGCGGCTGCCCGCGCTGCGCCACCTCGTGGTGATCGGCGACGACCTGCCCGCCGGAGCGCTCGGCTACGGCGCCTGCCTGCGCGACGCGCCGGGAACCTGCGAGCCCACGCCCCTGGGGCCCGACGACGTGGCGCTGCTGCACGCCAGCTCCGGCACCACCGGCCACCCCACGTGGGCGCTGCACAGCTTCAACACCACGCACGCCGCCCTGGCTCGCGGGCAGCGCGCCGGTGAGGCGCACACCGCGCGTGCGCCGGCCGCCCGCGCGGTGCTCGCCTCACCGGCCTACGCCCGCGGCTACCGGCAGGTGGTCGCCGCGACGGTGCTGTCGCGCGGGCCCGCCGTGTTCGCCGACTGCCACGACCCGCGCGCTGTGCTCGACCTCATCGCCACCTACGAGGTCGCCCGGCTGCCCAGCACCCCCATCGGCCTGGAACGGCTGGCCCAGGCTCAGATCGCCGAGCCGCGTCCGCTGACCGGCCTGCGGCTCGCGATCAGCTTCGGCTCGTCCCTGTACGCGCACCAGGCCCGGCTGATCCGCCAGGCGTTCGGCGTCCCGCTGCTCAACGCGTGGGGCAGCACCGAGGCCAGCGCCTGCACGAGCACCACGCAGGGCGACCCGCCCGACTGGGCCGAGCACAGCATCGGCCGCGCCCGCCCCGGCGTGGAGCTCCGCCTGGAGCCTCCGGACCAGGGCTGGATGGGCGAGGACGGTGGGAGAGAGGACGGTGGGGGCGATGACAGCGGGGGCGATGACAGCGGGGGCGATGACAGCGGGGGAGAGGACGGCGCGGGCGAGGACGGGGTCGGTGAGATCGCGGTGCGCAGCGCCTCGGTGTGCCTGGGCACCGTCGATCGCGACGGCTCCGGCCTGACCTGGCGGCCGGACGACACCGGCGGCTGGTACCACAGCGGCGACCTGGCCCGCGACGACGGCCGCGGCGGGTTGCGCTACGTGGGCCGGGCGGCCGAGCGCATCTCGTGCCAGAACCGCCTCGTGCCGGTGTTCAGCGTGGAGGAGGCCCTGCACGCCCATCCGGGCATCAGGGAGGTGGCCGTCGTCGGATACCACGACCCGCGGGCCGGCCAGCGGGCGGCGGCCGTCATCGTGCCGGCGCCAGGGGCCGGGCCGCCCGAAGTGGCGGAGCTGCGGCGCTTCCTGACCGACTGCGGGATGACGTCCTGGTACCACCCCACCCGGGTGCGCGCCGTGCCGGCCCTCCCGCGCACCGCCATGGGCAAGGTCCGCAAGGACCTGCTCAGGCGGCAGCTCGAAGACGCCGGTGACATGGGAACGGAGACGACATGATCGAGGTCATCGGAGCCGGGTTCGGGCGGACGGGCAGCTATTCGCTGCGGGTCGCGCTGCGGCGCCTCGGCTACGACCCCTGCCACCACATGGCGTCCCTGGCCGAGGACCCGGAGATGCTGACCGGCTGGGAGACGGCCGTCCACGGTGGGCAGGTGCACTGGGAGCGGTTCCTGGCCTCCTACCGCGCGGCGGTCGACTGGCCCGCCTGCGCCTTCTGGCGCGAGCTGATCGCCGCCTTCCCGCGTGCCAAGGTCGTGCTCACGGTACGCGACCCCGCCCGCTGGTACGCCAGCGCCCACCAGACCATCTACCGCTACATGGCCCCCCGGCGCGGCCCGGCCGGGCTGGTGATGCGGCTGGAGAATGCGCTCCATCCGACACTGGGGCGGCGCAGGGCGGTCTGCCGCCGGTTGATCTGGGAGGACACCTTCGGCGGCAGGTTCCTCGACCGTGCCCATGCCATGGAGGTGTTCGAGCGGCACAACGCCGAGGTCGTGGCGGGCGTGCCGGCCGAGCGGCTGCTCGTCTTCGACGTGCGTCAGGGGTGGGAGCCGTTGTGCGGCTTCCTCGGTGTGGCGGTGCCGTCCGAGCCCTTCCCGCACCTGAACGACGCCGCGGCGTTCCGGCGGATGGCGGCCGAGCGGCGGTGGCGGACGCTGCTGCGGCGCAGAACGAGAGTCACCCAGGACACGGCGATCAGGTGAGCGACCCGCGGCAGGGGTTGCCGGGTCACGTCACTGCGGCTTGTAGTGGGAGAAGACCTCCCGCACCTCCTCAGGGGAGCAGGCCACCGCCGCCTCGTCCGGATCGGCCCCGGTGACCCGAGGCAGGTGTACGACGACGTCGAAGGCGTCCATCGGGCTGATGGGCGCGTAGTTCTCACCGAGACCCGCCCGATACACGGTGGCGGCGCGCACGGCGCCGGCGTCGGCGGGTGACAGTCGCCGCAGGTCGGCGGCGAAGGGCCCGTCGTGGCTCGCGTGCATGAGGGCGTCCAGGCTGCCGGGCCGAGGGGCTTGCATGGGCGCGAAGAGGGTGCCGGTCTGGAAGGCGGCGGCGTCGGAGTTGAGGATCTGGCCGGTTCCCACGGTGGTGCCGATGACCAGGTAGTCGTTCCCCAGCCGATCGGCCAGGTGCATGCCGAGCGGCGTCATCGGGTCCATGCCGGGCAGCTCGCCCGGCCACCGCTGCAGGTGCCCGTTGTGCGCGGCCAGGACGACGCGGTCCTGCCGGCGGAGGATCCATTCGACGGTGTCGGCCATCTCGGCGTCGCGGTTGTACATGGCGCTCTGGACGTCACCGCTGGTCATGGCGCGGATGGCCGACTCCAGGGTGATGAGCTGGCAGGCGATGCGCAGGGCGTCCTCGTACTGCTGGGCCGTGGTGTGGCGGACGTGGTCCAGGCGGCGGCCCTTCAGTCGGGCGGCGAGGCCGGTCAGGCCCGCCGTGAGGGCGTTCTTCTGCTCGGGCGGGAGCTGGGCGTAGGCGGCCAGGGCGGCGGGGGCGGTGAAGGCGGAGGTGGCGGCGAAGGACGCGGCGGTCTCCCTGACGGCCGGGTCGGGCTGGAAGCCGGGGTCGGCCTGCGCGAGGTAGGCGAGGACGGCGTCCAGGGCGGGGAGCAGGGAGGCGTTCTGGCCGCCCAGGTCCACGCCGTGGAAGCGGACGGGGCGCGCCGCGGTGGCGTTGTGCCCGCGCATCCACTCCAGGTGGGCGCCGAGCTGCCGCCACAGCCCCATCAGCGAGGTGAGGCCGTGCGCCATGACCTCGCCGAGCTGGTCCTCGCCGCCCAGGACCCAGGCGTCGGCCCGCCGGCCTTCGGTGAAGCCGGTCTCCATCACGTACGCGCTGAAGCCGTGCCGTTCTGCCAGGTAGCGCAGGAGGCGGTGACGCAGCTCGTAGAACTCGCGGTTGTAGTGGGCGCTCTCGCCGATCGCCACCACCCGCGCGTCGCCGATGGTCGCGTCCAGCCAGGTGAGATCGTCCAGCGGGGCGGCGGGATCCAGCGTGTCCAGGCGGATCATCGCGGCTTCGCTGAGCTGCCTGTCAATTATTCCCATGTTTGGGAACAGTACCAGATGTGGGAATATTGAGGCATGGACAGCCTTGAGTTGATCTTGCATCCCGTCCGGTTGCGCATCATGTGGGCCCTGTCGGGTGAGCGCGTCCGCACGACGTCGGAGCTGTGCGAGCTGCTGCCCGACGTGCCCAAGACCACCCTGTACCGGCACGTCGGCCTGCTGGCCGACGGCGGGCTGCTGGAGGTGGCGGGCGAGCAGCGGGTGCGGGGGATGGTGGAGCGGCACTACCGGCTGCGCCGCGACGCCATGAACGTCGACCTCGACACGGCCAAGTCGATGTCGCTGGAGGACCACCGGCACGGGTTCGCGGCGGCCATGGCGGCGCTGCTCGCCGAGTTCAACGCCTATCTGGAGCGGCCGGGAGCCGACCCGGCCGCCGACCGCGTGGGCTACCGGCAGGGGACGGTGTGGCTCAGGCCGGAGGAGATGGAGGAGGTCGCGCTGGAGCTGCGGGACGTGCTCAGGGCACGGGCGCGGAACGGCCCGGGGGAGGAGCGCAGGCCGTACGTGATGAGTGCGATCTTCTTCCCGACGGAGGACCAGGGCGGCGCCGGCGTCACGCCGTGAGCTGGGCCTCCAGGCGGTAGCCGTCCACCGTGACGTACACCTGGTCGCCGGGGCGGGCGTTCAGGCGCATGAGGACGGGCTGCAGCGAGTCGAAGACCGGCTGGTGACCCTGCCAGACCAGGACGATCGCGTTGTCGCCAGGCCCCGTCACCGACAGCAGGGTGCCGGGACGCATGCCGAGCTGCGCCGCGTACCCCTCGGGCACCGCCACAGGCCCGCCCCGCAGGTGCTCGGGCGTGACCTCGATGCGCTGCCAGCGGCGCGGGTCCGACGACGGGCTCGGGAGCGGCGGGGGCGGCGTGGACGGGGCGCCCGCCAGGCCGCCCGTGGGCAGCATCGGCGAGCGGCCGCCCGACAGCGCCGACAGCGTCGCCAGCGCGGCGGACGGGTCGATGGACCCCGCCGTCGCGGACGGCACGGGCTGGCCGCCGCGATGATGGTGGCCGTTGGCGCCGGGCGTGCGCCGGGGGAGAGGCTGCGCGGGGGACGAGGCCGCCGCCGCAGGGGCGGAGGCCGACTCGGCGGGCAGGGCGTCGAGCCAGGCCTTCGCCGAGTGGGCGCGGATGCCCAGCTCGCCCATCAGCTCCACGACGTCGGCGTCCTGGGGGCTGGTGGCCAGGAGCTGCCTCGTACGGGCCTGGAGGCCGTACATGTCGCCCACGACGAGCCAGCCGTCCTGGAGGCGGCGGTCGGGCATGAGCGTCACCAGCACCCGCCACAGCGGCGTGCGCAGCGACGGCACCATCACCGGGTGCGCCGGGTCGGCGCCGATGAGCTGCTCCTCGGTGGCCGCCGCGCCCAGCCACTCCGTCAGGCGGAACATGTGGCCGGTGACCGGCGCGGACTCGGAGGAGCGCAGCCACTGCAGCACGCGTTCCTCGGCGGTTCGCTGGGCCTGGGAGAGCGACTCCCGCTCGACCAGCATCTTGTGGGCGAGGGTGCGCAGGCTGACCGGGTCCTCGGCGAACAGGCGGTGCACGGCGACGGCCAGCTCCAGCTTGTCCAGGCTGCGGAAGAGGCTGTCCACGACGCGGACCATCGCGTGGTCGGTGTCCGAGGGGGCGGGGGTGGCGTAGGAAGGGGTGCTCTTGGCGGGGTCGGCGGCGCCGGGCGGGATCGGGCCGCCCGGGATGGGCGGGATCGAGCCGGTGTGCGGGCCGCCGGAGGCCGGGGAGCCGGGGATAGGGGAGCCGGTGGGGCGGGAGCCGGGTGCGCCGGTGTTCGAACCGGGGGTGGCCGGCGTGCCGGGGCGGGTGGGCAGGGGGCCGGACTGCGGGCCTGTGGGGCGTTGCGGGAGGCGTTCTTGCTGGCCGGGGGCCGCCGGGCGTTGGGGCAGGCCGCCGCCCTGGGGTTGTGCGGGGAACGAGCCCGTCTGACGTTCAGGGGGCACGGCCGGGAAGGAGCCGGTCTGCCGGTCGCCGGGTACGGCGGGGAAAGAGCCCGTCTGCCGGTCACTTGGCACCGCGGGGAAAGAGCCGGTCTGGCGGTCACCGGGGAAGGGCCCCGTTTGGCGGTCGCCGGGTACGGCGGGGAACGAGCCCGTCTGGCGGTCGCCCGGCTGCGGCGCGGCGCCGGGGAACGGCCCGGTCTGGCGCGCTCCGGGCGTCGCGTCGGCCGCGGGCGTGACAGGGAAGGGGCCGCTCTGGCGCTCGGCGGGCGTGACAGGGAAGGGGCCGCTCTGGCGCTCGGCGGGCGTGACAGGGAAGGGGCCGCTCTGACGTTCGGCGGGCGCGACGGGCCGATCCGCGGCTGCGATGGGCCGATCGGCGGGCGAGACGGGCCGATCGGCGGGCGCGACGGGCCGGTCGGCGGGCGAGGCGGGGCGATCGGCGGGGGAAGCGGGACGTTCGGGCGAGGCGGCGGGGAAGGACCCGGTCTGGCGGGCCACAGGAGCGGGAAACGCCCCCGTACCGGCGGGCGACTGGCCGACCTGGAGCGGCCGGGTCACCTCGGGATGCCCGCCCTGGACAGCGGCGGGCGCCTCACGCTGCGCCGGGATGCGGCCGAGTATCTCGCGGAAGACCGACCCCATCACGACCTCGGGCGTGGCCGACGGCGTCGTCAGGTCGCTGGGCGACAGGCGGCGCAGCCGCTGCCAGCCGCCGAGCCCGGCGATGGCCGTGCGCGTGGCCTCGGGCCAGCCGGGCAGCGAGGGGTCGATGTGGTGAACCGTCAGCGCGGGCAGCAGATCGGCGAGCGGCAGATGGTCCCAGCGGGAGGAGGCGAGCCGGGCCAGGCGTTCGCAGATCCAGTCGAGCCCCGCCGTCCCGAGCGCCCTGGACAGCGCGACGGAGGACCACCACCCCGCGGGCAGGCGCGGATCACCCAGCGCCTCGGCCACCTGCTGCGGGCGGCTCCAACGCAGCGCAGGGACTAGGTCGCTCAGGCAGATCGATGACTCGACTTCCATCGGCGGACCTTATCCTCCCCAGTGAGCCGCGTGGTGCTGGCCGTGACGCATGTGGCTAATGGTGCAAAGCCTACGCGGCAAGCTATCAATCAGTGTGAATAGGGTAAAGACGGTTCAGATCCAAACCGTACCGTGGACGGCCGCCCACCTGGGCCACACATTCGGCACCAGCACGGCAACCCGCCTGCAAAGCGGCCTGTTCGCCGGCGCCGAGGAGTTTCGCGGCGAGGAACCCGGCGGCGAACGCGTCGCCCGCCCCCGTGGAGTCGACGACCTCGGCGGAGACCCCCTCAGCGGTGGCCACCACCTCGCCCTCCACGGCGGCCAGCGCGCCCCGCGCGCCCAGCTTCACCACCGCTGTGCCATATCTCTCACTCAAGTGTACGGCCGCCTGCTCCGCCGTCCCCGCACCGCTGAGGAGGAGGGCCTCGTCGAGATTGGGGATGATCAGGCCGGCCTGCGCCGTCTCGCGGGTGAAACGTTCAACGCCGAAGTCGCGCAGCGGGCCCGTGGAGGCCGGGTCGATGCTGATCGCGATGCCCGCCGCGGCCGCGTCCGCCATGGCGCGTCTGGCCAGCCCCAGCCCGGCCTCGGCGAACAGGATGTAGCCCGACAGGTGCAGCCTGGCCACGCCGTCGAGCAGGGCGGGGTCCCAGTCGGCCTCGGAGATCAGGCCGCCCGCGCCGCGGTTGGTGAGCATGGAACGCTCGCCGCTCCTGTCCACCATCGCGATGACGACCGCCGTGGGGCGGTCGGGATCCACGATCACGTGCGGGCGCACGCCCGTCTTGACCAGCTCGGTGGTGTGCCATTCGCTGCTGTCGTAGCCGAGCCTGGCCAGCAGGTGGACCTCGGCGCCCAGCTTGGCCGCCCAGGCCGCGGTGTTGGCGCCCGAGCCGCCGGGACGCAGCACGATGTCGGCGGCCGTGTCGGTGCCGGACCGCACCGGGGAGCCGTGCAACGCCACCACGTCGGTGACGACGTCCCCGACGATCAGCAGGGCGCCGTCGGTCACGATCGTGCCCAGGAGACGGCGATGCGGGCCGCCAGGGCGGTGTTGCCGCGCACGGCGGCCAGGTTCGCCTCCAGGGAGGCGCCGGCGGTGCCGTTCACCAGGTAGCCGAGCAGGAACGGCGTGATCGCCTGCCCCTTGACGCCCTCCCGCTCGGCGGCGGCCAGCGCCTCACCCAGCACGCGGTCGTGCAGCTCGGGGTCGAGCTGCTGGTCCACGGGGACGGGGTTGGCGACGATCAGCGCGGTCTCGGGGCCGCCCAGGGCGTCCTGGCCGCGCATGATGGCCGCGGCCTCGTCGGGCGACTCGATCCGCCAGTCGATCGGCTGGCCGGAGGAGTGCAGGTAGAAGCCGGGGAACGTGTCCGTCCCGAACCCCGCCACGCTCACGCCCCGCGTCTCCAGCCGCTGCAGCGTCGCCGGCACGTCCAGGATCGACTTGACGCCCGCGCAGACCACGGTGATCCGGGTGCGGGCGAGCGTGTCGAGGTCGGCGGACTCGTCCTGGTCCTCGGCCCAGCCGCGGTGCACGCCGCCCAGCCCGCCGGTGGCGAAGACCCGGATCCCGGCCCGCGCGGCCAGGAACGACGTGGCCGACACCGTGGTCGCGCCGCTCGCCTTCAGCGCAGCCGCCACGGGCAGGTCCCGCTGGCCCAGCTTGCGCAGCCCCGGCTCGGTCGCGATGCGCTCCAGCTCCGCCTCGTCGAGACCGATGCGGGGCACGCCGTCCAGGACGGCGATCGTGGCCGGCACGGCGCCCGCCGCCCGTACGACTCCCTCGAGCTCCCGCGCCACCTCCAGGTTGCGCGGCTGCGGCAGCCCGTGGGAGATGATCGTGGACTCCAGCGCCACGACCGGCGCGCCGGCGGCCAGGGCCGCGGCGACCTCGTCGGACGGCTGCAGGACGGAGTCGGTGGTGCTGTGCATGGCGGTTTTCTTGCTCCTCAAGTGGTCCTGGACCTGCTTATCGGGAACGGCCGCTTTCGCGGTATTTGTTCCAAACGGAGCAGGGTACGGGCCCCCTGGCCCGGCCGTCCACTCCGAGGATCACACGAGGAGCGCGACCCCGGCCAGGGACGTGGCCGCGATGATCGCCGTCGCGATGCCGCCCAGCAGCGCCGCCCGGCCGCCCCGCACGAGTCTGCGCACGTCGATGCCGGTGCCGAGGCCGAACAGGGCGGCGGCCATCAGCACGTTCGTCGTGCCGGGCAGCGCGGCCGTCACCGCCTCGGGCACCAGGCCGGTGCTGCGCACGGCCACCATCGCCAGGAACGCCGCCACGAACAGCGGCACCACCGGCAGCCGCTTCCCGCCCTGGGGTTGCGCGGCGGCTGGTACCGGACGCTCCCCATGCTCGGCCCGCGCGGTCACCCGGCGCCTCCGGTACGTCGTCAGCGCCACGAGCGGGGCCAGCAGGATCACCCGGCCGAGCTTGACCGTCACGGCCGCCGCCAGCACACCCGAGGCGGCGCCGATCGCGGCCACCTGCGCCACCTCGTGCACGGCCGCACCCGTCCACACGGCGAGCTGTCCAGGTGACAGGCCGATGGCGGAGGCCAGCAGGGGGATGAACGCGATGGCCGCGGTCCCGTACAGCACCACGACGCCGAGCGCGCTCGCGGCGGCCTCGTCGTCGTCCGGCAGGTCCGTGCTCTCGCGCATCGCCGCGATGGCCGCCGCGCCGCAGACGGCCACGCCTGTGGCGATGAGCAGGGACGTGCCGGGGCTCACGCCCAGCCTGCGGCCGATCGGCGGCGTCACCGCGAACGTCAGGCCCGTCGCGACCGCCACGACGGCCAGGCTCTGCCAGCCGAGCGCCAGCACCTGGGGCACCGCGATCTGCAGGCCCAGCAGGGCGATCGCCACGCGCAGGACCCGCCTGGACACGAACGCCAGGCCCGGTCTGAGCCGGTCGCCGACACCCGCCACGCTCGCCACGGCCGCGCCGGCGGCCACGGCCAGGACGGCGGGGGTCACGGCTGGGACGAGCCGGTTGACGAGCGTCGCGCACACCACCGCCGCGGCCGTCACGGCCAGGCCAGGCCCGAGCAGAGCGGCCTGCGCCCTGACCCGCGCCACCCACCGGCCGCCCGCCTCGCCAGAGACCGCCGACCGGGCGCTGAGGCTGGGAAGGCGTGCCCATCGGGTCGCGCCGGGCGCGGGAGGGTGGGTCGTGCGGGAGCCGGGGCTGGGCGAGCTCGTGAGCATGATCTCAGTCTTCAGATCCCCGGAACCCCCCGGTAGCCACGCCTTGCCTGTGAGCCCATAGCCTGAGGCTATGACCGCGCTGCCCGACCTCGACTCCCTCAAGCTCCTGGTGGACGTGGGCGAATTGGGCAGCCTGGGCCGGGCAGCCAGGGCGGCGGGGATCGCGCAGCCGTCCGCCAGCAAGCGCATCGCCCTGCTGGAGCGCCGCCTCGGCCTCCCCTTGCTGGAGCGCACTCCCCGCGGCTCGACCCTCACCGCCGAGGGCAAGATGGTGGCCGGCTGGGCCACGCAGGTGCTGGCGGCGGCGCAGGAGCTGATGCGCGCCGCCCAGGCGGTGCGCCTGAGTGAGGCCGCGCACCTGCGGGTGGCGTCGAGCATGACGGTGGCCGAGTATCTGGTGCCGCGCTGGCTGGGGGAGTTGCAGCATCGCGAGCCCGAGGTGCAGGTGGGGCTGGACGTGGTCAACTCGGCGGACGTCGCGGCCAGGGTGCTGGCCGGGGAGGTGGAGCTGGGGTTCGTCGAGGGGCCGACCGTGCCGGACGGGCTGGATGTGCGGGTCGTCGGGACGGACCGGCTGGTGGTCGTGGTGGCGCCGGCGCATCCGTGGGCGCGCCGCCGTACCGCGTTGAGGGGACCTGAGCTGGCCGCTACGCCGCTCGTCGTGCGGGAGCCCGGCTCTGGCACGCGCGAGACGCTCGACGTGGCGTTCGCGGCGATGCAGCGGGCCGTGCCGCGGCTGGAGCTGGGGTCGAACTCGGCGGTGAAGGGGGCGGCGCAGGCCGGGGTGGCGCCCGCGGTGCTGAGCGGGTACGCGGTCGAGTCGGACGTGGCCACGGGGCGGCTGGCGGAGGTGCCGCTGACCGGGGTGAACCTGGTGCGCAGCCTGCGCGCGGTGTGGCGCCGAGGCCGGCCGCTGACCGGCCCGGCGGCCACGCTGCTGGCCATCGCGAGCCGTCCCTAGATCCCTGGTTGAGGAGGGGCCGAGCGGGTCGTAGGGTGCCAGGGTGGCTTCGTATGACGTGGTCGTGGCGGGCGGCGGGCACAACGGGCTGGTCGCGGCGGCCTACCTGGCCGGCGCCGGCCGCCGGGTGCTGGTGCTGGAGCGGTACGCGCACGCCGGCGGCCTGGCGATCTCCGCGCGGCCGTTCCCCGGCGTGGACGTGCGCCTGTCGCGCTACTCCTACCTGGTGAGCCTGCTCCCCACCAGGATCGTCCGCGACCTGGGCCTGGACCTGGAGCTGCGCCGCCGCCGCTACGCCTCCTACACCCCCAGGGCAGCCACGGGCCTGCTGGTCGACCACGAGGACGACCTGCGCACGGCGGCCTCGTTCAGGAACGTCACGGGCGGCGAGGCCGACCACGAGGCGTGGCGCCGCTTCTACGGCATGACGGCCGGGGTGGCCGAGGCGCTGGCCCCGACGCTGCTCGAACCGCTGCGCCCTCAGGCCGAGATCGAGCGGCTGGTCGGGGCGGAGGCGTGGCGTGACCTGTTCGCGCGCCCGATCGGCGAGGTGGTGGACGAGCGGTTCGCGGACGACACGGTGCGCGGCGTCGTGCTGACCGACGCGCTGATCGGCACGTTCGCGGATCCCGCCACGGACCTGCTGGCCAACCGGTGTTTCCTGTACCACGTGATCGGCGACGGCACCGGCGACTGGAACGTCCCGGTGGGCGGCATGGGCGCGGTGTCGGGTGCGCTGGAGGCGGCGGCCAGGAGGGCGGGCGCCGAGATCAGGACGGGGGCCGAGATCGTCGGCGTCTCGCCGTCTGGCGAGGTGACGTTCGTGGCGGAGGACGGCGAGCACACGGTGACCGGCGGCCACGTGCTGGTGAACCTGCCGCCGGCGGTGCTCGACCGGCTGATGGGGCGGCCGGCGACGGTGCCGGAGGGAGCGCAGCTCAAGGTCAACATGGTGCTGACGCGGCTGCCCCGGCTGAAGGACTCGGAAGTGGACCCGGTGGCGGCCTTCAGCGGGACGTTCCACATCAACGAGGGGCGCGACCAGCTCGCGGCGGCGTACGAGCAGGCGGCCGGCGGCATGATCCCCGAGCTGCCGCCCGCCGAGGTCTACTGCCACTCGCTGACCGACGCGTCCATCCTGGGCCCTGAGCTGAGGGGCAGGGCCGAGACGATGACGCTGTTCGGCTTGCACATGCCCGCCCGCCTCTTCCGCGACGACCCGGAGCAGGCGCGCAAGCAGGCGCTGGAGGCCACGTTCGCGTCGATGGACGCGGTGCTCGCGGAGCCGATCGAGGGCTGCCTGCTGGCCGCGCCCGACGGCACTCCCTGCGTCGAGGTGAAGACCCCGGTGGACCTGGAACGGGACGCGGGCCTGCCCGGCGGCCACATCTTCCACACCGACCTGAGCTGGCCGTACGCGGAGGCGGGCGGCTGGGGTGTGGAGACGGAGCACGAGCGGATCCTGATGTGCGGCGCGGGCGCCCGCCGGGGCGGCGGCGTCAGCGGCATCGGCGGCCACAACGCCGCCATGGCCCTGCTGCGGCCGGAGCCGGCTACTCGTCGGTGACGAGCTTGGCCGCGACCTCCAGGGCGACGTTCGCCCGCTCGGTCTCGTCCAGCTCCAGGTCGAACAGGAACGGCACGCTGCCGAGGATCACCGCGAACACCGCCAGCCTGGCCTCGAACTGCTTGACGGCGCCCGCTCCCGGCACGGACAGCACCGACAGCATGCCGATCATGCCCTGCTGCATGCGCTGCCCGGCGGCGTTGCCCTGCATGACGCCCTGGTTCACCTGGGCGAACTTGAACAGCGGCCGCCACTGGTCCTCCAGCAGCCCCGAGATGCGCCGCAGGATCTCCTGACGCGAACCGGCGGTCGGCGGCTGCTCCTTGGCCCAGGCCACCAGCTCGTCGATCGAGTCGCACAGCCGCTCGACCACGCTGGCGAGGATGTCCTCCTTCGTGCGGAAGTGGTAGTAGAGCGCCGGTCGGGTGATCTCCAGCCGCTCGGCCACCTCCTGCAGCGAGGTCTTGTCGTATCCGCGTTCGGCGAACAGCTCCAGCGCCACCTGCTGGATTCGCTCTCGTGTGTCCGTCCGCCGGCCCGCCATCGCGCTCCCATCACTTGACGGCCCATCGCATCATTGCTTACTTTCGCGTAAGTAAGCAATGCGATCGGCTTCCTGGAGGCAACACTATGGCGCATTCCTTCCCCGTTCCGCGTACCTGCCCGTTCGCCCCGCCCCCCGAGTACGAGGCCCTGCGCGAGGAGGCCTCGCTCGTCCGCGCCACCCTGCCCAGAGGCGAGGTGTGGCTGGTCACCAGGCACGCCGAGGCCCGGCAGGTGCTCAGCGGCGGCGGCATCAGCACCAGCCCGGCCACGCCGGGACACCCCGGCGAGGCCCTCCACGACGCGCCGTCGCCCGAGGAGGCGGCGGCCCTGGAACGGTTCATGACCGGCCACTTCATCGACCTGGACCCGCCCGAACACACCAGGTTCCGGCGGCTGCTCATCCCCGAGTTCACCGTCAGGCGGATGAAGGAGCTGCGGCCGGGGATCCAGGCGCTGGTGGACGGGCTCATCGACGACATGGTCGCGGCGGGCTCCGAGGCGGAGCTGGTGCAGGCGTTCGGGCTCGCCCTGCCCTCGCTGGTGATCTGCCAGCTCCTCGGCGTCCCGTACGACGAACGCGAGTTCTTCCAGTCGCGCACCAGGCGGATGCTCACCCCCGGCGAGGACTTCCACGCGGCCGCGTACGAGATCAGGGACTACCTCGACGGGCTCGTCACCAGCGCCGGGAAGGCCCCGCGGGACGACCTCCTGGGCCGGCTGATCACCGACGGGCGGCTCACGCACGACGAGCTGGTCGGCGTGATGTTCCTGCTGCTCGTCGCCGGCCACGAGACCACCGCGAACATGATCCCCCTGGCCGCCCTCACCCTCATGAAGCACCCCGGCCAGCTCGCCGCCCTGCGCGAGGACCCCGGCCGCTGGCCCATGGCGGTCGAGGAGCTGCTGCGCTACCACTCGATCGTGGACTGGGCGGCCTTCGACCGGGTCTCCGTGGCGGACCAGGAGATCGGCGGTCAGCTCGTCAGGAAGGGCGAGGGCATCTTCGTGCTCGGCGCCTCCGCCAACAGGGACGAGCGGGTGTTCGAGCGGCCCGACGAGTTCGACGTCGAGCGAGGCGCCCGCCACCACGTGGCCTTCGGCTACGGCGTCCACCAGTGCCTGGGGCAGAACCTGGCCCGCGCCGAGCTGGAGATCGCGCTCCGCACGCTGTTCGAACGCCTGCCCGGCCTGCGGCTCGCCGTGGCGGAGGAAGAGCTGCCCGCCAAGTACGATGGACCCATCTTCGGGCTCACCTCGATGCCCGTGGCGTGGTGAACCCTATGAATCTTCTGTGAGGTCGTTCATCACGTTCTCATGATGAACATCTAGCGTCTGTAAGTATGAGTGAGCCCGCACGGTTGCTGGTAGTGGACGACGAGCCCGCGTTGCGCGAGGCTCTGCAGTCGAGCCTCGAGTTCGAGGGCTACAAGGTCGTCACGGCGAACGACGGGCAACAGGCGCTCGACGCCCTCGCAGCGGAGACGTACGACGCGGTGCTGCTCGACGTCATGATGCCCAGGCTCGACGGGCTGACCGCGTGCCGCAGGCTGCGCGGGTCGGGCAACCACGTGCCGGTGCTCATGCTCACGGCCCGCGACGCGGTCGGCGACCGGGTGTCCGGGCTCGACGCGGGGGCCGACGACTACCTCGTCAAGCCGTTCGAGCTGGACGAGCTGCTGGCCAGGGTCAGGGCGCTGCTGCGGCGGGGCGCGCTGAGCACGGGCAACCCGGAGGGCGACACGCTCTCGTACGGCGACCTGCACATGGACCCGGCGACCAGGGAGGTCACGCGCGGCGACCGCAGGCTCGACCTGACCAGGACCGAGTACCTGCTGATGGAGCTGTTCCTGGCGCATCCGCGTCAGGTGCTGACCAGGGACCAGATCCTCAGCGAGGTGTGGGGGTTCGACTTCGAGCCGACGTCCAACTCGCTCGACGTGTATGTCATGTACCTGCGGCGCAAGACGGAGGCCGGGGGCGAGCCGCGCGTGATCCACACCGTGCGCGGGGTGGGCTATGTCCTGCGGGCAACACAGTGAAAGGCGCCGGACTCGGCGCGAGCCTGCGCGGCCTGGCCACGCGGGGCACCCTGCGCACGCGGCTCACGCTCCTGGTCACGGTGGCGGTGGCGCTGGCCATCGCGACGTGCGCGGGAGCGTCCTACGTCATCCTGGAGAACCGGCTCATCGGCAACTTCGACCAGAGCATCCTGGAGTCGCTGCGCGGCGGCGACAAGGGCTTCATGGAGCGCAACTGCACGCCGAACGGCGCGCGGGGGCCGTTCCTCGACGGCTTGGCGACTTTACTGTACGCCGACGGCACCACCTGCTCGATCGGCCCGTCACCGATCGTGCCCGACTACGACAAGGACGCGCAGGCCTTCGAGCCGTGTGAGCCCGTCTACCGCTACGGCCACACGGCCGACGGCAAGGACGTGCGTGTGGTGACGATCAACTTCAAGCCCGGTGTGGCGGTCATGGAGGCCAGACCGGTCGGCTACATCCAGCGCACGCTGCGCAACGCGGGGCTCATGCTCGGGGGCGTCTCCGTGCTCGGCGTGCTCGGCGCTGCCCTGGCGGGGCTCGCGATCTCCCGCTCCGCCCTGCGCCCGGTCGGCGACCTGACCAGGGCGGTCGAACACATCGCGCAGACCGAGGACCTCGACACGCGCATCCCCGTCCAGGGCAACGACGAGATCGCCCGCCTGTCCTCCTCCTTCAACGCCATGACAGCCGCCCTCGCCGGATCGAGGGAACGCCAGAAACAGCTCGTCGCCGACGCCGGCCACGAGCTGCGAACACCCTTGACCACCCTGCGCACCAACATCGACCTGCTGCTGCGCAGCGAGCAGACGGGCCGCAGCCTCGACCCGGGCGCCAAGGAGCGCCTGCTGGTCAACGTGAAGGCGCAGTTCGCCGAGCTGTCCACGCTGGTGGCCGACCTGCTGCAACTGGCCAGGGGCGACACCGACCACGAGCCGCACGTCGAGCTGGGCTTCCACGAGGTGGTCACGGCCGCCGTCGAGCGTGCCCGGCTGCGCGGCGCAGAGGTGGTCACGGACCTCAGCCCCTGGTACGTCGTGGGCAGCGCCACGTCCCTGGAACGTGCCGTGCTGAACCTCATCGACAACGCCGCCAAGTTCAGCCCGCCTGGCGCCCAGGTCGAGGTGAAGCTGCGCGACGGCCGCCTGACCGTCCGCGACCACGGCCCAGGCCTGCCCGAGGAGGAGCTGCCGCACGTCTTCGAGCGGTTCTGGCGCTCGCCGTCGGCGCGCGGCCTGCCCGGCTCGGGGCTGGGGCTGGCGATCGTGGCCCAGGCGGTCACGGAGGCCGGGGGCAGCGTGCGGCTGGCGAACGCCCCGGACGGCGGCGCCATCGCCACGCTGGAGGTGCCGGGAACTCTCATCCGTAACTCAGAATCGGATAAGTCGCCTTAAAGACCCGAAAAGTGTCCTTAGCTGCATGGAGACAACAGCAGTGCGGACACGCCTGGTCGAGGTGGTCGTCCCGGTCTACAACGAGCAGCGGGCGTTGCGCGCCAGCATCACCCGGCTGCAGACCTACCTCACCAGGAACTTCCCCTACGGCTTCCGCATCACGATCGCCGACAACGCCAGCACGGACAACACCTGGCAGCTCGCCTCCGAGCTGGCCAGGGAACTGCCGCACGTGCGGGCCGTGCACCTGGAAGAGAAGGGCCGCGGCCGGGCGCTGCGCAGGGTGTGGTCGCAGAGCGAGGCCGACGTCGTCAGCTACATGGACGTGGACCTGTCCACCGACCTCGACGCGTTCCTGCCGCTGGTGGCTCCGCTGCTGTCCGGCCACAGCGACCTGGCCATCGGCACCCGCCTGGCCCGCGCGGCGCGGGTCGAGCGGGGGCCCAAGCGGGAGTTCATCTCCCGCTCCTACAACCTGCTGCTCCGTTTCGGCATGGGGGCCGGGTTCTCGGACGCGCAGTGCGGCTTCAAGGCCGTGCGTACGGAGATCGCCCAGGCTCTGTTGCCCGGTGTCGAGGACGAACAGTGGTTCTTCGACACCGAGCTGCTGCTCCTGGCCGAGCGCCACGGGCTGCGCATCCACGAGGTCCCCGTGGACTGGGTGGACGACCCGGACAGCCGGGTGGACATCGTCCAGACCGCCCTCGACGACCTGCGCGGAATGCTGCGCGTCGGCCGCAGGACGGTGTCCGGAGCCGCCCGCATCCCCGTGCCCGCCAGGGTCGAACGGGCCGAGCTGCCGAAGGGCATGGCCAGGCAACTGCCGAGGTTCGCGGTCGTCGGCGTGATCAGCACGCTGGCCTACCTGGTGCTGTACTCGCTGCTGCGCCAGGTCGTGCCGCCCCTCGCGGCCAACGCGGTCGCGCTGCTCGTCACCGCCGTGGCCAACACCGCCGCCAACCGCCGCTTCACCTTCGGCGTGAAGGGCTCGGGCGGGGCCATGCGGCACCAGTTCGAAGGGCTGATCGCCTTCCTCGTCGGGCTGGCGCTCACCTCGGGCAGCCTCGCGCTGCTGCCCGCCGGGGTCTCCCACGGGGTGGAGCTGGCCGCCGTCATCGTCGCCAACGCCGCCGCCACGCTCGTCCGCTTCCTGCTGCTGCGCGCGTGGGTCTTCAACCCGAAGCGGGGGGCCACCCGATGACCGTCACCGCGATCAGGCCCGGTCACCGGGCCGCCGGCGGGCGCGGCGCGCTCGCCCGCGCCTTCCTCGGCGCCCACGGCGACCCGCGCTGGTCGCGCCCCGCCATGTGGGCGGTGCTCGTCGTGGCGTTCGTCCTGTACGCGTGGGCGCTCAGCGGCAACGCCAACGAGTACTACGCCGCCGCCATCCTGTCGGGCACCAAGAGCTGGAAGGCGTTCTTCTTCGGCGCCATCGACGCAGGCTCCTTCATCACCGTGGACAAGCCGCCGCTGGCGCTGTGGGTGATGGGCCTGTCGGCGCGGATCTTCGGCTACGGCACCTGGAGCATGCTGCTGCCGCAGGCGCTCGCCGGGGTGGCCGCCATCGGGCTGGTGCACTCGGCCGTGCGGCGCGCGTTCGCGTCCTGCTCCGGGGCGGCCGGGCACGTCGCCGCGCTGGTCGCCGCCGTCGTCATGACGCTCACCCCCATCACCGTGGCCATCAACCGGGACAACAACCCCGACACCGTGCTCGTGCTGCTGCTCGTGCTGTCGGCGTGGTTCTGCCTGGAGGCGCTGCGCACCGGGCGGATGCGGTCGCTGCTGCTGGCGGCGTTCTTCGTGGGGCTCGGGTTCAACGCCAAGATGTTGCAGGCGTACCTGGTGGTGCCGGCGCTCGCGCTGGCGTACCTGGTGTGCGCGGGCGTGCCGTGGCTCAGGCGGGTGGGGCACCTGCTGGCGGCCGGGGTCGTGCTGGTGGTGTCCAGCGCGTGGTGGATGGTGATCACCGACCTGTGGCCGGAGGACTCCCGCCCCTACGTCGGCGGCTCCACCGACAACACCGTCTGGGACCTGGTGATCGGCTACAACGGCCTGGGCCGCGTCTTCGGCCAGGGCCGGGGCAACGGCGGCGGGGGCGGCGGGGGCGGCGGCTTCGGCGGGGAGCCGGGGGCCGGGCGGCTGTTCAACGACATCCTGGCCGGGCAGATCTCGTGGCTGCTGCCGTTCTGCGTGGTGGCGCTGGCCTTCGCGATCCTGCTGCGGGTGCGGCGGCTGAACGCCGACGGGCCCTCGGGGGCGGCCTGGCTGGTGTGGGGTGGATGGCTGGCCGTGCACTACGTGGTGTTCAGCTTCTCCAGCGGCACCTTCCACCCGTACTACACGACCGCCATGGCTCCGGCGGTGGCCGCGCTGGCCGGGATGGGGTTCGTGGTGATGTGGGAGGCGTACCGGCGGTCGCGGGCGTGGGCCTGGGTGCTGCCGGTGGCGGTGGCGCTGACCGGCGGCTGGTCGTTCGTGGTGCTGCGGCGCACGCCTGACTGGCTGCCGTGGCTGGCCTGGGTCGTGCTCGGGGCGACCCTGGTGGCCGTGGTGGTGCTCGTGCTGGCGCGGCTGCGGGCGCGGGTGGCGGTGCGGATCGCGGCGGTCGCGCTGGTGGCCGCCGTCGTCGCGGGGCTGGCCGGGCCCGCCGCGTACGCGGTGACGCCGCTGCAGTCGCAGGTCAACGGGTCGAACCCGACCGCCGGGCCGTCGTCCGGGCGGATGGGCTTCGGCGGTGGGCCTGGAGGGACGCGGGGGCGGATGCCCGCCGGCTTCCCCGGTGGTGACGACCAGCAGAACGCGCAGCCTGGCTCCGGAGGTGGCGGACGGTCCGGATTCGGAGGGCGTGGTGGCCCCGGCGGCGGCGTGAGCGACGCGATGGGCACGTACCTGGAGGCCAACCAGGGCAGCGCCACGTGGCTGGTCGCGGTGAGCAGCGCCCAGCAGGCCTCCGGCCTGATCCTGTCCACCGGCAAGCCCGTGATCGCCATGGGCGGCTTCACCGGCAGCGACCCCGCCATGACCGTGGACCGCCTCCAGTCGCTCATCTCCTCGGGACAGCTCCGGTACGTCCTGTCCGGCAGCGGCGGCGGCCCCGGCGGTCGCGGCGACTCGGAGGTGACGAGCTGGGTGCAGCAGAACTGCGCGGCCGTGGACGGTCAGGAGGGGCTCTACGACTGCGCCGGATAGGGCTACGGCCGGGTCGAGGCGCTGCGCGGCGAGGACTTCAGCCTGGGGATGGGCGAGGTGGTCGCGCTGATCGGCGACAACGGAGCGGGCAAGTCCACGCCGGCGAAGATCCTCTTGGGGGTCGAGCGGCCAGCGGGACGTCCAGAAGGTGCTTCGCAAGGCGGGTTGCTGACGAGCGGATCGGCGGTAACGTAACGCGGCATGGGGGTGCGGAACGAGCTGGGCGCGGGCCCGGGGGCGGCGGCGCACGTCCCGCACTGGCGTGCGCCCACGGAGGTCGAGCACGGCCTGTACGAGGCCAAGGCCCGCGGCGACTGGCCCGCGTACTTCGACGTCCTCGCCAGGGCGAGGCTCTATCACGCGATGACGCGGGCCCAGGCCGACGCCCGGCAGGACTGGGTCACCTTCAACCCCGTCCGCTGGGACCAGCGGCACGGCGTGCTGAGCCTGGTCTTCCTCACCGACGGGATGTTGCCCGCACCCGTGCCCGACCCGGTCTACTTCCTGACCGACCTGGCCGCCCTCGTCCACGACTGGCCCAGCGACGACGAGTGGTTCGCCGTCGACCCGGGCAGCCCGTGCGAGGCGTACTTCCCCGCGACGGCCGCGCACCGGCAGGTGTGGCGGTGGCACGCCGAGCGCGCGACCGCCCCGAGCCGCCCGCGGCTGCGCACCCTGTGGGCGGGCGGCCCGCTGCACGGCGCGGTCGCGCACGGGCTCGCGTGCGGGGCGCTGCTGTGCGTCAGCAACGGCTCCCTGTGGAACGCGATGGGCTGGCACGGCACCGGCTACGTCCGCGAGCGCAGGCGCCTGCGGGAGTGGTGGGACATCACCACCAGGGAGGGCTGGGCGAGCGCGCTGGAGTCGCTGCTCGCCGGCGAGATGAGCAGCCCGGTCTGGGGCTTCGTGCTGGGCGTGCGGCGCAGCCTGGCCCTCGACTTCGGCGGCGCCGTCGAGATGGACCACTGGCGGCACACGACCTCGCGCGTGCTGCGCGGCCGCGCGGCGCAGAGCGCCGACCCGCCGGACAACGCCGAGATCGAGGCGCAGGTCGCCGGGGCGCAGCGGCTCATCGGGCGCATCGCCAGGTACGAGGCGCGCTTCCGCGCCGACGGCCTGCTCGCCGAGGGCAGGTTCGTCCAGTCCGTGGAGGCGTGGGACTACGGGCGGGCCTCGAAGATGGCCCGCTGGGGTCTCGGCGCCCGCTTCTGCACCGTGGAGGAGGCCGAGCGGGCGGTGCTGCGCGCGGGGCGGGTCAGCCGGATCGGCTACCGCTCGTGGGAGGACTTCTCGGCCGGCTACGTCCTGGGCCGGTGCCTGCACTTCGACGAGGAGGAGTTCGGCGACTGGTACGGCGAGATGCTCACCGCGCACCGCATCCTGACGACGGACCCGGACAGCCCCTGGCGCAACATCCCGTTCAAGAACCCTTAGGCGGGCAGCGCCGCCAGGAGGAAGGCGAGGCGGGCGGCGGCGGACTCGACGTCCTCCGAGGTGCCCAGGCGGTAGCCCCACGAGGTGATGAAGGCGCCCTCGTCGGAGCAGGTCACGGTCTCCGCGAGGGTGGTGGAGAAGCGGTTGCGGACCGATACGTACGCCGGATCGCTGGACAGCGCGAGGCTCTGCACGGCCAGGTCGGCGTGACGACCGGCATGCCAGGCGAACCGCTCGAGGCAGAGCGCGGTATCAAGCATCATGCGTCACCTCCGCAACGTCTCGCGGTCAGAATTGCACGATCTTGCGGTAGGTGGCAAGCAATTGCTGCGATTAATGTGGAGTTTGTTTCCGGAAATCGCGAAGAATGCGGATGATGACCTCCCGGCCGTCCTCCTCGAAATCGGCTACTTTGGCATAATTGTCAAAAGCCTGGACATAGAACGCGATGTCATCCGGTTCCCGCAGGACCAGGTCCTTCGTCATCGTGGCCACGCCCACCATGGCCTCGTTGTAGATCCAGAAACCGTTGATCGGCGCGGAGGGCAGCTCCCTGCCGAAGGGGATCACGCCGAACTCCACGTTCGGCAGCGTGCTGACCGCCAGCAGCCGGTCGAGCTGGCCGCGCATCACCTCCGGCGGGGCCAGCGCGGTGTGCAGCGCGGCCTCCGGCACCACGAACCTGAACGTGCGGTTGCGGTCGTAGAGGATCTCCTGGCGCTGCATCCGCACCCGCACCGCCGCGTCGATCTGGTCGGCGGCGCTGTAGAGGCGCTTGACCTTGCGGAAGACGTGCCGGGCGTACTCGGAGGTCTGCAGCAGGCCCATGATGATGCCCGGCTCGAAGGCGCGGAACAGCTTCGTGCGCGCCTCCAGGTCGCGCATGTCCTCCTGAATGGCGGCCAGGCCGCTGCGGTAGCGCTGCTTCCAGCTGTCGTGCCGCTCCTGGAGGGCGAGGGTCTGCCGGATCAGCTCGTCGGTCGTGCCGGGCGGGGCGTTGACGGCCTGCGCCCAGCCCACCACGTCGTCCTCGGTCGCCGTCTGCCGGGCGTTCTCCAGCCTGGAGACCTTGGACGGCTGCCAGCGCAGCCGTTCGGCCAGCTCCTTGCCCGACAGGTGGGCGGCCTCGCGCAGCCCGCGCAACTGGCTGCCGAGATCGATGCGCGCCTGCTGAAACGACGTCACGCCGCAAGAGGCTAGCCTCGCGGGCGCCGATCAAGCCAGGGCCTGTCGCAATTGTGATCAACCGGTTGCCGTCGGTGTTCCCCCGCTGCTCGGGAAAGCGGTTGCTGGGGCGGTGCCGGCGTCCATCAGCACCCGGCGGGCGATCTCGGTGATGAGCTCGCGGGGGACCTCGACGGCGGCCTCCCCGTCGAGGACGTCGCGCAGGTCCGCGAGCGCCTCCGCGTCGGTGACCTTGAGACCCTGCACGACGATGGTGCCGCGGTCGGTCTCGTAGAGGGTGGGACAGGCGCCTGCCTCCGAGGTGGAGCCGAGGAACCGCATGCGCATGACGATCCTTCCCCGAAACATTGCGTGCAATTGCGCGCAATTGTACGTCGCGAGGCGTCGCCTGTGATCGCCCTTCCGTAAAACGTGATATGAGCCTTCCCTTTTAGTCGAGTGCCCCCTTCATGAACTCCTGCGCCCGCTCGAACAGCCCCAGCGTCGCCGCGTGCAGCAGGTCGCCGATGTCCTTGGGCGCCTTGCCGGCGAACGCCCTGGCGTGGGTGCCCTCCAGCACGATGCCGAGCTTGAAGCAGGCCATGACCGCGTACCAGTCGATGGCCGACAGGTCCCGCTCCGACAGCGCCGCGTAGTACGCGACCAGCTCGCGCGGCGGCGGCAGGCCCGGCACGTGGTCGTTGCCGGACGGCCACATGGCCAGCAGCCAGCCCAGATCCACCAGCGGATCGCCGATCGTGCACATCTCCCAGTCGACGATCGCGGCCACCCGGGGGCCGTCGGGGGCGAACATGAGGTTCGCGAAGTGGTAGTCGCCGTGCATGACGCCCGGCGTGAACGTGCGCGGCAGGTGGCGGGTCAGCCAGTCGGCCGTCTCCCGCAGTCCGGGGATGTCGGGCCCGGGATAGCCGTCCAGCTCGCCGTAGGAGTCGAGCTCCTTGAGCCAGCGCGGCACCTGCCGCTCCAGGAAGCCCTCCGGCCGCCCGAACCCGGGCAGCACGGCCGGATCGATCCGTCCCAGCTCGGCCAGCGCCGCGGCGGCCTCCAGCCCCATCCGGTGCCTGATCGCCGGGTCGGACGCGTGCGGCTCCGGCAGCCCCGTCGAGGGGTTGAACCCGTCGACCGGCTCCATCAGGTAGAACACCGGCTCCCGCTCGGTCTGCGCGGCCACCAGCCTGGGCGCGGGCACGGGCGTGTCGCGCAGCGCCGCCAGCACCCGCGCCTCACGCCGCAGCACCTCGTTGCTCTTGCGGCGGGTGTGCAGGGGAGGGCGGCGCAAGATGTACGGCCGGCCGCCGCGCTCGAAGCGGACCATGACGTTCTGCGTGCCGCCCAGGACCGGCGCAGTGTCCGTGATCGGACCGCCCGGCAGCCCCTCGGCGTCCATCCACGCGGCGAGCTCCTCGAAGTCGACGGCCCCGACGTCGATGTGGGTGGAGGTCATGTACCGCCCCTCTACAGAACGATGTTCTAGAGCCCGACCCTACGAGAGCGCCGCACGCACGGTCAACCCAGCGCCTGCATGAACGGCAGATACTGGCACGACCGCTCGCCCGGCAGCTCCCCGCCGCGCACCATCATCGACACCTGCCACGGGCTGCCGACGCCGTGCTCGCCCGCCCACGCCACCATCGACTCCCTGGACAGGTCGAAGTCCATCCGCACCTCGCCGCCCGCGTGCAGCGCCAGATCGCCGATCAGCGCCCTGGCCGTCGCCTCGTCCCGCGCCACGACCGGGCCGATCACCGTGTTGTCGTCGTTGCGCCAGCAGTGACCGAAACCGCCCTCCGCGACGCGCACCTGCTCGCCGAACCCGAACATCCGCCGCAACGCCGCCGACCGGTCCGTGCCGAACAACTCCGCGTCCAGCTGCAGGATGCCGTCGAGATCCGCCTCCGTGGCCGGACGGGTGCGGCCCGACGGCTCGCCGCGGAAGACGCCCGTGTGCTTGGCGGCCCGGCCGACCACCCGGAAGCCGAGCCGCTCGTACAGGGGGCGGCCCAGCTCCGTGGCGTACAACGAGACCGTGCGCCCGCCCGCCTGCTCCAGCACGTGCTCCATCAGGCGGCGGCCCAGCCCCTGCCGCTCGTACCTCGCCGCCGTCAGCACCATGCTGATCACGGCGTGGTCGTCGCCGTAACGGGTCAGGACGTTCGTCGCGGCCAGGCCGTCGCCGTCGGGGGCGTCGATGCCGTACGGCTCGCCGATCTCGAACAGCAGGCCCCACTTGTGCCGCTCGGGCAGCCAGCCGCGGTCCTTGGCCAGGCGGGTGCAGGCGTCGAGATCATCCCAGGTGAGGAGTCGCACGTTCATGACAGGCATTCTTGTGCATGAACGACAGTGCTCATGAACGACAGTGCTGACGAAGGAGGCACATGAGGTACGTCGCGGCGATCGACGTCGGTGGCACCACGATGAAGGGCGGGTTCGTCACCCGGGACGGGACGATCCACGCGTTCGAGCGCCGCCCCACCCCGCGCGCCGACGGCCCGTCCGCCGTCGTCGCCGCCGTCTCCGCCTTCGTCGCCGACCTCGCCCGCCCCCGCGACGGCATGCGCCCCCTCGCGGTGGGGCTCGCCGTGCCCGGCCTGGTCACTCCCACCCACGCCGTCTTCTCCGCCGCGTTCGGCTGGCGGGACGTGCCCGCCTCCGCGTTCGCGGCCGGCGTGTCCGTGCCGGTCGCGCTCGGGCATGACGTACGGTCCGCCGGGGAGGCGGAGCTCGCCTGCGGGGACGGCGGGCGGGACGCGCTGTACCTGCCCATCGGGACGGGCATCGCGGGCGCCGTGGTGCTGTCAGGGGAGCTGTACGGGGGCGCGGGCGGATGGGCCGGGCAGATCGGGCACATCCCGGTGAGCCCCGGCGGGGTGGCCTGCGGGTGCGGGCAGCGGGGCTGCCTGGCCGCGTACGCGTCCGGAGGAGCGCTCGCGGCGCGGTGCGGGGTGGACGACGCCGAACAGGTGCTGCGGCGCTTCCTGGACGGGGACGCGCGGGCTGCCGAGGTGTGGGGTGAGGCCGTGGAGGCGCTCGCCCTGGCGCTGGCCACCTACACGCTGCTGCTCGACCCGGCGGCCGTGGTGATCGGGGGCGGGGTGTCGCAGGCCGGTGAGGCGCTGCTCGCGCCGCTGCGGGCCGCGTTGGCGGGGCGGCTGGCCTTCCGGCGGGCGCCGGAGGTGCGGGCGTCGTCGCTCGGTGCTCTGGCGGGGCTCATGGGGGCGGGGCTGCTGGGGTGGCGGGCGGTGCCAGGTGCGTCGGGACGTCCGTGAGGCAGGCGCGCAGCTCTTCGCCCAGCGCCTTCGCCTGGGGGTCCATGCGGGGACTGGCGGCCACGCCTCTGCCGAGCAGGCCGTGGATGACGAAGTTCAGTGCCTTGAGGTTGGGGAGGTCGTGGCGGTCTATGCGGTAGGGGGTCAGGGCTGGGAGGAGGTGTTTCAGGGTTTCGGGGGTGAGGTGGGTGGACAGCCAGTCGTAGCGGGCTGTCGTGTCGGTCCAGACGCCAAGGTTGGCGTTGCCGCCCTTGTCTCCTGAGCGGGCGCCTGCGATGCGGCCCAGGGGGATCGTGGTGGTGGCGGGCTGGTCGAGTGGCTGGGCGTCGTTCGCAGGCGCCGGACTCCGCCGTACGTCGTCCCACCGACGCGGCGCTGGAAGGGGCGCCGCGCCCGCGCCGGCCGGCACCGCGCCCGCTGCGCTTGCTGCGCCCGCTTCGCCTGCCGTGTTCTCGGCGGTCGCCGCGTTCGGCCGTGGGGCCGGGAGCTCGTTGCCGTCGACGAACACCCGGGGACGCACCTCCGACGCCGGGACCAGCACCGGCCAGTACACCCCGTACGGCGAGCCGTTGCCGGGCGGGGAGAGGCCGTAGAAGCCCGGGTAGCTGGCCAGCCCCGTCTCCACCACGGCGGCCGAGAAGGCCCGCCCCACCCGGCGCTCGTCCGCCGACATCACCGTGATCCGCAACAGCCCGGAGTCCGTGAGCGTGACGTCCACGTCGTCGAACGACTCGCGCGGGATCCGCGCCCACAGCGCCTCCTGCGCCACCCGCGCCTTGGCGGCCACGTCCAGCCCCGTCAGGACGAGCGTCATCGTGTTGCGGTAACCACCGAGGTAGTTCACGGCCACCTTCATCGTGCCGGGCGGCGGCTCACCGCGCACCCCCGAGATCAGCACCCGATCGGGCCCGTCCTCCGTCAGGGTGATGGTGTCGAAGCGGGCCACCACGTCCGGGCCCAGGTAGCGCGGCCCGCCCAGCTCGTACACGAGCTGCGCCGTGACCGTCCCGACCGAGACCAGCCCGCCGGTGCCCGGGTGCTTGGTGATGACGGACGAGCCGTCCGCGCGCAGCTCGGCGAGGGGGAAGCCGCAGTGGGCCAGGTCCGGCACGTCCTGGAAGAACGCGTAGTTGCCGCCCGTCGCCTGGCAGCCGCACTCGATGACGTGCCCCGCCACCACCGAGCCCGCCAGCGGGTCGAGGTCGTCGGCGCTCCACCCGTACCGCCAGATGCCGGGCCCCGTCACCAGGGCGGCGTCCGTGACGCGGCCGGTCACCACGACGTCCGCGCCCGCCGCCAGCGCGGCGGCGATGGGCCGGCCGCCGAGGTAGGCGTTGGCGGTCAGCGGGGTGGCGGTGAGATGCTCGCCGGTGTCGGCGTTGACGAGCGGGAACGGGTGGCCGGTGAGGTCGTCGCCGGTGACGTGCGCGATGGAGGGGGACAGGCCGAGGCGGCCGGCCAGCTCGTGCACGGCCGCCGCGCAGCCGGCCGGGTCGAGGCCGCCCGCGTTCGTCACGATCTTGATGCCTCTGTCGAGGCAGGGGCCCAGGACGTCCTCGAGTTGACGCAGGAACGTCGGCGCGTAGCCGGGGCGGCCCTTGAGCCGGTTGCCGGCCAGGATGAGCATCGTCAGCTCGGCCAGCCAGTCGCCGGTGAGCACGTCGATCGGGCCGCCCTCGACCATCTCCCTGGCGGCGGAGAGCCGGTCGCCGTAGAAGCCGCTGCAGTTCGCGACGCGCAGCACCATGCTCAGCCCTCCTCGGGGACCCAGGCGGGCGGGCGCTTGGCCATGAACGCCGCGATGCCCTCCTGCCCCTCCGCCGAGGTGAAGCGCTCGGCCGACAGCTCGCTCATCTGCCGCAGCCCGTCCTGGAACGACGTCGCCGGCACCTCCCTGACGAGCCGCTTGGTGATCGCCAGCGCCTCCGGGCCGCCCATCGTGAGCATCCCGGTGTAACGGGCCACGGCCGTGTCGAGCTCTTCGGGCGGGACGGCCGCCGACAGCAGGCCGATCTCCACCGCGCGGGCCGCGTCGAAGACCTCGCCGGTCAGGAAGTACTCGGCCGCCGCACGGGGGCTCAGCCTGCGCAGCACCGGCACGGCGATCATGGCGGGCGCCACGCCGAGGCGTACCTCCGTGAACGCGAACGACGCCGTCAGCGGCGCGATCGCGAAGTCGCACGCGGCCACCAGCCCCAGGCCGCCCGCCCGCGCGGTGCCGTTGAGCCGGCAGACCACCGGCTTCGGGCTCTCCCAGATCGACTCCAGGATCTCCGGGAACGACGCCGTGACCGGCGCTCCCGAGGCGCGCTGCTCCTTGAGGTCGGCTCCCGAGCAGAACACGTGCCCCGTCGCGGTCAGCACGATCACCCTGGCCGCCGGCTCGGCCAGCGCCCAGGCCAGCCGGTCGGCCAGCTCGGCGAGCAGGCGGGTGGACAGCGCGTTGCGGTTGTGCGGCGAGTCCAGCGTGATCGTCGCGACGCCGCCCGCCAGCTCCTGGTGCACCAGGTCCGTCATGAGTCCCCCTCCTGGATGATCACCAGCACGGCTCCGGCGTCCACCTGGCTGCCCTTCTCCACGTGCACGGCGGACACCACGCCGCCCGCCGGGGCGGTGACCCGGTGCTCCATCTTCATCGCCTCCAGCACCAGGACCGCCTGGCCCTTCACCACCCGATCACCCGGCTCCACCTCGACCCGCAGCACGTTACCCGGCATGGGGGCCAGGAGGGAGCCGGGCGCGACGTGCTCGGCGGGTTCGGGCAGGCGGGGGACGGGGGTCAGCTCGGCGTGGCCGTCCGCGTGGTCGACGCACACGCTGCCGGGGTAGTGGCTGATCTCGTACGTGCGGCGCAGGCCGTCGCATTCCAGGACCACCCGGTACGGGTCCGCGTCCGCGACGGTGACGCCCTCGGGGAGCGGGTCGTAGGTCACCTCGCCGAGCTCCTCGAAGCGGAGGGCGCGGGGCTGGGAGCGCACGTTGCGCCAGCCGCCGGGGAGGCCGGGCAAGACGCGGGCGCGGCTGCGGTTGAGCGCCGCGAGCGCGAGGGCGGCGGCGAGCCCCGCACCCTCGTCGATGGCTGGAGGAGTGGTCTGGAGGGGGCCCTCAGGAGACAGGAAATCGGTGTGCGTGTCACCCGCCACAAAATCCCGATTCGTCAGGATATTTACCAGCAATTCGCGATTTGTGGTCAGACCGTGCAACCGCGCCCCGCGCAACGCCGACACCAGCCTGCGCACCGCCTCCCCCCGAGTCGCCCCATGCGCCACCACCTTGGCCAGCAACGCGTCGTAGTGCGGCGACACCACCGATCCCGACTCCACCCCGGCGTCCACCCGAACCCCACCCGGGATCTCGAACCGCCGCAACACCCCGGCCTGCGGCACGTACCCGGCGTCCTCCGCGTACAGCCGCGCCTCGACCGCCCACCCGGACGGCGACGGCGGCGCGGCGGGCAGCGCGGCGCCCTCCGCCACCTCGATCTGCAGCCGGACCAGGTCCACGCCGTACACCAGCTCGGTCACCGGATGCTCGACCTGGAGCCGGGTGTTCATCTCCAGGAACGCCACCCGGTCCGCCGCGACCAGGAACTCCACCGTCCCGGCTCCGACGTACCCGATGGTGCGGGCCGCGCGGACCGCGGCCTCGTACAGCAGCGTACGCGTCGCCTCCGAGACGCCGGGCGAGGGGCACTCCTCGACCACCTTCTGGTGCCGCCGCTGCACGCTGCACTCGCGCTCGCCCAGCGCCCACACCGTCCCGTGCCGGTCGGCCAGCACCTGGACCTCCACGTGCCTGGCCCGCTCCAGCAGCGGCTCGGCGAACACCGTGCCGTCGCCGAAGGCGGCGGCGGCCTCGCGCCGCGCCGACTCCACCGCCCCGGCCAGCTCCCCCGGCTCGCGCACCACCCGCATGCCGCGCCCGCCGCCGCCCGCCGACGCCTTCACCAGCAGCGGGAACTCCTCCGGGACGGCGAGGTCGAGCGAGGGCAGCACCGGCACCCCGGCGTCCGCCATCAGCCGCTTCGCCCCGATCTTGACGCCCATGGCCGCGATCGCCTCGGGCGGCGGCCCCACCCACACCAGCCCGGCCGCCAGCACCTCCCGGGCGAAGTCCGCGCTCTCCGACAGGAAACCGTAGCCGGGATGCACGGCGTCCGCACCCGAGGCGCGGCAGGCCGCCAGGAGCCGCGCCACGTCCAGGTACGTGTCCGCCGGGCGGGTGCCGGGCAGGCGTACCGCCAGGTCGGCCTCGGCCACGTGCGGCGCGTCCGCGTCGGCGTCGGAGAACACCGCCACCGTGGAGATGCCGAGCTCACGGCAGGTGCGGAAGACGCGGCGGGCGATCTCGCCCCGGTTCGCGACGAGCAGGCGAGTGATCACGGCCGGAACACCCCGAACCCCGCCGCCTCGGGCACCGGCGCGCTGTTGATCGCCGACAGGCACAGGCCCAGCACCGTACGGGTGTCGCGCGGATCGATCACCCCGTCGTCGTACAGGCGCCCCGACAGGAAGAAGGCCAGCGACTCGGCCTCGATCTGCGCCTCCACCATCGCCCGCATCTCCGCGTCGGCCTCCTCGTCGAACGTCTGCCCCCTGGCCAGCGCCGAGGCCCGCCCCACGATGGACAACACCCCGGCGAGCTGCGCGGGGCCCATCACCGCCGACTTCGCGCTCGGCCAGCTGAACAGGAAACGAGGGTCGTAGGCGCGCCCGCACATGCCGTAGTTGCCCGCCCCGTACGAGGCGCCCATGACGACCGTCAGATGCGGCACCGTCGAGTTGGACACCGCGTTGATCATCATGGCGCCGTGCTTGATGATGCCGCCCTGCTCGTAGTCCTTGCCGACCATGTAGCCGGTCGTGTTCTGCAGGAACAGCAGCGGCGTGCGCGACTGGTTCGCGAGCTGGATGAACTGCGTGGCCTTCTGCGACTCCTCGCTGAACAGCACCCCGCGCGCGTTCGCCAGCACCCCCACCCGATAGCCGTGGATCCGCGCCCACCCCGTCACCAGCGAGGCCCCGTACAGCGGCTTGAACTCCTCGAAGACGCTCCCGTCCACCACCCGCGCGATCACCTCGCGCGGGTCGAACGGCACCTTCAGATCCTCCGGCACGATCCCCAGCAACTCGTCCGCCGCGAACACCGGCTCCGCCACGTCCGGGTCGGGCGCGCGGCCCAGCTTCCGCCAGCCCAGCGAGGCGATGACGCGCCGCCCGATCCGCAGCGCGTCGTACTCGTCCTGCGCCAGGTAGTCGGCCAGCCCGCTCACCCTGGCGTGCATCTCGGCGCCGCCCAGCGACTCGTCGTCCGACTCCTCGCCCGTCGCCATCTTGACCAGCGGCGGACCGCCCAGGAACACCTTGGCCCGCTCCCGCACCATCACCACGTGGTCGCTCATCCCGGGCACGTACGCGCCGCCCGCCGTCGAGTTGCCGAACACCAGCGCCACCGTCGGCACCCCCGCCGCCGACAGCCTGGTCAGATCGCGGAAGATCTGCCCGCCAGGGATGAAGATCTCCTTCTGCGTCGGCAGGTCCGCGCCGCCGCTCTCCACCAGATTCACGTACGGCAGCCGGTTGCGCAGCGCGATCTCCGCCGAGCGCAGGGTCTTCTTCAGCGTCCACGGGTTCGACGCGCCGCCGCGCACCGTGGGATCGTTCGCCGTGATCACACACTCGACGCCCTCGATCACCCCGATGCCCGTCACCACGCTGGCACCCACGGGGAACTCGCTGCCCCACGCCGCCAGCGGCGACAGCTCCAGGAACGGGGAGTCGGGGTCGATCAGCAGCTCCACGCGCTCCCTGGCCAGCAGCTTGCCGCGGGCGCGGTGCCGCTGGACGTACTTCTCGCCGCCGCCCGCAACGGCCTTGGCGTGCTCGGTGTCGAGGTCGGCCAGCTTGGCGAGCATCGCGTCGCGTCTGGCTCGGTAGTCGTCGCCTTCGGTGTCGAGGCTGGTCCCGACGATCATTCAAGCACGCTAGCTCAGGGATGGAACGAGCCGCCACCCTGTGGTGGGTGGCGGCTCGATCGCGTTCTGGGTCAGGTGCAGTGGCTCCAGCCGGACTTCCAGGTGTACGGGCCCCACGTGCCGCCCCAGATCACGCACTTCTTGGCGGCGGCCAGCCGGATCGGGCCGGCGTACGCCGTGAAGTTGCCCGGGTTGCTTGCGGAGGAACCCCCCTTGACCTGCAGAATCGCGTTCATCTTCGCCTTGTTGGGATAGACGTAGCGCGACATGGTGACCACGCAGTTCTTGCCCGCGCTGCTGTTGTAAAGCAGGTAGATCGTGGCGTTGTTACTCCCCAGCGTCCGCGAGTTGATGACCTTGTAGCCGGAGCCGCAGACCGAGGTCGCCTTGTAGGGGTTGAGCTTCAGGCTCTGGGGCGGCTTGCCGGTCGCGGTCACGGTCACCGTCGGTCCCTGAGACGGCTTCTCCGTAGGCTCGAGGTCCGGCTCGATCAAGGTCGTCTTCTTGGTCTTGGACGGCTTGGGCGTGGGGGTGGGCTCGGGCTGCTTCGTGGTGGTCTGCGGGCGTGGAGCCTGCGTCACCGGGTCGGGAACCTGAGCGATGGGCTCCTTCGTCGGCTTCTTGGTCTTCTTCGTCTCTTCCGGCTCGATGTCCAGCGTCGGCACCGGGGCGGCGCTGTCCGTCGGGAACGTCACCGGAGGGGACTGCTCGACCGGGGCCTCGCCGGGCTGGCCCGCGCCTGAGCCGCCGTCGGTCTCGCTGGCGGAGTTGCCCACCGCGACTATCGGCGTCTGCTTGCTGTTGGCCTGCACGACCACGGCGCCGACCACGACCAGCAGCGCGGCTGCTGCGGCGCCCGACAGGGCGAGGGTCAGGGTGCGGCGCTGCTTGGCGGGTGCGCCGCCGGCGGGGCGCGTACCGGCCGCGCCACCGGGGCCTGCCGCGCCACCCGGGCCGGTCGGGCCGTTGGGCCTGCCGGGGCCGCCCGCTCCGCCGCGACCGCCTGGGCCGCCTTGGACACCCGGGGCGCCCAGTCCGCCGGGAGCGCCTTGACTGCCCGGAATGCCTGGCCCGCCCGGGCCTGCGGGGCCGCCGTGGGGGCCTGCCTGGAAGGGCTGGCCGCCGTTGGGACCGCCGGGCATCCCAGAGCCGTGCGGCATCCCGCCGTGTGGCGCGCCGCCCTGAGCGGGGCCGCCGTGCGGGCTGTTGCCTGCGGGGCCGCCGCCATAAGGCAGACCGGCCGCGGGTCCGTTGCCTGGAGCACCGCCCTGCGCCGGGTTGCCCGGCATGCCACCCTGAGCCGGGGTGCCTGGCGCACCAGCCTGAGCAGGGTTGCCCGAAGGACCGGCATGCTGGGTGCCGCCCTGAGCCGGGCCGCCGTGCTGAGCGCCGCCGTGGGCAAGGCCGCCCTGAGCCGGGCCGCCGCCGTGAACGGGCCCGCCCTGGCCTGGAGCGCCCTGGCCTGGACCGCCGTGCGGTGCACCGGCGGCAGCCGGTCCGCCCTGGGCTGAGGCCGCCTGGTGGCTGTAGTCGCCCGTCTGCGGCGGAGGAAGCTGCTGAGGCCCGGTCGGCTGGTGCCACGGCCCGGGGTAGTGATCCTGCCCCGAAGCCTCCGCACCCTCGACCCGGGTCACACCCGCGGCAGCCGCGGCGGCGGCTCCCGCGGCCTTCTGGTTGCCCGTGACAGGCTCGACGGCGGCCTTGGGCGCCGGCTGCCCCGTGAGGTGCACGATCAGCTCATCGGCGCTGGGCCGCTGCGCCGGGTCCTTGGACAGGCAGGCGGCCACCAGCTCACCCAGCAGCCCCTCCATCTTCCCGAGCTCCGGCTCCTCGTTGAGGATCCGGTTCATCACGACGGGAATGGAGTCGGCCCCGAACGCGGGCTTCCCGGTGGCGGCGAACACCATGGTGACGCCCCAGGCGAACACGTCGGCCGCCTCGGACACCTGCGCCCCGCTGAGCTGCTCGGGCGCCAGGTAGGAGGGCGTTCCCATGGCCATGCCGGTGGCGGTCGCCCCAGGCGAGTCGAGTGCCCTGGCGATGCCGAAGTCGATCACGACGGGCCCTTCGGGGCCCATCAGCACGTTGGCGGGCTTGAAGTCGCGGTGCAGGATCCCGGCGCGGTGGATGGCCGCGAGGGCGGTGGCGGTACTGATGGCCAGGCGTTCCAGGGCGGCGCCCCGTCGCGGTCCCTCGTTGATGACCATCTCGCGCAGGGAGGGCCCCGGCACGTACTCGCTGACGATGTACGGCTTGCTGCCGTCGAGGTCGGCGTGGAGCACTGGAGCGGTGCAGAACCGGGCGACGCGCTGCGCGACCGCCACTTCGCGCAGGAAGCGCGTCCTGGCGTCGGCGTCCGCCACCAGGGCCTGGTGCAGCAGCTTGACGGCGACTTGTTCCCCCGAGTCGCTCTTGCCGAGATAGACGATGCCCTGGCCGCCCTCGCCGAGCCGGGCGACGATGTCATACGCCCCCAGCCGCCGCGGATCGTCCGCCGCCAACGGCTGGAACTGATTCACGTCGGACCCCCATCACAACCCAATAGATGTGGCAAGACGCTACCAGCGTGAACCTTGGGGCGTCTGCCGGACCTGTCAGAAGTTTCACCTTTTGACGAGATAAGTCAGGCTTTCGTCGCAGGTCGTGTACGCCTCGACGCCCAAGGTCACGGCTTGGTGAAGGGAGCGGTTCGGGCAACTGAGCGGTTCGGTGAAGGGAACGGTCTAGATCGCCTTGCCGGGGTTGAGGATGCCGAGGGGGTCGAACACGCCCTTGATCCCCCGCTGCAGCTCATGCGCCACCGGCCCCGCCTCCAGCGCCAGCCAGTGCTGCTTCAGCAGCCCCACGCCGTGCTCCCCGGTGAGCGTGCCGCCGAGCTCCAGCGCGTCCTTGAACACCTGGTCCGCCGCGGCCCACACCTCGGGGGGCGGTTCTAGGGTGCCGTGCTCGAAGATGAAGACCGGGTGCAGGTTGCCGTCGCCGGCGTGCGCGACCGTGGCGATCCGCACCCCGTGCCGCGCAGCGGCGGCCTCGATCCTGCCGATCATCTCGGCCAGCGCGGAGCGGGGCACGCACACGTCCTCGACCAGGCAGGCGCCCTGCCGCTCCTTGGCCCCGTACGCCAGCCGCCGCAGCCCGATCAGCTCGTCCGCCTCCTGCGGGCTGGAGGAGACGGCGACGAACGAGGCGCCGTTCTCGGTGCAGATGCGCTCCATGCGCTCGACGGCGGCCTGGCTGTCGGCGGCGTCGGACTGGCCGATGAGCATGGCCTGCGTGCTGGGTTCGAGCCCGATGTTGCGCCACTCGTCGATGGCGGCCAGCGTGGCCCGGTCGAGCAGCTCCATGAGCGACGGCTGGCAGCCCGCCGCCATGATCGCCGAAACGGCCGCTCCGGCGTCCCGGAGTGAGGAGAAGTCGGCCGCGAACGTCGCGGGCGGCGTCGCGGGCGCGCGCCGCAGCCGCACGGTGGCGGCGGTGATCACGCCGAGCGTGCCCTCCGAGCCGACGAACAGCCCGGTCAGGTCGTAGCCGGTGACGCCCTTCATCGTGCGCCGCCCGGTGTTCAGCACCCGGCCGTCGGCCAGCACGACTTCAAGGCCGAGCGCCGAGTCCCTGGTCACGCCGTACTTCACGCAGCGCAGCCCGCCGGCGTTGGTGGCCAGGTTCCCGCCGATGGTGGAGATCTCGTACGAGGACGGGTCCGGCGCGTACATCAACCCGTGTTCCTTGGCGGCCTTGTCCAGGTCGGCGGTGATGACGCCGGGCTCGACGACGGCGATCTCGTCGGCGGGGGACAGCTCCCTGATGGCCGTCATTCTGGCCAGCGACAGGATGAGCGAGCCGTCGCCGGCCACGGACGCGCCGGCCAGGCCGGTGCCGCCGCCGCGCGGCACCACGGGCACCCGGTGCTCGGTGGCCCACTTCATGGTGGTGACCACGTCGTCGCGGGAGGTGGCGAGCACCACACCGAGCGGTTTGCCGGGTTCGAGGAACGTGCGGTCGCGGGCGTAGGAGTCGATCACGTCGGGGTCGGTCAGGACGCGGGCATCGGACAGAGCGTCCACCAGGGCATCAATCGGTCTCACACTATGCACCTTATGGTTTGCGCAGCGCGTTCCTTAAGGCCAGACTGCCCGGGTGAAAGTCGGGTGCCCGGTGTGTACGGAGGCTGACCAGGTTGTCGCGGTTCCTGGAGCGGTGGCGGCCGGGACGACGTACAAGATAGGGCGGGTCAGGTTACCGGGCACGCGCGAGGTCGCGGACCTGCCCACGCAGGCGGCGCTGGGCGCGTCCAAGCACGTCATGAGCCGCACGCAGCTCGCGGTGTGGCTGTCGTTCCCCAGCCGCCACTACACGCCGTGGGCCAGGAACCAGGGGTACGTGCTGCTGCTGGTCGCGGCCCTGGTGCACCTCGTCGTGTCGCTGGTGATCGCGATGGGCCAGGACCCGAACTGGGGCGAGGTGCTGCTGGCCCCGTTCTGCCTGACGGGCCTGTTCTGGGGGTTCGGCCTGCTGAACGTGCTCGGCGCGCACGGCGCACGCAAGCGCGACACGCTGGAGGCGCCCGCCAGGGAGAAGGCGCTGGGCGTCTGGGAGGGCCTGTTCTACTGCGCGCGCGACAACGTCGTCTTCGAGCCGGGCGTGGATGTGACGTTCCACCCGAGCGAGACGCGCGAGTACATCTTCGGCTTCAGGAACGGCGGCGGCCCCCGCCGCTGAACAGGGCGAGGGCCGCGTGGCCTGAACGGGTCAGGCGTGCTCTTCCGCCACCAGGCGGACGCAGACGGCCAGGCCGTCGATGGCCTGCTCCAGCTCCTGGAGGTCCGGGTAGGTGGGCGCGATCCTGATCGTGCGGTCGTCGGGGTCCTTGCCGTACGGGTGCGTGGCCCCGGCGGGCGTCAGCGCGATGCCGGCCGCCTTGGCCTTGGCCACCACCTCGGCGGCGTGCGGCACCTCCAGGCTGATGAAGTAGCCGCCCCGCGGGCTGGTCCAGGAGGCCAGGTCACCGAGCCGCTCGGTCAGCACCTTGTCGACCAGCTCGAACTTCGGCCCGATCAGCTCGGCGTGCCGCCGCATGTGCGCGGCCACGCCTGCGCCGTCACGCAGGAACTCCACGTGCCGGAGCTGGTTGATCTTGTCGGGCCCGATCGACTGCTTCGAGGTGTTGTGCAGGAACCACTTCACGTTCGCCGGCGAGCCGCCGAAGAACGAGACGCCGGAGCCGGCCAGCGTCACCTTCGAGGTCGAGGCGTAGACGAACACCCGGTCGGCGTTGCCGGCCTCAGCGGCCCGCGCCAGCAGGTCGGCCAGCTCGTCGGGGGTGTCGGTGAGGTGGTGCACCGCGTACGCGTTGTCCCAGAAGATCCGGAAGTCGGGCGCGGCCGTGGACATGGCGGCCAGCCTGCGCACGGTCGCGTCGCTGTAGGTGATGCCGGACGGGTTGCTGTACTTCGGCACGCACCACATGCCCTTGACGCCGGCGTCCTCGGCGACCAGGCGCTCGACGACGTCCATGTCGGGGCCGTCCGCGTTCATCGGGACGGGGACCATCTTGATCCCGAACCGCTCGCAGATGGTGAAATGCCGGTCGTATCCGGGCACCGGGCACAGGAACGTGATCTCCGGCTCCTCGACCCAGCGGCGCGCGGCGCCCGGCACCGGGCTGAGCAGCGCGTGCACCACGGTGTCGTGCATCATCGCCAGGCTGGAGTTGCCGCCGACGACGAGCTGCTCCGCCGGCACCTGCACCAGCGGCGCGAACAGCTCGCGCAGCTCGGCCAGGCCCTGGAGGTTGCCGTAGTTGCGGCCGTCGGTGCCGTCGGCCGCCCGGTACGTGCTGGGCAGTTTCAGCAGATCATCGGAGAGGTCGAGCTGGCGCGGCGACGGCTTGCCCCGGGTGAGGTCGAGCGAGAGCCCTCGCTGGACGAGGTCGGCGTAGTCACGCTGGGCGGTCACGAGCATCTCCTCCGATTCTGAGTGGCCTACGAAGGATAGAAGATGTCACCAGGTAGGCCGGTAGATATCCGCAATGTGGACGCCGCGCGCCCAAACCTTCGCAAGGCAATCACAAAGAACGCCTAGCCGAGCGGCGATCGTTGGCGTGGAATGGGTAGATCGGGGCAGGCCCAACTCCGCGTCGGAGGGAGCAGCCGTGACGACCGTTCGAGAGTCCTCGATCGAGCAGGTCAGGCGCCGTCGTACCGGGACCATCATCGCCTCCTGGTTGTCGACGACAGACCACAAGGTCATCGGGTACCTCTACCTGATCACCTCGTTCGGGTTCTTCCTCATCGCGGGCGTCATGGCCATGTTCATGCGGGCCGAGCTGGCCGCGCCCGGCATGCAGATCGTCTCCCAGCAGCAGTACAACCAGCTCTTCACCATCCACGGCACGCTGATGCTGCTGATGTTCGCCACCCCGCTGTTCGCCGGGTTCGCGAACGTGGTGATGCCGCTGCAGATCGGCGCGCCCGACGTGGCCTTCCCGCGGCTGAACGCGGTGGCGTACTGGCTGTTCCTGTTCGGCGGGCTGATGGTGGTGGCCGGGTTCTTCACGCCGGGCGGTGCCGCCGACTTCGGCTGGTTCGCGTACACGCCGCTGTCGTCGGCGACGTACTCGCCGCAGATCGGCGGCGACCTGTGGATCATGGGCCTGGCGCTCTCAGGGCTCGGCACGATCCTCGGCGCGGTCAACTTCATCACCACGATCATCGGCATGCGCGCGCCCGGCATGACCATGTTCCGGATGCCGCTGTTCACCTGGAACGTGCTGCTGACCAGCATGCTCGTGCTGATGGCGTTCCCCGTGCTGGCCGCGGCGCTGCTGGTGCTGGAGGCGGACCGCAAGCTCGGCACGCAGGTCTTCGTGGCCGACAACGGCGGGCCGCTGCTCTGGCAGCACCTGTTCTGGTTCTTCGGCCATCCCGAGGTCTACATCATCGCGCTGCCGTTCTTCGGGATCATCACCGAGGTCATCCCGGTCTTCAGCCGCAAACCGATCTTCGGCTACATGAGCCTGGTCGGGGCCACGATCGCGATCGCCGGACTGTCGATGACGGTGTGGGCGCACCACATGTTCCCGACCGGGCAGGTGCTGCTGCCGTTCTTCTCGTTCATGACGTTCCTCATCGCGGTGCCCACCGGGGTGAAGTTCTTCAACTGGATCGGCACGATGTGGCGGGGCCATCTGTCGTTCGAGACGCCGATGCTGTTCGCGGTCGGCTTCCTCATCACGTTCCTGCTAGGCGGCCTGACCGGGATCATCCTGGCCTCCCCGCCGCTCGACTTCCACATCAGCGACACCTACTTCGTCGTCGCCCACTTCCACTACGTGGTCTTCGGCACCGTCGTGTTCGCCATGTTCTCGGGCTTCTACTTCTGGTGGCCCAAGATGACCGGCCGGATGCTCGACGACCGGCTCGGCAAGCTGCACTTCTGGACGCTGTTCGTCGGCTTCCACACCACGTTCTGGGTGCAGCACGCGCTCGGGCAGCTCGGCATGCCCAGGCGCTACGCCGACTACGGCCCCGCTGACGGCTTCACCGCGCTCAACGAGCTCTCCTCCATCGGCGCGTTCCTGCTGGGCGCCTCGACGCTGCCGTTCCTCTACAACGTGTGGAAGACCGCCAGGTACGCGCCCAAGGTCACGCTCGACGACCCGTGGGGCTACGGCAACTCCCTGGAATGGGCGACGAGCTGCCCGCCGCCGCGCCACAACTTCACCCGCATGCCGCCCATCCGCTCGGAACGCCCGGCCTTCGACCTGCACTACCCGCACGAGGAGCCCGAGCAGGCCGACGAGAAGCCGGAAGCGGAGCAGGGCGGCGCTCCCGAGGTGCCGCCGCGCCAGGACGAGCCCGGCTGACCTCTCCTCCATGATGTTTCGCCTATCTAGGGAGATCGGCGATGACAGGCACGAAGATTCCCTTCGACCCCGAGACGGCCCCCTGCGGGAAGAAGTCCGGAGGTGATCGCCTCGTCGACGACGACGGCTACGGCCTGGTCATCCGCGACCAGCTCTTCGACTGCGGCTGCCGGCGCATCCGGCACGAGTACCACGACGGCAGCATCCACCTGTCGGCCATCCGCCACGACGGCAAGCGGGTGAAGGACCCGATACAGCCGGACCAGGGGAAGTGACGTCAATGATCGATGTGCTCATCGTCGGGGGAGGCGGAGCCGGATTGCGGGCGGCCGTCGCGGTCGCCGAGACGGATCCTTCGCTGAAGGTGGCGGTCGTGTCGAAGGTCTATCCGATGCGCAGCCACACCGTCTCCGCCGAGGGCGGCGCCGCCGCGGTGATCGGCGCCGGTGACACGCTCGACGAGCACTGCTACGACACGATCTCCGGCGGCGACTGGCTGTGCGACCAGGACGCGGTGGAGGCGTTCGTGGCCGAGGCGCCCAGGGAGCTGATCCAGCTCGAACACTGGGGCTGCCCCTGGAGCCGCGAGAGCGACGGCCGCGTGGCGGTGCGGCCGTTCGGCGGGATGAAGAAGATGCGCACCTGGTACGCGGCCGACAAGACCGGCTTCCACCTGCTGCACACGCTCTTCCAGACGACACTGAAATATCAGGACATCATCAGGTACGACGAGTGGTACGTCACCAAGCTCGTCGTGGACGACGGCCGCGTCCACGGCGTCGTGGCCGTGGAGCTGCGCACCGGCCGCATCGAGACCATCCCCGCCAGGACCGTCATCCTGGCCACCGGCGGCTGCGGCAAGGTCTTCCCCTTCACCACCAACGCCGCCATCAAGACCGGCGACGGCATGGCGCTGGCCTACCGGGAGGGCGCGCCGCTGAAGGACATGGAGTTCGTCCAGTACCACCCCACCGGCCTGCCGTTCACCGGCATCCTCATCACCGAGGCGGCCAGGGCGGAGGGCGGCTGGCTGATCAACAAGGACGGCTACCGCTACTTACAGGACTACGACCTGGGCAAGCCTACGCCCGCCCCGAAGCTGCGCAGCATGGAGCTGGGCCCGCGCGACCGGCTGTCGCAGGCGTTCGTGCACGAGCAGCACAAGGGCCGCACCGTGGACACCCCGTACGGGCCCGTCGTCTACCTGGACCTGCGCCACCTGGGCGAGGGCAAGATCGACGCGCGCATCCCGTTCGTGCGCGAGCTGTGCCGCAGCTACCAGAACCTCGACCCGGCCACCGACCTCATCCCGGTACGCCCGGTCGTGCACTACATGATGGGCGGCGTCCACACCGACCTCGACGGCGCCACCCCGATCGCGGGACTGTTCGCGGCGGGGGAGACGGCCTGCGTGAGCATCAACGGGGCCAACCGGCTGGGCTCCAACTCGCTGCCCGAGATCCTGGTGTTCGGCCGCCGGGCGGGTCTCGCGGCGGCCTCGTTCGCGAAGGAGCACCGCGAGGGCGAGCCGCCGGCCGTACGGAGTCAGGGGGGTGACGAGCGGCGGCGTCTGGAGCGCGGGCGGGACAGCGGCGGGAACGGCGAGCGGATCGCCGACCTGCGCGAGCAGATGCAGCACACCCTCGAAGGGGCGGCCGGCATCTACCGCACGGGCGACGAGCTGGCCAAGGCCGTGGACACGCTGGCGGACCTGCGCGAGCGGGCCGCGGAGGCGCGCGTCGAGGACGGCAGCACCGCCTTCAACACCGAGCTGATCAGCCTTCACGAGCTGCACAGCATGCTGGAGCTCGCGCAGACGATCGTCGCCTGCGCGCTGAACAGGCAGGAGTCGCGCGGCGCGCACCAGCGCACCGACTTCTCCGCCAGGGACGACGAGGCGTTCCTGGCGCACTCGCTGGTGCACCGCGCGCCGGACGGCACGCCGTCGGTCGGCCTGCTGCCCGTGACGATCACCCGCTGGCCTCCGGGAGAAAGGGTCTACGGCCGTGACTGACACCACGCCATCGGTACGGCAGGAGGCGGCCACGCGGACGATCCGGATGGAAGTGGCGAGGTACCGGCCGGGGCAGGACGCCGAGCCGGTGTTCCAGGGCTACGACGTGCCGCTGATGAGCGACTGGGCCGTGCTCGACGGCCTCAACCACATCAAGGACCAGCTCGACGGCAGCCTGTCCTACCGCTGGTCGTGCCGGATGGGCGTGTGCGGCTCGTGCGGCATGACGGTGAACGGCGAGGCACGGCTGACCTGCGGCACCTTCCTCACCGAGTACGGCGAGGGGCCGGTCAGGATCGAGCCGCTGAAGGGGTTCCCGGTGATCAGGGACCTGGTGGTGGACATCGAGGACTTCCTGGCCAAGCTGTCGTCCGTGCGGCCGTGGCTGATCAGGGAGGGCGAGGACCTGCCGCTGACCACCGAGTACGCCCAGACGCCCGAGCAACTGGAGGCGTACAAGCAGTACAGCATGTGCATCAACTGCCTGCTGTGCTACTCGGCCTGCCCGGTGTACGTGCTCGACCCCGACTTCCTCGGCCCGGCCGCCATCGCGCTGGCGCAGCGCTACAACCTGGACTCGCGTGACATGGGCGACCGGTTCGACGTGCTGAACCAGGACGACGCGGTGTGGGGGTGCACGTTCGTCGGCGAGTGCACGAAGGTGTGCCCGAAGCACGTGGATCCGGCCGAGGCCATCCAGCGCTACAAGCTGACCGCCGCTGTGCGTTCGGTGCTGCCGTGGAGCAGGCGATGAAGAACGAGGTCACTCCGGTCTACCGGCCGCGGCGCGACAACCTGTGGTTCGCCCGCACCCGCAACTACACGATCTTCGTGCTGCGCGAGCTGACCAGCGTCTTCGTGGCCTGGTCGATCGCCTTCCTGCTGATGCTGATCGCCGCGGTGCTCGACGGCTCGCCGGCCGCCTTCGCGGCGCTGGCGGCGCGGCCCTGGATGATCGCGCTCAACGTGCTGGCCCTGGCCGCGACCGCCTTCCACGCGGTCACGTTCCTGAACCTCGCGCCGAAGGCCACCGTGGTGCGGCTCGACGGTTACCGGCTGCCCGCGTGGATGATCCAGGGCGGCAACCACTCGTTGTGGCTGGCCGTGTCCCTGGTCATCACGTTCTTCGTGCTGAGGGGGTTCCGATGAGGCGGACGCTGGAGCCGTACCTGTGGCTGCTGTTCAGCGGCGGGGGAGTGGTGGCGGCGCTCGTGCTGCCGGTGCTGGTGCTGCTGTTCGGGGTGCTCATGCCGCTCGGGGTGGTGGACTGGCCGACCGCGGAGCACCTGCGCGGGCTGCTGGGCAACGTGCTGGTCAGGCTGGCGCTGGTCGTGGTGGTGGTGCTCTGTCTCTTCCACGCCGCGCACCGCATCCGTCACACCAGTGAGGAACTGCTCGGCATCGCCAGGTTCGACCTGCTCATCGCGCTGTTGTGTTACGGCGGGGCGATAACGGGCGGGGTTCTCGCGGTGATGTTGATGTTCTGAAATGTCGTAGTTTGATCACGTTTCAACAACGTACTTTACGTTGGGTTGACGCACCCCTTAGCGTCCGGCATTGCACACCCTATGGCCATGCGCCCGGCGATCCCGGGCAGAGAGGGTTCCTGGTGCCACGTACTAAGCGCCTGTTAGCAACGTTCCCGGCGGTCGCCCTCCTCGGCGCCGCCCTGTCCGCGCCGCCGGCCGCCGCGACGTCCGTCGCGAGCTACCAGCCCGGGGCCTCGGACTACTACATCAACTACGCTCCGCCGGCGGTCCCCCAGGACACCGAGGAGCCCGCGGTCGACAACGCGAGGGCCCGCTCGCTGACGCCCGCGCAGAAGTTCGACAGGAAGTTCAACAGCGGCAACCCGGTCACCGGCCGCATCCTCGCCGCCCGCGAGGAGCAGGCCATCAAGACCGGCCGCAACCCCGCTGAATGGATCTTCAAGAACACCAAGCAGGCCAAGACCGCCAAACTGCTGACGGTCCTCGTCGAGTTCAACGAGCAGGCCAACGACGACTTCTCCGGCTACAACCGGCTGCGCAGCACCCAGAGCGCCCCCGACGACTGCGTCGTCGAGCCGCCGGGCACGCTGCAGAACGGCCCGCTGCACAACCAGATCCCCGACCCGGCCACGCTGCCGCACAAGGACAACAACTCCTTCTGGGTCAAGGACTTCAGCACCGAGCACTTCAACAAGATGCTCTACACCGACAAGGGCATCACCGAGCGCGTGCGCCCGGACCTGAAGGACCCGCGCGACGGCAAGCCCGGCATCGACATCTCCGGCTTCACGATGAAGAAGATGTACGAGGAGATGTCCAAGGGCGCCTACTCCGTCACCGGCTCGGCCGTCGGCTGGATCAAGGTGCCGCACTCCGAGGCCTGGTACGGCGCCGCCGCCTGCGGCAACGCGCCCCAGGACATGTCCGGCCACCCGGACAACCCGCTCGGCGCCCAGCAGCTCCCCATCGACACGGTGAACGCGCTGGCCCAGGCCCAGCCCGGCTTCCCGTGGGCCGACTACGACGTCGAGGACATCTCCGACGCCGACGGTGACGGCAACTTCGCCGAGCCCGACGGCGTGATCGACCACCTCGTGCTCGTGCACGCCGGCAAGGACAAGTCCTCCGACGGCGGCGCCCAGGGCACGTACGCGATCTGGGCCCACTCCAGCGCGGTGGCCGGCGGCTACAAGGTGCCCGGCACCGACGTCAAGATCTCCAACTACATCGTGCAGCCCGAGGACTCCGGCGTCGGCGTCTTCGCCCACGAGTACGGCCACGACCTCGGCCTGCCCGACCTGTACGACACCTCGGGCGCGGCCAGCTCCGCCGTGGACTTCTGGGACCTCATGTCCAGCGGCTCCCACTCCGGCCCGATCTTCCAGTCGATGCCGAGCCACATGGGCCTGTGGGACAAGTGGGTGCTCGGCTGGGCGAACCCGAAGACGTTCAACCCCGGTGACGCCGCCAAGCTCGTCACCGTCGGCCAGTCCTCGCGCACGCCCAGGCTCACCCAGGACGGCATCCGCGTCAACCTGGCCTCCACGCCGCTCAAGATGATCGACGTGCACAGCGGCTCCAACGCCTGGTGGAGCGGCCTCGACCAGGACTGGGCCAACCTCAGCCTCCAGCGCGACCTGCCCGTCCCCGCCGGCACCGATCTCAAGCTGTGGATGTGGAACAACTACGAGATCGAGCAGGACTGGGACTTCGGCTTCGTCGAGGTCTCCACCGACGGCGGCGAGACGTGGACCCAGCAGAAGGTCTACGACGAGGCCGGCAACGAGGTCACGACGCCGGACGACTATCCGGACCCGTACAAGAACCTCAAGACCTTCGGCAACAAGAAGTACGGCCTCACCGGTGACACCGGCGGCGCCTGGCGGCACGACTACGTCAACCTGACGCCGTTCGCCGGTCAGACGATCAAGCTGCGGCTCACGTACAACACCGACGCCGCCTACCAGATGCGCGGCTGGCACGTGGACGACTTCGAGCTCACCAACGGCGGCGCCGCCGTGTGGAGCGACGACGTCGAGACCGACACGGGCTGGAAGCCCCTGCACGGCACGTTCACCAACACCAGCGGCACCGGCTGGACCCGCAACAACGGCGAGCGCGAGATCGAGCGCTTCTACCTCGCCGAGTGGCGCAACTTCGACGGCTTCGACAAGGGCCTGCAGTACACCTACGACACCGACTACCTCCGTGAAGGGGCGTGGAAGGTGCAGAAGGTGAAGTACAACGCGCCGGGCCTGCTCGTCTGGTACCGCGACTCGACGTACATCAACAACAACGTCGCCGACACCCTCAGGCAGCCGCCGAGCCTCGGCCCGAAGGGCAGCCTGCTCGTCGTGGACTCCCACTTCGAGCCGCTCCGCCGGACCGGCGTCGCGGCCGAGAAGGACCCGACGCTGCAGAAGAACCTGCAAGGACGGGTGCAGACCTCCAATGCCGCGTTCGGGTTCGGCAAGACGTACCCGTTCAAGGAGTGCCTGGAGGCGGCGGACGAGCCGTACAGCGAGTACTGCACGGACTTCCCCGCGCAGAAGGGCGTGTCCACCTTCACCGACGCCAAGACCTGGTACCCGGGTCTTGAGGTGATCAACGGCGGGCTGTACTTCCGCGACTCCGACGCCTCCGTGGTCGTTCCGTCCAAGGGCGACCAGGCGTACACCACCCGCGTGGTGCACCAGGACGGCACCCCGGCCACCGAGCTGTACGGCCAGGTGGCCGCCGGCTCCGTCCTCGGCACCGGCAACCCCGGTGACGAGGGCAAGGCGCTGGGTGTGCAGTTCAAGCTGGTGAGCCCGCTGCCCGGGAACCTGGGCGCGATCGTTCACGTGGTTCCCCCGAAGAAGTAATGAATCAGGGGGCCACCGGTAACTCCGTGGCCCCCTAACATTGATGACCATGAGCGAACTGCGCACCAAGGATGAGCACACCGAGGCGATCCGGCGGGATCGCCGGGTGGCGGTGGTGGTGAACACTCGCTCGCGCCGTGGCCGCCGTCACTACTTCGAGGTGATCGAGCAGATCCACAACCTCGGCTTCGAGCCGCTGGCGGAGCTGTCGGTCTACAACACCAAGAAGCTGCGCGACCTGCTCGACACCGCCCTCGCCACCGACCCCGACCTGCTCATCGTCGGTGGTGGCGACGGCACCCTGTCCACGGCCGTGCGCCACGTCGCCCACCGCGACGTGGCGCTCGGCGTGCTGCCGCTCGGCACCACCAACAACTTCGCGCGCAGCCTCGGCCTGCCGCTCGACCTGGCGGGGGCGATCAGGGTGTTCGCCACCGGCAAGGTGGCCGACATCGACCTCGGCATGGCCGACGACCGGCCGTTCGCCAACCTGGCCAGCTTCGGCGTCTCCGTCGAGGTGGCGGGCAAGGTCAAGCCGTGGCTCAAGCGCATCGTGGGCCGCCCCGCCTACCCGCTCACCGCGCTGACCATCCTGCCCGGCCACCGGGCGTTCCGCGCGTACATCACCGTCGAGGGGCAGCGCCACGAGCTGCTCACCCACCAGCTCAACATCGCCAACGGCCGCTTCCACGGCGGCTGGCAGGTGGCCAGGGACATCAGCATCGACAACGGCATGCTGGTCGCCTACCAGCTCGGCTCGGGCAAGAAGCTGCGGCTGCTCGGCGAGACCCTGCTGCGGGCGACGACGGGCCGCTGGCGCAGCCTGGCGGGCGGGCCGTTCGTGGTCGGCAGGGAGATGCTGCTGGAGACCGACCCGCCGATGGCCGCCGACGTGGACGGCGAGGTGCGGCTGCGCACTCCGATCAGGCTTCGCGTGGTCCCGAACGGAGTGCGCGTCATGGTGCCCGCCGCCTTCGAGGACCGCTGAGTCAGCGGCTCAGGTCCAGGAGAATCCCATGTTCTCGCCCTTTCCCTAGTCGCGGCTTCTTCTACTCAAAGTAACCGAGCGATCGCCGTACGTCACGGGCAGGCAGAGTGCGAAGGGGGCTTGCGTCAGGCGTCCCCAAGCTTCTCGTACGCCGGGGCGAGCGCACGCTCCAGATCGCCGGGCGGCGGGAACACCCGCAGCAGCAGATCGGGCGCGGCGGCGGCCGGACGCCGCTCCGGCCGGTGCGCCGTGGCCCCCGGCGCGTAGAAGTCGGCCAGCCGGTCCGCGAACGGCACATCCGCCACCCGCAACGGGTCCGGCGCGGGCTCCTCGGCCAGCGAGCCCAGCAACTGCTCCCTCGTACGCCCGCGCCAGGCCAGCACCAGGAACGGATCGTCGTCGAACGACTCGGCCAGCAGATAGAGCACCGCCGACAGGTGCTTGCACGGGAAGCCCCAGTCGGGGCACGAGCAGTCCATGTCGAGATCGCGCGGGAACAGGTCCAGGCCCATCGCGGCGAACAACTCCTCGATCTCGACCGGCATCTCGCCCGCCAGCAGCCTGGCCCGGTAGACGGCCTGCGCCGCGATCGACTCCTCGATGGCCTCCCACCGCTCGCCGCTGAACGCCTCGATCCTGATCACGACCTCGTACGGTGCGGGCCGCGAACCCTGCACGGCCGCCACCACCTCGCCCGCGGACAGGTCGATGGACAGCACCTGACCCTTGCGGGCGTAGGCGCGGCCGCGCGAGAGACGGCCCTTGTCGCAGACGCGCTCCAGGATGTCGATGAAACGGCGCGACCACCAGGCCGAGCCGATGCTGCCGCGCTGCGACCTGGCCTTGATGCCGCCTTCGACCTTGATCGGCTTGCCCGCCTCGAACCAGGCCATCACCCCACCCCCTCGGTGGTCAGCCTGAACACCTCGCGCAGCTCCTCCGTGGACAGGTCGGTCAGCCACTCCTCGCCCGTGCCCACCACCCGCTCCGCCAGCGCCTTCTTGCGCTCGATCATCTGATCCACGCGCTCCTCCAGCGTGCCGGCGCAGATCAGCTTGCGCACCTGCACGTTCTTCCGCTGCCCGATCCGGAACGCCCGATCGGTCGCCTGATCCTCGACCGCCGGGTTCCACCAGCGGTCCACGTGGATCACATGGTTGGCGGCGGTCAGATTCAGCCCCACGCCGGCGGCCTTCAGCGAGAGCACGAACAACGTCGGCTCCTCATCGTGCTGGAACCGATCCACCAGCCGGTCGCGGGTCTTCTTCGGCAGCCCGCCGTGCAACCACAGGACCGGGCGGTCCAGGCGCTGGGCGAGATACGGCTGGAGCATCGCGCCGAACTCCGCGTACTGCGTGAACAGCAGCGCCTTCTCGCCCTCCGCCAGGATCTCCTCCGCGAGCTGCTCCAGCCGGGTCAGCTTGCCCGACCTGCCGGCCAGCCGGGAGCCGTCCTTCAGCAGGTGTGCCGGGTGGTTGCAGACCTGCTTGAGCTTGGCCATGGCCGCCAGCACCAGGCCGCGCCGCTCGATGCCCTCACTGCTGTCGATCTTGGCCAGCATGTCGTCCACGACCGCCTGGTAGAGCGAGGCCTGCTCGGTCGTGAGCGGGCACCACTCCTTGACCTCCAGCTTCTCCGGCAGGTCCGAGATGATCGACTTGTCGGTCTTGAGGCGGCGCAGGATGAACGGGCCCGTCGCCCGCTTGAGCGCACTGGCCGCCTGCTCGTCCTGCCTGGCCTCGATCGGCTCCTGGAAGCGCGTCCTGAAGCGGGAACGCGGCCCGAGCATCCCCGGGTTGGCGAACTCCATGATCGACCAGAGCTCGGCCAGGTGGTTCTCCACCGGGGTGCCCGTCAGCGCCAGCCTGGTGCCCGTGGGGATGGACCTCACGGCCTGGGCCTGCAACGTGCCGCTGTTCTTGATCGCCTGGGCCTCGTCGCAGACGACCCTGCGCCAAGGGTGCTCCTTGAGCGTCTCCAAGTCGCGGGCGGCGGTGCCGTACGTGGTGATCACCAGGTCGGCGCTTGCGATCTCGGCGGCGTCGCGTCCGGAGCCGTGGTGCACGTACACGCGCAGGCCCGGCGCGAACCTGGCGGCCTCGCGCTGCCAGTTCCCGATCAGCGACATCGGGCACACCAGCAACGTGGGGGCGTCGGCGCGTTCGTGTACCAGCAGGGCCAGCGTGGTGATCGTCTTGCCCAGCCCCATGTCGTCGGCCAGCACCCCGCCCAGCCCCAGCTCCGACAGGAAGCTCAGCCAAGCCAGCCCCCGCTCCTGGTACGGCCGGAGCGTCGCGTCCAGGCCGGGCGGGGTGGCCAGCGGGGCGAGCCGCCGCTCGGCCTGCCCCGACAGCAGGTCGCCCAGCACCCCGTCGGCGTCGACCTCCAGCAGCGGCAGCACCTCGTCGTCGCTCCCCACCACCCGCCGCAGGATCTCGGCGGCGTCCGCCTGGCCCGCGCGGCTGCCCTCCACCGCCCGCAGCGCCGCCTTGAGCTGCCTGTCGTCCAGCTCCACCCACTGGCCGCGCACCCTGACCAGCGGCACCTTCAGCCGGGCCAGCTCGGCCAGCTCCGCCTCACTGATCGTCTCGTCGCCCACCGCCAGGTCCACCCGGAAGTCCACCAGCTCCCGCATGCCGAAACCCTGGCTCGCCGCCGCCGACTGCCGCTTCGTGGTGCGGGTCGTCAGCTTCAGCCCCAGCCGGGTACGGCCCGCCCAGCGCGGCAACTGCACCCCGAACCCGGCCGCCTGCAACAGCGGCGCGGCCCGCCGCAGGAACCCGAACGCGCCCGCCGTGTCCAGCGCCAGCTCGCTCGGCTCCGGCACGCGCAGCGCCCTGTCCAGCTCCGGATACAGCCGCACCGCCCGGCCCAGGCCGGTCAGCAGCTCCCGCTCCGGCTTGCCCGGCAGGCCCGTCACCCCGCCCCACACCTGCTCGGCCGGGACGTACAGGCTCGGGTCGTCGGCCGCCTGCAGCGCCAGCTCCACCCGCCAGTCGTCATCGTCGGACGGCTCCAGCAGGCGGAAGCACAGCCGTGTCGCGCCCTCGGACGTGGCCACCGCCTCGTGCCATCGCTCCAGCTCGCGGCGGAGGTCCGGGACGTCGGGGCAGGACGTCGTCGTCGCGTCGCCGCTCAGCGCGGCCAGCCAGTGGTCCTGGGGAGTTCTCGGCGGTCTGGTGAGGAGGGGGGTGGTGAGGGCGCGGCGGACGAGGGCGTCGGTGAACTCTTCGAGCGCCTCGCGCTGGACGTCGGCGGAGGGGCGTTCGGCGGAGGAGGTGCGGCAGGCGGGGGGCATCGCCAGGGCCAGGTCGCGGAAGTAGGCGGCGTCCGCGCCGGTCAGGACCGGGCGCCAGACGGCCCTGGCGTTGTTCGCGGGAGGCGCCCACATGGCCGTGGGGTCGGGGTGGGCGTTGGCTGAGGTGGTGGGGGCCGGTGCGGGGTTCAGGACGAGCTGGGGGATCACGCGGCCCCGGCGTACCAGGTCGTGGGCGAAGGCGGCCACGGCGGCCCAGTGACGTGTCGTCGCGGTGGCGGCGTGGTCGGTGAGGACGCGCAGGGTGGCGGGGGTGGGGGGGATGACGGCCGGCACCTGCCACAGGCGCAGGCGCGGGCGCGCGACGTCCGCCATGCGGCCGGTCTCGGGGGACGGCAGCGGCTCGCGGGCCGAGCCGGGCAGGAGCAGCTCCAGCAGGCGCGTCTCAGGGGCTCGCCCGGTGAGGCTTGGCTCGGCGGCGCGCTCGGTGTGGCTTGGCTCGGCGTGCGCTGCGAGGGTGTGGGCTGCGTCGGGGGCGGCGAGGGCGTGGGCTGCGTCGGGGGCGGCGAGGGCGTGCGCTGCGTCGGGCGGCTCAGGAGCGCGGGTTGCGAAGCGCGGCTCGGCGGCGCGTCCGGCATGCCCTGGCGTGACGCCCGGCGCAGGCGGTGGCGGGCCGTCCAGCGGGCCGTCCAGCGGGTCGTTCGGCGCGAGCGGTGGCGGGGCGAGCGGTGGCGGGGCGGGCGGCGTGTCGAGGGCGAGCGCGGCGGCGACGGCGGTGGCGGGGGCGGCGAAGGGGTGCGGGTGTGCCGCAGCGCCGGAACCAGCACGCCCGGTGCCGCCCGGCCGAACGCGGCCCGAGGCGGGTGAGGGGGCGGGAGGGGTGGTCTCGGCCCAGAAGGCGAGCCCCTCCGCAGTCCAAACCCCATGTACCAGCACCCCGGCAGGTTACCCGCACTCGCGAAAGACCGGAGCAGGCCACGAGGAGCCTGTGGACAACCGGCGGCTATCGTCGTGAGCATGACTTTCTCGGGGGCCGAGGGCAGGTGGCGCGCCGGTCTCGGCTCGCTGCGCGACGTCGTACGCCAGGAGCTGGTCACCCGCCAGCTCACCGAGCACCTCCCCGCCACCCCCTGCCGCATCCTCGATGTGGGCTCCGGCCAGGGCACGCAGGCCCTCAGGATGGCGGCCAGGGGCCACCACGTGACCGCCCTGGACGCCTCCCGCGAGCTGCTCGACGTCCTGGAGGCCGGGGTCCAGCCCGGCATGCGGGTCAGGACCGTGCAGGCGGGGGCGGAGCGGCTGGGGGAGTTGTTCGAGCCGGGCGGGTTCCACGCGGTGCTCTGTCATGGCGTGCTGATGTACTTCGACGATCCGGGGCCGCTGCTGGCCGGGATGGCGGGGATGCTGGCTCCCGGTGGTGTGCTGTCGTTGCTGGTGCGCAATGGGGACGCGCTGGCGATGCGGGCCGGGCTGCAGGGTGATTGGGGTGGGGCGTTGCGCGCCTTCGACGTGGTGTCCTATGCCAACAGGATCGGGGTGCGGGCCAGGGCCGACCGGCGGGAGGAGCTGACGCGGCGGCTGGCGGGGGAGGGGCTGGCGGTGCGGCAGTGGTACGGGGTGCGGGTGTTCACGGATGTGGCTGCCGATGGGGCGCCGGTGCCGGAGGATCTGGACGAGTTGCTGGCGGCTGAGGAGCGGGCCGGCCGGACCGACCCGTATCGCGCGGTGGCCGCTCTCACGCATCTCATCTGTCAGGCCGGTGCTTGAGGACGTAGGATCGAAGGTATGGAGCGTCCAGGATCGTGGTGTGAGCGGCCGAAGCCGCAGGCTCCCTCGTGCGAGCTCCCCTCCCCGTGGAGCAAGCCGAAGCAGCCCGACAACTGGTGCGAGGTCCAGAAGGACCCGGTGGTTTCCGTCCTCGGGTTCCTCCTGAAGACCGCCGCGCGCAAGCGCCGCTAGGCGGATTTTGCGAGTGATAGAAGGCAGTTTGTCTGGGTAGTCGCCTTCCTCAGCGGAGGAGGCGAACGTCGTGACTGACACCCACAAACTGGTCAACGATCTCTCCGAGCAGGTCACCCGGCTGGTGAAGGACGAGCTTCGGCTGGCCAGGATGGAGCTCACGGAGAAGGGCAAGCGCGCCGGGTTCGGCGCGGGCCTGTTCGGTGCGGCCGGGATGGCCGCGTTCTTCGGCGGCGCCGCTCTGGTGGCCGCCGTCGTCATGCTCCTCGCTTTGGTCCTGCCCGGGTGGGCGGCCGCCGCCATCGTGGCGGGAGTGCTGTTCATCGCGTCCGCCGTGCTCGGGCTGTTCGGCAAGAACGAGGTCAAGCGGGCCACGCCGCCGGTTCCCGAGGAGACCATCGCGAGCGTGAAGGCGGACATCGACATGGTCAAGGAGAGGGCACGGCGATGAGCGAGACCGACCCCGGACACAGTGAGCAGCACGCCGGTGACGTCGGCGCCCGCAGAGCGACCGTGGGCACGCCGACGGAGCGCGAATCCATCAACGTCCCTCCCACCAGGCCCGGTGCGGCGGACAACGCGCGGCGGGCCGAGGTGGCCCGGCAGGAACACGAGACCTTCGTCCCCGAGGCCCCCATCGAGGACGAGCGGTCGGAAGCGGCCGAACATTCGCGTACCGAGGAGGAGTCGGTGCGCGGGGCACACGGGGACGACGAAGAGGAGGAAGAGGACGCAGTGCGCAGGGATATCCAGGAGACCAGGAGAGAGATGGGCGAGACCGTCAGCCAGCTCGCGGCCAAGGCCGATGTGAAGGCCCGCGCGGGCCACGCGGCGGAGGTCGCCAAGGAACGGGCCGTCGGCGCGGCCGACACCGTCAAGGGCAAGGCCTTCGAGGTGGCGGACAAGGTCCGCGAGAACACGCCCGACCAGGTCAAGGACGCCGCCGCCGAGGCGAGGAAGCGGCCGGTGGTGCTGTTCGTGGCGATCGGCGCGGTGACCGCGTTCGTGGTGCGCCGCATGATGAAACGCCGCAGGACCACCAGGAAGTGAAGCGCCACGCCCGAGCCCGGTAACCTTCCAGAGTGATCCGCCGAACCTGTGCCGCAGCCCTGCTCGCCCTCCTGGTGGCGGGGTGCGGCGGCGGGTCGGCCGTGAGCGACTACGGCAAGGTGATCAAGGGCTCGAAGGGCGCGACCGTGCAGGTCGAGGTGCGTTCCGGCCAGCGGTTCTCGCTCGCCGTCGTCGACAATCCCTCGGTGGGCGACGACTGGAGCCTGGTGGAGGTGCCCGACGCCAAGGTGGCCTCGTTCATCAGCGAGGAGCACGAGGGCGGCAGCGAGCAACCGGGGGCCGGGCGCACCGCGTACTTCGTGTTCAACGGCAAGCAGCCGGGCACGACGGAGATCAGGCTGTTCGACTGCTGGCGGTGCGGGCAGGCCAAGACGCCAGGCACCGAGGAGAGCAGGCGGCAGTCCGGCGAGGCGATCTTCGCGGTGACCGTGGTCAGCGCCCGGTGAGTGGCTGCCGGTCCTGACCGTGGCCGTGGTCAGCGCCCGGTGAGTGGCCGTCGGTCGTGAACCGTGGCCGTGGTCAGCGCCCGGTGAGCAGGGCGTGGCAGAGCACCGCGAGCGTGGTGCGCCCGGTGGGCCCGGGGTCCGCGCCCGCCGCGAGCCGCCGCTGAGCCTCGCCGAGGATGGCCCACCCCAGGTGCGCGACGAGGTCGGGCTGCTCGTGCCCGGCCTCGGCGACGACCTCGCGCAGCGGCGCGATCAGCACCTCGTGCAACTGGTCCAGCCGGTCCTGGCACTCCTGGGGCAGCTCCACGGAGGTGAGCGCGCGCAGCAGCGCGTAGTCGGGGTGGGTCACGAACGACAGCGTGACCTCCCCGAACGCGCGGATTTTGGCCTCCAGGTCAGGCCCGGCGGCGGTCGCGCTGGAGAGCCGGTCGGCCCAGCGGGGGATGGCGTCCTCCACGAGCTGGGCCAGGATGTCGGCGGTGGAGGAGAAGTAGCGGTAGACGCTGGAGCGGGCCAGGCCCACGCGCGCCCCCACCGCGGCCGGGGTGAGGCCCGCCGGGCCCTCGGCCACCAGGATCTCCATGGCGGCCGACAGCAGGGCGGCGTGCTGGGTGGCACGATGGTCGGCCACCGTGGCCGCGGTGATCCTCGGCACCGGACTCACTCCTCCTCGCGTCGGCTCGGGCTCCTCCCAGTATCGGGCAGCAGGAACGTCGCCCCGACCCCCGCGAGCAGCGCGAGCCCGGTCAGGATCGTGACCCGGCGGGTGGCGTCGGCGGAGGCGGCGACGGCCGCGGCGTGCCACGCGGGGTCGCGGATGGCGGGGATGGCGGTGCCGCCGCTCTCGCGTACGGCCGCGGCCAGCTCGGGGTGGCCGGGCAGGTGGCGGTGCATGGCCGAGTCGAGCCCCGTGACCAGCACCGCGCCGAGCACCGCGATGCCGATCGCGGCGCCGAGCTGGCGGATGGCGCTCTGCAGCCCTGAGGCGGCGCCGGACTTGCCGGCGGGGACGCCGGCCAGCATGACGTTCGGCAACTGGGCGGAGGCGAAGCCGATGCCGACCCCGTACAGGGCCAGCCAGGGCACCAGCGACCACGGGCCGATCGAGGGGGAGACGGTCAGGCCGATCGCGAGCGCGGCGGTGGCCTCCAGGGCCAGCCCGATCCGGACGATGACGCGCGGCGCGAGCGAGAGCCGGGGCACGACGCCACCGGCCAGGAAGGTGCCGGCGGCGAGCGAGGCCACGATCAGCCCCGTCTGGAACGCGCTGAAGCCGATGGCCGACTGCAGGAACAGCGGCAGCACCAGGATGAGGCCGAACTCGCCGAGCATGACGATCATCGCGGCGGCGCCGCCGTACCGGAAGGAGGGCAGGGCGAACAGGGACAGGTCGAGCACCACCGGCCGGCCCGCCCGCGCCCTGGCCCGTTCGGCCAGCACGAGCGCGGGCAGCGCGAGGGCGGCCAGGGCGAACGCGAGCGGGACGGGCGACAGAGAGCCGTCCGCGGCGGTGAACCAGCCGTACGTCTGGCCCTCGATCAGCCCGAACACCAGCGCCGACGGCCCGATGACCGACAGCAGCAAGCCGGGCAGATCGGCGCCGCCGGCTCGCGGGTCGCGCGTCTCGGGCACCTTGAGCGTGCCGAGCAGGACGAGCAGGCCGATGGGCAGGTTCACCCAGAACGCCCAGCGCCAGCCGAAGTCGCTGACCACCCAGCCGCCGAGCAGCGGCCCGAGCGCCGCCATGCCGCCGATGATGGAGCCCCAGACGGCGAAGGCGACCGTCCTGCGGGTGCCGGTGTAGAGGGCGTTGACCACGGCGAGCGTCATCGGCACCACCATGGACGCGCCGACGCCCTGCAGCACCCGCGCGCCGATCAGCAGCGCGCCGCTGGTGGCGGTGGCCGCCAGCAGGCTGGCGGCGAGGAAGACGACCAGCCCGATCCTGAACGTCCTGCGCCTGCCGCGCACGTCGCCCGTGCGGCCGAGCGGGATGAGCAGGGCGGCGAAGGCGAGGGCGTAGATCGAGTTGACCCATTCGACGTCGGTGGCCGAGAGCCGGAGGTCGGCCATGATCGTGGGCACGGCCACGTTCACGATCGTCGCGTCGATGACGATCATCGACATGCCGACGCCCAGGACGAAGAGGGGAAGCCAGCTCTGCCGCTGCGTCCCCTGAGTTAGCGACACCATGTTTCTAACATAGCAACACACTGTCGCGAAGGCACGGGATAGGCTGCGGATCATGGACTTCCTCCGGGTGCGCGCCTCGTCCGACGGCGCGGAGACGATCTCGTACTGGACCGGCGACGTCTACGGCTGGCAGGACGGCGACGGCCCGCACCACCTGTTCGGGTTCGAGGGGCTCAACGTGGCCAGGGCGGTCGAGACCGAGGGCGGCCGGCAGCTCCTGACCAGGGAGGCCGCCCTCTACCTCGACCCCCGCGGCAGGCAGGTGCTCGACTCCTGGCACAACCCGATCACCGGGCGCGAGGTCGAGGTGCAGCACGTCTTCAACGACCCGGTCAACCAGCGGCTGGGCGCCTACCCGGTGCCGGAGACGCGGCTCGGCGACCAGATCGTCTACAACGTGGACGTCCGGCTGGCCTACCCGTCGCCGCTGAAGGTGGCCGACTACCCGGACAACTCGGCCGACGACACCTACCGGGCGCTGGAGCTGTTCCAGTTCTTCGCGCCGGCCGCCGCCGTGGAGTCGGGCATGCCGGACGTGCCGTGCGTCTTCTCCTGGTGCCGGGTGTCGCCGTGGCTGCCGTGGATGGCCATGGGGCAGCGCGGCGGCGGGCTCGTCTACCACTGCCGGGGCGCCAAGGTGGGCGAGGTGCCCGAGCGGCTGCGCGAGCGGGTCGGCGAGCACTTCCTGCACGCCCCGTCGGAGTGGTCGGCGCCCAACATGACGAGCTGGACCGCCTTCGCCGATAGGGTCGGCCGGTGAGCACCGACCTGTTCTGCGAGATCATCGCCGGGGAGCGGCCCGCCTACGTGGTCGGCTCCGACGAGGTGGCGGTCTCCTTCCTCGACACCAGGCCCGTCTTCAAGGGCCACGTGCTGGTGGTGCCGCGCGTGCACGTGGAGACGCTCACCGACCTCGGCGACGTCGGGCCGTTCTTCGAGCGGGTGCGGGCCATGGCCCAGGCCGTGGAGCGGGGGCTGGAGGCGGGCGGCACGTTCGTGGCGATGAACAACCGGATCAGCCAGAGCGTCGCCCACCTGCACGTGCACGTCGTGCCGCGCAACAAGAAGGACGGGCTGCGCGGGTTCTTCTGGCCGCGCACCAAGTACGACTCGGACGAAGAGGCCCGGTCGTACGCCGCCCTCGTCTCCGAGGCCCTGTGAACGGCTAGGCCCTGTGAACGGCTAGGCTCTGGCCGCGTGGAGTACCTGGTCGGCGTGGCCGTCGTCGCCGTGCTCGTCGGCGTGCCCGCGATCGTGTTGTGGCGGGTCATGCGGGGCCGCCGCGAGCTGGGCACCAGCCCGGCGGAGCGGGCCACGTTCGAGACCCTGCACCCCGCCTCGCTCGCCGGCCCGCCGCTGCGGGCCGGCCTGACCGCCGACGGCGCCGAGCGCGCCTCGCGGCACCTGCGCACGCTGCTCGGCTCCGCCGCGCTGGCCATCACCGACGGCGAGCGGCTGCTCGTCTACGACGGCGACGGCGACGACCACCACGCCGAGCAGGCCTTCGAGCACGCGGCGGCCACCCTCAAGGACGGCCGCACACAGGTCCTGACCATCGACTGCGACCTGCTCGAATGCCCCGTCAGGCACGCCGTCGTGGTGCCGCTCACCACCGACGACCGCGTCGTGGGCGCGCTGGCCGCCTACGGGCAGAACGCCTCGGCCGGGCTGGTCAGGGCCGCGCAGGAGGTGGCCGGCTGGGTGGACTCGCAGCTCGAACTCGCCGAGCTGGACCGCTCGCGCACGCTGCTCATGGAGGCCGAGGTGCGGGCGCTGCGCGCGCAGATCTCGCCGCACTTCATCTACAACTCGCTGACCACCATCGCCTCGTTCGTCCGCACCGACCCCGAGCGGGCCAGGGAGCTGCTGCTGGAGTTCGCCGACTTCACCCGCTACTCCTTCCGGCGGCACGGCGAGTTCACCACGCTGGCCGAGGAGCTGCGCTCCATCGACCGCTACCTGATCCTGGAGCGGGCCAGGTTCGGCGACCAGCTCCAGGTGACGCTGCGCATCGCACCCGAGGTGCTGCCGGTCGCGGTGCCGTTCCTGTGCCTGCAGCCGCTCGTCGAGAACGCGGTGCGGCACGGCCTGGAGAGCAAGAACGGCGTCGGCCGCATCACGATCATCGCCGAGGACGCGGGCGCAGAGTGCCGCATCAGCGTCGAGGACGACGGCCTCGGCATGGACCCCGACAGGCTGCGCCGCATCCTCGCAGGTGAGATCACCCCCGCGGGCGGCGTCGGGCTGGCGAACGTGGACGAGCGGCTGCGCCAGGTGTACGGCGACGAGTACGGTCTGGTCGTCGAAACGGCCAGCGGCGCGGGCACCAAGGTCAACATCAGGTTGCCGAAATATCACCCAGGCGTCTCCGCCCGTTGACCTCGATCTTTGTTGTCGGTTTCATCACTGTCTATGGCACAACTCCGGGTACTCGCCGTCGATGACGAGCTGCCCGCCCTCGAAGACCTGTCGTACCTGCTGCGCGCCGACCCCCGCATCGGGGAGGTGGCCACCGCCAGGGACGGAGCCGCCGCGCTGCGGCTGCTCGACCGCGCCATCGCCGACGGGCGGCCGATCGACGCCGTGTTCCTCGACATCAGGATGCGCGGCCTGGACGGCGTGGTGCTCGGGCGGCTGCTGTCGCAGTTCGCGAACCCGCCGAGGGTGGTGTTCGTGACCGCGTACGAGGAGCACGCGGTGGACGCGTTCGAGATCAAGGCCGAGGACTACCTGCTCAAGCCCGTCCGCCCCGAGCGGCTGGCGGAGGCGATCAGGCGGGTGGCGATCTCCGCCGACGTGCCGGTGGAGGGCGGCGAGAGCGACACCATCCCGGTCGAGCTGGGCGGGGTGACCCGGTTCGTCTCCAGCGCCGACGTCGTCTACGTCGAGGCGCACGGCGACTACGCCCGCCTGCACACCGCCACGGGCAGCCACCTGGTGCGCATCCCGCTGGCCACGCTGGAGGAGCGGTGGGCGTCGGCGGGGTTCGTCCGGGTGCACCGCAGCCACCTGGTGGCGGTCAAGCACATCGAGGAGCTGCACATCGACTCCGGCAAGTGCACCGTGCGGGTCGGGGACACCGAGATCCCGGTCAGCCGGCGGCACACGCGCGAGCTGCGCGACCTGCTGGTGCGGCGGGCCAGGAAAGGCAGGCAGGAATGAGCTCCGAGCAGCGCCGGCGTGCCGAGGCCGCGCGCGGCCGCCCAGAGGTCCCCCGCCGGGTGGCCGTCACCAGCCCGCGCACCGCCGCCGCGCGCCGCCCCCGCTACCCCGCCACCCGGGAGATCGACGAGCAGACCCGGCTCGGCGAGGTCTACATGCACTCGCTGCTGCGCACCCAGTTCCGGCTGGCGTTGTTCGTCTGCACGGTGCTGGCGTGCGTGGTGGGCGGGCTGCCGCTGCTGTTCCTGCTCATCCCCGAGCTGCGCGAGGTGCACGTGCTCGGCGTGCCGCTGCCGTGGGCGGTGCTGGCCGGCCTCATCTACCCCGCCTTCGTCATCGGCGCCTGGCTGTACGTGCGCCAGGCCGAGCGCAACGAGCGGCACTTCGCCGAGCTGGTCGAGCGCCGGTGAGCGGGACGCGGCGGGGCCTGGAGCGGGTCGCATGAGTCTGACGGCGGTGCTGGTCGTCGTGGTGGCGGCCGTGCTCATCGGGGCGTTCGGCATCAGGGTCTCGCGGACGACCTCCGACTTCTACGTCGCCTCACGCACGGTCAGCCCCCTCTGGAACGCCTCGGCCATCGGCGGCGAGTACCTGTCGGCGGCCTCCTTCCTGGGCATCGCGGGCCTGATCCTGACCTTCGGCGTGGACATGCTGTGGCTGCCCGTCGGCTGGACCGGCGGGTACCTGGTGCTGCTGGTGCTGGTCTCCGCGCCGCTGCGCCGGTCGGGGGCGTACACGCTGCCGGACTTCGCCGAGGCCAGGCTGGAGTCGATGACCGTGCGCCGCACCGCGAGCGTGCTGGTCGTGCTGATCGGCTGGCTCTACCTGATGCCGCAGTTCCAGAGCGCCGGCCTGGTGCTGCGGACGATCACCGGCGCGCCCGTGTGGGTGGGCGGCCTGCTGGTCGCGGTGGTCGTGGCGGTGAACGTGCTGTCCGGCGGGATGCGGTCGATCACGTTCGTGCAGGCGTTCCAGTACTGGCTGAAGCTGACGGCGCTGGCCGTGCCGCTGGTGTTCCTGCTGATGGCCTGGCAGGCCGACGGGGCGCCGAACGTGAGCGCGGCCGACGCGGCCACCTGGCAGATGCCGCTCGCCGGAAGCAAGGAGTACGGGCTGTACTCGACGTACTCGCTGATCCTGGCCACGTTCCTGGGCACGATGGGGCTGCCGCACGTGCTCGTCCGCTTCTACACCAACCCCGACGGGCGGGCCGCCCGGCGCACCACGCTCGTGGTGCTGTCGCTGCTCGGCGCCTTCTACCTGATGCCCGCCGTGTACGGGTGGCTGGGCCGCATGTACACGCCCGAGCTCATCCGCACGGACACCGTCGTGCTGGCCCTGCCCTCCCGCATGATCGGCGGCACCCTCGGCGACCTGCTGACCGCGCTGGTCACCGCGGGCGCCTTCGCCGCGTTCCTGTCCACCTCCTCCGGTCTGACCGTGTCCGTGGCGGGGGTGATCGCCCAGGACCTGCTCAAGGGCGGGGTGCGCTCGTTCAGGATCGCCACGCTGATGGCGGTCGCGGTGCCGCTGGCCCTGGCGCTGTGGGCGCGGGCGCTGCCGGTCGCGGACGTGGTGGGGCTGGCGTTCGCCGTGGCGGCCTCGTCGTTCTGCCCGCTGCTGGTGCTGGGCATCTGGTGGCGGCGGCTGTCCACGACCGGGGCGCTGGCGGGCCTGTTCGTGGGCGGCGGGCTGGCGTGCGGGGCCGTGCTGGTGACGATCGTGGCAGGGCCGCAGCGCGGGCTGGCGGGGGCGCTGCTGGCCCAACCGGCGGCGTGGACGGTGCCGATCGCGTTCACCGTGATGGCGGCCGTGTCCTTCCTGACGCCGCACCGGGTGCCGGCCGGGGTGGCCAGGACCATGGTCAGGCTGCACACGCCGGAGGACCTCGACCTGGACCGCGGCGACTGGCGGCCCCGCTCCTCCTGACCCGTCACCCGCCGCCCACGTGACCGGACCCTGTCCGCGCGGTGGAGACGCACCGGCAGGAGAGTTACGGGCCGGTGGGTTCGCGCGGAGTTAACCCCCCGGTTCGTGCAGGGTCAGGCGCGACTGGCCTGCTCATCACTGTCCGCCACGACCGTGGCCAGCCTGATCGCCACCTGCGACAAGGCTCGGAGAACCGACTGTGATACGTACCCTGACCGCCCTGGCCATGATCGGCGCGCTCGCGGCGGCGGGCTGCTCCTCCGCCGGCGGCAGCAGCGCGGACAGCGGCGACGTGCTGCGCTTCGCCGCCATCCCCACGGAGCAGAACATCGACCCCACCGCCGAGTACAAGGACATCATCGCCCTCCTGGAGAAGAACACCGGCAGGAAGGTGGAGTTCGTCCGCTCCACCGACTACAACGCGGTCATCGAGGGCATGGTGTCCGGCAAGATCGATCTGGCCGAGTTCGGGCCGCTGTCGTACGTGCTCGCCAGGAGCAACGGCGCAAAGATCACGCCGATCGCGTCGATGGTCGAGAAGGGCGGCAAGCCCACGTACGAGAGCTACGGCATCGTCCCCGCCGACAGTCAGATCACCGACATCAACGGGTTCAAGGGCGCCAAGGTGTGCTTCGTGGACCCCGGCTCCACGTCCGGCTACCTCTTCCCCAGCCAGGGGCTGCTCGACGCGGGCATCGACCCCAAGACCGGCGTCCAGCCCGTCATGGCGGGCGGGCACGACAACTCCGTGCTGTCGGTCGCCTCAGGCAAGTGCCAGGCCGGCTTCTCCGAGAGCGGGATGGTCGACCACATCCTCATCGACAAGGGCAAGCTCAAGCAGGGCGACGTGAAGGTGGTGTGGAAGTCCCAGCCGATCCCCATGTCGCCCGTCGCCATGCGGGACGAGCTGCCCGCCGACCTCAAGGCCAAGCTGCGGCAGACCTTCACCGAGGACGCCGGCAAGGACCGCATGGTGCAGCTCGGCATCTGTAAGGACACCGAGAGCTGCGCCGTGACCAACGACAAGTCCATCTGGAGCTGGCAGGCCGTCACCGACGCCACCTTCGACGCCGTACGCGAGGTGTGCGCCGCCACCAAGAACGAGAAGTGCTCGAAGGCATGACGGCGGCCGTCGTGGAGACCAGGGGGCTGGTCAAGGCGTTCGGCGAGGTGACCGCGTGCGCCGGGATCGACCTGACCGTGGCGCGCGGGGAGATCGTCGCCCTGCTCGGGCCGTCCGGGTCGGGCAAGTCCACGCTGCTGCGCCACCTCAACGGGCTGGCCAGGCCCGACGCCGGCCAGGTCCGCGTGCTCGGCGTCGACGTGGCCGGCGCCAAGGGCGCCGGGCTGCGGACGCTGCGGCGGCGGGTCGGCGTGGTCTTCCAGCAGTTCAACCTGATCGGACGGCTCACCGTGATGGAGAACGTGCTGCACGGCGCGCTCGGCCGGGTCCGCGGGCCACGGTACGGGATCGTCACCTGGCCCAGATCCGTACGGGCGGAGGCGTTCGAGCACCTGGACCGGGTCGGCCTGGCCGACCGGGCCTACCAGCGGGCCGGCAGCCTGTCCGGAGGGCAGCAGCAGCGCGTCGCCATCGCGCGGGCCCTGCTGCAGCGGCCCGAGCTGATGCTCGCCGACGAACCCGTGGCCTCGCTCGATCCCGAGACCGCCGCTTCCGTGATGGATCTGCTGGTGCGGGTCTGCCGGGAGGACGGGCTGACCATGGTGTGCACGTTGCACCAGGTCGAGCTGGCGTTGGAGTGGACGCGGCGGGTGGTGGGGCTGCGGCTGGGGAAGGTCCGGCTGGACTCGCCGACCGAGCTGCTCGACCCGGTGCGGTTGCGGGGGCTGTATCTGTCCGACCCTGTGACGGTGCCGTGATCCGGGTCGGGCCGCCGCGCACCGCCCGCCGGGCCGTCGCGTGGGCGTTCCCGATCGGGTCCGTGGCGCTCGGCCTCGTCGCGCTCGGCTACCTGGGCGTCGGCGTCAGCGGGCTGGTCAGCGGGTTCGGCGAGGTCGTGGCGCTGCTGGGCAGGGCCGTGCCGCCGACGCTGAGCGACCCCGCCACGACGTTCGCGCACGTGCTCGACACGCTGTGGATGGCCATCGCGGGCACCGCGCTGGCCACGATGCTGGCGGCCGTCCTGGCCGTGCCGGCCGCAGCCGGTGGGGAGACAGGCGGAACGGCGGTGCGCGGCCGGGCCGGTCGCGAGGCCGGGCGAGGCGGGGCAGGCCGCAAGGCTGTGCGGTCGGCGGCGCTGACCGTGATCGTCGCCTGCCGTGCCATCCCCGACGTCGTGTTCGCCGTCTTCTTCGTGGCCGCCATCGGCATCGGCCCCCTGCCCGGCGTGCTGGCGCTGGGCCTGCACTCCGTCGGCATGCTCGGCAAGCTGTTCACAGAAGCGATCGAGCAGGCGGACACCGGCGTCCGCGAGGCCGTGGCCGGCACTGGCGCCGGGCGGGCGCAGCGGCTGCTGGCCGGGGTGCTGCCGCAGGTGGCGCCCGCCTGGGTGGCCGCCATCCTCTACCGCCTCGACATCAACTTCCGCGGCTCCGTGCTGCTCGGCGCCGTCGGCGCGGGCGGCATCGGGCTGGACCTCAAGACGGCGTTCGGCTTCACCGACTACCGCGAGGCCGTCGGCATCGCGCTGGTGACGGTGGCCGTCGTGCTGCTCGTCGAGATGGTCTCGGTGACGCTGCGCGGCCAGCTCCTCGGCGCGGGGCGTACCAGGGCGATTCCCTCCGCAAGGGGGACACGTGTGCCGTGGACGCGCGGCCGGGCCGCCGCGCACCTGGCCGGATGGGGCGCGATCGCCCTGACGGCGGTGGCGTTCTGGCAGGTCGGCGCGAGCCCGGCGGCGCTGGCCGACGCCGCCGCCGGATCGGCGCGCGCGCTCGGCGAGTTCTTCCCGCCGGACTTCGAGCCGATCGCCGGCTCGCTCGGCGAGGGGCTGCTGGAGACGGTCGCGATCGCGGCCGGCGCCACCTTCCTCGGCACGCTGGCCGGCATCCCGCTCGGCCTGACCGCCGCCCGCGCCGTCGCGCCCAACGACGGCGTGCGGCTGACCGCCCGCGTTCTGCTCGTCGGCCTGCGCTCCATCCCCGACCTGCTGCTCGTGCTGGTGTTCGTGGCGGCGTTCGGGCTGATGGACGGGCCCGTCGCGGGGACGCTGGCGCTGGCCGTGTTCACCGCCGCCCTGGTCGCCAAGCTCGTCGCCGACGACGCCGAGGAGCTGCGCGCCGGGCCCCGCGAGGCCGTCCGCTCGGCCGGGGCGGGAGCCGGGCAGGAGCTGACCGTGGCCGTGCTCGGCCAGCTCACCCCCCGCCTCACCGCGACCACCCTGTACGCGCTCGACGTCAACCTGCGGGCCTTCTTCGTCCTCGGCATCGTCGGCGCGGGCGAGCTCGGCTTCGCGCTGAGCCAGCAGATCAGAGCGCTCGGGTACGACGTCGTGACGGCGATCGTGCTGCCGGTGTTCCTGCTGGTCCTGGCGGTGGAGGCGGTCTCGGCCCGGCTGCGATCCGTCCTCCGCTGATGGCCTGTGCGCTCGTGCGGCGTCGCCCGCCGTTCACCTCCCGGTCAGAGAGGTCGCCGAGGCTGCTTGTCATGACAAGCACGCAGCGCTACCTGGAGATGGCCGACATCCTGGAGGCGGAGCTGGCCCACGTGCCCGTGGGCGCGCAGGTGCCGAGCGAGCACGTGCTGGCCGAACGCTTCCACGTCAGCAGGCCCGCCGCCCGCGCGGCCCTGCAAGAGCTGGAGCGGCGGCTGCTGGTGCGCCGCGTCCAGGGTGTCGGCACCTTCAGGCGCGGACGCGTGGAGTACGTGATCTCCGCGCACGTCCCGCCCTCGTTCAGCGAGACCGTGCGTCTGGCCGGCGCCGAGCCGGCGTCGCGGCTGGTGAGCTGCGGCGTCAGGCGCGCGGTCGAGCAGGAGCGCGCCAGGCTCCGCCTGCAGCCCGGCGCGGCCGTGTGGGCGGTCGAGCGGGTGTTCAGCGTGAACGGCGAGGTCGCCGCGTACGCCACCAGCGTCCTGCCCCGGCGCCCCCTGCTGAACCTGGACAGGGAGCTGGGCGACGAGGTCTCCCTGCACAGGGTGCTGCGCCGCCGCTACGGGCTCACCGTCATCCGCGCCCGCTACCGGATCAGCCTCGACGTGCCCCCGCAGGGCATCGCCGAGCACCTGGCCGGCGGCAGCCGCGGCCCCGTCTGGCTGGCCGAGAGCGTGAACCGCGCCGCGGGCGGCCCGTACGTCGAGTACGCCCGCACCTACCTGCGGCCCGACGTGCTCGACGTCACCTTCGAGATCGAAGAGGAAACCCCTTGACCAACGTCATCACCGGAAACGTCATCACCAGGGAGGAACGCGCCGGGCTGCTGGCCGCCGCGACCTCAGAGGAACTGCTGCCGCTCGCCGAGCGCCTGCTCCACACCGGCGAGCTGGGCGAGCCGACCGTGCTGCACCGGCCCGAGGTCGGGATGGTGATGCTCACCGTGCGCGAGCCGGTCGCCGAGGAACGCTTCCATCTGGGGGAGGTGCTCGTCACCTCGTGCACCGTCGAGGTGGCGGGCGCCGCCGGGTGGTGCATGCGCGGCGGCGACGACCGCGTGGCCGCCCTCGCCGCCGCCCTCCTGGACGCCGCCGCCGAGGCCGGGCTGCCGGCCGCCGACGACGTGCACGCCCTGTGCGCGGCCGTGGCGGAGCGGCGGGCCAGGGAGGACGCCGCCGAATGGGCCGAGGTGTCGATGACCCGCGTGGCCTTCGAGGAGCTGACATGACCGTCACCGCCGTACAGGGGATCGGCGTCCACGTCCGCGCGGTGACGCCGACGGCGGCGCGGGCTCAGGCCGACTTCCGGGTGTTGCTCAACGTGCTGTCCAGGCCGGGCGCCCTCGACGTCGTCGGGGCCGGCGGGGGGTCCGGCGGGGGGCGCGGTGAGGGGCGCGGCGAGGGGCCCGTGGCGCTGGCCGTCGCGGCCGGGCTGGCCGACGTCGAGGTGCCGACCGCCGTGCTGACCGAGCCGGGCGCGGAGCACTGGGCGCGCGCCCTGCACCTGGGGACGTCCGCGCCGCCCGCCCCGCCGGAGCGGGCCCGCATGGTGGTGGCGCTGCGCCCGCCCACCGCCGCCGAGATCGCCGGTCTGACCAGGGGCGACGCCATGCACCCCGAGCTGGGGACGCGGCTGGTGGTCGCGGTCGCCGCGCTGGCCGGAGACGACTGCGGGAACGTTCCAGGAGGAGTCGTCCTCACGCTCAGCGGTCCGGGGGTGCCGGGCACGCGGCGGCTGCGGGTCGGGGGCCTGCCCCGCGACGTCTTCGAGGCGCTCACCACCGCCAACGCCGCCTTCCCCGCGGGCGTGGACACGTTCCTCGTCGCCCAGGACGGAACCGTCGCCGGGCTGCCGCGCAGCACCCGCATCCAGATCGAGAACGGAGAAGCCTGACATGGGTTACTCAGGTGCCAGCGGCGGCCACGAGGCCATCCTGGCCGCCGAGCAGCTCGTCGAACGCCACCGCTACGGAGGCCCCAGCGACTGGCTGGGCATCGACCAGATCACCGACCGGCTGCGGCTCGCCGTGGACCGGATCATGGGCGAGGGCGGCCTGTGGGCCCCCGAGCTGGCGGCCAGGGCGCTGCGCCAGGCCGAGGGCGACGTGCAGGAGGCGGCGCAGCTCATCAGGGCGCACCGCTCGACGCTGCCCAGGGTGGCCTACTCCGAGCCGGTGCACGCCGACGAGCTGCGGATCTCGCGCCGCATCTCGCCCGCCTTCCGCAACCCGCCCGGCAGCCAGCTCCTCGGCCGGACGCTCGACTACGTGGGCCGCCTGCTCGACCTCATGCCGGAGGAGCAGGCCAGGGCCCGCGCCACGGAGCCCGCAGCGAACGGCCACGGCCACGGGCACGGGCATCGGTACGGCGGCGCGCACGGCGACGCGCATGAAGACGCGCACGGCGGCGCGCATGAAGACGCGCACGGCGGCGCGCATGACGGCGCGCACGGCGGCGGGCGCGGGGAGACGCGCGCGGAGGGCGACGCCGATGGTGCGGACCCGCGACGGCCGCCGCGCCTGCTCCGCCTCCTCCGTTCCATGGACCTGCTGGTGGAAAGGCGCACGGACGGCGACCCCGACCCGTACGACATCACCCGCGACCCCATCCGCCCAGGAGTCCCCCGCTCGGCCCGCCTGACCGCGATGGCCAGGGCGGAGACCGGCGCCCTCGTGCACCTGTGGTACTCCCACACCTTCCAGCCGGGCAGGCACAACCACGAGTTCCCCGGCGAGGTGCGCCACGGCGCCCTCCCCGTCCGCGTCGCCCACCCCCTGACGGGCAATCCGGTGACGGTGGCGGAGGTGCGCGTCACCGAGGTGGAGACGATCGACGACCTCGACCGCGCCGAGGAGGACCGCACCCGCCTCGACCTCGGCTACGGCATGTGCTTCGGCCACAACGAGCGCAAGGCCATCGCCATGGCGGGCCTGGACCTGCTGGTGCACCGCGACGGCGGCCGTACCGGGCTGGAGCAGGAGGTGCTGCTGACGCTCGACGGCATCGAGGCGTCCGGCTTCCTGGAGCACCTCAAGCTGCCCCACTACGTGGACTTCAGGTCGGTGCTCGACCGCAAGCGCGCGGTACGGAAGGCGGGTGCCCGATGAGCACGATCAGGGAACTGGCGGGCGACGGCGGCCCCAGAGGCATCTTCGACGAGCTGTCCAAGCGCGAGGTGCGCAGGGCCGCGCTCACCGCCGTGGCCGTGCCGGGCTACCAGGTGCCGTTCGGCTCCCGCGAGATGCCCGTCGCGCGCGGCTGGGGCTCAGGCGGCCTCCAGGTGACGCTGGCCCTGGTCGGCCCCGAGGACCGGCTCAAGGTCATCGACCAGGGCGAGGACGGCGGCGTGAACGCCGCCAACCTGCGCCGCCTGGTCGTCGGCCACGTCGGCTGCGAGCAGGAGACGGACACGCGGCAGGCGAGCCTGATCCAGTCCAGGCACCGCATCCCCGAGACGCCGCTGCGCGCCGACCAGACGCTCGTGCTGCAGGTGCCGGTGCCCGAGCCGCTGCGCGCCGTCGAGCGGGACGTGCGCGAGCAGCGCAGGATGCACGCCGAGGCCGACTACTCGCGCATGTGGGTCGGCCTGTACGAGGACGTCGTGCGCAACGGCGTCGTCACCAAGACCGCCGGCTACCCCTGCGTGGTGAACGGCCGGTACCTCATCTCGCCCACGCCGATCCCCAGGTTCGACGTGCCGAAGCTGAACATGGCGGAGCACCTGACGCTGTTCGGGGCGGGCAGGGAGAAGCGGATCTACGCGGTGCCGCCGCACACCGTGGTGGAGCCGCTGGTGTTCGAGGACATCCCGTTCGAGGTCGAGCACACACCGGGTGCGGCCTGCCGGCACTGCGGGAGCGCGGAGTCGTACCTGGTGGAGGTGCCGGCGACGGACGGGTCCGTGACGTGGGTGTGCAGCGACACGGACTTCTGCACGCGGAACAGGGAGAAGGATCAATGAGCTGGGCGTTGAAGGTGGACGGGCTCGGCAGGGTCTACGGAGACCCCGGCCCGCGCTCGCTGCCCGGCACCGGGCCGGAGCACGGCACCTCGGTGTCGCCCGCGACCGGCGCCGTGGTGGCCGCCTGGGACGTCGCCTTCGAGGTGGCGCCGGGCGAGGCGCTGGGCATCGTCGGCGAGTCGGGCTCGGGCAAGTCCACGGTCATGCGCTGCGTGGCCGGGGACGAGCGGCCCAGCAGGGGCAGCGCGTACCTGCGCGGCTACGACGACGGCCGCACCGACGTGCTGGCGCTGGACGACAGCGCCCGCAGGCGGCTGCGCATCGACCGCGTCTCGGTCGTCTACCAGGACCCCGCCTACGGGCTCGACCTGGACACCAGCGCGGGCGGCAACATCGCAGAACGCCTCACCGCCGCCGGCGGCCGGCACTTCGGCCGCATCAGGGAGCGCGCCGCCGAGCTGCTGGAGCTGACCGAGGTGCCGCTCTCACGCATGGACGATCCGGTCCGCACGTTCTCCGGCGGCATGCGGCAGCGCGTCCAGATCGCCAAGGCGCTGGCCAACCGGCCGCCCGTGCTCCTGCTCGACGAGCCGACCACCGGCCTGGACGCCTCCGTCGCCGCCGGCGTGCTCGACCTGCTCAGGAACCTGCTCGAACGGCTCGGCGTCGCCGCCGTGGTCGTCTCCCACGATTTCGGCGTCATCGAGATGCTGACCAGGAGGGTGATGGTGATGCAACACGGCCGCGTCGTCGAGACGGGCCTGACCGACCAGTTGCTGGAGGACCCGCAGCACCCGTACAGCCAGCGGCTCGTCGCGGCGGCGCGCGGATGAACGTCCTCCGGATCCGCGGCCTGGTCAAGTCCTTCACCCTGCACACCATCGACGGCCGCACCGTGGGCGCGCTGCGCGGCGTGGACCTCGACGTGGCCGCCGGCGAGCACGTCGCGCTGGCCGGCTCGTCGGGGGCGGGCAAGTCGTCGCTGCTGCGCTGCGTCCACCGCACGTACGTGCCCACCGCCGGGCGGATCCTGCTGCGCACCTCGTCCGGCGAGGTCGTGGACCTGGCGGCGCTGCCCGACGCCCAGGTCGCCGACCTGCGGGGCAGGGAGCTCGGGTACGTCTCCCAGTTCCTGCGCGCCGAGCCGAGGCGGGCCGTGCTCGACGTGGTCGCCCGCGCCGGCGCCGCCCGCGGCCTGGACGCGGACGCCGCCCGCGACGCCGCCGCCGACGCCCTGCGCAGGCTCGGCATCGACGAGCGCCTGTGGGCCATGCACACCACCGTCCTGTCGGGCGGCCAGAAGCAGCGCGTGAACCTGGCCGCCGGCACCATCTCCCCGCCGCGGCTGCTGCTGCTCGACGAGCCGGTCTCCGCGCTCGACCCGGTCAACAGGGAGGCGGTGCTGTCCATGATCGCCGGGCTGACGGGCGCGGGCGTGGCCGTGCTGTCCGTCTTCCACGACCTCGACGCCATCGAACGGCTCGCCACCCGGGTGGCGGTGCTGGCGGACGGCCTGGTGTCCGCTGACGGGACGCCCGCCGACGTACTGCGTACTTCTCACCTGGAGGTTGCCCGATGAAGGTGCTGGCGCACGCCACGGCCGTCCTGCCCGGCCGCGTCATCGACGACGCGCTCGTCGTCACCGAGCACGGCCTGATCACCCACGTCGGCCCCGCGCGGCCCGGCGCCGTGCCCGCCGAGGCCGTGGACCTGCGTGGCGCGCTGCTGCTGCCCGGCCTCGTCGACACCCACTCCGACGGGCTGGAGACCGAGCTGCGGCCCCGTCCGAACGCCGAGTTCGAGGTCGGGTTCGGGGTGTCCAGCTTCGAGGGACGGGTGCGGGCCGCGGGGATCACCACGGTGTTCCACGGGGTGGCGTTCGAGTCGCACAACCGCAAGGGCCGCACCGTCGAGCGGGCGCGCCGGCTCGACGCCGCCATCCGCGAGCGCGCCGCCTCCGGCCACGCGCTGCTCGATCACCGCATCCTCTACCGCCTCGACGCCCGCGACCCCGACGGCCTGACGGCACTCGACTCCTGCCTGTCCGGTACGCCGGAGCCGCCGCCGCTCGTCTCCTTCGAGGACCACACGCCGGGGCAGGGCCAGTACCGGGACTCGGCCGTCTACCGGCGCTGGCTGGAGGGCACAGAAGGCATCTCGGCCGAGGAGGCCCAGCGGCGGGTCGAGACGCTGGTGGCCGAACGCGACGCGCGCATCGGGCACCGCGAGATCGCCCTCGGCCGGCTCGCCGAACTGGCGGCGCAGGGGCGGGCGCGGCTGCTCGCCCACGACCCGGTGACGCCCGGGGAGGTGGACGTGGCGGTGGCCAACGGGGTCGCGGTCGCCGAGTTCCCCACCACCTTCGAGGCGGCGCGGGCCGCCCGCGAGCGGGGGCTGCGGGTCGTGGCGGGGGCGCCGAACATCCTGCGCGGCGGCTCGCACTCCGGGAACGTGTCGGCGGCCGAGCTCGTGGCGGAGGGGCTGGTGGACGGGCTGTCCAGCGACTACCTGCCCTCCGCGCCCCTGGCGGCGGCGCTCCTCCTCGCCACCCGCGAGATCGTCTCCCTGCCCCGGGCCGTCGCCCTGGTCACCTCCGGGCCCGCCGCCGTCGCGGGGCTCACCGATCGCGGCGCGCTGGCCGAGGGACAGCGCGGCGACCTCACCGTGGTGACCGTGGACCGGGGGTGGCCGACCGTGCGGATGACCGTCACGGCGGGTGACTCCGCGTTGCTCGCGGGGGTAGGACAGTGACGCGGACGCCGCACGGAGAGGGGACGGCGATGACCGGCGGGGAGAGACACCAGCCCGAGTCGCCCGCGCCGGAGGGGCGCTCGCCGTCGGCGGGTGCGACGCGCGGACGTGGGGCGGGTGCCGAGGTGTCGAGCGTGCGCGGGTGGGGTGTGGGGGTGCCTGTGGAGGCGCATCCTGCCCTGGCCGCCGCCGCTGCGGCCGCGCTGGACGCCTACACCGCCGCCACCGCCGAGCACGACCGCGCCACCCTGGCCGCCGTCGTGGCGGACGGCGCGGACGGCACCCCCACCATGCGCATCGACGTCCTCGTCGAGGACGCCATCCTCACCGGCCTGTCCCGGCACCCCGTCAACATCCTCACCGAGGAGACCGGCTGGGTGGACAACGGCTCGGCGCTCACCCTCGTCATGGACCCGGTGGACGGCTCGGCCAACGCCGCCGCCGGCGTCCCCCTGTCGGCCTTCTCCGCGGCCGTCGCCGAGGACGGCGTCTTCACCGAGGCGCTGACCGTGTGGCTGGACACCGGGCGGAGCTGGTGGGCGTGGGCGGGCGTGCCGTCGCCGCTGCGCACGAGCGGCCGCCGCGAGCTGGCGGGCGCCGCCGTCTCCCTCCTGCGCCCGCACCCGGCCAACGCCGCCGCCAGCGCCGCCTGGTGGGAGGTGGTGCGGCGGGTGGCGCGCGTGCGCATCCTGAGCACGAGCTGCCTGGAGGGCGCGCTCGTGGCGCAGGGCGCGACGGACGCCTTCGCCGACGCCGCCACGGACACGCACCGGCTGGTGGACATCGCCGCCTCCGTGGTGCTGGCCGAGGCGGCGGGCGGGGCGGTCAGGGACGTGTTCGGGCGGGCGGTGGAGCTGGACACCGACCTGACCCGGCGGTGGAGCGGGGTGGTGGGGGCCAGCCCGGAGCTGGCGGACGAGCTGGCCTCGGTCCTGCGCGCCGCCTACGAGGCCGCACGAGATCACTAGGGGTGCTTGGGGTCGGCGAGTGCGGCCGCCACGCGGAAGTCGATGCGGATGTCGCGGTAGGTGACGTCCGGCTCCACCTGGTCGGGCAGGTTCGTCCGGTCGCTGCCCCAGGCGCACTCGCCGCCGGGCCCCGCCTCCGCGTGCACCGACACCTCGGGCCGCGCGTGGAAGCGGAGCTCCCTGGCGGTGACTGAGGCGCTGATCTCGACGTCCGGGTCGGTGGGGTGCTCTGGTCTCGGCATGGTGCTGCTCACTTGTGGTCGTGACGGCGCTTGAAGCGGAAGTGGTGCTGCCGCCGGGGCGGGTGCCCGCCAGTGCCCGCGTTCACGACCGGGCCGACGTCCCGCACGAGACCTGTGGTGTCCTGCACCGCGTCGCCGGTGGCGGCCCCCACGTCGCGGACGGCCGCACCGGCCCCCGTCCCCACGTCACGGACAGCTCCACCGGCCCCTGCACCGACGTCACGGACAGCGCCAGCGGCCCCCGCCCCGACGTCTCGCACCGCATACCCGGCCCCGGCCCCCACATCCCGGACGGCGTACCCGGCGCCGCTCCCGATGTCCCGCACGGCCGTGCCGAGCCCGCGCGTCAGGTTCTCCAGGATCTGCGGGTTGTCGTCGATGGTCTGCAGCACCCGGTCGATGATCCGCGCCACGTTGTCCAGCCGCACCTTCAGCAGCGCCTGCGCCTCGACGCCCTTGATGGTGAGGTTGACGGACCCGAGGAACACGTCCGCGCCCACGCTCAGCTTGAGCAGGTCGAGCACCTCGGCCTGGAGCGACACCTTGGCCCGCAGGTCCTGCACGTCCAGGGTGATCTCCTCCACCTGGACCACGGGCACGTCGAGGTAGACGTCCGGGTCGATGGCCTCGGTCGATTCCTCCGCGTCCTCGGGCATGGCCGATCCGTACCCGGCCCGGCGGACGGTCAGGCGCGGACATGAAGAGACGTGACCACGTTTTGGGGGTCAGGCGGGCGGGAGCTCGCCGGAGCCGCGCGGCACCAGCTCCACCGGCACCTTGATGCGCCGCGCGGCGGGTGACGGGTTGAGCAGGAGGTCCACGGCGGCGCGGGCCAGGCGGGCGGTGTCGTAGCGGACGACCGTCACGCCCGGGTTGAACACGTCGGCCAGCGCGAAATCGTCGAACCCCACGTACGCGGGCCGCTCTGGCCGCTCGCGCAGCGCCTGGAGGATGCCGATGGCGGCCCGGTTGTTGGTGGCGAAGAACGCGGTGGGCGGCGAGGGCAGGTCGAGCAGCCGGGCGACCTCGCCGGACACCCGGCCCGGGTCGTACATCTCACGGACGACCAGCTCCTCGCCGGCGGGCACGCCCGCGTCGGCGAGGGCGGCGCGGTAGCCGGTGGCGCGGTCGCGCACGGAGCTGATGCCGTCGTCGTCGGAGATCAGCGCGATGCGGCGGTGACCGTGGGAGAGCAGGTGCCGGGTGGCGGTGCGGCCGCCCCACACGTCGTCGAGCAGGACGACGTCGGCCCCGTCGAGGCCGAGCGGCACCCGGTCGACGAACACGGTGGTGAGGCTGGCGTGCTCGGCCAGCCAGGAGTGGTCGGCCGCGGAGGGGACGACGATGAGGGAGTCGACGCCCCTGGCGTACATGGACTCGATGAGCATGCGTTCCTTGTCGGCGCTCTCCTCGTACGAGCCGAACACCACCAGCGCCTCGTGGTCGGCGGCGGCGGCCTCGACGGCGGCGGCCAGGCGCGAGTAGAACTCGTTGGAGATGTTCTCCATCACCAGCCCGAGCGTCAGCATGGTCGCGCCCCTGGCCAGCCGGGCGGCGGCCTCGTTGCGGCGGTAGCCGAGCGCGCTGATCGCGGCCTGCACGCGCTGCTGCAGCGACGCCCGGACGTGGGGCTCCTGGTTGACCACGCGGGAGACGGTCTTGAGGCTCACACCCGCCTGCCGGGCGACGTCCGCCATGGTCGGCTTGCGTGCTGTCATAGTGTGCCCCCATGGATGATGAATGGATCTGTGGCCGGTTGGGTGAGGACGAGCCTTGGATGCTGGGCGCGGTCAACCCGCCGGTGTTCGAGAACTCGGTGTTCACGTTCGCGACGGCGGAGGAGCTCGGCGAGGCCGTCAGGAACGAGGACGAGCGCTACGTCTACTGGCGGGGGACCAACCCGACGGTGGATCTCGCCCAGCGTAAGCTCGCCGCGCTGGAGCGGGGAGATCGGGCGAAGTGTTTCGCCTCGGGGATGGGCGCGATCTCGGCGACGATCTCGTCGCTCGTGTCGGCCGGCGATCACGTGCTGGTGCTCGGCGCGGTCTACGGGCCGACGACCCAGTTCCTGCGTTACCTGGAGAAGTTCGGGGTGACGCATACGCATGTCAAGGACCTCGGGGAAGGTGACAGCGCTATCAGGGCGAGCACCCGCCTACTGTACTTCGAGTCCCCGTCCTACATGGCCTACGCGGTGGTGGACATCGCGGAGGTGACGGGGTGGGCGCGGGAGCGCGGGCTGGTGACGGTGATGGACAACACGTGGTCCACGCCGCTGTTCCAGAAGCCGCTGACGATGGGGGTGGACCTGGTCGTGCACTCGCTGTCGAAGTACGTCGGCGGGCACAGCGACCTGGTGGGCGGGGTGGTGATCGGGCCGGAGCGGCTGATCAGGCCGCTGGCGCTGACCGAGTACCAGCTCTACGGGGCCGCCATGTCGCCGCACGACGCGGCCAAGGTGATCAAGGGGCTGCGGACGCTGCCGGTGCGGATGGCGGCGCACCAGGAGCGCGGGCTGGCGGTGGCGGCGTTCCTCCAGGATCATCCGGCCGTGCGGTCGGTGAACCATCCGGGGTTGCCGTCGCATCCGGGCCATGCGATCGCGGTGCGGCAGATGTCCGGCTTCTCCAGCCTGTTCAGTTTGGAGCTCGACACGGAGTCGCGGCCGGAGGTCGGTGCTTTCCTCTCCAGGTTGCGACATTTCCGGATCGGGGTGTCATGGGGCGGGTTCGAGAGCCTGGTGAACGCGCCCGCGCTGTCCACCGAGGAGAGCGTACGGGCCACCATGGGGATCCCGGTGGGCCTGGTCCGGCTCTCGGTCGGCCTGGAGCCCGCGGAGATCTTGATCAAGGATCTCGGTCTGGCCCTGGAGGGAATGTCCGCCTAACGTGATTGACAGCGCTGTCTGACCTCGCGGGAGGCTCGTCATGAGAAACCCCGTCCTGGTGGCCACGGCCGCCGTCGTCACGCTGACACTCACGGGCTGCGGCTCGGGCTCCTCCGGCGCACCGGGGGAGATCCGGCTGAGAATGATCGAAAGCCTGACCGGCCCGGAACGCACGAAGCTCATCAAGACCCTCATCGCCGACTTCGAGCAGGCCAACCCGGGCGTCACCGTCGAGCTCATCTCCCCGCCACTCGACAGCGCCGACCAGAAGATCACCCAGATCCTGCAGACCGAGAAGGGCCTGGACGTGCTGGAGGTGCGCGACCACACGGCCAAGTCCTTCTCCAACAACGGCTGGCTGGCCGTGTTGCCCACCACCGACTGGCCCGGCTGGGCGGACCTGACCGAGCTGGCCCGGAAGAAGGCGGTGGAGGTCGGGGGCAAGGCGTATCTGATCCCGTACGGGTTCTACCAGCGCACGCTGTTCTACCGTACGGACTTCGGCATGACGCAGCCGCCGGCCACCTGGCAGGAGCTGTACGAGGCCGGCAGGCGGATGACCTCCGGCGACCGGTACGGCTACTCCTTCAGGGGCGGCAAGGGCGGCGCCGACTACGCGGTGATGATGATCAGCGCTTACAACGGCGACGCACTGAATCCGGAAAAATCCTTCTACCTGAAGGACAAGCGGACGATCTTCTCGACCCCGGAGGCCGCGCAGGCCCTCGACCTCTTCGTCAAGATCTTCAAGGAGGCGTCGCCGCCCGACTCCGTCTCCTGGGGTTACCCCGAGATGGTCCAGGGCTTCACCTCGGGCGTCACCGGCATGCTCATCCAGGACCCCGAGGTGATCAAGACGGTCGAGGAGAGCGGCGTCACGGCCTGGTCCACCGCCCCGATCCCCAAGGGCCCCACCGGGTACGCCTACCAGCCCGTCGGCTACGCCGGCTGGGGTGTGACCTCCTTCAGTCAGCACGCGAAGGAGGCGGTGAAGCTGGTGCAGTTCCTGTCGGAGTCCGAGCAGAGCATCGCCTTCGCCAAGGGCAACTCGCTCATCCCGATCTCCCGGCAGGCGCAGAACGACCCGCAGTTCTCGCAGGGCGCCTGGAAGGCCTACCTCCAGGCCCAGCAGGACCCCAAACAGGTGATCACGATCAGGCCGGTCGACTATCCGGGCTGGAGCCAGTTCCTGGTGGACTCCGACCGCGACATCCAGTCCCTGATCACCGGCAAGACGAGCACCGCCGAGGTGCTCAAGGCGTGGGACGCCTTCTGGGTGGACCAGGCCAAGAAGGTCTCATGAGGACGTTCACCGTCCGCAGGGCCCGCTTCATCGCGCTGTGCCTGCTGCCCGGCGTGGTGTTCGTGGCGCTGTTCACGTACTACCCGATGATCCGCGGCGCGGTGATCGCCTTCCAGCGTTACAACCTGTTCGACCTCACCTCCACCCCGTTCACGGGGCTGGAGAACTTCCGCGCCGTGCTGGCCGAGGACCGCTTCTGGACGGCGCTGCGCAACACCGGCACGTGGGTGGCGGTCTCGCTGTTCTTCCAGTTCTTCCTCGGCTTCGGGCTGGCGCTGCTGCTGCGCAGGCAGTTCCGGGGCCGGGGGCTCTACCAGGCCTGGGTGTTCTTCCCGTGGGCGATGTCGGGGTTCCTGATCGGGCTGCTGTGGCGGTGGATGTTCAACGGGCAGTTCGGCGTGGTCAACGACCTGCTGCTGAAGGCGGGCCTGATCGAGGAGCGGATCGGCTTCCTGGCCACGCCGGGCTGGGCGATGACCTCGGTGATCGTGGCGAACATCTGGTACGGCGTCACGTTCTTCGCCATCATGATCATGGCCGCGCTGCAGTCGGTGCCCGGCGAGCTGTACGAGGCGGCGGCCGTGGACGGCGCGTCCCGGGCACGCCGGTTCTGGCACGTGACGCTGCCGCACATCCGGCCGACCCTGGCTCTGATCGTGCTGCTGCGGATCATCTGGATCCTGAACTTCCCCGACCTCATCTACGCGATGACCGGCGGCGGCCCGGCCGGCAGCACCGACATCGTCACCACGTTCCTCATCCAGCAGGTCATCGGTGGCGACTACGGCCGGGCGGGCGCGGTCGGCCTGCTCGTCCTGGCGCTCCTGCTCGCGTTCAGCATCTTCTACCTGAACGCCACGCGATTCGAGCAGGCCCGATGAGGCGCCTCGGCACGGTGGCCAAGGCCGTCGTGCTGACCGCCTGGCTGCTGATCACCCTGTTCCCGCTGTACTGGATCGTCGTCACCTCGCTCAAGCCCAAGCCCGAGATCTTCTCGGTGCCGCTGCGCTACTGGCCGGCGAACGTCACCTTCGAGCACTACGCGGAGCTGTTCGAGTTCGCCGACTTCGGCACGTACCTGCTGAACTCGCTGCTCGTCTCGCTGGTGGCCGCCGCGGCGGTCACGGCGATCGGCGTGCTGGGCGGCTACACGCTGGCCCGCTTCGCCTTCCCCGGCAGGGCCGCGCTGATGCTGGCCTTCCTGGTCACCCAGATGATCCCGCTGTTCATCGCGCTCGGCCCGCTCTACCTGCTGATGTCCGACCTGGACCTGCTCAACCGGCTGGCGGGGCTGATGCTGGTGTACGTGGCGATGCTGGTGCCGTTCTCGACGATCATCATGCGCGGCTTCTACGAGCGGGTGCCGGTGGCGCTGGAGGAGGCGGCGCAGGTGGACGGGGCCTCGCGGCTGGTGGCCATGGTCCGGGTGGTGATCCCGGTGATGCTGCCGGGCATCGCGGCCACGTTCATCTTCGCGTTCGTGCAGTGCTGGAACGAGCTGTTCCTGGCGATCACGTTCATCGACAGCGAGGACGCCAAGACCGTCCCGGTGGCGATGAACTCCTTCATCACCCAGTACGACATCGACTGGGGCTCGATGGCGGCGGCCACGGTCGTCTCGGTGGTGCCCACGCTCATCCTGTTCGCCGCCATCCGCCGCTACATCGTGGAGGGTCTGACGGCGGGAGCCGTAAAGGGGTGAAAGGGATGGCCGACCGCTCATCGCGCTAGAAGGACCTTTCACCGCAGGCCATCCCCAACTAAGCGCCGGACGGCACCGCCTCACCGAACAGCCCTCCTGCGGATCTCCACGGCGGGTAGGTTGCCCTCTTACGTTGGGCGTGATCCGCATCACAGTGGAGGTCTCGTGACGACTCAAGAACATGACGCGTCGGTCTATGAACAAGTGCAGGAGAGCAGTGAGTTCCAGGAGCTGAAAAGGGCGTTCCGCCGCTGGACGTTCCCCATGACCGTGGCGTTCCTCGCGTGGTACCTGCTCTACGTGGTGCTGTCCGGATGGGCGCGTGACTTCATGGCGGCCAAGATCGTCGGTGAGATCAACGTCGGCCTGGTCCTCGGCTTGCTGCAGTTCGTGTCCACCTTCCTCATCGCGTGGGCGTACGCCAGGCACGCGGAGCGCAAGCTCGACCCGATCGCCGACAAGCTGCGCCACGAGGTGGAGGAGAAGACTCAGTGAGCTCGACGACCCTGGGGATGATCCTCTTCCTCACCTTCGTGGCCGCCACCCTGGGCATCACCTTCTGGGCGAGCCGTCAGACCAAGACGGCCGCCGACTACTACGCGGGCGGCCGGTCGTTCAGCGGCGTGCAGAACGGCCTGGCGATCGGCGGCGACTACATGTCGGCCGCCTCCTTCCTCGGCATCGCCGGCATCATCGCGCTGTCCGGCTACGACGGGTTCCTCTACTCGATCGGCTTCCTGGTCGCCTGGCTGGTGGCGCTGCTGCTGGTGGCCGAGCTGATGCGGAACTCCGGCAAGTTCACCATGGCCGACGTGCTGGCGTTCAGGATGAGCCCGCGCCCGGTCCGCACGGCGGCGGGCGTGTCCACGATCGTCGTCAGCATCTTCTACCTGCTGGCGCAGATGGTGGGCGCGGGCGCGCTGGTCGGCCTGCTGCTCGGCATCACCAGCGACGCGGGCAAGGCGTGGACGATCGTCGGCGTGGGCGCGCTGATGATCATCTACGTGGTGTTCGGCGGCATGAAGGGCACCACCTGGGTGCAGATCGTCAAGGCCGTGCTGCTGATGAGCGGCGCCGCGCTGGTGACGGTGCTGGTGCTGGCCAAGTACGGCTTCAACCTGTCGAGCCTGCTCGGCCAGGCCGCCGTCAAGAGCGGCCCCCCGGCCAACCCCGAGAGCTTCCTCAGCCCCGGCCTGAAGTACGGCACCGAGGCGCAGGGCCTGGCCGGCAAGATCGACCTGATCAGCCTGGGCCTGGCGCTGGTGCTGGGCACGGCGGGCCTGCCGCACATCCTCATCCGCTTCTACACCGTGCCCACCGCCAAGGACGCCCGCAAGTCGGTCCTGTGGGGCATCGGCATCATCGGCGCCTTCTACCTGCTGACCCTGGTCCTCGGCTTCGGCGCGGCGGCCCTGGTCGGCAAGACCGCGATCGTCGCGGGTGACAAGGCGGGCAACACGGCCGCGCCACTGCTGGCACAACAGATCGGCGCGGACATCTTCGGCCCGGTCGGCGGCACGATCCTGCTGGCGCTGATCGGAGCGGTGGCCTTCGCCACGATCCTGGCCGTGGTCGCGGGCCTGACCCTCGCCTCCTCCTCCAGTTTCTCGCACGACCTGTACGCGCACGTCTTCAAGCGCGGCCAGGCCAGCGAGCGCCAGGAGGTCTTGGTGGCCCGCATCTCCGCCCTGGTCATCGGCGCGGTCGCGATCGGCCTGGGCATCCAGGCCCAGGGGCAGAACGTGGCGTTCCTGGTGGCCCTGGCGTTCGCCGTGGCGGCCTCGGGCAACCTGCCCGCGATCCTCTACAGCCTGTTCTGGAAGAGGTTCAACACGACCGGCGCGGTCGCGGCCATCTACGGTGGCCTGGTCTCCGCCCTGGTGCTGGTGATCTTCTCGCCGGTGGTGTCCGGCGGCGAGACGGCGCTGTTCAAGACGGCCGACTTCGTGCTGTTCCCGCTGAGCAACCCTGGCATCGTCTCGATCCCGATCGGCTTCCTGTGCGGCTGGCTCGGCACGGTCCTCAGCAAGGAGTACAACTCGGGCAAGTGGGCCGAGATGGAGGTCCGCTCGCTCACCGGCGTGGGGGCCGAGAAGGCCTCGGAGCACTGACACTCGCTCCGCACACACAAGGCGCCCGACCCCCTGCCCCGGGGCGCCTTGTTCCCCGAGGGCCCGGTCGTTGACAACGGCCGGGCCCTCTCGCGTGTACGGCATCTCCGGCGGGGCAGAAGGGGCGGGCGTCCCAGTGGGGCGTCCCACACCGCTGGAGTTGTTAACAGGACAGAAACGCAGTGAAGCGAGTGGTTGACGGGATTTCAGCGGTATGGGTACGTTCTCAGATGTGTGAACGTTGCCACACTGGCCTGGCGCCACGTGGCCGTCATCAGCGTGCCTGATGCCCCGCTTGTTCAGTGTGGAGGCGAAACCCCCAATGAGATCCCCGCTCGTCCGCTGGTCCGTCCTGTCCGTGTCGCTCGCGCTGGCGCTCACCTCGTGTGCCAAGGGCACCGGTGGCGCAGCGGCCCCGGCACCGTCGGCGAGCCAGTTCAACCCCGGCGCCTCCTACCAGGGCACCATCTCGGTCATGGGCTTCGGGGCCACCGACGAGATCGGCGAGACCCGCGTCGAGCTGGCCAAGAAGTCACTCAAGGGCGCGGACGTGAAGCTGATCGAAGGCGACCTGGACATCCAGCAGTTCCTCTCCGCGGTGGCCGCCGGCGACCCGCCGGACGTCATCTACGCCAACCGCGACCAGATCGGCACCTTCGCCTCGCGCGGCGCGATCATCCCCCTGACGGCGTGCGTCCAGGGCGAGCAGATCGACACCTCCATGTACAACAAGAACGCTCTCGGCCAGGTGACGTTCGGCAACGAGGTCTACGCGATCCCCGAGTTCAACCAGGTCCAGATCACCATGGCCAACGCCGGCCTGCTCAAGCAGGCCGGCCTGACGATCGAGGACGTCAACGGCTCCGACTGGGACAAGGTCACCGCCGCGACCGAGAAGCTGGTGAAGGCGCCGGGCGGCAAGCTCCAGGTGATCGGCTTCGACAGCAAGCTGCCGGAGTTCCTGCCGCTGTGGGCCAAGTCCCTCGGCGCCGACCTGCTGTCGGCCGACGGGAAGACCGCACAGCTCAACACCCCCGAGGTGGTCAAGGCGCTGCAGTTCGCCGTCGGCGTCTACGACGCGCAGGGCGGCTTCGCCAAGGTCAAGGCCGTGCGCGACTCGGCCGACTTCTTCGGCAAGGGCAACCAGTTCGCCGAGAACACGCTGGGCGCGATGCCGATGGAGCAGTGGTACGTCAACGTGCTCAACGACGTCTCCCCGAAGGCCGCCATGGCCTTCGACACCTTCCGCACCCCCGAGGGCAAGCCGCTGGCCTACTCCTCCGGCTCGTCGTGGGCCATCCCCAAGGGCGCCGGGAACCCCGGCGCCGCCTGCCGCTTCGCCAAGACGATGACGCTGGTGGAGTCGTGGAAGGCCGCCGCCCAGGCCCGCCTGGACAAGCGCGAGGCCGACGGCAAGCCGTTCACCGGCATCCTCACCGGCAACGTCAAGGCCGACGAGGAGATCCAGAAGATGCTCACCTCCGGCGGCGAGCCCTGGGACTCCGGCGTCAAGGCCGTCTACGAGGCCAACCAGAACACCTTCAGCCTGCCGGCCAACCCGGCCGACAAGGAGTTCAAGGACGCCTGGCAGGGCGCGGTGAACCGGGTGCTCAACGGCCAGGAGGAGCCGCAGGCCGCCCTCGACAAGGCACAGAAGGACGCTCAGGCGGCGCTCGACAAGGCATGGGCCGACTGGACGAAGCGTACGAACTGAGATGTCCCGCACACCGCGCATGAGGTCCATGCGTTTCATCGAGACCAGGGCCGCGCTGCTGTTCATCTGTCCCTGGATCATCGGTTTCCTGATCTTCACCGCCTGGCCCGTGATCAACAGCGCCTACCTGTCGCTGACCGACTACGACGTCATCAACGACCCGTCGTTCATCGGCTTCGACAACTACGTGACCCTCTTCGAGGACCCGAAGGTCGGCCTGGCGCTGCGCAACACGTTCCTGTTCACCGTGATGTCGGTGCCGGCCCAGCTCGTCGTCTCCCTCGGGCTGGCGCTGCTGCTCAACACCGCCACCAGGGCCACCGGCTTCTTCCGCACGGCCTTCTTCCTGCCCAAGATGACGCCGCCGGTCGCCATCGGCATCCTGCTGCTGATGTTGTTCAACGGCCAGAACGGCCTGATCAACAGCTTTCTCGGCGTCTTCGGCATCGACGGCCCCGCCTGGACCACCGACCCCGTCTGGGTCAAGCCCGGCCTGGTGCTGATGAGCCTGTGGACCGTCGGCGCGTCGGTGGTCATCATCCTGGCGGCGCTGCGCGGCGTCCCCCAGGAGCTGTACGACTCCGCCCTCGTGGACGGGGCCGGCTGGTGGAAGCGCACGCTGCGGATCACCGTGCCGATGATCAGCCCCACCCTGTTCTTCCTGTTCATCGTGGACAGCATCAACGCCCTGCAGTCCTTCACCGAGGCGTACACCGCCTTCTTCGGCGCGGGCAACACCACCTACAGCAACGACGCCGCGCTGTTCTACGCGATCTACCTGTTCCAGCAGGCCTTCGAGTTCCTGCACATGGGGTACGCCTCCGCGCTGGCCTGGCTGCTGTTCATCGTGATCATGGCGATCACCGGCGTGCAGTTCCTGGTGACCAGGCGGTTCGTGCACTACGAAGGAGGAAACCCGTGAGGCGGCTGCGGCGGATCCTGACGTGGACCGCGCTGGGCGTGATCGCGGTCGCGTTCGTCTACCCGTTCATCTGGCTGCTCAGCGCCTCGTTCAAGCCGCGCAGCGAGGTGTTCGACCACCGGATCCTGCCCGAGACGTTCACCTTCGACAACTACATCCAGGTGTGGCAGGAGGCGCCGCTGGCGCTGTGGATGGCCAACACGCTGCTGGTGACGGTGCTGGCCGCGGCGACCGTGACCATCACCAGCGCGATGGTGGCGTGGGGCTTCGCCTACTTCCGCTTCCCCGGCAGGAACGCGCTGTTCGGCGTGCTGCTGGCCACCATGATGCTGCCGGGCGCGGTCACCATGGTCCCGGTGTTCCTCATCTGGAACTCCCTCGGCATGGTCGGCACCCTGACCCCGCTGTGGGCGCAGAACCTGTTCGGCAGCGCGTTCTACATCTTCCTGCTGCGGCAGTTCTTCATGGGCCTGCCGCGTGAGCCGTTCGAGGCGGCGAAGATCGACGGGGCGAACAACTGGACGATCTTCACCAGGATGGCGCTGCCGCTGTGCAAGCCGGCGGTCGTGGTGACGCTGCTGTTCGAGTTCCAGGCGGCGTGGACGGACCTCATGCGGCCGCTCATCTACCTGCGTGACTCCAGCACGTTCACCGTGCCGCGCGGGCTGAAGGCGCTGCTCGACCAGTTCGGGTTCGGCGGCGAGTGGCACTGGGAGATCGTGATGACCGCCAGCGTGATCACCACGATCCCGATGATCATCCTGTTCTTCCTCGGCCAGAAGCACTTCATCAAGGGCATCGCCACGACAGGAAGCAAAGGATGAGCCCTAGGAAGCAAGGGATGAGCTCTGTGCGGATCACCACCACGGACACGGCCTACCACCTGGACAGCGGCCACTACCACCTGACCGTCTCGCGCACCGACCCCAGCGCCGAGCTGGTGGGCTGGATGACGCTCAACCTGCTCGCCTCGGTCGACACCAGGGGCGGGCGCGACGAGACGTACGAGACGCTGCCGCCCGTGCTGGTCGAGCGCGGGAACGTGGCCGTCTTCGACTTCCCGCAGCGCACCACCGAGTGGGACGCCAAGACGGTCCGGCTGACCTGCACCCCCGAGACGATCGCGCTGGAGGTGCGCGTCGAGGGGCACGGCGTGCTCGGCGACGTGACGCTCATGGGCGGCAGGGCCGTGCTCAACACCCGCGCCGCCGGCACGTTCCGCTCAGGGGTGCACGCGCGCGGCGTCTTCAGCCCCACGCCCGCACACCCCGTGCGCGCCGTCCGGCCGGTGTCCGCGCCCGTCGCGCTGACCGTCATCGGCGACGCCTCACCCGGCCGGCTGCACGCCGTCTTCTCCCCGCCGCCGCTGGTGCTGGCCTTCTGCAAGGACGAGCCGGACGGCGCCACCGACATCCCGGACGGCGCCTGGCTGGCCGCCTCCGTACGCGCCGGGATCGACGGCCTGACCTTCACCGAGCTGACGTACGAGCCGCTGGACGGCGGCGCGCTGCTGCGCTTCGACTACGAGTGCCACACCGAGGTGCGCGGCTCGTGGACCTCGCCCGCCGTGGTGTTCCGGGCCGCGTCCTCGCCCTGGGAGGCCATCACCCAGCACCGCGCCGACCTGGTCGAGCACGGCCTGGCCCCGTCCGCGGTCCCCGAGCGGGCCGAGTGGTGGAGCCGGCCGATCTTCTGCGGCTGGGGCGCCCAGTGCGCCAGGGCCGCCGGGTCGGTCTCCCCGGTGGAGCTGTCGCGGCGCGACCTGTACGACGAGTGGCTGGACAGGCTCGCCGGACACGGCATCGTGCCCGGCACCATCGTCATCGACGACCGGTGGCAGCTCACGTACGGTGACTGCGAGCCCGACGAGGCCAAGTGGCCCGCGTTGCGCGAGTGGATCGCCGACCGGCACGCGCGCGGCCAGCGCGTGCTGCTGTGGTGGCGCGCCTGGTCGGCCGACGGGCTGCCGCCCGAGGAGTGCGTGACGGACGCCGGCGGACGCCCCGTGGCCGCCGACCCGTCGAACCCCGCCTACCGGCTGCGCGTGCGGGCCATCATGGAGCGCCTCCTGGGCGACCTCGGCGCCGACGGCTTCAAGATCGACTTCACGCAGTGGTTCCCCAGCGGCTCGCACCTGAAGGCGCACGGCACCACCTGGGGCATCGCCCTCCTGCATGAGCTGCTCGCCACCCTGTACGACGCCGCCAAGCAGGTCAAACCCGACGCCCTCATGATCACCCACACCCCGCACCCGGCCTTCGCCGACGTCAGCGACATGATCAGGCTCAACGACGTGCTGGAGTACGACGCCCGCGGCGACCTCGTGCCCGCCGTGGACCAGCTCCGCTACCGGCACTCCGTGGCCACGCACGCCATGCCGCACCACCTCATCGACACCGACCAGTGGCCGATGCCGAGCCGGGCCGACTGGCTCGCCTACGCGCGGGCCCAGCCCGCTCTCGGCGTCCCCGCCCTGTACTACGTCGAGCGCATCGACAACACCGGCGAGCCGATCACCGGCGCGGACCTGGACCAGGTGGCCGCCTGGTGGGGCCTGCGGTGAGACAGGCCGCCCGGCGGGAGGTGCGCGAGCATCCCGGCCCGCTGGAAGTCCCTCAGGCGGTGACGCGTTCGATGACCTGGCGGGCGAACGGCGGGATCACCTTGCGCAGCACGTTCGCCTCGTGCGAGTCGGCGCGGGCCAGCGCCTCCTCGGCCGCCGCCAGGGTGCCCGCCCCCGTCAGCAGGTCGATCGCGGCCAGCCCCGCCGCGCCCGCATCCCTGGCCGCGGCCACCCACGGAGCCAGCTCCCTGGCGATCGGCCCGGCCACCCCGGTGGGCAGCCCGGCCAGCCGGGTCAGCTCGGCCCGCAGCACCTCGTACGGCCCGCCCTCCAGCGCCGCCGCGCACAGGGCGGTCAGCGCCGGGCTCGGGTCGTCGCCGGGCGGCCACGCCGAGCACGCCTCCACCAGCGGCAGCAGCTCCGCGGCCCCGGGCAGCAGCCGGATCGCCCGCTCGTGCGAGCGCGCCGGCTCGTAGGCCGCCAGGTGCCAGGCGTAGTCGGCCACCGTCGTCAGCGCGATCCGGGACGCCGCCGCCTCCACCATCGGGTTGGCGGTGATGCCCTCCAGCGGCACGTCGTCCAGGTCGGTGGCCCGCCCGACCAGCGGGCCGAGGAAGACCCGGGAGAAGTCGAAGTCGTTGACGGGGAAGTTGTCCCACAACGCCACGCGGTGCCCGTAGGAGGCCGCGGCGGCCGTCACGTCGTAGGCGGAGATCGCGCCCACCACCACGTCGGAGCCCGTCCACCAGACCAGCACCCCGGCGGGCAGCTCCGCCGCCAGCCGGTCGCGGTAGGCCGTGCGGGCGGTGCCCGCGTAGTCGGTGGGCACCATGGTCAGCGGCCGGTCCGCGCCGTGCGGGGCCAGGAAGTGCTCGGCGAAGTCGCGGCACACCGCCGCGTGCGCGCTCGCGCTCGCCCCCTCCGCCGTGCCGTACGCCTCCCGGTCGGGCAGGTGGCTCAGCTCGGGCGGGATGTCGTCGAAGAGCAGCGCGAACTCCCTGACGCCCGCCTGCCACACCTGCTCCGCCTTGGCCCGCAGCGCCGCCCGCTCGGCCGGGTCGCTGTAGACCATGGACAGGCCGGGGCTGAGCGCGAACACGAACCGCACGTGCCGCGCCGCCGCCTCGTCCACCAGCTCGCCCAGCCGCGCCAGCTCCTCCGCCGGGTACGGCTCCCGCCACCGCTCCCGGTGGTACGGGTCGTCCTTCGGGGCGTAGACGTAGGCGTTGAGCTTGTGCCTGGCGGAGAAGCGCAGGTGGTCCATGCGGTCGGCGTGCGTCCACGGGGTGCCGTAGAAGCCCTCGATGGTGCCGCGCAGCGGCAGGTCGGGCCAGTCGCGGATGTCGGACTCCGGCACGCACGCCCGGTGTTCGGCGCAGGGAGCCGCGGCCATCGCGAGGAGGGTCTGCGCGCCGTAGAACGCCCCGGCGGGATCGGCTCCCACGATCGCCACCCGGCCGTCGCCGGCCGTCAGCGTGTACCCCTCCGGCGGCAGCCCGGCGCCGTCGTCCACCCGCACCTCGACGACCGCCGGGGTGTCGGCGGGTGAGGCGAGTGCGTGGCGCAGCTCGGCCACGGCACTTCCGGCAGCGGCGTCGCCCTGGACTCCAGCGTCACACAGCTCGACGTGCGAGATACCGAAAGTAGCCTTTTTCGGACAGGGAACAATCCACTCCTGGACCTCCATTGTGGGAACGATACCGGATAGGATCGGGCCTCGTGGGAATGCCAGTCACCGAAGTCGCCCCCGGGGTTCTCCGCGTGGAGGACACCTGCCACGTCTACGTCATCAAGGCTCCCGCCGCGCCGGGCGAGGAGCGCACCGGGATCACCGTCGACTTCGGCTCGGGCCGGGTGCTCGATCTGCTCGACGAGCTGGGCCTCGACCGCGTCACGGACGTCCTGGTCACCCACCATCACCGCGACCAGGTGCAGGGCCTGCACCGGGCGGCCGGGGCGGGCGTGGCGATCCACGTGCCGCCCGTCGAGCGTGACCTGTTCGAGAAGGTCGACGAGATGTGGATCGGGCGGCAGCTGCTCAACGACTACGACCTGCGCGACGACCGCTTCTCGCTGCTGGAGCCGGTCGAGGTCACGGGCGTGGTGCCGGAGTATAGGACCGCCCGTTACGGCGGGGTTGAGGTGCGCGTCCTGCCCACACCGGGTCACACGCCCGGCTCCGTCACGTACGTCGTGGGCGGGGCCGCCTTCACCGGCGACCTGATCTACGCCCCCGGCAAGGTGTGGTCCCTGGCCGCCACCCAGTGGTCGTACACCGAGAACGAGGGCCCCGCCATGGTCGTCCTCAGCGCCGAGCTGCTCCAGCGGGAGGAGCTCGACGTGCTGCTGCCCTCGCACGGCGAGCCGATGAACGACCCGAAGGACGCGCTGGCCCGCCTGTCGTCCGCCATGCAGCGGTACGTGGACTTCCGCCGCCCCCACCCGTGGGACGTGCGCGGCCTGCTGAACAACCCGTTCGTGCAGGTCACGCCGCACCTGCTGATGAACAGGAGCAGCCAGTCCTACAGCTACGCGCTGCTGTCGGAGTCGGGCGCGGCCATGGTGTTCGACTTCGGCTACGACATGTGCACCGGCCTGGTGAAGAGCACCGCGCGCGAGGCGCGCCGCCCCTGGCTGGCCTCCCTGCCGGCGCTGCGCGAGCACTACGGCGTCACCACCGTCGAGGTCGCGCTGCCCACCCACTACCACGACGACCACGTGGCGGGCATGCCGCTGCTGCGCGACGTCGAGGGCACCGCGATCTGGGCGCCTTCCCACATCGCGCCCATCCTGGCCGCGCCGCTCCACCACGACCTGCCGTGCCAGTGGTTCGATCCGATCCCGGCCGACCGCGTGCTCGGGCTGGGGGAGACGGTGCGCTGGCGGGAGTACGACATCACGGTGCACGACCTGCCGGGGCACACGCTGTTCGCGGCGGCGTACGAGTTCGAGGTGGACGGGCACCGGGTGCTGGTGACCGGCGACCAGCAGGACGGGATGGGCATTCCTGATGAACGCCAGGAAATCCTGAACTTTCAGTACAAGAATAGGTTCCGGATCGAGGACTACCGCAAGAGCGCCGCGCTCTACCGGCGCCTGCGTCCCGATCTCATGGTCAGCGGCCACTGGCGACCCCGCTGGGTGGACGACGACTACCTGCACCTGCTGACCGAACGAGGCGAGGAGCTGGTCGCGTTGCACCACGACCTGCTCCCGCTGGACCGGCTCGACCTCGGGGCGGACGGCGTGCTGTGCCGCCTGACGCCGTACTATACGAGCGTCCCCGCGGGCGGCGAGGTCGTGCTGACCGCCACCGTGCGCAACCCGTGGCCGGACAAGGTCGTGGCCACCGTCGAGCCGGTGGTGCCGCCCGGCTGGCGGCGCGAGCAGGGATCCCTGACGCTAAGGCTGCCCGGAGGGGGTATGGAGCAGGTGCATCTCCGTCTCGGCGCCGACGCCGTGCCGCGACGCCGCGTTCGTCTCGCAGTCGACTTGACCATCGGCGATCTGCGTCTCGGGCAGCACGCCGAGGCTCTGGTCGACGTGGTCGCGGAAGGGATTCGATGACCATAGAGCGGCGCAGCACCCCCCTCAGCCGTTCCAGGCGTCCCACCATCAAGGACGTGGCAGAGGCAGCCGGCGTCTCACGCTCCACCGTCTCCCGCGCGCTCACCGGGCGCGGCTACGCCGCCAGCGACGTGCGCGAGCGGGTGCTGCGCGCCGCGGCCGAGCTGGGCTACGTGCCCGACGTCATGGCCCGCACGCTCAAGCAGCAGGTCAGCCGGTCGGTCGGGGTCCTGGTGAGCGACCTGCGCAACCCGTTCTACGCGGAGCTGGCCGCCGGCGCGAGCCGGGAGGCGCGCGAGCGCGGCTACACCATGGTGCTGGCCGACACGAGCCTGTCGGCGCAGGCCGAGGGCGAGGCCGCCGAGGCGCTGGTCGCGCTGCGGGTGGCCGGGGTGGTCGTGACGCCCAACTCCTCGCGGGTGTCCACCTACCTGGCCTCCCACGGCATCCCCGTGGTCGAGGTCGACCGGCAGTTCGCGGCGGGCTCGACCGACGGCGTCGTCGTCGGCAACCGCGTCGGCGCCCGCACCGCCACCGCCCACCTCGTCGGGCTCGGTCACCGCAGGATCGCGCTGTTCATCGACGAGACCGACTGGACCACCGGCTACGAGCGCTACCAGGGGTACCTGGAGGCGCTGAACGCCGGTGACATCAAGGTCGATCCCGGCCTGGTCGTCTCCTCGGGCTGGGACGTCGCCGACTCCCGCCGCCGGGCGCTCGACATGCTGCGCGGCCCCGACCGTCCCACGGCCGTGTTCGCCGCCAACAACGTGCTCGCCGAAGGCGTCTGGCGGGCGATCGGCGAGCTGGGGCTGAGCGTGCCCGGCGACATCAGTCTCGTCGCCTTCGACGACGCGCCCTGGATGAGCATGGTCTCGCCCACGGTCAGCGCGGTCTCGCAGGACACCTTCAACCTGGGCGCGACCGCCGTACGCAGGCTCGACGAGCGCATCGAGCGGCCCGAGTCCGACTCCGTGACGACCGTGCTCAACGTGCGGCTCGTCGAGCGCGAATCGACCGCGCGGCCGCCCGCCGTCTGACAATTCCTGCATCCGGTGCGTTGACCCACGGGGAAAGGTCGCCCTAGGATCCCGTGTGGGAACGATGTCACAACCTCAACGCGGCAGTCGTTCCCGTCGGAGGCCCCATGGAGCACGATCTTCCCGCTGTCTTGTCGCTCGACATAGGCGGCACGAAACTCGCCGCGGGCGTGGTCACAGGCGATGGCCTGATCCACGGCTGGCAGGTCACCCCCACCCTTCGGCAGGAGGGCCCGCAACCCGTCCTGACCAGGCTGTTCGACCTGGGCAGGAAGGCGATCGCGGAGGCCGGCGTGCCCGAGGTGGCCGCGGTCGGCATCTCCTGCGGCGGCCCGCTGGACGCCGCGACCGGCGTCCTGCAGTGCCCGCCGCACCTGCCCGGCTGGATCGACGTGCCGATCGGCGCGCTGGCCACGGAGGCGTTCGGCGTCCCGGCCGCCCTTGAGAACGATGCCACGGCCGCCGCGCTGGGCGAATTCCGGTACGGCGCGGGCCGCGGCACCAGCACGATGCTCTACCTCACGATCTCCACCGGCGTCGGCGGCGGCGCCGTCATCGGCGGCCGGTTGCACCGCGGCGCGGCGGGCAACGGTGGCGAGCTCGGGCACGTCATGGTGCGTCCCGGCGGGCGGAAGTGCTCGTGCGGGCGCCGGGGCTGCCTGGAGGCGTACGCGTCCGGCACCTCCATCGCCGAGCGCGCCCGCGAGGCCCTCGCCGCCGGCCGCCCCTCGTCGCTGTCCGCTCTCGCCCGGCCCAGGGCGGAGGACGTCTCCCGCGCCGCCGAGGCGGGCGACCCGCTCGCCGTCGAAGTGTGGGACGAGACCACATGGGCTCTGGGAACGGCGCTCACCGACCTGGTGAACGCGTTCGAGCCCGAGCTCGTCGTCCTCGGCGGCGGCGTCACCCGATCGGGCGCCCGGCTCCTCGACCCCGTCGCCGCGGCGGTCGCCAGGGACGCCATGCCGCCTGCCGCCCGCGCCGCGCGCTTCGAGCTGGCCAAGCTCGGCGACGGCGTCTGCGTGGTCGGCGCCGGAGCCGTCGCCCACGACCTCGTCACCGGCCGCACGTCCTGACGCCACCGGCCCCGCGCATCCCCCTGATCTCGCCGCAGGAAAGACCCCATGCCTGATCTTCCCCCGATGCCCCCGATCCCCGACGTCCTCGCCGAACACGTGGCCGGCCACCTGGCCGCCGCCCGCGGCATGGCGGCGCTCCTGCCCGCCGTGGAGGCCGCCGCCGACCTGCTCATCGAGACCTTCACCCGCGGCGGCACCCTCTACACGATGGGCAACGGCGGCAGCGCGGCCGACGCCCAGCACCTCACCGGCGAGCTGATCGGCCACTACAAGCGCGACCGCCGCCCGCTCCCCACGGTCACGCTCACCACGGATGCGACCGTTATGACGTGCATAGCCAACGACTACGCCTATGATGACGTCTTCGCCCGTCAGGTCCGGGCGCTTGCCCGTCCGGGCGACGTCGTGGCGGCGTTCACCACCAGCGGCAACTCGCCCAACGTGGTCAGCGCGCTCGAGGCCGCACAGTCCAACGGCGCGGTGACGTTGCTGTTCGGCGGTGGCGACGGCGGCGCCGCGGTCAAGTACGCCGATCACCTCCTCCTCGCCCCCAGTTCAGAGACACCGCGCATCCAGGAGATCCACACACTGATGCTGCACATGATCAGCGAGAAGGTCGACGCGTGGGCGGCCGCATGACGAGGCGCGCGGCCCCCATGTCGAACGCGCCCTCCGGCAGCCAGCCGCGCGACCTCGCCAGGGCCCCCAGGCCCGCGGCGTCCCCGGCCCGCACCCTGCACATGATCGGGAACGCGCACCTCGACCCGGTGTGGCTGTGGCCGTGGCAGGAGGGCTACCAGGAGGCGCGGGCCACGTTCTGGTCGGCGATCCACCGCATGGACGAGTACCCCGACTTCGTCTTCACCTGCGACCAGGTCGTGCTGCTGTCGTGGGTGGAGGAGTCGGACCCGGAGCTGTTCGCCAGGATCCAGGAGAAGGTGGCCGAGGGCCGCTGGGTGATGGCGGGCGGCTGGTGGGTGGAGCCCGACTGCAACATGCCGTCGGGCGAGTCGTTCGTCCGCCAGGGCCTGTACGGGCAGCGCTACCTGAAGGAGAAGTTCGGCGTCACGGCGTCGGTCGGGATGAACGTGGACCCGTTCGGCCACAACGCGATGCTCCCCGCCATCCTGCGCGGGCAGGGCATGGACTCCTACTGCTTCCTGCGCCCGGGCCCGCACGAGAGCGAGCTGCCGGGCACCATGTTCTGGTGGGAGTCGCCGGACGGCAGCCGGGTGCTGGCCTACCGCATCCCGTTCGAGTACTGCAGCCCGCCCGGCGAGGTCGCGGGCCAGACGGAGAAGGCGCTCGGCCAGCTCGACCGCTCGCTCGGCGACCTGATGATCTTCTACGGGGTGGGCAACCACGGCGGCGGCCCCACCAGGGCCAACATCGAGTCCATCCACCGCTACGACCGGATGGGCACGTTCGGGGAGCTGACGATGTCGTCCCCGCGCCGCTACTTCGACGAGATGGCCAAGCGGCTGGGCGAGCAGGGCCTCGCGGAGCTGCCCGTGTGGCGCGACGACCTGCAGCACCACGCGGCCGGCTGCTACTCCGCGCACTCCGGCATCAAGGCCTGGCAGCGCAGGGCGCAGGCGGCGGTGCTGTCGGCCGAGCGGTGGGCCGCCGTCGCCGGTCACGACGCCCGCGCCGACCTGGAGCGGGCCTGGAAGCAGGTGCTGTTCAACCAGTTCCACGACGTGCTGCCCGGCTCGGCCATCGAGCCCGCCTACGACGACGCCCGCGACCAGCTCGGCGAGGCCGTCGCGATCTCCAAGCGGATCATCACCAGGGCGCACAACGTGATCGCCCGCGACATCGCGGTGCCGGAGGAGAGCGGCACGCAGCCGGTCGTCGTGTTCAACCCGCACCCGTGGCCGGTCACCACCCGGGTCGAGATGCAGTACGGCCTGGCTCCCAACGGCGTGCACGTCGTGGACGCGGACGGCGCCGACGTGCCCTGCCAGCGCACCCAGTCGGTCGCCACCACCGACGACAAGGGACGCGGCGCCACCGTGTTCCAGGCGGAGCTGCCCGCGCTCGGCTACCGTCTCTACCGGCTGCGGCAGGGGCCGGGCGCGCACCCGGGCGGCACCCTCCTCGCGTCCGCGCACCAGCTGGAGAACGACGTCCTGCGGCTGGAGCTCGACCCCGTCACCGGCTGGCTGTCCCGCCTGCTCGACAAGCGCACCGGCGTCGACCTGCTGGCCGGCGCGTCCGGCCCGCACACCCAGGTCTGCGAGGACCCCACCGACACCTGGGGCCACCGGGTCGTCTCCTACGACTGGCCGGGCGAGGAGATGGTCACCACCGGCATCGTGCTGCGCGAGCACGGCCCGCTGCGGGCCCGCCTGCGCGTCGAGCGCGAGTGGGGCAGCTCCACGATGGCGGAGGAGTTCATCCTGGGCGCGGGCGGCGACGACGCCGTCGAGGTGCGGGTCACCCTCGACTGGCGGGAGCAGGCGCACCTGATGAAGCTGCGTTTCCCCGTCGGTCTGGAGAGCCCCGTGGCCACCTACGAGATCCCGTTCGGCCACCTGAACAGGCCCATCGACGGAGCCGAGGAGCCCGCCCAGTCGTGGGTGGACCTGTCGGGCTCCGTGGGCGGCGCCCGCGCCGGCCTGGCCGTGGTGAACAACGCCAAGCACGGCTACGACGTCTCCCCGCCGAGCCCCGGGCGCAGCCACAGCATCGGCATCACCGCCGTGCGCAGCCCGGTCTACTCCTGGCACGACCCCCGGCTGCTCGACCCCGACGGCTACTACTCCTTCCAGGACCAGGGGACGCAGCGGTTCTCGTACCTGCTGGTGCCGCACGGCGGCGACTGGCGGACCGCCGGGCTCACCCGGCGGGCCGCGCTGCTCGGCTCGCCGGTGCGGGCGATGCTGGAGAGCTTCCACGACGGCCCGCTGCCCAGCGCGCGCGGCTACCTGGACGACGGCGGCGCGCAGGTCATGGTCACGGCGGTCAAGCTGCACGAGGACGCGCCGCGCGACCTCGTCGTGCGGGCGGTCGAGACGACCGGGCAGGCCGGGGTGGCGGTGCTGAACATTCCGATGGCCGGGGTCAGGGTGATCGCCGACTTCGGGCCGTGCCAGATCCGCACGTTCCGGATCCCGCTGGACGACCCGCTCTCCGCGGTGGAGACGGACCTGGTCGAGCTGGGGGTGCGCAAGGGCGCCTGCACCGTGGAGGCCTGGTGACCACGGGCGCCTTCGTCGTCCCGGATCCTGACGGCGGCGAGGTACTGGTGGAGCCCCTGGACGCTTTCAGCGTCGGGTGGGCGTGGGGCGAGCGGCGCCCCACGGGCCGCCGCGAGCTGACCCTCACCATCCGGTACGACGGCGCGGAACCGGCCGCCGCGACCGTCCGCGTGAGCAGGTCGGTGACGGCCGTCGGCGACCCGTGGTGGCTCATCCCCGGCCTCTTCTACGGCGAGAACCGCCCGGAGGCCTGCCAGCGCGTCTTCCCCCGCTTCGAGCCGGGCGCCGACCGCCCCGAGGAGATGGTCTCGGCCCGCTGGGGCTTCCGCGCCGACCGCGCCGCCACCCCCGCCGTCCTCGTCTGGGGCGACACAGGCGGCACGGCGCTGATCGCGGACGAGCACTCGCCGCTCGGGCCCACCGGCCTGGCCATCGAGCACGAGACGGGACGGGCCACGATCGCGCTGCTGTTCCCGTACCGCGAGTTCCCCGTCACCTACTACGGCTCCGCGCTGGCACTGCCCGCCCGCGCCGCCACGCACGTGTGGCAGCCGGGCGAGACACATGTCCTCACGCTCGCGACCAGCGCGCTGCCCGCGGACCGGCACGCGTACGCGCCGCTCCTGCGTGAGGACCGCGACCTGCGCCTGCCCGCCGCCCCCGTCGAGCCGTGGGAGGACGTGGCGCAGGCCGCCGACATCGCGGCCGAGGGCCTGTACCGCTGGCACTACGACCCCGACCCCGGTGTGCTGCTGGAGACGGTCGGGTTCGACAGGGAGGTGAGTGGGACCGACGGCGAGCGGGTGGACCGGCAGGCCATGCACGTCGGCTGGGTGAGCGGGATCCCGTGGGCGGCGGCGCTCCTGGAGCACGGGCTGCGGAGGGGACGGCCCGAGCACGTCGCCGCCGCTGAACGGGTCATCGGCTTCATCTGCGCGAACCTGTCGCCGTCGGGGACGTTCTGGGGCACCTGGTACCGGAAGTCGGGCTGGTCGCAGAGCTGGAGCCACGTCAAGGACGCCCTGCACGCGCGCACGCTCGGGGAGGCCACCCTCTTCCTGCTGCGCGCGCTGCGCCTGCGCCACGACCCGGCCTGGGAGGCGGCCGCCCGCTCCAACCTGCGGGTCATGGCCGCCCGCCAGCGCGCCGACGGCAACCTCGGCACGCTGCACCACGCGGCCACCGGCGAGGTCCTGTCCTGGTCCGGCGCGTCCGGCCTGACCTGGGTGGCCGCGCTCGCCGAGTCCGGCGACCCTGACCACCTGCGGGCGGCCGAGCGGGCGGGGGAGTACTACGCCTCGTTCGTGGATGACGAGTTCGTCTACGGCGCGCCCGAGGACGTGGACCTGGCCCCCACCTCGGAGGACGGGTACGCGGCGGTGATGGCGTACATGGCGCTGCACCGCCGCACGGGCGCGGCCCGCTGGCTCGACCTGGCCCGCCGCGCCGCCGACTGGACGCTCACCTTCCGCTACACCTACAACGTGCGCTTCGGCCCCCGCACCCCGCTCGGCCGCTACGGCTTCGCCACCCGGGGCGCCGACCAGGCCTCGCCGTCGAATCAGCACCTGCACGCGTACGGGCTGGTGTGCACGGCCGAGCTGGTGGAGCTGTCGGAGGCGCTGGGCGACCCGTACTACGCGGAACGGGCGTACGAGACGCTGGACTGCTTCCGCCAGCTCCTCCCCGCGGCCGACGGCGACCTCAACGCCTACCGGGGCATGATCACCGAGCGTTACTACCAGACGGACTGCTTCCAGCCGAAGGGCATGTACCTGACGCTGTCGCACGCCTGGAGCGCGGGGGTGCTGCTGCTGGCGTGCGAGCAGGTGCTCAGGGGTCAGGGTCCTCCTGCCACGTCTTTGACGAAGATGATCCCGTCGGTCGCGCCGAGCTGATCCGGATCAAGCGGGAAATATCCGTAGTTGTCCGCTGTGTCTGTCCGCTGGGTGAGCTTGGCCCCCTCCAGGGCCGACGCCAGCATCCGGGAGTCGACCAGGTACCGCTGCCCGGGGAGGGCGGCCAGCACCCCTTCCACCGTCCCGGGGTCCGGGTCCCCGAGCCCCTGGTGGCGGACGGCGCCGAGCCCTGAGGCCAGGAAGGCGTACCCGGTGCCCAGGCGGGCGGCGATGATGGCTCCCGCGCTCCACCACTCCAGGTCCAGGTCCGCGAGCCGCCACCGGCTGATCTCCCGCTGCAGGTGCCGGTTGTGGGCGAAGACCAGCGCGGGCCCGTGCCGGGCGACGGCCTCCAGGTTGTCGGCCATCATCGCGTCGCGCAGGCCCAGCAGCCGCGCGACGCGCTGCGGCGACGGGTCTGCCATGCCCGCGTGGTAGCGCAGCAGCCCCGTGGCGGTGCGCGCGTACAGGTGCGCCCGCTCCCACTCCGCCCGCTCCCGGTCCGTGCCTGAGGTCGCGGGGATCAGGTGCGGCGCGTGCGTGGTGAGCAGCGGCACGAGGTCGTCGGCGAGCAGCCGCAGCTCGGCGACGTCGGGGGAGTTCCCCACCGACCGGGACGGGTCCATGGCGGCGGCCTGGTCCGTCCACCGCTCGTCGGGCCCGAGCAGGCGCTCCAGGGTGTCGCGGGAGCAGGGGAGAGGGACGCCGGCCGCCGACAGGTAGTCGTACAGCCCGACGAGCGTGTGACGAGGGCTGGCCGCGCTCATCATCTCCAAGGGCGCGTCGAAGCCGAAGAAACGCAGCCGCTCCCCGCCGGGACGGCCCTCGTTGTACGCGCGCATCCACCGGAGGAGGTCGCGGGTCGCCTCCCGGTCCCAGAAGCCGTGGCTGAACCCGGCCCGCATGACCTCGTCCAGCGAGCCCTCGCCCGTCCGGACGTACTCGTCCACGAGCAGGCCCGCCACGCAGTCGCTCTCGATGGCGAACGCGCGGAAACCCTCCCGCTCGACCAGCTCCCTGAAGATCTCGTTGCGCAGCTCGTGGACCGGCCGCTCGTCGTGCATCGCCTCGCCCAGCCCCAGCAGCCGGGGACGGGCGGGCAGCGAACGGACGAACCGGGTGACGGCGGCGACGCCCTCGACGTCGAGATCCCGGGCGGCGTCGGCGACCGACGGGGCAGCATGCATGACACGGTCCTGTTCTGCCGGAGACGTACCTTCCACGGTATCGTTGAAGCTCCTGTTGAGACTTTGACCGTGGATCCGTCGCACCACCCCCGCCGGACCCTCAACCTGGTGAGGTACGTCATGCCCCGAGGGCGGCTGCGGCCGGTGGACCTGGCGCGCGAGCACGGCCTGTCCACCCAGGCGGTCCGCAACTACGAGGACGCAGGCATCCTGCCGTCCGCCGCGCGCACCGAGCACGGCTACCGCACCTACACGGGCCGCCACGCCCAGGCGCTGCGCGCGTTCCTCGCCCTGGTGCCGGGGCACGGGCACGCGACGGCGACGTCCATCATGCGGGCCGCGAACGAGGGCGCCACCGAGGAGGCGCTGCGGCTCATCGACGAGAGCCACGCCCAGCTCCTCGACGACCGCGGCACCCTCCGGGCGGTCGAGCAGGCACTGCGCACCCTGGTGCCGCCGCGCTCGCCGGAGCCCGGCGTCACCTTCATCGGCCCGCTGGCCAGGAAGCTGGGGATCCGCCCTGCGACGTTGCGCAAGTGGGAGCAGGCCGGGCTGGTCGAGCCGCGCCGCGACCCGGCCACCGGCTACCGCGTCTACAGCGCCGCCGACGTCCGGGACGCGCAGCTCGCCCACCAGCTCCGGCGGGGCGGCTACCTGCTGGAGCAGATCGCGCCGCTGATCCGGCAGGTCCGCACGGCGGGCGGGCTGGCGCCGCTGGAGAGCGCGCTGCGCGACTGGCAGGCCCGGCTGTCGGCCAGGGGGCGGGCGATGCTGCGGGGCGCGGCGGCGCTGGACGCCTACCTCGACTGGACGGAGTGAGCCCCGGCGTGCTCTGCCGGACGCCGTCGCCACGATGTCGCCGATCCCTGTCCTGCCGGGCGTCCGGCGGTCAGTATGGAGATCAGCCGGGCGGGCCGCCGCCCCCCGCCGTGCAGGACCGAGCCACAGGGAGGCCCGCCATGGCCGTGGAGCTCATCTACGAGACGCACGCCACCACCACCGACAACGAGGACGGAATCTCCACCGGCTGGCTCCCCGGCGAGCTGTCGGCCGCCGGCCACCGCCAGGCGCTCGAACTCGGCGAGCGCCGCCGGGCGGACGGGCTGGCCGCGGTGTTCGTGTCCGACCTGCACCGCGCCGTGCGTACGGCCAGGATCGCCTTCCCCGACGGCTACCCGCCGATCCTCCAGGACCGGCGGCTGCGGGAGTGCGACTACGGCGACCTCAACGGCAGCCCGGCCGCGCTGATCGCCGAGCGGCGCGCCAGGCACATCGACGAGCCGTTCCCCGGCGGGCAGAGCTACAGCCAGGTGATGGCGGCCACGCGGGCGTTCCTGCACGACCTCGTGAAGGGCTGGGACGGCGCCCGGGTGCTGGTGATCGCCCACTCCGCGAACCGGTGGGCGCTGGACTGCCTGCTCGACGGGGCTTCGCTGGAGGCGCTGCTGGGGGAGGGGCGGTTCGCCTGGCAGCCGGGGTGGCACTACACGGTGCCGGACGGGTTCTGATCAGCGCGAGAGGGCCGGGCGGCCCTCTCGCCCGGGGGGCGTCAGCTGCCGACCGGTTCGGCGCGCAGCCGGGCCGAGTGCTTGACGAGCGTGATCAGCACCTCCCGGCTGGAGTCGCGCTTGCGCGCGTCGCACATGATGATCGGGATGGACGGGTTGAGCTGCAGCGCCAGCCGCACCTCGTCCAGCTCGAACGTGGGCGCCCCTTCGAAGCAGTTGACCGCCACCACGAACGGCGTGCCGCGCCGCTCGAAGTAGTCGACCGAGGGGAAGCAGTCGGCCAGGCGCCGCGTGTCGGCGAGGATGACGGCGCCCAGGGAGCCCTCCGCCAGCTCGTCCCACACGAACCAGAAGCGCTCCTGCCCCGGCGTGCCGAACAGGTACAGGACGTAGTCGTTGCCGAGGGTGATGCGGCCGAAGTCCATCGCCACGGTGGTGGTGCGCTTGGCCTCGACGGAGGTGAGGTCGTCGACGCCGATGCCGCGGTCGGTGAGCACCTCCTCGGTGCGCAGCGGCCGGGTCTCGGAGACGGCGCCGACCATCGTCGTCTTGCCCGCGCCGAACCCGCCGGCGACCAGGATCTTGATCGCGGTCGGCAGGCGCGGACGCTCAGAGCGAGCGAAGACCATCGAGCACCGCCCTGTAGAGCTTCATGTCGTGCATGTCCACCTCGGATGTTGGTTCCTGGGCAGAGACGAGTTCGCGGTCGAACAGGTCGCCGAGCAGCACGCGGATGGTGCCGGCCGGAAGGTCCAGGTATGCGGCTATCTCGGCTACGGACTTGGGTTCGCGGCAGAGCTGGAGTATGCGCAGGTGCTCCGGGTCCAGCCCGGCGTCGGGCCCTGGCGGCGGGCCGATCGCCAGCGCCATGGAGATCAGGTCGAACCTGCCGTGGGCAGGCTGGGTACGGCCACGGGTCACGACATAGGGCCGGATGATCTCCGGATCCACCCAGTGTTCGTCCGTGGGCTCGTCCGCGCCTCTCACCGGTCGCTCCCGGCGACGGCCTGGGCGCCGCGCGCGCCGGACGTGAGGTACTGGCCGACCCGCGCCACCATCATCGCCATCTCGTACGCGACCAGCCCGATGTCGGCGTTCTGCGCGCACAGCACGGCCAGGCAGGCTCGCTCGCCGGCCGCGGTGACGATGAGGAACTGGTTCTTCCACTCCACGACCGTCTGCCGCACCGCACCACCGGCGATGTGGTCGGAGACGCCCTTGGCCAGGCTCTGCAGCCCGGAGGCCACGGCGGACAGGTGCTCGCCGTCGGTGCGCTGCAGCGCGGCGGACGAGGCCATGAGCAGCCCGTCGGAAGACAGCACGATCGCGTGCTCGGCCTCCTTGACCCGGTTGACCAGGTCGTCCATCAGCCAGTTGAGGTCGGTGCCCGAGGTGGGGGTCATGCGTCACCTCCTTGCTGGTCGTCCAGCATCTTGGCCGCCTGGGAGCGGCCGCGACGGGTGCCTGACTGCAGAGATCCCATCATCGCGCGGATCTCCTCCGGCGAGCGCTCGTCATCGTCCTCCTCAAAGTCGGGCTGCGTGGGCGTGTCGTCCCGCAGCGCTGGCGCCAGGTTGGCCTGGGGCACCCGAAGGGGGAGCCCCCCTGGTGTGAACTCGGTCACAGACTCCTGCTCCGGTTCGGCTGGCGTTTCGGCTTGTGGTTCCGGGGCGGGCACGGGTTCCGGCCGGATGGGCCGGGGCGCGGCTTCCGGCCGCGCCGGTCGGCCGGGCCCGGGGGCGGTCTCCGGCCGGGGCGATCGGGTGGGCAGGGGGTCGGGGGCGGGCGTGGGGGCCGGGACGGTGGGGCGCGACGGCAGCGTGCGCACGTTCTCCGCCGTGGCGGGCCGGGTGGCCGTGGCGACGGCGGGCTGCCTGCGCGGCAGCCGCTCCCGCTCGCCGGTGCCGCGCGGCTCCGGCGTGGGGTCGAGCTGGACGAGCTCCTGCGGCAGCAGCACCACGACCGTCGTGCCGCCGTACGGGGACGCCTTGAGCACCACCTGGATCTCGTGGCGCTTGGCGAGCTGGCTGACCACGTAGAGGCCCAGCCGGGCGGTGCCGGTGATGCGGAACTCGGGCGGGTCCGCGATGCGCTCGTTGGCCGAGTCCAGGTCCTCGGGCTTCATGCCCAGGCCCCTGTCCTCGATCTCGATCACGTACCCGTTGGCCACGAGCTGGCCGCTGACCTGCACGTTGGTGTACGGCGGCGAGAACGACACGGCGTTCTCGATCAGCTCGGCGAGCAGGTGGATGACGTCACCGACGGCCCGGCCGACGAGCACCACGTCGCCCATCGGCATGAGTGAGACGCGGGTGTAGTCCTCGACCTCGGCCAGCGCGCCGCGCACCACGTCCACCATCGGCACAGAACGCCGCCACGTACGGGCGGGCGACGAGCCGGACAGGACGATCAGGTTCTCCGCGTTGCGGCGCATGCGGATGGCGAGGTGGTCGAGGCGGAAGAGCTCCTTCAGCTCCTCGGGGTCGGTCTCGCGGCGCTCCATCACGTCGAGCACGGTGAGCTGGCGGTGCACCAGGCCCTGCGTCCTGCGCGCGAGGCTGAGCAGGATGTCGCGGATGCTGCGGCGCAGCTCGGCCTGCTCGGCGGCGACGGCGATGGCGGTGCGCTGCACGGTGTTGAACGCCTGGCCGACCTGGCCGATCTCGTCGTCGCCGAAGTCGAGCGCGGGGGCCTCCTTGGCGACGTCCACCTCCTCGCCGTGGCCGATGCGGTCGACGATGCCGGGCAGGCGCTCGTCGGACAGCTCGTGGGCGGCGTCGCGCAGCTTCCTGAGCTGGGCGAGGAGTTGCCTGGTCGTGGTGATCGACAGCACGATGGATGCGATGACAGCGAGCAGGCCCAGACCGCCCGCGAGGACGAGCCGGACGACGACGCCGACGGCGATCGGCGTGATCCGCTCCAGCAGCCGGTCACCGGCGGCGAGCGTCACCGTCTGCATGCCGTCGAGCATGGAGCCCGCCGACCTGCGCCACTCCTCGCTGTTCACGGGCAGCGGTTCGAGCGTGGCTTCGTGCTGGACGAGCTGGTTCTCCATGGCCTGCACCCGGGTGACGGGCGCGGTCTTGAGCCAGGCGTCGAAGGCGGCCCTGTCCTCGTCGCGGAGTTTCTGCAGCGCCTCGTTGAACGAGTAGCGGAAGACGCCGACGGTCTCGACGAACTCGGTGTGCTCCGCCTGGGTGAAGCCGCCCTTGGCGAAGACGCCGGCCAAGAGGGCGTCCTCGCGGGCGAAGATCTCGCGCACGTGGTGCATCTCCGACAGGGTGCGGCCGTCCTTGGCGGCCTCCTTGTCGTCGAACTCGGCCACCGAGTCGTACATGCGGTAGAAGGAGTCGATGACCGTGTTGTACTCGGCCGCGGCCTGCGCGAAGTCGGCCTTGCCCGAGTCGATCGACTTCCTGAGGGCCGTCAGCCGGTCGAGCTGACCCATGACCTCCCGCTGGCGCCGGCTGAGCGAGTCGTCCATGGCGAACTGCACCACGGTGCCCGACGCGGAGGTCTCGAACTCGGCGCGGATGGCGTCGGTCCTGGCGCGCTGGTCGCGCAGGGACTTGTCCGCCTGGCGGCGTCCCGCGCCGAGGTGGGCGGCGGTCAACCGGCGCTCCTGCTGCAGCTCTACCAGCAGCGGCTCGCTCGGGTCGATCACGCCGCTGTTGACCGTCGCGGCCCACAGGAGGTTGACGCCTTCTCGCAGCGTCACCCAGGCGGCGAAGGCCCACAGCAGTGTGAGCGACACGATCAGCGCCGTGACCTTGGCCCGGACACTGGCATTACGGAAGCGCATCGAGCCCACCAATGGAGAAAACGACCTGGTCGGCGTGCCTTGTCAAGAGAAAGTAATGGACACCCGACGAATCTGACACTTGGCTCACCCTAGCAACGCGACATTCCTCCCTCAACACGAAAGAGTGCAGTTAGGTCGCTATGTCCTGTTTTTTCCTCCTAAATTCCCCTTTGGAGGTAGGGTTGCGTCACATGGAGGGCTGCCAGGATGGCCGCTCGCACAATTGCGTTCGGCGTGTAAAGGTCCTTGTCATGCCACATGGGTGGGTAATCCGATAAAGCGAACACGCGCATGAGGAACCCGCATCCCCGCTCGGCGGCTCGCACGCACCTCTCGTCCGGCTCCAAGCCGCCGAGCAGTAGGGCCTGCACCGCGTACGCGGTCTCCTCCGGACCGCCCGCCCACCGGCCCCACGACCCGTCCTCCCGCTGGGCCCCCAGCACCCACTCCCTGGCAGCGCGGATCGCGCCGGCGTACTGCGGCCCGCCGAACTCGCCCAGGGCGAGCACGCAGGCCAGCGTGGCGTAGAACGGTGAGGCATGCCACCGGTCGCTCCAGCTCCCGTCCCTGCCCTGCTGCCCGCCCAGCCACCGGGCCACCCGCGCCATCATCGGCCGGTACGTGTCCGCTGCCGTCGGCCTGGCCCGTACGTACTGACCGAACGAGTCAAGAACGTGGGCGTTGACGCTCACCGAATAGCCGTCCTCGCCCTGCCAGGTGCAGAAGTGCTCCCCGGTGTCGAACGTCTTCAGCGACTCTGGCTTGCATGGCATGCCGAGCAGCGCCAGCGCGTAGAGCGCCACGCTGGTGGTGTCGGCGTCAGGGGGCAGCCCGGCCCCGGCCGCGGTTCCGTCGGGACCGATCGCGGCCCGCAGGTCCGCCAGCATCTCCGGCGGCACCTCCACCGGAACGTCGGCTCTGGCCAGCCAGCTCAGCACCCAGCCGCGCTCGAAGACGGTGATCGGCAGGCCGACGGGCACCGGCCCGCCGTACCTTCCGGCCACCGCCTCCAGATGGCGCCGTGCCGAGTCGGCCGGGTCGGGCGGCAGCGCGTCCAGCCAGGCGGCGGTGGCCGCGGGGGAGGCGCCGATCGTGCCGATCGACGTGGGCCGCACAGCACCTGCCCGTACGGTTTCCGCTTGCACGGTCCCGGCGGCTCGTACCGCGTCGGCGCCCGCCACCTCCAGCACGTGCAGCACCTTCTGCGGCGGCTCGACGCCCGCCGCCAGCAGCCGCCTGACCTTGCCCAGCCGCTCGCCGTCCATGCCGGGCGGCAGGGGCAGCGGCGCGGCGGAGCGATGCGCGTCGATGAGCGCGACGAGATGCGGCACGATCAGCTCGATCGCCGGCGTGTCGGGCAGGTCGCCCGGTCCGGCGAGCATCCGGCGCAGCGCGTCGAGCCCGGCCCGCGCGGTCGGCATGACGGAGGCGGGATCGGCGTCCCCGCGAGCCGCCGCGGACAGCAGCCCCTCGGTGGCGCTCAGGGTGGGCACCAGACCATACCCATCGGGCGCGCCCCAGGAGCCGTCGCCGTGCTGCCCGGCCAGCAGGTAGGCCACCCGCTCCCGCTGACCGGCCAGCCAGGGCGCGATCGTGACCATGCGGCCGGTTTCGTAGACGGACGGGGACACGTTGCCCCAGGGCTTGGCCATGAGCTCGGAGACCAGGGCCCTGGCCTGGACGGGGACGTCGATCACGACGCGGCCTCGGCCCAGAAGTCGGACAGGCCGTAGAAGCCGGCGCTGAAGTGGAGCTGCCAGTCCAGGTACGCGGCCGCCCGCGGATGTTCCTCGCGCAGCGGCCCGATGAGCTCCGTGGCCCGTGCGGTCAGCGCGGTCATGCGCTCGTTCACCTCGCCGAGGCTCAGTCCCAGAGTGAAGGCGTTGAGGTCGCCTGAGCGGGCCTCCCTGCGCCGCGTCGCCACGTCGTTGAGCAGGCGGAGGTAACGCTGGACCGCCTCGCCCGCCGGCCGTAGCCGCTCCAGGTCGCGCGGACCGCGGGCCTGGCCGGTGTGGATCCAGTGCGTCAGGGCGATGAAGTAGGCGCCGGTGCTGTCGGCGTTGGCCACGTACTCCTCCGGGCCGGGTGGAGGGCCGGAACGGGCCCAGTCCCATTCGCGAGTCATCGCCGCCAGCATGTGCCCGAGCTGGTCACGCCAGCTCGTGAGCAGCTCGGGACCGGCGGCCAGCTCGCCTCGCAGATCGGCCAGGAAGGCTGCGGCGGGGGACGCGGGCGCCTGCCCGCCCGCGGCGGCCAGGCAGTCGGCGACGAGGGCGGCAACCTGTTCCCGGGAGATCGCCTCCTCGTCGATCAGCCGGTCCACCGCGAACACCAGCAGGGAGGCCCGGTTGATCGCGCGCAGCTCCACGGCGGTCGCCCACGGCGAGCCGAACGCGCCCGCCAGCGCGAGCGAGCTGTAGAGCCCGGCGTCGAACGACTTCTGCGGAAAGAGCTCGCCGTACCGGGCGGCGACCCTGGCGAGGTCGCGGCCACCGACGACGGCCACCGCGCACGTGCGGCCGGTCTCGAATGTACGGTTCACCGCGGGACCAGCGTCATGCGCAGCCCCGCCGCGGGCCGCAACGAGGAGGCCAGCCGCGGCAGGACGGGGCCGTCATGGTGCACGACCGGCCGGTACCTTCGCAGGATGCCCGCGATCAGCAGCGGCGCCTCCATCATGAACAGGTGCTGCCCTAGACACACGTGCGGGCCCGCGCCGAACGGCCAGTACGCGTAGCGGTGCCGCCTGCTCTCGCCCACAGGGGCGAACCGCTCCGGGTCGAATGTCAGCGGCCGGTCCCAGAAGCGCGGCAGCCGGTGCGTCAGGTAGGGGCTGAGCAGCACGGTGGAGCCGGCCTCGATCGTGACGCCGTCCACGACGTCGGTCTCGACCGCCATCCGCGGCAGGATCCAGCCCGGTGGATAGAGCCGCAGCAGCTCATTGACGAACTGCCGCAGGTAGAGCAGGCCGGGCAGGTGCGCGGTGCTGACGCGGTCGTCGCCCACCACGCGGTCGATCTCCTCCTGCACCTTGGCCGCGACCTCCGGGTACGCCTGCAGCACCGGCCAGGCCCATGTCAGCGCGGTCGCCGAGGTCTCGGTGGAGGCTCCGTGCATGGCGACCAGGTCGTCCCTGATCCGGCGGTCGCCCTCGGCGGTGAAGTCGTCCTCGCGGGCCCGGCACAGCCGCGAGACGACGTCGTCGCCCACCTGCCGTTGCGCCCTGGCCTGCTTGATCCGCGGGTAGACCACGTCGTCGATGGTTTCGATCGCGTGCTTGAACGGCTGGTCTCCCGGCAGGGGGAAGCGGTCGGGCACGAACGGCATCACCAGCCGGATGGCCTTGGCGGTGACGGCCACGTCATAGGCGGGCACCAGCCGGTTGATGTCGGCGACCGAGATCTTGGCGCCGAAGAACAGGCGCACGATCGTCGGGTGCACGATCGCGGAGACGCCCCTCGCCACGTCGAACGGCTGTCCGGGGACGACGGTCTCCTCGATCAGCTCATCGATGATCTCGGCCATGCGCTCGGCGAGAGCGTTGACGTACTTGGCCGTGAACAGCGGCTGCAGGATCCGCCGGCTCTCCGACCAGCTCTCGCCGTCGGACAGGATGCCCTCGCCGAGCAGCGGCGCCAGAGGGTCCCAGAACATCCCCTCGCGCACGTAGTTGCGCTGGTTGGCCACGAGCACGTGCTGGACGTGGTCCGGATGCGTCACCAGGTATGGGCGGAACGGCCCCATCGCGAGCCGGACGAGCCGGCCGTCGGCCTGCGTGCCCGCCTCCTCGAAGGCGTTGATGGGGACACGGGCGTGTCTCGTGAGCTTACGGAGGAAAGGCATGGTTCGGTCGGGGGCGGTGGCGGTCGCCACGGGTGATTCCTCCATCGCGTACGGTGCCCGTCTCAAATCACGGACATTTCCTGACATATGTCAACCGTTGAGTGGAGTATCACATGCTTGTGCATGTAGATTCAAGATCGTACCCCGGGTAGGAGCACCAGTTGAATCTCAGTCATCCGACGGGCGGGACCACTGTGGCCCGCTGTCGCGGCCTCCTCGAGCCGGCCCTGCGCGAGGCCGTTTCGGTGCTGCATCCCTCGGGCAGGCAGATGGCCGCGTACGTGCTGGGCTGGTCCGACACCGACGGCGGCCCGCGCGGCGGCGCCGACGGCGGCAAGAGCGTGCGTCCGGCGATCGCCATGCTCAGCGCCGAGGCCGCGGGCGGCACGGCCGAGGACGCGCTGCCCGGCGCCGTGGCCGTGGAGCTGGTGCACGCCTTCTCTCTGACGCACGACGACATCATCGACCGCGACGAGCTGCGCAGGCACCGCGCCGCCCTCTGGAAGGCGTACGGCGTCGGCCCCGCGCTACTCACCGGCGACGCGCTCCTGGCCCTGGCCGTCGGCCAGCTCGCCGGGCGGCCCGAGGCGATGCCGTACCTGTCGGCGGCCCTGATCGAGCTCGTCCAGGGCCAGACCGCCGACATGGCCTTCGAGAACCGCCCCTGGAGCGGCCCCGACGTCGTCACCATCGACGAGTACGCCGAGATGGCCGCGGGCAAGACCGGCGGCCTACTGGGGGCCGCCGCGGCGGCGGGCGTGGCCCTGGGCGGCGCGCCCGAGCTGGCCGACCGCATGTGGGGGATGGGGCGCGACCTCGGGGTGGCCTTCCAGATCGTGGACGACATGCTCGGCATCTGGGGCGATCCGCGGCTGACCGGCAAACCCGTCTACAACGACCTGCGGCGCGACAAGAAGACTCTGCCCGTCCTCGCCGCCCTCGCCACCGGCGGGCCGGCCGCGCGCGAGCTGGCCGCCGTCCTCGCCACCGGGGCGACGGACGAGGAGTCCGTACGGCAGGCCGCCCACCTCGTGGAGGAGGCCGGTGGGCGGGAGCGGGCGCGGGTGCTGGCGGACCGGTACATGAGGTCGGCGCTGGGCGTGCTGGACGAGTGCCTGCCGGACGCGGTGGAACTGCGCGCCCTGTGCCACTCCCTGGTGGACCGCGTCAACTGACGGCCCTCTGCTCACGCGGGTTGTGCGCCGATGGCGGACATCAGCATCGGGTAGGCGCGGTGCAGCTCCCGCTGCCAGGACGTGTGATTGTGCCCGCCCTGATGGAAGTGCGTACGCACCGGGATGCCCAGCTCCTCCAGCCGCCCCGTGAACGCCCTGGCCGCCCGGTTCGCCAGATCCTCCACCAGATCACCCTGCCCGGCGCCCACGTACAGCCGCACGCCCTTCAGCTCGCCGGCCAGATCGTAGGGGTTGTGCGCCCGCCACACCTCCCGCTGCTCCTCAGGATCCCCCCACACCCGCTTCCAGTCGGTGCCGAAACACCCGATCGACGTGCCCGCCATCACGGCCTGGGGCACGCCGGGCCCGAGGATGTGCAGGGCTCCGCTGAACGAGGCCGCCGCCTCGAAGTGTCCCTTGGCCGCGTACAGCATGGCGCCCTGCCCGCCCATCGAGTACCCGGCGACGGCCTGCCGCGCGCCCGCCCGGTAACGCGCTTCGAGCAGCGGCAGCAACTCCTTCAGGTGATAGGTCTCCCAGCGCGGCGGGCCGCCCTCGCCGCCGTTCCACCAGTCGGAGTAGCTGCCGCACTTACCGCCGTCCGGCATCACGACGAGCACGCCGGTGTCGCGGGTGAGCGCCTCGACGTCGGTCTTCGAGGTCCACGAGGTGTAGTCGTCCAGGCCGCCGTGCAGCAGCCACAACACCGGCCAGCCCGTACGGGACTCCCAGCCGCGCGGGAGCAGCAGGCGCACCTTCGTGGTGGCGTCGAGCGCCCGCGACCTGATCGTCAGCTCCATCCTGCGCTCGTCCAGGCGGCGTTCGGAGACGATCTCGGTACGTGTCGGATCAGGCCGCGGCCCGGGCTCCTCGTCCCCGCCGGGCCACATGACCACCACGGCCGCCGCGCACAAACTGGCCGCCACCACCGCGCCGACCAGGCATCCTCGTAACCGGGGCCGCATCGCAGTCTCCTTTTTGGATGTGCGGATAATAGCGGGATGAGATCAATAGGCACCACGGACCTGTCCGTGTTCCCGATATCGCTCGGCACCAACGTGTTCGGCTGGACGGCCGACAAGGAGACGTCGTTCGCGATCCTCGACGCGTACGTCGAAGGCGGTGGCAACTTCCTCGACACGGCCGACGTGTACCCGTACTGGGCGACGGGGGAGTCCACGTCCGAGACGATCATCGGCGAGTGGCTGGCCGCGCGCCGCAACCGCGACTCGATCGTGCTGGCGACCAAGGTCGGCATGCTGGAGGGGCTGTCGGGGCTCGCGCCTGCGACGATCAGGACCGCGGTCGAGGACTCCCTGCGGCGGCTGCGTACGGACTACATCGACCTCTACTGGGCGCACGTGGACGACCACGACACGCCGCTGGTGGAGTCGCTCGCCGCCTTCGACGCGCTGGTGCAGGAGGGCAAGGTGCGCCACCTCGGCGCGTCCAACTACTCGGCGCCGCGGCTGGCGGAGGCGCTCAAGCTCTCCGACGCGGAGGGGCTGGCCCGGTATGTCGCGTTGCAGCAGCCGTACAACCTGGTCGAGCGTGGGTACGAGGGGGAGCTGCGGGACGTCGTGGCCCGCGAGGGGTTGTCCAGCGTGCCGTACTTCGGGCTGGCACGCGGGTTCCTGACCGGCAAGTACGCGCCCGGCGTGGACGTGGACAGCCCGCGGGCCGGCAAGGCCGCCGAGTACCTGGAGACCGCCCACGGGCCCAGGACCGTGGGCGCCCTGAACAGCCTGGCGCAGGAACGGGGGGTCGCGCCGGCCTCGGTGGCGCTGGCCTGGGTGGCCGCCCAGGCCACCGTCACCGCGCCGATCGCCAGCGCGCGCAACCTGGAGCAGCTCCGGCCGTTGATGGAGGCGGCGGCGCTGACGCTGAGCGAGGAGGAGCTCGCCGTCCTCGACGAGGCCTCCCAGGTCTGAGACCTGGCACGCCCTTCGTCGCCGTCACGGACGGACGGTGGCGAAGGGCTCTCGGACGCGGGGCTACGGCTTGTTCAGCTCGTTTCGCGCGCACCACTCCGCGACGCCACCCGCCTCGCTCTCGACGGCCTGCGTCCAGTGCGGGTCGGCCGCGATCGCCTCCTGAGCGGACGCGTAGGACTTGAACACGGCGGTCAGCCCGGTGATCTTGAAGATGCGCGAGATGCGGTCCGTGGTCATGACGAGCGCGAGCGACCCGTCCTGCGTCCGCAGCCGCTTGAGCCCGCCGACGAGCACGCCCAGCCCGGTCGAGTCGAGGAACTGCACCGAGCCCAGATCGGCGATCACGTGCACGGTGCCCTTGGCGGCCAGGTCGATGATCTGTTCGCGTAGCTTGGGGGCGGTGAACACGTCGACCTCGCCGGCGACCTTGAGCACGGCGCAGTCGCCGACCGGTCCGACCACCTCAATGACGATGTCCTGCATTTCGCGCCTCACCATCGCTCGTGTCATCGACTACATTGACGGGGAACTCTGTGCATTTACACGGTACTGCGGCGGCTGACATTCTGTCAATGGTCATCTGTCGGTGTCATGGTGCAGAATGACAACCGGTGTGAAGGGGTGAGGGCATGCGGGTAGAAGAGGCCATCGGGCGGCAGATCGCCCGGCTGCGCGCAGAGCGCCGGATGTCGCTGACGGAGCTGGGCGAAGGGCTGGGGCGCTACCTGGACCGGCCGTGGAGCCGCCAGGCCGTTCACCAGGCGGAGCGGGGGCAGCGCGCCTTCACGGCGGCGGAGCTGACCGCGCTCGCGCTGGTGCTCGACACCTCTGTGCCGGTGTTGTTCCGGGTGGAGAACGATCGCATCGAGTTGCCTGGTGGGGCGGTGTCTCCCGAGGACTATCGCGGGGTGCTGCTGAGCAGGGAGCCTGACATGCCGCTCGACGGGGTGGAGGAGTTGATCGTCGCCCTGCATGACATCGGGGAGGTGCTGGCGCGGCCGGCGCTGGCGCGGCTGGCGCGGATCGGGCGCGTGGCCGAGCAGGTCGCGGGCCCCGACCGGTAACCAACCCGCCCGCCCCTCGCGCCCCACCCATCGCCGCGCCTGCCCCACGCAGCCGCCCCCCACGCCCGCTTCGCGCCCCGCGCCTCCCGCAGCCCCGCGCCTCGCACTGCCCCGCGCCTCGCACTGCCCCGCGCCTCGCACTGCCCCGCGCCTCGCACTGCCCCGCGCCTCGCACTGCCCCGCGCCTCGCACTGCCCCGCGCCTCGCACTGCCCCGCGCCTCGCCTCGCGCCGCCGCGCCCCGCGCAGCGCCTCGCGCAGTGCCGCGCCCCGCGCCCCGCGCCCCACGGCGCCACGTCCTGTACGGCGCCCCGCCGCGTTATGCCGTGCCGCGTTCAACCCCCGCGCCCGTAGAACCCCGTCTCAGTGGTGGTCGGCCGACGACACGTCGAGGTCGCGCGGCGTGAGCCACCACACCGCCACCGTCCCCACCGCCAGCACCAGAGCTGCCACCCCGCTGGTCAGCACAAGGGAGTCGGTGAACGCCACAGTGGCCTGCTCGGCGAGCCGACCTCCCGCCGCCCCCAGCTCCCGGGCCACGTCGAGCGCCCCACCAAGCGACTCCCGCACGGCATCCGCCCCTGGCCCCGCATACGCCACCTCGCCCCGATAGGCGGCGGCCGCGACACTGCCCAGGACGGCCACGCCGAGCGCCCCGCCCAGCTCGTAGCTGGTCTCCTCGATGGCGGCGGCGCTGCCCGACTTGGCCGCCGGCGAGCCGGACATGATGGCGGCCGAGGCGATGGCGAGCGAGCCGTTCCCCAGGCCGATGAGCGTCAGCGCGACGGCGACCGGCCAGTACCCCAGCGGGCTCGGCGCCACGCACAGCAGCAGGAACGCCAGCCCTGTCAGCGCCAGCCCGCCGGCCAGCACCGTACGGGCTCCGACGCGCGCCGCCAGCGACGGGGCGAGCGGCGAGGCGACGACGGCGGCCAGTGCGGCGGGTAGCAGCCGGACGCCCGTCTCCAGCGGCCCGTACCCCTGCACGAGCTGCATCCACTGCGCGAGCAGCAGCAGCACGGCGGCCATCGCGATGGACGTGATGAGCGCCGTCACCACCCCGGCCGAGAAGGGCGGGCTGCGGAACAGCCTGAGCTCCAGCAGCGGATCGGCCCTGCGCAGGCACCGCACCGCGAACCAGCCCAGCGCCACCACCGCCACCACGGCCGCCACCAGGGCGCCGGGGGAGGCGAGGCCGTACTTGCCGAAGTTCTTGATCGCGTAGACCAGGGCGACCATGCCCGCCATCGACAGCAGCGTGGCCAGGGCGTCCCAGCGGCCGGGCGACGGGTTCCTGGTCTCGGGCAGCAGGAACAGGCCGAAGGCGATCGCCAGGACCATGACGGGCACGTTCACCAGGAACGCGGCGTGCCAGCTGAAGTGCTCCAGCAGCACGCCCGCCACGACGGGCCCGAGCGCGGCGCCGACCGCGGCCATCGCCGACCACAAGCCGAGGGCCTTGGCGCGCTCGCGGGGGTCGGTGAACAGGTTCCGGATCATCGACAGGGTGGACGGCATGATCATCGCACCGCCGACGCCGAGCAGCGCCCGCACCGCGATCACCTCCAGCGGGCTGCCGGCGGCCAGCACGGCCAGCGACGCCGCCCCGAACACCGCGAACCCCGTCATCAGCATCCGCTTGCGGCCCCACCGATCGCCCAGCGCGCTCACCGTGACCAGCAACCCGGACAGGACCAGCGCGTACGCGTCCACCATCCACAGCAGCTCGATCGACTCGGGACGCAGGTCCGCCGAGATGGCGGGCAGGGCGACGTTCAGCACGGTCATGTCCATGACGACCAGCAGCACGCTGGCCGACAGGACCGCGAGACCCGCCCACCGTCTCCTCGACGAGATGGGCGGCGGCGTGGTGAGCGTCATCCTTCCTCCCCTCGCACCTGCTCCTGGGACGGCACCTGCTGAGACAGCGCCTGCTGCTGAGTCCGCGCCTGCTGCTGAGGCAGGGTTTGCGCTTGAGACATGTCCTGCGTCTGAGACATGTCCTGCGCCTGAGACAAGGCCTGCGCCTGGGGTAGGGCCTGCTCCTGAGGCCGCGCCTGGTGGTGGGGCCGCGCCTGGTGGTGAGGCGCGGCGCCGTCCAAGAACGTGCCGATCAGCAGCCGCGGCACGTCGCGGCGGGCGACGTCACCGTGGCGCAGGCTCTCCCGGACGGCCACGAGCAGGCCGTAGACGACGTTGCTGATCCAGCGGGCCGGCAGGTCGGCCCGCAGCAGGCCGGCGCGCTGGGCGGCGGCGTAGAACGCGACCTCGCGCTCCTCCAGCTCGTCGCCCCGCCGTCTCAGCTCGGGATGGGTCACCAGCCGGTCGTCGGTCAACCCGAACCCGTAGGCGTCCGCCACCTCGATCAGCCCCGTCAGCAGCGCGTCCATCGCCTGCTCCAGCTCCGCGCGGCTGGCGGACGCGGTCGCCGCCACCATGCCGCTGCTGACCTGGACGTCCCCCCACTGATCGTAGGCGCGGTGGGCGAGGGCCAGCATCAGGTCGTCGCGGCTGCTGAAGTGGCGGTGCAGGGTGGCCCTGCTGACCCCCGCGGCCTCGGCGAGCTGCGCCATGGATGCGGCAGGGCTCTTATTGAGATGCTGGATCGCCAACTTCATGATGTGGTCACGCGTCGCGGCCATGTACACACCTGCGTATCGTTTGAGACATTTATGTCTCACATGCTACATGTGTGCCTCGGCTGTTGGGGCCCGCGGTGTGGAGAGTTCACCCGATTCGTCCGGCATCGGCGGTAATGAGGAGAGAGACTGAGCATGACCGAGCAGGGCTCGGCGAACGCCTCCCGCTTCGCCGTGATGGCGATGGACTCGCAGGTGGGACTATGGTTCGAGCTGTGGTGATCGGTGACGCGCGCACGCGCATCCTGGACGCGGCCGAGGAGCTCTTCGCGGGTGGCGGATACGAGGCCACTCCCACTGCGGTCATCGCGAAGTTCGCGAAGGTGCCCAAGGAGCTGATTCTCGACTACTTCCCCCGCAAGATCGACGTGCTGGTCGCTCTGGTGAACGAGCGCATTCACGTCGAGGAGGACGAACAGGAGGTCGACGCGGTGCCGGGCGACCCGGCGGGCACGCTGTCCCGGCTGGGGCGCGTCCTGCCGCTGCGCGCCTCACCGGCCATGCGGCGCATCCTGTTCCGCGAGGCCGACACGCACGGCTCCGTCAAGGAACGGCTCGGACGCCTCAACGGCGAGCTGGTCAGACGCGCCAGATTCGCCCTCGGCCTGGCCCTGCCCGGCGCGCGCGGCGACGCGGCCCGGCTGGAGGTCGCGGCGGCCACGTTCGCCGCCATTCTGATCTACCAGGAGAACCTCTGCCAGCTAACGGGCCACCAGATCGACCCCGACGCCGTCGCGGAACTCATCGCCCACTCGCTCGTCTAGCAACTCGTCGAGCGCCGTCCGCAGGTGCTCCAGCAGACCCCACACGTCGTCCACGCGGTCGGGGCAGGCCACGATGCCGAAGTCGAGCATTCCGTCGTAGGAGAAGCAGGTGATGTTCAGCCCGCCGCTCATGTCGGTCAGGACGGACATCGGGTAGTACGACAGGACGCGGCCCCCGCACATGTACAGCGGGAACTGCGGGCCGGGCACGTTGCTGACGATGAGGTTGATCGGCGGGCACGCCATGCCCGCCAACCGGAAGATCGCCGGGGTGGCGAGACTCGTCACGGGCGCGGGCAGGAGCGAGCACAACTCCTGCAGCCACGTCGCCGGCGCCAGCGCGAAACGCCGCTTCGCCCTCCCCATCGCGGTCCCCACGGCCTGGAGCCGTTCTCTCGGGTCGGGGACGTTCGTGGGCATGGGGGCGACCATGGCCGAGATCTGGTTCCCGACGAGGTCCTTCGCCTTCGCCCTGCGCACCGCCACCGGCACGGCCACTATCAGCGGGGCCTCGGGCAGCGCGTCCCGCTCACGCAGCCACGAGCGCATCGCCGAGGTGCACAGGGACATGACGACGTCGTTCACGCTCATGCCGTTGGCCTTGGCGACGTTCTTCACGTCCTTGAGCGAGAGCGAGCCGAAGGAGAGGTGGCGGCGGGCGCTGATGGGGCCGTTGAACGGAGTGCGGGGGACGACGAGGGCGGGGAGGTCGGGGCGGTGGTGCTGGTCGCGGGCCACCATGCGGGCTGCCTTGGCCACCAGCTTCGCGCCGGGAAGGGCTCCTACGACGGGGATGGCGTCCAGGTCGCCTGCGGCTCTTACGGCTGATTGGACGGCGCGGACGGGGTGAGTGGCGGTCCGCAGCGCGGCCCCGGTCAGCATTTCGAGGAGGGGGGGGGTGTCGTCGCGGGGGTGGGCGAGGTCGGGGAGAGGGGCGCTGACTGCGGCTGGCACTGCGGCTGGCACTGCGGCTGGCACTGCGGTTGGCACTGCGGTCGGCGCTGCGGCTGGGACTGCGGTCGGCGCTGCGGCTGGCGCTGCGGTCGGCACTGCGGTCGGCGCTGCGGTCGGCGCTGGCGCTGCGGTCGCGTTCGGTGCAGGGGTCGGGGTCGGGGCTGCGGCTGGGTCCGGAACCTGGACTGTGGCCAGGGCCGGGGCCACCGTTGGCCGGACCCATGCCCGTGATGTCAGATGCCCGTCCGGCGTCAGATCGAGCAACGTGGCGAGGGTCTCCGCGCCCGAGACCCCGTCGATCGCCGCGTGATGCACCTTCGTGTAGACGGCCACCTTCCCATCACCCAGTCCGTTGATCAGATGCATCTCCCACAACGGATGCGCCCGATCGAGCCGCCGCGCGTGGATCTGGGCGACGGCGTCGGCGAGCTGCCAGTGGTCGCCCGGCAGGGGAAGGGTCATCTCGAAGAGGTGGTTGTCGATGTCGAAGCCGGGGTCGGCGGCCCAGTAGGGGTGGTCGAGGCCGAGTGGCACCTCGGCCAGGCGCAGGCTGAGCGCGGGGGAGAGGTGGACACGGTCGAGGAGGAGCCGTGCCAGCGCGCTCCTGGTGACCGCGCCGTCCGCCGAGTCGAGAATCGCCAGCCCCGCCACGTGCGCGGCGGTGGTCGGCGTTTCGACATTGAGGAACTGGGCGTCGAGTGCGGTCAGCTGGCGCAGCATCAGCTCTCCTTCTCCCTGGTGCGGACAGCGTCACACGAGGGGATTTCCGGAAGGTTTCTGCGCGAGTCTTTCAGATGAATTCCAGTGCGTTGTACGGATGATAAAGGGAATCGCCAGCTCAGCCCGGATCGGTGACAATTTCCTATCCATTGACGACGTGAATGGGGTGTTGCACGACCGCGTCGAAGTGGTATCCGAAGGGGTGGCGCGGGGTGGTGAGCGGTTGCGTGGCGCCGGTCTCGTCGGTGGCGCGCGCCATGAGCAGGCGGGTGCCCGTACGCTGCGGAGCCCAGGCGACGTGCCACGGCAGCCAGGCTCTGGCCAGGTGTTTCCCGTGGTGCTCCGCTGGGCGCCAGCTCAGCCCGCCGTCGAGACTGACCTCCACACGGACGATCCTGCCCTGCCCCGACCATGACCGCCCGCGCAGGATGTGCGGGCCGCCGACGGGCAGGCGGGCATTCCAGGGGAGCTCGAAAGCGCTCTTGACCGGCTGCGTGGTGACGTCGGCGTAAAAGACCGTGTTCCACGGCGTGAAGAGCTGCTTCGTTGAGACTTCTATGTCGCCGAGCCATTTGATCGACGCTATTCCCACCCAGCCCGGCACCACCAGCCGTGCCGGAAATCCATGGTCGGGTGGCAGTGGAACGCCGTTCATTTCATAGGCGACGAGCACGTCGTCCAGGGCCTTGCCGGCGGGCAGCGGACGGCGTACGTGGCCATGGTCCTCGAAAGGGGCGTCGAGGCCGGTGGGGAGCACGTCCACCGCCTCGGGGCGCACCCCGGCCTGGGCGAGGAGGTACTTGAGCGGCACCCCGCGCCACCGCGCCACCCCGATCGCGCCCAGCGCCCACTGGGTGCCGGGCGCGCCGTCGTGCTGCTGCGTCCGGTAGAAGCGCCGTCCGTTGCCCGCGCACTCGATTGCCACGTCGTACGTGCGCGACGGCATGGCGCGCAACTCCTCGTAGCTGAACTCGCGCGGACATCGCACCCCGTCCCCGTGGACGGTCAGTCGCCAGGTGGTGACGTCGATGAGCGGGGTGAAGGTGTGGTTGCGGACGAAGAAGCGGTCGTTCGGGGTGTGGTAGCCGAGACCGGCCATGGCTTCCCAGCGCATCTCGGCGCTGTTGCCGTGCACCCGGAACAGGTGGTCGGGCAGCGGCTTCACGATCGCTGCGGTGGCTTGCTTCATGGAGCGTCACCTCCTAGTACCAATTTCCTACCTGGAAACCATTTAATCGTCTCGCGCCTACTGTGCGCCTCCCCATTGCCCCAAAATCTGGCGTGGCGTTACGGGAACGTTCCACACATCTCGCCCATAGCCCTACCCGGCCCCGGCCCCGCCCCAACGCCCGGCCGGGGCGCTGGCGAGGGAGGAGAGCAGGCGGAGGCCGGGGCGCTGGAGGGCAGGAAGGGCGGGTGAAGGCGCTGGCGGTGAGAAGGGCTGGCGGGGGGGGCGGTAAGAAGTCGAGGGCGCTGGCGGGGGTGGGGGCGTCGGCGGAGGAGGGCAGGCGTGGGGGGTCGGTGGGGGCGCGGCGTCGGCGGTGGTGCTGGCGGGTGGGCAGGGGTTGGCGGCAGGACATCGCGCTGAGAGCGCTGAGGTCGCAGGAGAGCTCGGGGGTGCTGCCGTCGCAGGAGAGTAGGGCAGGTCGCAGGAGAAAAGGGCAGGTCGCGACGCGGTGCCCTTGGCGGTGCTTCGGTTCAGGGCGACGGTACGAGCGTGGCGAAGGGGGTGCCGGCGTTGAGGTGCTCGACTAAAGACAGCAGGGCGGCGCGTCCGCCGTTGTCGCGTAGCCAGCGGCTCACCTGGCAGGCGGATTTGGCGTATGTGGTGGCGTCCTTGCTGGCGGAGCTCAGCCACTCATTCAGCGTCACGGGGAGCGGGCCACTGGGGGCGGTCAGGCAGCGGTCGCCGGACGATGCGGGGGCGAGGTAGCGGGCGTCGTCGGAGACCACGACGGCGAGGCCCTCGTCGAACCACTGCGGGACGTCGTGGCCGGACGTCAGTCTGTTGTGCAGCTCGACGTGGGACATCTCGTGTGAGGCGATCACCGGGTCGATGCCCTTCGGGGACAGCATGACCGCGCGGTTGAGCACGGCGATGCCGCGTTCCTGGCCGCCTCCGATGCGTTCGTAGCAGCTCTGCGTCGCGCAGATGAGCAGGGTGGGGGAGCTGGTCTGGGTGCCGTAGAAGGTGGAGACCCGGCGGCGGGCCTCGGTGACGGTCTGTTTGATCTGGCTCTTCTGGGTGTCGGAGAGGTTGTTCTCGGTGTAGAGGGAGGGTTGCAGCTCGGTGAGGCCGTAGCAGCCGGGGCAGGTGGTCGCGGCCAGGGACGGGTAGGCGAGGGTCACTCCGGCGAGGGCGGCCATGAGCAGTGCCGTCAGCACCGCGAGGGCGCGTGCCCAGAGTTTGCGGGGGTTCTTGCGCGCGGAGTGCATCCTGTGGGGTCTCCTCGGTGGCTGAGGGAAGGGAGGGGGCGGGTGCCTAGGACAGTTTTCCGCCTTCGAGGGGCGAGCGCATCGGCCCAGGGTTTGTCATGCCGGGGGTGGATGCGCAGGGGGTGACGTGCAGGGGGTGGATGCGCAGGAGGTGGATGCGCAGGGGTGGACGTGGAGGGGGCGGATGCGCAGGGGGTCGAGGTACAGGGAGTGGATGCGCAGGAGGTGGACGTGCAGGAGAGTGGAGGTGCGGGGGAGTGGAAGTGCGGGGGAGTGGAGGTGCGGGGGAGTGGAGGCGCGGGGCTTGACTCAAGGGGAGGTCAAGGGTGCCCCAAGATGTGCATGCATATGGCGTTAAGTTCGTACGGGAGAGCAGGGGGACGCTCATGAGAGCCGCAACCCATCTCCTCGCGGGCGCCGCACTCGCCATCACCCCCATGACCCCGGCCACCGCGACCGCCCAGCCCCAGCCCCGGTCCCACTCTCAGTCGCCGACGTGCCACTACGTCAACCAGACCGCCGACCCGGCGCCCATCAGGATCGGCCCCGGCAAGAAGCACCGGAGAACGGCCGTACTGCCTCCCACGGAGACCCCGGTCAAGAGCACGTGCGCCGCCAGAGGGCGTGGCGCCGACCACTGGGTGCGCATCAAGACCGGCGACCACAAGGGCGACTGGATCTGGCGCAACCGCCTCCAGCCCTGGTCGGGACAGTGATCAGCGGCCCAGGAAGGCCAGCAGCCGCTCCAGCGGCCAGGTGTTGATCACGTCGTCGGTGGTCAGCCAGGCCCGCTGTGCGATGCCCACCCCGAACCGCTGGTTGGCCAGGTGCGGGATGGCGTGCGAGTCGCTGTCGATCGAGAACTTGACGCCGTGGTGCTTGGCCAGCCGCACCAGGTCGGAAGGCAGGTCGGAGCGGTCGGGGAAGGAGTCGATCTCCATGGCGGTGCCGGTGCGGGCGGCGGCGCGGAAGACGGCGTCCCAGTCGGCGTCCACGGGCTCGCGCTTGCCGATCTTGCGGGTCGTGGGGTGGCCGATGATGTCGACGTACGGGTTCTCGCAGGCGGTGATGAAGCGGCGGGTCATCTCGTCGCGGGACATGCCGAAGTGCGAGTGCACCGAGGCGACGCACACGTCGAACTCCCGCAGCACCTCGCCGGGCCAGTCGACGGAGCCGTCAGGGGCGATGTTGAGCTCGGAGCCGTGCAGCAGCCGCATGTCGGGATATTTCGCTTGCAGCTCGGCGACCCGGCTGCGCTGTTCGAGGGCCTTGTCGAGGGTCATGCGCTGCATCGCCAGGTCGGGCGCGTGGTCGGTGACCGCGTAGTAGGCGTAGCCGCGGGCGTGACCGGCCGCCACCATGTCCTCCAGTGAGGCGATGCCGTCGGTCAGGTCGGTGTGGGTGTGCAGGTCGCCCTTGAGGTCGGTCAGCTCGACGAGGACAGGCAGCTCACCGGCGAGCGCGGCCTTGACCTCGCCGCCGTCCTCGCGCATCGGCGGCGGCACGAACTGCATGCCCAGGGCGTCGTAGATGTCCTCCTCGGACTCGGCGGCGATCACCCGCTCGCCCTCGAACAGCCCGTACTCCGACAGCTTCCAGCCCTTTTTGACCGCCATCTCCCTGATGGCGACGTTGTGCTCCTTGGAGCCGGTGAAGTACTGCATGGCCGCGCCCCACGAGCCGGCCGGGACCACGCGCAGGTCGACCTGGAGGCCGGACGTGGTGCGGATCGAGGTCTTCTTGTCGCCCGCGGCGATGACGTCGGCGACGTACGGCTGCGCGCGGAAGTCCTCCATGATGGACTCGGGCGCCACCGCGAGGATGTCGATGTCGCCGATCAGGTCCTTCATCCTCCGCAGCGACCCCGCGTACGCGATGCGTTCGGCCTTCAGCGAGCCCATCACCTGCTCGGCCAGGGACATGGCGACGCCGATGTGCACCCGGCGGCCCGACTGCTCCAGCTGCTCGATGCCCTTGAGCAGGTTGGCCAGGGTCTTCGGGCCGAGGCCCTTGACGCCGTCGAGCCGGCCCGAGGTGATCGCCTCGCTCAGCGCGGTGGTGGAGTCGATGCCGTAGTCCTCGAACAGCATGATGGCTGTCTTGGGGCCGAGCGAGGGCACCCTGGTCAGCCGCCGCACGCCGTCGGGGACGCGGCCCCGCAGGTCGTCGAGCTGCCGGAAGCTGCCGCGCTGCAGGAACTCCTCCATCTTCTTGGCGATGGCCTCGCCCACCCCGGGCACGGAGCGCACGTCGACGACCGAGATGTCCTCGGGGAAACCGGCGATCGCCTTGGCCGCCTTCTGGTAGCTCCGCACCCGGAACGCGTCTCCGCCGCAGAGCGCGAACAGCTCCGCGTACTCCTGCAGCGCCGCCGCCGCTTCCTCGTTTGCCCGCATGCCCCATACCTTAGAGGGCCGCTCCGACAAAGCCGTCCCGGCAAGGCGGCCCCGGCAAGGCGGCCCCGGCAGAGCGGCCCCGGCAAAGCGGCCCCGGCAAAGCCGCCCCGGCAAAGCGGCTACGACGATCCGGCGATCCAGGGGTCAGAAGCGGACCTCGCGCGGCCGGTACGGCTCCTGGAGGAACGCCACCTCCTCCTCCGACAGCCGCACGGAAACAGCGGCCACCGCGTCATCCACGTGCCGCTCCTTGGTGGCCCCCACGATCGGCGCCGTGATCTCGCCCCGGTGCAGCACCCAGGCCAGCGCGACCTGCGCCGCGGGCAGCCCGCGCTCGGCCGCCACCTGCGCCACCCTGTCGATGATCAGCTTGTCGTTCTCGGGGTCGTACAGGAAGTCGATGCGCTCGTCGGAGCCCGTCCTGGTGGTCGTGGTGGCGGACCCGGCTCTGGCCAGCACGCCCCGCGCCAGCGGGCTCCAGGGGATCACGCCCACGCCCTGGTCGGCGCAGAGCGGCAGCATCTCGCGTTCCTCCTCGCGGTAGAGGAGGTTGTAGTGGTTCTGCATCGAGACGAACTTCGTCCACCCGTTGGCCTCGGCGGCGTGCTGCGCCTTGGCGAACTGCCAGGCCCACATGCTGGACGCGCCGAGGTAGCGGACCTTGCCCGCCCTGACCACGTCGTGCAGTGCCTCCATGGTCTCCTCGATGGGCGTGTGGTCGTCCCATCGGTGGATCTGGTAGAGGTCCACGTAGTCGGTGCCGAGCCGGGTGAGCGAGGCGTCGATGGCGTCGAGGATGTGCTTGCGCGACAGGCCGCGGTCGTTGCGCCCGCTGCCCATCGGGAAGTACACCTTCGTGGCCAGCACGTAGTCCTCCCGCCGGGGGAAGATCGCGCGCAGCGCACCGCCGGTCACGACCTCGCTCGCGCCGTCGCTGTAGACGTCGGCTGTGTCGAAGAACGTGACGCCCGCGTCGGCGGCCCTGCGGACGAGGGGCTCCGCCTCGTCCAGCCCCAGCGCCCACTGCTGCTTGGCGGGGTCGCCGTAGCTCATCATGCCCAGGCACAGCCGGGAGACCTTCAAGCCTGAGTTACCCAGTCGCGTGTACTCCATGAAGCTCACCATATGACCAGATATGTGGCCATTAACCAGCGGGTGTACGAGAAGTCAGACTTGTCCAAAAGTGGAAACGACCTTTACACGGGCGACGATGATCAGGTCGATTAGAGGAACGTTGCAAAACGGTGGGGCCCTGGCGACGTGCCTGATCCAGAAGACCTGACCGCACACCGGGGGTGACTTGAAAGACACACACCGCGGACTCGTCACCCGGGGGCTCGCCAAGCTGCGCGATATGCGTGCAAGGCGTCGAAAACGCCTGCGTGCCGAGCGGAAGCGCACCGGGCGCACGGGTCTGCGCGCCGTGTTCAGCGGATTCTCCTCCCCCTACTGGGTGGGCGGGCCCGGCCTGGCGGCGGTGATCGCCGGGCTGTCGGTGCCGGTCCTGGCCGGGCTGGCCGGATCGGGTTCACTGGCGCAGGGCGTGGTGACGCTGCTCGTGCTGGTGGCGCTGCACGTCAAGTTCGTCACCGAGACTCCGGTACGCCGTGCGGGCGCGTGGTGGATCGTGGCCGTGCAGGCGTGGCTGACCTACCTGCCGCTGACCGTGTTCGGCGCGGCGTGGACCCCGGTGTGCGGGCTGCTGACGGGCGCGCTGCTGGTGATGGCGGGCCGGATCCGCTCGACCGTGCTGGTGCTGCTGGCCCTGGCGTGCGGGCCGGTGGTGCTGGCGTCCCCCGACCGGTCGATGATCGACCCGCTCTGGGCGCTGGTCGCCCCGCTGGTCGGCGTGGCCGAGTACGCGGTGATCACCCTGGCCAGGCGGGCCAAACGGCTCGGCGAGGCGCGTACGGACGTCATGCGCAGAGCCGTCGCCCTGGAGCGCCGCCGCTTCACCCGCGACCTGCACGACCTGGTCGGCCACCGGCTGACGGTGCTGGTGCTGAAGGTGCAGCTCCTGGAGCGGCTGGTCGCCGAGGGGGACGAGAAGGCGCAGGCCGAGGTGAGCGAGACGCTGGAACTGCTGCGCAACCTGTCGACCGACGTCAGGGCCGTGGCGCACGGCCTGCGCAGCTCGTCCCTGGCGGCCGAGCTGGGCTCGGCGCGCTCGCTGCTGGAGTCGGCGCGGGTGCGCTGCCAGATCAGGGTCTCCTGCCGCGACCTGCCCGGCGACGTGGAGGAGGCGCTCACGCACGCCCTGCGCGAGGGCGTCACGAACGTGCTGCGCCACGCGGAGGCCCGCCAGTGCTCGGTGCATCTTCTGGAACGTGACCACATGGTGCGGCTGACGATCAGGAACGACGGGGTACGCCCGCCGCGCCGCCCGGGCGACGCCGGCCAGGGCCTGCTGAACCTGGCCGACCGCGTCTCCAGTCTCGGCGGCTGGCTGGAGGCCACCTCCTCCAGGACCGGCCAATTCACCTTCAGCGTGTACGTCCCACGGAAGAAATAACGGTCAATGATGTGGACTTCACAAATGCCATTCATATAGCCATGTATTCGTGCTGTGAAATGTGACTAGCCGGACCACCCCCGGCGGCGGGAAGCTACTTGACACACCGCCCTGGAGGTTCCGGCCAAATGGACAAGTACGAGCTCTATTGCCTGGTTGACCAGTGTTTCTATGACACCCTTGAGCACAGCACGGCAGCGGACGCCGACTTTTCCATTCTGCGCAGGTCACTGCCCGCCGGCTGGTCCTCGGCGCGCACCGACACCTGGTGCTATTTCGCCCCGGACAACGAGCCGCCGCTGCCTTCGCAGGGCTGGAAGATTCATGTCTCCGCCCGCGTCGAGGACGCCGAGAAAGCCATTGAAGCCGTTTGGGACTACTGTTTGCCGCGCGGTGTCGCGTTCAAGTTCCTGCGCGGCATGCCCGTGCACGTCATGGTGAACTCCAAGGCGGCCTCCCGCGCCTCCAGCGGCAAGCTCATCACCGTCTACCCGCGTGACGAGGCGCAACTGGAGCTGGTGCTCAAGGAGCTCGACGAGTTACTGCGCGACGTGCGCGGCCCGTACATCCTCAGCGACCTGCGCTACAACGACGGCCCGCTGTTCGTCAGGTACGGCGGCTTCGCCGAGCGCCACTGCCTGTCCCCGTCGGGCGAGCGGGTGCTCGCCGTCGAGGACGAGGACGGCGCGCTCGTGCCCGACGTGCGGGGCGCCACCTTCTCGGTGCCGCCGTGGACGACGCTGCCATCGTTCCTGGAGCCGCAGCTCGCCGCGCGCAACTCCGTGACGACGACCGAGCTGCCGTACACCATCGAGAGCGTCCTGCACTTCTCCAACGGCGGCGGCGTCTACCTGGGCCGCGACAAGCGGACCGGTGAGCGCGTGGTGCTCAAGGAGGCCAGGCCGCACGCCGGGCTCGACACGGCCGGCCGCGACGCGGTCGCCAGGATCGAGCACGAGCGCGACATCCTCGAACGCCTCGCCGGCCTGCCCGCCGCCCCCGCGCTGCTCGGCTACTTCACGCTCGGCGAGCACCACTTCCTCGTCCAGGAGTTCGTGGACGGCACGCCGCTCCAGCGCAGGCTCGTGCACCGCTACCCGCTCACCCGCGGCACCTGCACCGAGCAGGACCTGGCCGAGTACACCGAGTGGGCGGTCGAGACGCTGGAGGAGGTGGCCCGCGCGGTCGGCTCGCTGCACGAGCGTGGGGTCGTCTTCGGCGACCTGCACCCCGACAACATCCTGCTCACCGACGACGGCCGCGTGGCGCTGATCGACTACGAGGTCGCCACGCTCGCCGAGGACAGGGCGCGCGCCGCGCTTGCCCATCCCGCCTTCGCCGCGCCGCCCGACCGGCAGGGCGTGGACGTGGACCGGTACGCGCTGGCCTGCCTGCGCCTGGGGCTGTTCGCGCCGCAGTGCACGATCATGCTGCCGCTGCACCGGCCGAAGGTGGCCCACCTCGGGCAACTCGTCAAGGAGACGTTCCCCGCACCCCACGGGATGATCGACGCGGCCGTCGCCACGATCATCGGCGACGCGCACGGCGACCACGACCCTGCCGCGTACCTGCCGGACCTCACAGACTGGCCCGACCTGCGCGAACGGCTGGCCAAGGCCATCACGGCCAGCGCCACGCCCGGCCGCGACGACCGGCTCTTCCCCGGCGACGTGGCCCAGTTCCAGCCAGGCGGCGGGCTCAACCTCGCGCACGGCGCCGCCGGCGTGCTGTTCGCCCTGCACAGCACGGGCCTCGGGCCCTTCCCCGAGTACGAGCGCTGGCTGCGCGACCGGGCCCGCCGCCCCGTCCAGGGCTCTGGGCTCGGCCTGTACGACGGGTTGCACGGCATCGCGTACGTGCTCGACCTGCTCGGACACCGGGAAGACGCGCACGACCTCGTCGAGGTCTGCCTGCGCGAGAAATGGGACCGCCTGGAATCGGCGCTCATCTCCGGCCTGTCCGGCATCGGGCTGAACCTCCTCCACTTCGGGCACACCGACCTGGCCCTGCGCGCGGCGGACATCTGCGCCGAGCGGCTCGGCACCCCCGTGCCCGAGATCAGCGGCGGCACCAACCCGCGCGCCGGGCTCATGCACGGCTCGTCCGGGCCCGCGCTGCTGTTCGTGCACGCCTACGAGCGCACCGGAGACCCGGCGCTGCTCGACCTGGCGGCCACCGCCCTCCGGCAGGACCTGCGGCGCTGCCGCCACGCGGAGGACGGCTCGCTCCAGGTCAACCAGGGGTGGCGGCTGCTGCCGTACCTCGACGAAGGGTCCGCGGGGATCGCGCTCGTGCTGGAGCGCTACCTGCGGCATCGGTACGACGAGGCGTTCGCGACAGCGCTGGCCGAGCTGCGGCTCGCCGGACGCGCGCGCTTCTTCGTGCAGGCCGGGCTGTTCACCGGCCGCGCCGGGCTCATCGTGGCCGGCGCGGGGAACGTGCCCGAACTGGTGAAGGGGCTGCGGTGGCACGCGCTGCCGCACGCCGGAGGCCTGGCCTTCCCCGGCGACCAGCTCCTGCGCCTGTCCATGGATTTCGCGACCGGAACGGCCGGCGTGCTCTTCGCCCTCGGTGTGGTGATGGGCAGAAGACCCTGCCATCTGCCGTTCCTCGAGGCCGCGCCCGAGCGGCCTCACCCCCACTACACCACGGAAGGAGGTGTACGACATGGTACTTCTCGACCTGCAGGGTCTTGAGGCTCCCGCGGCCAGCGACGTGGCCAGCGGCGGCAGCACGCTGACCGTTCTCTCCTGCCACTCTGGCGCGCCCAGCAACCTCAGTGTCGCTCTCTGCCACTGATATCGCGCGAAACGTCCCCGCGCCGGTCGCCACGGCGCGGGGACATTCACTGACTAGGAGGCGTCGCGTGCGGGCAGGAGACCGGCTGGTGATCGGCGCGGTACGGCGCAGCGGCCCATGGCCCGCCGTGCTGGCCGGCACGGCAGTCGTGGGAGCGGCCGGCGAACTGGCCATCCCGTACCTGATCGGCCGCACCGTCGACGCCTTCGCAGAAGCCTTCTCGACGCGCCAGCCGGCAGGCACCCACTGGCTGGCGCTCTGCGCCGGCGCCGTCGCCGCCGTCATGCTCTGCGAGAGCATCGGCGTGTGGGCGCGCGGCGCCAGCGGCGCCCACGCCGCCGCGACCCTGCGGACCGGCGTGCTGCGGCACGTACTCGGCACCGGCTCGGCGGCCACCCGCCGCTTCCCGGAAGGCGAGCTCGTCACCCGGGCCGGCCTGAACGCCGAGGAGGTCGGCAGGGCGCCGGAAACGGTGACCAGCGCGCTCGCCCTGCTCGTGCCCACGGCGGGCGCGCTGGTCGCGCTCACCCTCATCGCTCCCGTCCTGACGCTGACGCTAGGGGCGGGCATCGTGCTGATCCTCCTCGTCCTGCGTGCCTTCCTCCGCAGGACGACCACGCTCGCGGGCGGCTACCAGGAGGTGCAGGGCGAGATCGCCGCCCGCCTCGTGGAGGCGCTCGGCGGCGCCCGCACCATCGCCGCCGCCGGGACGGCCGAACGCGAGGCGCGCCGCGTCCTCGCGCCGCTGCCCGGCCTGCGCGCGCACGGGATGGCGCTGTGGCGGGCCAACGCCTCGGCGACCGTCCGGTCCGGGCTGGTCATGCCGCTGCTGGAGGTCGCCGTCCTCGCCGTCGGCGGCTTCATGCTCGCCGCGGGCGACCTCACCGTCGGAGAGCTCTACGCCGCCGCGCGTTACGCCGTGCTCGGCGCCTCGCTCAGCACGGCGCTGGGCCACGTCAGCGGCCTGGCCAGGGCGCGCGCAGCCGCCGGACGGGTGGTCGAGATCCTCGAACTCCCACCCGTCCGGTACGGCTCCCGCACCCTGCCGCCCGGCCCCGGCGCGGTCGAGTTCCGCGACGTGGCCGCGAACGGGCTGACCGTCGGCGACCTCACGCTCCCCGGCGGCTCCGTGACCGCCGTGGTCGGGCGGTCGGGGGCGGGCAAGTCGCTGCTGGCGGCGCTGGCCGGTCGGCTGGTCGAGCCCGAGCGCGGGACGGTGCTGCTCGACGGCGTGCCGCTGCCGGAGCTGGCGGAGGAGGAGCTGCGGCAGGCCATCGGCTACGCCTTCGAACGGCCGGTGCTGGTCGGCGAGACGATCGGCGACGCCATCAAGCCCGAACCGCCGCTCGATCCCGCCCACGCGCCCCTCCGGCCTGAACAGGCGCTCGATCCTGCCCGCGCGCCCCGCCGGCCTGAACCGGCGCTCGTTCCGGAGGGGCCGCTCGCGGACGCCGCCCGGGCTGCGTGCGCGGACGTGTTCATCCGCAGGCTCCCGCTCGGCTACGCCACCCCGCTCGCCGACGCCCCCATGTCCGGCGGCGAACGGCAACGCATCGGCCTGGCCAGGGCGTTCGCCCAGGGCGAGCGGCTGCTGGTGCTCGACGACGCCACCTCCAGCCTCGACACCGTGACGGAACGCCAGGTCGGCCAGGCCCTCACCACCGACGACCGCGGCCGCACCCGCCTCATCGCGGCCCACCGCATCGCCACCGCCGCCCGCGCCGACCAGGTGGTCTGGCTCGACGGCGGCACGGTCCGCGCCCGCGGCCCGCACCACGTCCTGTGGCAGGACCAGGCCTACCGCGAGGTCTTCCAGGGAGCCGAGTCATGAATCCGTTCGTCCGCGCCCTGCGGCGGGAGCCGAAGCAGCTCGTCAGGCTGGGGCTCTGGTCGGTGGTGGAGGCGGCGCCCGCGTTCCTGATCGGGCACGCCGTCGCCCGCGCCATCGAGGACGGCTTCGCCCAGGCCGAGCCGCTGATCGGCCTCGCCTGGCTGGCGGCCCTCGGGCTGGCGTGGCTGGCAGGGGCCGTGGCCGCGCGGCAGGTCGTGCTGGCGGTGGCCGCGGTGGCGGAGCCGTTCAGGGACGACCTGCTGACCAGGGTCGTCGAGGGCGCGATCAGGACGGGCACCGGCCGCGACAGCGCCGCGGTGGCCAGAGCGGGGCTCCAGGTCGAGCTGGCCAGGGACGCCTTCGCCGCCGTGGTCACCACCGTGCGCGGCTTCGTGTTCACCGTGGTCAGCGTCGTGCTGGGGCTGCTGACGCTGGCCCCCGAGACGCTCGTGCTGGTCATGCCGCCCTTCCTGGCCGGGCTCGCGCTCTTCCTGGCCTCGCTGCCCGCGCTCGCCAGGCGGCAGCGTGCCTACCTCGTGGCCGACGAGCGGCTGGCCGAGGCGATGACCGGCATGGCGGGCGGGCTGCGCGACATCGAGGCGTGCGGGCTGCGCGAGAACGTCACGGGACGGCTCGGCCGCCGGGTCGGCGCGCAGGCCGCCGCCGCGCGGACGCTGGCCCGGGTGAGCGCCGTCCGCACCGCCGCCCTGGCCGCAGGCGGCTGGCTGCCGGTCGTGCTCGTCCTGGCGGGAACGCCGTGGCTGCTGGAGCGCGGGGTGGGAGCCGGAGTGGTCGTCGGCACGCTCGCCTATGTGACGCAGTCGCTCGCCCCCGCGCTCGGCGGGCTCGTGCAGGGGCTCGGTGTGGCCGGGGTCCGGCTCGCCGTCTCGCTGCGCCGCATCCTCACCATGGCCCCGGCGCCCGCTCCCGCGCTGCCCGCGATCCGCCCGTCCGGCGGGGAAGTCAGGCTCGGCGCCGTCACCTTCGCCTACGGCCCGCATTCCGCGCCCGTGCTGGAGAGCCTGGACCTCACGATTGCCGAGGGCGACCATCTGGCGGTCGTGGGGCCGAGCGGCGCGGGCAAGTCCACGCTCGCGTCGCTGATCAGCGGTGTGCTGCGGCCCGGCGAAGGCGAGGTGCTGGTGGGGGGCGTGCCCGCCGACCGGCTCGATCCCGCCGTCCGCGTGCTGATCCCGCAGGAGGCGTACGTCTTCAGGGGCACGCTGCGGGAGAACCTGCTCTACTACACACCACCCAGCACAGGGCTGACGGAGGCGGTCGAGGCCGTCGGGGCGGCGAGCCTGGTGGACGAGCTGGGCGGCTACGACGCGCAGGTCGATCCTGGCGCGCTCTCGGCGGGCCAGCGCCAGCTCATCGCCCTGGCCCGCGCCTACCTGGCCCCCGCCTCCCTGATCATCCTGGACGAGGCCACCTGCCACCTCGACCCCGTCACCGAGGCCAGAGCCGAGGCCGCGTTCGCCCGCAGGGGCGGCACGCTCATCGTGGTCGCCCACCGCCTCACCTCAGCCCTGCGCGCGCGCCGCATCCTGCTCATGGACGGCGCCCGGATCACGATCGGCACCCACGAGGAGCTGATCAGGACCTCCCCCTTGTACGCCGACCTGGCCGGCCACTGGCACCCGGAGCCCGTGTCATGAAATTTCCAGACGAATTTCCGCCCGCCGAACGCCTCCCCCTCACCGACCGCCGCCACGGCCACGAGATCGCGGACCCGTACCGGTGGCTGGAGGACCCCCTGGACCCGCGTACCCGGGACTGGCTCGCCGCCCAGGACCGGCTGTGGCGCGACAGCGCCGCGAGCCTGCCGTGGCGGGAGCGGTTCCTGGCGCGGCTGACCGAGCTCATGGAGACGGGCCTGGTCACCCCGCCCGTGTGGCGCGGCGCCAGGCGCTTCCACCTGCGCCAGTCGCCGTCGCAGGAGCACCCGGTGCTCTGCTGCGACGACCGCGTGGTGCTGGACCCCATGGAGCTGGACCCCAGCGGGCTGACGACGCTGGACGACTGGCAGCCCGACCTGGAAGGCCGCCGCCTGGCGTACCAGATCTCGCGCAGCGGCGACGAGAAGGCCTGCCTGTACGTGCGCGACCTGGCCACCGGCGAGGTCATCGACGGCCCCATCGGCGGCTGCCGCTACTCGGCGGTCGCCTGGCTGCCCGGCGGCGAGTCCTTCTACTACGTACGCTTCCAGCAGGGCGTGTTCCTGCACACGATCGGCTCGGCCGACGCCGACGAGCCCGTGTTCACCAGGGGCGCGATCTCGTACGGCGTGCAGATCAGCCCCGACGGCCGCTGGCTGACGATCTCGGCGGGCACCGGGTCGGGCAACTCGCTCTGGCTGGCCGACCTGGCGGGCCAGGATCCGGCACCGCGGCCCGTACAGGAGAGCCCGAACGCCCGCACGGCAGGCGCGGTGGCCTGCGACGGCCGCCTGTACCTGGTCACCGACCGCGACGCGCCCCGCCGCAGGCTGTGCGTGGCCGATCCCGGCTCGCCGGCGGTCTGGCGGGAGCTGATCCCGGAGGACGAGGAGGCCGTGCTGGGGGCGTTCACGCTGCTGGACGGGGACCGGCTGCTCGTGTCGAGGACGCGGCACGCGATCGGCGAGATCGGCGTGCACGACGCCCGCACGGGGGAGCGGCTGGGGACGGTGCCGCTGCCCGGCAACGGCTCGATCGCCTCGCTCACCTCGCGCCCCGGCGGCGGCCCTGAGGCGTGGTTCGCCTACACCGACGCCGTCACGCCCGCCGAGATCTGGCGCTACGACGCCCGCACGGACACCACCACCCGCTGGTCGTCCCCGCCCGGCCGGGTCGCGCTGCCGGACGTGCGCAGTCACCACATCGAGTACGCCTCCGCCGACGGCACCCCCGTCCGCATGGTCGTCGTCGCGCGCCCCTCGCAGGGCGGCCCGCGCCCGGCGATACTCAGCGGGTACGGCGGCTTCGGCATCCCCCTCATGCCCGGCTACGCCGCCGACTCCCTGGCCTGGGTCGAGGCGGGCGGCGTGCTGGCCATCGCGAACCTGCGCGGCGGCGGCGAGGAGGGCGAGGCCTGGCACCGCGACGGCATGCTGGAGCGCAAGCAGAACGTGTTCGACGACTTCGTGGCCGCCGCCGAGAAGCTGATCGCCGACGGCTGGACGACCCCGGGGCAGCTCGGCATCTGGGGCGAGTCGAACGGCGGCCTGCTCGTCGGCGCCGCCCTCACCCAGCGGCCCGGCCTGTTCGCCGCCGTGGTCTGCTCGGCGGGGCTGCTCGACATGGCCCGCTACCATCTCAGCGGCCTCGGCCCGTCCTGGACCGGCGAGTACGGCGACCCCGCCGACCCCGAGCACCTCGGCTGGCTGCTCGACTACTCGCCCTACCACCACGTGCGCGAGGGCACCGACTACCCGGCGACGCTGTTCACGGTGGCGGCGGCCGACACGCGGGTGGACCCGATGCACGCCCGCAAGATGTGCGCGGCGCTGCAGTGGGCGAGCGGCGGGGACCGGCCGGTCCTGCTGCGCTACGAGCCGGACGTGGGCCACGGGGCGCGCGCGGTCAGCCGCTCCGTCGGGCTGGCCGCCGACGTCCTGGCCTTCCTGGCGGCCAACCTGGGCTTCCCGGATCCGGCCTGACCCCGCCGGTCAGATCCAGCCGGTCAGATCCAGCCCGATTCCCTGGCGATGCGGATGGCGTCGATCCTGCTGCGCGCCCCGAGCTTGGCCGTGGTCCTGGACAGGTAGTTGCGGACCGTTCCCTCGGACAGGTACAGCGAGGCCGCGATCTCCCCGACCGACGCCCCGTCCGCCGCGGCGCCGATCACGTCCAGCTCGCGCTGCGTCAGCGGCGCCTCCGCCGGCCGCATGGCCGCGATCGCCAGCTCGGAGTCGATGACCCGCTCGCCGTCGGCGACCCTGCGGATGCCGTCCGCCAGCCGCCCGGGGGGCGCGTCCTTGGCCATGAAGCCGCGTACGTGTGCGTCGAGCGCTCTTTTGAGCAGGCCGGGCGTGCCGACGCCGGTCAGGATGAGCACCCCGCACTCGGGTAACTTCTCGTGCAGCACGCTCGCGGCGGCGAGCCCGTCCATGCCGGGTAAGGCGTAGTCGAGCACCGCGACGTCGGGGCGGGAGGCGCGGGCCGCGGCCAGGATGCGGTCGCCGCGATCGACCTCGGCGACGACTTCGATGTCCTCTTCATAGGCCAGCAGCGCCACAAGCGCGCCTCGTACCAGGTTCATGTCCTCAGCGAGCAACGTTCGAATCACCATGCGTCCTTGCGGTCGACCAGGCTTGCAACGTCTGCGGGCCCCTTAATCCTGCCGTATTGACCCAATCATGAAAAGTACTTCTATTTGGCCGTCAAACCCTTCTTTCGCGGACGGCTCGTACCCTGAGGAGGCTCTACCAAGCGTCCGGCCGATGGGGAGATGCTGACGAACATGAAACCCCGTGTACGTCCACTACCGCCCGATGAATGGGACGACTTCACCAAGGGGCACCCGTACAACGTGTTCGCCACCCTGGCCCGCCACCCCGGGCTGTATCAGGGCTGGCGGGGCTTCCATGGCACGCTCCAGGACGGCACGCTGCCCGCCAGGGACCGCGAGCTGGCCGTCCTGCGCACCGCCCACCACTGCGACAGCGCCTACGAGTGGGCCAGGCACGCCCGGCTCGCCCGCGAGGCGGGCCTCACCGAGCAGGAGGTCGAGCTGGTGCGCAGGCCGGACGCCCTGTGGTCGGTGGAGGACCAGCTCGTGCTCCAGGTGGCCGACGACCTCTACTACGCGGGTGACCTGACGGACGCGACGTGGGCGGCGCTGTGCGACCGCTACGACGAGGCCGGCCGGATCGAGCTGGTCATGCTGGTGGCCCACCACGGCATGCTCGCCCTGGTGCTCAGGACGCTGCGAATACGGCCGGACGACTGATCAGCGGGGGGTGATCAGCGTGGGGTGATCATCGTGACGCCCGGCACCGAGCCGATCGAGGCCAGCGCCTTGCCGGCGTCCGCGAGCCCGATCGTGCGGGTGACGAGCTGGTCGGGGTGCAGGATCCCGGCCCTGATCATCTCCAGCATGGGCGGGTACGCGTGCGCGGCCATCCCGTGGCTGCCCAGCAGCCGCAGCTCGTAGCCGATGACCCGGTCCATCGGCACCGGCGTCGCCCCGCCGGGCAGCAGCCCGACCTGCACGTGCCGGCCCCTGCGGCGCAGGCTCTCGACGGAGGCGGCGCACGTCGCGGGGCTGCCCAGCGCGTCGATCGACACGTGCGCGCCGCCCCTGGTCAGCTCCCTGACCTGGGCCGCCGCGTCACCGGCAGAGCCGTTGACGAAGTGCGTGGCCCCCGCCAGCTCCGCCAGGTGCAGGGCGTCGCTGCTGATGTCCACCGCGACGACCCGGGCGCCCGCCGCCGTCGCGATCATCACGGCCGACAGGCCCACGCCGCCGCAGCCGTGCACGGCCACCCACTCACCGGGGCGCACCTCGCCGACCTGGACCACGGCGCGGAAGGCGGTGGCGAAGCGGCAGCCGAGGCCGGCGGCCGTGACGTAGGCCATGTCCTCGGGGACGGGGATGAGGTTGACGTCGGCGTGGTCGACGGCGACGTACTCGGCGAACGAGCCCCAGTGCGTGAAGCCCGGCTGCGTCTGCCGCTCACAGACCTGCTGCTCACCGGTGGCGCACGCGGCGCAGGTGCCGCACGCGCAGATGAACGGCACGGTCACCCGCGCTCCCGGCAGCCAGCCGCGCACGTCGGAGCCGACCGCCTCCACCACGCCCGCCAGCTCGTGCCCCGGCACGTGCGGCAGGACCTTGATGTCGGCGTCGTGGCCCTGCCAGCCGTGCCAGTCGGACCGGCACAGCCCCGTCGCCTCGACTCTGATCACCGCTCCGTGCGGGGATGGGGCAGGATCGGGCAGCTCGCGCACGTCGAGCTCCCCACCGAAGATGTCAAAGGCAACCGCTCGCATCTCATGAGCTTAGAGTCAATTCCCGCAGCTCGCGCAAGGCCCGGTGCGACGGTGAGCCGGGTTCGGTGGTGTAGAGCACCAGGCGGAGATCGTCGCGCTCGGGCACCGGCATGACCTGGCAGATGGTGTCGATCGTGCCGACGACCGGATGGTGGATGCGCTTGCGCTGCTCCCTGCGTACCCGCACCTCGTGCCTGGACCACAGCTCGGCGAACTCGGGGCTGAGCGCGAGCAGCTCGGCCACCAGCGCCTTGATGCGCCGGTCGTCGGGGTAGCGGCCCGCGGCCGCGCGCAGGTCGGCGACCGAGGCGCGGGCGAAGGCGCCCTTCTCCTCGTCGTCGAAGTGCTCGCCGATGTCGGGCGACATGAACACCCAGCGCAGCACGTTGCGCTCGTCGGGGGCCAGGCAGTCCAGGTTGCCCATGATGGTGCTCGCCATGGGGTTCCAGGCTCGCAGGTCGTAGCGGGCGTCGAGCACGTACGCGGGCACCTCGTCCAGGAACGCGATCAGGTGCAGCATGCCCTGCGGGACGTCCTCCCTGATCCGCGGCGGGTCCAGCGGCTGGCCCGCCAGGTGGAACAGGTGGGTGCGCTCGTCCTGGCCCAGCATGAGGGCCCTGGCCAGCGCGTTCAGCACCTGCCTTGACGGGTGCGGGCCGCGGCCCTGCTCCAGCCGGATGTAGTAGTCGATCGACATGCCCGCGAGCTGCGCGACCTCCTGGCGGCGCAGGCCGGGCGTGCGGCGGTTGCCGCCGCCCGGCAGGCCCACGTCCGCGGGGGTGACGCGGGCGCGCCTGACGCGGAGGAATTCGGCGAGTTCTTCGCGGTTCATGCCTCCATCCTGCGCGAGGAAGGGGCGTGCGTGGGTGGTACCGCTGATCCCAGCCTCCGCGGGTCTCTCCCGTGACCGGCCTGAGCAGGGCGAACGTGGAGGGCATGGAAAAGATCGCACTCATCACGGGTGCCAACAAGGGCATCGGCTTCGAGATCGCTCGCCTGCTGGCCGAACAGGGCGTCACCACGATCGTGGGGGCGCGCGACGAGGAGCGTGGCAGGGCCGCCGCCGAGCGGCTCGGGCAGCCGTACGTCCGGATCGACGTCACCGACGAGCAGAGCGTGGCCGCCGCCGCGAAGTGGATCGACGGCGAGTACGGCCGGCTCGACATCCTGGTCAACAACGCCGGCATCACCGGCGACCCGGCGGGCTTCCTGCCCAGCGCGGCCACGGCGGCGCACCTGCGGGAGGTCTACGAGACGAACGTCTTCGGCGTCGTCACGGTCACGAACGCGATGCTGCCGCTGCTGCGCAGGTCGCCGGCCGGGCGGATCGTGAACATGTCGAGCGAGCTCGGCTCACTGGCCATGGCGGCGGACCCCGGCAGCCCGTTCGCCGAGGTCAACATCGTCGGGTACAACTCCTCCAAGAGCGCGCTCAACATGGTCACCGTCGGCTACGCCAAGGAGCTGAAGGACACCCCGATCAAGGTGAACGCCGCCAACCCCGGCTACTGCGCCACCGACCTCAACCAGCATCAGGGGTTCCGCACGGCCGAGCAGGGCGCGGCGATCGCCGTGAGGCTGGCGACCCTGGACGAGAACGGTCCCACCGCCGCCTTCCTGGAGGATGCGGGAGATGTCCCCTGGTGAAGGTGTCAAGGCTGACATTTGGGACAGTTTGGGGTGATGGGAAGAGATCTGGATAAGGAGCGATTTACCGAGGCGGAGTACGCCCGCTTCGGGGAGCGCATCCGGGAGCAGCTCGGTGTGCTGCGCGAGTTGCTCGACACCCCCGGCTTCGGTCAGGGCCCGGTCACGATCGGGGCCGAGCTGGAGTTGTTCCTGATCGACGACGAGGGGCGCCCCCTGCCCCGCAACGACCAGGTGAGGGAGGCCCTGGGCGACCGGCGCGTGGTGCTGGAGCTGGGCCGCTACAACATCGAGGTGAACCTGACCCCGCTGCCCCTGGCGGGCAGGCCCTTCGAGCGGCTGAGCGCCGAGGTGCAGGAGACGATCACCAAGGTGGACGGCGCCGTGGAGGGCGGGGGAGCGCTGCCCATCGGCATCCTGCCCACGCTCGACACCGAGGACTTCACCCTCGGCGCGATGAGCGACCAGAACCGGTACCGGGCGATGAGCAGGGGCCTCAGAAGGCTGAGGCTGGAACCGTTCCTGGTCAAGATCGACGATCTGGAGCTCTCCGTCGAGGACGTCATCCTGGAGAGCGCCAACACCTCGTGGCAGGTGCACATCCGCACGCCGCCGGAGCAGTTCGCCCGGCTGTTCAACGCCGCCCAGCTCGCCATCGGGCCGGTGCTGGCGGTGTGCGGCAACTCGCCGTTCTTCCTGGGGCGCGAGCTGTGGGAGGAGACCCGCATCGCGCTGATGGAGGAGGCCGCCGACGACCGGGACGTGCAGCGGCGCGAGCGCAGGGACGGGCGGGTGACGTTCGGCTCCGACTGGGTGCGCGAGGGCGCGCACGAGCTGTTCGAGCGGTACGTGCAGGACTACGACCCGATCGTGCCCGACCTCACCGAGGACGCCGAGCGGCACGAGGTGCCGGAGCTGCGGCTGCACCAGGGCACGATCTGGCACTGGAACCGCCCCGTCTACGACCCCGCCGACGGCGGTCACCTGCGCATCGAGATGCGGGCGCTGCCCGCCGGGCCCTCCTGCGCGGACATGGCGGCCAACACGGCCTTCCTGCTCGGGCTGACGCTCTCGCAGGCCGAACGGGACCTGACCGGGTACCGGTTCGCGACGGCGTACCAGAACTTCTACCGGGCGGCCATGCACGGGCTGGACGCCAAGCTCTCCTGGCCGGGCATGGAGGGCGAGCACGACGCCGCGGAGCTGGTCCTCTACCTGCTGCCCGAGGCCAGGAAGGGGCTGCTGGGAGCCGGGGTGGCGCCGAACGACGCGGACCGGGCACTGGACGTGATCGCGCAGCGCGCCAGGCTGCGCCGCACCGGCGCGGTGTGGCAGCGGGAGACACTGGCCCGCCTCGGCGGCGACCGGCGCGAGCTCGTCCGCCGCTACCGTGAGCTGGCACTTTCCGGGACGCCCGTGCATTTGTGGAAGTGATCCCCAACCTGAACCATCCCCGTTCCGTCAAACTGGTCAAGAGACGGAAAAGGTGAGGCGGATATGGCGGGTACGGGGATGGTTCCCACCGATAAGGCGGCTTTTGCCCTGAATAGGGAGACGGGTGACCTGGCGGAGGGGGCGGCCAAGCTGGCGAGCGAGATCGGCGCCACCTCCGTCGAGGCGGTGCTGGCGCAGGCCAACAGGACCGGGCAACGCAAGGGCGCCGCGGCGGCCATGGGCTCGATGCGGCCCAGGCCCGCCGAGTGGTACGCCTTCGACGACAGGGACCAGGACACCGCCGACTGGTACCCGCAGGGCCTGACCGGCAGCGAGGACTCCGGCGACATCGGGATCCCCGCGTTCATGGTGAGCTGGTACTTCAAGCCGGAGGCGGGGGAGCGGGGCATCAGAGTCTCGTTCCTCAGCCCCAAGTCGCTGAAGTACCAGCACGCGCTGCTGGTGCAGGCCAAGCCGGACGGCTCGTACGGGCCGATCAACATCCACGCCGGCGGCATCGCCTGCTACGGCGACCTGCTCTACGTCGCCGACACCAGGCGCGGGCTGCGCGTCTTCGACCTGAACAACCTGCTCGACCTGCGCACCGCCCAGAAGGACCTGGGCGACGGCAAGCGCGTCGGCCGGCACGGCGGCAGGCTGCACGCCTTCGGCTACCGCTACATCATCCCGCAGACCGACGCCTGGACGGTGGCGCAGGAAGGGCCGCGGTTCTCGTTCGTGTCGATCGACCGCAGCGGCGACACGCCGCGCCTCATCACCGGGCAGTACGAGGAGACCAGCCCTGACGGGTGGGTGGGGCGCTGGAACCTCGACCTGGAGGGCGGGGAGCCCGTGGACGCGTTCGTCATGGGGCACCCCAAGATCCAGGGCGCGACGTCGTACCGCGGCGCCTGGTACCTGAGCCAGTCGGCCGGCGCGAGCGCCAACGGGAAGCTGCTGGTCCACCAGGGCGAGGAGCCGGAGGCCAGGCCGTTCCCGATCGGCCCCGAGGACCTGACCGTGCAGGACGGCAAACTGTGGAGCGTCACCGAGTTCAGGAACAAGCGGACGATCTTCAGTGTCAGCCTTTGAGATGTTCCTGCAGCACCTCACGGTAGCGGTGGTCGAAGGCGTCGTGGCGGGCCCGTAGCCCGGCGCCCGGCCAGTCGTCCGGCAGCAGCTCGTCAGGCAGCAGCGGGTCGGCCAGCAGGTGGCGCAGCACGGCGGCCAGCACCAGGAACCCCTCGGCCAGGCCCTCCGTCCGGTCGAGGGCCCGTTCCAGGCGGCGCGCCTCGGCCGCCCAGCCGTCCAGGTCCCACAGCAGCGGCGTGGGGTCGCCGTGCGGGCGGCCGTCGATCAGCGTGCACTGCGCCGTGACGATCTCCGGCCAGGCCCGCACCAGGTTCGCCGGGCGCAGCCAGGTGCCCTCGCGCAGCTCGGCCAGGCGCAGCGCGCTCATCGTGTGCCGGAACGCGGCCCGGTCGGCGGGCGCGCGCCGCTCGGCCGTCACCACGGCCACCTCCCACGTGCCGTCCCACGGCTTCGTGTGCGGGTGGAGGCTCTCGTCCTGCCTGGCCTGGCGCTCCACGAGCCGCTGCGACAGCGTGTACTGCCCGTCGGCCTGCAGCAGGTCGCCGGCCGCGACCATGCGCGACAGCGCCACCCTGACCGTGCCCTCCGCGATGCCGAACAACGCGCCGATGCGCACCAGGTGGCGGGCGGGCAGCCGGGGCGGGTGGCTGCCCAGCAGCGCGCTCAGCACCGCCGACCGCGCGCTCAGAGTCTTACCATTACGCTCTTCCATCGCGTGTCGATTATATGTAACACTCGCCGGTATGGGCCGGTATCTCATCGAACCGTTCGACCGCAGCGACCGCTACGCCACCGAGGCCTACCAGGGCGCGGCAGGGCGCAACTGGTGGCGCTGCGACCCCACGCTCCGCCTGCTCATGCGGCGGCACCTGGGTGACGGCTTCGCCTGGGCGCAGCCGCACCTCGACCGGCTGGGCGGGCTCATGGGCGGCCTCGTCGCCGAGTGCGCCGAGGAGACCGATCGCCACCCGCCACGGCTGGAGAAGTACGACAAGTGGGGCAGGGACGTCAGCCGGGTCGTCATGCCGCCGTCGTTCCACACCGCCCGCCAGGCGCTCATGGCCGACAACTTCACCTCCCCATCCTTCACCGGACAGGCCCGCGCGAACGGGGCAGACCCCGCCGCGCTGGGCGCCGCCTGGACGTACCTGCTCGACCAGGCCGACATCGGGATGGGCTGCGCGCTCGGCACAGGCGGCGACATGGTGGTCTCCCTCGCCGAGAAGCACGCGCCCGCGGACGTACGCGACCGGGTACGGGAGATCTTCGCCGACGGCTACTACTCGGGCGAGGCCGCGCAGCTCTTCACCGAGCGCACCGGCGGCTCCGACCTGGCGGCCCTGGAGACCGAGGCGGTGCCCGCCGGCGACGCGTGGCTGCTCACCGGGTACAAGTGGTTCGCCTCCAACGCCAACGGCTCCGCCTTCGTCGTGCTGGCCAGACTGCCGGAAGGGGCCGTGGCGCCGTTCCTGGTGCTGTGGGAGCGGCGCGACGGCAGCCGCAACGGGGTGCGCATCCGAAGGCTCAAGGACAAGCTCGGCACCAGGTCCGTCGCCTCCGCCGAGGTCGAGCTGACCGGCGCGGAGGCGTTCCTGCTGGCCGGGCAGGGCTCCGGCTCGGGCCTCGGCACCATGATGAAGCTCACCAACGCCTCCCGGCTCGGCGTCGCCATGATGGGCGTCGGCGTGGCCAGGCGCGCGCTCGTCGAAGCCCTCTGCTACGCCCGCGCCCGCGAGGCGTTCGGCCGGCCGCTCGCCGAACAGCCGCTCATGCGGCGCAAGCTCAGCGAGCTGATCGTCGAGGTCGAGGCCGCGCAGGCGATGGTGTTCGACGGGCACGTCGGGCCCCGGCTGCGCCTGGCGCCCGCCCTGATCAAGCTGCGCGCCGCCCGGCTCGGCGTCACCGCCGCCGGCGACGCCGTCGAGGTGCACGGCGGCAACGGCTACATCGAGCAGTGGCCGGTGGCCCGGCTGCTGCGCGACGCCCAGGTCAACCCGATCTGGGAGGGCGGCGACAACATCCTCTGCCTCGACGTGCGGCGCGCCATGCTCAAGGAACGCGCCCACCTGCCCTTCCTCGACCACCTGCGCGCCCTGGCCACCTCCGACCTGGTGCGGGCCCGCGTCGACGACCTCACCAAGGCGATCGAGGCGTGGTCCGCGCTGGAGCACACGGCGGCCGAGGCGCGGCTCTACCCGCTGGCCCAGTTCATGGCCGACGTCTACGCCGCCGCGCTGCTGGAGGACCAGGCCACGTGGGGGCTCGACGACGGCCGCAAGGCGCTCGTGGCCCGCCTGTACGCCGAGGCGCACCTGGTGGACCAGGGCCCGCTGCGCGGCATCGACCGCCCCGCCGACGACCCCTTCGACGAGCTGGCCGCGGGCGCCTTCAGCGGATCTGACGGGTGATCGACGGGTCCGTGATCCCGGTGTCGGCGGCCAGCAGGAACGCCTTCGACAGGATGAGCGACAACATGCCGCCGTCCTCCTCGAACGGCAGGAACACCTGGTCGCCGCCACCGCCCGGGACGATGCACAGGTAGGCGTCGTTGGGCTCCATCAGGATGTTGCCCGAGCCCAGATGGATCTTGTACGTCCGCAGTTCGCCCTTGACGTGCAGGAACCGGCCGTCCAGCGTGCACCGGCCGGCGATGGACAGGCGGGGCAGCAGCCGGGCCAGCGCGTCGCGGCGCACCTCGGCCGACTCGCTGAGGTCGCCGAAGCCGTAGGACTCCCAGTACTCGCCGTGCCCCTCCGGGTCCAGCCCGGTGGAGGTGACGCCGACGGCCAGGTCGGCGTCCCGCAGCACCTCCGACAACGTCAGCGCCGGCACCTCGGCCAGCGGGACACCGCGCCCCTCCGCCGTGAAACGCAGGTCACCGCTGACGCAGATGGAGGCGGTGCCGCCGCCGTCGCGGTCGAAGGAGTGCTCGTCGAGGTGGAAATCCCAGTGCGCGGTCAGGCCGCCGGGCAGCTCCTTGGCCGCCTCGGACTCGCCTGAGCCGTACAACCAGCCCCAGTGGCCCAGCGACATGCCGGTCCAGCCGCGCCCGGTCAGCAGCGCCTTGGCCTGGCCGTAGCGCAGCAGGTGGCGGGCGAAGCGGCGGGAGTGGTCGCGGGTCTGCTCCTCGGCCGGGGTGAGCAGGTAGACCTCGCGGAAGGCCTGCTTGAACGGCTGGCGCAGGTCGTTCGCGATGAGGTGGTCACGCCAGCCGCGCACCTCCTCGACGGTGTGCGCGATGGGGTGCCAGAGCAGGACGGGCGTGTCGGGGAACGGCTGGATGCGGCGGCCCGCCGGATCGGTCAGCGCCCACCCTTGGTCTCCCTTGACCGGCAGCCCGGCGGGGCCTTGGAGGATCTCCCAGATCAGGTCGCGGGCCAGCGAGCCGGTCACCGGGTGGTCGAGGAAGTGCTCGCACACGTCCCGCCACCGCCAGATCCGCTCGGTGGCCAGCGCCCGCTCGACCCGGAACCGCTCCGCCGGCACCGCCTTCCTCAGCTCCTTGGCGGTGGCCCTGAAGTCGGCCAGCAACTCCCGGTCCACCGTCTTGGGGATGGTCTTGCGGCCCTCGTAGCTGATCCGCCCGTCCAGCGACAGGCACAGCCCCTGCTCGGTACGGGTGCCGTCGGGGCCGAGCCCGAACGTGGGCACCGTGCGGTCCAGCAGTTGCTCGGGGGAGAGCCCGGCCTGCCCGGCCACCTCGTTCAGCGTGCGGTCCACCGCGGCCAGGATCGTCTTCTTGCGGACCTTCGCCTGCACGCGGGCGAGCTGCGCCACCACGTCGAGGCCGCCCCGCCTGGACAGGACCCCGATCGCGGCGTTGGCCAGCAGCTCGCTGCGGGCGTTGGCGCCCGAGCCGCCCATGCCCGTGCCCGTGGTGACGGCCACGTCGCCGAGCAACGGGATCACCCACGGCTCTTTGATCAGCTCGCAGGTCCAGATGAGGCCGCGTAACGTCGTGGCGGCGCGCTCCCGCACGAAGACGGACTCCGCCTGGTGCCGGTTCCTGATCGACGTCTCGCGATGGGCGGCGAGCTCTTCCAGCACCTCGTGGATCACCTCGACGGCCTGCCCGGTCAGCAGCTCCCTGGCCTCCCACAACCACCGCAGGCCGGGCCTGGAGTCGCGGGCGGTGGCCCAGTGCCGCAGCATCGGCAGCACCTCGGGGCTGCCCAGCCGGGGCCCGAGCCCGGGCAGCAGCCGGGCCGTGAACGGGCACTCCTCCCACAGCACGTTGGCGGCCGCCTCGGCCGGGTCGGCCGTCTCGGGCTCGGTCAGCAGCGCCGTCACCTGATCGCCGATGAGCTCCCACGTCGACACCCGGTACCGGCGTAACCAGGACAGATCGCGATGCAGCACCTGCCGTCGCTCCGGATAGGGCAGTGAGGCGACGGCGGCCAGTGGCAGGCGAAAGGCATCGGCGTCGGCAGCGCCCCACTGGGGTGCGGAATGGATCGCCAGCCGCCACAGGCCCATGACCGTGATCTTGTCCCACTCCTGCTCGTCCGAGACCGCCTGCTCCACCAGCGCCCGGCGCCGCTCATCAGCCGGATCCGCGCAGAACCTGACGTGCGCCCACGTCCCGAACTCCGCCCCGCCCTCGTCGATCAGCTCCTCACCGGCCTCGAAGGCCGCGTCGAGCCGCGCGAACTCCCGCTCGTCGTCCTCGCTGAGTTCAGCCCAAGCGTCCATCGGCCATCCCGTCCCGTTGTCGTGTCTGACGATGGCGCCTATCAATAGCAAGCGGGGACGACAGAACCCGGGCGCTGGCCCGTGCCGCGCCATCGACGTACGCTCTGCACGTTCCGCGGAGAACCCGAGGAGGGCCGCATGACCGTACGCGTGGAGCGTCAGGGCCAGGTCACCACCGTGGTGATCAGCAGGCCGGAGGCACGCAACGCCGTCGACCGCAAGACCGCCGACGCGCTGACGGAGGCGTTCCGTGACTTCGAGTGCTCCGACGCCGCCGTGGCGGTGCTGTGGGGCGAGGGCGGCACGTTCTGTGCCGGGGCCGACCTCAAGACGCTCGACAACCACGTCGGCGAGGAGGGCGACGGGCCGATGGGGCCGACCCGGCTGCGCCTGACCAAGCCCGTCATCGCCGCCGTCTCCGGGCACGCCGTCGCGGGCGGGCTGGAGCTGGCGCTCTGGTGCGACCTGCGGGTGGCCGAGGAGGACGCGGTGTTCGGGGTGTTCTGCCGGCGGTGGGGCGTGCCGCTCATCGACGGCGGCACCGTACGGCTGCCGCGCCTCATCGGCACGTCCAGGGCCATGGACATGATCCTCACGGGCCGGCCCGTCGAGGCGCCGGAGGCGTACGCGTGGGGGCTGGTCAACCGGCTCGTGCCCGGCGGCACAGCGAGGCGGCACGCGGAGGCGCTGGCGGGGGAGCTGGCGCGGTTCCCGCAGGAGTGCCTGCGCGGGGATCGCATGTCGGTGCTGGAGCAGGACGGCCTGGAGGAGGGTGAGGCGATGCGGAACGAGCTGCGCCACGGGCTCGTGTCGCTGCCGGACGCGTCGGAGGGGGCGGCCCGCTTCGCGGCGGGCGCCGGCCGCCACGGCTCGTTCGGCGACGGCTGATCAACGCTGCCCGGGGTTGTCGGTCGGCCCGCGTATCGTGACCTTCATGCCTGACATCGAGGTCGCCGGGCGCGAGGTCCGCATCACCAGCCCCGACAAGGTCGTCTTCCCGCAGACCGGTCACACCAAGCTCGACCTGATCCGGTTCTACCAGGCCGTCGGCGAGGCCGCGCTGCGCGGCGTGCACGGCCGGCCGATGGTGCTCAAGCGGTTCGTGCACGGCATCGAGCAGGAGGCGTTCTTCCAGAAGCGGGCCCCGGCCAAGCGGCCCGACTGGATCGAGGTGGCCGAGCTGAAGTACCGGTCGGGGCTGAGCGCCGAGGAGGTGGTCTGCACCGACCTGGCGCAGCTCCTGTGGGTGGTCAACCTCGGCTGCGTCGACCTCAACCCGCACCCGGTGCGCTCCGACGACCTGTCCAGGCCCGACGAGCTGCGCATCGACCTCGATCCCGTGCCCGGCGTCGAGTGGGCCGACGTGCTGCGTACGGCGGAGGTGGCCAGGCAGGTGCTGGCCGATCACGGGCTGGTGGCCTGGCCGAAGACGTCCGGCTCGCGCGGCTTCCACGTCTACGCCCGCATCGAGCGGCGCTGGCCGTTCGCGAAGGTGCGCAAGGCGGCCGAGACGGTGGCGCGCGAGGTGGAGCGGCGCGCCCCCGACCTGGCCACCAGCCGGTGGTGGAAGGAGGAGCGGCACGGCGTGTTCGTGGACTTCAACCAGAACGCCTACGACCGCACGGTGGCCTCCGCCTACTCCGTCCGCGCGGTGCCCGACGCCCGCGTGTCCACCCCGCTGACCTGGGACGAGGTGCCGGGCTGCCGCCCCGAGACGTTCACCATCGGCACCGTGGCGGAGCGGCTGGCCGAGCGCGGCGACCCGTGGGAGGACATGGACCTGCATCCCGGCTCGCTCGACGGGCTGCTGGAGCTGGCCGAGGAGCTGGGGCCGGCGCCGAAGCCGCCGAAGGGGAGCGGGCGCAGGCAGCAGACGATGCCGGTGATCGAGATCGCCAAGGCCGAGCACAAGGACGAGGCGATGGCGGGGTTCGAGCGGTGGAAGGCCCGCCATCCGGAGGTCGCCGCCCGGCTGGAGGCGGCCGATGTGCTGGTGGACGGCATGCGGGGGCGCAGCAGCGTGTGGTACCGCATCCGGGTGAACCTGCAGCACGTCCCGGAGGAGGAGCGGCCGGCCCAGGAGCCGCTGGAGGTCGACTACGACCCCTGGGGGCGCGGCGAACGTCCGTGACGTGACACCCATGCTGTGTAAAGCCTGTCGACAGGGGTCTCATCGGGGGCAAGGCCGGTCCATGGACTCAAGCTGTCGATAGGCGGGGCAACGTGGTAAGACCGCGGCATCCGATCAAAGAGCTGGAAGAAGGGCTGGAGCGTCAGCAAGGGTAAGAAGTACTACAGCATGAAATGCCCTTGCGGCTCGCATATGAAGACCGTGAAATGTACTCCGTCGGGCAACAACTACCGGCGGAACCTGCTCGCGCAACTGGGCAGAGCCACCTGCTGGAACGACGAGGAGACGCCATGAAGTACCTGACGATCCAGCAGATCCAGTACGGCGGCGATCTCGAGCGTTTCGACGAGCGCCTGGACGAGCTGATGACCGCCCTGCTCGACCTGGAGGACACGGATCCCGCGATTGAGGATCCCGATCTCGCCGCCACGCTGGCCACAGGAATCGTGGACGTCCAGATGGTCGCGGAGGCCGACGACCCGGCTGACGCGATGGTCAGAGCTCTGTGCTTCCTCCGTTCCGCCCTTCACACGATCGGCGATGCGACCCCAGGCTGGGAGACCCAGCGCGCGGTGATGCACGTCGCCCCCGCCGACGCCGCCGATCGCCTGACGACGAGCGTGTGAGGTAGCGAGCTGCGCGCCCCAACGTCCTGAGAGGGAGCGGCGCGCAGCCCAGCGTCACAGAGCGCGAGCGGCGAGCGGTTCAGCGTCCTGAGATCAGGTTCGCCAGCCGGGCGTAAGCCGACGTCGTGGCGATCCGCTCGTTCTCGTGCCGGTCGGCGGCCCGGAACAGCGCGTAGATGAGCTGCACCCCCGCCCACCGCAGCGGCTCGGGCTCCCACTGCCGCACCTGCCGCCCCACCCACGGCAGCCCGGTCAGCTCGGTCTCGCGCCGCAGCACCAGGTCGCGCAGGGTGCGGCCGGCCAGGTTGGTGGTGGTGACGCCGCTGCCGACGTAGCCGCCGGCCCAGCCGAGGCCACTGGCGTGGTCGAGGTGCACGGTGGAGCACCAGTCGCGCGGCACCGCCAGCACCCCGCACCACGCGTGCTGGACGCGGACGTCGGCGGCGGCGGGGAAGAGCTTGACGAGCATGCGCCACAGCAGGGCGACGGTCTGCGCCTGGGTGGCGCCGCGCCGGTCGGTGCGGGAGCCGAAGCGGTAGGGGACGCCGCGTCCGCCGATGGCGATGCGGTCGTCGGCGGTGCGCTGGATGTAGACGTAGGCGTGGGCCTCGTCCTCCAGCAGCTCGTTGCCCTGCCAGCCGATGTGCTTCCACACGTCGGCGGGCAGCGGCTCGGTCACGATCATGGAGCTGTTCATGGGCAGCCACTGCCGGTGCTGGCCGGCGAGGCTGGCGGTGAAGCCCTCGGTGGCGCGGATGACGTAGTCGGCGGTGACGACGCCGCGCGTGGTGACCGCCGACGCCTTGCCCTGCTGCCTGGGCCGGATCTCGGTCACGGTGGTGTTCTCGAAGATGTCCACGCCGAGCCGTTCCACGGCGGCGGCCAGCCCGACGGCCAGTTTGGCGGGCTGGATGCGGGCGCAGTGCGGCGAGTAGGACGCCTCCAGGGCCCCGGCGACCTGTACGCGTTCGCGCTGCTCGTCGCGGCCGAGCAGCCGCACGTCGTCCTCGCCGTAGCCCCAGGCGCGCAGGTCGGCGACGCCGTCGCGCAGGCGGCGGCGCTGGGCCGGGTTGGTGGCGACGTGGATGAGCCCGCCCTTGTGCACGTCGGCGTCGATGCCTTCGGCCCGGGTGACCTCGATGACCTCGTCCACGGATCGGAACATCGCCCGCTGCAGGTCGATCATGGCCTGCCGGCCGCGCGCCTTGGCGTGCCGCTTGCGTGACCCGGCGAACTCGGCCGAGAGCCACCCGCCGTTGCGTCCCGACGCGCCGAACCCGGCGAACTCCTTCTCCAGGATCGCGATCCGCAGGCCGGGGTCGGCCTGCTTGAGGTAGTACGCGGTCCACAGGCCGGTGTAGCCGCCGCCGACGATGGCGACGTCGTACTCGCGCGGCCCTGGCAGCGCGGGCCGCCGCAAGGGCAGGCCGATCTGCCGGTACCAGAAGGAGACCCCGCCGTTGGCGAAGTCCTCGGTCAGCGGGATGCCTTTCATCACCGGACACATCTTCTAATAACAGACAGAAAGCGACAAGGCGGCGAAGTGTAATAAAACTGGGCGTACGGCTAGCTTCGTGTCGGGCGCTCGTACCCTTCGTCGCCCCCGTATACGCGCAGGTCAGGGTCCTGCTCCGGCTGCGTGGCCGGGCTCGTCGGGGAGGCGGTGTGCTCGGAGGCGAAGTCGTCCGACAGGACGGGCGCCGGTGGCACGAGGTAGTCGTGCCAGGTGATCTCGCCCCTCGGGGCCGCGTCCGTGGTGAGGAGGCCCGCGCGCTGCGCCGCGTACAGGCGGCCCGGATAGCGCAAGGACAGGCAGGGCCGGCGCAGGCCGCGGGCCCGCAGCCAGGTTCTGACCAGGTCGTCGGTGTCGAGGACCTGCGGCCCGCCGTACTCGATCTCCCGGTTCGCGGGGCCCGCGCTGAGCAGGGCCGCCGCGCGGGTGGCCACCTCGCCCGTGTGCACCGGCTGCCACGGCAGCGACCGGTCCACGGCCAGCGCGGGCAGCGACGCGTAGTCGCTCAGCCGCCCGTGCAGCCACTGGTGGAACGGGGTGGCGCGCAGGATCGTCCAGCCGAGCCCGCTCTCCGCGACCATCCGCTCGGCCTGCAGCTTGTGACGCAGATGCCCGTAGGCGGCGCGGTCGGCGCCCACCATCGAGGTGAACAGCACGTGCGGCACGCCCGCCGCGCGCGCCAGGATCAGCAGCGTCCTGGTCCCCGGGACGTCCACCGCGCCGCGCCCCTTGCGGCCGCTGGTGGCCAGGTGCGCGATCGCGTCCACCCCGTCGAGCGCCTCCCTGACACCGTTGCCGGAGATGAGGTCGCCCCACACCCACTCCACGTTGCCGCGGTCGTCCCGCTTGGCGCGGCTCAGCGCCCGCACCTCGTGACCCGCCTTGAGCAGCGCGGGCACCAGTGCCCCGCCCAACGTGCCGGTGGCTCCCGTGACCAGAATGCGCATGCGGGGTCCCCTACCCGCCACATTCGAGAAATGTCAATGAATTCCGCTCCCGCGTCTGCGTACGGCAGAGCGGGGTAGGGCCGCACACATGGCTCGAATCGCATCCGAATCCCTGATCGAACGGCTCGCGGCATGGGGCGTGGACACCGTCTTCGGCCTGCCGGGCGACGGCATCAACGGCATCATGGAAGGGCTGCGGCGCCATCGCGACCGGGTGCGCTTCGTCCTCGTCCACCACGAGGAGGCCGCCGCGTTCATGGCCACCGGGTACGCCAAGGCCACCGGGCGCATCGGCGTGTGCCTGGCCACCTCGGGGCCCGGCGGCATCCACCTGCTGAACGGCCTGTACGACGCCAAGCTCGACCACGTGCCCGTGCTGGCCATCACCGGCATGCAGGAGACCTCCGTGCTGGGCACCGGCTACCAGCAGGAGGTCCACCTGGACAAGCTGTTCGCCGACGTGGCCGAGTACAACATGATGGTCACGAACCCGGCGCAGCTTCCCTCGCTGGTGGACCTGGCGATCCGCACGTCCTACGCGCGGCGTGGCGTCTCCCATCTCACGCTGCCCAACGACATCCAGGTGGCGGAGGCGGGCGCGGACCCGTACAAGAGCGTGGCCCCCGTGCGCGCCCCGCAGACGGCGCCCGTCTACCTGCAGCCGTCCGGCACGCCCCGGCAGGAGGACGTCGAGTGGGCGGCCGAGGTGCTCAACCGGGCCGAGCGGCCCGCCATGCTGGTCGGGCAGGGCGCGCTGCACGCCAGGGAAGAGGTGCTGGCCGTGGCGCGGGCGCTCGGGGCGCCCGTGGTCAAGACGCTGCCCGGCAAGGCGGTCGTCCCCGACGACTCGCCGTACACGACGGGCGGGCTCGGGCTGCTCGGCACGCGGCCGAGCGAGGAGCTGATGGACGAGGCGGACGTGCTGTTCATGGTGGGCACGAACTTCCCCTACTCCAAGTTCCTGCCGGAGGTGCGGGACACGCGGGTCGTGCAGTTCGAGGCGGACCCGACGCGGGCGGGCGCGCGGATCGCGACGGACGTGCCGGTCGTGTGCGACGCCAAGGAGGGGCTGCGGACGCTGCTGCCGCTGCTGCACCCCCGGGAGGACAACAGTCATCTGACGAAATATCAGAAGATGATGGCCAAGTGGCGCTCCGACATGGAGTCCCTGGAGAACCCGGAGCGGGACCCCATCGCCCCGCAGTACGTCATGTCCATCCTGGACGAGCTGGCCACCGACGACGCCATCATGACCTGCGACAGCGGCACCATCGCCACCTGGGCCGCCCGGCACTGGACGATCCGCGGCGGGCGCGAGTTCTACCTCTCCGGCACGCTGGCCACGATGGCGCCCGGCCTGCCGTACGCCATCGCCATGCAGCACGCCTTCCCCGGGCGGCAGGTCATCGCCTACGTCGGCGACGGCGGCTTCTCCATGCTGATGGCCGAGTTCCTCACCGCGGTGCAGCACCGGCTGCCGGTCAAGGTGGTCATCAACAACAACAACTCGCTCGGGCAGATCCTGTGGGAGCAGATGGTGCTCGGCTACCCGGAGCACGGCGTCCGGTACGCCCAGCCCGAAGCGGACTTCTCGGCCTGGGCGCGGTCGTGCGGCGGGTTCGGGGCCAAGGTGACCAAGTCGGAGGACGTGGCGCACGCGATCGGGCAGGCTCTCGCCCACGACGGGCCCGCCCTGGTGGACGTGGACGTCAACCCGAACGAGCCGCCCATGCCGGGGAAGGTCTCCTACGACCAGGCCAAGAGCTTCGCCCAGGCGTTCCTCAAGGGTCAGCCGCACAAGGCGGCCATCGCGACGACGCTCTTCAAGGACCGCATCCAGAAACTGGGGGACTAGCCACTGTAGGAGGTGGCGATGCCTCTGGCGGCGGCGCGCAGCGGCTCCACCAGGCGGGGCAGCTCGCGGGCGCGCCGCGAGGACAGCACGATGCCCAGGGCCGCCACCGGCCGCCCGTCCACCAGGACCGGCGTGGCGGCCGAGCACGAGCCGGGCGTCATCTCCTCGTACGTCAGCGCGTACCCCTGCGCCCGCACCGCCGCCAGCTCCCTGGCCAGCCGGCCCGGCTCGACGATGGTGTGCGTGGTGGGCCGTTCGAGCTTGCGCGCCAGGTAGGACTTGACGAACCAGTCCGGCTCGTACGCCAGCAGCGCCTTGCCCACGCCCGTCGGATGCATCGGCAGCCGCCCGCCGATCCTGGACACGATGGGCACGGCCCGCCTGCCGTACACCTTGTCCACGTACAGCACCTCAAGGCCGTCCCTGACCGCGAGATGCACGTTCTCACCCGTGGACCCGAAAAGCTCCTGCAGCCACGGATGCGCCAGCTCCTGCAGCCGGTTCGGCGCGAGCTGGCCCAGCTCCCACAGCCGCGGCCCCACCCGCAGCCGCCCGTCGGGGGAGCGGCTGAGCGCCTGCCACTCCTCCAGCTCGCCGACCAGCCGGTGCGCCGTGCTCAGCGGCACGCCGCTGCGCGCCGCCAGCTCGGTGAGCGTGAGCTGCGGGCGCGCCGCGTCGAACGCGCCGAGGATGGCCAGCACCTTGGACGTCACCGAGCGCCCCGGCTCGCGAGCTCCACCGGACATGTCGCCATCCTGTAGTGATTTTCCACTCAGCGGAAGGGGCCTCTCGGCTAAAACCTGGTCAAGGCTGGATGCTTCCTTCATGCGAACTCAGGTCGGGATCATCGGGGCGGGCCCCGCTGGTCTGCTTCTGTCACACCTGCTCCACCTGCGCGGCATCTCCTCGGTGGTACTGGAGAAGCGCAGCCGGGACTACGTCGAGCGCCGCGTCCGCGCCGGAGTGCTGGAGCAGGGCACGGTGGACACGCTGGTCGAGGCGGGCGTGGGCGAGCGCATGCTGCGCGAGGGGCTGCCGCACCACGGCATCGAGCTCAGGTACGGCGGCGCGGGGCACCGCATCCCGTTCGAGAAGCTGGTGCCGGGCCGGGCGATCACCGTGTACGGGCAGCAGGAAGTGGTCAAGGACCTGATCGCGGCCAGGCTGGCGGCGGGTGCCGACATCCGCTTCGAGGTCGAGGACGTTGAGCTGCACGACCTGGAGTCGCAGCCGTACGTCACGTTCGGCGGCGAGCGGCTCGACTGCGACGTCATCGCGGGCTGCGACGGCTTCCACGGGGTGTCCAGACCGGCCATCCCCGAGGGCGTTCTGAGCGTCTTCGAGCGGGATTATCCGTTCGCCTGGCTCGGCATCCTCGCGCGCGTGGCCCCGTCCTCGGAAGAGCTGATCTACGCCAGGACCGAGCGCGGCTTCGCCCTGCACAGCATGCGCTCACCCACCGTCAGCCGCTTCTACCTGCAAGTTCCCGCCGACGCCCGGCTGGAGGACTGGCCGGACGAGCGCATCTGGGCGGAGCTGCGCACCCGGCTGGAGACCGTGCCCGGCTTCACGCTCTCCACCGGAGAGATCACGGAGCGGGGCATCACGCCGATGCGCGGCTTCGTGGCCGAGCCCATGCAGTACGGGCGGCTCTACCTGGCGGGGGACGCCGCCCACATCGTCCCGCCCACCGGGGCCAAGGGGCTCAACCTGGCCGTCGCCGACGTGCGCGTGCTGACCGAGGCGCTGGCCGCGTACTTCGAGAACGGCTCGACCGAGCTGCTCGACGGGTACTCGGACGCGTGCCTGAAGCGGGTGTGGCGGGCGCAGCACTTCTCGTGGTGGATGACGACGCTGCTGCACACGTTCGAGGAGGACGACCCGTACGCGCGGCGGCTGCAACTGTCGTACCTCGACTACGTGACCTCGTCGGAGGCGGCGGCCACGACGCTGGCGGAGAACTACGTCGGGCTGCCGTTCGACGTGGGCCGTTGACCTTGGGACATGCTTTAACCTTGGCGCGTGGTCTTCGAGGAGGGATGGGCGGCTTCGCCCCTGCGCTGGCTCATGCACGCCCTGGGCGACGCCCAGCTCGCCAGGATGGACGGTGACCCGGGGCTGGTGGCCGCGGTCGATCAGCACGCGGCGGTGCTGCGTGACGCCATCCCGCTCGACCGGGAGACGCTGGGCGACTACCTGCTCGGGTTCCTCGACGAGCTGCGGTACCGGGGGTGGGCGTTCACCGATGAGGTTGACTCGGCGTCGCTGCGGCTGACGGCGGTGTGCTGGCTCACCCGCGAGCTCGACCTCCTCGCCGACGGCCACCCGGCCTGACCCCACCACCGTCCCGCCTCGCCTGGCCTTACGCGCGACGGGCGGCGCCCGCACTCAGCCCGGACGAACGCCCAGGCGCGGGTGTCGCGCCTGGGCCGCCCGAGGTCCCAAGGCCTCAGCCCGGAGGCATGTCGGAGCGGTGCGCCCCGCCGGCCGTCGGCGACGTCCGGATGGGCGCCGTCTCGTCCGTCATGGCGCGGGCGTCCTCACGCCCCCGCTGGTACGCCTCCGCGTGCGCCCTGGCCTGCGGAGCCTCCTGCTCGATCCGCCCCAGCCAGCGCTCCCACCGCTGCTGCATGGGCCGCACGAGCCCGCCTCCGATGCCGATCGCCGCGATGGCCCCGATGGTGGCGAGCACCGTGATCAGCACCGGCGTCGTCACGGTCGTGGCCACGCCGATCTGGTTGAGCGCCGCGATGATGCCCAGCGCCCAGATGAACACCGCCGCGGCGGTCGCCACCCAGTGGCCGTACGACAGTCCGCCGAGCATCCCGGCCACGATGTCCTTGACGGCCTTGGCCACCGCCCCGGCCACCACGATGATCACGATGGCCACGAGGGCCTTGGGCAGCCAGCCGACCACGCCTGCCAGGAGCGCCGAGACCGGGTTGGGCCCGAAGACGTTGAACGCTATCTGCAGGGTGACCAGCAGGATCGCATAGAAAACGATCTTTGCGAGCAGGCTGCTCGCGTCGTACTTGCTCCGCTCCAGCCAGCGGCGCACGCCGCTGCGCTCCACCGCGCGGTCGAAGCCGACCCGTTCGAGCACCTTGTCGACGATCTTCTCCAGTGCCTTGGCCACGATCCACCCGATGAGCAGGATCACCAGGAACGCGATCAGCTTCGGGACGAACGTCGCTATTTGCCGCCAGGCGTCTGAGAGGCCCTGGCCGATGTTGATATCCACGGTTTCCTCCTCCGAGGAGCCAATGCCTCGGCGCTACCCGCTCCGAAACGGTCTATACACGCTCCGAAACCAAAACTTCGCACAAGGCGACATATCGCCCACTGCAACGGATGTGCAACGCCGGCTGGCAACATCCGGAAACGACCGGCCCGCTGGAGAAGGGCCGGAGCGCAGAAGGGAAGAAGACATGGCCCCAATGACCGCTGAACTGGCCGAGCGGATCGTGGCAGGCTGGCGCGGAGACACCCGTCCCGTCGAGGGCTGGGACAGCCCCGCGGGGCCGCTCTTCGCCGGCGGCGACTACGCCGAGTCCGACATCACGATGGAGGCGATCCTCGGCTCCACCGAGGCCGGGGCGCAGCCCGCCGCGGTCACCGTCTGCGGCACCGTGTGCACGGACTCCCGCCCGCGGGTCTGCTGCTGATCCGACATGCACAAGGACGCGATAAGCGCCGCCGTGCTGGGCTGCCTGCTCGAGCCGGCTCTGGCCGGGCTCGCGGCCCAGCTCGGCCGGATCGGCGGCCTGTCGGAGGCGGAACGCGAGATCGTCCGGGCCGCCGCCGAGACGTCCGCGCTGGAGACGGTGCGGCTCAAGACCAACCGGGTCCTGCTCCTGGAGCTCAACGCCGCCAGGATCACCGGCAGGCTCACCGGGCAGGACCCGCGGGCCCGCTGGCGCGAGTGGGAGGAGCGGGCGTCGAAGCGGGCGTACTGGGAGTCGCTCGCCGAGCACTACCCGACGCTGCTGCCGCGCCTGGAACGGTTGATCGCGGGCAGGTGCGCGGCGGCCCTGACCCTGGCCACCCGCTTCGCCGCCGACCGCCCCGCCCTCGCCCCGCTCACCCACGGCGCCCCCGGCTCCGCCCCGATCACCCACGGCGGTCCGACGGAGGAGCTGATCGCGCTCTCGTTCGGCGCCGGTGACAGCCACCGCGGCGGTCAGACCGTCGCCATGCTGGCCTGCACCTCAGGCGTCCTCGTCTACAAGCCGCGCTCCGTGGCCGTGGACATCGCCCTCGCCCGCCTGCTCGCGTCCGTCCTGAAGGACGAGCCCGCCAGGATCACCGTCCCCGACGTCGTGTCCCGCGACGGCTACGGCTGGGCCAGGCACGTCCAGCACCGCCACTGCGACGGCGAGCGGGAACTGCGCGTCTTCTACCGCAACCTCGGCCACTGGCTGGCCGTCATGCGCCTGCTCGGCGGCAGCGACCTGCACGCCGAGAACCTCGTCGCCGCCGGCCCCGTGCCCACCGTGGTCGACTGCGAGACCCTGTTCACCCCGCGCCCCCCGTTCGAGCCCACCGGATACGGCCTCGCGCTCGACCGGGCCGCGCTGCTGGTCGGCGGGTCCGTGCTGGGCACGGGCCTGCTGCCGGGACGCGGTCTCGCGCTCGGCTGGCGCGGCGTCGACACGTCGGCCATCGGCTCGCTGCCCGGCCAGCAACCCGCTCCCAAGGTGCCCGTCATCGTGGACGCCGGCACCGACGCGGCCAGGATCGAGCACGCCGAGGTGCCGATCCCGGCCGCGGTCAACCATCCCAGCCCCGAACCGGTGCTCGGCGCGTACTGGGACGAGGTCGTCGCCGGGTTCGGCGGGCTGTCGGAGCGGCTGCGGCGGATGGACCGGGCGGGGGAGCTGGAGCCGCTGCTGGCGGAGTTCGCTGACCTGCCGATCCGCGTCGTGCCGCGCTCCACCGAGACGTACGCGGAGCTGGGCCGCATGCTCTGGCATCCGCGCGCGCTGCACGACGAACCCGCCGCCCGCCGCCGCGCCGCCTCCCTGCTCGCCCGGCAGGCGGCCAACCTGCCCGGCCGCCCGGACGACCCGGCCGTCATCGCGGCCGAGGTCGAGGAGCTGCTGGACGGGGACGTGCCGTTCTTCGCCACCACGCCGCGCAAGGGCCGCCTCACCGGGCCACGCGGCACCACCTGGGGTCCCCAGCAGGACCTCGTCGAGGCGGCCCTGCACCGGTGGCGCACCGCCGACCTGGCGCTGGACCGGCAGGTGATCCAGTGCGCGCTGGTCAGCGCGTACCTCAACGAGGGCTGGCTGCCCGACGAGCGCCGCCTGCTGCCGTCCGAACCGCTCGGACACGACCTGGACGGCCGCCGACGGCGGCTCGCGTCCGGCATCATGCGCAGACTGGCCGCCTCAGCGGTACGGGCGGAGGACGGCACCGCCACCTGGATCGCCCCCGTACTCAACCGGACCGGCTGGGCGGTGCTGCCGCTCGGCCTCGACCTGTACGGCGGGATCAGCGGCGTGGCGGTCCTCCTGGCCGCCTACCAGCACGAGACCGAACGCGGCAGGGCCGAACCTGTGCCGGGGCTCCGGTCCCTGCTGGCGGACGTGTTGCGGACGATGCGCAGGGTGGAGGACCGGGCGGCCGAGCAGGCGGCGAAGCGCACGGGCGCGCGGCGGCCCGATCCAGTGGGTGGCTACTTGGGGCTGGGGTCGCGGATCTGGGGGTGGTTGCTGCTGCACAGGCTCGGGGCCGTCGGCCGGCACGAGGCGTGCGCTCGCGCGGCGAGCCTCGTCCCGGAGATCGCCGCCGCCCTGACGACCTCCTCCCCGACCTCCTCCCCGACCTCCTCCCTGACCGACTCCCCGGCCGACTCCCCGGCGGACGACGACCTGCGGCTCGACCTGGTCGCCGGGACGGCCGGAGCGGTGGTCCCGCTGCTCCGGCTGGCCGAGCACCACGACGGGCCCGAGGCGGCCGAACTGGCCGTCGCCATCGGCCGCCACCTGGTCGCCCGCGCACGAACCGGCGACGGCACCGCCTGGTGGGCGAACCCCGGCTTCCCGGACGGCCTCGGCGGCCTGGCACACGGCGTCACCGGCATCGGCTGGGCGCTGTCCCGCCTCGCCCAGGCCACCGGCGACCCCACGTTCGCCGCCACGGCCGAGGCCGCCTTCACCCACGAGGAGACTTTGTACGCGCCTGACAAGGAGGGCTGGCTCGACATCCGCCAGGACGACGACACCGCGGCGGCCTGGTGCCACGGCGCCGCCGGCATCGGCATCGCCGCGACCGACCTCCTCGACACGGACCCGCGCTGGGCCGACGTCGTGCGGCGCGCGGCCCGCTCCTGCTGGTCGGACGGCCTGGGCTGGAACCACACGCTCTGCCACGGCGACCTCGGCGCCTGGGAGCTCCTCGGCCACGCGATCACCCGCGGCCTGTCCGAACCCGGCCTCGATCGGGGCCGCCTCGACGCGCACGTCCTGTCCAGCCTGGAGGAGTACGGGCCGATCAGCGGCTTCGCCAGGGACGCCTTCCCGCCCACCCTCCTACCAGGGCTCGGCGGCGTGGCCTACCAGCTTCTGCGCATGCACCCGGACAGCACCCTCCCGTCCGTCCTGCTCCCGGACCCTGGCCCGCACACCCGCCGCTAGTGTGATCATCATGCACCGCAGCCGCGTCTTCGCCCTCCTCATCGACACCCCCGCCACCGAAGCCGACGCCGCGACGGCCTTCTGGTCCGCCGCCCTGGGCGCCACGGCCCGCCCGCTGCCCGCGGAGGAGCAGTTCATCTCCCTCCACGGCGCAGTGCCGGGCCTGGCCGTGGCCGTGCAGGCCATCCAGGACGGCGAACCCCGCTTCCACCTCGACATCGAGAGCGACGACGTCGAGGCGGAGACACAGCGGCTGATCGGCCTCGGGGCCGTGGAGGTGTCGCGGTGGCTGGAGTGCCGCGTCCTGCGTGCGCCGGGCGGTCACCTGATGTGCGTGCTGCCCTTGGAGAGCGACCCCGCCGTGTTCGAGGCGGAGGCCAAGACCTGGCCCTGAGCCCCGCCGGCCCTGGCGCAGCGCTCGTAGACGGCTCGGGTGGGAGCGGGGGTCGTGGCGTGGAGGACGTCGCGGGTCAGGGTGTCCGCGAACTCGTACATGCTGCCCCGCACCACCAGCGTCCCCCTCGCCAGAGCCCGCTCGCACAGCCCGGCCACCTCCTGCGGCGCCAGCGCGAGCACCTCGCCGAGGACCACGGGATCGAACGGCCCGCCGATCACGCTCGCCGCCCGCAACGCCCGCATCACCGGCTCGCCCAGCCCCCGCAACCGCCCGAGCACGACCGCCCGCACCGCCTCAGAGACCAGCCGGCCCACTACCTCCGACCCACTCACCGCCACCGGCTCGCCCAGCGTCTCCAACCCACCCACCGCCACCGGCTCGCCCGCCGGCACCGGCTTGCCCACCGCCACCGGCTTGCCCGCCGGCACCCGCTTGCCCACCGCCACCGGCTCGCCCGTCGCCACCGGTCCGCCCGTCATCGCTGGTGCGCCTGTCGCCTCCGGCCCGCCCGTGTTCACCTGCCGTTCCCGTTCGCCCCTCTGCGCGTCAGCCAGCAGGGCGGCCACGAGCTGCGGCTGCCCTCCCGTACGGCGGTACACCTCCTCCGCCAGCTCTGCGTCCCCCGCCAGCTCCACCACCGCCGCCACCGGCAGCAGCCCCGGGCGCACCACCTCCACCACCCCGCGCAACGCCTCACCCACACCACACTCCCCGGCGAGCGCCGTCGCCACGACCAGCAGCCGCACCCCCGACACTCGCCTGGCCAGGTAGTGCAGAAGCTCCACGGTGGCAGGCCCGGCGGCGTGCAGATCCTCCAGAACCAGCAGCACCGGCTCGCGATCGGCCAGCGCCCGCAGGAACGCGGCCACCGCCTCGAACGCGTACCGGCGCTCCATCGCCCGGCCCCGCACCAGCGACTCCAGCGCCGACGCCCAGTCACCCGCCAGCCTCCGCAGCACGTCCCCGGCCAGGTGGGCGACGCGCGGCCGCAGCGCGTCCACGAACGGCTGCAGGAACAGCGCCCGCTCGATCTCATGACAGCGGGCCCGCAGCACGACCCCGCCCGTCGCGCCCGCCATCCGCTCAGCCTCGGCGGCCAGCCGCGACTTGCCGATCCCCGCCTCGCCGACGATCAGCACCACCCCGGTGCCGCCCGACGCTGCCCGCGCCCAGGCCCCGGAGATCGCCGCCAGCTCCTCCTCCCGCCCCGCGAGCCCGGCCCGTCCAGCAGCTCCACTTCGCCCCGCGACCCCAGCCCGCCCCGCGACCCCAGCCCGCCCCGCGACCCCAGCCCGACCCCCGACCTCAGCCCGACCCCCGACCTCAGCCCGACCCCCGACCCCAGCCGGTCCCGCGACCCCAGCCCTCCTCATGACCCTGCGCTGCTCCGCGTCCCCGCCCTGCTCCGGCACGGCCCGCCTGCCGCCGACACCGGTGTCCCTCTGCGGCGTGCGGTTCCCGAGCTCCTGTGGCCCACCCCATGCCCACACTCCGGCGGCTCCGCCCCACCCCCCTTCCCCAGGCTCCTCCCGCAGAATGGCGAGGTGCACGGCGCGCGTCTCGACCGCCGGATCCGTCCCGAGCTCAGCCGCCAGCCGCCCCCGCAGCCGCTCGTAAGCCAGCAACCCCTTGGCCGGTTCCCCCGCCGCCGCATGCGCCCGCATCAGCAGCCGATACGCCACTTCATCGAACGGATCCGCCCGCACAGCCTCCTCAGCAGCCAGCCGCGCCCGGCCCGGGTCGGCAGCCCGCAACCCCGCGCGGGCGGCGGCGTGGCGGGCGCGCCGGACCAGTCCGCCCGCTTCGTCCCTGGCCGCCGCCACCCACCGCGCGTCCGGCTCGCCGGCCAGCACCAGGCCGTCGTGCAGCAGTTCCACCGCCCGTCCGGCGGCGGCTCCGGCCAGTGCGGGCTCCCCGGCCGCCAGGCAGCCTTCCGCCTCGGCGACCAGGTCGGCGGCCAGGTCGAGGTCGACCCGCACGCCGGGCGCGCCGCCCAGCCGGTAGCCGGTCCTGCCACCGGCCACGATTGCGGTCCCCAGCGCCCCGCGCAGCCGGCTGACCAGCGTGGCCACGTTCTGCACCGGCTGTTTCGGCCCGCCGCCCGGCCACAGCTCCTCGGCGAGACGGTCGGCCGCCAGCACCGCGCCCCGCTCGACGGCGAGCAGCTTCAGCAGCGCCCGCGCCTTGCCGCCGACGGCCCCGCGAGGGTACGGCACCCCGTTCCGCTCGACCGTGAAGGAGCCGGCCAGCCTGATCAACACCCCATGCGCCTCGGTCATCTCACTCCCGGCGTGAAGGCCCCCTGCCCCTGGGGCGTGACACGCCTGTGCCACCGCCGTTCCACGGCCCCGGTGCGGGCAGCTCACGGGCCGGGCCGGTCGGCGTAGCCGACGCCGAGGGTTGACGCGGGGAGACCTGCCTCGCGTCGGCGTAACTCCGTTGACGCTCACACCGGGCCCCGGCGAAGATGCTCATCCTTGGGGGTGCATCGATGACATTCACGTTGAAGGGTCCCGTGCTCGAAGGCAAGCGCGTCCGCCTCGAACCGCTGGGCCACCACCACGCAGGCGACCTCGCCGTGGCCGCCGAGGAGGATCGTGGCGCGTACCGGTTCACCTGGGTGCCGAGGGCGCACGAGGTCGGCGGCTACATCGACGACCTGCTCGCGCGGCAGGCGGAGGGCAGGCTCTCCCCGTACGCGCAGGTGGACAGGGCGTCGGGCCGCGCGGCCGGCGTCACCGCCTACTGGGAGCCGCGCCTGTGGCCGAAGTCGGAAGAGCGGCTGCGCGCGATCGAGATCGGGTTCACCTGGCTGGGCGGGCCGGCGCAGGGCAGCGGGATGAACACGGAGTCGAAGTTCCTGATGTTCGGCCATGCCTTCGAGAGCTGGGGCGTCGCCAGGGTGGACCTGAAGACGGACGCCCGCAACGGGCGTTCGCGGGCCGCGCTGGAGAAGGTGGGCGCGCGCTTCGAGGGGGTGCTGCGCCAGTGGTCGCAGTCGTGGGCGCCGGGGGAGGACGGCTTGCTGCGCGACTCCGCGATGTTCTCGATCATCGCCGAGGAGTGGCCGCAGTGCCGGGAGCGGCTGCTCCGGCTCCTGGAAGGGCGCTCCCGGCAGGCGTAGGCGGGCTCCGGCTCATCGGCAGGAGTCGATGAGCCGGGCGAGGCGCCGCCGCCCATCCCGCCGGCTCTTGGGCGAGGTGCTGAGGCGGTGCTGACGGCCGGTTGGAATGACAATGAGCCCCAACTCCCGAGAGTTGGGGCTCATTGTCATTTGGGTGGACGATACTGGGATTGAACCAGTGACCTCTTCCGTGTCAGGGAAGCGCTCTCCCGCTGAGCTAATCGTCCAATGTTGAGTTGTGAAACTCAGAGCGGAAGACGGGATTCGAACCCGCGACCCTCACCTTGGCAAGGTGATGCTCTACCACTGAGCCACTTCCGCATGGTGCTGCACTTACTTTAGCGGATCCCGAAGGGCCCGCAGATCACCGAGGTGGAGACGGGATTTGAACCCGTGTAGACGGCTTTGCAGGCCGCTGCCTCGCCTCTCGGCCACTCCACCAGGAGTCTTGCTCCGAGCGGAAGACGGGATTCGAACCCGCGACCCTCACCTTGGCAAGGTGATGCTCTACCACTGAGCCACTTCCGCGTGAATCCCCGGCGACCGGCGCCGGGCCACGGGAAAACCATATCGTCTCCGGAGAGTGCCCGTGCGCACCGCGTGGCCCGTCAACCGAAATTCACCCGATCAAGCGCACGTCCTTGGCCATCACGAACATCACCCGGTGCCCGAGCTGAATCTGGTGATAGCGGGCCTTGCCCGTGGTGGTGACGTGCCGGGCGGGCGAGTAGGCGTTGGCGGCGTAGTAGGAGCCGGTGATCGTGTCACCCACCGTGTACGTCTGCCCCGGCCCGATCTTGTACTTGAGCGGCGTCAGCGGCTGGTACGCGGCGCTCTTGTAGGCGGACTTCTCCGGGTACGCCCGCCCGTACACCTTCACCTCGCCCGACAGTGGCGTCACCAGCGGGCCCTTGGCCGCGATGGCGGTCGGGTTCGAGGCCGGGTTGTGGAACCACGCCTTCTGGCCCAGGTACCAGATGGCCGTCCAGTCGCCCTGCCGGGCCGCGACGGCGTAGCGCTGGCCGGTGGAGGCGCGGGCGCTGTGGTCGTACACGCTGTACGTGCTCGGCTTGCCCGGATGCTTGCCCAGGTCCGTGACCAGGGGAGCGGTGTGGCTGGGCGACTTGTGCAGCCAGACGGTGGACGCGCCGTGCGCGGGGCAGGCCTGCGCGGCCTTGGCGGTCACGCAGCCGGTGAAGCGCGGGCGGTTGGACGCGTACGAGGGGCGGATAATGATGGAATCGCCGTCCTTGACCGCCTTGAAGGGCTTGTTCATCAGCTCGAAGTAGTGCTCCCAGTCCCAGTACGGGCCCGGGTCCTCGTGCATGCCGGCGACCGTCTGCGGGGTCGTGCCAGGGACGTTGTCGTGGCCGAGTATGTGGGCGCGGTTGAGCGGGATGTCGTGCTTGGCGGCCAGGTACTTGACCAGTCTGGCCGACGCCCGGTACATCGCCTCCGTGTACCAGGCGCCGCCCTTCGCCAGGTAGCCCTCGTGCTCGATGCCGATCGAGCGGGTGTTGACGTCCCAGTTGCCCGCATGCCAGGCGATGTCATTCGTCGGTACGTGCTGGGCGACATGTCCGTCCCTGGACCGGATCGTGTAGTGCCAGCTCACGTACTTCGGGTTGCGGACCAGGCTGGGGATGCCCTGGTAGGTGCCCTCCGTGTCGTGGATGACGATGTAGTCGACGGAGCGGGCGCGTGCCAGGTGGTCGTGGTTGCCGTAGTCGCGGTTCTTCTTCTTGCCGAAGCGTTTGTAGGCGGCGGGCATCCATTCGCAGGTCAGGGAGGGTGGGCATTCGGCCTGGGTGGAGGGCTGGCCTTTGGGGTCGCTGGACCACAGGGCGTCGGTGTCGGCGCCGGCCAGGAGGTCCGACTCCCCGTCCGGCCAGCCGTCGTCGGTGCTGGGGGAGGGGATGGTCCTGGTGCTGGGTGATGTGCCGGTCCCGGTGTTGGGTGAGGGGCTGGCCGGGGCCTCGGCCGGGGTGGCGGGTGAGGCGTCGTTCGGGGCGTCGGGCTGCGCGCCGCGTGGCGAGGCGGCCGGTGAGGCAGGGGGCGAGGCAGGCGAGGAGGCGGGCGGCGAGGAGGCGGGCGGTGTGGAGGCGGGCGGCGTGGAGGCGGGTAGCGGGACGGCGGGCGGCGTGGAGGCGGGCAGTGGGACGGCCGGTGACATGGCCTGCGTCACGGGTTCGAGCCGCACCAGCTGCCCGTCATCCGTGAGGCGCTCCGCCCCCTCCCGCATCACCGAGAACACCTCGTCCGCGAACGCCCGCGACGCCGCCGGATCGTCGGTCCCCGCATACCGGGCGACGGCACCGTGCCAGTCAGCGGGCTCGGCGCTGGGACGTTCCTGGTAGGAGGCGAGCAGGGCGGCGCCGGCGCGGATGTTCGCGGCCGGGTCCGTCCGAAGCCGGGCGGGGTCCACGCCGATCAGCCGCCCGGCCTCGGGCAGGGTCGTACGGGGCGGCTCCGCCGACGTGCGCAGCGCCGAGCGGGACAGGGCTTCGGTGAGCTCGGCCGGCATCGGCCGGGAGTCGTCTCCCCGTGGATCCCCGAGGGCGTCCCCCATGACGGGCTCTGCGTGCGCGGAGGCGTGGCCGTGGGCGCGTACGTCGGAGGGGAACGCGTCCACCAGGTGCATCGGCCCGTAACCGCCCGCCGTGCTGGGCCGCCCGCCGTTCGCGTCCCACCGGGACTCCAGGTACGCCACCGCGAGCAGCACGCTCTCCGGCACCCCGTACTCACGCGCAGCCGCCGCGAAATCGGCCTGCCGGCCAGTGGCGGCTGTGGCGAGGTCGGCCCGCCTGCCCGAGGAGGCGGCGGCGAGATCCGCCCGCATGCCCGTGTCGGCCGTCGCCAGATCGGCCCGCCACCCCACGGCGGCGAGATCGGCCGGCCCGCCCGAGGCGGAGGCGGCGAGCGGTGGGACGTCGGCGGGTGCGGTGAGAACGCCGGCGGCCACGGCGACGGCGAGCCAGAGTTGCATGAACATCTCCCCAGGAACGTCACGATATGACTACTCACCGTAACCATGCCCAGGAAAGGGATGTGTCAGACGGGTCGGATGATACGCATGAGATCAGCCAGATCCGCAGCGAACTCGGCATCCCAGTCATCAACCCGCAGATGCTCCGCCAGCCGCCGATGCGCCGCCGCGTCCTGCCCCCCGCGCCGCGCCCGCGACTCGTTCGACGCCCCGGAGAAGCGCCCGTTCACCTCGGAGACCGCGAACCCGAGCACGAACGTGCTCACCAGCCGCTCGATCCGTGGCACCTCCGCCTCGGGCACCCCCGCCTCCAGCAGCGCCTGGTAGATCGCGTCCACCACGCGCACCCCGTCCGGTGTGACGGAGGCGCGGAAGAGCAGCAGCGGGAAGACGGCGGGGTGTTCCTTGGCCACCCGGCGCGTCGCCCACGCGACCGAGGCCAGCCGATCCTGCCACGAGCCGCCGGGCCCGGCCGGCGCGAGCTCGGTGAGCAGGCGTCCGACCAGGCCGTCGAGCAGCTCGTCCTTGTTGCGGAAGTAGCCGTAGAGGGCCATGGGCGTCACCCCGATCCGCTCGGCGACGGCCCGCATGGACAGGGCGTCGAGCCCGCGCTCGTCGGCGATCGCGAGGGCGGCGTCGAGGATTTCCGGCTGCCGGGAGGTCTTGAGCTTCCGCACGGGCCGAGTCTACAGTGTAGAGCAGTCTACGTCGTAGACTGAGGAGGATGCGATGGTCATGCTGAGGGCCGAGGGGCTGGTCAAGCGGTACGGGGAGGTGGCCGCGCTCGACGGGTTCGAGCTGCGGGTGGCGTCCGGGGAGATCGTGGGGCTGGTCGGGCACAACGGGGCGGGCAAGACGACGTTCTTCGAGATCGCCGCCGGGCTGATCGCGCCGGACGCCGGGCGCGTGCGGGCCGAGGGGGAGGTCGGGATGGCGCCGCAGCAGCTCGCGCTCTACCCCACGATCACCGTACGGGAGACGCTGCGGCTCTTCGGCGGCCTGGCGGGCATGCGCGGACGGGCCCTGACCCGGGCCGTCGAGGGCACGGCCGGGGAGCTGGCGCTCACCGGCGTGCTCGACCGGCGGGTGGGCGTGCTCTCCGGCGGCCAGCAACGCAGGACGCAGGCTGCCACCGCCCTGCTGGCCGACCCCGGGGTGCTGCTCCTGGACGAGCCCACGGCGGGCGCCGACCCGCAGACGCGGGAGGCGCTGCTGGCGGCCGTGCGGCGGCGGGCGGAGCGGGGTGCCGCCGTCGTCTACTGCACCCACTACCTGCCGGAGCTGACCGAGCTGGCCGCCACCGTCGCCGTCGCCGCGAACGGCCGGGTGATCGCCCGGGGCGCGGGCGCCGACCTGCTCAAGGATCTGCCGGGGGAGGTGCGGGTGAGCGTGGAGGGCGGCCAGGACATCACCGTCGCCACCACCGACCCGACCGCCACCCTGGCCGCCCTGCTACGCGACCTCGACCGTCCGGTACGCGCGATCGACATCCGGCGGCCTTCGCTCGACGACCTGTATCGGGAGCTGTCCCATGACCGTGTCGCGTGACTTCGGCGCGGGCAGGCGCTCGTCCGGCGACCGCGTCTCAGCGGGCCGGCTTCTCTCGGTGCGCAGGGTCGCCGTGCTGGCCGGCCACAACGTGCTGCTCCGCCGCCGGGATCCGGCCCATTTCGTCAGCTACCTCATCATGCCCATGGTGCTCATGCTGATCTTCAAGAGCATGCTCGGCGAGCCCGCCCAGGCGGTGACGGGCCTGCTGGTGATGTTCTCGGTGCTGTCGATGGCCGACGTCGCCACCGCCACCCTCACCGAACGCGCCTGGCGCACCTGGGACCGCCTGCGCGCCACCCGCGCCACGATCCCGGAGATCATGATCGGCAAGGCCGTGCCCGTCTTCGCCGTCCTCGTCGTGCAGCAGGCGGTGCTGCTGGTCTACGGGGTGCTGGCGGTCGGCATGCGCCTGTCGGGTCCGGTCTGGCCGCTCGCGCTGGCCGTGACGGTGTGGAGCTTCACCCTGCTCTGCGTGGGTACGGCCATCGCCGGCGTGGTGCGCAGCCAGGGCGAGCTCAGCACGTTGTGCAACATCGCCGCCCTGTCGGTCAGCGCGCTGGGCGGGGCGCTGGTGCCGTACGCGCTGATGCCCGCCTGGGCGCAGGCCGTCGCGCCCGTTTCGCCCGGTTACTGGGCGACGACGATGCTGCAGGCGGCGGTCCGCGGTGACCTGGCAGGAACGGCGGGTCCGGCAGGGGTGCTCACGTGCCTGGGCCTCACCGCCGGAGCCTTCGCCTGCTGGCGACTGAGCAAATCAGGCGGCAGGACAAGAGCCGCCGTTTGAGCGCAAGCCAGGTTCAAAGCAAGCCGCGCAGCCGTCCACTAGAAGCATTTCCTGCCCGATATCGGGCAGGATGTTGGCGTGTCTCGTTCCAGCGCCGTAGTGTCCTCGTCTGTGTCCACGGCACGGCATCCGTACGAAGATCTCATCGCGCACCTCACGAGGACGAGCCCGCTCGGCCCCGGCGAGGCCGCCCGAGTCGTGGCCGACGTGCTGTCGTACTTCTCGGAGTCCACCGAGGAGTACGTCCGCCGCCGCCACGGCGAGTTGAAGTCCAAGGGCTTCACCAATGACGAGACCTTTCCCCGGATCGCGGCCGAATTACGGAGCCGGCGGGTAGCGGCTCCAGAGCTGTCCCTGCGGCAGCTACGCAGGATCGTTTACGGATAGAGGAGACCTCGATGTGCGGAATCGTGGCCTATGTCGGCCCCAAGGACGCGGCGCCCATCCTGCTGGAGGGCCTGCAGCGGCTGGAGTATCGGGGCTATGACTCGGCCGGGGTCGTGGTGTCCAACAAGGGGCTGAAGGTACGCAAGGTCAAGGGCCGGGTGGCCGATCTGGCCAAGGTGGTGCCGGTCAGGTTCAAGGGCAGCCTCGGCATCGGGCACACCAGGTGGGCGACGCACGGGGTGCCGAGCGACGTCAACGCGCACCCGCACCTGTCCGCCGACGAGCGCATCGCGGTCGTGCACAACGGCATCATCGAGAACGCCGCCGAGCTGCGCGCCAAGCTGGAGGCCGACGGCGTGGTGTTCGCGTCCGAGACCGACACCGAGGTGCTCGCGCACCTGATCGCCGCCGCGGTCGACGAGAACGACTCGCTGGAGGAGGCCGTCAGGAAGACGCTCAAGAGCATCGTGGGCACGTACGGCATCGCGGTGATCGACTCCGAGCGTCCCGGCGAGGTGGTCGTGGCGCGCAACGGCAGCCCGATCGTGCTGGGCATCGGCGAGAAGGAGATGTTCGCCGCCTCCGACGTGGCCGCGCTGGTCCGCTACACCCGCCAGGTGGTGCACCTGGAGGACGGCGAGCTGGCCGTGCTCAAGGCCGACGGCTTCCACACCTTCGCCAGCGACGCCCGCGAGACGGCCAAGGAGCCGCTGACCGTCGACTGGGACGCCGGCCACTACGACACCGGCGGCTACGAGCACTACCTGCTCAAGGAGATCTCCGAGCAGCCCGAGACGATCACCCGCACGATGAGCGGCCGCCTCGACGAGCGCTTCCACGTGGCCCACCTCGGCGGCCTGAACATGGACGCCCGCGAGACCCGGGGCTTCCGCCGGGTGAAGATCATCGGCTGCGGCTCGGCGTACTACTCGGGCCAGATCGGCGCCCAGCTCATCGAGGAGCTGGCGCGCATCCCGGCCGACGCCGAGCCGGCCAGCGAGTTCCGCTATCGCAACCCCGTCGTGGACCCCGACACCCTCTACGTCGCGATCAGCCAGTCCGGCGAGACCTACGACACCCTCGCCGCCGTGCAGGAGCTCAAGCGCAAGGGCGGCCGGGTCATCGGCATCGTCAACGCCGTGGGCAGTGCCATCGCCCGCGAGGTGGACGGCGGCATCTACCTGCACGCGGGGCCCGAGGTCTCGGTCGCCTCGACCAAGGCCTTCACCTCGACGTCGCTGGCGTTCGCGCTGCTCGCGCTGCACCTGGGGCGCGTGCGCGACCTGTCGCCCGCCGACGGGCGGCGCGTCGTGGAGGGCCTGCGCAGGCTGCCCGGCCAGATCGAGCAGATCCTGCAGCAGGGCGACAAGATCGCTGAGCTGGCCAAGAAGTACGCGCACCACCCGAGCATGATGTTCGTCGGACGGGTGCGCGGCTATCCGGTGGCCCGCGAGGGCGCGCAGAAGCTCAAGGAGATCTCGTACGTGCACGCCGAGGCGTACCCGGCCAGCGAGCTCAAGCACGGCCCGCTCGCGCTGATCGGCCCCGACATGCCGACGGTCGCGATCGTGCCCGACGACGAGCTGCTCGACAAGAACCTCACCACCCTCGGCGAGATCCGCGCCCGCGGTGGCCAGGTGCTCATGGTGGGTCACCGCGAGCCGGACGCCAAACTGGCCGACGACGTGATCGTGATCCCCAGGAACGAGATCGAGCTGGACCCGATCCTGCTGACGATCCCGCTGCAGCTGCTGGCGTACCACGCCGCCGTGGCGCTGGGCCGCGATGTGGACAAGCCGCGCAATCTAGCCAAGAGCGTTACGGTCGAATAGCCGACATTAATTCAGCCACAATCTTCCCAAGGTAGTGTTATCTGGCTGGATACGACATAAATTCGATACTGTGCGGCAGTTCGACCACCAGAGGCCTCATCCCGCACGCATGTACGACTACATGCTCGGCGGGAAGGACAACTTCGCGGTCGACCGCCAGGCCATCGACCAGCTCGCCGAGCTGATCCCGGAGGCGGTCCCGCTGGCCCGCGCGAACCGGGCCTTCCTTCAGCGTGCCGTACGGTACGTCGCCCGCGCCGGGGTCGACCAGTTCCTCGACCTCGGCAGCGGGCTGCCCACCCAGGGCAGCGCGCACGAGGTGGCGCCCGAGGCCAAGGTCGTCTACGTCGACCACGACCCCGTCGTCGCCGCGCACGCCACGGCCCTGCTCCGGCACTCGCCGGGCAGGGCCGCCTTCGTCCAGGCGGACCTGCTCGATCCGGGGGACGTGCTGGCCGGGGCGGCGGAGTTCCTCGACCTCGACCGGCCGATCGCGGTGCTGCTGGTCTCGATCCTGCACTTCCTGCCCGACTCGGCCGACCCCCAGCGGGCGGTGGCCGTGCTGCGCGAGCGGGCCGCGCCCGGCAGCCACCTGGTGATCACGCACGCCACGACCATGGCGAACCTGGAGGACGAGGAGCGGGCCAGGTCCCGCGGTTCGTCCGGCAGGGGCGGGACCGACCGGTCGCCGGGACAGATCCGCGCGTTCTTCGGGGACTGGCCGCTGGAGCCGCCCGGGCTCGTGCAGGCCACGGACTGGCGCCCCGACCGGCCCAAGCTGGTAGGGGACTGGTCGCTGCCGTCGTCGCTGATGGCCGGCGTGGGGAAGAAAGTCCGATAGGCGACGAAAAATCGTAAAGAATAGCGATTTTGGTTGTTGACCATGACCCCGGTGTAACGCGTCTTGTAATGGGTTAATAACCTAGAGTAATGGGGGATTCGGGGGAGAAGTACATGCGCCGGCGGCGGTTCCTCGCCTGCGGGTTCGGCGCCCTCGCCTGCGCTGCCGGTTGCGGCACGGAACGGGCGGGTAACGTGCTGCGTACCGGATTCTCGATCAACGCGGCCGGGCAGCGCTGGTCACGCGTCGGACGGGCGTTCGCCGACGCGGCCCGCGCGGCTGGCTTCGCGGCGGCCCTCGGCCCCGCGATCACCGTGAGCGGCCTGCCCGCCCTCGCCGCCGCCGAGCTGAACAACGGCCAGAGCCTGCTCGACACCGGCACCCCGCTCGCCAGGCTGAGCGGCCAGGTCGAGGTGGTGGTCGTGCCCGACCGTTCCCCGCTGCGCGACTTCGACGACTTCGCCGCCCGCCTCCTCGCCAGCCCCGGCCAGGCACTCCTGGCCGGCGGGCCGCAGGGCGAGCCCGACCACCTGCTGTTCGGCCTGATCGCCAGGGCGATCGGCGCGGACGGCAGACGGGTCGACTACACCGGCTACCCCAGGCTGGGCGAGGCCGCCTCCGCGCTGCTGTCCGGCAAGGCGGTGGCCGCCGCGGGCCCGCTGGCCGACTGGCGTACCGCCATCGGACGCGGCCGGGTCAGGGCGCTCGCCGTCTCCTCGGCCCGGCGGGTGCCCGACCTGGAGGTGCCGACGCTGCTGGAGTGCGGCGTCCGGGTGGACTTCGCCGACTGGACGGCCGCGTTCGGCCCCGAGGACATGCCGGACGAGAGCCGCGAGTCGGCCGTGCGCATGTGCGAGGCGGTGATCGCGTCCAGCGAGTGGGAGGCGGCCTGCCTGGCCGCCGGCTGGCTGCCGATCCCGCTGTCCGGCGACGACTTCGCCCGCTGGCTGGACACCGAGCTCGCCCGCACCCGCGCCGTGCTGCGGGATCTCGGCCTGCTCGACACGACCAAAGCCACAACATGCTGGGGCAGTTGCGGGAACGGCCACTAGATGTAGGATCCTGCTCGTCGCTGGTTCGCCTCTCAGGAGGCGGAGCAAAAGGGAACCCGGTGCGATTCCGGGGCTGCCCCGCAGCGGTGAGCGGGAACGACCGCCGTCATTCGCACTGGAGAGATCCGGGAAGCGACGGCCAGTAGGTGCCATCGAGCGTGCCCGCGAGCCCGAAGACCTGCCAGCGGCATGCCGGGCGCTGCCCGGCGTGCAGTGTTCATGGTCTCGAGGGCAGGCCGGAGCGCGCCGCGGCTTCGTGCTGCCGTGCTCTCGCATGCCCTCACGGGGATGAGGAGAGCGAACGTGACGCAGATCGTCGAGATCGACCGCCGCCTGGCCATCGAGGAGGCCGCCGCGCGGGTGATCGCCGACCCGGCCAACTCGCGGGTCGCCGCGCGGCTGCTGGCCGAGGAGATCGCCGACGAGGCGGCCGGGCACGGCGTGCGGTCGTTCTCCGAGTCGATCGCGGCCACCCACGCGGCCGGGCTGATCCAGGACGAGCTCGCCGCGTTCGTCGCCGCGCACGCGGCCGAGCTGGACGCGCTCGTCTCGGAGCAGGCCGACGACCGGTTCGAGTACTTCGGGCTGCGCACGGTCCACGACCGCTACCTGCTGCGCCACCCCGAGACCCGCAAGGTGCTGGAGCGTCCGCAGCACTTCTTCCTGCGCGTCGCCTGCGGCCTGTCGCGGAGCGTCGCCGAGGCCGCCGAGCTGTACGCGCTCATGTCCACGCTGTCGTACCTGCCCAGCTCGCCCACGCTGTTCAACTCCGGCTCGCGCCGCCCGCAGCTCTCGTCCTGCTTCCTGCTCGACTCGCCGCGCGACGAGCTCGAAGGGATCTACGACCGGTACGGGCAGGTGGCCCGGCTGTCCAAGTACGCCGGCGGCATCGGCATCTCCTGGACCCGGGTGCGCTCGCGCGGCTCCCTGATCAGAGGCACGAACGGCCACTCCAACGGCATCGTGCCCTGGCTGCGCACCCTCGACTCGTCCGTGGCCGCCGTCAACCAGGGCGGCCGGCGCAAGGGCGCGGCCTGCGTCTACCTGGAGACCTGGCACGCCGACATCGAGGAGTTCCTGGAGCTGCGGGACAACACCGGCGAGGACGCCCGCCGCACCCACAACCTGAACCTGGCCAACTGGGTGCCCGACGAGTTCATGCGCCGGGTCGAGGCCGACGAGATGTGGTCGCTGTTCGACCCGAAGGAGACGCCTGACCTCACGGACCTGTACGGCGAAACCTTCACCGCGAAATATCGCCAATACGAGGACACCGGGCGACAGGTCAGGCAGATCCCGGCCCGCACCCTGTACGGCCGCATGATGCGTACCCTCGCCCAGACCGGCAACGGCTGGATGACCTTCAAGGACGCCGCCAACCGCACCTCCAACCAGACCGCCCGCCCCGAGAACGTCATCCACCTGTCGAACCTCTGCACCGAGATCCTGGAGGTCACCAGCGACGCCGAGACCGCCGTCTGCAACCTCGGCTCGATCAACCTGGCCGCCCACCTGGCGGAGGGGGACGTCGACTGGGAGCGGCTGCGGCGGACCGTGCGCACCGCCGTACGCTTCCTCGACCGCACCATCGACCTCGGCTTCTACCCGACCCCCGAGGCCGAGGCGGCCAACAAGCGCTGGCGGCCCATCGGGCTCGGCCTGATGGGGCTGGCCGACGTGTTCTTCGCGCTGCGGCTGCCGTTCGACTCGCCGCGGGCGCTGGAGCTGTCCACCAGGATCTCCGAGGAGATCGCGCTGGCCGCGTACGACACCTCGGCCGACCTGGCGGCCGAGCGCGGCCGGCACCCCTCCTACGCCGACACCCGCGCGGCGGGCGGCGTCCTGCACCCGGACCACTACACGGCCCCGACCCCCCGCTGGGACGCGCTGCGCGAGAAGATCGCCCGCACCGGCCTGCGCAACTCCCTCATGATCGCCATCGCGCCCACCGCCACGATCGCCTCCATCGCGGGCTGCTACGAGTGCATCGAGCCGCAGGTGTCCAACGTGTTCAAGCGCGAAACCCTGTCGGGCGAGTTCTTGCAGGTCAACCGCTACCTGGTGGCCGACCTGCAAGCCCGTGGCCTGTGGACGCAGCAGCTTCGCGACGACCTCAAGCGGGCCGACGGCTCGGTGCAGGCGGTGCCCGGCATCCCTGACGACCTCAAACTGCTCTACCGGACGGCCTGGGAGCTGCCGCAGAAGGCGCTCATCGACCTGGCCGCCGCGCGCCAGCCGTACATCGACCAGGCGCAGTCACTCAACCTCTTCATGGCCAGCCCCACCATCGGCAAGCTCTCCTCGATGTACGCCTACGCCTGGAAGCAGGGCCTGAAGACCACGTACTACCTGCGTTCCCGCCCCGCCACCCGCATCGCCCAGACCACGGTCGCCGCCGTCGAAGCGGTCGCCTGCTCACTCGAGAACCCCGAATCCTGCGAAGCCTGCCAGTAAGGAGCCACTCCCTCATGCTGCTCGACCCCGGAATGGACCTCACCCTCCGGCCCATGCGCTACCCCGACTTCTACGAGCGCTACCGCGCCGCGATCCGCAACACGTGGACCGTCGAGGAGGTGGACCTGCACAACGACCTCGCCGACCTGGCCAAGATGACGCCGCAGGAGCGGCACCTGATCAACCGGCTGGTCGCCTTCTTCGCCACCGGCGACTCCATCGTCGCCAACAACCTCGTGCTCAACCTCTACCAGCACGTCAACGCCCCCGAGGCGCGCCTGTACCTGAGCAGGCAGCTCTTCGAGGAGGCCGTGCACGTGCAGTTCTACCTGACGCTGCTCGACACGTACCTGCCCGACCCGGACGAGCGGGTCAAGGCGTTCGCCGCGATCGAGCACATCCCGTCGATCCGCGACAAGGCCGAGTTCTGCTTCAAGTGGATCGACTCCATCGAGAGCCTGCGGCGGCTGGAGACCGCCGCCGAACGCCGCCGGTTCCTGCTCAACCTCATCTGCTTCGCCGCCTGCATCGAGGGCCTGTTCTTCTACGGCGCCTTCGCCTACGTGTACTGGTTCCGCTCCCGCGGCCTGCTCAGCGGCCTGGCCACCGGCACGAACTGGGTGTTCCGCGACGAGTCCATGCACATGGAGTTCGCGTTCAGCGTGGTCGACACCGTGCGGGCCGAGGAGCCGTCCCTCTTCGACGACGAGCTGGGCAAGCAGGTGACGCTGATGCTGGAGGAGGCGGTGGCCGCCGAGCTGGCCTTCGCCGAAGATCTTTGCGGCGACGGCATGCCGGGCATGAGCGTCGCCCAGATGCGCCAGTACCTTGAGTACGTCGCCGACCAACGCCTGGTCAGGCTGGGGATGCCGCGGCGTTACGGCTCAGCGAACCCGTTCGCGTTCATGGAGTTGCAGGACGTGCAGGAGCTGGCCAATTTCTTCGAACGGCGTGTCTCTGCGTATCAAGTGGCAGTTGAGGGAAATGTGACCTTTGACGAGACGTTCTAAGACACTTGGGGGGCAAGCGCGTGCAGTCTCCGGCTGACTGGCCGATCCTCGTCATCTCGGTGGTGGGAGCCATCCTCCTGGTGGAGGTGACCAGACGCATCCTCACCAAGGTGGGCCGGAAATGGGCTCTGGCCCGGCATCTGGTGGAGCACTGCACGTGGCCGGCCTTCTCGGTGGCCGCCGTGCTGGCGTTCAACCTCGTGTTCGGGCCGGGCATGTTCGGCGACTCCGCGAGCGAGAAAGCCTTGGCCGGCACCGTCGAACGAGTGCTCGGCCTGGCCAGCATCGCCGCGGTCACCTGGCTGATCGTGCAGGCGGCGTACGCGCTGACGGACGTCATCCTCGACCGGCTCGTGCTGGTCGAGGGCGAACGCAACCGGCGGGCGCGGCGGATCATGACGCAGATCGCGCTCGTCCGCCGCGTCGCCGCCGCGATCATCATCGTGATCGCGGTCGGCGCCATGCTCTTCTCCTTCCCGCAGGTCCGCGCGCTCGGCGCCGGCCTGCTCGCCTCGGCCGGCATCGCCGGCGCCATCGTCGGCATCGCCGCCCAGCCCACGATCGGCAACATGCTCGCCGGCCTGCAACTCGCCTTCAGCGACGCGCTGCGCCTGGACGACGTGGTCGTCGTGGAGAACGAATGGGGCCGCATCGAGGAGCTCACCCTCACGTACGTGGTGGTGCGCCTCTGGGACGAACGCCGCCTCGTACTCCCCGTCTCCTACTTCACCCAGAACCCGTTCGAGAACTGGACCCGCCACGGCAGCCGCGTCCTGGCCGTCTGCCTCCTGCGCGTCGACTGGTCCGTCCCCGTCCCGAAACTTCGCGACGCCCTGTACGAGTTCCTCCAGAACAACCCGCTGTGGGACCAGAAGGACTGGACCCTCCAGGTCACCGACGTGCTGCCGAACGGCCTCGTCGAACTGCGCGCCCTGATGAGCGCCGCCGACTCGCCGTCGTCCTGGGACCTCAAGTGCGACGTACGCGAATTCCTGGTCAATTTCGTCCGCGACAACTACCCCGACTCGCTGCCGCGCTTCCGCGTCGAGACCCCGGAAAGCCGCGTCGGCGCCGGAGATTAATTGGGTGGCACGCCACCCGATCACCGGTTTACCGTGGACATCGTCCAGCAACGACCTTCGAAAGGCGGCGAGGTGCTTACTCCGGTTCTGCCGCGACCCTCCGTCGCCACCCTGCCTGAGCTGCGGCGAAGGCTTTCCGGATAACCCTCTCACGGGTTACCGGAAAGCCGTCTCGAATGCGCATCGAGGCGGCTTTCTTCTTTGTTCGTGAAAACCGAGTGTGGGGCAGCTTGGTCAGCCCGCCTGCCTTGGGAGCAGGAGCACCGCAGGTTCGAATCCTGCCACTCGGACGACGGCCCTGAAAGGAAAGGGCCGCGGGCTACGGCCTGGCCGGCGGGAATGGCGCCCCCCGGCCGGACCCCGCCCCCGCCCCGGGCCGGCCCACGCCAGCCAAGCCCGGGGCCCAAGCCGCTCTGGCCCAACTGGCAGAGGCGCCGTCTTCAGGAGGCGGAGGTTCAGGGTTCGAATCCCTGGAGCGGCACCCCGGCATGTGGGGGCCCAGGAGCCGGCAGGCCGTCCGGAGGCGTTCAGCCGGTCGGAGGCACGATGCCGTACCCGTGGATCTTGCGATAGATCGTGGCCCGCGACATGCCGAGCGACCTGGCCGCCTTGACCTTGTTGCCGTCGTGGTCGATCAGGCTCTGCACGATGGCGTCGCGCTCCATGGCCTCCAGCGGGCTGAGCAACCGGCGGCTGACCGTGCGGCATTCAGGCGGCAGGTCGTTCGGCCTGATCGAGCCGGTGCGCCGGTGCTGGACGATCCGCCGCAACACCTGCCAGAGCTGCTCGGCGTTGCCCGGCCAGCTCGACCGCACGAGAAGCTGCATCGCCTCCGGTGAGCACACCAGGCGGCCGCCCGGCACGAGCTTGCCGAGGAAGAACGGCACCAGCGCGTGGACGTCATCGACGTGGTGGCGCAGCGGCGGGAGCTCGACCGTGCTCGGGAAGAAGCGCAGCAGCTCGGCCAGCTCGCCGTGGTCCTCCCGCCGGCTCAGCGTGACCGCGACCCACAGCGGGTCCGGCCGGTCCGCGGCGGTGGCCGCTCGCACAGCCGCCGACAGCGCGTGCAGCCGCCCGGCGCTGAGCCGGTCGATGTGCCGGATCACCAGGCTGCCCGTACCGCCCAGCAGTTCCCTGCGCGCCGCGGCGGCCCAGCTCCGGTCGGTGGCCTCGGCGGCGTCCAGCACGCAGAAGCGGGCGGCCGGGGTGTGGCGCCGGTGGACGGCCCGCAGGACCGCCAGCTTGCCGACGCCGGGCTCGCCCTCCAGCGCGAGCCACTCACCGGCCGCGTGGACCGCCTCGACCTGGTGGCAGCCGCGTGACCACAGCGCGCCGGAGCCGACCAGGCCCGGCAGGAACATCCGCGGCGGCGTCACGACCTCGCCGTGCGGCCGCTCGCCGAGCTCGACGAGCTTCACGTGCACGACACCGCCGGCCGGGCGGCCCTGGCCACGCACGGGACGGCAGCGCATCTTCGCCTTGAGGCCGCTGGGCAGCTCGACCATGACCACCGCGGCCGGGTGGCGGGTGGCGAGAGCGTCGGCCGCCTGCCCGAGCAGGATCGACTGCTCGCCCGGATCCAGCACCCGCCGGGCGTGGTCGTTCATCATCACGACGTCGTTGCTGATCGCGAAGACGATGCCGGCGGTGCGCCGGCACGCCCGCTGGTACTCCTGCAGCAGCTCCAGATCGCGGAGGTTGCTGTCGGTGAACAGGGCCTGCTGGATCTGGTCGGCGGTGGTCTTGGCCAGCGCCAGCAGCAGTGGGTCGGCGTCCTTGCGCCAGCAGGTCAGATCGACGGCGCCGACGGTCTTCCTGGAGATCGGATGGTGGATCGGCACGCCCGCGCAGGCCAGGTCCTCCAGGTGCTCGGCGTAGTGCTCGTGGCCGAACACGTGCATCGGCCGCCCGCCCTCCAGGGCCGTGCCGATGCCGTTGGTGCCGACGAACTCCTCCGCGTAGCTGAAGCCGGGCGCGAGCTGGACGTGGTCGAGATGCTCGTCGAGAGCGTGGTCGGCCGCCAGCCGGGCCAGCACCAGCCCCGCCGGGTCGGTGAGGATGATGCTGATCGGCTGGCCGTCCAGGTGCTCGCGCAGATGCATGAGCACCGGCAGGGCGCTGCGGCTCAGCGGGGTGTCGAGGTCGGGGTCGCGCATGTAGGTCAGGGCGATGCGATCGGCCGCCACGTTGAGGCGCTGGGATCGCCGCCACGACGCGAGGATGGCGTCGCGTACGTGGCGTGGATCGATGGCTTCCGCGGTCAGGAATCGTTCGCGAACCTTGGCCAGGTCGTCACCGTCACCTGGACGCGTCAGTGCGGGCGGCATGGGGCCCCCTGTTCGCGGGAACGCTCTCGCGGGCGAGGTCGGGCCCCGCGGGAGGGCTTGCGGGTTTACGTCGAGACTTCACCATACGCGCCGCCTGTCCGATACCTGTCTCATATTGAGACCGCCGTGACGCCGCTCACGCCGTTCGATCGAAGCGCTGATCCATCCGTGAGGAGGCCTCCCATGGAGGAGACCTACAACCCCTGGAGCGTCGTCAACCTGGTCTTCCACCATCTGGCCGCCCAGGGCCTGCACCCCGTGCTCGGCGGCGCCGACCCGGGCGGCCCGGCGGCCGAGCTGCTGCGGGCGCTCGGCATCGGGCCGGCGCCGGAGGGGAACCGGCACGTCGCCGAGGGCGTACGCCAGGAGCTGGCCGACCTGAGGACTGCCATGCTGGGCGAGCGCTGAGCGGGACCGCCTCAACTTGAGACCGCCTCAACTTGAGACCGCCTCAACTTGAGACCGCCGGGGCGCCGCTTCCGTGGTCTGATCCGGGCACGGACGTGAGGAGTGAGGCGATGAGTCGCCAGAGCGTGGCCAAGGCCCATCAGAAGATCCAGGAGCTGTCCTGGGAACCGATGTACCACGAGCCGGTGTCGCAGTACGGAACCGACTACACCTTCCGTAAGGCGCAGAAGAAGGACCCGCTCAAGCAGGTGCTCCGGTCGTACTTCCCCATGCAGGAGGAGAAGGACCACCGGGTCTACGGCGCCTCCGACGGCGCGATCCGGGGCAACATGTTCCGCCAGGTGCAGGAGCGCTGGCTGGAGTGGCAGAAGCTGTTCCTCAGCATCATCCCGCTGCCGGAGATCTCGGCCGCGCGGGCGATGCCGCTGCTCTTCCGTACGGTGCCCAACCCTGAGCTGCACAACGGCCAGGCGATCCAGATGATCGACGAGGTCAGGCACTCGACGATCCAGCAGAACCTCAAGCGCCTGTACATGAACAACTACATCGACCCGGCCGGCTTCAACAGCAGCCTGCGCAACTTCCAGAACGACTATTGCGGGACGATCGGCCGCCAGTTCGCCGAGGGCTTCATCACCGGCGACGCCATCACCGCGGCCAGCATCTACCTGACGATCGTGGCGGAGACCGCGTTCACCAACACGCTGTTCGTCGCGATGCCGGCCGAGGCCGCCGCCAACGGCGACTACCTGCTGCCGACGGTGTTCCACTCGGTGCAGTCCGACGAGTCCCGGCACATCAGCAACGGCTACGCGACGTTGCTGATGGCCCTGGCCGACGAGGGCAACCACCAGCTGCTCCAGCGCGACCTGCGCTACGCCTGGTGGAACAACCACCGGGTGGTCGACGCCGCCATCGGCACGTTCATCGAGTACGGCACCAAGGACCGCCGCAAGGACCGCGAGAGCTACGCCGAGATGTGGCGCCGGTGGATCTACGACGACTACTACCGCAGCTATCTCGTGCCGCTGGAGAAGTACGGCCTGGTCATCCCGCACGACCTGATCGAGGAGGCCTGGAACCAGATCTGGAACAAGGGTTACGTGCACGAGGTCGCCCAGTTCTTCGCCACCGGCTGGCTGGCCAACTACTGGCGGATCGACCCGATGACCGACGAGGACTTCGAGTGGTTCGAGCACAAGTACCCCGGCTGGTACGACAGGTACGGCAAGTGGTGGGAGAACTACAACCGCCTCTCGACGCCCAACGGCCACCACCCGATCGTCTTCGAGGACGTCGACTACCAGTACCCGCACCGCTGCTGGACCTGCATGGTGCCCTGCCTGGTCCGCGAGGACATGGTCATGGCCGAGGTCGACGGCCAGTGGCGCACCTACTGTCACGAGGCGTGCCGCTGGACCGACGTCACCGCGTTCCGCCCCACCTACCAGGGCCGGGAGACGCCCAACATGGGCCAGCTCATCGGCTCGCGCGAATGGGAGACGCTCTACCACGGCTGGAACTGGGCCGACGTCGTCACCGACATGGGTTTCGTCCGCGACGACGGCAAGACGATGGTCGCGCAGCCGCATCTGAACCTGGACCCGTCCAAGATGTGGACGCTCGACCACCTGCGCCGCTGCCCGCCGCTGCAGAGCCCGAACGTGCTGCTCAACGAGATGACCCCGGAGGAGCGTGAGGCGTTCCGCGCCGACTACGTGCGCGGCGGCCCCGCGGGACGCCCGGCCCCCAAGACCACGTAGATGGCGGACAAGCACGTCGTCCGGTTCGAGCCGGTCGGCATCGAGATCGAGGTCGGCGAGGACCAGACGGTCCTGCGTGCCGCGGCGGAGCAGGGGCTCATGCTCATGCACGGCTGCAAGGAAGGACAGTGCGCGGCGTGCAAGTCGTTCGTCCTCGACGGCGACGACATCGAGCTCGACCGGTACTCCACCTTCGCCCTGCCCGACTACGAGAAGGAGGAGGGCTTCACGCTCCTGTGCCGGGCGCACGTGTACGAGGACGTCACGATCGAGCTGCTGAACTACGACGAGGAGATGATCCGCTCGGGGCTGCCGATCGTGAACGCGGTGGCCGAGGTCGTCGTCAACGACCCGGTCACCCACGATCTGCGCCACCTCGTGCTGCGGCTCGTCGAGCCCGGGGAGCTCACGTTCTTTCCCGGTCAGTACGTGGACATCGCCGTCCCCGGCACCGGCGCCACCAGGTCGTTCTCGATGGCGAACACCTCCAGCCGCGACGGCGGCCGGCTGGAGTTCGTCATCAAGGTGTACCCGGACGGGCTGTTCTCGCATTTCCTCGACACGCGGGTGGCGGTCGGCGACCGGCTCGACCTGACCGGGCCGTTCGGCGTCTTCACCCTGCGTGAAGGACATGACGAGGATCTGATCTTCGTCGGCGGCGGCGCCGGCCTGGCCCCGATCCTCGCGCTGCTGCGCTCGATGGCCGAGCGCGGCATCCGGCGCAGGGCCACCTTCTACTACGGCGCGCGCCGCCGCCGCGACCTCTGCTTCGAGCGGGAGTTGCGCGCCCTGGAGCACACGCTGCCGGGCTTCCGCTACGTGCCCGCACTGTCCGAGCCCTCGTCCGAGGAGGAGTGGGACGGCGAGGTCGGCCTCATCACCGACGTGCTGGAACGGCACGAGCGTGACCTCAAGGGCGCGCACGCCTACCTGTGCGGGCCGCCGCCCATGGTCGAGGCGGCGATGCCGCTGCTCGCCGCGCTCGGGGTGCCGCAGAAACACATCTACTACGACAAATTCACTACGACCGGGTGAGGGGGACAAACCTTATGACAACCCCGCGAAGCGTGCCGAAGCCGGTCTTCACCGACGCCGAAGCCGGCGCCAAGGAGTTCCCGGACTCCACCTCGCGCCAGTTCACCTACTACACCCCGCAGAAACGCAAGCGCACCCACTACGAGGACGTGACCGTCGAGGTCCAGCCGGACCCCCGGCACTACCTGAGCCAGGGCTGGCTGTACGGGTTCGCCGACGGCCGCGGCGGCTACCCCCTGGACTGGACCGTGCTGAAGGCGTGGGGCCAGGACCGGCCCGAACCCGAGCGGGGACCCGGCTCCGGTGGCAAGGGCTACGACTGGCCGGCACACGGCTGGCACGAGTTCCGCGACCCCAACCAGGAGTGGGAGCTGTCCCTCTACCGCTACAACTCCAACGTGGTGCGCCAGGTCGGCCAGAACATCGAGGCGGCCAGGCAGGCCCAGGCGTTCGAGCAGTGGAACCCCAACTGGGTGCGCTTCGTGGAGAGCCACGTGGGCGCCTGGATGCACGTCGACCACGGGCTCGGCCTCTACCTCTTCGCCAACGCCAACCGCCGCGCGCCCACCAACATGCACAACAACGCCATCTCGGTCAACAGCATGCACCGCATCAGAGCGGCTCAGGATCTCGCCCTGTACAACCTGACGCTGAGCGAGGAGATCGACGGGTTCGACGGCGCCGCGCACCTGGAGGCGTGGAACAACGAGCCGGCCTGGCAGGGCGTACGCGAGACCGCCGAGCGGCTCACCGCCGTGGACGACTGGTGCGAGGCCGTGTTCGCCGCCAACATCGTCTTCGAGCCCCTGGTCGGCGAGCTGTTCCGGAGCCACCTGGTGCAGCAGGCGGCCCCGCGCAACGGCGACTTCGTCACGCCCACGATCGTCGGCGCCGAGGAGTACGACTACGCCGAACGCGACCTGCGTTACACGAAGGTCATGTTCGCCCTGCTGACCGGCGACCGCGAGTTCGCCCGGCACAACATCACGATCATGCAGGAGTGGCTGTCGATCTGGGTGTCGCGCGCCCTCTCGGCCGCCCGCACGCTGCAGCCGCTCTGGTCACAACCCGACGCGAAGGCGCCCCGCTTCGAGGACGGTCTCGACCGGGCCAAGAGCCGCTTCACCGGCATCCTGTCCGAGCTGCACCTGGAGACTCCGAAGGAGCTGACGCAGTGACCACCTTCAAGACGGCGCAAAGCCCCTTCAAGTCCGACAGCACCTCATCCGGCAGATGCGGGTTCACGCTGATGAACAACCAGGTCGGCGTGGTGGTGGCCGAGGTCATGAGCACCAAGCCCGACGTGGTGGTGACGCCGCTGCCCTCGATGATCCGGGTGGACGCGCTGCGGCGGATGGACGTCGTCTACGACGAGATCTCCGAGGCGCTCGGCGAGGAGCCCGGCTACTTCGACAGCGCCGAGTTCGAGGAGAACATGTCCACCCACTACGGCCGGATGATCCACGAGGACGACCGGACCATCATGTTCGCCAATCCCGAGGACGCGGCCGAGTACCTCGGCTTCGACCTGACCGTCACGCCGAGGAGGTGAGCCGTGTACGAGAAGGACGGCGAGAAGTACTTCGTGGTCGACGGCCACATGCACTACTGGAACGCCGCGCCGGACAACTGGGTGCCGGGCGCGGAGCGGTACGCCAAGGGCTGGATCGAGTGCTTCCACGCCTACCAGGGGCTGGCGCCGGCCGAGACCCACTGGCCGATCGAGAAGTTCCAGAAGTACTCGGAAGAGGATCTGATGACGGACCTCTTCCAGGACGGGCACGTGGACGTGGCCGTCTTCCAGCCGACGTACCTGACGGAGTGGTACAAGGAGGGCTTCAACACCACCGAGCGCAACGCGGCGCTCGCCGAGAAGCACCCCGGCAGGTTCGTCGTGAACACCCGCTGGGATCCGCGCGACGGCGAGGACGGCCTCAAGACGCTCGCCCACAACGTCGAGCGCTACGGCTGCAAGGGCGTCAAGCTCTACACCGCCGAGTGGCGCGACGGCTCGCGCGGCTGGACACTGAAGGACCCGGCGGCCTACCGCTACCTGGAACGTTGCGGTGAGCTCGGGATCGTCAACATCCACGTGCACAAGGGCCCGACCATCTGGCCGCTGGACAAGGACGCGTTCGACGTCTCCGACATCGACCGCGCGGCGACCGACTTCCCGGACCTGAACTTCATCGTCGAGCACGTCGGGCTGCCGCGCATCGAGGACTTCTGCTTCATGGCCACCCAGGAGCCCAACGTGTACGCGGGGCTGTCGGTCGTCATCGGCGGCCTCATGCACGCCCGCCCGAAGTTCTTCGCCAAGGTGATGGGCGAGCTGCTGTTCTGGGTCGGCGAGGACAAGATGACCTTCGGCAGCGACTACGGGATCTGGGAGCCCAGGTGGCAGGTCGAGGGGTTCGTCGACTGGGACTACCCGGGTGAGGAGTTCTCCGACTACCCGCGGGTCACCACTGCGACGAAGAAGAAGATCCTCGGGCTGAACGCGGCGAGGCTCTACGGCATCGAGGTGCCGGCCGAGCTCCGGCTCGACGCCCCGCGGGACGTCCCGCCGCTCACGCCGGCATGAGCGCCGGCACGAGCGCTGACGTGAGCGCCGGCATGAGCGCTGACGTGAGCGCCGGCATGAGCGCTGACGTGAGCGCCGGCATGAGCGCTGACGTGAGCGCCGGCACGAGCGCTGACGTGAGCGCTGTGATCGACGGGTCGCGGATCCTGGCCGCGCTGGCGAAGGTCCGCGACCCGGAGCTGGACGAGCCGATCACCGCGCTCGGGTTCGTCGCGTCGTGCGCCGTGTCCGCCGACGGGCACGCCACGGTGCGGCTGCGGCTGCCGACGTACTTCTGCGCGCCCAACTTCGCCTTCCTCATGGTCGCCGACGCCCACGACGTGGTGTCCGCGATGGAGGGCGTGCGCCGGGCCGAGGTGGTCCTCGTGGACCACTTCGCGGCGGAGGCCATCAACGGCGGGGTGGCCGCGCGGGCCGGGTTCGAGCGGTCCTTCCCCGGCGAGGCGACCGGGGAGCTCGACCGGCTGCGCGCCGACTTCCTGCGCAGGGCGGTGCTGGCGGGCACGGACCAGGTGTGCCGCGCCGTGCTCGCCACCGGCACTGAGGCGGCCGGGCCGGCCGCGCTGGCCGGGCTGAGGCTCGGCGACGTGCCGCACTCGCGCGAGCTCGACCGGCTGCGCGACCGGCGCGCCGAGCTGGGCCTGCCCGCAGGGGACGACGCCCCGCTGCTCATCGACCCCGCGACAGGCGAGCCCGTCGGCCCGGACGAGGCCGCCCCGCACCTGCGCCGGGCGCGCACCATGCGGGTCGGCATCGAGGCGAACACCGGCATCTGCCGCGGCATGCTGCGGCACCGCTACCAGGACCAGGGAGAAGGCGAGGAGGAGCGATGAAGGCCGTCCGGCTGCACGACTACCACACGATGCCCGCGGTCGAGGAGGTGCCGGAGCCGGCCGTCGAAGGCCCGCTCGACGTCGTCGTCCGCATCGGCGGCGCCGGGGTGTGCCGTACCGACCTGCACATCGTCGAGGGCCAGTGGGCCGAGGCGATGGGCGTCCCGCTGCCCTACACGCTCGGCCACGAGAACGCCGGCTGGGTGCACGAGGTCGGCTCCGCCGTCACGAGCGTGCGCCCCGGCGACACGGTCATCCTGCACCCGACGCCCACCTGCGGGCTGTGCCGCGCCTGCCGGATCGGGCAGGACATGCACTGCGCCGCCAGTGCCTTTCCCGGGCTGTCCCGCGACGGCGGCATGGCCGGATTCCTGCTCACCTCGGAGCGGGCCTGCGTCAAGCTCGACCCCCGGACGAGGCCCGAGGACGTCGCCGCGCTGGCCGACGCCGGCATCACCGCCTACCACGCGGTCCGCAAGGCGATCCCGCTGCTGTACCCCGGCACGACGTGCGTCCTCATCGGCGCGGGCGGCCTCGGCCACATCGGCATCCAGTGCCTGGCCGCGCTCACCGCGACCAGGATCGTGGTCGTCGACCGCAACCCCGACGCGCTCAAGCTCGCCGAGCAACTCGGCGCGCACACCGGCGTGGTCGCCGACGGCCGGCAGGTCGGCGCGGTCAAGGACCTCACGGACGGCCGGGGCGCCGAGGTCGTGCTCGACTTCGTCGCAGAGCAGGGCGCCGAGCAGGACGGGTTCGCGATGACGGCGCGCGCCGGCTCGTACTTCGTCATCGGGTACGGCGGCACCGTGCACATCCCGACGCTCGACATCATCTCGACCGAGCGCAACGTCGTGGGCAACATCGTCGGCACCTACAACGACCTCGCCGAGCTGATGGTGCTGGCGCAGGCCGGAAAGGTCACCCTGCACACCAGGACGTACCCGCTGGAGGCCGCCGTGGAGGCCCTGCGGGATCTCGACGCGGGCCGGGTCCGCGGCCGCGCCATCCTCGTCCCGTAAGGAGTATCGATGGCCAAGGAACTGCGGTTCGGCCCGGAGGCGCGCACCCTGCTGCAGAGCGGGGTCGACCAGCTCGCCGAGGCGGTGAAGTCGACGCTCGGGCCCAAGGGCCGCAACGTCATCCTGGAGAAGCTCACCGGCTCGCCGGTGGTCACCAACGACGGCGTGACGATCGCGCGGGAGATCCATCTCAAGGACCAGTTCGAGAACATGGGGGCCCAGCTCGTCAAGGAAGCGGCCATCAAGACCAACGACATCGTCGGCGACGGCACGACGACGGCCACCGTGCTCGCCCAGGCCATCGTCAGGGAGGGCATGGCGGCGATCGGCTCCGGCGCCAACCCCGTCCTCGTCAAGCGGGGCATCGACCTGGCCGTCGGCCGGCTCGTCGAGCGGCTCGGCGCCGTCGCCCATCCGGTGAGCACCGAGCGGGACCTCGCGCGGGTGGCCGCGATCTCGGCGAACGACGACGACACGGTCGGCGCGGTGATCGCGAAGGCGCTGGGCACCGTCGGCGACGGCGGCATCGTCACCGTCGAGGAGTCGGCGCGGCACGGGATGAGCGTGGAGTTCGTCGAGGGCTTCGAGTTCGACAACGGCTACCTGTCGCCGTACATGGTGACCGATCCGGCGAGCCTGGAGGCGGTCGTCGCCGACCCGTACATCCTGCTGTGCAGCGAGAAGATCACGAAGGTCCAGGAGCTGATGCCGCTCCTCGACAAGATCATGCGGGCGCCGCGGCCGCTGGTCATCGTCGCCGAGTCGGTCGAGGGCACGGCGCTGGGCATGCTGGTGCACAACCACGTCAACGGGATCTTCCGGTGCGTCGCCGTACGGGCGCCCGGCTTCGGCGACAGGCGGCTGCACAAGCTGGAGGACATCGCCGCGATCACCGGTGGCGCCGTCTACAGCCGGCACTCCGGCTTCACCCTGGAGACCATGACCGTCGGCCAGCTCGGCACCGCGTCCCAGGTGCGGGTCACCGCGGACCGGACCGCCCTCATCGGGGGCGGCGGCGCGCCCGAGGCCGTCGAGTTCCGGCTCACGCAGTTGCGCGCCGAGCTCGGGCGGGCCACGTTCGGCGTGGACGAGGACGTGCTCACCGAGCGGATCGGGGCGCTGTCGGGCAAGGTCGCCGTCATCCGGGTCGGCGCGCCCACCAACGCCGAGCTCAAGGAGCTGCAGCACCGGGTCGAGGACGCCCTGTCGGCGACCCGCGCGGCGATGGCCGAGGGCGTCGTGGCCGGCGGCGGCGCGGCGCTGCTGCACGCCGCGTCCGCGCTGGAGGATCTGGACGTCAAGGACGACTACGCCACCGGCGTGGAGATCGTGCGCCGGGCGCTGCCCGAGCCCGCGTACCTCATCGCCGCCAACGCCGGGTTCTCCGGGCCCGAGGTGATCGCGCGGACGGAGCGGCTCGGCCCCGACGAAGGGTTCGACGCGCTGCGCGAACGGTTCGGCGACATGATCGAGATGGGCATCGTGGATCCGCTGCGGGTCGCCCGCTCCGCGCTGCAGAACGGCGCCTCCGTGGCCGGCCTGCTGCTGACGACGAACACACTCGTCGCCGAGGAGCAGACGCCGTGGGGCGGCAGCCGCGCGCTCATGACCGAGTTCGGGCCACTCGACGAGGGACTCAACCAGCCGTCGCCTGACTCGAGCACCCCGCAGTCGCTCGGGCTCGGGCCATCGGTCGGGTGAGTCATGGGCCCGGTCACCACCGGCCCGCCCGGCTCCCTGCGTCTCCTGCGCTCGCGCGGCCGGGTACGCGGTCCCGTGGCGCTGATGGGGCCCGCGTTCGTCGCGGCGGTCGCCTACATCGACCCGGGCAACTTCGCCACGAACGTCACCGCCGGCGCGAGGTACGGCTACACCCTGGTGTGGGTGATCGTGGTCGCCAACCTGATGGCCATGCTGGTGCAGTACCTGTCGGCGAAGGCCGGCGTGGCCACCGGGCGCGACCTGCCGGAGCTGTGCCGCGAGCACCTGCCGCGGCCGGTGTCGCGCGGGTTGTGGGTGCAGGCGGAGATCATCGCGATGGCCACGGACCTGGCCGAGTTCGTGGGCGCGGCCGTCGGCCTGAACCTGCTGTTCGGGGTGCCGCTGTTCGCCGCCGGGCTGATCACCGCCGTCGTCGCGTTCGCGATCCTCGCCCTGGAACAGCGCGGCTACCGGCGCTTCGAACTGGCCATCGCCGGGCTGCTGCTCATCGTGTTCCTCGGCTTCCTGTACGACCTGGCCGTCGTGGGGGCGGATCCGGCGGGCGTCGCGGGCGGCCTGCTGCCCAGGCTCGCCGGTGACGACAGCCTCCTGCTGGTGGCGGGCATCATCGGCGCCACCGTCATGCCGCACGTCGTCTACCTGCACTCCGCGCTGACGAAGGCCCGCGTGCTCTGCCGCGACGACGCCGAACGCCGCGAGCTGCTCCGTTTCCAGCGGCTCGACGTGGTGATCGGCCTCGGCACCGCCGGCGTGATCAACCTGTCGATGCTGGTGATGGCCGCGTCGCTGTTCAACGGGCGGGGCCGCGCCGACATCGACTCGATCGAGACCGCGCACGCCGGTCTCGGCCAGCTGGTCGGCGGGGCGGCGGCGCTGGCGTTCGCGGTGGCGCTGCTCGCCTCGGGGCTGTCGTCGTCGAGCGTGGGCACCTACGCCGGGCAGGTGGTCATGCAGGGCTTCATCCGCCGCAGCATCCCGCTGTTCCTGCGGCGAGGGCTCACGATGCTCCCGGCGCTGCTGGTGCTCGGGCTGGGCCTGCCGGCCACGGACAGCCTGGTGGTCTCGCAGGTCGTGCTGTCGTTCGGCATCCCGTTCGCGCTGGTGCCGCTGCTGATGCTGACCCGGCGTGCCGACATCATGGGGTCGTTCGTCAACCACCGGGTCACGAACGTGGCGGCCGGCGGCATCGCCGCCATGATCATCGTCTTGAACGTGTACCTGCTCTACGTCACCTTCTTGGCCTAGTGAGTCTCACCACCGGGGCCTCCGAGGAGCCGTGCGCGGTGCAGCCGCTGGTGTACCTGCGCTACGACCTCGGCCTCGACCTTGACAACAGCGCCGGCAGGGGGCCGCACCGGATCAAGCTGCACGCCTGCCACGAGGAGGTGGCGGCCAAGGCGCCCAGGATCACCTCGATCAAGGTGCAGGTGAGTTTCGACGGCGAGAAGACCTGGCAGGCCGGCCGGCAACACCGTCAACCAGACGGTGCACGAGGCGTACGGCGTGCGCTGAGCATCGGGAAGGTGAGCCCCCGAGAGGTTGGCACGCACGACAGGATCACGCTCCGGGACGCATCACCTAGATTTCACCGTAGCCACGGTCCCACTCGGCCCGCTGCTCAGCATCTAGCGGAATAACGGGAAATGATTCCAGAAAGCGATGCGCGAGTTCGATCACGGCGGGTTCCGGCAGGTCCGGAAGTGAATCGAACTCATCCTGCGCAACGTCAAGCGCGAAAGATCCTCCGCCTCCTCCTTCGAGCAGTACTGTGACGGAGCAACGGAAACAGCCTGCAGACTCCTCGTACAGGAATGTAAGGCATAGGCCTGAGATCGATGCGTGATGCTCATTCAGCCAGGCTGGTCGCCCCTGGCCACTCCAATGGCGACCCTTCGCCTGTCGAGCCATGCGCTTGACCTCGTCAACAGTGATGCTCTTGATTTCTCCTCTGCCGAGGACGCCGGC
>NZ_VSEY01000049.1 GCF_008086045.1 Nonomuraea sp. PA05 | reverse complement strand
CTGCAGCGGCGTCTGCACGCCGAACAGGTTCACGACCGGCCCGAACGGCACGATGGAGAAGGCCAGGAAGGCCGGCACCACCATGATGACCGGGGCCAGCAGGTAGAGCACCTTGTCCACGGTCCGCGGGAAGAGGTCCTCCTTCAGCCCCATCTTGATCGCGTCGGCGACCGACTGCAGCAGGCCGAACCTGCCGGCCCGGTTGGGGCCGTAGCGGTGCTGCATCCGCGAGATCAGCTTGCGCTCGAACCAGACCCCGAGAACGACCCCGAGCCCCAGGAAGGCGAACAGCATCACGGCCTTGACGATGGTGATCCAGAGCGGATCGTGGCCGAAGTCGGCGAGGGTGGGGCCGGCCGCGAGAGCCCCCGCCGACGCCACGGTGAGCGTCATGATCGGGGACGCTAACGCGTGAGCCGTCCGGTGTCTTGGATCAATGCGAACAGCTCCTTCGGCGTCAGCTCCGCCATCGCCCGGACCTCGCGCGCGAGATGCGGCTGATCGGCGTAACCGCACGCGACGGCCCCGCCCAGCGTGGCCGACGGGCGGGTCAGCGCGTGCACCGCCCGCTGGAAGCGGGCGACCCTGGCCACCGTCTTGGGCGTCAGGCCCACCACCCGGCGGAACCCCAGCTCCAGGTAACGGCGGCTGACTCCCAGCTCGCCGGCCAGCGCCCCGATCGTGTGCGGCCCCGCCGGGGCCTGGAGCCGCCACCAGGCGTGCAGGACCAGGCCGTCGGCGCCCGGTGCGCCCCGGCTCGCGGCGCGGGCGCGCAGCCCGTCCGCCAGCCATCGCTCCAGCGCGCCGAAGCGGCCCGCCCAGCTCGCCTGCTCCGCCAGCCGTCCGGCCAGCTCCCCGGCGCGGGCGGCCCCGAGCAGGTCCTCCAGGGGCGCGATCGCGCCGGTCACCTCGCGCATGGGCGTCCCGAGCAGCGCTGCCATGCCGGCGGGGGTGAGCCCGAGCGCCACCCCGTGACGCCAGAGGGGGCGCGGTGAGAGCGTCACGGCGCTGCGCGGGCCGGTGAGGGTCGCGCGCATGCCGGTGAAGTCGACGATCAGGGTGGCCGCGTTGAGCGGCAACATCCTGGTGGGCTGCTCCGTTCCCGCCTCGGCGCGGAAGCCTGCCCAGCCCAGCACGTACGGCCGCAGATCAGGCCCGGACGCGCGCATGACGGTCTTGAGCGGAGCCGGCCGCGGACACGCGGGCAGCGAGTGGATGGCCCTCACACCCACCATCCTGCGCGTCGCGTGTCGAGACCGCACCTTCCTGCCGCGCGGGCGGGGGCTTTGTGGCTTCGCAGCGAGTTCGAGAGACCGCGTTCCGTGCAACGTATTCACTATGACGGTAAAGACGAAGAAATCCTGCTCATGCGGACACGGATCCTCCTGCTCCTGCGCCAGCGGCTGTAGCTGCGGCTGCAACTCCTGATCCCGCGCCCGGTACGCGGCCCGGCAGGCGACGCACAGCGCCGTGCGCGCCGCTGATCTGCCGGGCGGCACACGCGTACGCGGGAGACTCCGGGTCGGCCGCCGCGGGACCGACACGGCGAGCCCCGGCGCCGGTGGACCGGCTTCGCGGAAGAAGGCCGCGAGCCGGTCGCCGGCGCCAGGGGTGCGACAACCCCGCGGGTCAACGCATCTAGGGCCGGCCGTTGAGGGTGTCGAGGAAGCGCTGCTCGAACGCGGCGGTTCCGGCGGCCGTGCCGTACCGGATGAGGCCGCCCGACGGCGACAGGACCGTGCGTCCGGCTGACGGGCCGCTCAGCACCACGTCCACACGCCCGTAGGTGAACCGCACATGTCCGGGACGGACGGCGCTCATCGCGGCGAGCGGGTCCCACCAGTAGAGGAGGTTCTGTTCGATCAACGGCAGCACCTCGGGGTGGGTGACGATCTCCAGGACGGTGCCGGCGGCAGGGGTGCCGTGGTCGGCGGCCAGCCGGTCCAGGAAGGCGGCGGTGATCGGCACCTCGTTGGCGGCGTCCAGCGACACCATGCGCACGGCGCCCCGGCTGCCGGTGAGCACGGCCCGCGCGGCGGCGGGGTCGAGCCAGTAGTTGAACTCCTGCGTGCCGTCGAACTCGGGCGGAGTGCCGCAGCACAGGTTCCCCGGGACGTGCACGGCGCCGCCCATGGAGGTCAGCACGGAGGCGGAGTGCGGCAGGGCGGCGGCCGGGTTGGTGAGCGGCCCGGTGGCGATGATCTGCGTGGCGGGGTCGTCCCGCAGCAGCTTCCTGATCAGGTCCGGCGCGCGGACCGCCGACGGCGTCTCGTCGCCCGCGCAGCCCGGGGTGGCGGCGGTGAGCACCCTGTCGAAGAGCTGCCGCAGGTCGGCGGGGAAGGAGTTCGGGCCGGTGCCGGAGCCGTCGGCGATGCGCACGCCGCGCAGGCCGAGCCGCTCGGCCAGGCAGCGGGCGTGCCTGACGGCCCGGCCGGGTAAGCCGGCGCCGCTGTTCGTCACGGTGATGGCGCGCAGGTCGATGCGGCCCGCCCGGTGCTCCTGGGCGAGGTAGGCGAGGGTGGCGGCGTCGTCGAAGTCCATGTCGGTGTCGAAGATGACGGCCGGGGGACGGGCGTGGGCCGCGGTCGCCGGAAGGGCGGCCAGGGCGAGGAGGAGGGCCAGCAGGAGTCTTCTCATGGGTTTCCCGGAGGTTTGAGGTGATCCGGACGGGCTCCAGTCAAACGTGGAGCTGTTTCATTTCGCCCTCATGGCCCCGGCGTTTGCGCGAACGCGGCGTCACTTGCCAAACTGGTGATGTGAAACATGTCTTCCTGTGTGGCAACCCCGCGCTCGACTTCGCCTGCACGATGCGCGCCCGCCGTACGGCGCGCTTCGAGACGCTGGACGCCCCGGCCACGCTCGACGCGTGGTACGTGGAGTGCGGCCTCGTCAACGCGGCACCCTCCTGCCAGGAGGGCGACCTCGCGCGGGCCGTGTCGGTGCGGGAGGCCATCTACTCGCTGATCACCGCCAGGCTCGCCGGCGACGGCTACGACCGCCAGGCGCTCGCGCTGGTGAACGAGGCCGCCCGCACCCCGCCCGCGACGCCCCAGCTCACCGGCGGCGGACGCTGGACGGAGGCCACCCCTGAGCAGGCGCTGTCCACGGTGGCGCGGCACGCCATCGAGCTGCTCAGCGGGCCCGACGTGCCGCTGATGAAGGAGTGCGCGAACCCCGAGTGCACCAAGGTCTTCATCGACCGGTCGCGTGGCGGGCGGCGCGAGTGGTGCGGCATGGAGTCGTGCGGCAACAAGATCAAGGCGGCGGCGTACCGGGCGCGCAAGAAGCAGGCGGCCGACGCGCACTGACGCTCACAGCAGGCCGCACCGGTCCCCGGCCAGGGTCCCGTTCCAGGAGAAGACGCTCGCGCAGGAGTAGGCGCCCTGGGCGGGACCGAACCTGATCAGGACGGTCACCTGGGAGTAGCCCACCCCGTCGCAGCCCGAGGCGGACAGCTCGAAGTACGTGCCGTCCCAGGTGCGGGAGCCGGAGAAACACTCGTGCGAGCCGTCCGCGCGGGCTGGGGCGGCGTTGAGGGAGACGACCAGGAGCGCCGTGGCGGCGATGCGGCTGAGAGACATACCCCGACCGTAGGAGCGGGCGCGGGGGCCATCCAGGTGCGGTTTGTCACCGGATGATGTGAATAATCCATGGTCAAGCGGTGCCGCGCATCTCCTCCTCGATGTCGCGGGCCGTCACGGCCAGCGCGCCGACCAGGCCGGGCAGCCGGTCACGGGAGAAGCGCGTGGCGGGCATCGACACCGACACCGCCGCCTGGGCCGTGCCGTCCGCGCCCCGCACCGCCCGGCCGATGGCGGTGACGCCGGCCTCCGTCCGGCCCGCGTTGATCGCGAATCCCCGCTCCCGCGTCGTACGCAGCTCGCGCCGCAACGCCGCCAGGTTGGGCCGCTGCTCAGGCCGGTCGGCCCACTTCTCCTCGGTGTAGAGCACGTCGAGCCGCTCGGGCGGCAGGTCGGCGAGCAGCACCTTGCCCCCGGACGCCAGGTGGGCGGGGAAGACCATGCCCTCGCGGTTGCCCACTCGCAGCGCCTGGCTGCACTCCACCGTGCCGATGAACCGTACGTGATCACCGGAAAGGATCACCAGGTTGGCGCTCTCGCGCACCCGCTCCACCAGCGCCGACAGGTGCGGCATGGCGACCGCGCGCAGCCGCGAGGTGTGCGACAGGGAGCTGGCGCCCAGCGAGAGCACGGGACCGGCCGCGTACCGGCGATCCTCGAGCTGCACCGCGAAGTCGCGGTACACCAGCATGGCCAGCAGCCGGTGCGCGGTGGACGGGGCCACGCCGAGCCGTTCGGCGGCCTCTCCGACGCTGAGCGGGCCCTCCACCTGGAGCAGCACAGCGAGGTGCAGCGCGTGGTCGACGCTGCGGATGGCATAGTTCGGCGGATTCTTCACAGCAGAATGTCCTGTTCTTCTGGTACGCCCAGGCTACAAGCTGGCAACGCGTGTCACCGAGAAGGAGCCAGAAGAATGACCGAGACCGCGAACCGTCCCGTGCGCCTCGCCGTGGTGGACGCCCCCGGCCAGCCGGCGCCGTCACCCGCGCTGGAGGAGCTCTACCGCGGCTTCGAGCAGGAGCTGCTGATCCCGCTCTGGACCGAGATCGGCGACCTGATGCCCCCGCATCCGCGTGCCAAGGCCGTCCCGCACCTGTGGCGCTGGCAGAGCCTGCTGACCCTCGCCGGCCAGGCAGGACACCTGGTGCCCGTCGGCCGCGGCGGCGAGCGCCGGGCGATCGCGCTGGCCAACCCGTCGCTCGGCGGCCGGCCCTTCGCCACGCCCACGCTGTGGGCGGCGATCCAGTACCTCATGCCGGGCGAGGACGCCCCCGAGCACCGCCACACCCAGCACGCGTTCCGGTTCGTCGTCGAGGGCGAGGGCGTGTGGACCGTCGTCGGACGCGACCCGGTGCCGATGCGGCGCGGCGACTTCCTGCCGCAGGCCGGCTGGGCCTGGCACGCGCACCACAACGGCGCCGCCGAGCCGATGGCCTGGATCGACGGCCTCGACATCCCGTTCCAGTACGCCGTGGACGCCCAGTTCTTCGAGTTCGGCAGGGACCGGATCTCCGAGGCCGAGCGCATCACCCCGGACCGTTCCCGTTCGGAGCGGCTGTGGGGGCACCCGGGCCTGCGCCCCGTCTCCGCGCCCGGCCCGCAGCCCGGCACCCCGCTGCTGGCCTACCGCTGGGCCGACACGGACCGCGCCCTGGCCGACCAGCTCGGCCTGGAGTCGGAGGGGTACGCGGGGACGGTCGAGCCCGGCCACGCCGCCGTCCGATACACCAACCCCACCACCGGCGGCGACGTGCTGCCCACCATCAGGGCCGAGATGCACCGCGTCAGGTCCGGCGCCGAGACCGCGCCCCGCCGCGAGGCCGGCTCCTCGGTCTACCAGGTCTTCGACGGCAGCGGACGCGTCACGGTCGGCGACGCCTCGTGGTCGGTGACCCGCGGCGACCTGTTCGTGGTGCCGTCCTGGCAGCCGTTCTCCGCCAAGTCGGAAGCCTCGGCGTCCGACTCCGACTCGGGCGCCCTCGATCTGTTCAGGTTCAGCGACGGGCCGGTCTTCGAGGCACTGCACCTCGACCGCGTCGCAGTGGAAGGAAACAACTCATGAAGCTCGCCACCATCCGCACCGCCGACGGCCGCACCAGGGCCGTGCGCGTGGACGGGGACACCCTCGTCGACCTCGGCCTCGCCGACGTGGGCGAGCTGCTCGCCCAGCCGGACTGGGCGCAGCGCGCCGCCCGCGCGGACGGCGAGCCGGTCGGGAGCGCCGGGTTCGCGCCCGTCGTGCCCCGGCCCGGCAAGATCGTCTGCATCGGGCTGAACTACCGCAAGCACATCCTGGAGATGGGACGGGAGCTGCCCGCGCACCCGACGCTGTTCGCCAAGTACCCGGAGGCGCTCATCGGCGCGTACGACGAGATCCTGCTGCCGCCCGAGTCCGATCAGGTGGACTGGGAGGCCGAGCTGGCCGTCGTCATCGGCGCGCGCGTGCGCCGCGCCGATGAGGCCGAGGCGGAGGCGGCCATCGCGGGGTTCGCCGTGCTGAACGACGTCACCATGCGCGACTGGCAGTACCGCTCGCCGGTGTGGCTGCAGGGCAAGACATGGGAGGCGAGCACGCCGTTCGGGCCGTACCTGGTCACGCCCGACGAGCTGCCCGGGGGCGTCCGGCCGTCGCTCACCCTGACCGGGGAGGTGGACGGTGAGGTGGTGCAGCGGGCCGACACCTCGGACCTGGTCTTCGATCCGGTCGCGCTGGTCCGGTACGTCTCCACGATCCTCACGCTGAACCCGGGTGATGTCATCGCGACCGGTACGCCGGGAGGGGTGGGGCATGCTCGCAAGCCCGCCCGCTACCTCGCCGAGGGCAGCGTCCTGGTCACCGAGATCACCGGCCTGGGCCGCTCGGAGTCCAAGGCCGTGGCCGAACCGGTCACCCCCTGATGGCCGCGCGGCGGAGCCTGGCCGACAGCCTGCGCTGGATGGCCGAGGGCGGCAGGACGTTCTTCGCCGCGCTGGCCGGTCTGCCGGACGACCGGCTGGACCGGCCCACGGCGCTCACCGGCTGGACGGGCCGGCACCTCGTCGCGCACGTCGCCGCCAACGCCGACGCGCTGGTCAACCTGGCGCACTGGGCGCGCACCGGCGAGGAACGCCCGATGTACACCTCGTTCGAGCAGCGCGACGCCGACATCCAGGCCGGCGCCGTACGCTCGGCGGCCGAGCTGCGGTCCTGGGCCGCCGCCTCAGCCGAGCAGCTCGACCGGCGGCTGTCGGAGCTGGACGAGCGGCAGTGGAGCCGGCCGGTCCGCACCGCGCAGGGCCGTACCGTGCCGGCGGCGGAGATCGCCTGGCTGCGGGCGCGTGAGGTCATGGTGCACGCCGTCGATCTCGGTGCCGGGGTGGGGTTCGGCGACCTGCCCGCCGACTTCCTGACCTCCCTGATCGACGACATCACCGCCAAGCGGTCGGGCGCGGGCGACGGCCCCGCGCTCACCCTCACGGCGACCGGCGTGCACAGCTCTTGGACCGTCGCAGGCACCGGCGACCCTGCCGAAGTGACCGGCACCCTGGCCGAACTGGCGGCCTACCTCTCCGGCCGCGGCCCAGGACCGGGCGACCGCCCCGCACCCCCGCTGCCCCGATGGCTCTAGCGGCCACCCGTCGCCGCGACACGATGAAAGGAGCACCTCATGGTGACCAGTAACGACGTCGACGTGGTCGTCGTGGGCGGCGGCATCGGCGGCCTGTCCAACGCCCTCGCGCTCACCCGCAAGGGCCTGCGCGTGCGGGTGCTGGAGCGGGCCCAGGAGTTCGGCGAGGTCGGCGCGGGCCTGCAGATCGCGCCCAACTGCACGCGCATCCTCGACCGCTGGGGCCTGCTCGACGAGATCACCTCGCTCGGCGTGCTCCCGGAGAACATCGTCATGAAGGACGCCCTCGACGGCAGCGTCCTGACCAGGCTGGACCTGCACGACGTGGAGCGGCGCTACGGCTTCCCCTACATGGTGATCCACCGCAGCGACCTGCACGGCACGCTGCTGCGCGCCTGCCGGAAGGCGGGGGTGGACCTGGTCACCGACGTCGCGGTCACGGGGTACGAGCAGGCCGCGGGCGGCGCGGTCGCCGTGCACGCCGGAGGGCGGGAGCCCGGAGCGGTCGTCATCGCGGCCGACGGCCTGCACTCGGTGGCCCGCCGGATCCTCAGCGACGACGAGCCGGTCAACTCCGCGTACGTGGCCTACCGGGGCGCCGTGCCGATCGACCGGGTCGCCGACCTCGACGTGCACACCAAGGACGTGGTCGTCTACGTCGGCCCCCGCTGCCACTTCGTGCAGTACCCCCTGCGTCAGGGCGAGATGTTCAACCAGGTCGCGGTGTTCGAGTCGCCGAAGGCGCTGGCCGGGGAGGCCGACTGGGGCACCCCCGACGAGCTGGACGCGGCCTTCGAGGGGACCTGCGGGCAGGTGCGCGCGGGGCTGCCGCTGATGTGGCGGGACCGCTGGTGGCGGATGTTCGACCGGGACCCGATCATGAACTGGGTCACCGGCAGGATCGTCCTCACCGGGGACGCGGCGCACCCGCCGCTGCAGTACCTCGCGCAGGGGGCGGTCATGGCCATCGAGGACGCCTGGGTGCTGTCCGAGCACGTGGAGGGCGCGGGCCGTGACTGGGACGCGGCGCTGGCGGCGTACAACGCGGTGCGTCCCGAGCACTGCCGGCGCGTGCTGACGACCGCGCGGGCGTGGGGCGGCCTGTGGCACCACGACGGCGAGAAGCGGTTGTGGCGCAACGAGGTGCTGCGTGAGCGCGAGGTGCACGACTACGGCTACGTGGACTGGCTCTTCGGGCCGACCGCGCTCACCCCCGATCAGGAGCCGCCGATGTTCCCGGCGGCCTGAGCGGGGGAGGCGCGTCCGCCTAGCGGGCGTTGGTGTCGAGCGGTTCCCCGTTGGCCAGCGCGGTGAACAGCTTCTCCCACAGCGGCATCACGACGTGCGGCGTGTACCCGTACGCCGTCTCGGCCGCGGTGGCCCCCAGGCGCAGCCGCAGCTCACGATCGCCCATCACCCGGTCCAGCGCCTCGGTCATGGCGGGCACGTTGCGCGGCGGCACGAGCAGCCCGTCCTTGCCGGGCGTGAGCACGTCGGCGGGCCCGGTCGGGCAGTCGAAGGCGACGATCGGCAGCGCGTGCCCCATCGCCTCGATCATGGCCATCGGCAGCCCCTCGATCCGGGAGCTGAGCGCGTACACGGACGCCTTGGCCAGCTCCTCGTGGATGCGGTTGCTGCGGCCCATGAGCTTGATCCGGCCGCCCGCGCCGGCCTCGTCGATGCGCTTCTGCAGCCGTTCCCTGGACGGGCCGGTGCCGAAGATGCGCAGCTTCCACTCCGGGTGCTCCTCCGCGGTGGCGGCGAAGGCCGGGATGAGCATGTCGAAGCCCTTCTGCGGCACCAGCCTCCCCACGGCGATCACGATCTTGTTGCTCTGGTCGGAGTGCTTGCGCTCGTCCATGTGCACCGCGTTGGGGACGCGCACCACGGGCGTGTCCTTCAGCAGCTTGCGGTACTCGCGGCGGCTGGTCTCCGTCAGCACCGCCACCGCGTCGAAGCGGCCGTAGTGACGGACGATCTGCTCGCGGACCCGCTCGTGGTAGGAGGCCAGGTTCATGTGCTCCTGGGCGACGCGGATCACGCTGGAGGAGGCGCGGCGGGCCGCGATCAGGTTGAGCGCGGGCCGGGTGGTGACCAGGATGCCGTCACGCAGCCCGGAGACGTAGTCGATGACCGCCGCCTCGACGCGCTCGGTGAAGTACTCGGCCGCGAACTCCCCGTACGGGACGATCTTGCCGCGCGCCCGGCGCCACACCTTGCGTGCCAGGGAGTCGGCGGTGACGCCCTCGCGCTGGTCCACCAGCGTGGACAGGCGCACCAGCGGGTCGATCGCGAACTGTGGCTCGTTCCTGCGCCGGACGACGCTGACGATCTCGACGTCGTGGCCGGCCGCGGCCATCGCGTTGGCCTGGTTGACCACGGTGCGGATGGTGCCGCCCATGCCGTAGGCGTGCAGCAGCATGTAGCGGATCTTCACGTCAGGTACTCCCAGTGCCTGCACATGTCCTTCAGCACATCAGGGATCTCCTCGGCGCGGGGCAGGTCGCGTCCGCGTTGCACCGTTCCTGAGCGGATCTTGTCCTTCCAGTCACCGAGGCCCTTGGTCACGACGTCGGGCGTGCCGTAGGACAGCAGCTCGGGCGCCCACGGGACGTCCAGGAACTCGCAGATGCCGCGGCCGATGCGCTCGGGCTCCGCGGTCAGCTCCTCGTAGCGGACGGTCAGGCCGGGCAGGGCCTTGCGGGCCCGCTGCACCGCCTTCATGTACCGCAGCGCGTCGGCGGCGGCCTCCTCCGGGGTCCGCTTGCCGGGGCTGGCCTCGTACCAGGAGGAGGCGATCGAGGCGGGGTGGCGCAGCAGGAAGACGAACCGCGCGGCCGGCCAGCACGCGGCCAGGCGCTCGTAGGCGAAGGCGTTGGCGGGCGTCTTCTCGACGATGTACCGCTTGCCGCTGCGTACCAGCTCCCGGTGGAGCACCCGGTCCCAGAGCAGGTGCTCCAGGTCGGCCTTGTTGTGGCCGAGTGCCTCCATGGCCTTCTCCGCCAGCGAGGTGTCGAATTCCACTCTCAACCGGCGTACGTGCAGCTCGTGCGGAGCATGCAGGTCCGGGTGAGCGTTGAGCATCGCCCGCAGCAGCGTCGAGCCCGATCGGACCGGCGAGATGATGAACACCGGCGCCTGCACGAGACGATCGGTCCTCGGATCCGCCGGCGGCCGGAAAGGCGATTCCGGTCGTTTGACCGCAGCCTTTTCCGGCGCCTTCGTCGTAGCCGCTTGCCCTGCTTTACCTACTCGGTTGAACTGGAATCCTGTGTACCTCGCCAGCGCCCCGTTGATTGTGCGCTGCCACTTCATGCCCGGGAGAGTACCCGCCCTACCTGGAAATTGCCTGAAGAAGAACGAGCGCTTAACGCGGCACCACGGGCAGGGTGATCCACGAGTCCGGGAACACCCGCTGATGCTGGACGACCAGATCGGCCTCCGTGGCCGAGGCCGCGGGGCGGCCGGTACCCGGGTTGCGGTCGAAGCGGGGGAAGTTGGAGCTGGAGATCTGCACCCGGAGGCGATGGCCCGCCTTGAAGACCTGGCTGGTGGCCACCAGGTCGATCGTGTACGTCCCGGACGGCGTCGAGGTGCGCACGATGCCGTCGGTCACGCTCAGCGCCCGCCCGTCCGGATGCACGTTCACCAGTTTGGCCGTCCAGTCGGTGGCGGCGGCCGAGGTCTCCGCGCGCAGCGTCACCGTCACCGGGCCGGTCACCTCCAGATCGGCTTCGAGCGCCTCGCTGGTGTAGCAGAGCACGTCGGCGCGGCGCTCCACGTCGCGCTGGTCCTGCGGGCCCACGTTCGTGGGGTCGGCCAGCAGGGTCGGGCCGCCGGCCGTGGGCACCGGGTCGCGCGGGTCGAACGTGAACGCCGCCGGCTCCGCGCCGGGCGCGGGAGGCTCAGCGGAGAGCAGGCCGCCGGCGTGCAGGTGGTAGCGGGTCTCGACGGCGCGGGCCAGCGGCCAGGACTCCTCGTCGCGCCACACGTCGTCGCCCATCACGAAGATCTTCACAGCCGGCCCCGTGTCGCGCCCTTGCAGGAACGCGAGCTGCCGCTGCTCCAACTGGACCGCCGGCGCCGAGGCGGCGAACCCGAAGTCCAGCCGGCCCGTGCCGGACGAGGCCGCCGTCAGGTGCGACCACGGGCCGATCACCAGCGGGCCGCCCAGCCGGCGGTGGTTCTCCAGCGTGCCGGACAGGAACAGGTCGAACCAGCCCGCCACGTGCATGACCGGCGCCTCGATGCGGTCGTGCCGCAGCGTCTCGCCCAGGCCCTGCCAGAACGCGTCGCGCTCGGGGTGGGAGATCCAGTCGTGCCACCACGGGATGCCCCGGACCGCCTCCAGCGGCAGCGTCCGCACCGCCGCGGCCTGGTCCGTCATGGCGGGAAGCAGCTCGCCGAACGCCGCGCCGACGTCCTCGCCCGCCTCGGCGGCGTGCATCAGGCCGAGCGCCGCCTGCATCGCGCCCCAGTTGAGCGCCGAGCCCAGGGCCAGCGCACCGCCGTGGTACTTCAGGCCGTCGTGGAAGTCGTGCGGGGTCATCGCCGCGTAGACCGCCTTGAGTCCCGGCGGGCGGGTGGCCGCCGCCTGGAGGGCGCAGCCTGCCAGGTACGACATGCCGGTCATCACCACCTCGCCGTTCGACCACGGCTGCGACCTGATCCAGGCGATCGTGTCGTAGCCGTCGTCGCCCTCGTCCAGCCACGGCCGGAACTCGCCGTCGCTGGCGCCGCGCCCCCGGCAGTGCTGCAGCACCACCGCGAACCCCGCCTCCAGCGCCGCCGTCAGCGGGATCGCCCGGAACGGCCCCTCGCCGTACGGGCTGCGCGCCAGCAGCACGGGGAACGGCCCGCCCTCGGCGCGGCGGTGCACCGAGCCGCGCAGCACGGTGCCGTCGCGCATCGGCATCGGGGTGTCGTACTCGGCGGTGACGCGCATCGGCGAGCGGTCGAGCTTCGGCATCGGGGGGCCTCTCCGGTCGGGTCAGGTCAGGGTGTAGGCGTCATAACGGACCGCGGAGGCGGCGCGGGCCGCCGAGGCCACCGCCAGCGTACGGTTCAGCCAGCCGTAACGCTCGTCGCCGGTCTCGAAACGGCAGAACAGCCGGAAGTAGTACTCCGACGGGTCCACCTCCTCGCCCCGCGCGAGCCGGCCGAGCACCTCGGGCGGGCCGTGCCGCACGCCGCTGGTGGAGATGTAGAGCAGCGCGCCGTCGTGGGTGCGCAGCGTGTAGCGGGTGTCGACGCTGATCGCGCCGTCGGCGTGGACCACCTGCCAGTCGGCGCCGCCGGGCAGCACGACGCCCGACAGCCGGGGCCCGTCGAACGAGCCGCCCACGATGTTGATCACCCGGCGGCGGCCCCACGGCGAGTCGCCCAGGTCGAGGATGGGGTCCAGCTCGACATGAAAGGCGGCCAGCGGTTCGAGGTTCATCATGGGGTGACGCTCCAGGACGGCCGCGCGCTCAGCGAGGCCGGGTCGAAGCCCGCCGTGCGCTTGTAGGAGGCCGCGATCTCGGCCCGTTCCGCGAGCGGGATGACCTGCTCGACGTCGTCGAACCCGCCGGGCGCCCGCTCGTGCGCCAGCTTCATCACGACCTCGGGGCCCATCTCCCTGTTCGACAGCTGCAGCGCCGTCGTGGCGGGCCGCCGCAGCCGCTCGTACTCGGGCAGGTCGCCGCGGGCCAGCGCGTACGCCAGCACCCGGGCGTCGATGATGGCCTGGGACGCGCCGTTCGAGCCGATCGGGTACATCGCGTGGGCCGCGTCGCCGAGCAGCGTGACCTTCCCGCTCGTCCAGCGCGGCAGCGGGTCGCGGTCCACCATCGGGTACTCGTAGGCCGTCTCGGCCCCGGCGATGATCCCCGGCACGTCCAGCCAGTCGAAGTGCCAGTCCGCGAAGTGGCTGCCCACCTCGGCCAGGTCGCACGGGCGGTTCCAGTTGCCGCGCTCGGGCGGCTCGCCGTCGAGCGGGCGCTCGGCGATCCAGTTGATCAGGGTGCGCTCGCCGGTCTCGATGGGGTACGCGACGAACTTCTGCGTCCCGTCGCCCGCCATGATCATGGACCGGCCGGTCAGGAACGGCTCGCCGTACGTGGTGCCGCGCCACAACACCAGGCCGTTCCACGGCGGCGGGCCCTCGCCGGGGTACAGGTGCGCGCGCACGGCCGAGTTGATGCCGTCGGCGCCGATCAGCAGGTCCTCCCCGCCAGGGCCGGTGATCCTGCTCCCGGTCCGTACGCTGTCCGCGCCCAGCCGCTCGGCCACCGCCTCCAGCAGGAGCAACTGCAGCCGGCCCCGGTGCACGGAGTACTGCGGCCAGGCGTACCCGGCGCCGAGGCCGCGCGGCTCGGACCAGATCGGCGTGCCGTAGCGGTTGAAGTAGGCCAGCTCGGCCGTGGCGACGCCGATCCCGGCCAGCCGGTCGGCCAGGCCCAGCTCGGTCAGCTCGCGTACGGCGTGGGGGAGGAGGTTGATGCCGACGCCGAGTGGCTTGAGCTCGCGGGCTGCCTCGTGCACGGTCACGTCGGAGAAGCCTGCCGCGTGCAGGCTGAGTGCGGCGGTCAGGCCGCCGATGCCGGCTCCGGCGATGACGATGCGCACAGGCCCTCCCCTGAGATTGTTATGGCCGAAACAATATCTCGGGTACGTGTCCGGCTACGCAAGACTTGACCGGTGAACCGCTCCCAAGCCGGCCCGCCCGACCTCCCGCCCGACCTCCCGCACGCCGCCCCGCCCGACCCGCGTCAAGCCGCCCCGGCCGACCTCGACTACGCCGCGTACGCGCGGGAGCGGCTGGCCGCGATGCCCGCCCCCGCCGACCCGGAGGCGTTCGCGCTGGCCTACCACCTGCTCCAGCTCGCCTACCTGCTCGTGACGGATCTGGAGACGCGCATCCACCGGCCCCGCGGCTGGACGCTGCCCGGCTTCCGGCTGATGTTCAAGCTGTGGCTGCTGGGCCCCACCCAGCCGGTCCGCCTCGCGGAGATCTCGGCGATGTCCCGCTCCGCCGTCACGAACGCGGTCAACACGCTGGAGCGGGCCGGGCTGGTGGAGCGCGGGCCGGTGCCGGGCGACGGCCGGGCGGTGGTGGTGGCGCTGACCGGGGCGGGGGAGGAGGCCGTGCGGGAGGCGTTCGCGGAGCAGGCCAGGCGGGAGGGGGAGTGGTTCGCGCCGCTCGACGAGGCCGAGCGCGCGCGACTGACCGGCCTGCTCATCCGCATCCTGCGAGAACGCCCTGCCATGGGCTTCACCCGGCTCGACTGAGGCTCACCCGGTGCGGCCTGGGCTCACGCGGTGCGGCCGGAGGCTCACCCGGTGCTGCTGACCGTGAACCACACGAGCTTGCCGTGGTCGGCCCGCGCCACCCCCCACTCGTCGGCGACGGCCCCGACGATCTGCAACCCCCGCCCGGAAAGCGCGTCCACACCGGGAGAACGCTGGAACGGCACCCCGTCACCCGGATCGAACACCTCCCCGTACAGCCGGTCCGCCCGGTCCTCCAGCCGCAGCGTGTAGGCCGAGCCGCCGTGCCGGATGACGTTGGTGACGAGCTCGCTGACGATGATCAGGCAGTCGTCGGTGAGGTGGGTGAGGTCCCAGCGGGTGAGCTGCGCCCGGACCAGGGAGCGGGTCTCGGCGACTCCGGCGGGTGCGGACGGCAGCAGGTACTCCACCGCGCGGGCCTGCGAGGCGGTCGCGGAACCGCCATGAGCGGCCAGGTGGGGGGCCATACGCATCACGTCTCTCGGGAATTGGGAGCGCTCCCACATCCACGATAAGCGCTCGCCTTCACTTTTGTGAATGCGTGGCAGAGAAGTTTCCTCAAGGGATGCGAGCGACGGCGCCGTAGTTGCCCGACGTGCTGGGCTCCTCGCGACAGGCGAGGTCGTCCCCGGCCGGGCGCCAGTCCGGGACCCAGACGAGCCCGGGCGCCACCAGGTCGAGCCCCTCGAGCAGGGCCGCGACTTCGTCCTTCGACCGGATCGCCAGGTGCGGCAGGGTCATGGCGAGCAGGTCGCGGATGGCCGGCAGCAGCTCGGCGGGGATGCCGTCGAACGTGGTGTGCAGCAGGCCGAGGAAGCTGCCGCCCGCCGCCGTGTGGCGCAGCCGCTTGATGACGTAGTGGGCGTACTCGTCGTCGTTGAGGCTGTAGGTGGACATCAGCAGCACGGCCACGGGGCGGTCCCAGTCGATGAACGTCCTGACCACGTGCTGCCTGAGCACCTCGTCGATCTCGCGGATGTCGCCCTCGACCACCCGCACCAGGTCGGTGAAGGGCTCGATGGTGGCCTGCGCCATGGTGACGACCATCGGGTTGTTCTCGACGTACAGGACGCGCGGCTGGGCCTCGCAGGCCTGGCGGGCCGCGTCGTGCAGCGCCTGCCCGGCGGCCGGGCCGCTGGGAATGCCGCTGCCCACGATCAGATATTGGTCGACGCCTTCGGCGGCCAAATGGCGGATTACCCGGGTGAGGAAGTCGAGCACCGCGCGGGCCGCCGTGGTCAGGGCGGGGGCTGCTTGATCGAAATGGCGTACCGTGTCCTTGTCGGCCAGGAAATGGTTCTTCCCGCCCGCGGCCGCGTCGAAGATGCGCGTGATTCTGGCCTGCGTGGTTTCGAGGTTGGCCAAGTTCCGGACGGCACGCTGATGCATGAGCGTTGCCCCTTTCCCTCGCCGCTACCTTCATCCCGGTAAGCGATCTTTGGACCTCACTCGGTGACTCGAACCATATGTTCCAACAATTCCAGTCAATGACAACACGCTAGACCGGTTGTCTTGGAAATGTTTGGCCGGTGCATCGTTGTGGCAAGGCACCTCTGCCGGGCGGGACATACCCGGCAGAGGTGATTGTTACTCGTGCGTCAGTCGGTACCGGCCTCGATCGTCAGCCGGTACCGGCGTGGGCCGTCAGTCGGTGCCGACCTCGGCCGTCAGTCGGTGCCGACCTCGATCGCCGCCTGGTCGACGAGGTGGTCGTCGTCGGGCACCTCGGCGTCCTCGCCGCGCTCGGCGATCGCCTCGGCGCCGCCCTCCGGCATCGCGCCGATCAGCCCGGTCGCCGCGACCTGCGTGGTGCCCAGCAGCGTCTGGTGCCCGACCATGCCGAACCCGGCGTACTGCTCCAGCTTGGCGCGCGAGTCGGCGATGTCGAGGTTGCGCATGGTGAGCTGGCCGATGCGGTCGAGCGGGCCGAACGCGGCGTCCTCGGTGCGCTCCATCGACAGCTTGTCGGGGTGGTAGCTGAACGCGGGGCCCGTCGTCTCCAGGACCGAGTAGTCCTCGCCGCGCCGCAGCCGCAGCGTCACCTCGCCGGTGATCGCCATGCCGACCCAGCGCTGCAGCGACTCGCGCAGCATCAGCGACTGCGGGTCCAGCCAGCGGCCCTCGTACAGCAGCCGGCCCAGCTTCCTGCCCTCGGTGTAGTAGCTGGCCAGGGTGTCCTCGTTGTGGATGGCGTTGACCAGCCGCTCGTAGGCCGCGTGCAGCAGCGCCATGCCCGGCGCCTCGTAGATGCCCCGGCTCTTGGCCTCGATGACGCGGTTCTCGATCTGGTCGGACATGCCGAGGCCGTGGCGTCCGCCGATGGCGTTGGCCTCCAGCACCAGATCGACGGCCGAGGCGAACTCCTTGCCGTTGATGGTGACGGGACGGCCCCGCTCGAACCCGATCGTGACGTCCTCGGCCAGGATCTCCACCTCGGGGTCCCAGAACCGCACACCCATGATCGGCTCGACGATCTCGATGCCGGCGTCCAGGTGCTCCAGCCTCTTGGCCTCGTGGGTGGCGCCCCAGATGTTCGCGTCGGTGGAGTAGGCCTTCTCCGTGCTCGCCCGGTAGGGCAGGTCACGGGCCAGCAGCCACTCCGACATCTCCTTGCGCCCGCCCAGCTCGGCGACGAAGTCCGCGTCCAGCCACGGCTTGTAGATGCGCAGGGACGGGTTGGCGAGCAGCCCGTAGCGGTAGAACCGCTCGATGTCGTTGCCCTTGAACGTGGAGCCGTCTCCCCAGATCAGCACGCCGTCGTCGAGCATCGCGCGCACCAGCAGGGTGCCGGTGACGGCCCGGCCGAGCGGGGTCGTGTTGAAGTAGGTGCGGCCGCCGGAGCGGATGTGGAACGCCCCGCAGGCCAGCGCCGCCAGACCCTCCTCCACGAGGGCCTCCCGGCAGTCGACCAGCCGGGCGATCTCCGCGCCGTACGCCGAGGCGCGGCCCGGCACCGAGGCGATGTCGGGCTCGTCGTACTGACCGATGTCGGCGGTGTAGGTGCAGGGCACCGCACCCTTCTCGCGCATCCACGCGACCGCCACGGAGGTGTCGAGGCCGCCGGAGAAGGCGATCCCGACGCGTTCGCCTACAGGGAGGGAGGTGAGCATCTTGGACACGAGTAGAAGTATATACACATGAATGCATGACCATTCAATCCACCCCTCTCAACGGCGCGTCGCCCTCTCCGCGAGGCCTGGCAAAATTTAAATCAACTGCTTGACTGAAGCCGAGCCGCCTGGTTGGCTGGGGCCGACCAGGAGGGTCATGTCGCGTCAGACCAGATGTCAGAGGATGGAACACCATGAAGGTCACCGTCGACGAGGACAAGTGCTGCGGCGCGGGCAACTGCGTGCTGCTCGCTCCGGAGGTGTTCGACCAGCGTGAGGACGACGGCATCGTGATCCTCCTGGACGCCGAGCCGGGCGAGGGTCTGCACGCGCAGGTCCGCGAGGCCGCCGCCGTCTGCCCCGCGGGCGCGATCGAGGCCGGTGAGCAGGCATGACCGACACGCTGCCCGAGTTCCCCGGCGTCAGGGCGGAGCGGTGCCCGTTCGACCCGCCGCCGCGCATCCAGGCACTCCAGCAGGACGGGCCGCTCACCAAGGTGCGGCTGTGGGACGGCAGCACCCCGTGGCTCGTCACCACGCACGCCGAGCAGAAGGCGCTGCTCGGCCATCCGCAGGTCAGCGCCGACGTCACCCGTCCCGGCTACCCGCTGTCCGCGCCCAGGGCCGAGGGCGGGTCGCTGAGCTTCATCCTCATGGACGACCCCGAGCACCACCGGCAGCGCCGCATGGTGCAGGGCGCGTTCACGGTGCGGCGGGTGGAGAGCATGCGGCCGGCCGTTCAGCGGATCGTGGACGGGCTGATCGACGACCTGCTGGCCGGGCCGAAGCCGGTGGACCTGGTGGAGGCGTTCGCCCTGCCGGTGCCGTCGCTGGTGATCTGCGAACTGCTCGGCGTCCCGTACACCGACCATGACTTCTTCCAGGACAACAGCAAGACCATCATCAAGCGGAACGTGACCGCCGAGGAGCGGGCCGCCGCCGGCGGCCGGCTGTTCGAGTACCTGGACACGCTCGTCGGCGCCAAGCTCGACCACCCGGGCGACGACCTGCTGTCGCAGGTGGCCGGGCGGGTCAAGGCGGGCGAGCTGACCCGCTCGCAGGCCGCCCAGATGGGCGTGCTGCTGCTCATCGCCGGCCACGAGACCACCGCGAACATGATCGCGCTCGGCACCCTGGCCCTGCTCCAGAACCCCGCCCAGCTCGCCCTCCTGCGCGACGCCGGCGACCCCAAGGCGGTCGCGGGAGCCGTCGAGGAGCTGCTGCGCTACCTGAACATCACGCACAGCGGGCGCCGCCGGGTGGCGCTGGCCGACATCGAGATCGCCGGCCAGGTCATCCGCGCCGGCGAGGGCATGATCATGGCCAACGACATCGCCAACCGCGACCCCGGCGTCTTCCCCCACCCCGACGAGCTCGACCTGACCCGCGACGCCCGCCGCCACGTCGCGTTCGGCTTCGGGGTGCACCAGTGCCTCGGTCAGCCGCTGGCCCGGCTGGAGCTGCAGGTCGTGTACGGCACCCTGTACCGGCGCATCCCCACACTGGCCCTGGCCACCGGCCTGGACCGGGTCCCGTTCAAGCACGACGGGCAGGTGTACGGGGTCTACGAGCTGCCCGTCACCTGGTGACCCCGGCCCGCGCGCGCCGTTAAGGTGCTTGCGTGCGTCAAGGGGAAGCTCCGTGAACGATGGGGCGAGGCTGATCGAGCGCGTGCGCGGGCTGGTCGCCGGAGGTGAGCGTGGAGGCGGGCCGCCCGCTGAGGGCGAGCGCCGGTCCGGGTCGGCCGCCGGCGGCGAGCGCGGGTTCGGGGCGGGCGCCGGTGGCGAGCGGGTGGTGATCGGCATCGCGGGCTGCCCCGGCGCGGGCAAGTCCACGCTGGCGGGCTGGCTCGCCACGGCGCTCACCGCGGCAGGGCTGCCCGCCGTCTGGGTTCCGATGGACGGCTTCCACCTGGCCGACGTCGCCCTCGACCGCCTCGGACGGCTCAGCCGCAAGGGCGCCATCGACACCTTCGACGGCCACGGCTACCTCGCCCTGCTACGCCGCGTCCGCGCCGAGACCGGCACCACCGTGTACGCGCCGTCCTTCGACCGCGACATCGAGCAGCCGATCGCCGGCGCCATCGCGGTGCCGCCGGACGCGCGGGTCGTCGTCAGCGAGGGCAACTACCTGCTCGCCGCGCAGGACCCCTGGCGGCAGGTGCGGGCCGCCATGACCGAGGTCTGGTACGCCGACCTCGACGACCGCGTTCGCCTGGACCGCCTGACCCGGCGGCACGTCCGGTTCGGCAAGAGCCCCGAGCAGGCGGTCCGCTGGGTGGCCGAGGTGGACGAGCCCAACGCCGCCGCCATCCGCGCGACCCGCGCCTGCGCCGACCTCCACGTCGACATCGACGCCCTGGCTCTGGCTCCCTGAGCCCTCAGTGGTGCGGTACGGCGGGCCCCAGCACGTACTGGTAGAGCTCGTACCCCACGAACGCGACCACCGGCAGGCCGACCGCGATGAGCAGGCGGCGCGGCAGCGGCGTGCGGATGGCGGTCGGCAGGTCGATCTCGTTGACGGGCACCACCGGCACCTTCGCCAGCGGCACCGGGTCGGGCGCCGCCGTCAGCTCGGGGTGCCGGGCCAGGTAGCCGGTGGGGAACGACGTGAGGTGGTAGGCGCCGCATGCCGGGCAGCTCGCCCCTGACCAGGGAGGCTGCACGGGCACGCCGGAGGTGAGCCAGATGTCCACCTCGTTGCCGTGGCCGTCGGTCAGATGGCGGACGACGTAGTCCTCCTCCCATACGTACAGACACCGCAGGCACTCGAAAGGCCATGATTCACGGGATTCGAACCCGTCGTGCACAGGGAATCACCCCCTGGCCGGGTATGTGGTTGTTCCCTCCGAGTGTCCGCCTCCGCCCGTACCCCCACGCAAGACGGCAGTTGTGACACTCGCCGCCACAAAAGGCTTGCCGGCTGTGATGTTAGGCGCGCCAGATCCACGGTCGACGTGAGCTTCCGTGCGCACCGCGGAGAGGAGAAGGCGTTGCGGCGGGTGGGCTGAACCGCAATCAAATAGACGGTCATCGATGAATTCAGCGCGCGCTCAAGCGCCGTTTCCCGGACGTTCACATTGACGTTCTTCGATGCGAATGCGGGGGATACGGAAGCCTGGTCCCAGGCCGGGCTCGTGACGAGCCGAAGGATGCATCGTGAGCAATCGAATGCGGACGACGCTGACCGCAGCGGCCTGCGTCTTCGTGCTCGCCGCCTGCGGCGGCGGGAACCAGACGGCCGCCCGGCAAGGGGAGGGCACGGGTCAGCCGGCCAGGGAGCTGGCGGGCGACGTGAAGGTGGACGGCTCCAGCACGGTGGCGCCGCTGGCCACCGCCGCGGCCGAGTTGTTCGCCGAGCAGCAGGCCAAGGTACGGGTCACGGTCGGCACGTCCGGCACCGGCGGCGGCTTCGAGAAGTTCTGCAACGGCGAGACCGACATCTCCAACGCCTCGCGGCAGATCGAGGCCGAGGAGGTGGCGGCGTGCAAGGCCAAGGGCGTCAACTACGCGGAGTTCACGGTCGCCAACGACGCGCTGACCGTGGTCGTGCACAAGGACAACACCTGGGCGACCTGCCTCACCGTGGACCAGCTCAAGAAGATGTGGTCGCCCGGCTCGAAGGTGACCACCTGGGACCAGATCGACGCCAAGTTCCCGAAGGAACCGCTGAAGCTGTTCGGCCCCGGCACGGACTCGGGCACGTTCGACTACTTCACCGATGTGATCGTCGGTGAGGAGGGCAAGAGCCGTACCGACTACAGCCCGAGCGAGGACGACAACGTCGTCGTGCAGGGCGTGGCCGGCACCAAGGGCGGGCTGGGCTACTTCGGCTACACCTACTTCGAGGAGAACGCCGACCAGCTCAAGGCCGTGCAGATCGACAGCGGCGGCGGCTGCGTGGGCCCGAGCGCGCAGACGGCGCAGGACGGGACGTACCAGCCGCTGTCCCGGCCGCTGTTCATCTATCCGAAGGCCGCCTCGCTCAAGCGGCCCGAGGTGCTGGCCTTCGTCGAGTACTTCGTGGCCAACCACAAGCAGATCGCCGAGGACGCCAAGTTCATCCCGCTCAACCCCGAGCAGGAGGGCCTGCTCCAGGGCGCCCTGACCAAGCTGAAGGCCGCGGCCGGCGGATGAGCGCGACCGGCGGCACGACGCCCTCCCCGCCCGGCTCGCCAGGGCCGCTGGGGAGGGCGCGCACGCGCTACGGCGAGAACGCGGTGCGGGTCGTGCTGGTGGCCGCCGCGCTGGTCTCGGTGGCCACCACCATCGGCATCGTGATCTCGCTGGTGCCGCCCACGGTGGAGTTCTTCGAGGCCGTGAGCCCGGTGGAGTTCTTCACCGGCACCGAGTGGGCGCCGCTCTTCGAGCCGGCCGCCTACGGCGTGCTCCCACTGGTCGGCGCGACGTTGCTGATCACGCTGATCGCCGTCGTGGTGGCGATCCCGCTGGGGCTGGGCGCGGCGCTCTACCTCAGCGAGTACGCCCACGCCCGCACCCGCGGCATCTTCAAGCCGGTCCTGGAGGTGCTGGCGGGCGTGCCGACCGTCGTGTACGGCTTCTTCGCGCTCCGCTTCGTCACCCCGGCACTCCAGGCTTACCTTCCTCCGGGCCTGCAACCGGACATCTTCAACGCCCTGGCGGCGGGCCTGGTCATGGGCGTCATGATCGTCCCCACGGTGGCGTCGCTGTCGGAGGACGCCATGGCGGCGGTGCCGAGCGGCCTGCGCGACGGCGCGTACGCGCTGGGCTCCTCCACCCGCCTGGTCGCCGTCCGCGTGGTGGTGCCGGCCGCGCTGTCGGGCATCGTGGCCTCGTTCGTGCTGGCCATCTCCCGTGCGATCGGCGAGACGATGATCGTGGCGATCGCGTCGGGCAACAAGCCCGCGCTGTCGCTCAACCCGCTGGACGCCATGCAGACGATGACCGGCTTCATCGCCCAGGCCGGCTCTGGTGACCTGCCGACCGGCTCGCTGGACTACAAGACCATCTTCGCGGTCGGCGCCCTGCTGTTCCTCATCACGCTCGTCATGAACGTCATCAGCGCCCGCCTGGTCCGCCGGTACCGGGAGGTGTACGAATGACCGCCACCCAGCAGCGCCTGCTCGCCCGGCGCGGGGTGAACTGGGGCGACCTGGCCTTCAAGCTGCTGCTGCGGCTGTGCCTGGCCGTCGCGGTGGCGTTCCTGGTGACGCTGCTCGGCTACGTCGTCTACAAGGGCTGGTCCCGCCTCGACCCCCGGCTGTGGGAGAACTTCCCGTCCATCAGGCGGCCTGAGCGGGCGGGCGCGAGATCGGCGCTGTACGGCAGCCTCTGGGTGATCGGGCTGACGGCCGTGATCTGCCTGCCGGTGGGCATCCTCGGCGCGATCTACCTGGAGGAGTACGCCGACCACCGCCGCTGGTACAACCGCCTGATCGAGCTGAACATCGCCAACCTGGCCGCCATCCCGTCCATCGTCTACGGCATCCTCGGCCTGGGCGTCATCGCCAGGGGGTTCGGCCTCGGCACCACGGTGCTGACCGCGTCGATCACGCTGTCGCTGCTCGTCCTGCCGATCGTGATCATCGCCTCGCGGGAGGCGATCAGGGCCGTGCCGGGCGAGATCAGGAACGCCTCGTACGGGCTGGGCGCCACCAAGTGGCAGACCATCTGGCGGCAGGTGCTGCCCTCGGCCGTCCCCGGCATGGCGACCGGCTCGATCCTGGCCCTGTCCAGGGCGGCGGGTGAGGCGGCGCCGCTGCTGCTGCTCGGCGGCCTGACCTACGTGGCGTACGTGCCGGACGGCCTGCTCAGCGGCTACACCGTGCTGCCGATCCAGATCTACGGCTGGATCAGCCAGTCCCGCGAGGCGTTCCACGACCTGGCCTCGGCGGCGATCGTGCTGCTGCTCCTCGTGATCATCGTGATGAACTCGATCGCCATCTACGTCCGCAATCGCTCACAGAAGCGGTGGTGAACCTGCCGTGTCCGCGCACCTGACCACAGGATCCGAGAAGCACATGGCCCCGTCGCAGCTCCCCGACCTGTTCGACCCCGTCTTCACGCTGGAGGACCTGTCGGTCTTCTACGGCGGCTACGAGGCCGTGCGCGGCGTCGACATGCGCATCGCGCCGCGCGAGATCACCGCGCTGATCGGCCCGTCCGGCTGCGGCAAGAGCACGGTGCTGCGCTGCCTCAACCGGATGAACGACCTCATCCTGGACGCCCGCATCGCCGGCAAGATCCTCTACTACACGGAGGACCTCTACGGCGACGAGGTGGACCCGATCGAGGTGCGCCGCAGGATCGGGATGGTCTTCCAGAAGCCGAACCCGTTCCCCAAGTCCATCTACGACAACATCGCCTACGGGCCGCGCGTCAACGGCCGCCGCAAGGGGCTCGACGACGTGGTCGAGGAGGCACTGCAACGCGCGGCCCTGTGGGACGAGGTCAAGGACAAGCTCAAGCAGAACGCCCTGGCCCTGTCCGGCGGCCAGCAGCAGCGCCTGTGCATCGCCCGCGCCATCGCGGTCAAGCCGGACGTGATCCTCATGGACGAGCCGTGCTCCGCGCTCGACCCGATCGCCACCACCAAGATCGAAGACCTCATGCAGGTCCTGTCCAGGGACTACACGATCGTCATCGTCACCCACAACATGCAACAGGCGGCCCGCGTCTCCGAGCGCACCGCCTTCTTCACCGCGGAGGTGGACGAGCACGGGGTGCGGCACGGGCGCCTCGTCGAGTTCGACGCCACCGCGCGGATCTTCAGCAACCCGGCGGACAAGCGTACCGAGGGCTACATCACCGGGCGGTTCGGCTGACCGGGGAAGGGAGCGACCAGCCTTGACCCATGCCTCGGCGGCACCACGACCGGACCGGCCCGGCGCGTCCTGCGACGCGCCGGTGCTCCTCGTCGCCGACCCCGATGAGGACCTGCGCGAGCTGGCCGCCCACGGCATCACCGTCGTCCGCGCCGCGGACGGCCCGAGCGCGCTCATCAGCGTCGGAGCGGGACCGCCCGACGTGCTCGTGGTCAGCGCGCGGCTGCCGGGCGTCGACCCGGTGACGCTCATCAACAGCGTGCGGCGCACGCTGCCCGTCCTGCCGATCATCCTCGGCATCGGGACGGAGGACGCGGACATCGCCATGCGGGCCCTGGCCGCCGGCGCCACCGCCTGCGTGGCCAGGCCCTACCGGGTGCGGGCGCTGCTCACCCTGATCCAGGTCGCGCACGGCGGCGCCGCCGTGCCGCTGCTGCGGGTCGGCGACATCGAGCTCGACCAGGTCGCGCACGTCGTACGCGTCGGCGGCGAGCCCGTGCACGTGCCGCTGCGCGAGTTCGAGCTGCTGCGCTTCCTCATGCAGAACGCCGACCGCGCGGTGACCAAGCACGAGATCACCCGGCAGGTGTGGCGCAGCGACGGCAGGCCGCCGAACAACACCATCGTCGTGCACGTCAAGCGGCTGCGGCGGCGCCTGGGCGACGACGAGAAGCACCCGGCGATCCTGCTCACGGTGCGCGGCATCGGCTACCGCATCACGGCGGGCGAGCGCGGACCTCACTCGCCGCCGCCGATCGCTCACTAAACTGGGCCGGTGCAGCCCGATGAGATCCCGCCGACCGACCAGCACCAGCCGAGCGACGTGATCCCCGAGCCGCTGACGCGATCAGCGGCCGAGCAGTTGGCGGGCGCGCTCAAGGCCGTCGCCGACCCGACCCGGCTGCAACTGCTCAGCCTGATCATCGGCAGCCCGGCGGGGGAGGCCTGCGTCAACGACCTCATCGTGCCGCTCGGGCTGACCCAGCCCACCGTCAGCCACCACCTGAAGATCCTCGTCGATGCTGGGCTGCTGACCAGGCAGAAGCGCGGCAAGTGGGCGTGGTACGCGGTCGTCCCCGAGCGGCTCGACGGCCTGCGCGGGCTGATCGCCTGACGTCTCGCGCAGGCGCATCAGCAGGGGGAACAGCTCCCTGGCCCCTCGCGTGGCGCGGTAGCCGGCGCCGTACGGCTCGATCAGGTTCTCCTCGCGCAGGATGGCGAGGTGGCGGCCCAGGGAGCGGCCGAACGCGCGGCCTTCCTCGTCGCAGAGCAGGACGCTGAGCAGGCGCAGTCGTACCGGGTCCGCCACGGCCCGCAGCCGCCGGGCGCGCCGCACGGCGGCGGCCCGGGGGAGAGGCGGCGGCCTTCCGCCCATCGGCATGCGTCCATCCTCGACGGGCCGGAAGGGGTTGTCCACCCGTGGGGGGTGCGTCAGAGAGGGCCGCGGCGCCAGGGGCCGCGGATCGCGTACGTGCGGCCCGGCGGGTCCAGCGAGACCGAGTCGCCGAAGTTGTTGACGAACAGCACCGAGCCGTCCGGGCTGAAGCACGCCCCCGCGAACTCGCAGTCGTCGGCGACGTTGACCGCGAACTCGAACGGCTGCCCCTTGCGCGGGTCCAGCCCGATCAGCCGGTTCACGTTCACCAAGCCGAGGGCCAGCGGGTGCGGGTCGGCGTCGGCCGAGCCCGCGTCGTCCTCGCACAGCACGATGCCGCCCCTGGGGGTGAACAGGAGGTTGTCGGGCGAGTCGAGCTCCCTGCGGCCCGGCGACTCGTAGACCAGCACCAGGGTGCCGCCGTCGCGGCGGCCGGGGACGTACTGCCAGACCTGGCCGTAGCCCTCCAGGTAGCCGTCCGCGTTGGGCGGGTCGCCGTTCTTGGCGTCGCCGCCGCTGGTGGAGTTGAAGAAGACGCTGCCGTCGCCGTACCAGCAGCCTTCCAGGCGGTTGAACTTGGCGCCGCCCTTGGCCAGGCCCTGGAGGGTGCAGGGGGTGGCGCCGTTCTCCAGGTCGGGGTCGGGGTCGTCGATGCGGACCCACTCCACGGGCAGGCGGGCGCCCATGGTCTGGCCCTCGCGGCAGTCGTAGCCGTCCACACCCCTGATCTTGAGCATCTCCAGCACGCCGCCGGCGGCCAGGTCGCGCGGGTTCCTGGGGCGGAAGCGGTAGAAGCCGTCGGCTCTGCCCGACTCGTCCTCGGTCTCGTAGACGTACCCGGTGCGCGGGTCCACCGCGACCGCCTCGTGCGAGAAGCGGCCCATCGCCGTGAGCGGCTGGGAGGGGGCGGGCGTGCCGGGGCGGGGGCCGTCGAGCGGCACCTCGAAGATGTAGCCGTGCTTGCGCTGCCAGCCCTGCACCGTGCCCGCGGTGGTCTCCTCGCAGGTCAGCCAGCCGCGGTCGTGCAGCATGCGGCCGCCCGCGCAGTTGACGATCGTGCCGTTGAGGCTGACGAAGTGGCGCAGCACCTCGCCGCTGCGCAGGTCCACCTCCAGCGTGGTGGTGCCGCCCACGCCCAGCTCGTCGTAGCGCTGCGAGCCCTCGACGTGCACGCGGCCGACCGGGGAGCCGGGGGTGGTGCGCACCTCGTGGTTGCGGATCAGGCGGACGGTGTGGCGGCGGGTCCCGGGGAAGGCGGCCATGCCGTCGTAGGCGATGGGGGTGGCGACGCCGTCGGTCATGGGGTCGCCACTCTTGCTCAGCACGGCGTAGGAGAAGCCCGCGGGGAGCGCGAGGAACTCCTCGCCGGTGTTCGTGGCGGGCACGCGGCGCAGGGGGCCGTATCCCGTCTCGCCGGGGTCGGTGGCGGGGCGGCCCGCGTCCGCCCACGCGGCGTGGGCGGTGAGGGTCTCGATGGCGATGCCGCTGGCCAGCACCCCGCCGGTGGTGGCCAGGCCGCGGCCGATGAAGGAACGGCGGTCGAGCTCGGTCATGGTGCTCCCCTCGGGACAAGGGTGTAAGCGTTCGATGAACGAGTGCTGTCGCCAGAGTAAACGGAGGCTTGCGTGCAGAGAGGGCCCATTTATGCCGTTCGTCCGGGAACGGGCCGCCGCCGCCCCTGAGCCCGCCCTGGCGTTCAGTGGCGCAGCCTGGCCAGCGGCACCAGTACCGTCAGCATGGAGACGGCCCCGGCGGCGAAGGCGGCCGCCACCGACACGAGCATGGGCGGCAGGAAGAACGCTCCGACGACGCAGCACCCGCCCACCGCGACCAGGCCGTGCCCGCCGAGATGCCTGGCCCGCTCCACGCCCGGCACGAACCGCAGCGGATCGATCAGCGGCCGCGCCTTGCCGAGACCCGCGATCAGCAGCCCGAGCGCCACGGTGACGCTCACCTCCAGCGGGAAGTCGTGCCCGGCGGTCCGCAGCAACAGCCCGCCGTGGACGACGACGAAGAACGGCGGCAGCACCACCAGGATCAGGCTCGTCGATCGGGACGGGGACAGGAGCGCCGGCGGCACCAGACGGCGCAGGCGGTGGGCGGCCACGGTCAGACCGGCCATGAGCGTGCCGAGCAGGACCACGGTCACCGGGATCGCCGTCGCCAGGACGATCCTCGGCACCTGGACGCCCGCCTGCCCCGGCCGCGGCTGCCGGGTCGTGACCAGCTCCGGGAGGGAGCCGTACACGGCCCGGGAGATCGCGGCCATGGCGAGCACGCTGAGCACGGTCACCAGGACGCCGACCCACGGCACCCCGCTCGTACGCCGCTCCACCGCCTGCATGCCGGCCCCTCTTCCTCGATGTGATGTGCTGCGATCGTAGGTTCGGGCGATCGGCGCGGACATCCAGCGTGCGGCACTTGCCGGTCATGTCTTGATATGACCAGCGATACATGACCATCGGCACGCTGCCCCGCGCGCAGACGGCTGGTTATGCTCCGACATATGCGCCAGGCACGATCGATCCGGGACCTGGACGGCTGGGTGCGGTTCACCGACGACCGGCCGCCCCTCGTGTTCAGCGTGTTCTTCTGGGGCTCCGCCGGGCTGCTCGCCGTCAACTTCGTCTTCGCCCTCCGCTCGCTCGACGTCGTGGCGGCGCGATGGCCGCTGCTGGAGGTGCTCTTCTACGCGGCGGGCGCGGCCCTGCTGCCGGTGATCGTCCTGTGGCCGCTGCTGCCCTGGCAGCGTGGCGCGCCCGCGCGGCGCAAGGCGGCGAGCGTGACGTTCCTGGCCATGACGCTGCTGGTCGCCACCGGGGGAGGGCTCGCGGGCCTGCTGATGGTCGGCATCGCCGTGGCTAACGCGCGGGTCGTGCTCGGGGTGCGCGGCGCCCTCTGCTACTCCGCCGTCACCGGGGCGCTCGGCTTCGTCACCGGCCTGCTCAATCCCGCCCAGGACGTGCTCGGCGCCGTCGTCAACGGCGTGCTCACCACCAGCCTGTGCCTCGTGCTGCTGGTCCTGGTCACCGCGCTGCTGCAGTACAGCTCGCGCGCCGAGGAGACCCGCCGCCTGCTCGCCGACCTCGAGAAGGCCCACGCCGAGCTGGCCAAGTACGCGGCCCGCTCCCGCGAGCTGGCCGTCGCCGAGGAACGCGCCCGGATGGCCCGCGACATGCACGACTCCGTCGGCCACTACCTGACCGTCATCAACGTCGGCCTGCAGAACGCCCAGCGGTACCGCACCGCCCGCCCCGACGACGCCTGGGAGGAGGTCCGCCAGGCCCAGGCGCTCACCCTGGAGGCGCTGACCGACACCCGCCGCTGGGTGCGCGCGCTCAAACCCCTGCGCATGGACGGCCGCACCGGGCCCGACGCCCTGCGGGCCTTGGCCGAGTCGTTCGGCTCGGCGGGCACCGGCGTCGCCTTCACCCTCCACGGCGCCTGGCCCGACGTGGACGAGGGCCGCGAGCTGGTCTGCTACCGGGTCGTCCAGGAGGGGCTCACCAACGCCCTGCGCCACTCGGGCGCGCGGCACGTCCAGGTCGCGCTCGACTGCACGGACGAACGCGTCGAGGTGACGGTCTCCGACGACGGCTCCGGCGCGCGGCCGGAGGCCACGTCGAACGGCTTCGGCCTGCACGGCCTGCGCGAACGCCTGCGCGGCGTCGGCGGCGAGCTGGACGTGAGCGCCGGCTCAGGGCGCGGCTTCACCCTGCGCGCGACGGTGCCGGTGTGATGGGGGCCGGTGTGATGGACGGTGAGATGACCCAGGAGGCAGCGGTGATCCGGGTCATGCTGGTGGACGACCAGATCCTGATGCGCGAGGGCCTGCGCAAGCTGCTGGAGATCGAGCCAGGCATCGAGATCGCCGTCAGCGCCGCCGGCGGTGAGGAGGCGCTGACCTGGCTGGCGAGCACCGTGGACGGCGGGCGGCCCCAGGTGGCGCTCGTGGACGCCCGCATGCCCGGCATGGACGGCGTCGAGCTGGTGGCCCGGCTGCGCGCGCGGTTCCCCGAGGTCGCGCCGGTCATCCTGACCACGTTCGACGACGACGACTACATCTTCGGCGGGCTGCGCGCCGGCGCCAAGGGCTACCTGCTGAAGGACATCCCGCCGGACGAGCTGGTCGCGGCCATCCGGCGGGCCGCGCGCGGCGAGACCGTGCTGGGCGGCGCCGCCAGCGAACGGCTCGTCGCCCTGCTGCGCGCCGCGCCCGCCCAGCTGCCCGCCCAGCTGCCCGTGACGCCGCCCCGGGAGCCGCCCGGCGGACTGTCGGACCGCGAGTACGAGATCGCGCTGCTCATCGGCGCGGGGGCGTCCAACCGCGAGATCGCGCGCGGCCTGCACATCACGGAGGGCACGGCCAAGAACCACATCTCCAGCTGCCTGCGCAAGCTCGGGCTGCGCGACCGCACCCAGCTCGCGGTCTGGGTGTCCAGGCACGCCTCCGCGAACGGCTCCGGGCCGGGGGACGCCGCCGGTTAGCGGCGTGAGCCGGTCAGGGGAGTGAGATGTGCAGGACCTCGCCCGCCCGCTGGTAGCCGACGCGGGCGTACACGCGGGCCGCCGCGTCGTCGCCCGGCGTGAGGAACGGCACGCCGACCCCGGCCCCGGCCGCCTCCCGGGTGAGCAGCGCGGTGACCGCGCCCGCGATGCCGCGCCGCCGGTACGGCGGCAGCACCGCGATGCCCGCCACCTCGGCGACCCCCTCGTGCGGCCGGCCGAGCTGCCCACCGCCCACTACCTTGCCTGCGACTACCTCGCCGCCCACTGCCTCGCCGTCCGTCTCCCCCTCCAGCACGGCGGCGGCCACCAGCCCCCCGCCGTCGAGGACGCGCCGCAGCCGCGCCACGTCGTGCTCGCTCGCCTCCGGCGCCCCGAACGCCTCGTTCATGACCCGCGCCACCTCCCACAGCGCCGCGTCGTCACTCACCAGCCGCACCTCCATCCGCGAGGAGACGGGCGCGTCCACCACCGAATCGGGCGGGCACACCAGCAGCGGGTAACGCCCCTCGGCCACGAACCCGGCGGCCAGCAGCGCGGCCTCGACACCGGGCGAGATCTGCGGCACGTACTCCAGCCGCGGCACGCGGGAACGTTCCCTGAACGCCGCCACCAGCGCGGCGACCTCGTCCGCCGTGGGCGAGAGGCCGTCGTCAGGAACGGCGTAGTTGAACGGCGGCGCGTCGTCGTGCTCGTCGAACCGGATCAGGAACGGCCCGGCCCGCCGCGCGCCCGGCTCGGCCGTCGCCCTGAGGTAGGCGTGCACCGCGGCGCTCATCGGGCGGCGCCAGGCGTGACGTGGCATGGAGTGTCGGTCATCGTGCAGCTCATGATCGAAGGAGGATATCCGGTCGCGCCGCCTCCGCCGTGCCACTTATCGTGACCCCCATGGCTGACGCGATCTTCGAGCACGCCCGTCTGGCCGGCGTCTACGACCCGCTCGACCCCGACCGAAGCGACCTGGACGCCTACGCCGCCATCGCCGGGGAGCTGGGTGCGCGCCGGGTGCTCGACGTCGGCTGCGGCACGGGCACGCTCGCGCTGCTGCTGTCCGCCCGCGGCATCGAGGTGACGGGCGTCGACCCGGCAGCGGCCTCACTCGACGTGGCCAGGGCCAAGCCGGGCGGCGAGCGCGTGCACTGGATCCACGGCTACGCCACGGACGTGCCGCCGCTGCGGGCCGACCTCGCCACCATCACGGGCAACGCCGCCCAGGCCGTCGTCGAGCCGGAGAGCTGGCGGGCCACGCTGGACGCCGTGCACGCGGCGCTGCGCCCCGGCGGGCACCTGGTGTTCGAGACCCGCGACCCGGCCAGGCGGGCCTGGCTCGGCTGGAACCGGCAGGAGACCTATCAGGCGGTCGAGATCCCCGGCGTCGGCAGGGTCGAGCAGTGGCACGACCTGCTCGACGTCAGCGGGCCGCTGGTGACCTTCCGCACCACCGTCGTTTTCGCCTCCGACGGGGAGGCGCTGACCTCGCACTCCACGCTGCGCTTCCGCGAGCGCGAGGAGGTCGAGGCGGACCTCGCCGCGAGCGGCTACGTGCTGCGCGAGGTCAGGGACGCGCCCGACCGGCCCGGCATGGAGTTCGTGTTCCTCGCCGAACGGCCGTAAGAAAACCGTAAGCGGCTTCTGCCACGCTTTACTCATCGGCAACAAGAAACGACCTGAGGAGCACCCGATGAGGAAGCTTGTCGAATCGACCTTCGTCACGCTGGACGGCGTCATCAGCGACCCGCACGTGTGGGGCCAGCCGTACTGGGACGAGGAGCACAACGGCTACTCCGCGAAGCTGCTGTTCGGCGCGGACGCGCTGCTGCTGGGCCGCGAGACGTACGAGGGCTTCGCCGGGGCGTGGGCCGGCCGCTCCGGCGACGAGTACACCGACCGGATCAACGGCCTGCCCAAGTACGTGGCCTCCACCACGCTCAAGGAGGCCACCGCGTGGAACGGCAACCTGATCGAGGGCGACGTGGCCGCCGCCGTCGCCGCGCTGAAGCAGCAGGAGGGGCAGAGCATCCTCAAGTACGGCACCGGTGCGCTCGACCGCACCCTGATCGAGAACAAGCTGATCGACGAGCTGCACCTGTGGATGTTCCCCGTCGTCGCGGGCGGCGGCGTCCGGCTGCTCGACGGCCTCGACCTCACCCACTTCGACCTGCTGGAGACGACCCGCTTCAAGTCGGGCATCATCGTGCTCACCTACGGGCTCAAGGCGTAGGGATTCCGTACGGGGCGCCGGTGTACTAGCATCCGCTGCACCGGCGGCACTCTCCCGCCGAACCTCCAGAGCGGGTCCCCACGCGGCCCGCCGCACGCGGAGGCAAAGGGGACCCCACGCGCCTCGGGAGCCCGCAGTCGAACGGCCGGCGATCCCTTCGCGGCCGCCACGGGCCGCGGGCGTGGGCCGGGCCGGTGGCGAAGGCCGCGGGAAGAGCCGTACATGACCAGCAAGAAGCAGCTCAAGGCCCGCGTCAGGGCGCGCATGGCCAAGACGGGCGAGAGCTACACCGCGGCCCGCCACCATGTCGTCGGCCCCGCCGCCGCGCGGGACGGGCAGGCGGCGGACGGCGGCTGGCGCTTCACCGGCGGGCGGCACCCGTCCAGCGCCGCCATCGCCGCCATCCTCGCCAACCAGGGCGTGGACGTCGGCGAGCCGCTGGTGTTCCTGGCGGGCGGCGGCATCGGCGCCGGATACATCCTGTGGGAGTTCCAGCACGACGGGTCCCGTTGCGTGGTCCTCGGGTTCCGCAACCAGTGGCAGTACCACGACCGGTGGATGGCCAAGACGCTCGGGCGGCTCGGGGTACCGTACGAGGAGCACCGCACGTCGGGGACGCGCGCCGCGAGCGACCGGCTGGCGGCGGAGCTGGAGGCGGGGCGGCCGTGCGTGGTCCTGCCCGACCGCTACCACGCGGGCTACTGGCACCTGCGCGCCGTGATGGACGGGCACGGCGGCCACCCGGTGGTCGCCTACCGGCGCGAAGGGGACGCGGTGCTCGTCGACGACCGTGGCCGCGCGCCGATCCGCGTCCCCCGGGAGAGGTTCGACGCCGCGCGGGCCAGGGTGGGCTCGTACCGCAACGTGCTGCACGCGCTCGGCGACGCCAAGCCGGACGAGGCGACGCTGGCCGCCGCGGCGCTCGACGGGCTGCGTGACTGCGCCGCCCACCTGTCGGCCGCCTCCGACTCCTTCTCGCTGCCCGCCTGGCGCAAGTGGGCGCGGCTGCTGGTCGACACCCGCAACGCGAAGGCGTGGCCGAAGGTGTTCGCCGACCGGCGCGGGCTGGCGGACGCCCTCCTGTCCGTCTGGGAGGGGGCCGAGCCGGTGGGCGTGGACGGCGGGAACCTGCGCGACCTGTTCGCCGACGGGCTCGACGAGGCCGCCGCCCTGCTCGACCGGCCCGCGCTGGCGGTGCTGGCCGGGCGGTTCAGGGAGATCCACGGGCTGTGGCACGACCTGGCCGAGACGGCGCTGCCCTCGGACGTGCCGGAGCTGGGCAGGGTGCGCGAGCTGACCGCCGCTCTCAAGGAGAGCGTCATGGCGGACGGCAGCGCCGGCGGGCAGGAGGCGGCCCAGGTGGCCAAGGAACTGGCGGTGGCGCGTGCCGCCGCCAACGACGTACTGGGAGCGGCCGAAGACACGGGGGCGCTGTTCGGCGCGCTCAGCGCCCGGGTGGCCGCCGTTCACGAGGCGGAACGGGAGTCCATCGCCCGCCTGGTCGCACTCGTCACCTGACCGGCCGCCACGGGGCGTTAGGGTTGGAGGTTCCGGAGGAGGGGGGCGACATGCGCACGAAGCCGCACGCCGCGCCGCCTCCGGGCCTGCCCTCCCGGCTGCCCGCCGTCCTGCTCCTCCTCCTGTCGTGGTTCCTGCCCGCCACCACGCACGCGCAGGTCACCCACCAGATCACCACCGTCAGCGCCGCCGCCTGGCGGGCCGAGCAGCAGCACTCCGGCGCGCGGCAGCTCCCGCACCCCGCTCCGGAGCTGCGTGCCTGGCCCGGCCAGGGCGGCACGACGGGAAGCCCGGCCGGCACGCTCGCGGCCGGCCTCCCCGGCGTGCGCCCGGGGTGGGCCGCCGTCGTCCCCGAGCCGTCCCAAGACGTCCCCACGGCACGCCGCCCGCGGGCCTCAGCGGCCAGGGCGCCTCCCTCCACAGGGCACTGAAGACCCTCATCCCTTCAAGCCTGTGGAGGCTTCCATGTTCCGTGCGCCGTTCTGGCGTGCGGTGACGGCGTGCGCCGTCATCGTCATCTCCTTAGCAGTCACTCTCGCCGGCACCCCGCGCCTGGGCCTGGACCTGCGCGGCGGCACCCAGCTCGTCTTCGAGTCCAGGAGCTCGCCCACCGTCCAGGCCGACGCCGCCGCCACCGACCGCGCGCTCGACGTGCTGCGCCAGCGGGCGGACGCGCTCGGCGTCGTCGATCCCACCCTGGTCCGCTCCGGCGAGCGGCGGATCATCGTCGAGCTGCCCGGCGTGCTCGACCCGCGCCAGGCCGCCGAGGTGATCGGCCGTACCGCGCAGCTCGCGTTCCATCCCGTGCTCGGCGCGGCCGGGCCCGGCGACTCGTCGGCCGTACGCGACGAGAACGGCGGGCTGCTCAAGCTCGGCCCCGCCGCCATCACCGGCGACGGCGTGCGGGACGCTGCCGAGCAGAGCGACCCCCAGCGCGGCCCCGGCTGGTGGGTGGGCCTCGAGTTCCGCGAGGAGGCGGCCTGGCGGCAGCTCACCGGGGAGGCGGCCTGCCAGCCTCGGGACGACCCCCGCCGCCGCATCGCCATCGTGCTCGACCGGGAGGTCATCTCCTCGCCGCCGCTCGACCCGTCGATCGCGTGCGGTGCCGGGATCCCGGGCGGCGGCGCCCAGATCACCGGCTCCTTCACCCATGAGGAGGCGCGCGACCTGGCCGTGCTCATCAAGGGCGGCGCGCTGCCCGTCCCGCTCGACCTGGTCGAGCAGCGCACGGTCGGCCCGACGCTCGGCGCGGCGGCCATCGACGCCAGCGCCAGGGCCGCGATCGCGGGCCTGGTCCTGACCGCCGCGTTCATCGTGGCCGTCTACCGGCTGGCCGGGCTGCTGTCCGTGGCCGCCCTGCTCTGCTACGGGCTCATCTCGTACGCGGCGCTGGTGGCGATGGGCGCGACCTTCACGCTGCCGGGGCTGGCCGGGTTCGTGCTGGCCATCGGCATGGCCATCGACGCGAACGTGCTCGTCTTCGAGCGGGCCAGGGAGGAGTACCAGCAGGCGCCGGGCCGTGGGCTGCGCAAGGCGCTCGACCGGGGGTTCAGGAACGCGTGGAGCGCGATCGCCGACTCCAACGTCACCACCCTGATCGCCGCCGGGCTGCTGTTCTGGCTGGCGTCAGGGCCCGTCAAGGGGTTCGGGGTGACGCTGGCCGTCGGCGTGCTGGCCTCGCTCGTCTCCGCCATGCTGATCACCCGCGTGCTCACCCAGACCGTGATGGGCCGCGTCGGGCCGCGCCTGTCCGGGCTCGGCACCGCCGGCTCCGTCAGGACCTGGCTGACCCGCAGGAATCCGCGGCTGATGCGCCGCCCGAAGCTGTGGCTGGCCGTCGCGGGCGGGCTGGTGGCGGTCGCCGTCGCCGGGCTCGCGCTGCGCGGGCTCAACTTCGGCGTCGAGTTCACCGGCGGCCGGCTCGTCGAGTTCGCCACCTCCAGGCCGATCCCGGCCGACGTCGCGGGGGAGGCGGTCGCGCGCGCCGGGTTCCCCACGGCGGTGGTGCAGGCCGGCGACGACGGCGTCTCCGTCCGGGCCGCGCGGCTCGGCCTCGACGACGTCGCCAGGATCGAACAGGCCCTGGAGGCGCGGGCGGGCGAGGTCACCAAGCGGAGCGAGGAGTTCATCGGCCCCAGCCTGGGCGAGGAGCTGCGCCGCAACGCCCTCGTCGCGCTCGGCGTGGCCGTGGCCCTGCAGCTCGGCTACCTCGCCGTCAGGTTCCGCTGGACGTTCGGCGCCGCCGCCGTGCTGGCGCTGCTGGTGGACGTGCTCGTCGTGGCGGGCATGTTCGCCTGGCTGAACAAGCCGATCGACGGCGTGTTCCTGGCGGCGACGCTGACCATCGTCGGCTACTCCGTGAACGACAAGGTGGTGGTGTTCGACCGGGTCAGGGAGCTGTGGGCGGCCCGGCGCGGTGAGCCGCTCGCCGAGGCGGTGAACGGGGCGATCCTGCAGACCATGCCGCGCACCGTCAACACCGGGCTCGGCGCGCTGTTCATCCTGCTCGCGCTCATGGCGTTCGGCGGCGACTCGCTGCGGGACTTCGCGATCGCGCTGGTGGCGGGGATCGTGACCGGCACGCTGTCGTCCGCCTTCGTGGCCGGGCCTGCGGCGATCTGGCTCGGCCGCTTCGACCGGCGCCCGGCGCCCGAGCCCGCCAAGCCCAGGCGGGCCGCGCGCGAGCCCCGGGGGTCGGGAGCGGTGGTGTGAGCACGCCCTCGGCCGGCCACCGTCACCTCACGTGGCGGTGGCCGGCCGATCGTCCGGATTCCTGGCTTTCCCGATCCGAGGGCTTCCGCGACCCGGCGCGGGGAACAGGTCCGGCATGGAGGTGCTGAGCAGTCGCGTGCTGTTGCGTCCCCGCGACCCCGCGCGCAGCCGCCGTTTCTACGCGGAGACCCTCGGCCTGGCCGTCTACCGCGAGTTCGGCCCGCCCGAGCACCCTGGCGTGGTCTTCTTCCTGGGGCAGGGGTTCCTGGAGCTGTCCGGGTCCTCGCAGGAGGCGGCCACGACCGGGATGCGGCTCTGGCTGCAGGTGCGCGACGCGGCGCAGGAGGAGAAGCGGCTGCGCGAGGCGGGCGTCACCGTGCTGCGCGAGGCCCGCCAGGAGCCGTGGGGGCTGATCGAGGCGTGGATCGCCGACCCCGACGGCCACCACATCGCGCTGGTCCAGGTCCCGGACGACCACCCGCTGCGCCGCGACCCCCGCTGACCGGAGCCCGCAGACCGCATCCTCGCCGTGGACGCCGACCCGCTCGCCGGCTGCCTGCACCGCAAGCTGGAGGCGGACGGCGGCCCGCGCCTGCCGCACACCGTGCGCGGGCCGGGGTTCATGCTGCGGGAGCCCTGGCGACCGCCGCCCGGCCGGGGGTCACGGCTCGCCGAGCGCGTCGCGCAGGAGCAGCACGGCGATGTCGTCCGTGCGCCGCTCGATCGTGGCCGGTTCGATGAGCGTCTCCGCCAGGTCGTGCAGGGGCTGGCCGGGCGCGGGCGCGAAGCGGGCGGCCAGGGCGGCGATGGCGTCGCCGAGGTCGAGGCCCGGCTCCTCGATGAGGCCGTCGGTGTAGAGGGCGAGCACCACGCCGGGCCCCATGGGCAGGTCGGTGGTGGCGTACTCGGCGTCCGGGTCGATGCCGAGCAGCAGGCCGGGTGAGGCGTTCACGACCTGGGCCGGGGCGCCGGGCCTGCCCAGCACGGGCGGCAGGTGACCGGCGCTGGCCAGGCACGCGGTGTGGCGGCGCAGGTCGAAGCTGACGTACAGGCAGCTCGTGAAGCGGTCGGGCGCCAGCTCGACGAGCAGCCGGTTGGTGTGCGCGAGCACGTCGCCGGCGCTGCCGCCGGTCGCGGCGTGCGCGCGGATGGCGGTGCGGACCTGGCCCATGAGCGCGGCGGCGGTCACGTCGTGGCCCTGGACGTCGCCGATGACGGCCGCGGCCCTGGTGTCGCCGAGGCGGATCAGGTCGTAGAAGTCGCCGCCGATGTCCATGCCGGGGGTGGCGGGCACGTATCTGGCGGCCACGTCCAGGCCGGGCACGTGCGGGAGCTTGTGCGGCAGCAGGCTCGACTGCAGGCACTGGGCGAGCTGGTGCTTGACGTCGTAGAGCCGGGCGCGTTCGAAGGCCTGGGCGATCAGTCCGGTGAGCGCGGTGAGCGTGGCCCGCTCGTCGGTGCTGAACCGGTGCGGCCGGTCGTAGGCGAGGATGCAGGTGCCGATGGGCTGCCCCGAGGTGACCAGCGGCAGGAACGCCCAGGCGGACATGTCGTCGGAGCGGACGGCGTCCGGGTAGGTGGCGCGCAGCTGGTCCCAGGTCGAGAAGAACGCCGGCTGGGCCGCGTCGAACGGCTGGTCGGCGGGCGCGACCGGGATGACGGGGCGGCCGTCGAACTCGTCGATGGCCTGACGGCTGTAGCCGCGCGAGGCGGCCACCCGCAGCCGCCCGCCCTTGGCGGTGAGTATCGCCAGCGCCTGCACGTCGTAGACGGGCATGACGTGGTCGGCGACCAGGTCGAGCACCTCCTGGGCGGTGACCGCCCTGGCGAGCGCGGTGGCCAGGTGCAGGATCTCGTGCACCGCGATGACCCGCAGCGTCCGGTCGCCGCCGGTGACGGGGTCGGGCGCGGGGCCGCGCGACACGGCGCCGGGCGTGATGCGCAGGGTGATGCCGGTCAGTCCTGGATAGAGCCAGAACGACAGCCGCCTCCCGGCCGGGTTGCGGCCGACGAACTGGGTGATCTGCCGGCCGATGACGGCGGCGCGGTAGCGGTCCTCGTACGACGGGTCGGCCAGCCACGGCAGCACCTCCCACAGGCGCTTGCCGAGCAGCGCGGACGGCGCCACCCCGAGCAGGTCGGCGGCCGGGGCGCTGACCAGCGTGGCGCGGCCTTCGACGTCGAGCACGCAGTAGCCCTCCGGCAGCCGGTTGAGGCACTCCAGGGCGACGAAGTCGGCCTGCGGGTCGCTCGGGCGCACGGGCCGCGGGCCGAGCAGCCGCGGCCGGCTCCCGGCTCTGATCGGCCGCCCGCGCCGGTCCGCTTCGCGCAGCAGCTCGCCGATCGCGGCGCACGTCCTGTCGATGAGGCCGCGCCGGCGGTCGTCGAGCTCGGGGGTGCGGCCGGCGGGCCACAGCAGCATGAACCCGCCGCGCACCTCGCCGTCGGACCAGATCGGTGACAGGGCGGCGGCGAACGGGTACGGCAGCGCGAGCGCCGCCGCGGGGAAGTCGCGGGCCAGGTGCTCGCGCCCGCTGATCCAGATGAGCCGCCGCTCGCGGACCGCCACGGCGAGCGGCACCGGGTCCTTGGTCCTGATCCTGGCCCACGCGCGGGCGATCGGCGCGGGCAGGCCGACCTCGGCGGCCATCTGCAGGACCTGGCCGCTGTCGTCCAGGAGGTAGGCGGCGCCGATGTGCGCGCCCGTGCCGGAGACGGTTTCGATCAGCAGCTCGTCGAAACCCCCCATATGGGCAGATTACACGCATATGTGTAGGTATTTGGTTACGTTCCGCCAATATCGCGATCAGGCCCCCGGCGCGGGCAGGCCCAGCGCGCGGCCGAGGAACTGGTGCATATGAGCGCGGAAACGCCGTAGCTGGCGCTGGTCGTCGGCGCCGCGCCGGTGCGCGCTGCCGTCCAGCACCCCGCTGAGCACGAAGCCGTGGATGCACCAGATCATCGTGTACGTGGTGTGCAGCGGATCCGCGCCGGCCGGTTCCGTCAGCGTGCTGACGCCCTCCACGATGTACTGCGTCAGCGGCTGGGCGTTCTCGGCCTCAAGGTCGACGATGTCGCTGGCGTCGGACAGCCAGCGGTGCATCCACAGCGCGGGTATCTCCGGATGGGCCACGCACAGGTCGATGTAGCCGTCGACGAAGGCGTGCAGGGCCGGCGCGTGCCGCTCCGCCGGGGCCGTCATCAGCGCGTCCACGTGCGGCGTGACGGCCTCCGCGAGCAGGTTGCGGGCCTGCTCCATGACCGCCAGGTACAGCTCGCGCTTGCTGGCGAAATGGGCGCCGAGCTCCTCCTGGCTCACCCCGGCCGCCTCGGCGACCTGCGCGGCGGAGGAGCTGTCGTAGCCGAGCGCGGCGAACAGCCTGGTGGCGGTCCGCAGTATCAGCTCCCGCCCGCCGCCGTCTGCAGAGTCCATGGTGGCGACCCTAGGCGTGATGGGCCGCGACACCTATGACTTGATCGACAAGTGCCGGTAAAAACCGCGACCCGGCCGACATGGGCTGATGAAACGTTCGCTATCGTGCCGAAAGTTTCGAACTCTTCAGGGGAGCCGCTCTCATGCCCGCATCCAGCCTTCCGACCGGCCGCTGGGTCATCACGTGGACGGCGATGCCGCAGCTCACCGAGCCGGACAACATGCCGCCGCCGCCGTACGCCAAGGAGGGCCTGACCCTGGCGGACACGACCCTGCGGCAGACGCTGCGCGTCTCACTGGGCGGCGGGCGACTGCGGCTGCGCCTGTCCAACGCGTTCGGCGGCGCGCCCCTCCCGATCACCCGCGTGGCCGTGGCGCTGCCGAGCGGCGGGGCGGCGGGCGTGAGCGGCATCCGGCCGGAGACCTCCCGGCCCGTGACGTTCTCCGGCCGCCCTCACGCCACCGTCCCCGCCGGGGCGCACGTCGTCTCCGACCCACTGGACCTCGACCTGGCCCCCGGCACGGTGCTGGCCGTCACCGTGCACCTCGCCGACGGCCTGGCCTCCTCCGCCCTCACCTCGCACCCCGGCTCCAGAACCACCTCCCACCTGGCCACCGGCGACCACGTGCACGCCGCCGACCTGCCCGCCGCCACCCCGGTCGACCACTGGTACCTCCTCAGCGGCGTCGAGGTCAGGGCCGGGGCGGACGCGGCGGCGGTCGTCCTGCTGGGCGACTCGCTGACCGACGGCCGGGGCTCCACCACCAACGGCAACGACCGCTGGCCCGACCGGCTCTTCGACCGGCTGCCGCCCGGCGTCGCCGTCGCCAACCAGGGCGCGGGCGGCAACCGGGTGCTCAACGACGGTCTCGGCCCGAGCGCCCTGGCCCGGCTGGACCGGGACGTGCTGGCCCAGAGCGCCGCCCGCTGGCTCGTCGTCTTCGAGGGCGTCAACGACCTCGGCACCGCCCCGGCCACCCGCGACGCCCAGCGGCAGGTGGTGGAGGAGCTGATCGCCGCCTACGAGCAGATCGCCGTCCGCGCCCGCGCCCGCGACCTGCTCGTGTACGGGGCCACGCTGACGCCGTTCGGCGGGAGCGACCCCTACGACGATCCCGAGGGGCATCGGGAGGAGGCGCGGCAGGCGGTCAACGCGTGGATCCGCGAGGCGGGGGCGTACGACGCGGTGATCGACTTCGACCTCGCGGTCCGTGACCCGGCCGCGCCCCGGCGGCTGGCGGCGGCCTACGACGAGGGCGACCACCTGCACCTGAGCCCGGCCGGTTACCGCGCGCTGGCCGAGGCCGTCCCGCTCACGCTGTTCCAGTAGGTGAAGATCCACCAGGACGCCGGTGCGGTGAGGCGGCGGGAACGCGCGCGGGCCCGGCCTCAGGGGCGAGGCGGCGGGGACGCGTGTGGCCCCGCCGCCTCGCGGGCGGGTCAGCGGCCAGGTGGGTACGTGTGACGGCCGCGGGGCCGGGCCGAGCGGGCCAGCCGGAACGCCGCCTCGGCGTTCACCAGCCCCGCCCCCGTCGGCCCGTCGTAGCCGTCGCCGGCCACCTGCCCCATCGCGCTCTTGCCCTCGGACACGTCACGCGCCGACGCCTTCAATATGGACTTGACCTGGTCGGGCGACAGCCCAGGCTGAGCCTGCATGAGCAGCGCGCACACCCCGGCCACCTGCGGGGACGCCGCGCTGGTGCCGCTGATGACGCTCCACCCGTCGTCGGGCGCCGTGCCGTCCTTGGCCGGGTAGCCGGGCCCCGCCAGGCTGGAGTCGATCTCGTCGCCCGGCTCGACGGGCAGCATGATGTACAGCGCCCGGGGCGCCTTGCCGACCAGGCCGCACACGTCGGGCACGTGCCGGCCGGCGTAGATGAGACTGTCGAAGCTGCTGGCGTAGTCGGAGGCCTCCAGTCGGAAGTCGCCGTTGACCTGCGTCTCGTCCACGAACACCCCGCCGACGGAGATCACGTCGGGCATCATGCCGGGGAAGGCGACGTGCCCGTTGCCCGCGGAGAAGCAGACGGTGATGCCGCGTTCGCGCACCGCCTCGATGACCGCCAGCTCCAGCGGGCGCAGGAAGTTCGGCAGCGTGTCCAGGCCGGGCAGATGGTAGCCCCAGCTGTTGGTCATGACGGCGGGCGACAGGTCGGCGGCCGCCTTGAACGCGAGCGTGGCGTTGGCGCCCATCTTCACCCCGACGAAGTCGACGTCGCGGGCGCTGGCGAAGATGTTGGCCGCCTCGGCGGTGCCGTGCCCGTGCTCGTCGTGCTGCACGCGGGTCGCGTCGGGGGCGAGGGTGGCGTTGTAGTTGTAGCCGTGGTGGTCGTAGAAGGGGTGCCGGTAGAAGCCGGTGTCCGGCATCGCGACGAGCACGCCCCTGCCGGTGACGCCGCGGTCGTGCACGGGGTGCGAGCGCAGCAGGAGCGCGATGTCGTCGGGCACCCGCAGGTGGTGGTAGCTGACGCGCGGCGGGATGGGGGAGGCGAAGAAGCGCGGCGGCGGCTGCGGGTAGGCGCGCTCGATGAACGGCTCCAGGTCCTGCGGCATCGTGAACGGCTCGCTGCTGACGTGCGCCAGGTAGGGCACCTGGGCGCCCGCGGTGGCGGTCACGTCCGGCGGGCGGCCCTCCAGCTCGGCCTGGCGGACCTCGACGTGCGTGTGGAACGTGCTCTCCCACAGCGATCGCGGGCCCTCCCCGCTGATGGAGAAGGTCCCGATGTGGCGGACGGTGAAGCCCTTGGCCTGCAGCGCGTTCGCGGTGCGTACGGCGAGCCCCGGCGCCGGCTTGAGCTCGTCCAGGTCGGCACTCTGCGAGGCGGAGGATTCGGCGAACATCGAGGCCCCGGTGTCCGGCCGCAAGGCCGCCTCGAAGTAGACGGTGTCCTCCCGGCGCTCGGTCATCGTGGTCATGTCGCTCCTTTGCGAGATGAGACCGGAGGTGGACGTCAAAGGGCGTGGAGATCCGGCGGCTCCGCGAAGTGCACGCCGACCACGAGGTCACCCAGTTCCCCCGGAACCTCCACCTGGGGCAGGCCGAACGCCCGCTCCCAGACCTCCCTGGGCGCGTTCACGCTGATCGTCGTCCCGATGTGGAGCACCTTGAAACCGAGGCGCGTCAGGGCGGTGGCCACCTGGCGTTGCCGGCCGGGCACCGCTTCCACCTCGGCCGAGAGAATGTCACCCTCAGCGGCCATGACTCCAGGGTTCACCCCTTTTCCGCGCCCGCGACACCGGGAGCGACCCAGGGATATCCCCTGCGTTCCATCCGGCGGCCCTGGGGCACTAATCGGTGTCAAGGGGGTGGATCGATGCGGATCGAGGACTACGCGCTGATCGGCGACATGCAGACCGCCGCCCTCGTGGGCAGGAACGGCTCCATCGACTGGCTGTGCCTGCCCCGCTTCGACTCGGCGGCCTGCTTCGCCGCGCTGCTCGACGAGCCGCGCGCCGGGCGCTGGCTGCTCGCCCCGGCCGACGACCGCGCCACGGCCACGCGCCGCTACCGGGACGACACGCTCGTCCTGGAGACCACCTGGGAGGCGGACGGCGGGTGCGTGCGGGTGCTCGACTTCATGCCGCCGCGCGTCGAGGCGCCCGACGTCGTGCGCATCGTCGAGGGCGTGCGCGGCCGGGTCGACATGCGCACGGAGCTGGCGCTGCGCTTCGACTACGGCAGCATCGTCCCCTGGACCCGCCAGGACGGCGGCGAGCTGGCGGCGGTCGCCGGCCCCGACTCGGCCTGGCTCGACGCGCCCGTGCCGCTCGACGAGCACGAGGGCACCGGCACGGCCCGCTTCACCGTCGCGCGGGGCGACCGGCTGCCGTTCGTGCTGACCTGGCAGCAGTCCTGGCTGCCGCGCCCCGCCAGGGTGGACGCGTTCACCGCGCTGGACGACACCGAGCGCACCTGGACCGGCTGGCTGCGCGACTGCGCGTACCAGGGCGGCAGGTACCGCGAGGCCGTGCGGCGCAGCCTGCTCACCCTCAAGGCGCTCACCTACGCGCCCACCGGCGGCCTGGTCGCCGCGCCCACCACGTCGCTGCCCGAGCAGATCGGCGGCGGCCGCAACTGGGACTACCGCTACAGCTGGCTGCGCGACGCCTCCTTCACGCTGCGCGCCATGCTGAAGGCCGGTTACGAGGACGAGGCCAGGGCCTGGCGCGACTGGCTGCTGCGCGCCGTCGCGGGCGACCCGGCCGACCTGCAGATCATGTACACGCTCGACGGCACCCGCCGCATCCCCGAATGGCGGGCCGACTGGTTGTGCGGCTACGAGGGCTCCCGCCCGGTGCGCATCGGCAACGCCGCGTACGCGCAGGTGCAGCTCGACGTCTACGGCGAGGTGCTCGACTGCCTCTACCAGGGCAGGAAGGCCGGCCTGCGGCACGACGACGCGGCCTGGGACCTGCAGCGCTCGCTCATGGACTACCTGGAGGGGCACTGGCGCGACCCCGACCACAGCCTGTGGGAGATCCGCGGCCCCCGCCGCGACTTCACCCACTCCAAGATCCTCGCCTGGGTGGCCGCCGACCGGATGGTGCGCACCGTCGAGTCGGGCGACCACGGCGGCCCGGCCGACCGGTGGAAGGCGCTGCGCGAGGAGATCCACCGTGAGGTGTGCGAGCGCGGCTACGACCCTGACCACAACACCTTCACCCAGTTCTACGGCTCGCGCGGGGTGGACGCAGCGCTGCTGCTCATCCCCAGGCTGGGCTTCCTGCCGCCGTCCGACCCGCGGGTGGCCGGCACCGTCGAGGCCGTGCGGCGCGAGCTCGGCAGGGACGGCCTGGTGCTGCGGCACCGCCACGACCTCGACAATCTCGACGAGCTCACCGGCGGCGAGGGCACGTTCCTGGCCTGCTCGTTCTGGCTGGCCGACGCGCTGGCCCTGCTCGGCAGGGAGGAGGAGGCGCGCGAGCTGTTCGAGCGGCTGCTGGGCCTGCGCAACGACGTCGGGCTGCTGGCGGAGGAGTACGACACCGCCGCCCGCCGCCAGGTCGGCAACTTCCCGCAGGCCTACAGCCACCTGGCCGTGGTCAACACCGCCGCCGCCCTGGAGGCCGGTCAAGCGGTCCCGAACACCGAACGGTAACGATTACCTGTGAAAGTCGTCCCCCGATATGCCCGCCTTAGCCCATGCATGGAACGCTACGAGCGGCATGCACAGAGTAGGGATCGGGTGAGAACCGGGTGGCAACGACTAGCGGGGGATCGTTCTGGCGCAGACTCGGCCTGGTGACGGGGGTCACCGCCATGGCCGTGATCGTGGCCGGATGCGGCGCGATGGGCGGCACCGAGCAGGGGCCGCCGGCGCCGCAGGAGAGCAGCGCCGCGCCGCGGACGCAGGAGGCGAGTCCGGCGGCGGCGCCGCCGAAGGTGGACGAGGGCTGGCCCCGCTGGGGCCTCACCCACACGGGCGTCAGCGCCAACAACATCACCAGGGAGTTCGAGCAGGTCGTGGCAGGCCGCCTCGCCCGGACGCCGATGTTGCAGAACCAGCACATCATGGGCTTCGGCGCGCTCAACCCCGAGCCCTACCCGGGGCAGTACTACTGGGAGGACCTCGACAGCCGGATGAACCTCATGCGGCAGTCCAAGGCCACGCCCGTCATCACGCTCTGCTGCGCACCGGACTGGATGAAGGGCGGCCCCGAGGGCCCCACCGAGGACGCGGCCTGGGGCGAGCACCTGGAGGACGCCCCCTACCCCGAGCACTTCGACGACTTCGCCAAGCTGGCGGCGGCGGTGGCCACCCGCTACAAGGACGTCAAGTACTTCATGGTGTGGAACGAGTTCAAGGGCTTCTGGAAGGACCACGCCAAGCCCGCCGACTACAAGGGCTACACCGCGATGTACAACAAGGTCTACGACGCGGTGAAGGCGGCGCGGCCGGACGCCCAGATCGGCGGCCCGTACATCGGCTTCGACAGCAACGCGGGCGGCGACACCGAACTGCGCGGCGACTGGGGGGTCGTCAACCAGAACGTGCTCGACGCCTTCAACTACTGGTACGAGAACAAGAAGGGCGCCGACTTCATCGTCGTGGACGGCGCCTCCGTCACCGACGCGCACGAGCTGCTGCCGGACGAGTTCAGCGCGGTGAACAAGTTCGCCGACGTCACCAAGTGGCTGCGGGAGAAGACCGGCGACATGCCGATCTGGTGGTCGGAGTGGTACTACGAGCCCGAGGACGGCAGCACCAACTGGGCGGAGCCCAAGCGCCTGGCCGTGCAGGCCGCCTCCATGATCTCGTTCGTGTCCAGCGGGGCCGCCACCGCGCTCTACTGGAACCCGCAGGCCAAGGAGGGCGCGTGCCGTGGCTGCCTGTGGGACCCCGAGGACGGCGCCGAGACGAAGACAGGGCAGCTCCTGACGAACTTCGTCAAGTGGTTCCCCGCCGGGGTGCAGGTGGACGAGGTGACCTCGTCCGAGTCGTCGGTCAAGGTGCTGGCGCAGCCGGAGCAGCTCCTGCTGGTCAACACCAGTGACGAGGACGTGACCACGACGGTGGACGGCAAGGAGTACACGCTCAAGGGGTACGAGATCAAGTGGAGCGCCCGCTGACCGCCCCCGCGGGACCGGGTGCGTTCAGCGAGCGCTTCGCACGGTGAGGGTCACACGTACCCGGTCGAGCCGTCCGGCCTGATCGGCAGCACGCGCTCCCACCGCACGTAGTCGTCGGTGCCCAGCACCGACTCGTCGATCTCCACCCCCCAGCCGGGACGGTCGGGCCGCAGCTCCAGGTACCCGTCCACCGGCAGGTAAGGGTCGGGGCACCAGGTGGTCTCGCACGGCTTGTACTCCACCAGCTTGAGCCCGTGGTGCGCGGCGGCGAAGTGCACGTTCACCGCCGTCGCCAGCGGGCCCATCGGGTTGTGCGGGGCCACGCTCGCGTAGTGGGTCTCCGCGATCGTGGCGATCCTGCGCATCTGCGCCAGCCCGCCGACCACGCACACGTCCGGCTGGACGATGTCGGCGCCGCCCGCCGCCAGCAGGGCCAGGAAGTCCTGCGGCAGGAACAGCGACTCGCCCGTGGCCAGCGGCACGTCGAGCTGCCCGCGCAGGTGCCCCCAGGCGGGGATGTACTCGGGCCTGATCGGCTCCTCGAACCACAGCGGGTCGTACGGGGCCAGCGCGTTGCCGAGCTGGATCGCCTGGCGCGGCTCGAAGATGCGGGCGTGCGCCTCGAAGGCGAACTCCCACTCCGATGGATGGATCGAGCGGATCTCGGCGAAGTAGTCAGCCGCCTCCTTGACCACGTTGCCCCAGCGGCCCGTGTACAGGTCGCGGCGGTAGGGGCTGAGCTTGAAGGCGGTGAAGCCGTACCGTTCGTGCAGTTCGTGGGTGAGGTCGCGGCAGACGGCCGGATCGGGCGCGGTGTAGACGCCGCAGTAGACGGGCACGCGGTCGCGGACGTTGCCGCCGAGCAGCATGTAGACCGGCAGCCCCGCCGCCTTGCCCGAGATGTCCCACAAGGCCTGGTCGATGGCCGCGATGGCGGCCAGCCCGATCGCGCCGGGCGGGAAGCGCGCCTCCTGCAGCAGCCGCCGCACGACGTACTCCACCCGCCGCGGGTCCACGCCCTCGATCTGCTGGAACATGTACTCCAGGACCGGGATCAGCGCGTGGTCGGGGCCGTGGTTGTAGGCCTCGCCCCAGCCGGACACCCCCTCGTCGGTCTCCACCTTCACCAGCAGGCGCGGGCGGACGTCCACCCGCTGCATGTACGTCCGCAGTGCGGTGATCTTCACTTGGCCTCCTCCTGCCAGGTGGCCAGGATCGCGGCCACCTCCTCCCGTACGGCGGCCGGCAGCGCCCGGCTCGGCGGGCGCACGTCGCGGCGGCACAGCCCGAGCTGCGCCAGGGCCTCCTTGACCACCGCCACGTTGTCCGCCGAGGAGTCGGCGCCGCGCAGCTCCTCGAACCTCCTGATCAGCTCCCACACCCGCATCGCGCCGGCCTGGTCGCCGGCCCGCAGCGCGTCGCGCATGCGCAGCGTCAGCCCGGGCGCCGCGGTGACCAGCCCGGAGGTGAAGCCGCGGGCGCCGACCGCCCAGTACGCCGGCGTGTACGGCTCCGCCAGCCCGCACAGCCAGGCGAACCGCTCAAGCCCGGCATCCCGCGCCACCGACGCGAACCTCACCGGATCGGGCACCGCGTACTTGACGCCGACCACGTTCGGGCAGGCCTCGCCCAGCCGCGCCACCTCCTCACCGGTGATCCGCGGGCTGCGCAGGTACGGCACGACCCCCAGGTCCGGCACGGCCTCGGCGATCTGCCGGTGGTAGTCCACCCACCCCTCGGCCGCGATGTACGGGTGCACCGGCTGGTGCACCATCACCATGCGGGCGCCGAGGTCGCGCGCCTGCCTGGCGGACTCGGCCGCCGAGAACGCGTCCAGCCCCACCCCGGCCAGCACGGCCGCGTCGTCGCCGGCCGCCGACACGGTGGACTCCAGCACCTGGCGGCGCTCGTCCGGGGTCAGCGCGTAGAACTCGCCGGTGTTGCCGTTGGGCGTGATCACTCGCACGCCCGCGTCGATCAGCCTGCGCACCAGCTTGGCGTTCGCGTCGAGGTCGACGGCGCCGCCGGCGTCGAAGGGCGTCACGGTGACGGCCGCGACGTCGTTCAGCAGTTCGGTCAGGTCACGCATCGATCAACCTCTGCTCTCTGCGGGCAAGTTCTCGTTCAGCGGCCGGACCTTCACCACGAAGCCGTAGATCAGCGTCCCCAGGATGGCCATCGCCCCGGCGAACAACATGGGGCCCGTGTAGGAGTCGCCGCTCATCGTCAGGAAGAACCCGATGAGGATCGGGCTGATGATGTTGCCGATCTGCGAGCCGAAGTTCTGGAAGCCCGCGACCGACCCGACCACCGACGGGGCGGGGGCCACCTCGGCGGGCAGGCTGAGGATGGCGGCGCCGGCGAAGGAGTGGGCGCAGTTGCTGATCGACAGCAGCACCATCACGGCCACGTTCCCGTCCACGAACGTGGTCAGCGCGATCGTGGAGGCCAGCAGCATGCCGGTGATGATGGGCAGCTTGCGGGCGCGGGAGATGGGCACGCCACGGCGTACCAGCCAGTCGGAGAACGCGCCGCCCGCGATGGTCGCGCCCACGGCGAGCAGGGACGGGATCGAGCCGAACACGCCCAGCTCCAGGATCGTGAAGCCGCGGTCCTCGACCAGGTAGCTCGGGTACCAGGTGAGGAAGAACGCGCCGGTCGCCGAGCGGCAGATGTAGCCGAGCACCAGGCCCCAGACGGTGGGGTAGCGCAGCAGCTCCACCCAGCGCACGCGCGGCCCGGTCTCGGGCACGGCGGCGTCGCCGCCCTCGATGTAGTCGAGCTCGGCCTGCGAGATGCGGGGATGGTCCTGCGGCGAGCGGTAGATCTTCCACCAGCCGATCACCCACACCATGCCGACCACGCCGATCACCACGAACGCCGCGCGCCACCCGAAGGCCGCGATCAGCGCGGTGACGACCGGCACGGACAGGGCCACGCCGACCTGCTGCCCGGTGTCGAACAGGCTGGAGGCCAGCGCCCGCTCCCTGCGCGGGAACCAGGCGGAGACCACCTTGATGTTGGCCGGCTGCACCGGCGCCTCGCCGATGCCGAGGCCGAGCCGGGTCACCAGCAGCGTGCCGACGCCGTGGGCCAGGGCCGTCGCGGCCGTCCACAGCGACCACCACACGACGGCGATCGGATAGATGAGGCGGGGGCCGAAGCGGTCGAGCAGCCAGCCGGAGGGGAGCTGGAAGATCGCGTACGTCCAGAAGAACGAGCTGAGCAGGATCCCCTTCGTGGTCTGGTCGAAGCCCAGTTCGTCCTGCATGTAGGTGCTGGCGACGCTGAGGGCGGAGCGGTCGAGGTAGGCGATGGTCAGGCCGAGGCCCGACAACGTGATGATCGTCCAGCGGAGTCGGGACCGTGCGCGTCGCGCTGTCGCGGGCACGGCCGGGGCGGGTGTTGCGGAGTTAGACTGCATTCGAGCTCCAGGCTGCAGGTCAGTGCAGTGGCCACGGCGGACCGCCGGCTCGCGAGCCCGCCGGTCGCCGCGCCAACGGCGTCCGGGCGGGGATCCGTCCGGTCCGGGTGTCCGAGTGAACGGAGCCGTCTTTGCCGGTGTGGTCCGTGTCCGCGGGCCACACCGGACGGCCGGGTTTCGGGTCTCCTGTCGGTGAGGTTTCTTCAAGTCCTAATTCACGCGACTGTAACCCAAAGAGCGGTCATATACGAGATGCGATGTACGATATCTTTCATCTCATGAGTGAGGTCATGGCGTCCCCGGTCTTCTCCGGGCAGCCCAGGTCGCTGTCCTCGCGCGGCACGGTCGTCCTGGAGGCGATCAAGCACGCGATCCTGACCGGCGCGCTCCCGCCCGGCCGCCAGCTCGTCGAGACCGAGCTCGCCCAGCAGCTCGGCGTCTCCAAGACCCCCGTGCGCGAGGCGCTCAAGACGCTCGCGGGCGCGGGGCTGGTGACGATGAGCGAGTACAAGGGCGCCACCGTCCGCACCGTGGACGACGCGCTGATGGAGTGGGTCTACGACCTGCGCCTGCTGCTGGAGCCCGAGGCGGTCAGCCGCACCGTCGAGCGCGGCGCCGACCTGGCCCCGGCCGCCGAGGCGCTGCGCCGCGCCGACACCGCCGCCGACTCCGCCTCGGACCGGGCCGACCGCAGCCTGGCCAACCGCGACTTCCACCGCGCCCTGTACGCCGGCTGCGGCAACCCGCTGCTCGTCAGCACCCTCGACTCGCTGCGCGACCAGACCGCGCTCATCTCGGCGGCGGCCTGGGAACGCGTCCCCACCTGGGAGGCCGAGGCCGAAGAGCACCGCGAGATCCTGCGGGCCGCCCAGGCGGGCTCCGCCGCCGAGGCCGCGGAGTTGCTGCGGGCGCACGTGTGCGGGTTCGTCGAACGCGTCAGGCGCAGCGGCGGCCTGTGATCCGCGTCTCAGCCTGACCTTTGACCGGAGCCGGGCCCGTGCGCGTCCCTACGATGATCAACGATCATCGGAAGGGAGCACGTTGTCAGGGCAGGAACGCGTCCGGGCCGTCCTGGAGAGCCGTCACGCGCAGCGGGCGGTCATCCTGGTCATCGTCGTCAACGCGATCACCATCGGCTGCGAGACCAGCGTCTACCTGATGGCGCGGGCCGGCGGCCTGCTGCACGCCATCGACCGGGTCGCGCTGGCCGTCTTCACGGTGGAGCTGGCCGCCCGCCTCTACGCCTACCGCAAGGCGTTCTTCAAGGACCCGTGGAACTGGTTCGACACCATCATCGTCGCCGTCGCGCTCGTCCCGTCGTCCGGCCCCACGTCCGTGCTGCGCGCCCTGCGCATCCTGCGGGCGCTGCGGCTGGTCTCGGCCGTGCCCAGCATGCGCCGCGTGGTCGGCGCGCTGCTCGCCGCGGTGCCCGGCATGGCCTCCATCATCGGCCTGCTGGTGCTGATGATCTACATCGCGGCCGTCATCGCCACCAAGCTCTTCGGCGACATCGTGCCGGAACGCTTCGACGAGCTGCCCCGCTCACTGTTCACGCTGTTCCAGATCATGACCGGCGACGACTGGGGCAACGTCGCCCAGGAGGTCATGGAGCAGAAGCCGTGGGCGTGGATCTTCTTCATCGTCTACATCCTCATGTCCACGTTCGTGGCGCTGAACTTGTTCATCGCGGTCGTCGTCAACGCCATGAACGAGGAGGGCGAGACCCCCTCCGAGCTCGCCGCGGTCAAGGAGGAACTGGCCGCCGTGAACGCCAAGCTGGACCAGCTCCTGATGCGTGAGCGCCAGGAGGAACTCCGCCCCGCGGCCGATCGTTGACGCGGGCGTCACACGTTCCGATCTTCGGCCGACAGGGAGAACAACAGCCGTGGTCTTCAAGAGGATGCTGGGTGCGCTCGGGGTGGGCGCGCCGACGGTGGACACCGTGCTGTCCGCACCGCGTACCCGGCCGGGCGGCACGCTGGAGGGAGAGGTGCGGCTCAAGGGCGGCGACTTCGACGCCGAGATCGAGCACATCACCCTCGGCCTGGTCGCGCGGGTGGAGATCGAGCACGGGGGCGGCGAGAGCGCCGGGCTCAGCGAGTTCGGCAGCGTCCGCGTCTCCGGCCCCTTCACCCTGCGCAAGGGCGAGGACCGCACCGTCGTCTTCCAGATCTCCGTCCCGTGGGAGACCCCGATCAGCGAGATCGCCGGGCAGCCGCTGCGGGGCATGGCCGTCGGCGTACGCACCGAACTGGCCATCGCCAAGGCCGTCGACAAGGGCGACCTCGACATGGTGGCCGTCGAGCCGCTGCCCTCCCAGCTCCGCATCCTGGAGTCGTTCCTGCAGCTCGGCTTCGCCTTCAAGTCCGCCGACCTGGAGGCAGGACACCTGTACGGGGTGCGGCAGGAGCTGCCCTTCTACCAGGAGATCGAGTTCTACCCGACCGGGCACCACGCGGGCCGCGTGGGCGAGATCGAGGTCACCTTCGTCGCCGACCCGGCCGGGCTGCAGGTGGTGCTGGAGGCCGACAAGCGCACCGGCCGGTACTCCTCCGGCGACGCCATCGGCCGCTTCCACGTCAGCCATGAGGACGCGCTGCGTACGGACTGGGCGGGGGAGCTGGGGCGGTGGCTCGACAGCCTGTCCCAGTACGGCGGGCACGCGCCCTTCGGCGGCGGCCACCACGACGGCCATCACGGGCACCACGGCGGGCACCACGGCGGGCACCACGGCGGGGCCGGCATGGGCATGGTGGTCGCCGCCGGGGCCGCCGGTGTGGTCGGCGGGCTCGTGGCCGGTGAGGTCGTCGAGGAGGTCGTGGAGGAGTTCTTCGAGGGGGATGACGAGGGCGGCGACTGGTGACGCGCCGCTGACCCGGCTTCCCGGCCACTGACCTGGCTTCAGGGCCGCGAGCCAGCTTCCGGCCACGGCCCCGATCTCCAGGTCACGGGCCCGGCTTCCCGGCCACGGGACCGTCCGTGGCCGGGAAGCCGGGTTTCACTCCGGCAGGACCGGGATCGTCGTGAAGTCGTCGATCGTCCCGTCCGGCCAGGTGATCTTCCCGCCGTCGATCGCGGGCGGCTCCCCGCCGTCGCCCAGCAGCAGCGCGGCGGCGTACCAGCGCCCGGGTCTCACCTCCCCGGGCGTCGCGCACCACGGAACCAGCGTGCGCTCACCCAGCGGCGTTCCCGCCACCTCCACACCGGACGCGCTCAACCCGGCCTCGCCGATCACCCGCGTGCCGGACGCGCTCAGCCCGGGCCCCCCGATCACCCGCGTGGCGGGGCCGCCCTCGGGCGCGGGCCAGCCGCCCACCCGCAGCCCCCGCGCCCGCCCGTCCACCCGGGCCAGCCGCACCTCCCAGGCCCCCCGCACGAGCGACACGACCTCCACCTCCGGCCCGTGCCGCATCTCCGCGCCCGCCCTGGAATAGCCGTGATCAGGTCCGGGCCCCTGCTCCCCCCAGTGCGCCCGCCAGCGCGACGACCCCACCACCGTGCCCGACGGCAGCGCGTCCAGGGCCCCCGCAGTGAAACCGGTCCTGTGGCTGGCCCGCCCCTCCTCGTCCAGCACCACCACCGACTGGTCCAGCGGATCACCCGCGAGCAGCGGGAACGTGGCCGTCGAGTACCCCAGCCGCGCGTACAGCGGCGCGTCGGCCAGGTCCGAGCCAGGATACGAATGGTCGGTGCCGTGGTTGACGACGCGCACCACTCCGTCCGCCCGCGTGCCGCTCACCAGCCACCCGGGAGCCCGCACGACCCGCGTGAAGTCGCCCCGCTCCACCGGCAGCGGCTCCTCCACGGCCGTCCACACCGGATGGTCGGCAGGCAACGCCAGCCCGTACAGGCCCTTGGCGGCCCAGTACGGCGAGCCGGGGCCGGAGTAGTCCTGCGCGATCGCCCGGTAGGGGCCGTGCCAGCCCAGCGTGAGCAGCCCGTCCTCGCCGGGCGCGCCGTGCCCGGCGAAGTGCCGCACGATGCCGGACGCGGCCCTGCGCAGCAGCCCCGGCGAGCCGACCCCGGCCCTGGCGCCCACCCAGAACGGCGTGGCGGCGGCGAAGCGGTAGGCGAGGCTGCGGCCCTGGATCAGCGGCGAGCCGTCGGCGCCGACCAGGTGCACGGCGTCGTCGAGGAACCGTTCGAGCCGTGCCAGGTGGCGGGGGTCGGGCGGCAGGCCCGCCATCTCGCGCCACAGCGGCGGGTAGAAGTGCAGCGCCCAGCCGGCGTAGTGGTCGTAGGCGCGTTCCGAGCCGTCGGCGTACCAGCCGTCCGCGCGTTCGAAGCTCTCCGACAGCGCCAGGCCGGCGTCGATGTCCTCCTGCTCGTACGGGCCGCCGACCGAGGCCAGGAACTGCTCCACGACGATCTGGAACCACACCCAGTTGATCGGCGGGTAGCCGGACCCGACCGCCGGCGCCAGGTAGTCCACCACCTGCTCGCGCACCGTCGACGACAGCCGGTCCCACAGCCACGGCCTCGTCAGGTGCAGGACCAGCGCGAGGGAGGCGGCCTCCACCTTGGCCTGGCCGTGCTCGTCCAGCCGGACCCAGCGGTCGGGGTGGTGCGGGTCGGTGCCGGCCGCGATGCCCAGCGCGTACCACTCCATCAGGTTCAGCGGGTCGCGCCCGCCCTCGCCCGCGACCCGGAACCCGGCCGCGAGGAACGTCCGCGCGAAACCCTCCAGGGCGTCCACGTCGGGGCCGTAGCCGCCGGGCTCGCCGGGGAAGCTGATGCGGGCGTGGGAGGGGGAGGCGTGGCGGCGGGCCGACAGCAGCAGGCGGTCGGCCAGCCCGGCCCAGTGCTCCCTGGTCCAGCCCGTGTAGGGGGAGATCACTCAGCCAAGGAACCACGCCGGGGCCGTCTCCCACAAGCGGCGCCGGGGCGGACACATTCGTCCACCTCGCGGGTGAGCACTACCTGACCATCGGGTGCTCGCCCGCCCGCGACCTGCCCGAGCATGCTGGGCCCCATAGCCCGGAACGGGGGCGGAGTCATGGACGCACTGACGGCCGCGGGTCTGGGGGCCGTCGGGGGAGCGGTCATCGAGATTCTGTACGTGTGGAGCTCGCTGACGGCTTGGCAGCAGGCTCGCAGGAAGGCCAGGTCGAAACGGAAGGGCGGCAAGCTGCCGCGGCTGGACGAGTACCTCGATCCGGTCGCGGACTCGCTCGTGGCCGCGACCCGGCTGGCGCTGGGGGCGGCGGCGTGCCTGCTGTTCAAGGACCAGATCACCGGCACGATGGCGGCCATCGCGGTCGGGGCCTCCGCGCCCGCGCTGCTGCGCCAGGTCGGGACCCTGCGCTCGTTGCGTCAGATCCCTGACGCTCCGGCGGAGCAGGCCCGGGAGGTCGCGCCGTGAGCGGTGCCCGGGCGCGGGAGGTGACGCCGTGAGCGGTGCCCGGGCGCGGGAGGTGACGCCGTGAGCGGTGCCCGGCGCGGGGAGCGCACGCTGGCGCGACGGTACTGGGACGCGCTCATCGACAGCAGGCCGTACGAGCTGGGCGACCTGCGGGTGCGCCGCGACCTCAGCCTGTGGCAGCGCTACTGGATCGCCCTCCTCGGCCTGCCACCCCCCACGCCGGAGCCGCTTCCCGCCGCCGAGCCCGCGCGGGCACGGTGGACGCTGTCGCTCGGCCGGGTGCTGCTCCCCGTGGCCATGACCGCAACGCTGGTGGCCGCGAGCGTGCTCACGTTCCGGCTGTTCACGATCCGGGAGCCCAATCCCGCAGGTCCTGCGGCGGCCAGCCCCGTGACGCCGCCGACCGCGACCTCCCCGGCGGACGGCACGGCGACGCCCGCGAGCTCCCTTGCCTACGACGACGTCGCGTCCTTCCCCGTCCCGGCCGCCGGCAACGCCATGGACCTGTGGAAACTCACCCCCGACGGCCCCGCCCCCGCCGAGGCGGGCGACGCGGACCTGGTCCTGGCCCGCGACGGCGTCTACGTCGACCAGAACCGCACCCTGGTCGTCACCTCCCGCGAGCAGTGCCGCAGCAGCCCGCCCGTGGAGGGCGTCACCGCCGGGGAGAGGCGGGCCAGGCCGCACCAGCGCCTGTGCATCCTGACCCACGCCTCCGACCTCGCGTACGTCATCTTCGCCGACCCCGCCGCGGGCAGGGTGAACGCCGCGATCACGCTCTGGGCGGCCGGTCAGAAGGTGACCAGCGGATCCCCCAGGAAGTCGGCGATGAAGTTGACGAAGAAGAACCCGAAGAACAGGAAGTTCAGCACCAGGATCACGTAGTGCCAGGGCCGCGGGCGAGCCGGGCGCGGCAGCTTGCTGTTCAGGTACATGAGCAGGAACGGGTAGATCAGCGCCCCTAGGTTCGACATGTTCGCCGACCATTCGACCAGCCCCACGGGCAGCGACTGGAAGATCACGATCGAGATGATGACGAGCAGCAGGAGCATGAACGGGTAGTAGAAGCGGCGCGGGTCGCCCTCGATGAGCCGGCGCAGGCGCGGGCTGGTGGCGTTGGCGGCGTCGGTCGTCACCCGGACCATGGCCTCGAAGATGCCGAGCTGGGTGGAGAACAGGATCAGCACCCCGACCACGAGCGCGACGTAGAAGGCCACCTGGCCGTACTGGTCGCCGAGGACGCTGGCGACGAACGTGGGCACGTTCGCCCGCGTGGGCTTCTCGCCCGACAAGGCGACCGCCTGCGACATGAGGAGCGTGGGCAGCAGCATGCCGAGGATGGCGCCGACGAAGAACACACCCCACATGTCCACCATGAGCAGCCGGTACCAGCGCCGCCACAGGCCGCGGTTGCGCTCGTCGTCGGGGAAGGTGACGCCGCTGGCCAGGATCGCGCGCCGCTCGCCGCGCAGCCCGGAGATGAAGCCGACGCGGTGCCCCATGCCGTAACCCTTGTCGCGGTAGTGGCCCATCACGTACCAGTTCAGGCCGGAGGCGAGGGCGGTGAACCCGGCCAGGCCGCCGAGCTGGGTGGCGGTGATTCCGGCGGGCGGCGCGGCCGGGGTGATGAAGCCGCGGATGCCCTCCCACCACATGCTGAACGGGACGACGAGCAGGTCCACGGCCAGCAGGGCGACCAGGATCGTGCTGACCATGACCCAGTTGGCCAGCTCCAGCGCGCGGCTGATGCGGCGGGCGGCGGCGGTGATGAGGAACACCAGCACGAGCAGGCCGATGGCCCAGAAACGCGGCTCGGCGTCGTCGGCGGCCGGCGGGACGCCGTGCACCAGCGCGTACACGCCCTGCCCCGCCGAGGCGGCCCAGCCGCCCGCGATGAACGCGAAGATGACGATGAGGACGGACAGCGGCACCCACAACATCCAGCCGGGCGGCACCCGCCCCCAGCCGACCACGGGGGTCTCGCCGGTGGCCAGGACGTAGCGGGAGCACTCGACGTTGTAGAACGTCTGCAGCAGCGCCGAGACCAGGATGACCCAGCCGACGCCGACGAATCCGTACTGCCCCACGTTGAGGGGGCCCAGCAGCCACTCGCCGCTGCCGATCGAGATGCCCAGGGCGATCAGGCTCGGACCGACGGCGTACTTGAACAGTTCCTTGAAGCCGATTCTTCGAACCTTGAAGACTTCTTCCGGGGTGGGCAGGTCGGTGACTTCGAGATCGGGACGGCTGACTCCGAGTGGGTGCGACATGTCAGTGCCTCCTGTGGCCCCCAGGGTGATCCCGAAGGGCGGAGGCAGCAAGACCCAAAAGCGGGTTGTGTCAGGCGTACTGGAGATCGGCCTTGACGATGCGCCCGTTCCCGACGGTGAAGTCGTAGTGCGCCCGCCAGCCGCCGGATCCGCCGGGAGCCCAGTGAACGAGCAGCTTCTGCCCGTCTGCCCTGCGACCGGCGATCGACAGCACCCGCAACGTCCCGCCGATCACCTCGGTGTCCGCCCACCGCCTGATCGCGTCGTGCCCCTTGATGCTCCGGCTGACGTCGACGATCTCGGCGCCCGGGGCGAAGGAGGCGACCAGGGCGTCCAGGTCGCCGGCGTTGACCGCGTCCACGTACGCCTGCGCCGCCCGATCCACCCCCGCGATGGGCCCCGCGGTGCCCGGGACCGAGACCGTGGGGGAGGGCGGGGCCGCGGCCGGGCTGCCGCAGCTCACGACCAGGAAAAGAAGGAGCGTCACGCCGAGGAGGATTCGCATGTCCCGATCTTGCGGCGGCGTCGGCCATCCCGTCCAAGACCTGTCGTCATAACCGGCGGCTATGGCGCAGGTGGCCACAAACCGACGAGACGGTTCCGGGCGTGGCGTTACACGGCGTTCCGGGGCCAGCTACGTACAGTGAGGAACCGATGTCACATCGTGACTACAGGGAGAGATCATGAAACGTACGCTCATAGCGGCAGGTGGCGCGCTCGCCACGGCCGCTGCACTCGTCGCGCTGGCCGGTCCGGCCGCCGCCGTGCCGTCGTACTGCAACCTGAGCCTGTCCGACGCCTCGCGCTCGGTGGGCATCGACGTCTGGGGCGTCTTCGCGGGTCAGCGTGAGGCCGACGCGTGCGAGAGCGACCACGGCACGGCCCACGACAAGTGGGACAACGGTTCCAACTGGGGCAACGGCCACGGCCACGGCAACGGCTGGGACAACGGCAACAACTGGGACAACGGCGGCAACTGGGGCAACGGCGGCAACAACTGGGGCGCCGGCAACTGGGGCGTTAACAACTGGGGTAACGGCGACAACGGCACCTGGGGTAACCAGGGCCACGGCTACAGCACCAACTGGGCCTCGCCGGGCAGTCGCGGCTGGGGCCTTCGCGGCACGTGGGGCTCGCGCGGCTACGGCTGGCCCGCCTCGCCTTACCGCTTCTGAGCACAGGCCGGTCAGTCCGGCGTGGTCCCGGGGCACGTCACGTGACCCGGGACCTTGTCATTGCCCCAGCGAGGGCGCGGCCGGGGGGCGGCCGCCCCGCTCACCGATCGACGATCTCGTTCTTCCCGATCACCACGACCCCGCCCCTGGTCAGCGCGAACCGCGTCCGGTCGTAGTCGAGGTCGAAGCCGATCCGCGCCCCGTCCGGGATCACCACGTTCTTGTCGATGATCGCCTTGCGCACGATCGCGCCCCGCCCGACCTTGACGTTCTCCATCAGCACGGAGTCCTCCACCAGCGAGTGCGAGTGGAGCACCACCTTGGGCGACAGGATCGACCTGATCGCCGTGCCGCCGGAGACGATCACGCCGGGCGACACCAGCGAGTCGATCGCCCGCCCCACCCGGTCGCCGTCGTTGTGCACGAACTTGGCCGGCGGCAGCGGGTCGTGCCCGGTGAAGATCGGCCACTTGTCGTTGTACAGGTTGAAGATCGGGTGCGCCGAGATGAGGTCCATATGGGCCTCGTAGTACGCGTCCAGCGTCCCCACGTCGCGCCAGTAGCCGCGGTCGCGTTCGCTGGAGCCGGGCACCAGGTTGTTGGCGAAGTCGTACACGTCGGCGCCGCCCGACTTGACCAGCATCGGGATGATGTTGCCGCCCAGGTCGTGCTTGCTGGTCGGGTCGAGCGCGTCCTCGCGCAGCGCGTCGATCATCGACTGCGTCTTGAACACGTAGTTGCCCATCGAGGCGTACACCTCGTCGGGGGAGTCGGCCAGCCCCACCGCGTCCTTCGGCTTCTCCCTGAAGGCCACGATCCTGCGGCCCTCGGGATCGGTCTCGATCACGCCGAACTGGTCGGCCAGCGACAGCGGCTGCCGGATGGCGGCCACCGTCACGTCGGCGCCCGAGTCCTCGTGCTGCTCGACCATCTGCCGGGGATCCATCCGGTAGATGTGGTCGGCGCCGAACACGATCACGTGCTCGGGCATCTCGTCGTAGATCAGATTCAGGTTCTGGAACAACGCGTCGGCGGAGCCGGAGAACCAGCGCGGCCCGAGCCGCTGCTGCGCGGGCACCGGCGTGACGTAGTTGCCCAGCATCGCCGACAACCGCCAGGTCCGCGAGACATGCCGGTCGAGACTGTGATTCTTGTACTGCGTCAACACGACGATCTTCAGGAAGCCGCCGTTGGCGAGGTTGGACAGCACGAAATCGATGAGCCGGTACATCCCGCCGAACGGCACCGCCGGTTTGGCCCGATCCGCCGTGAGCGGCATGAGCCTCTTGCCCTCTCCACCTGCCAGCACGACCGCAAGCACCCTCCGGGACCTCATGTCCAGGACGCTACCCTCAAATGGCCGATCTATCGACGAAACCCCGCCCGGCAAGCTCCAATCTTGTCCGGTTTTGGCGTCCAATGTACGAAGCGGGCTTGCCGAGCTTGGGCTTGTCGATGTGTTTTTCTTGCCTAGACCCCCCTTAAGGTCGTCTCATGCGTGTTGATCTGCTCAGCCGGGAGTATCCGCCCGAGGTCTACGGCGGGGCCGGGGTGCACATGGAGTACCTCGCCAGGGAGCTGCGGAAGCTGGCCGACGTACGCGTGCGCTGCTTCGGCGCCGACCGCGCCGAGCCCGGCGTCTCCGCCTACCGCGTGCCGGCCGGGCTGACGGGCGCCAACGCCGCGCTGCAGACGCTCGGCGTCGACCTGGAGATGGCCGCCGCCTGCGAGGGCGCCGACGTCGTGCACTCCCACACGTGGTACGCCAACTTCGCCGGCCACGTCGCCAAGCTGCTGCACGGCACGCCCCACGTGATCACCACGCACAGCCTGGAGCCGCTGCGCCCGTGGAAGGCCGAGCAGCTCGGCGGCGGCTACACGATCTCGTCCTGGGCCGAGCGCACGGCCCTGGCCGCCGCCGACGCGGTCGTGGCCGTCTCGGACGGCATGCGCGCCGATGTCCTGGCCGCCTACCCGGAGATCCCGCCGGAGAAGGTCACCGTCATCCACAACGGCATCGACACCGCCCAGTACACCCCCGACCCGGCCACCGATGTGCTGACCAAGCACGGCGTGGACCCGGGCCGCCCGTACGTCGTGTTCGTCGGCCGCATCACCCGCCAGAAGGGCCTGGTCCACCTCCTGCACGCGGCGCGCTCCTTCGACCCGGCCGCGCAGCTCGTGCTCTGCGCGGGCGCGCCCGACACGCCGGAGATCGCCGCCGAGGTGAGCGAGCTGGTGCGCGGGCTCGACCGCGACGGCGTGTTCTGGATCCAGGAGATGCTGCCCAAGCCCGAGGTGATCCAGCTCCTGACGCACGCCACCGTGTTCGTCTGCCCGTCGGTCTACGAGCCGATGGGCATCGTCAACCTGGAGGCGATGGCCTGCGAGACCGCGGTCGTGGCCACGGCGACGGGCGGCATCCCCGAGGTGGTCGCCGACGGCGCCACCGGGCTGCTGGTGCCCGTCTCGCAGGCCGCCGACGGCACTCCGCACGACCCTGAGCGCTTCGCCGCCGACCTGGCCGAGCGGGTCAACGCCCTGCTGGGCGACCCGGCGCGGGCGCGGGCCATGGGGGAGGCGGGGCGGGCGCGCGCCATCGAGCACTTCTCCTGGACGCGCATCGCCGAGCGCACCCTGGAGCTGTACGCCTCCCTGGGCGCCTGACACCCGCCTCCCCGGGCGCCTGACACCCGCCTCCCCGGGCGCCAGGACGCCCGCCTCCCCGGGCGCCTGACACCCGCCTCCCTGGGCGCCAGGACGCCCGCCTCCCCGGGCGCCTGACGACCGGCGGCTCGCCGGACTCAGACGAGGCCGCGGCGGCTGGCCTGGGCCCCCGCCTGGAAGCGCGTCTCGGCGTTCAGCTCGTCGAGCAGATGCCGCAGCCGCCGCCGCAGACTGCGCGTGCTGGTCCCGAGCTGCCGGGCGATGGCATCGTCCTTGAGCCCGGCGGCCAGCAACGCCAGCAGCCGCCGGTCCTCCAGGCTCAGCCCGGCGCCGGGGTCGCTGTCCGGGGCGAGCTCCGGCGACCCCTGCGACCACAGTTCGGGCCGCACCGGCAGCGCCTCCCGCCACAGCCGCTCGAACAGCTCCACCAGCGCCACCACCATGGTGGACCCCCTGATCAGCACCCCGCGCGTCAGGGGCGGCTCCATGTGCAGCGGCATGACGGCCCGCGACCGGTCGACGAGCGCCATCTTGAACGGCAGCCATGGCAGGATCCGCGCCTCCTCGCCGGCCCTGATGAGGCTGCCCACCTCGTCGAGCGCCCCGGCGTGGTCGAAGGCCTCGGGCACGTAGATGGTGCGGTAGCGCACGCCGTTGCGCAGCAGGTCGGTCTGCAGCGGGTTGTGGTAGTCCAGCACGTACGGTGGCCGGTCGAAGGTGAGCACCTCCTCCTTGGCCTCCTGCTGCAGCCTGACGTACCAGCGCGCCTGCTCCTCCGGCCCGGCGAGCACCTCGAGCTGGTCGCCGCCTGCGGGGTCGGTGCCGACGTCGCGGAAGGCGGCTTCGAGCTCGTCGGCCGTGTCGGTGAGCAGGTCCAGCTCGCTCTGCATGTCGCGGACGAGCGAGCGGATGGCGGTGCCGGGGTTGGTCGCGGTCCAGCGGGGCGCGCGCCCCCACAGGCGGCTGACCAGGCCCTTGGCGCGCAGCCTGCTCAGCGACGACTGGACGCGCCCGGCGCTCTCGCCGGTGCGCATGACCAGCTCCTGGACGGTGATGCCCGGGCAGGCGAGCACGCCGCGGTAGATCCGTTCGTCGAACGCGCTGACACCGACGATCTCCAGCGCGCGGCCGTCTTCCTGCACGGGATCGATCTTGGCCGTTTCCGGCAGTTGCCGCAATAGGCCACAGACACCACCTTGTCACCAAAATTCACTGACAATTAGAAAACGGGATGTGCAACAGAGAACGGCCCTCCTGGGCGTCGTGTTACTGGCCGTCACGGCGATCGCCGTACCGGCCCAGGCGGCGCCCGCCCAGCCCTCCACCACGTTCCAACCGGCGAAGACGATCACGCTCATCACCGGCGACAAGGTCACCCTCCGCGAGCTCCCCGACAAGCAGACGCAGCTCGACGTCGCCGCAGGCCCCGGCCGGGAGAAGATCCACTTCGTCCACCGCAGGTCCGCCGACGGGCTCAGCATCGTGCCCGCGGACGCGATGCCGCTGCTGGCCGCGGGCACGCTCGACCCCCGGCTCTTCGACGTCACCCGGCTCGCCGCGCTCGGCTACGACGACGCCGCCAGCCCGCGGCTGCCGCTCATCCTGACCTACCCCGGCGGGACCGACGCCGCCACGCTGCGCACGGCGGGCGGGCGCCCGCTGCCCGCCGTCAACGGCGTCGCCAGGCAGGAGCCCCGCGACGGCGCCCTCTGGCAGTCGCTGCCCGGCCGGGCCCGCACCGCCGCCGCCCCCGCCAAGATCTGGCTCGACGGCAAGGCCAAGGTCTCCCTCGACGTGAGCGTGCCGCACATCGGCGCCCCCGCCGCCTGGGCGGCCGGTCACACCGGCCAGGACGTGCCCGTCGCGGTGCTCGACACCGGCTACGACCCCGCCCACCCGGACCTGAAGGGCCAGGTCGTCAAGACGGAGAACTTCACCGCCGAGCCCGATACGCGCGACCTGAACGGCCACGGCACCCACGTCGCGTCCACGATCGCCGGCACCGGCGCCGCCTCGGGCGGCACGCGCAAGGGCGTCGCCCCCGGCGCCAAGCTGATGATCGGCAAGGTCTGCGGCCAGGACGGCTACTGCGCCGACTCGGCCATCGTCGCGGGCATGACCTGGGCGGCCCAGAACGGCGCCCGCGTCGCCAACCTCAGCCTCGGCGGCCCCGACGCCCCCGGCGTGGACCCGCTGGAGCAGGCCGTCAACAGCCTCTCGGCCGAGTACGGCACGCTGTTCGTGATCGCCTCGGGCAACGACGGGCCCCAGCAACTCGGCTCCCCGAGCAGCGCCGACGCCGCGCTGTCCGTCGGCGCCTCCTACCGCGACGCCGACACCGTCGCCCAGTTCAGCAGCACCGGCCCGCGCCCCGGCGACGCCGCCGTCAAGCCCGACCTGATCGCGCCCGGCGTGGGCATCGTCGCCGCCAGGGCGAACGCCCCCGAGGGCGGCGACCAGTACGCGGAGATGAGCGGCACGTCCATGGCCACCCCGCACGTGGCGGGCGCGGCGGCCATCGTGGCCGGCCTGCACCCCGGCTGGAAGGCCGACCGCGTCAAGGCCGCGCTGATGGCCTCCACGGCCCCCGGCGAGGAGCTGGGCGCCTACGTGCAGGGCTCAGGCCGGGTGGACGTGGCCCGCGCCGTCGGCCAGCGGATCACGACCGAGCCCGCCTCCCTCGGCATGGGGGACGTCGAACTGCCCGACACCGCGCCCAAGGAGCGCACGCTCACCTACCGCAACGACGGCGACGCCGCCGTCCGGCTGGAGCTGAGCGTGGTCGCCAAGGACGGGCACGGCCAGAGCGCCACGCCGTTCACCCTCGGCGCCGACGCGGTGGACGTGCCCGCGCACGGCGCCGCCGAGGTCAAGGTCACGGCCAAGCCGGACGCGATCGGCCTGTTCAGCGGCACGGTCATCGCCAGGAGCGGCGACGTCACCGTACGCACCGGGATCGGCATGCGCGTCGAGCCGGAGAAGCGGGGCCTCGGCCTGCGCTTCACCGGCAGCGACGGGCAGCCCGCCCAGGTCGCCTTCGCCGGCGTCATCGACGTCGAGTCGGGCGAGCAGACCAACTACGACATCGCGAGCGGCAGCCTGGACCTGCGGCTGCTGAAGGGCCGCCGGTACACGGTCGTCATCCTGATGGCCGACCACGACGGCACTGTCGTGATGGCGGCCGAGCCGGAGTTCACGCTCGACGGCGACCGCACCGTCACCGCCGACGCCCGCCGCGCCAAGCCGGTGGACGTGCGCACGGAGGAGCCGACGGCGCGGCTGGCCATCGGCATGCTGGGCATGCTGCAGCTCGTCGAGGGCAAGCAGCCCCTCGGCGTGGACGTGGACCTGGCCGGCCTGTGGGGCGCGGAACGGATCGAAGGCGTCAAGGCGATCCCGACGACCCGCACGGCCAGCAAGAAGTTCGCCTACTACCGGTGGACGCAGTGGGCCAAGCCGAAGGGCGACGGCACCTACGACGACAGCCCGTACTTCTACCACCTGATGAAGGCGGAGCCGCGCATCCCCGCCGACCCCGGCTACCGGCCGCGCCGCCGTGACCTCGCCCAGGTCGACTCCACCTACGCCGCCCAGCGGGACGGCAAGACCGGCGAGCACATGGCGCTGCCCGTGCTCTACGGTACGGAGCTGGCCTGGATGCCGTACGTGCACGTCGCCCACGTGCCGCTGCCGTTCCGCAGGACCGAGTACTACACGCCGGGCGACACCGGCTGGTACCCGTCGTTCGCCCAGTACAAGCTCCCGCCGGAGGGCATAGACGACCTCGACCAGTTCTTCTTCGGCCGGACCACCGTCTACCGGGCGGGCCAGAAGAGCACCGAGCGCTGGAACGGCGCCGTCCTCGGGGCCGCGCTCAACCCGGACGGCGACTACAACTGGCGCGAGGAGAACCTGCTGCAGTTCAGCACCTCGCTGTTCGACGACGGCAGGCTGGACCGCCACTCCATCACCTCGTACACGGCCCCGCAGGCCAAGCTCTACCGCGACGGCAAGGAGATCTTCAGCACCACCGACTACCTGCCCGGCTGGATCGACGTGCCCGCCGAGCGGAAGGAGAGCGAGTACCGGCTGACCATGACCGCGGACCGCGACCCGGCCATGACCGCGCTGTCCACCCGGGTCAGCGCCGAGTGGCGGTTCAGGTCGAAGACCCCGGCGGCGGGCGAGCGGCAACTGCTGCCGCTGCTGGCCGTCAAGGCCGAGCCTGAGCTGGACGAGAACAACCAGGCCGCCGCGGGCCCCATCAGCATCCCGCTGCGCGTCCAGCGCCAGGACGGCTCGCCCGACCTGAGGCTGCGCACGCTGACGGCCGAGATCTCCTACGACGACGGCCGCACCTGGCTGCCTGCGCTGGTGCACCCGTCGGGCAGGGGCGAGTGGTCCGCCGGGACCTGGCACCCGGCCTGGGCGCGCGGCAAGTTCGCCTCGCTGCGCGTCAAGGCCGCCGACGCCGGCGGCAACGCCTTCACCGAGACCGTCCTCCGGGCGTACCGGATCAAGTGAGCCAGGACAGGAAGGCCCCGTCACGGCGGGGCCTTCCGTCATGTCAGGTGGTGCGTTCGAGCACGACGACCGGGATCTCCCGGTCGGTCTTCTTCTGGTACTCGTCGTAGTCCGGCCACGTCCGCGCCATCACCCGCCACATCTCGGGCTTCTCCTCGGGTGTGGCGGTGCGCGCCCGGGCCTTGAACTTGTCCCCCTTCACCTGCACCTCGACCTCCTGGTCGGCGCGCAGGTTCTTGAACCACCCCGGATGGTCGGGGTCGCCGCCCTTGGACGCCACCACGAGGTAGTCGTCGCCGAACGGCTGATAGATGAGCGGAGTCGTGAAGGGACGGCCGGTCTTGCGTCCCTTGGTGGTCAGCAGGAGCACGACGGTGTTGTTCCAGTCGTGGCCCTCCGCGCCGTCGGTCTCCTGGTAACGCCGGACATGTTCTTCTCCGTAGAGCATGCAGGCGCACCTACCCACGCCGACCGTGACCTCACCGTTACTCGACGGGGTCTGGACGAGAAGTTAACGTGGTTGGCACCTACATTTCTGTAAGCGCTTTCAGTCAGTGAGTGGAAGCGCTTACACCGTTAGAGGACGCGCATGGACGTGACCATCTACGAAGTGGCCAAGCGGGCGGGCGTGTCGATCGCCACCGTGTCCAGGGCCCTGCGCGGCACCGGCCCCGTCGCCGCCCGTACCCGGGAGAAGGTGCTCAAGGCCGTCGAGGAGCTCAACTTCACGCCCAGCCGCCTGGGCGTCAGCCTCGCCGAGGGCCGCCACGCCGCCAACGGCGTCGTCTTCCCCGACCTGGCGGGCCCGTACTACGCCGAGGTCCTGCTCGGCTACGAGGAGGTCGCCTCCGAGCTGGGCCGCTCGGTGGTCATCCTGTCCACCAAGGGCCGCACCAGGGTCGGCGACCTGATCAAGGACCTGGCGGGCCGCGTGGACGGCATGCTCATCTTCGGCCACACCGTACCCGAGCCGCTGGTCGCCGAGCTGGTACGGCTCGGCGTGCGCCTGGTGTTCGTCTCCCGCGACCCGCTGCCCGGAGCCGACACCCTGCGCAGCGAGAACACCGGCTCGGCCCGTGCGCTCGCCGCCCACCTGCGCGAGCACGGCTACGAGCGCTACGCCTTCCTCGGCGCCCCGCTGACCAGCCGCGACGACGTGGACGAGCGCTGGCAGGGCGTTCGCGGCGTGCTCGGCGGCGCGATCGAGGCCGTCGCCACCGGCCAGTACACCGTGGAGTGCGGCCACGAGGCCGCCACGAAGCTGCTCAAGGGCGCGGGCAGGCCGCGGGCGATCGTCTGCTCCGACGACGAGGTGGCGCTGGGGGCGCTGCTCGCCGCCGAGGAGCTCGGCCTCGACGTGCCCGGCGACGTGGCCGTGACCGGCTGGGACGACATCATGGCCGCCCGCCACGCCCGCCCGGCGCTGACCACCGTACGGCAGCCGATGCGCGAGCTCGGCGCCCGCGCCGCCCGCGCGCTCGACGAACTCATCACGGGGGCCCGCGACACCCCGAGCCACATCGTCCTGACCACCGAGCTGGTCGTCCGCTCAAGCTGCGGTCAGCACCCCCAGGAGGTACCGACATGAACACCACCACCCGGCGCGCCGCGGGCGTGCTGGCGCTCACGATCGTGGCCGCGGGCTGCGGCCGCGGCACGGACTCCGCGCCCGAGCAGGCGCGGGACGTCACGACCGGCAAGGTCGCGGGGGAGGTCACGGTCTGGGCGATGGGCGAGGAGGGCAAGGCGCTCGGCGCGTTCGTCAAGGACTTCGAGACCGCCAACCCCGGCGTGAAGATCAACGTGACGGCCATCGGCTGGGACGTGGCCCACGACAAGATCACCTCGGCCATCGCGGGCGGCGCCACCCCCGACGTGAGCATGATCGGCTCCACCTGGTCCGGCGAGCTGGCCAAGACGGGCGCGCTGGAGCCCACCCCCGGAAACCTGGTCGACAAGTCGGCGTTCTTCCCCGGCGCCTGGCAGACCGTGGACATCAACGGCACCGCGTACGGCGTGCCCTGGTACGTCGAGACCCGCGTCCTGTACTACCGCACCGACCAGGCCGAGAAGGCCAAGGTGCGGCCGCCCGCGACGTGGCGGGAGTTCACCGCGTTCGTCAAGGCGCTCAAGGACGAGGGCGGCGCCAGCCGCGGCTTCAACCAGAGCTACCAGCTCGGCGCCTCCTGGCAGGAGGTGCTGCCGCTGATCTGGCAGGCCGGCGGCGAGATCGTCAAGGACGGGAAGTACACCTTCGACACCCCCGAGGCGGTCACCGCGCTCAAGCAGTACGCCTCGCTGTTCGAGCAGAAGCTGGCCCCCACCGACACCCCCGCGAACGCCTTCCCGCAGACCTTCATCAAGGGCGAGGTCGGCGCCTTCTACTCGGGGCCGTGGATGATCGGCGTGCTGAACAACGACGGCGGGCCGGGGTTCGCCGAGAAGTTCGACGTCGCCCCCTATCCCCGAGGCCCGGTCTCGGCGACGAGTTTCGTCGGCGGCGCGGACATGGCGGTGTTCAAGAAGGCGAAGAACCGCGACGCCGCCTGGACGTTCATCCGATGGCTGAGCGAGCCGAAGGTGCAGGCCAAGTGGTACACGACGGTCAAGGCGCTGCCGGCCGTCCAGGCGGCCTGGCAGGAGCCCGAGCTGAAGGCCGACGAGCAGCTCGCGGTCTTCGGCGAGCAGCTCAAGGACGCCAGGACCCCGCCGCCGTTCCCCACCTGGGAGCAGGTGGCCAGGGTGCTGGAGGCCGAGCTGGAGAAGCTGGCCCGCGGCAAGGCGACGCCCGAGCAGACGGCCAAGGCGATCCAGTCGCAGGCCGACACGATCGGCACCGGCCTCTAGAGCGCCATGGCCGTGCTCACGAGACAGGCGCCGCCCGCCCCCGCACCGGTCAAGGTCAGGGGCGCCTTACGCCGGTCGGGCGTCGGCTGGGTCTTCATCCTGCCGTTCGTGGTGCTGTTCGCGGTGTTCTACCTGGGGCCGCTGCTCGTCGGCATCGGGATGAGCTTCACCGACATCCGCAGCACCGACGTGACCGACCCGCTCGGCGTCAACCTGGTCGGCGTCGACAACTATCTGCGGCTCATGAACGACGGCGCCATGCGCAGGGCCGCGCTCAACACCGTGATCTTCGTGGTCACGGCGCTGCCGCTGACCATCGGGCTGGGCCTCGCCGCTGCCGTGCTGCTCAACACGGGCATCGCCCGCCTGCCCGCCGCGTTCTTCCGGCTCGGCTACTACCTGCCCAACATCACCAGCATCATCGGCATCGCGGTGGCCTGGAAGTTCCTGCTGGAGCCCGAGGCCGGGCTGGTCAACCGGCTGCTCGGGCTGGCCGGCGCGCAGGGCCCCAACTGGCTGGAGAACGAGGCCACCGCGCTGCCCTCGATCATCGTGATGACGGCCTGGCGCAGCTTCGGCTTCAACATGGTCGTGCTGCTGGCCGCCCTGCAGACCATCCCGAGAGAGCTGTACGAGGCCGCGGCCGTGGACGGCGCCGGCCGCTGGGCGCGCTTCCACGCCGTGACCGTGCCGTCGCTGCGGCCCGTGCTGCTGTTCTGCACCGTCTACAGCTCCGTCGGCTTCATGCAGTTCCTGGAGGAGCCCCTCGTCATGACCAGGGGCGGGCCGCTGAACGCCACCCTGTCGGCCTCGCTGGCCATCTTCGGCCAGTTCGGCGTCGGCAACTACGGCTACGCGGGGGCCGCCTCGACCGTGCTGTTCACGGTGATCGTGGCGCTCGCCGTCCTGCAGCTCAGGCTGGGGAGGAACCGATGAACAGGACCACCAGGCGGCAGCGCGCGGTCATCTACCTCGGGCTGTCCGCCGGCCTGGCGCTGGTCGCCGGGCCGTTCCTGTGGACGGCGCTCAGCTCGTTCAAACCGGAGCAGGAGATCAGGCGCGACCCGCCGACGTTCTGGCCGCGGACGTGGACGCTGGACAACTTCGCCGAGCTGTTCGGACGGGTGGACCTCGGCACCGCGTTCACCAACAGCATGCTCATCGCGCTCGTGCTGGTCGCCACGAACCTGCTGTTCTGCTCCATGGTCGGCTACGCCTTCGCCAAGCTCTCCTTCCGCGGCAAGAACCTCGCCTTCGGCCTGGTGCTCGTGCAGCTCGCCATCCCCGCGATCGTCGTGATGATGCCGCAGTTCGTGCTGATCGCCCGGTTCGGCATGGTCAACACGTTCATCGGGATCATCCTGCCGACCATGGTGACGCCGCTGGGCGTGTTCATGATGCGGCAGTTCATCGCCGAGCTGCCCGACGAGCTGATCGACGCGGCCCGCGTGGACGGCGCCAGGGAGTTCCGCGTCTTCTTCACGATCATCCTGCCGCTGTGCGGGCCCGCACTGGCCACCCTCGGGCTGATCACGTTCCTCGGCTCGTGGAACAACTTCCTCTGGCCGGCCGTGGTCGCCCAGAGCGAGGACATGTACACCCTGCCCGTCGCGCTCAACATCCTCAACGGCAACGAGGGCACCCACTACAACCTGCTGGTCGCCGGGTCGGTCGTGGTCATCGCGCCGATCCTGTTCCTGTTCGTCTTCCTGCAGCGCTTCTTCATCCAGGGCATCGCCACCACCGGCCTCAAGTAGAGGAGCACCCCATGCGCAAGACGGTCCTGTCCTGCTTACTCGTGCTGTCCCTGGGGGTGACGGCCGCCCCCGCCGAGGCCGACAGCACCCTGCACCGCTACGCCAGGGACACCTGGCGGTCGATGGCCGCCATGGTCGAGCCCGCCACCGGCCTGCCCGCCGACAAGGTGACGGGCGACCTGAAGACCAGGGCGCGGATCACCTCGCCCACCAACATCGCCACGTACGTGTGGAGCACCCTCGTCGCCCGCGACCTGCGCCTGATCACCGCCCGCGACGCCGCCACCAGGATCGGCAGGGTGCTGGACGCGCTGGCCCGCCTGGAGCGCAACGCCCCCACCGGCCAGTTCTACAACTGGTACGACCCGGCCACCCTCCAGCTCGCCCGCAGCTTCCCCGACTCCGGCGATCCGATCCACCCGTTCGCCTCCAGCGTGGACAACGGCTGGCTGGCCGCCGCCCTGATGATGGTCCGCAACGCCGTCCCCGCCCACGCCAGGGCGGCGAACACGCTGGTGAACTCGATGGACTTCACCGCCTACTACGACCCGGCCGCCCGCCCCGACGCCGGCACCGGCCTGCTGCGCGGCGGCTTCTGGCCGGAACCGCCGCCCAGGGACTGCAACACCCCCACCGACTACGCCGGCACCGGCGTGACCGTCTACTCCACCTGCCACCACTACGGCGCCCCCGCCGAGACCCGCATCGGCCAGTACATCGGCATCGCGCTCGGCCAGCTCCCCGCCGAGAGCTACTTCGGCCCCTACCGCACCTTCCCCGACAACGCCTGCGACTACGGCTGGCAGGAGCAGAAGCCCGTCGGCGCGTGGAAGCAGTACAGGGGCGTCAACGTCTGGGAGGGCACCTACGAATACCGCGGCATGCGGTACGTGCCCAACTGGGGCGGCTCCATGTTCGAGGCCCTGATGCCCGACCTGGTCGTCCCCGAGGCGAAGTGGGCGCCCAGGAGCTGGGGCCGCAACCACCCCGTGTTCGTGCGCGGCCAGATCGAGCACGGGCTGAACGAGGCGAAGTACGGCTACTGGGGCTTCTCCCCGTCCAACGACCCGCACGGCGGCTACAACGTCTACGGCGTGGACCAGCTCGGCATGGACGAGCCCGGCTACTCCTCCGACCGCGAGCGGACCAGCGTCGACCCCGGCTACGAGGGCTGCCGGCCCGCCCAGCCGCCGCCCGCCGCGTACGGGGACGGCGTCGTCACGCCGCACGCCAGCTTCCTGGCGCTGCCGTACGCGCAGCGCGCCGCCCTGGACAACCTGGCCAAGCTGCGCCGCGACTTCGACGCCTACGGCCCCGGCGGGTTCTACGACGCCATCGCCGTCCGCTCCGGCGTCGTCTCCAAGTGGTACCTGGCGCTCGACCAGGGCATGGCCATGGCCGCGCTGGGCAACGTGCTCACCGGCGGCAGCCTGCACCGCTACTTCGCCGGGTCCGGCGTCGAGGACAGGCTCCGGCCGGTGATGCGGCTAGAAGACTGGGACGTGCGATGAATCGAGGCGACCGTTGAAGGACCCCCTGACGCCCCCGGCCCCCACCGGCCTGCGCGCGGTCACCGGAGCGGGACACGTGACGCTCACCTGGGACCCCGTGCCCGGCGCCATCGGCTACCTCGTGCACCGGGACGGCGCGCCCGCCGTCCCCGCCGAGGTGGACGTGCCCGCCGTGCCGTCCTGCCGGTTCGTCGACACCGGCCACGGGCCCGCCGCGTACACGGTGGCGGCCCTCACGCCCGCCCAGGGCCCCTTCTGCGCCCCGGTCGAGGCGGCGCCGCTGCCCGCCGGGGACGGGGCCCGGGTCTCGGTACGGGTGGACGCCCGCCGGACGACCCGCGAGCTGCCGCGGCCGTGGGCGTACATGGTGGGCTCCGAGCACCTGTCCCACCTGCTCAGCACCGACGAGACCGGCGGCAGGCCGATCGGCGAGGAGCTGGCGGCGGCGCTGCGCATCGTGCGCGAGCAGCTCGGCGTCGGCGCCGTCCGCGCGCACGCCATCCTCGGCGACGACCTCGGCGTCTACCGGCACGGCGAGCCCTACGACTTCTCCCGCGTGGACGCCGTCTACGACCGGGTCGTCGCGCTGGGCCTGCGGCCGGTCGTGGAGCTCGGCTTCATGCCCCGCGACCTGGCCGCCGACCCGTCGAGGACCGTCTTCGACTACGCGGCCGTCATCTCGCCGCCGAAGGACTTCGAGGCGTGGGGCGACCTCGTCAGAGCCCTGGTCGAGCACCTGATCGGCCGCTACGGCCTGCGCGAGGTGGTCGGCCACTGGCCCTTCGAGGTGTGGAACGAGCCCAACCTGGACGTCTTCTGGTCCGGCACCCGAGAGGAGTACTTCCTGCTCTATGACGTCACCGCCGCCGCCGTCCGCGACGTGCACCCCGATCTGCGGGTCGGCGGCCCCGCCTCGGCCGCGAACGGCTGGGTGGCGGAGCTGCTCGCGCACGTCGCCGAGTCGGGCGCCGCGCTCGACTTCGTCTCCACCCACACCTACGGCAACGCGCCGCTCGACTGGCGTCCCGTCCTGGCGGCGCACGGGCGGGACGTGCCGATCTGGTGGACCGAGTGGGGCCCCACGCCCACCCACTTCCACGGCATCGGGGACGGGCCGTTCGGCGCGGCGTTCGTGCTGCACGGCATGAAGTCCGCCGCCGGCCGGATCGCCGCGCTGTCGCACTGGGTGGCCTCCGACCACTTCGAGGAGGTGGGCAGGCCGCCCCGGCTGTTCCACGGCGGGTTCGGCCTGCTGACCGTCGGCAACCTGCGCAAGCCCCGCTTCCACGCCCTCGCGCTCGCCGAACGGCTGGGCGACGCGGAGCTGGCCGCCGAGGTGGACGGCGACGTCGCGGGCGTCGAGGCGTGGGCCGCCAGGCACCCCGACGGCCGGGTCGGCGTGCTCGTCTGGAACGGCACGCTCAACAGCGCCCAGTCCACCGGCGCGCCCGAGCTGACCCGCGCCGTCACGCTGGCCGTCGAGGGGCTGGAGCGCCGCCCGTACACGCTGACGCACCACCGCATCGACGCCGCCCACACCAACGTGCAGGCGGCCTGGGAGGCGATGGGCGGCGGCGACTGGCCGGCCGGCGAGCAGTGGGAGGCGCTCGCCGGAGCCGACGGGCTCGACGAGCTCGCCCCGCCCGCCGCCGTCACCGGACCCGCCGTCAGCCTGGCGTTCGACCTGCCCATGCCGGGTGTGTCGTTCGTGGAGCTGACACCCTGAGTGACGGTCCTGTACGCGGGCGCACGCCGGTGAGAGCCTGTGCCCATGACCGAACCGGCCAGGGCGCTGGCCACCCGCATCGAGCGGTTCGAACAGGCCGCGGACCCAGAGCTGATCTGGGAGCCCGCGGCGCTGTCCGAGGCCGAGCAGGCGATGCGGGCGTGCGCCGGCGACCGGACCGACGCGGTCACCTGGCGGCTGATCGGGATCCTGCACCTGGCCCGCTACCGGCTCGACCCGCAGACCACCCAGGACGCCGCGGTGGCGGGCGCCTTCTTCGCCGCCGTGGCCGTGCTCGACCCCGGCCGGCTGCCCGAGAAGCTGCGCGGCTCCAACGTGCCGCCGGGCGAGTCGGCCGACACCTGGGCTGGGCTGGTGGAGGAGGTGCTGGGGCACGTCGATCCGGCCGCGTACCGGCACGTCGGGCTGCTCGTCCACGCGCTGGTACGCCGCGCCATGGCGCACCCGTCGCCGGAGGTGAGCGAGCGGCTGACCCGGCTGCTGCTCCAGGAGTCCATGGGCTCCGCCGACTCCTCCTGGGCGTCCGGCGCGCTCGGGCTGGTCGGGGCCGGGCTGGTGCGCCTGCACGCCATGACCGGCGAACGCGGCGTCATCGGCGACGCGGTGCACGTCCTGCTGCGGGCGGCCCTCGGCGACGCCGCCCACGCCGGAGAGCTGGCGACGGCGCTCGGCTCGGCGGCGCCCGACGACGAGGAGCTGGTCAGGGCGTACGTGGCGGCGGCCGAGACGCCGCCGCGCAGCCGGGAGCGGTCCCAGGCGCTGCTCACCCTGGTCGACCTCACCCAGGCGCGGGCCGCCGCCTCCTACGCGGACGGCGACCTGCTGGCGTTCATCAGGGCAGGGCAGTGCGCGCTGGACTTCTGGCACGAGCAGTGGGCGCATCCCGGCGTCGTGGCGCCGTACGCGTCGGGGCTCATCGAGTGGTACGTCGTCACGGGCGACGAACGCTCACTCGAAGCCGCCACCGAGATGCTGGAAGCGCTGCGCGTCGCGCCTGACGAGAGTGCCCGCGGGCTCGGCGCCGATTCGCTCGTCCGGCTCGGGCTGCTCGGCAAGCGCCGCTGGCGCCGCTACCTCGTCACCGGCGACCTCACCGACCTGGACGACGCCGTGGCCGTCCTGCGCCAGGCGGCCAGACGCGCCCCCGACGGCCACCCGGACCGGGCCAGGCACCTGACCACCCTGGCCAACGCCCTTCTCCGGCGGGCCGTCGTCACCGGGGGCGACCCGGCCGAACCCATCGCCGCGGCCCGCGCCGCCCTCGCCGCGCACGGGCCGCAGGACCAGGCCAGGGCGGGCACCCTCATGCTGCTCGCCCGGGCGCTCCGGCTCGGCCTCACCGCGGCGACGGCCGACGAGACCGTGACCGTCTTACGGGAAGCCCTCACGGTGGGGGAGCAGTCGGGATTCCGGGTGGAGGCGTACGGGCTGATGTCGGAGGTGCTGTGCTGGCGCGCCACCCGGACGGACGGCGAGCGGCGGGCCGACGACCTGCGCAAGGCCGGGCGCGTCACCCGGACGGACGGCGAGCGGCGGGCCGAGGACCTGCGCGAGGCCGGGCGCGTCACCCGGACGGACGGCGAGCGGCGGGCCGAGGACCTGCGCGAGGCCGTGCTCGCCGCCCGGCAGGGGGTCGAGCTGGCGTTGAAGGCCTCGCACGGCCAGCAGGGCGCGCAACGGGTGCTGTGCAGGGCGCTGCTGACCCGCTACACGGCCCAGCACGACGCCCGCGACCTCACCGAGGCGCTGTCCCTGGCCGGAGAGGACGACGCGGCGCTGCTGTCCGGGCTGGACGTGCCGCCCGCCGTGGACGAACAGCTCGCGCGCGCCGCCACCGAACTGGCGCTGCGGCTGCCGGACGAGCCGGTGGCGCTCAGGCTGCTCGCGGTGGCCGGGGCGGGGGCGGCGGAACCGGGCGAGTTCCTGCTGGAGACGGCCCAGCGGCTGACCACCGCCGGACGCCGGCGCACCGCCGCCCGGGTGCTGGAACGGGCGGTGCGGGCGTTCGAGTCGGCGAGGGCGGCGGGGCGGGCCGCGTACGCGCTGGAGGTGCTGGGCGCGGCGCACGAGGACCTCGCCGCCGCGGAGGACTCATCCCCGGCGTACGCGCGGGCCCTCACGGCGTACGAACGCTCGGCCACCCTCCACCGCTCCCTCTCCGACCCCGGCTCGGAGGCGCGCCAGCTCGGCAACATGGGCCTCGTCCACCTGCGCACCGGCGACCCCGCCCGAGCCGTCGAGCACCACCTGAGGGCCGTCGCCCTGTGCGAGGCCGCCGGGCTGCCCGCCGAGGAGGCCGCCCACCGCGAGCACGCGGCCGAGGCGTACCTGGCGCTGGGCGACCCCGCCTCCGCCGTCACCTGCGCGGCCCGCGCCCGCGAGCTGTACCAGGACACCGGCGACAGGCGGGCCGCCGCCCTGGCCCTCGTCCCCGCCGCCAGAGCCGCCGTGGACCAGGACGACCTCACCGCCGCCAACGAGCGCATGGCCGCCTGCGCCATGGAGCTGGAGGCGGCGGGGGAGTGGGAGGAGGCGTGCGGGGCGCTCGACGCGTACGCCGTCACGCTGGCGGCCGGCGGCCACCACGGCCACGCGGCGGCCTGCGAGACCCGGCTGGTGGAGATCGTGCGCCGCAGGGGGCAGCGGCGAGAGCCCGCCGACGAGTGGTACCGCCTCGGCCAGCGCCGCCGCGCCCGCGGCGACACGGGCGGCGCGAGGGTGGCGTTCGAGCTGGCGGGACGCGAGTACGAGGCGATCGCCCACCACGACGGGGCCGCGTCGGTGCGCTACAACCTGGGCGTGCTGGCGTACGCGGAGGGTGAGCCGGAGCGGGCGCTGGAGGCGTTCGAGGCGGCGGCGGAGGCGTTCGCGGGGCTGCGGGCGCCGGCCAAGGAGGCGGTCGCGCTGGTCATGCGCGCCGCCTGCCTCATCGCGCTGAACCTCGTCGAGGACGCACTCGCCGACCTCGACCGGGCCTCGGACCTGGCCGCCGCGGAAGGCGACCTGGACGCCCTCTTCACGGCCACACTCGGCCGGGCCGCCGCGGACGTCCGGCTGGGGGAGCCGCAGGAGGCGGCGGAACGCCTGTACTCGGCGCTCGGCCTGGCGTCCCAGGACCCGCTCAAGGAAGCCGTCGTCCGCGACCGCCTCGCCGCGCTCGCCGCCCGTGACGGCGACCTGCGGGCGCAGGCTTCCGAGCTGGAGGCCGCCCTGGACGGGTTCCGCGCCAGCGGCCAGGAGCGGCTGACGGCCCTCGCCTCCATCAAACTCGGCCTGGCCCTGGAGTCGCTGGGGGAGTTCCGGCGGGCGCGGGCCCGGCTGGAGGAGGGGCTGGCCGGGCTGGCCGCCGCTCCCGACCTCCGGTCATCGGGGGCGCCGTTCGAGGTCGTCGCCGCCATGGCGGGCGGTCTGGACGCCGCCCTCCTGGCCCGCCTGGCCGGTATCCAGCTCAGCCTGGGCGACCTCGTCCGCGGCCGGGCCACCCTCGCCCAGTCGGTGGCGTCCCTGCGGGCGGAGGGGCGGCCGGGGGCGGAGCTGGAGCGGCTGGAGCTGTGGTCGCGGCTGGAGGAGGCCGAGGCGGCAGGCGACCTCACCACGGCCCGCACCCTGGCAGAAGAGGCCCTCGGCGCCGCAGCCGGAAGCTCGGGTGCGGCGGCCGGTTCGGGTACGGCGGCCCCCGGCGGTGCGGCGGCCCCCGGCGGTGCGGCGGCCGGCGGGGGTGCGGCGGGCGTTGACCGGTCTCACCTCCTGGCCAAGCTGTCCGCCTGCTGCCGCGAGATGGGCGACCTGCCCGCCGCCCACGCCTACGCGGCGCGCGGCTACGAACTGCGCGACGACCGGGTCATCGAGCACCTGCGCAACCTCGGCGCGGCGGCCACGGCCATGGGACGGGCGGAGGAGGCGACCGGCCACCTCACCAAGGCGGTCTCCCTGGCCCGCGACGCGGACTCCGCGCTGCCCGCCCAGCTCGTCCGATCCCTGGCCCTGCTGGGCGCCGCCCTCACGGACCTGGGCCGCACCCAGGAGGCCGCGCGGGCGTACGAGGAGGGGCTGGCCGCCATCGGCGCGCCGATCTGGCGGGCGCTGCGGGCGCCGCTCCTGTCCGGCCTCGCCGACCTCCATCTCAGGCTCGGCGAGCCGGACGAGGCCGCCGCCTGCTACCGCGAGGCCATCGCGATCGGCGAGGAGCTGGGCCGCCGCGCCGACCTCGCCACCGCCTACGCCGACCTCGCCCTGACCTGCGAACTACGCGGCGCCACCGCCGAGGCCGTGCCGCTGGTCGAGCGCGCCCTGGAGCTGGAACGCGCCCACGGCCACGGCCGCGGAACGGTCCTGGCCCTGATCGCGCTGGGCCGCCTGGGGGCGCCGGAGCGGCTGACGGAGGCGCTCGCCCTGGCACAGGACATCGGCTTCCGCGCGGGAGAGGCCATCGCGCTGACCCACCTGGCCACCCTCAACCTGACCACCGACCTCGCCCCACCGCCCGCCACCCCGGCCTCTACCTCGCCCGCCACCTCGCCCGCCACCTCGCCCGCCACCTCGCCCGCTACCCCGCCTGCCACTTCGCCCACCGCCCCGTCCGCCGCTGCGGGCGACGCGGCCAGCGACGTCGTCGGTGCCGAGCTGGCCACCGCCTCCCGCACCCAGGCCCGCCACCGCCTCTCCACCGCCATCGACCTCCTGTCCGACCTAGGCCACGACCACCAGCTCGCCACCGCCTACCGCCACCGCTCGCTGGCCGTGGAGGGCCTCGGCGACCTCCCAGCCGCCCTGGCCGACGCCGAACGCGCCTGCGCCCTGGGCCTGGAGACGGCCCGCGACCGCACGATCCGGCTGGCCGTCCGCCTGAACCTCGGCATGACCGCCTGGACCCACGCCGAACAGTCCAAACTCAACGCCTTGAACACCACCCACCGAATCCCCACGGGCCAGGCGCCCGCCGACCTCCCGGAGCCCGAGCAGCACACCCTGCGCACCATCCGAACCCTGACCACGATCGCCCGCAACACCCGCGACCCCGACCGCGCGGCGTCCGTCTTCCGCCGGGCCCACACCGCCCAGGACGACCTCGACAGGCGCATGGACCCCGACGACGCGGCCGCCCACAGAGGCAGACCACCCACCAGAGCCCAGCTCGACGCCCTGGTGGACGTCCCCGGCCACGCCGGGGGAGCGCGGGCGCTGCTCGGGTTCCACCTGGGCGAGGGCACCGTGACGGTCCTGGCCCACCGCACGGGCTGGCCAGAGCCGCGCGCCTTCCCCACCACCGTCGGCCCGGACCTCCTGGACGCCTTCCGCCGCACCATGAACGGCCGCAGACCCGGCCTCCTCGACATCGACGCCCGCCGCCACCGCGCCGACCTCTGGCGCCGCCTGGCCGACCTCCTCCTCGCCGACGCGCTCACCGCCCTGGGCAACGGCATCGACCTGCTCCACCTGTTCCCGCACCCGGCGCTCCGCCGGATCCCCCTGCACGCCCTGTCCCCGTCCGGACACCTGCTCATCGAACGGTTCCCGGTCGCCTACGCCCCCTCAGCCACCGCCCTGATCCGCCTGGCCCGCCGCCCCCGCACCCCGCGCACCGGCTCGCTGGCCCTGGCCTTCACCACCGACCCGGCCGCCCGCCCCGTCGTGGAGGCCGAGGCCAGGGACGCGGCCACCCTGCTCGGCACCCACCCGTCCCCCGAGGCCACCGCGGATCTCCTCCAGGGCTCCTGGGACGTGCTGCACCTGGCCTGCCCGGCCGTGTACGACCACGCCGACCCGTTCGGCTCGGGCATCCGCCTGTCCGACGGCCTCCTCACGGCCCGCCACCTCATGACCATGAACGTGACCGCGGACGTAGCCCTCATCACCGCCCACGAACCACCCGCCGCAGACCCCCGAGACATGCCGAGCCCGCACACGTGGGACGGCATGACCGCACTCTCCCACGCCCTCCTCCACGCAGGCGTCCGCTCCGCCCTGCTCACCCTCTGGCCGGTGTCAGCCGAGATCACCCGAGCCCTCACCCGGGACATCCACACCCGCCTCAGCACCGGCACCACCCCGGCGCACGCCTTCCGCGCCGCCGTGCTGGCCCTGCGCGACCTCTACGGCTCCACCGAGCCGGACCTCTGGGCCTCGTACGTCTCAGTGGGCCTCTTCACGGACTCGCCCGCCCACGGAGACCCCGGCGCCAGCGTCACCAGCGCCAGATAGCCGAAGAACCCCACGGCCAGCCCCACGGCGTATCCGCCGAAAACCTCGGGCAGCTCCAGCATCGCCGTCGCCAGCCCGCCGCCCACCGCGGCCAGCACGGCCGCCAGCTCGGTCAGCCCGGTGCCCGAGCGCCGCCCGCGCAACGTCCCGTACGTGATCCAGCCGATCACCAGCCCGAAGCAGATCGCGCCGACCACCGCCATCGCCGGAACCTCCAAGTCGATCGGGCCACCCGCTCACCGGCCACCGCAAGGATCTTCGCTCACGATCGCACGCGACACCGATCACGGTCTAGAGGTAGGACTTGGCGGCGCTCACCAGCTCGGCCGCCGCGTCCCGCGTGTCCACGTACACGGCCGTGTCGGGGGTGCGCTCGCGCACGTCCTGGTCGCGGATGGCGAACACGGCGGGCGCCACGCCCACGTCGCCGTAACGGCCCGCCACGGCGGCACCGATCGCCCGGCGCACGTCGCCGACCACCTCCCGCGCGGTGTGCCCGGCCCCGGAGGCGGCGACGTAGCCGAGCATGCCGGCGAAGCGCAGCTCGCCCTCGGCGGCGGGCCGCTGCTCGGGCAGCACGGGCCGGTCCAGCCAGAACACCTTGCCCGCCAGGAACGCCTCGTAGCCGTCGCCGCCGTTTCCCTCGCGGCCGAGCACGCGGGCGGTCTCGGCGAGCAACTCGCCGAACTCGGCCAGCTCGGCCTCGGGCGGCAGGTCCGTGGTGACGAACAGGGGCACGATCAGCGAGTCGAGCATGTGACTATCCCTCCGTGAGGAGCCTCATCGTAGGATGCCGCACCGACAATCCCGGTGCGTCGGCTCACGCGCCGTCGCTGAGTTCACGAAATCGGCTGCCGAAGGGAGCTAGCGCTCGCTCCACTCACCCTCGATCGCCGAGTGCACGATCGAGTCACGCCATCCATGAGGTGTGCTCAAATGGTGCCGGATGCGCCCCTCCTCCACCATCCCCGCCGTCAGCATCGCAAGCTGCGCGGGAAGGTTGGCGGGCGACCGGGCGCCCCAGATGCGATGCAGCCCGAGCTGCTTGAACCCGAACGACAGCAGCAGCCGTACGAGGTCCGTGCCGATGCCCCGCCCCCACTGGTCGGGGTGCAGCCCGAACCCGATCTCCGCGCTGTGCGGCAGCTCGGCCTCGATGCGGAGCCTGGCCACGCCGATCACGTCGCGGTTGCCGGCGTCGACGACGGCCAGGACGTACAGGCGGCGCGGCTCGGCCAAGGCGGCCTCCATGGCCTCGTCGACGAGGTCGGTGACTTCGCGCAGGCCGCGCGGCGCGAAGGGGGCGTGCTGGAGGGCGGCGGGGTGGCTGTAGACGGTGTGCAGGGCGGGCACGTCGGCCTCCGTGACGTCACGGAGGCCGAGTCGTTCGCCATTGCAGACCACACGGCGCATGCGGAGAAGGTAACGCGAGTCCAGTGATCTTTACAAGCCCTTGTCAAGTGGCGAGTTGACTCCCGTAAGCTCGCGCGACAAGTTCTGCGACGGCGCTGTGCGCGCCGAGCGGGTCGGCGTGGCCGGCGTTGATCGACGCGGCGGCCTGCTCGACGACGCCCGCGGGGGTTTCGTGACCGATCACGCAGGGCGCGATGGCCAGCCGCTCGGCGCCCGCGGCGCGCAGCCGCTGGGCGGCGACGCCGACGCCGGGGTCGCTGTCCAGCGAGGCGGCGACCACGGGCAGCGTGAGCCGGGACGCCAGGAGCACCGCGGTGGCCTGCACGGCGTGCACCGCGCGGGGCCCGCCGGCGGTGGCGAGGATGACGGCGTCCACGGGGCTGGAGACGTTCAGCAGGCGGACGCGGTCGGCCCTGGCCAGGCCGCGTTCGGCCAGCCGGATGTGCAGGGCCTCGGCCAGCAGCGGGTGCGGCCCGAGCGCCTCGGTGACGACGGCCCCCGAGCCGCTGGCGGCGACGGCCTTGCCGATCTCGGCCATGATGACGGGATCGTCCCAGGTGAGCAGGGGCACGACGACGGCGTCGCGGCCCGCGGGCAGGGAGTCCGCCAGGTCGGTGATGCTCGTCAGACGCACCTCGATCTGCGGGTTGTCGACCCGGACCACGGCCGCGATCTCCTCGGCCACGCCGGCGGTGCCGCCGGGGGTGGCGAGCACGAGCACGGGGGCGTCGGGCGGCAAGGACGTGGGCACGGGACGGCGGTGGCGACCGCCGCCCGGCCGAGGGGAACGTTCTCGTACAGGCAGGCTCACAGGCGCGCAGTTTATGCCGTTTCGCCGCTGCTTGTTCTGGGAATCGATGGCGATTCCGTCACAACCCCTACCTGGACGGTATGACCACTGACTGCGGGTTGCCGGGCGCGTACACCGTGATGCCCTGCGGCAGCGATCTGAGCTTCTCGATCTCGGCGCACGCGGGGCACTTGTCGTAGCCGTTCTGCCGGGCCAGGTTCGCCTCCGCCTCGGCCTCGGCCTGCGCCACCTTGGCCTCGGCCTCGGAGACGGCGGCGGCGGCCGTCAGCGACCTGTCCACCGCCTTCTGCACGTCGGCGGGCAGCGTCACCTTGACCAGCGTGAACCGCAGGCCGGTGAGGAAGGTGCCGCCGAGCATGACGGGCAGGTCGCGGGCGAGCGTGGCGTTGACGGCGTCCTGCACTCTGGTGATGTTGGCGTTGCTGTCCTGCGGCTGCAGCGCGGAGCTCTTCAGCAGCGAGCAGGACGGCACCAGCTCGACGCAGCGCATGGCGCCGATCTGGCCGCGCAGCGCGTTGTCGATCACGGGCCGGACGGCCTGGCCGAAGAACGCGCTCCAGCCTTCGTCGCCGTCCCAGGGGTGCAGCGAGGTGTCGTCCCCGGCGCGGAAGGTCCTGGTGCCGTACTTGTCGTCGAACTTCTTCAGCGTCTCGTGGTCCAGGTTGAGCGTGAAGTAGAGGGTGCCTTCGATGCCCAGGTTCACGCCGTCGCTGCTGGGCACCGTCACCACGTCCACCCCGAGCGCGGTGGCGCGCTTGGCGTCGGCGGTGATCGTGTAGAAGCGCTGCTGCGCCGGGTAGAGGTGGACGGCGGACCACATGCCGGTCCAGGTCAGGCCGGAGCCGGGGTCGATCACCTGGCGGACCTTGTTGTCGTCGAGCGGGCCGCCGTCGCGCACGACGGCCACCTCGCCGCCGCCGGTGCTCTCCATCCCGCCCAGGGCCCCGATGATCAGGGGGATCGCGAGGATCGCAGCGGCGATGGCCAGTGCTGTTCTCATACGGACCCTTTCCGCGCGGGCGGCGTTGGCAGCCGCCGCCCGCGCTCCTTCGCGGCATTCGCGGCGTCGGGGGCTTTCGTGTGACGGGCTAGGCGTACGGGCCCACCTGCGGGGTCTTGGTCCTGGACGGCGGCTCGGCCAGGTCGAGGTCACGGGTCTCCGGCGCGATGGCCAGGCCCACGGCGGTGATGGCCAGCGCGACGACCACGTAGATCGAGACCGCGACCGTCGTCTGGAACGTCTGGAAGAGCTGCAACGCGATGATCGGGGCCAGCGCGCCGCCGACGATCCCGGCGACCTGGTACCCCATGGACGCGCCGCTGTAGCGCAGCCGGGTGCTGAACAGCTCGGCGATGAACGCGGCCTGCGGGCCGTACATGGCGGCGTGGGTGATCAGCGCCACCACGGCGGCCAGCGCGATGAGCGGGAAGGACTTGGTGTCGAGCAGCGGGAAGAAGGCGAACACCCACACCGCCGCCGCGACGACGCCGGCGAAGTAGACGGGACGGCGGCCGTACCGGTCGGACAGCGCGCCGGCCAGCGGGATCAGCCCGAGTTGCAGCGCCGAGCCGATGAGCACGGCGTTCAGCGCGTACGAGCGAGGCAGGTCGAGCTGGCCGGTGATGTAGACGATGATGTACGCGGTGAAGGTGTAGAACGCGACGTCCACCCCGATCCGCGCGGTGAAGGCCGACAGCAGCGCGCGCGGGTGCGTGCGCAGCACCTCCAGCAGCGGCATCCTCGCCTTGGCACCCTTCTGCTCCAGCTCGGCGAACAGCGGCGACTCGGTGATCCGCAGCCGCACCCACAGGCCGACGAACACCAGCGCCCCGGACAGCAGGAACGGCACCCGCCAGCCCCAGGACAGGAACGCCGCGTCCGACAGCGTGAAGGACAGGATGGTCAGCAGGCCGGTGGCCAGCACGTACCCGGCGGGCACGCCGACCTGCGGCCAGCTCGCGTTGAAGCCGCGGCGGCGGCCGTCGCCGTGCTCCAGCGACATGATCACCGCGCCGCCCCACTCGCCGCCGAGCCCGAGCCCCTGCACGAACCGCAGCAGCGCGAGCAGGACGGGGGCCAGCACGCCCACGGCGGCGTAGCCGGGCAGCACCCCGATGAGGAACGTCGAGACGCCCATCACCAGCAGCGTCACCACCAGCACGGTCTTACGGCCGGCCCGGTCGCCGAAGTGCCCGAACACGATGCCGCCGAGCGGCCTGGCCACGAACGCCACGGCGTTGGTGGTCAGCGACGCCACGACGGCGGTGAACGGGTCGAGCGACGGGAAGAACAGCGTGGGGAAGACCAGGGTCGCCGCGGTGGTGTAGAGGAAGAAGTCGTACCACTCCAGCGAGGTGCCGATCAGGCTGGCGAGGATCACCCGCCGTGTCTGTTGGGGGGAGCCTGACATCCGATCGCTCCTTGAGTTAGAGGGGGGATAAGCATCAACATATGAATCGTTGAACAATTCGACAAGAGGTTTGCTCCATGATTCCCTGTTAATTGTGGATAACGTGGTTGCCGACCTCTCCCAGGACCGCTCCCGGCTGGGTCGCAGCAGCACGGCGGAGCGAGTGGCCGACATCCTGCGCGACCGCATCAGCGAGGGCTTCTTCCAGCCCGGCCAGCGGCTGTCGGAGGAGTCGATCTCGGAAGGGCTCGGCGTGTCACGCAACACGCTGCGCGAGGCGTTCCGGCTGCTCGGCCACGAGGGGCTGCTGGAGCACCGGCTCAACCGGGGGGTGTTCGTCCGGCTGCCCTCGGTCGAGGACGTGCTCGACCTCTACCGCGTTCGCCGCGTCCTGGAGGGCGCCGCCGTACGGCGTAAGCCGTCGGAGGAGGCGCTGACCTTGATCAAGGAGGCGGTGGCCGACGCCCGCAGAGCCGTCGCCGCCGACGACTGGCAGGCCGTCGGCACCGCCAACATCCGCTTCCACCAGGCGCTCGTCTCGCTGAACGACAGCCCGCGGATCGACGAGGCCATGCGCCAGCTCCTGGCCGAGCTGCGCCTGGTCTTCCACGTCATGGAGAACCCGCGGGCCTTCCACGAGCCGTTCGTCGAGCGCAACCTCGCGCTGATCGAGCTGATCGAGTCGGGGCGGCCCGATGAGGCCGCCGCCTACCTCGACGACTACCTGCACCATGCCGAGCGGCTGCTCATCCACGCCTACGAGCCGAACCGCTAACGTGGGCCCATGGAGCGGATCTTCACCCTCGACGAGGCCCGCGCGCTGCTCCCCGCCGTCATCGAGCAGGCCGCGGAGCTGATCGCGGCCCGTGCCGACCTGGCCGAGATCGACTTCCAGCGGCGCGCCGGCGGCCGGTCCGAGCTGGGCGGCCTGCCCGAGCTGAAGGGGCTGCAGGCCAGGATCGAGGAGATCCTGAGCGGCTGGAACGAGCAGGGCATCGAGGTCAAGGGCATCGCGCCGGTGCTGGTCGACTTCCCCTCGCTGCTCGACGGCGCCTCCGTGCGGCTGTGCTGGATCGAGGGCGAGCGCGAGCTGGGCTGGTATCACCGTACGGAGCTGGGCTTCGCCGGCCGCCGTCCCCTGTGATGGCCCTTGACATAGTTCGTCATGGCCTGTATTCAACTTATAGGTTGATTAACCAGGAGGTTGAATACAATGCTCCTCGAGAACAAGATCGCCGTCGTATACGGCGCAGGCGGATTCATCGGCGGCGCGGCGGCCAGGGCCTTCGCCCGCGAAGGCGCCCGCGTCTTCCTCGCCGGACGCACCCGCGACAAGCTCGACGCGCTCGCCGCCGCCCTTCCCGGAGCGGAGGCCGCCCAGGTCGACGCGCTCGACGAGGCCGCCGTCGACGCCTTCACCGGCTCCGTCGCCGAACGTGCGGGCCGCATCGACGTCTCCTTCAACGCCATCGGCATCCAGGACGTGCAACGCCCGCTCGGCGAGATCTCCGCCGCCGAGTTCCTGCGGCCGATCGAGGTGGCCACCCGCACCCAGTTCCTCACGGCCAGGGCCGCCGTCCGGCACATGGTGCCCGGCGGCGGAGTCATCCTCATGTTCGGCGGCGGCGGGCCGCAGACCCAGCCCGGGCTCGGCGGGCTCAAGGTGGCGCTCGACGCCATGGAGAGCATGCGGCGCCAGTTCGCGTGCGAGTACGGCCCGGCCGGCGTCCGCGTCCTCACCCTGGTCACCGGCGGCATCCCGGAAAGCCTGCCGGAGGGCTTCGCTCCCAGGGACGAGATCGCCGCCGCCATCGCCGAGGCCACCCTGCTCAAGCGCGCCGCCACGCTCGCCGACGTCGGGAACGTGGCCGCGTTCGCCGCCTCCGACCTGGCCGCCGCCATGACCTCGGCCACCCTCAACCTCTCCTGCGGCACGATCGTGGACCACTAGGGTGATCGCACCGTCCGCCTGACAGGAAGACCGCCGAGCATGCCCGACGACCAGCTCAGCCTCACCTTCGCCGCGCTCGCCGACCCGACGCGGCGGGCGATCCTGGCGCGGCTGGCCGAGGGGGAGGCGACCGTCAACGAGCTGGCGGAGCCGTTCGAGATGAGCCTCCAGGCGGTCTCCAAGCACCTCAAGGTGCTGGAGCGGGCGGGCCTGATCAGCAGGGGCCGCGACGCCCAGTGGCGGCCCTGCCGCCTGGAGACCGCGCCGCTGGAGACCGCCTCCGCCTGGATCGACCGCTACCGCGACCGCTGGAGCGGCCGGTTCGACCGGCTGGAACAAGAGATCCGGCGCATTCAGGAAGGACCCTCAGCGTGACCGGCACCGAGCTCCTGATCGAGCCGGGACGGCAGGACATCGTCAGGAAAAGGACCTCAGCGTGACCGACACCGACTTCGTGATCGAGCCCGGACGGCAGGACATCGTCATGATCCGGCACTTCGACGCCCCGCCTGACCTGGTCTTCCGCGTCGTCACGGATCCGGCGCTGATCCCGCGATGGTGGGGGCCGAACTTCCTGACCACCCGCGTCGACCGCATGGAGGTCACGCCGGGCGGGCGGTGGCGGTTCGTCAACGCCGACGCCCGGGGCCGGGAGTGGGGCTTCAGCGGCGTCTACCACGCCGTCGTCCCGCCCGAGCGTTACGTACGGACGTGGGAGTTCGAAGGCGCGCCCGAGGAGGTGGCGCTGGAGACCGTCACCCTGACGCAGACGGACGGCCGGACCCGCTACACCGCCCGCTCCGTGCACCCGACCGTGGAGGCCCGCGACGCGATCATCCGCGCCGACGGGCCCCGCGGCGGCCGGGAGTCGATGGACCGGCTCGCCGCCCTGCTCGTGTCCCATCTGTGACCAACCGGCCACGGCGGGTCCGACTCTAAGGGGGTGAGGGAAAGGACCACAGCCATGAGGCACTCCTCACTGATCGCCGTCGCACTCCTCGCGCCCGCGGTCATCGCCACCCCGACACGCGCTTTTGCCGCCCCGGCACCCGCGGCCCTCACCACCCCGACACACCCGGCCATCGCTACCCAGGCACACGTCTGGGGCGCGCAACCGGTGGCCAGAGCCGCCTGGATCAAGAGCTGCCACGACAAGAAACGCCAGGACACCGACCCCTGCGGCGCCTGGCGCCTGAGCCTGCGCGACGGCCGCCAGGTCACCGTGCGCGCCGCCGCGGCCCGAGGCGTCGACGGCAAGGGCCGCCGTGCGCACCACGCGGGCACGTTCGCCGTCAGCGGTGACGGCAGCGTCATCCTGTACGAACGCGCCCGCGACCACCGCCTGGTCGTCCAGCCCGTCGCCGGCGGCCCGCCCACCGCACTGCCCCGGTCCGCCAGACCCGCGGGCATCGGCAGCGACGAGATGGCCGTCCGCCTGTCCCTGTCGGGGGACCGGGTGCTGATCGACTACTACGACGACGAGGACCGCCTGCCCACCAAGGTCGTCACCGCCGCCAGCGGAGAGACAGTCACGCTGCCGCCCAGGTACGGGGTGCTCGGCTTCAGCGCCGACGGCGGCGAAGTGCTGGCCACCCGGCAGATGGACGACAACACCACCACCCTGTACGCCCTCGGGGCCGGTGGTGACTCGATCCGCAGCACGCCGCCCCAGGTCGTCGTGAACGCCGCCGCCTGGGCGCTGGCCGCCGACGGGACCACGGTGGCGGTGCTCGTGCAGGGGGACAGGGCGCGGATCCGTACCTATGACCTGGCGACGGGGGAGTTGTCGGAGGGGGTGGACGTGCCGGTCGGAGGTGGCTTGTCGCCTTCGAGCGCGTGGTGGGAGGGGGCTCGGCTCAGGGTGACCTATGCGAAGACCGCTGATGTGGGGAACTCGGCGGTGATACGGGTGCTCACCGTCGGTCCCGGGCACGGGCTGGTCACTCAGGACGAGACGTACAAGATCGGTAAGAACTACACGTTCGCGGTTGCGGGGGAGTGAACGACATGCGCTTCAAGACCATCACCACACTGGCCATCGCCTCGGCCCTGACCTCAGCCCTCGCCCCGGCCCTCACCTGGCCGGCGTCCGCCCACACTGCGCCTGTGCACGCAGCGCCTGTGCACGCACCGTCCGCCCACACCGCCCACGACCACAGCATCCGGTACGCCTCCATCAAGAGCTGCCCCGTCAAGGGCGGCGGTGCCAGGCCGTGCGGCGACTGGCGGCTCGTCATGCACGACGGCAGCCGCACCATCCTGCCCGACGCCCAAGGCGTGGCGAAGGAGGCTGACGGCTCGCCCAACCGCTACGTCCCCGCCCCGGTCGCGGTCAGCGGGAACGGCCGGCGGGTGGCGTACTTCACCGAACAGGGACCCCTGGCCGTGCGCACCCTCGGCGGCGGCGTCAAGCGGCTCGCGGCGGACGCGCTGCCCAAGGTGGCGCAGTACGAGGTGACGCTGCTGCTGTCCGACGACGGCGCCCGGCTCGCCGCGGTCGTCGGCGGCGACAAACCCTCCGGAACCCGCATCTTCGACACGGCCACCGGCAACCTGCTCGGCACCCTGCCTCCCGAGTCGTCGGTGCTCGGCTTCAGCGGCGACGGCGACGAGCTGCTGGCCACCGCCGAGGGCGCCGAGAACGTCACCGACCTGGTCATCCACTCCGGCACCGGCGAGGAGCTGCGGCGCGTCACCCCGCCGCAGGTCATCGCGGCCAACGTCCCGCAGGCGCTGGCCGGTGACGGGCGTACCGTGGCCAGCCTGCTGTCCGGCTCCAAGGCGGAGCTGGTCACCTACGACTCGCAGGGCGACCAGCTCGCCGGCCGCATGCGCGTCAAGCTGCCCGCCGGGGATGTGCAGATGCTCGACTGGACGGGCGACACGCAGGTCACCGCCCACCTGGCCAGCGACGTGTCCGGCTCGACCCGGATGACGATCGTGCAGATCGACACGGCGACGGGCACGGTGCGGGTCCGCGACCGGTACACGGTCCTGCGCGACTCGTTCTTCTTCGCGGCCTGCGGCGGCTGACCGGCTCCGGCGGCTGACCGGCTCCGGCGGCGAAGCGCTTCGGCCACACCGCCCTGCTGCTCCGGCATACCCTGCAACGGTGAAGGTGTTCTCGACCAAGGCGATGGCCGTGCGGGCCGTGGACCTGTGCGTGGCGCTGCTGTACGAGCCGCCGTCCGTCGCCTCGGTGACACAGGTTCTACGCGAACACGGCGAAACCGGAGAACTCCACCTCACCGACGACGACGTGACCGCGATGCGCACGGCAGCGGCACACCTGCGCGACGTGCTGGCCGCCGCCACCACCGGCGAGGCGGCGGCCCAGCTCAACCAGCTCCTCGCAGACTCCGCCCGTCCTCCCCGCCTGACCAGCCACAACGGGACGACCAGCTGGCACCTGCACGTCGACGGCGCGGACGACGCTCCATGGGCGGAGTGGTTCCTGACGTCGTCGGCCATGGCCCTGGCAGTACTGCTCGCCGACCAGCAACGGATACCGGGCGGGCTGTGCGCGTCGGCTGGCTGCGGACGACCGTACCTCGACGTGGGCGGCGGCAGCCCCCGCCGCTACTGCAGCACCCGCTGCGCCACCAGGGAACGCGTCGCCGCCCACCGCTCCCGCACCTCCCCCGCCACCCGCTGACCTCCGCGCCACCCGCTGACCTCCGCGCCACCCGTTGGTCTCCGCGCCGCCCGCTGACGTCCCCGCCACCCGCGGACCTTCCCGCCACCCGCGGACGCGCTGATGCACCCGCCACCTGCTGACCTCCGCCACCTGCTGACCTCGGCCGCTCACGCACCTCGCCGCCGCCAGCCAAGCCACGCAGGTCACCCGCCACCGACTGGCCGCCGCACGCCCACCCACCGCGGGGCGACGAGCACCGCGACGGCGAGCGCCTGCAGCGCCGCACCGGTCACCAGCGCGAGACTCACCGAGTACGCGGCCAGCGGCCCCGCCAGCGCCGCACCGATCGCGAATGAGGTGATCTTCAAACTGGCCCCCGTGGTGAAGACTTGACCTCGCAGCCGGGCGGGCGCTTCGCGATGACGTACCGCGAAGAGCGCGGTGAGCTGCGGCCCCTCACCCACCCCCGCCACCGCGGCCCCCACCACGGCCATCCAGTACGTCCCCGAGAGGGCCATCACCACCATCCCGGCCCCCAGCACCGCCGTCCCGGCAGCCTGCACGCCTTCCCACCAAGAGACCGTGCCGCCCCGCCGGGAGGCAACGGCCAGCGCGGCGTTGGCCACCAGCCCGGCCGCGGCGGTGACGGCCAGCAACAACGCGCCAAGCCCGCTCCCCCCGCTCACCCGGGCACCGAGCACAGGCGCGGACACGACCATCATGGCCAGCCCGCAACACGACACCATGGACGCCGAAGTGGCCCGCCGCAAAGGCCCGTTCGACACGATCGCCCGAAACCCGGCCCGCACCTCGTCCCGGACGACGCGCCACCCACCCACCGCGCGCCGCCCGACAGAGGACGGCCCCTGGCTGCCGGCATCGGAAGGCACACCAGCCGAGGGCAGCCCGAAAGCGGCAGGCATCGCGACGACCAGCAACCCGACACTCACCATCACCGCCATCACACCCCAACCAGCCACACCCCAACCAGCCACACCCCAGC
>NZ_VSEY01000048.1 GCF_008086045.1 Nonomuraea sp. PA05 | reverse complement strand
CCGGGGGCTTCCCCCGGCGGGACACGATCGCCATGGAGGTGCCCGCGCCTCCGCCGCCCCCTCCTCTGCCGCCCAAGCACCGTCTCACCGTCGCGCAGAAAGCGGTGGCGGGGCTCGCCCTGGCCGCGATGGCGGTCGGCGGCGGCGTCGTGGGCGCGGCCGTCGCCAACTCGTTCCAGCCTGAGCCGGTGGCGAGCAGCAGCCCCAGCTCGCCCAGCCCCGTCTTCAAGTCCGCCGCCGACCAGCTCACCGTGGCCGAGGTCGCCGCCAAGGTGCAGCCGTCCGTCGTGATGATCCAGGGGCAGAGCGGCGAGGGCTCCGGCGTCGTACTGTCCGAGGACGGGCTCATCCTCACCAACAACCACGTGGTCGTCGGCGCGGGGCAGGGCGGCCAGATGACCGTCAAGTTCAGCGACGGCAAGACGGCCAAGGCCACCGTCGTCGGCACCGACCCCGCCACCGACCTCGGCGTCATCCGCGCCGAAGGCGTCTCGGGGCTGACCAAGGCCACGCTCGGCGACAGCGACCAGCTCAAGGTCGGCGACCCGGTGCTCGCCATCGGCAGCCCGCTCGGCCTCGACGGGTCCGTCACCGCCGGCATCGTCAGCGCCCTGGACCGCACGCTCAACCTCGGCGACGAGCAGCCGCAGGTCCCGCCGGGCTGGGGCCAGCAACAGCAACAGCAGCAGCAGAGCGCGCCCACCACGATCGGCGGCGCCATCCAGACCGACGCCTCGATCAACCCGGGCAACTCCGGCGGCGCGCTGGTGAACGCGGCCGGCCAGCTCATCGGCATCAACACCGCCATCGCCTCCCAGGCGCAGGGCGGCGGCGTCGGCTTCGCCATCCCGGTCAACACCGCCAAGCAGGTGGCCGACCAGCTCATCAGCACCGGCAAGGTCACCCACGCCTTCCTCGGCGTGAGCGTCACCGACGCCACCGGCGACGTGCCCGGCGCCCTGATCAGGCAGGTCACCGCGGGCAGCCCGGCGGAGAAGGCGGGGCTGCGGGAAGGCGACCTGATCACGAAGATCGGCGACAAGGCGGTTGACGCGGGCGATACGGTTGTCGGGCAGGTCAGAGGTTTCAAACCGGGCCAAGAGGTCAAGATCACATATATGAGGGATGGCGCGACGGCCGAGGTCGGTGTCACTCTCGCGGAGAACAAGTAACAAGGACCCCCTCATGGACGGGTGTGCCGTTGAGATCGCTGCGGACTCGGCGGCACACCCCCCCATTCAGGCCCCCTGCCGAACGCGGGGGCCTGTTCTCATGAGAAGCGCCGGCCCTCGTCGCGCCGGTAGGCCCAGGCCGCCGCGATGGCCGCCACCACGGTCCACGCGGCCAGCGAGACCAGCGCCACCGCGTCCGGCGTGGTGCCCGCCGTGACCGCCCATATCAGCTCGGCCACCCCGCGGGTCGGCACGTACGGGGAGACGACCTGGACGAAGCCGGGCAGCATCGCCGGCGGCAGCAGCAGCCCGCCCATGATCGCCATCGGGAAGAACAGCACCTGGGACGCGGCGATCGCTGCCTTGGCCGACATCACGGAACCGATGAACAGGCCCATCAGCATGAACGGCACGACCCCGGCGACCAGCACGCCCAGCCCCAGCAACAGCCCCAGCGGCGTGATCGTCGCCTCGGTGAGGAGCGCCGCGACCAGCAGCACCGGCACCACCGACACCAGCGTGCCGGCCAGCATCGCCAGGATCCGCCCGGTGAAGCGGGGGAGCGGGCCCGCGGGAAGCGTGCGCAGGTAGGGGTTCCACGGCAGCTCGCGGTCCTGGGACACGGTGATGCTCAGGTTGATGAGCGACCCGGCCATCGCGCCGAAGATCATCATCGACCCCGCCGCCATGGTCGCGGCCTTCGGGACGTCACCCACGAACGGCACCGCGAACGCCGCCATCGAGATGGCCGGGAACAGCGCGGCGGCCAGCAGCCCGACGGGCACCCTGAGCTGCTCCAGCAGGAAGAGCCTGGTGTGCGCGATGACCAGGTCAGGCATGAGCGGACTCCTTCGCGGTGAGGGTGAGGAAGGCCTCCTCCAGAGTGGTCGGCCTGATCTCCAGGCCGGAGAACGGCGTGCCGCTGCGGACCAGCTCCACGACCAGCCGGTCGGGGTCGGCGGTCATCAGGTTGACCCGGCCGTCCACGCGTTCCGTGCCGAGCACGCCGGGCAGCTCGGGCAGCTCGTCCGCGACGAGCGAGACGTGCCGGGCGCTCACGACGTCCCGCACGGCCCGCACGGTGTCGTCGGCCAGCACCCTGCCGGAGCCGACCACCACGACCCGCTCCGCCAGCGCCTCGATCTCCTCCAGGTAGTGGCTGGTCAGCAGCACCGTGCCGCCGTCCTCGTGGAAGGACCTGATGCCGTCCCAGAGGGCGCGCCTGGCCTCCACGTCCAGCCCTGTCGTCGGCTCGTCGAGGAAGACCAGCCGCGGCTTGCCCGCGAACGCCAGCGCCACCGCCAGCCGCCGCCGCTGCCCGCCCGACAGCCCGCCGACCTGCCGCTTGACCAGGTCGTCCAGCCCGAACCTGGCCAGCAGCTCGCCCTTGTCCTCGCGGCCGGCGAAGTGCGCGGACACGAAGTCGACGATCTCCCCGACGCGTAACGTCTCCGGCAGCCCCGTCTCCTGCGGCGTCACGCCGATGCCGCGGCGCGCGGCCGGGTCGCGCGGCGAGCCGCCGAGCAGCTCGACCGTGCCGGACGTGGGCCTGCGCAGCCCCACGAACAGGTTGATCAGGGTGGACTTGCCCGCGCCGTTGGGGCCGAGCAGGCCGACCAGCTCGCCCGCCCTGATGTCGAGTGAGACGCGGTCGAGCGCCAGCACGTCGCCGTAGCGGCGGGAGACCTCGATCGCACGGGCCAGAACCGTCATCGCGCCCCTCCGGCGTTGTCGAGCAGGGTGCGGATCGCCTTGGTGTAGTCCTCGAAAGCCAGCCGCCCACGCCTGGTGAGGGCCACGAACGTGACCGGCGTACGGCCACGGTGAGTCTTGTTGATCGCCACGTATCCCGCCTCTTCGAGCTTGGTCAGGTGCACCGACAGGTTGCCCGCCGTCATGCCGAGCAGATCCTTGAGCGAGTTGAAGGCCATCTCGTCGCCCTCGCCGAGGACGTTGAGCGCGGCCACCACGCGCAGCCTGGCCTGGGCGTGGATGACGGGGTCGAGCTCGGGCAGAGCCTGATCCGTCGTCACGAGCGGAGCCTCAGGGCCACCCCGACCGCGATGAAGCCTCCGCCCAGCAGCGCGGCCGTCAGCAGCGCGTGCCATCCGGCGCCGAGCAGCAGGCCCAGCGCGTTCACGGCGCCGATGAAGACGCCGAAGAAGAACATGGGCCAGTTGAGGAAGACCGCGCCGCCCGCCATCTGCAGCGCCGCCACCAGCATCAGCGAGGAGCCCGCCCACAGCAGGCCGCTCTCCTCGGCCGGCAGGTGCGGGGATATCCTGTTGCACAGGACGGTCATGAGCGTGAACCCGGCGAACCAGGCGTAGCCGAACATGGTTCCTCTGGCCTTCGAATCGCCGCGCACTATCTGGTTCAGCCGGACGAACCCCAAGGCGGAGATGCCGCCCGCCACGACCTGCGCCACCATCAGCACGCCCACGGCCTGCATCTGGCTGATCGGCGCGTAGGGATGCCCGTCCAGGCCGTAGTGCAGGAAAAGCGCGGTGAAGCCGAGCGCCCAGGCCACGCCCCAGGGGACGTAGAGCAGGAGCGGATCGCCGTAGATCCATCTCGTGGTGGCGGCGCTCTGCTCCTCGATCAGCCGGAGCATCTCGTCGGGGCTCGGTGTGCGCTCGTCGTCCACCATGCAAACTCCTCGATGTATCAAACTGGTTTGCATCGTAAACCTCATGGCGGCGCAAACTCAAGTCCCGAGCCGTCCGGCACGGCTACCGCCTGGTCAGGACCTCGGACTCCCACAGATCCCGGTAGTAACCGGGCACGGCCACCAGCTCGTCATGCCGCCCCCGCTGGATGACCCGGCCCTCCTCCAGCACCACGATCTCGTCGATTCCCTCCAGCCCCTTCAGCCGGTGGGTCACGAGCAGCGTCGTGCGGTCGCGGGTCACGTCCAGCAGATCGGCCATCAGCCGGTCGGCCGTCTCCTCGTCCAGCGCCTCGGCCGGCTCGTCAAGCAGCAGCACCGGCGGGTCGTACAGCAGTGCCCTGGCCAGGGCCAGGCGCTGCAACTGGCCGCCGGACACGGTCCTGCCGTCCTCGCCCAGCTCGGCGTCCCAGCCGGTGCGCTCCACCCAGCCGTCCAGCCTGGCGTCCCGCACGGCGCGGCGCAGCGCCTCGGCGCCGGCGTCCGGGCCCGCCAGGCGCAGGTTGTCGCGCAGGGAGGCGCGGAAGATGTACGGGTCCTGCGTCAGGCCCGTCATGAGAGTGCGTACGTCGTCGCCCGCCAGGTTCGCCAGGGGAGCGCCGTTGACGGTGATCGTGCCGGACTCGGGGTCGATCAGGCGCATCAGGGCGGCCAGCAGCGTGCTCTTGCCCGCGCCGCTGGGGCCCACGACGGCGACCCGCTTGCCGGGGGTCAGCCGCAGCGACACCCCGTCCAGCGCGGGCCGCCCGTCCAGGGCGGGCCGCCCGTCCAGCGCGGGGCGGGCGTCCGGTGCGGGGCGGGCGGGTGTCGCGTGGCGGACCACGAGGTCGTCGATCTCGATGGTCAGGGGCGCCTCGGGCCGGGGCGCGGGCGCGGTGGGCTCCGCCGTCGCCGGGGCGGCCGAGCGCACGTCGCGCAGCCGCCGCAGCGCCGCCGTGATGCCCGCCATCCGCTCGCCCGCCGCCGCCAGCGGCAGCACGGGCTCGAAGGCCACCAGGGACGTCAGCGCGAGCACGGCCGTACCCACGGAAGAGGCGCCCGCGCCCTGCGCGAGCAGGACGACGGCCGCCACGGTCAGCCCCTGCACCAGCGTGCCGCCCGCCAGAGCGGCGGCGTGGACACGGGCCTGGCGGCGCTCCAGCGCGGCCAGCGCCTCGTCGGCCGCCAGCGCCTTCGCCAGCGCCTCGTCGTCCGCCCCGTACGCGGCCAGGTCCGCCGAGCCGTGCACCAGATCCGCCACCCGGCTCGCCAGCGCGGCCCGCGCGGGGGCGATCCTGGCCGACCAGCGGCGCGCCGCCGCCGCCGTGCCCGCCGGCAGCGCCACCCCGGCCACCACCAGCCCGGCCACCAGCACCAGCGCCGCCACCGGCATGATCGTCAGCCCGATCACGACCGCCGCCAGCCCCGCCATCGCCGCCGCGGCCGCGGGCAGGAGGCAGCGGACGAGCAGGTCCTGCACGGCCTCGGTGTCGTCCACCATCCGGCTCAGCAGGTCGGCGCCGCCGTGGCGGGGGCGCTGCGGGGGAATGAGGGCCTCGTACAGGCGTTCGCGGGTGCCCGCCTGGGCGCGCAGGGCCACGTCGTGGCCGGTGAGGCGCTCGGCGTAGCGGAAGACGCCCTTTCCGGTGGCGAACGCCCTGGTGGCCACGATCGCCACGCTCAGGGCGGCCAGCGGTGGTTGTTCTGCGGCCCTGGTGATCAGCCAGGCGGCGGCGGCGATCAGGCCCAGCCCGGCCAGGTCGGCCGCCGCGCCCGCCAGCACCGCCCACACCAGCCGGGTGCTCATCCGCCGGTTCATCGCGCGCTCCCTTCGGGCCGCGCCGTCACGGCGGGCGTCGTGCTCACGCTCACCCCGGGCGCGCCGCCCTCCGCCCCGGCGCGTGCGCCACCGCTCACCGCCCCGGGCGTGGCGCCCTCCGGCAACGTGGGGGTGGTGCTTCCCGGCGGTGCGGGCGTGGGCGTGGGGTCGGCCGGTGGGTGGCGAGGGCGGGTGGTGTCGGAGACGATGCGGCCCTCGTGGACGCGGATGACCCGGTCGGCGAGGTCGATCATGGCGGGCCGGTGGGCGACGATGACGGCCGTGCGGCCGCGCGCCAGGTCCGAGGTGCCCGAGACGACCGCCGCCTCGCTGCGCCCGTCCAGGCGGGCCGTGGGCTCGTCCAGCAGGAGCACCGACGCGCCGGGGCGGCAGAAGGCCCGCGCCAGGGCGATGCGCTGCCGCTGCCCGGCCGAAAGGTTGGCGCCGCGCTCGCCCAGCACCGTGTCGAACCCCTGCGGCAGGGACGCCACGAAGTCGGCGTGCGCCGCCGCCGCTGCCCTGCGCACGTCGTCCGGCGAGGCGGTGGGGGAGCCGAGGCGGATGTTGTCGGCGACCGACGTGGCGAACAGGTGCGGCCGCTGGGCGACGAACGCCAGCCGCGCCCGCCAGGCCGCGAGGTCGAGGTCGCGCAGGTCGGCGCCGTCCACGAGGACGCGGCCCTCGGACGGCTGGATGAAGCCGAGGATCAGGTGGAGCAGCGTGCTCTTGCCGCCGCCGCTCTCGCCGACCAGGGCGACCCGTTCGCGTGGGCCGATCGTGAGCGTGACGTCCTCCAGGGCCGCGCCGTCCCGCCCGGGATAGCGCACCGTGACGTGCTCCAGCCGGATCTCCGGTGCGTCGCCGGGCTGCGATGCGTCGCCGTCTCGTGCTGTGTCTCCGGGCCGCGCTGCCTGGGCGGGCCGGGGTGCGTCGGCGGGCCGGGGTGCATCGGCGGGCCGCGGGTCGTCCCCCGGCCGGTCCAGGACGGCGAAGGCCGCGTCGGCGGCGGCCACCCCCTCCATGGAGGCGTGGAACCGCGTCCCCATCGCCCGCAACGGCAGATAGGCCTCCGGCGCCAGCAGCAACACCAGCAACGCCGTGGTCAGGTCCAGCGACCCCCCGAGCAGCCGCAGCCCCACCGGCACCGCCACCAGCGCCAGCGAGAGCGACGCGCACAACTCCAGCACCAGCGACGACAGGAACGCCACCCGCAACGTCCGCATGGTGGCGGTGCGGTGCGCGTCGGCGATCTGCTGGATGACGGTGGCCTGGTAGCGGGCCCGGCCGAAGGCGCGCAGGGTGGGCAGGCCGCGCACCACGTCGAGGAAGTGCCCGCCGAGCCGCGACAGCGCCACGAACTGCCGTTCGGTGACCGCCTTGGTGGTCATGCCGACGAGCGCGCCGAAGACGGGGATGAGCGGCAGCGTGACGAGCACGATCACCGCGCTGGCCAGGTCGGCGGCGAACAGCCGGACGAGGACGGCGACGGGCACCACGGCGGCCACCGCGATGGACGGCAGGTAACCGGTCAGGTAGTTGTCGAGCCCGTCGAGGCCGCGCCCGGCCAGGGTGACGAGTTCGCCGGAGCGGTGCGCGGTGAGCCGGGCAGGGCCGAGCTCGCGCAGCCGTTGCAGGAGCCGGTGCCGCAGGGCGGACTTCACCCCGGTGGCGGTGTGCCCGGCGTAGACGCCCTGCGTCCAGGCCAGCAGCGCCCGTACGCCCACCACCGCCGCCAGCACGGCCAGGACGCCGGTGGCGAAGCGCCCGGACAGCACCCCGGCCAGCAGTTCGGCCTGCACCAGCACGAGCAGCCCCGCGAGCACGGCGGCGGCCATCGTGACGCCCAGGTGGCGGCGGACCGAGCGCTCGGCCCGCATGAGTGCGAACAGATCCTTGTGCACGTTCCCTCAGAAGAACGACGGCAGGCGGTAGGCGTCCTTGCCTGGCCGGAAAGTGCGCCATACCCATACTTGCGCCCCCAGCATGATGGGTGCGACGGGCAGGACCATGACACTGAGCACATTCAGCGTGGCCGCGGGCGCGCTGTGCTCCAGCAGGTACGGCATCGCGCCCCCGAGCACCCCCAGCGCGGGCAGCGCGGCGACGATCCCCGACGCCAGCAGCACCCGCCCCGACCGGGTGACGCCGAACCGCCCCGGCGTCCGCCAGCCGAGGAACGTCCAGCCGTGGAAGGCGAGCAGCAGGGTGACGACGACGCCGAGCAGGAGCCCGAGCGGGTGCACGGGCGGGGAGTCGAAGCCGGTGGCGGCGGCGTACAGGGCCATGCCCCAGCCGGCCGACAGCCCGAGTGAGCCGAACGCGATGGCCGCGTCCCAGAAGCCCCGCCAGGCGGAGCCGTCCAGGCGGCGGCGGAACCACAGCCCGGCGTCCCGCAGCACCCAGCACAGCAGCATGGCCACGACCAGCGGGTAGAGCCCGAACAGGACCTCGCCTTCGAGCAGCGGGTAGACGCCGAACATGGTTCCGGCCACGGCCACCAGCCACACCTCGTTGGCCAGCACGTACGGGGCCATCGCGGCGACCATCCTGTCCCGGTTCTCGCGGGTCCTGCCCAGCACCGGCAGCAGCAGCCCCACGCCCAGGTCGAAGCCCTCCAGCGCGAAGTAGCCGGCCAGCAGCGCCGTGAAGACGGCGAACCAGATCACTTCCATGTCGCGGACACTCCTCAGTAGCTGGGGGCGGGGGTGCGGGGCTCGTCGCGGGTGGCGCCGAGGTCGAGGGCGTGCGGGCCGCGCCTGACGACCCGGGCGATGAGCACGTAGTCGACGACGGCCAGCAGCCCCAGCACGGCGCCGAACCCGAGGAGCGAGGTCGTCACCATCCCGGGGGTGAGGCCGGGTGACATGGCGTCGGCCACGGTGAGCCGCTCCCAGATCATCCAGGGCTGCCGGCCGATCTCCCTGGCCATCCAGCCGAGGATGGACAGCACGAACGGCAGCGGCGTGATCGCGATCAGGATCGGGTGCGTCCATCGTGCCCGCGGCAGGATCCTGATCATCGGCAGCATCACGAGCAGCACGAAGAGCCCCAGGAGCTGACCGAACTCGATCATGAACCCGAGCCCGGTGGCGGCCAGGAGGTTGTGGCTGCCGAACTTGTTCTCGGGGACGGCGGCGAACTGCGCGTATCCGAAGCCCATGGTCAGGAGGACGCCGATGGCCGCGGTGACGACGCCGGTCCGCAGCGACCGGCTGAAGAACTCGGTTTCCCGCGCCTTGCGCCGCAGCCGGTACGCGCTCGCGCCGACCAGCACCATGCCGCCGGTGAACAGCCCGGCCCCGGCGACGTGCGGGAAGGAGAAGACGAGCGCCTTGTTGGTGAACAGCGCGCCGACGTCCGTCAGCGCCATCCGGCCGCCGCTGACGACGGCGCCGGCGGGGTTCTGCAGGAAGGAGTTGGCCACCATGATGAAGAACGCGCTCGCGTACGCCGTCAGCGTCACGAGCCAGATGCACGCCAGGTGCGCCCATCTGGGCAGCCGCCCCCAGCCGAAGATCCACAGGCCGAGGAACGTGGACTCCAGGAAGAACGCCACCAGCGTCTCCATGGCCAGCGGCGCGCCGAACACGTCGCCCGCGTAGTGCGACAGCCCGCTCCACGAGAGGCCGAACTGGAACTCCATCACCAGCCCGGTCACGATGCCCAGGGCGTAGTTGATCACATAGATCTGCCCCCAGAACCGGGTCATGCTCTCGTGTAACGGCTTGCCGGACATCGCCCACCGGGTGTGCATGATCGCCACCAGTGGCGCCAGCCCCAGCGTGAGCACCACGAACAGGAAGTGCAGGCTGCCCGTCACCGCGAACTGTGTCCGCGCCAGATCCAATGCGTCCATCACCGCTCCGATATTGTGCCTCGCTACATATAGACAGCCTATATGTAGACTGGCTACTTAGCGGAACGGTGTCTAGGATCAGTGACATGAACCCTGATGCGCTGCGCGGTCACATGGACGCGCTGTTGCTCTCAGTGCTGGAGCGCGAGCCGCTGCACGGCTACGCCATCATCGAGGCGCTGCAGGAACGCAGTGGAGGCGCGCTCAACGTGCCCACGGGCACCGTCTACCCGGCGCTGCGCAGGCTGGAGCGGATCGGCCACCTGTCGAGCGAGTGGGCGACGGTGGGCGGGCGCAAGCGGCGCACGTACCGGCTGACCGACTCCGGGAGGAAGCAGCTCCAGGGGGAGCGGTCGGCCTGGCAGGAGTTCACCAGCGTGATCGGCGGCGTCCTGCGGGCGGACGCGAGCGCCGTGCGCTAGCGGGCCGCCCGGGTCATGCGCACACACCGGGTGGCGCCGTAGATCTGGATCGCCCACATGGCCGACGTCACCAGGTTCGCCATGAGGGCGGGCAGGCCGTCCAGGGTGTTGGGGGAGTCCATGCCGAACGTCATCAGCAGCCCCAGGCCCGCCGTGACCGGCAGCGAGGCGAAGACCAGTACGCCCAGCGACCTGGTGGCCAGTCTGGGCCGGCGGATCCAGCGCGAGCCCCGGCTCAGGGCGTAGAGCACGAGGCCGCCGTACAGGCCGGTGCCGAGCTGGATGACGTCGAGCAGCCGGGAGGCGGAGGAGTACCACCACGGCTGGGCGAGCCAGGCCTCGTCGGTGCCCGGATATATCCGCCACAACACTGACCACATGGCCACCGTGATCGGCACGCTGATGAACAGCAGCACCCCCAGCCGCCGCCCCGCGACGACGGTCAGCTCGGCCTGGTAGCCGGGCGCGACCTCGCGGATCTCGCCGAACTCCGCCACCGCCAGCCGCTCGGCCTCCGCCCGCTCCAGGCCGCCGGCCTCGAACGCGTCGGCGGTGTCGGTCAGGCTGTCGCGGGCCTCGACGACGAGGTCCCGCTTGGGGCCGTGCGGGCCGCTCAGGGCGCCGTCGAGCTCCGCCACGTAGTCGTCGATGAGCATGGCTCAAGTCTAGGGAGAGCCGATCTAGGGGGTCCATCAGGGAGCACCCTGAGATTCGTCCGGGTTGTCATGTAGGAAAATTCCTACGTATAGTGGCTGACATGCCGATCTCCTCCATTCTCACGGTCACCGTGCCCGTCGCCGACCAGGAACGGGCGCTCGGCTTCTACACCCGCGTCCTCGGCTTCGAGGTGCGCACCGACAACCCGTTCCCGATGGGCCGCTGGCTCACCGTCGCGCCCGAGGGCGCCACGACCACGCTGCTGCTGGCCTCCTGGTTCCCCGGCATGGCGCCCATCGGTGGCCTCGTGCTGGGCGCGCCCGACCTCGACGCGCTGGCCGCCGGGCTCAAGGAGGGCGGAGCCGCCTTCCAGGGGCCGAGCCAGGAGGCGTGGGGCCGCCAGTTGCTCTTCCACGACCCGTTCGGCAACGGCTTCGTGGTCAGCCAGACGTGAGCGCCGACCACGTGTTCACCGCCCTGGCCAGCCCGGCCAGGCGCGAGCTGCTGCGCCTGCTGCTCGATGAGGGCGCCCAGCCCGCCGGGCGGCTGGCCGAGCGGTTCGACATGAGCAGGCCCAGCGTGTCGGAGCACCTCAAGGTGCTCAAGGACGCCGGGCTCGTGGCCGAGACGCGCCAGGGCAGGGAGCGGCACTACCGGCTGGAGGCGGCGCCGCTCATGGAGATCCGCGACTGGCTCACCCCGTACGAGCGGTTCTGGCGCGAACGGCTGACCGCGCTCACCGCACTCCTCGACGAGATGGAAGACGAAGATGACTCAAGAACCGACGGCTGAGGACCTGCGGGCGATCAGGCTCGACCAGTTCATCGCGCATCCGCCCGCGAAGGTGTGGCGGGCGCTCACCGAGCCCGACCTGGTCGCCCGGTGGCTCATGCCGGGCGACTTCAAGGCGGAGGTGGGGCACCGGTTCACCTTCACCACGCAGCCCAAGAAGCAGGTCGGGTTCGACGGGATCGTGTACTGCGAGGTGCTGCGGATCGAGCCGGAGAAGCTGCTGCGGATCAGCTGGAGCGACGGCAAGGTCGACTGGACGGTCACCTGGCGGCTGGAGCCCGAGGGGAGGGGGACCCGGCTGTTCCTCGACCACGAGGGCTTCGACCCGGGCGACGAGCTGCAGCAGCTCTCGCGGCGGATCATGGGCGGCGGCTGGCCGCGCATGTTCGGCGCCATCGAGAAGATCGCCGAGGAGCTCTGAACGACACGAGGGCTCAGCGATGCAGGGCCGGGTGGACGGGCTCGGCGCGGATGCCGGCGTGTGAGGTGGAGCTCCAGGCCACGGCCGCCGCCATCAGCGCCATCAGCAACGCGAACCAGGCCGCCGCCCGCCCCATGCGCATCCCGTACCCGCACAACAGCCACGACACCGACAGCCACCACCCGTGACCGGCCTGCCTGCGCATCTCCATGGCGGCGAAGGCGAAGTCGGCCGAGGTGGCGCTGTCGGCGGGCCGCAGCCCGGCGTACAGCGCCGCCAGCCGGTCAGGTGAGGTCCCGGGGTCACCGGGGTCGCGCGGGTGGGCGGAGCCGGTGTGCATGGTGCGCTCGTCGGCCAGCGCCCGCCGCCGCGAGAACCACCGCAGCATGGGCCACCGCAGGCTCACCCGCACCCCGCGCGGCGTGAGCGCGAACGTGCACTCCTTGACCCGCACCCCGGAGGGATGGGTCAGCCCCGCGAACCGGCACGCCGACAGGTCCAGTCTGAGCAGTTCGAGGCTGGCCGCGTCGACCTGCCGCAGCGACGTGAGCGTGGACCTGCCGCGCCCCATGACGGTGGCGGGGCCGCGCAGCACCGCGCCCTCCAGGTCGGCCTGCGAGTCCGTCAGCCGCACGGTCGTCGGCCCGGTCACCTCCACGCGCCGCAGGTCCACCCCGCACCGGGCGACGGCCACGTCGAGCAGCCCGTCGGCGCGCGCCCTGGCCGCCGAGAGCCTGCCGGTGGCCGACAGGTACGCGTCGGCGGCGAAGTGCGCCGCCTCGAACCCGGCGTGCCCGCTGACCTTGCGGAACGACAGCGTACGGCCGAACCGCGCCCCCCTGAACGCGCCCCCGTCGCCGAGCCGGGCGCCGTCGAAGGTGGCGTACCCGTCGAACCTGGCCCGCTCGCACGACAGCCCGTGGCCGAACACCGCCTGGCTGAACAGCGCGTCGCGCGACATCACGGCCCGGTCGAGCGAGGCGTGCCCGCGCACGGTGACGCCGTGGAAGGACAGCTCCCTGGCGAACCGCACGCCCGCCAGTGACACGTTGCCCTCGAAGCGGGCGCCGAAGAACGAGGCCAGCCGGTCGAAGCGGGCGCCGTCGAGCGAGACGTCCCCCGCGAACGTCACCCCCGACAGCCGCACGTCGCCGGTGAACCTGGCCCGGTCGAGCCGGGTGCGGCCGGGTCTGCGGCCCGTCGCGTCGAGAACCCTGGACAGCAGGTCGCTGGTGACGGTGGTGCCCCGCAGGTCGAGCAGGCGGCCGGGGGAGAGGCCGGCCAGGGCCGCGCCGAGTTGTTCGGGATCGAGGTGAGCCAGGCAGAGGCCTGACGGCCGGCTAGCGACTCCGGTGCAAGCAGCGGAATACGCGCAGGTGACCCAGTCCATGCATGGGTGATACCCGCCGCGGCCCGCGTCAAGGTTCACCAATTTTAGGGTCTAATCACTTTTCTAGGGATATATGCGGCCTAAATGTTCCGGCTCCTTCGCGTCCCGCTCCGGGCGGCGCGCGGGCATGGAATGCTGGTGTCGGGTACGTGGTTGAGACGGATGCACTGCTAGCGACGACGAGCGAGGAGCCACTTGTGGCGACCATCGAAGTAACAGAGAAGAACTTCAACGACATCGCCGACAAGGGGATCGTGCTGCTCGACTTCTGGGCCGAGTGGTGCCCGCCGTGCAAGAAGTTCGGCCCGATCTTCGAGCAGGCGTCGGACAAGCACGACGACATCACCTTTGGCAAGATCGACACGGATGCCGAGCAGGGGCTCGCGCAGGGGTTCGACATCACCTCGATCCCCACGCTGATGGCCATCCGTGACGGCATCGTGGTCTTCGCCCAGGCCGGCGCCATCCCCGCGCCCGCGCTGGAAGACCTGATCCGTCAGGTGAAGGCGCTCGACATGGACGCCATCAGGGCCGAGCTCAGCGAGGAGCTGAAGAACGCCCAGCAGAACTGACCCCACCCATGACAAAGCCCCGCCCAGCGGCGGGGCTTTCGCGTTTGCCTGACGGGTTTCCTGACGGCGTCAGAGCTTGCGGCCGACGCCGACGTAGCCGAAGTTGACGCCGTTGCCCGGCGCGTCCGGGTCGTCGGGACGCCAGCCGTTCGGGTACGTCAGCCCCGGCTCGGCCAGCTCGTACCCCTCGAAGAAGCGCAGGATCTCCTCGCGGGTGCGCAGGTTCAGCGAGGCCGTGGCCTTCTTGTAGATCTCCAGGGCCTGCGGGGTGGTGTCCGGCGTGGAGTCCACGGCGTGGCTGATCACCAGGTGGCTGCCGGGCGCGCTCACCTTGCGCAGCTTGGCCGCCACGTCGTAGGCGATGTCGTCGGGGATGAAGTGCAGGATCGCCAGCGCCAGGAACGCGACCGGCTGCTCGAAGTCCACCAGGCCGCCCAGCTTGTCGAGCAGCGCGTCCGGCTCGCGCACGTCGGCCTGGAGGAAGTCGACGTTGTCCTTCCTGGCCAGCAGCGCCCTGCCGTGCACGCACACCACGGAGTCGTAGTCGACGTAGACGACGCGCGCCTCGGGCGCGATCTCGTGCGTGTTGCCCTGGGTGGGCAGCCCGGCGCCGAGGTCGACGATCTGGCGTACGTCCTGGTCGACGAGGTGACGCACGGCGCGGCGCAGGAAGGCGCGGTTGGCGCGGGCGCCTACCTTGGTGTCGGGGAAGGTCTTGAGAATCTGCTCCGCCGCCGCCCGGTCGGCGGCGAAGTTGTCCTTGCCGTCGAGGTAGTAGTCGTACATACGCGCGACGTTGGGGACGTTGGGGTCGACGCCCTCCGGAGCAGTGTCCACGTGGTCTCCCGAAAAATGGCCTCTTTCGGGGTGATCATAGCTCCGGAGGCCGCGTTCACATCGGTAAATGGGTTCTTGCGGCAATGAGACCTAAATCACTCGAACAGGGCGTGATGCGGCATGCGCGCCCTGGAGTCGAGCGATTCAGCCCCGGTACAGCTCCGCCACCCGGAACGCGAGGTCGAGCGACTGGCCGCGGTTGAGCCGAGGGTCGCACGCCGTCTCGTACCGCGTGGCCAGGTCGGTCTCGCCGATCTCGAACCCGCCGCCCACGCACTCCGTCACGTCGTCGCCGGTGAACTCGATGTGGATGCCGCCGGGGTGCGTGCCGAGCGAGCGGTGCACCTCGAAGAATCCGGCCACCTCGTCGAGCACGTCGTCCAGGCGGCGCGTCTTGTGCCCGCCCACCGCCTCGAACGTGTTGCCGTGCATCGGGTCGCAGATCCAGGCCACCTTGGCGCCGGTCGCGGTGACCTCCTTGACCAGCGCGGGCAGGTGCTCGCGGATCTTGGAGGCGCCCATCCGGGTGATGAACGTGAGCCGCCCCGCCTCGTTGGCCGGGTTGAGCTTGTCGATCAGCGCCAGCGCCTCGTCGGGCGAGGTCGTCGGGCCCAGCTTGACGCCGATCGGGTTGCGGATCTTGGAGAAGAAGTCGACGTGCGCCCCGTCGAGCTGACGGGTGCGCTCGCCGATCCAGACCATGTGCGCCGACACGTCGTACGGCAGCCCCGTGCGCGAGTCGATGCGCGTGAGCGCCCGGTCGTAGTCGAGGATGAGCGCCTCGTGCGAGGAGTAGAACTCGACCGTGTGGAACTCCTCGGGGTCGGCCCCGCACGCCCGCATGAACGCCAGCGCCTGGTCGATCTCCCTGGCCAGCTGCTCGTAGCGGCGCCCGGCGGGCGACTCGGCCACGAAGTCCTGGTTCCACGCGTGCACCTGCCGCAGGTCGGCGTAGCCGCCCTTGGTGAAGGCGCGCGCCAGGTTGAGCGTCACCGCGGAGGAGTGGTACGCCTTGAGCAGCCGCCACGGGTCGGGTCTGCGCGCCTCGGGGGTGAAGTCGAACCCGTTGACCATGTCGCCCCGGTAGGCGGGCAGCTCGACGCCGCCCCGGGTCTCGGTGCCCTTGGAGCGCGGCTTGGCGAACTGGCCGGCCACCCGGCCGATCTTCACCACCGGCACCCGGCCCGCGTACGTCAGCACGATGGCCATCTGCAGCAACGTCTTCAACTTCTGGCGCACGTTGTCGGCCGTCGCGCCGGCGAAGGTCTCGGCGCAGTCACCGCCCTGAAGGACGAACGCCTCGCCGCGGGCGACCGCGGCCATCTGCTCCTTGAGCTGGTCGCACTCGCCGGCGAAGACCAGCGGGGGCAGGCCGCCGAGCTCGGCGACAACCTTGTCGAGCTCGCCGCGGTCCGGCCAGTCGGGCTGCTGCGCCGCGGGGAGGGCTCGCCAGGAATCGAGATCCACTAGATTGCTGCTCACGAGATACGAGGGTATTCCACTGGCTCGGCACCACCGACCCCCTTGTCCACGTTGTGAGAATGCGGTTATACGCAGACGAACCCAGGGGCAGTCAAAGTTCCTTTACGGTGACGTGCTCGGGCCGTACGCCGTGGCCGATGAAACGCGGCGCCACCCGGTTGAGCAGCGGGATCCTCGTCAGGTCCGGCGGCAGCCCCGACGGGTCGAGCCGCCGCGTCAGCGCCCGGCTGATCACCAGGTTCTGCACCACCCGCTGGGCCGCCTGCGTCACCCTGGCCGGCGGCATGCGCCGGCGCTGCACCCGGTGCAGCGCCGCCTCGGGGATCGGCGCGCCCGACCTGAGTGGCCCTGCCAGCAGGTTGGCGGTGGCCACGGCGTCCTGGACGGCCAGGTTGATGCCGACGCCGAAGACCGGCGACATGGCGTGCGCGGCGTCCCCGATGAACAGCAGCCCCGGCCGGTGCCAGCGGCGCAGCCGGTTGATCATGACGGTGAGCACGCTGACGTCGTCGTACGAGCCGAGCTGCCCGATCCGGTCGCCCAGCCACGGCAGCAGCCCGGCCACCGGGCCGCGCAGCGCGTCGATGCCCTGCCGGGTCATCTCGTCGTAGCCGCCCTTGAGGACGAGGTAGGCGAGCTGCCAGTAGCTCTCCCGGTTGATCGCGACCATCATGTGGCCCGGTGACAGGCGCAGGAACGTGTCGTCGCGGTCGCGGGGCTCGCGGGGCAGCCTGAACCACACCACGTCCATCGGCGCGCCCAGGTCCTGCGGCACCAGGCCGGCCCGCTCGCGCAGCACCGAGTGCCGGCCGTCGGCGGCGACCGTCAGCGCCGCCCTGATCTCGTGCTCTCCCGTGGCGTCGCGGTAGCGCAGGCCGCGCACCGCCCCGCCCTCCCGGATCAGGCCGCAGGCCTCGGCGTTCATCAGCAGCCGGAAGCCCGGGTAGCGGGCGGCGGCCGACGTGATGAGGTTGAGGAAGTCCCACTGCGGGACGAACGCCACGTACCGGTATCGGCCGCGCAGCCGGCGCAGGGTCGCCATCCGCACGTCGCCGCGGTCGGTGGCCAGATACAGGTCGTACGCCTTGCGGTGCGGCAGCCTGAGGAACTCCCCGGCCAGACCGAGCTCGTCGAGCACCTGCAGCGTCGAGGGATGGATGGTGTCACCGCGGAAGTCCCGCAGGAAGTCGCCGTGCTTCTCCAGCAGCGTCACCTCGACGCCTGACCTGGCCAGCAGCAGGGCGAGCATCGCCCCGGCGGGACCGCCGCCCGCTATCACGCAGCTCATAATTCATCACCTAATGAGATTGTGACATCTCATGCGAAATGAGCAAGGCTCACGGCCATCCGGCGTGCCCGAGCCACCGAAGTACATGCAGTGAGCCGCCTCTCACACACAGGGAGTGGAAATGAAGGACGAACTCCACACCCTCTCTGGCGCCTACGCCGTGCACGCACTGCCGTACGCCGAGTGGGTGCAGTTCGAGAAGCACCTGCATGCGTGCGTCACGTGCGCGGAAGAGGTGCGGCACCTGCGCGAGACGGCCGCGAGGCTGGCGGAGACGGTGGCCGAACGGCCGCCCGCCAGGCTGCGGGAGCGCCTCCTGGACGCCGCCTCCCGATCCAGGGGCTTCGAGGACCCGCCGCCACGGCAGGTGCCCGACGACGGCCCGACCGTCTGGAAACGCCCCGCGCCACCCGCGCCGGGGGACACGGGGCAATCGGCGACGCTCAGCCTCCCGCCGGAGGGGAACGCCTACCGGATGGGGCCGTCCATCCCCGTGACGGCCGACGGCGCGCAGGTGGTGCCGCTGCGGCGCCGCCGCACCAGGACGCTGGCGGCGCTGACCGCGATCTCCGCCGCGGCGGCCGTCGCGCTCGGCGTGGTCGCCTTCGACGCCCGCCGCGACCTCGGCGACCTGACCAGCAAGAACGAGGAGATGGTTGCGGTGCTGGCCGCCCCCGACGCCGAGACCATGCGCGAGCCCGTCACCACCGGCGGCATGGTCACCGCCGTGATCTCGCGCGACATGGGCCGCATGGTGTTCACCTCGTCAGGGCTGGCCGAGCTGCCCGACACCAAGGGGTACGAGGTGTGGCTGATGGGCCCAGGCGGGCCGCGCCCCGCCGGGCTGCTCGACGCGCGGCAGGACGGCGTCAGCCACCCCATGATGCTGGCGCCGCTGGACCGCGACGAACGCATGGCGCTCACCATCGAGCCCGCCAGCGGCTCGGAGCAGCCCACCACACAACCCATCATGCTTGCCGAATTGCCCGAGGCGTGATCGAACAGGGATAGACCGGGCGGCCCAGGCGGTCAGATACTCGATCATGCGTATCTTCGCCGCCCTGACACTGGCCGCCGCCCTGTTATGCGTGTCCCCAGCGGCACCCGCCTCCGCAGCCGAACCCGGCGCGGCGACGGTCGTGCCCGTCCAGGTGACGGGCGCGCCGGCCAAGAGATTCAATCTGATCATCCTCGGTGACGGTTACACCGAGGCCGAGCAGGCCAAGTTCCGAGCGGACGCCGACCGGCACCTCAACGTGATGTGGTCGATCGAGCCGTTCAAGTCCTACCGGAACTACCTCAACGTCTACCGCGTCGACATCGTCTCCGGCGAGTCCGGTATCAGCTGCGACCCCGGCCTCGACGCGCCGCGCCGTACGACGCCGCTCAGCATGGGCTTCTGGGGCCGCTGCAACCCCGCCAGCGTCCAGCGCCTCATCACCATGGACAACGCCGCCGCCACCCGTTACGCCGACCTGGTCACCGGCACCACCTCCGGCAACCGGCAGATCCTCGCCCTCGGCAACAGCGGCACCTACGGCGGCGCCGGCGGCTCGTACGCCACCGCCTCCGGCAGCAACAGCATGTCCGCCCTGATCAGCCCGCACGAGCTGGGCCACTCCCTGGGCGGGCTCCAGGACGAGTACGACTACTACCAGCGCGGCGTGCCCGGCGGCGCGTACACCGGCGCGGAGCCGTCCAGCGCCCACCACACGCTGCTGACCCCGCAGGAGATGCTCGACCAGCGCAGGAAGTGGTGGCGCTGGCTCGGCGAGCCCAGCGAGTCGGGCGGCCCGATCGGCCGCTACGAGGGCGGCCTGTACTACACGACCGGCGTGTGGCGGCCCAGCGCCCACTCCATGATGAAGACCCTCGGCTACTACTTCGACCAGGTCAGCCGCGAGGTCATGACGCAGCGCATCACCGCCAAGACCATGCTGATCCAGGACGCCACGCCCGCCGGCGCGCCCGTCGGCGCCGACCGGGTGCTCTGGGTCGAGCCGATGCGCCCCGTCAGCCACTCCCTCCGCACCGCCTGGACCGTGGACGGCGAGGAGCTGCCCGGCGACCGCGACTCGCTCGACCTGCGCACCCTCGGCCTCGCCCCCGGCACGCACACGGTCACCGCGACCGTCTCCGACCCGACAGAATTCGTCCGGGACCCGGCCATCAGGACCGCCATGACCAGGACCCGCACCTGGACCGTGGACACCACGATCACCACCCCGCCGGACGGCGTCGAGCCCGCGTTCGTCTCCTCCACCCCCACCGACCGGCCGCTCGGCCGCGAGGACGTCGTCTACGTCGAGACCACCCACCCGGCGGCCACCGTCCCCGAGGTCACCTGGACCCTCGGCGGCCGCACCTACCAGGGCACCGACCTGGACCTCGGCGAGCTCGACGCGAAGGCGGGCACGCTCACCGCCACTCTCGGCGGGCGCACCCTCACCTGGACGATCGACGCCACCGGGCCGAGCACCGGCTACGAGCTGTCGAAACCGCTGGCCAGGTCCGGCGACACCTACGTCTACAACGGCCCCTTCACCATGCGGCTCACCGGCGACGACGACCGCGACGGCTACGTCGTCTCGGAGTCGCGGGTGGACGGCGACGGCTGGTTCAACTACTTCGGCTGGCCCACCTCGTCCGAGCTGCCGTGGACGTTCTCCGAGCAGGGCACCGTGATCGACTCCCTCGTCTACGGCAGGCTGCCGCGCGGCAGGCACGTCGTCGAGTACCGCTCGATCGACGCCGCCGGCAACTACGGCGAGGCCGAGAGCTTCACCGTCACGACCATCGCCCCGCCGCCCGCCTGCACCAGGATCGTCACGGGCACCCATCGCGGCTCGCTCACCGTCACCGACGGCGTCACCTGTCTCGACGGCGCCCAGGTCACGGGGGTCGTCACGGTCAGGCCCGGCGCGTCGCTGGTCGTCAGCGGCGGCCGGATCACCGGCGCGCTCAACGCCGTGCGGCCCGCCCAGGTGCACCTGCTCGGCGCCCGCGTGGACGGCGCGCTCGCCGTGAGCGGCGCCGCCGCCCTGACCATCGTCGGCGCGGACGTGCGCGGCGCCGCGCTGCTCAGCGGCAACACGGCGCCGATCCTGTCCGGCAGCACGATCAAGGGCGCGCTCGCCTGCACGGGCGGCACACCCGCCGACCTGGACGTGCCCAACACGGTCAAGGGCGGCAGCCGGTGCGGCGACCTACCCGGCGGCCGGCCCGCCGAACGGCCGTACGAGGCGGTCCAGCACGTCCGTCAGTGACGCGGTAGCGAGATCGCGGACCCTGGCGTACTCGTCCGGCGGGTACTGCCGGGGTCCGTTCTCGATCAGCAGGATCAGGTACAGGTAGGCGCGGTAGAGGTCGAGCCTCGTCCGCGCCGCCGCCGTCAGCTCCAGCGGAGCCACCTCGCGGTAGCCCGCCAGCAGCGGATCGTCCTCCGCCAGCTCCCCGAAGATCGTCGGCGTGACGAACTCGGCCAGCGGGTCGCCCCAGAAGGCCCGCTCGTGGTCGATGATCGCCTGGATCCGCGGCGTCCCGCTCAGATCGAGGAAGACGTTGCCCGCCCACACGTCGAAGTGCACCAGCCGCGGCGACGTCACCTCGTCCAGCGCGGGCGCCGCGGCCTCGAACACCGCCAGGAGCTCCGCGGCGGGCAGCGGCAGCGGCGTCGGATACCGCTCGGTGTCGCCCAGCAGCGCCGCCGTCATCGCCAGGAACGCCTCGCGCCAGGTGGCGCCGGTGATGCCCGCGTGCGGGTAGCCGAACACCTCGCCCGTCACCGCGTTGAACCTGGCCAGATGCCCGCCCAGCTCCCTGCGCAGCTCCGCGTGGTTGTCCGGCTTGACGTCGTTCCACGAGACGCCGTCGAGCGCGGCCAGCAGCAGGTAGTCGCCGCCCAGCACCGGGTCGTCGTAGCCCGCCCGCAGCAGCCCCGCCACGGGCACGCCCGCCGCGGCGGCCAGGCCGATCGCGGCGGCCTCCATGCGCAGCAGGTTGCGCTCGTAGCTGAGCTGCTCCAGGTCGGGCGGGGGAGACAGCTTGAGCACCGCCTCGCGCCCGTCGTCCAGCTTCAGGCGCCAGACGGCGTTGGCGTAGCCGTCGGTCAGCTCCGTGGCGGCCGTGACGCCCGTGCCGACCGCGCGGCGTACCAGCGCGTCGAGCTCGGCGTCGGATAACCGGCGCTTGGTCCTGCTGTCCACGTCACCCCTCTCAGGCGGATTCCCTGCGCACCAGGTGCGTGTCGAGGATAACGACCGGCTGGCGCAACTCCTCGCCGTTGATCCTGGCCACCAGCAACTGCGCCATCTGCCGGCCCATGGCCTCGGTCGGCTGGTGCACGGTGGTCAGCGGCGGATCGGCGTGCAGCGCCGCCTTGGAGTCGTCGAACCCGATCACCGCCACGTCGCCGGGGACCGACCGGCCCGCGGCCTTGAGCACGCGCATCGCGCCCAGGGCCATCGGGTCGGACGCGGCGAACACGGCGTCGAGGCCGGGATGCGCCCGCAGCAGCTCCTGCATCGCGGTCGCCCCGCTGTGCTCGGAGAAGTCGCCGTAGGCCACCAGCTCCGGCAGGCCCGACGGCAGCAGCGCGTCGCGGTAGCCCGACAGACGGTCGACACCCACGCCCATGTCCTGCGAACCGGCGATCGCGGCGATCGCCCTGCGGCCCAGCCCCAGCAGGTGCTTGACCGCCTGCCGGGCACCGGCCCTGTTGTCCATGTCCACGTAGCTGTAGGGGTCGAGGCCGACGGGACGGCCGCCCAGCACGGTCGGCACGCCCATCGCCTCCAGCCTGCCCGGCAGCGGGTCGGCGCCGTGCAGCGACAGCAGCAGCACGCCGTCGACGTGCTGGCCCGTCAGGTAGTGCTCCAGCCGCGCGTGCTCCTCCGGGGTGCGCGCCATCGCCAGGATGAGCTGCAACCCCGTCTCGGCCAGCGCCGAGCCGATGCCGCGGATGGTGCCCGCGAAGTACGGCTCGTCGAAGACCCGGAACTGGGACTCGGAGACCACCAGGGCCACAGTGTCCGTGCGGCGCGTCACCAGCGCCCGCGCCGCACGGTTGGGCACGTAGCCCAGCTCGCGGATGGCCAGCTCAACGGCCTCGCGGGCCTTCGCGCTGACGTTCGGCGAGCCATTGATGACTCTAGACACCGTGCCCCGGCCTACCCCGGCCCGAGCCGCGACTGCCTCAAGAGTCGGTCGGTTCATGGCGCCTATTCTGCCGGATGATCTCCGCGTACCAGAGCGCGCTGTCCTTGACCAGCCGCTCCTGGGTCTCGAAGTCCACGCGAACCAGGCCGAACCGCTTGCCGTAGCCCCACGCCCACTCGAAGTTGTCCATCAACGACCAGGCGAAATACCCCTCCAGGGGCACGCCCGCGTCGATGGCCTGCTTGCAGGCGCCCAGGTGCGCCTCCACGTACGCCAGCCGCTCCCGGTCGTGGATGCGGCCCTCGTCCAGCACGTCCTCGAAGGCCGCGCCGTTCTCCGAGACGACCATCGGGATCGGCGGGTACTCCCGCGCCACCCTGGTGAGGATCTCCACCAGGCCGCCCTCGTCGATCTCCCAGCCCATCGCGGTGACCGGCCGGCCGCCGTTGACGAACGACACGTGCTCGCTGCCCACCCACGGGGAACCCGAGTCCGTGGGGGCGGCCGCCGCCGACTGCGCGCCTCCCGGTGCTCCCGAGACCGTGAAGCGGCTGTAGTAGTTGACGAGCAGCACGTCGATGGGCGCGTTGATGGTTCTCATGTCGCCCGGCTCGATGAAGTCCTTGTCGAACGGCAGGTCCGCCAGCACGTCCTCCGGGTAGCGGCCCAGCAGCAGGGCGTCCAGGAAGAAGCGGTTCTGCAGGCCGTCGATGCGGCGGGCCGCGTCCAGGTCCCGCTCGCTGTCGGTCTGCGGGCTGATGGCGTACAGGTTCACGCAGCCGCCGACTCTGCGCGCGTCCATCGCCTGCACGGCCAGGCCGTGAGCCAGGTTGAGGTGGTGCGCGCCCCTGATCGCGTTCTCCGGCTCGCGCCTGCCAGGGGCGTGCTCGCCCGAGGCGTAGCCGAGGAACGCGGCGCACCATGGCTCGTTGACCGTGCTGAAGGTGTGGACGTAGTCCTTGAGCGCGTCGTGCACCGCCGCCGCGTACTCCGCGAAGCGGTAGGCCGTGTCGCGGTTGGGCCAGCCGCCCTTGTCCTCCAGCGCCTGGGGCAGGTCCCAGTGGTAGAGGGTCAGCCACGGGTCGATGGCGTGCTGACGCAGCTCGTCGCAGAGCCGCTTGTAGAAGTCCAGGCCCTTGAGGTTGATCGCGCCGGAACCGGCCGGCTGGATGCGCGGCCACGACACGGAGAACCGGTAGGCCGACAGGCCCAGGTCCGCCATGACGGCGACGTCGTCGCGGTAGCGGTGGTAGTGGTCGATGGCCACGTCCGCGTTGTGCCCGTTGAGGATCCTGCCCGGCGTCGCGGTGAAGGTGTCCCAGATGGACATGCCGCGCCCGTCCTCGGCGACGGCCCCTTCGATCTGGTACGCCGACGTCGCGGCCCCCCACGCGAAGCCCGCGGGGAAGCGCAGCTCGGTACGTGTCTGTTCTTCTTGAGTCGTCACGCCTTGACCGCACCTTCCATGAGTCCGCCGACGATCTGACGGCCGAAGAGGACGAAAACCAGCACCAGCGGGATGATGGACAACGCCGTACCCGCGAAGATCAACGAGTACTCCGTGGAGAACCTCGCGTTGAGGCCGTTGATCGCGATCTGCACGGTCGGGTTCTCCTGGTTGAGCACGATCAGCGGCCACATGTAGTCGTTCCACATGAGCATGAACGTGTTGATGCCGAGCACGGCCATGCCGGGCCGCACGGCGGGCAGCACGACGTTCCACCAGATGCGCAGCGTGGCGGCGCCGTCCACCCGGGCGGCCTCGACCAGCTCCATCGGCACGGACTGCCGCGTGTACTGCGTCATGAGGAACACGCCGAACCCGTTGAGCAGGTACGGCAGGATGACCGCCTTGAGGGTGTTGGTCCACTCCAGGCTCACCATCAGCCGGTAGAGCGGCACCACGCCCATCTGCTGCAGCGGCACCGCCATCGTCAGCAGCACCAGCAGCAGCAGCGCGTTGCGGCCCTTGAAGTTCAGGTTCGCGAACGCGAAGCCGGCCAGCGTCGAGATGAGGATGACCGAGACGGTGACGACGGTCGCCACGATGAACGAGTTCGTCAGGCCCAGCAGGAACTGCGCCTCCGGGTGGGTCAGGACCCGCACGATGTTGTCGCCCAGGTTCCCGCCGGGCAGGAACTTCGGCGGCGAGGCCACCGCGTCGGCGTTCGTCCGCGAGGCGATGACCAGCATCCAGTACAGCGGGAACGCCGAGACGAAGATCGCCAGCCCCAGCAGCACCCTGGTCAGGACGGTCGGTTTCCAGACGGTCATCGCGTGCCCCCGATCCTGCGCACGAACAGGAAGTTGATCGCCGCTCCGATGAGGATCAGCAGGAACAGCAGCCAGGCGGCCGCGGAGGCGTAGCCGTAGTCGAACTCACGGAAGGCCTCCTTGTAGACGAACATGGCCACCGTCTGGAACTGGCCCTGCGAGCCGCCGTCGGGGTTGCCGTTGTAGAACGTCATCGGCTCGGAGAAGAGCGTCAGGCCGCCGATCGTGGAGTTGAGCACCACGAAGATCATGGTCGGGCGCAGCATCGGCAGCGTGATCTGCCAGAACTGCCTGCGCCGCGAGGCGCCGTCGATCGAGGCGGCCTCGTACAGGTCCTTCGGGATCGTCTGCATGCCGGCCAGGAAGATGATCGCGTTGTAGCCGGTCCAGCGCCAGTCGACCATGGTGGCGATCGCGATCCACGAGGGGATGCGCTCGGCCCGCCAGTTCGTGTTGTCCACCCCGAACAGGCCCAGGACGTAGTTGACCAGGCCCCAGTCGCGGGCGAAGAGCTGCGTGAACACCACCGCGACCGCGACCACCGAGGTGACCAGCGGCAGCAGCACGCTCATCCGGATCGGCAGGCGGAACCTCATGTGCTTGTTCAGCGCGTTGGCCAGGAACAGCGCCAGCAGCATCTGGGGGACGGTGGCGATGAGGAACATGCTCACCGTGTTCACCGTGGCGCGCCAGAAGTCGTCGTCGGCGAGCAGCGCGGTGTAGTTGCCCAGCCCGGCCCACTCCGTGGTCCCGGTCAGGTCGTAGTCGTAGAGCGAGTAGTAGAGCGTGAAGGCCAGCGGGAAGAGCCCGAAGGCGGCGAACAGGATGAAGTAGGGAGACACCAGGAAGTACGGCATCGCCTTGACGTCCAGTCTGGAACGCCAGCGGCGGCCGGGCGGGTGTTCACGGCGATGGGTGTTCCGTGACGCCCGCGGAAGGGTGTCGAGGCTCATAACAGACCTTTCGGCGGCAACATGCCCGGCCCGCGGCTGGCGGGCCGGGCGGGAGGACTAGCCCGCGGCCTTCACCGCGTCGTCGACCAGCTGCTGCCAGGCCTTGTCGTAGGGGACGGAGCCGTCGTCCATGCCCTGGATGACCGACTCGACCGCGTTCTTGACCTGCGCGTGCTTCACACCGAGGAAGACCGGCTGGAGGCTCGCCGCCGACTTGGCGAAGATCTCACCGATGGGGGCGTCGTTGAAGAACTCGTTCTTCGCGCCCTGCACCGCCGGGTCCTGCTGCGACTTGGTGTTGCTCGGCATGTTGCCGAAGTCGGTGAAGATGCTCGCCTCGGTCTGCGCCTGCGTCAGGTAGTCGGCGACCATCGCCGCTTCCTTCGGGTGCTTCGACTGCTTGGGCACGGCCAGCCAGGAGCCGCCCCAGTTGCCGCCGCCGCCGGGCACCGCGGCCACGTCCCACTTGCCCTTGCCGTCGTCGCCGGCGTTGCCGCTGACCACGCCGAGCATCCAGGACGGGCAGCCGACCGTGGCGAACGAGCCCTTCTGGGTGCCCGTCGCCCACTCGTCGGTGAAGTTGCGCAGCTTGGCGGTCATGCCCTGCTGGCTCATCTTCATCGCGAAGTCGAAGGCCGTCTTCACCGCCGGGTTCTTGTCGACGATGAGGTTGTTGCTGGTGTCGAAGTAGCTGACGTTGCCGTTCTTGGCCGCCTCCTGGTAAAGGACGACCTGGTACAGCGTGTTGGTGCCGTCAGCGAACTTGGTGTCCTTGACCTTCGACTGGAACTTCTTGCCGACGGTCATGAACTCGTCCCAGGTCGGCCACAGGGCGCTGACCTCGTCGCGGTTGCTGGGCAGACCGGCCTTCTCGAACAGGTCCTTGCGGTAGCACAGGCTCATGCCGCCGATGTCGGTGCCCAGGGCGAACACCTTGCCGTCGGCGGCCACGCCGTTCTCCCACTTCCACGCGGGGAAGTCGGCCTTGCGGGACTCCAGGCCGTACTCCTTCAGGTCGGCCCACCACTCGGAACGTGCCTTGGCCAGACCCATGCCGCCCTCGTCGATGCCGACGACGTCACCCGCGCCTGAGCCCGAGGTCAGCCACTGGATCATCTGCGGCCAGTACTGCTGCTCGAACTGGTCGGTCAGGTTCTCGTGCTTGATCTGGATGTCCTTGTGCTCCGCGTTCCACTTGGCGACGGCGTTCTTGTAGCCGAAGTTCTCGCCGCCGCCGAACGTCTGGACCCGGATCGTGACCGGCTGGGCTGCCGCCGACGAGGCTGGAGCGCTGGACTCCGGAGTGCTGCCGGAACCGCAGGCTGTGACGGTAAGCGCCACCGCGGCCAAGGCCGAAGCCGCGGCGAGACCGCCGCGACGCTTGCTGATCATCATGGTGGACCCCTTCTCGGGTGAATGTTGGGGGAGTGCACCGCGGCACGCGCTCCGCCGCGGTGGGAGTCTTTGGGAGCGCTCCCACAAAGGGTGCACTCAGCGGGTGTGCACGTCAATCCCGCGAAACGTAACCGTTACCAATGGTGCAGTTTGGACACCAGAAACCGCTTTTATCGGCATAAAAGCCCCAAAGAGCCGATTGGGAGCGCTCCCACCTCAACAGGCATGTTTCGTGTCACATCAAGGGCATGTCTCCCGGACTACAGGCCCTTTCCGCCGGTCACGAGGCCATGTCACCGGGCGTGAGGGGCTACCGTAGGCGCGGTGGAGGTGTACCTCTCGTGGCTCGGCGACGCCCGCGCGCCCAGGGACGGCCTGGGCTTCACCCCTTGCGGCAGGCGGCGGCCCGTTCCGCCAGCAGCGCGCGCTCACGGGCGTTGCGCGTCATCCCCGCCGCCCGCTCGAACTCCACCCGCGCCTCCTCCACCCGCCCCAGCTTGAACAGCAGATCCCCGCGTACGCTCGGCAGCAGGTGATACCCCTTCAGCGACGGCTCGTCCACGATCTGGTCCAGCAACCCCAGCCCGGCCGCCGGCCCGTAGGCCATCGACAGGGCCACGGCCCGGTTGAGCTCCACGACGGGCGAACGCGACATCCGCGCCAGCTCCTCGTACAGCCCGGCGATCCGCGCCCAGTCGGTCTCCTCCGCGGTCACGGCGCGCGCGTGACAGGCGGCGATGGCGGCCTGCAGCGTGTACGGCCCCGCCGCCCCCGACAACGTCTCGGCCCGGTCGAGCGCGGCCAGCCCCCGCCCGATGAGCAGGCGATCCCACCGGGCACGGTTCTGCTCCAGCAGCAGGACCGGCTCGCCGGACGGCCCCACCCGGGCGGCCGAACGCGAGGCCTGGATCTCCATCAGCGCCACCAGGCCGTGCACCTCGGGCTCCTTCGGCATCAGCCCCGCGAGCACCCGGCCCAGCCGCAGCGCGTCCTCGCACAAACCCGGGCGCATCCAGTCGTCACCCGCCGTGGCCGAATACCCCTCGTTGAAGATCAGATAGATGACCTCCAGCACCGACGACAACCGCCCGGCCAGCTCCGCGCCCTGCGGCACCTCGAACGGCACCCGCTCGTCGGCCAGCGTGCGCTTGGCCCGCACGATGCGCTGCGCCACCGTCGACTCCGGCACCAGGAACGCCCGCGCGATCTCGTCCGTGGCCAGGCCGCCCAGCACCCGCAGCGTCAGCGCCACCCTGGCCTCCATCGACAGCGCAGGGTGGCAGGCCGTGAACACCAGCCGCAGCAGGTCGTCCTCGATCTCGTCGACCTCCGGCGGCTCCTCCTCCAGGTCGAGGCGGTGGCCCAGCTCGATGAGGTTGCGCTGGAGGCGTTCGTTCCTGCGGATCAGGTCGATGGCGCGGCGCTTGGAGACCGTCATCAGCCACGCGCCGGGGTTGCGCGGCACGCCCGACTCCGGCCACTGCTCCAGGGCGGCGACCAGGGCGTCCTGCGCCAGCTCCTCGGCCAGGCCGACGTCGCGCACCAGGCCCGCCAGGCCGGCGATCAGGCGGGGGGCCTCGATGCGCCAAACGGCGTCTATGGCGCGGTGGGTGTCTGAAGCCGTCACCGGGCCATGAGACCAGCCACGCCCACACCCCCGCAACCGGCCCGCCCAGCGCACGCGCACGTCCGCCCGGCCCGCGCGCCCGCCCGCTCAGGCGCGCGGTCCGCTCAGGCGCCCGCCCGCTCAGGCGCCCGCCCGCTCAGGCGTGCGGTCCGCTCAGGCGTCGGGTTCGTTCCCGAGGAGCCGCTCGCGCAGCGCTTCCTCCTGGGCACGCTCCTCCGAAGGCAACGACTCGTCCGGCACGTCACTAGCGTCGAAAACCCGGTAGACCTGCAGCCCCACCCCATCCTCCCCCTGCGGCACAGGCACCCGCAGCGCCCACTCGACGGCCTCCTCCCGAGACTTGACCTGAATGATCCAGAACCCCGCGATGAGCTCCTTCGCCTCGGTGAACGGCCCGTCGAGGACGGTCGCCCGCCCCCCGCTGTAAGCGATCTGCACCCCCTGCGAGCTGGGATACAGCCCCTCGGCCGCCAGCAGCACGCCCGCCTTGGCCAGCGACTCGTTGTAGGCGTGCATGTTGTCGACCAGCTCCTGGCTGGGCAGCCCCCCGGCCTCGGTCTCGGCGCTCGCCTTGCCCACGATCATGAACTTCATCGTCGTCTCCTTCGAGGGTTCGTACCGTCTCACCGACGCGTCGAACGGCTGCGGCGCGAATCGACACGGCCGAGAGACATTCTCCGCCGCACGAGTGACCGATCAGGCTCGCGGACGTGAACCCGCCCGGTCATCCAGCCCGCCTGGACGGTCCGACTTGTGGGCCTCGGGGGTCAGGTTGCGCCCGCGTCGTTGATCGCGCCACCGGCGCGCGCGGTACTGGCGGGGAGGCTCTCACGCCCTTGAGGAGAACCGTCGCCTCAGAGAACCGTCCCTCGGTGAAAGGAGCGCATGGTGGGTTCCCATGCGGTGGCCGACCTGTCCACGGTCGGCTTGGCGGGAATCGCGCTCGCCGTGGTGCTCATCAGGATCAGACGCCGCGGCATCGGCCTGCGGCTGCTCCTGGGAGCGCTGGCCGCGGCGTGGCTGGTCGCGGTGGGCGGGGGGATGTGGAGTTTCAGCGCGGCGCTGGCCGAGCGGCTCCCCACCGCCGCGGCGAGACAGGCGGCGGCCGACCCCTGCTCGTCGGGCGCGCCCGTCAGGACGTTCGGCGTGTCCCTGATCAACATCCCGCTGTTCCTCAACCGCTTCGGCGACGTCGTCCCCGAGGGACGCATGTACGTCCTGGACGAGAACGTCGCCACGGTGCGGTCCTCGTTCAAGCGGGCGGCCGACCCGTTCGCGCAGCGTGACCTCGTCGAGCCGCTCACCCTGCGGGTCAACAAGGGCGACTGCGTGGCGGTCAAGTTCACCAACCGGCTGCACGAGCCCGCGCCGGACCTGGAGTTCGATCCCGGTGAGTCGGTGTTCACGCTGCCGGGGGAGACGCTCGTCGGCACGCCTGGCGCGGTCACGACGGCCAAGCGCCAGTTCGCGCCCGCGAAGTCGGCGCGCGAGGTGCGGTTCGACACCTCGAAGGCGCCGCACGCCTCCATGCACTTCGACGGCCTGACCTACGACGTGACCGCCTCGGACGGCACGGCGGTCGGCAACAACCCCGCCTCCACGGCCGCGCCGGGCGCGTCAGTGTCGTACCGGCTGTTCGCCGGGGTGGAGGGCGAGTTCCAGTTCAAGGACGGCGCCGACATGAGCTCGCACCAGACCGGCGCGGGCAACTTCATCGGCTCCCACGCCTTCGGCGCGTTCGGCGCGATCATGGTGGAGCCGCCGGGCGCGTCCTGGGTCGACTCCTCGACGGGGCAGCCGCTCAAGTCCGGCACCCGCGCCGTCATCCAGATCCCGGACGGCAAGGACTTCCGCGAGCAGGTCGTGTTCATGCACGACGAGGTCGAGGCGCAGCCCGGCATCCTGACGCGGCTCTGCCGTGATGGGGAAGAAGGCGAGGAGGCGGACGACGGGAGCTGCGTCGAGCCGACCGCGGCGGAGCTGGCCAAGCTGAAGGCCGGCACGCTGCCCGACCTGTCGGGCGGGGACGCCGACGCGCTCGTGCAGGGCGAGGTGCCGGTGAAGCTGGAGTGGTTCGCGTTCAACTACCGGGCCGAGCCGGGGTTCAACCGCGAGGAGGTCGGCTGCCCGGCCGCCACGCGGGCCGCGCAGGGGTTCAACGCCGCCGAGTGCATCGGTGAGGAGACGAGCCTGTCGTCCTGGCCGTTCGGCGACCCGGGCGGCGGCGACCTGGTCTTCCCGAGCTACCGGGGCGAGCCGACGCAGTTCAGGCTGATCCATCCCGCCGAGTTCGAGACGCACACCTTCCACCAGCACGTCAACCGCTGGCCGTTCGACCCCAAGGACGAGGGCGGCCTCGATGAGGTCAGCAAGGCCACCCACCACATCGCCGTCACCAACGCGCTGGACGTGCAGGCGGTCAGCCCCGGCTCGCACTACTCGCTGATCATGGAGGGCGGCGCGGGCAGCGCCCACGACGACAAGCCGGCGACGTTCGGCGACATCATCTTCCACTGCCACCTGTATCCGCACTTCGCCAACGGCATGTGGGGCCTGAACCGCACGTTCGACAGACTAGAGGACGGCACCCGGCGCAACCCCGACACCACGCAGATCCCCAGGCTGATCCCGCTCGCCGACCATCCGGCCCCGCCGGCGCCCACGGCGGACGAGCCGGGGTTCCCGCACTTCATCCCGGGCAAGTTCGGCTTCAAGGGGCCGAAGGCGCCGCTGTCGGTCGCCGAGCGGAAGACCGGCGCCGCGTTCCCGCCGACCGCGGCGGAGATCCGGGCCGCCGACGATCGCGGTCAGGTGCCCGGCGGGTTCTTCCAGGACCCGTGCCCGGCCACGCGGTCGGACGGCAAGCCGATCCCCGTCAAGACGTTCCACGTCTCGGCCATCGAGCTGAAACAGACCTACAACCCCGAGCTCAACTGGAACAACCCGCAGAGCCGCGTCTACGTCGGCGGCACCACCTCCGCCGAACGGGACGCCAAGGTCGCGAAGATCAGGAACGGCGAGAAACCGGAGCCGTTCTCCCCGCTGCTCAACGTGGGCGACTGCGTCGTCTACCACCTGCGCAACGACCTGCCCGCCGAGTTCGGCGGCACGGTCTTCGACCGGCGGCAGATCACCAACGAGGTGGGCATCCACCAGCACATGGTGCAGTTCGACGTGCTGTCGTCCGACGGCGCGGCCAACGGCTGGAACTACGACCAGGGCGCCGACGCCGCCGCCCCGAACAAGGAGTACACCTACCGCGACTTCGTGCACGCCGACACCGCGACGAACTCCTTCCACGACCACTTCTTCCCGAACGTGCACCAGGACAACGGCCTGTTCGGCGGGGCCACCATCCACCCGCCGGGCTGCACGTTCCACGACCCCACCACCGAGGCGGTCGTGCACGTCGGCACCATCGTGGACGTGCGCTGCGCCCCCGGCGCCACCGACTACCACGGCCGGCCCGCGGACGGTCAGGACTACCGCAACGTGTCGCTGTTCGTCGAGGACCGCGTCCCCATGTTCAAGCCCGCGGACGCGAGCGACCCCGGCGACGACCGGTTCGTCACCCCGGAGGGGGTGCCGATCTTCCCGGCCAAGTTCCCCTCCGGCTCCGACGACCAGGGCGTGATGGGGATCAACTACCGGCTCGAACCGTTCGAGGGGCGCCGCCAGTCGGACATGGCGAACGTGTTCGACTCCGGGGTGCACGGCAACCCGTACACGCCGATACCCAGGGCGTTCGAGGGGGATCTGATCAAGTGGCGGCTGTTCCAGCTCAGCCAGGAGGAGTCGCACGGGTTCAACCTGGACAGGTTCCGCTGGAAACAGGAGCCCCGCGACCCGGACTCGCCCCTGGTGCAGGCGCAGCACATCGGCATGCTGGAGTACTTCGACGTGCACGCCGACATGGGGTACGAGGTCGCCAGCCCGGGAGACACCGGTGAGTACCGCTCCTACGTCTACAACTACGGCGGCGCGGACGACTGGTTCCTCGGAACCTGGGGCACCCTGATCGTCTACAACTGCCGCGAGGGGTTCGAGCCGCCCACCGGCCGGCTGGCCTGGCTGCCGGACAACATGCCGGACACGATCTGCGCCGGCGCGCAACCGGCGGCGCCCGGGCAGAGCCCGCCCCGCGACGAGGCCAAGCTGCCGATCCCCGGTTCCAACAACCCGTGCCCGCACGACGAGGACGGAACGATCACCGTGCCGACCAGGCGCTTCACGATCGCGGCCATCAACAAGGACATCACCTACAACAAGGCGGGTGATCACGATCCGCACGGGGCGATGTACGCGCTGGAGGAGGACGTGGCGGCGATCAAGGCCGGCACGAAGAAGCCGGAGCCGCTGGTGATCCGGGCCAACGCCGGCGACTGCGTCGAGGTGACGCTGAAGAACCAGCTCGACCCGGCCAAGATGCAGCCCCACTGCTTCGAGGGGACGGAGCCGGGACAGCTCGGCTTCCGCGACCCGTCCCAAGGCGGATTCGCCCTGCCCGGCTGTCTCGACCAGCCGCCCGGCAACGAGCACAACGTGCCCGGGTTCAAGCCGCTGCCGGTCAGCTCCCGCGTCGGGCTGCGACCGGCCATGGTGGACAGCCACGTCGAAGGCGCGGGCTCCAACGTCGGGTACAACTTCCCGGACAGCACGGTCGGCCCCGGCCAGTCGATCCTCTACCGCTGGTACGCGCCCGAGGAGGACGGCGCGACGGGCCTCGGGGTGCTCCAGGACTACGCCGACCCGCTGAACCACGGCCACCACGGCCTCTTCGGCGGCCTGGTGATCGAGCCGAAGGGATCGACGTACAAGGACCCGAGAACCGGCGCGGACCTCAGGAGCGGCGTGGACGCCGTCATCGTGGACCCGAACGGGAAGGACTTCCGCGAGCACGTGATCCTGATGAACAGCGACCTGTCGCTGTTCCGCAAGGACACCAACGGCAACACCGCCGACGACCTGCCGGTGCCCGACAACCTGGACCTGGCGCTCACCCCGAGCCGCGAGGCCGACGACCCCGAGGACCAGGGCGAGTTCGCGATCAACTACAGCAACGAGCCGTGGAGCCACCGGTACGCCGTCAACCAGGACCTGGCGAAGATCTTCTCCAGCACGGCGCACGGCGACCCGGCGACACCGCTGTTCCGGGCCTACCCCAAGGATCCGGTACGGCTGCGCGTGGCGCAGGTGGTCGGCGACCCGCGCTCGACGGGCTTCGCGCTGCACGGCCACACCTGGCGGCGGGCCCCCGGCGATCCGCAGTCGCAGATCGCCGCCTTCCAGGGCCAGTTCAACCCGGGAGTCGCCTACAACATCCACCTCGACCCCGCCGTGACGGGCGGCGCGGGCGGTCCGGGCGGGATCCCCGGTGACTACCTGTACCGGTCGGGCACGCTGGCCCGCCATCTGACGGGCGGGCAGTGGGGGATCTTCCGGGTGCTCGGCGCCAAGCAGCCGGACCTCGTCGAGCTGCCGGACCATCCGTTCACCGGATCGAGAGCACAGTAGGGACGTTCGCGATGGCGATGACGAAGACGACGAAACGGGTCCGGCCCGCCCGGCCGGATCCGGCCGGGCAGACCCGCACCCGCGCGTTCCGGGTCGGCTTCCTGGTCGGGGCCGGATCCGGGCTGACGGCGGCGACGCTGATCGCGGCGCTGGCGTTCGCCGTGACGGACCCGCTCCCCGCCCCGCCTCCGGCCGCCGCCGCGCCGACGCCGACCGCGCCGGCGCCGGCGGGCGGCCCGGCCGTGCACGTGTCGGCGCGCCACCTCGGGGATCTCAAGGTCAAGGTGGAGGCTCAGGTCAGCACGCGGACCTACGATCCGCTCGGGCGGGCGAGCGTGGTCATGTACGCGGACATGGTCGCGATGCCGATGGCGCATCGCAAGGGGCCGGTCGCGATGGCCGAGGTGCCGGGGAAGGCCGGGTGGTACGCGGCCGAGGTGGTGGTGCCGATGGTCGGCGAGTACGACATCCAGGTGAGCGTGCAGCGCCCGATCCCGGGGGAGGCGCACGCCAGGGTCCAGGTGGGCGCACAGCAACAGGGCTGAGCCGCGGTGCCCGTCTCCGGCAGGCCGGGGGCGGGCACTTCCCTGGGTCAGCGGGCACCTCCCTGGGTCGGCGGCACTTCCGGGTGTCAGAGGAGGCCGGCCTTGGCGGCGGCCAGGAGCGCGCCCGCCCTGTCGGTGGCGTCCAGCTTGCTCAGGATCGGCCTGAGGTTGCGCTTCAGCGTCGACTGGCTGATCGCGAGCTGCCGCGCGATCTCGTCGTTGCGCATGCCGCGCGCGACCAGCCGCAGGATCCGCAGCTCGTGCGCGGTCAGCTCGGGCACGGGCCCGCCGGGCTCGCGGAAGACCAGGCCGGAGGCGACCCCGTCGATGACGACGTCCCCGGCGCCGATCACCTTGAGCCCGCGTAACAGCCCGCGCGGATCGGCCTCGCCGGAGAAGAGCCCGCTCACCCCGAGCCGCATCACCTCCCGCGCGCCGCCCGGGTCGATGGCGCCCACCACCAGCACGATCTTCACGGTCGGCACGGTCTCCCGCAGCCGCCGCACGACCTGCAGCAGCATCGGGTGCAGGGAACGCACGTCGAGCAGCGCGATGTCCGGGACGCGTGCCTCGACCGCGCGCCGGTATTCGTCGAGCCCGCGTACCACGGTGAGCACGCTGATGTCCGAGCTGATCTCCCGCAGGAGCGCCCCGAACGCCACAGCCTGAAGCAGTGACCCCTCCACCATGACGACTACACGGGTTAGATCGTCATGCAATGCCCGTTCTCCACTCGTCTGCCCCCAAGACGAAGATTTTCACGGTATGAGATCGAGATTGACGTGCGAACAGCCGTTCGTCAACCCCGATTTGATCTACAACGTAAAGGCGCTCAGCTCGTCAAGGAGCGCACGCGCCGCCGGCGCGCAGTCCTCCAGCGACGGGACGGCCAGGGCCAGCGACCGCGTCATCCCCGGCTCCATCGGCCGGGTGACCACGCCGGGCAGGCCGGCGGGCAGCCCGAGCGCGGGCACGATGCTGACGCCCAGCCCGGCGCCCACCATCTCCAGGATGGCGGCCGGCCCGCTCGCCTCGAACGCGACGTCCAGGCTCACCCCGGCGGCCAGTGCCGCGCCCATGATCAGCGGACGGCAGCCGGCGGTGGTCAGGATGAACGGCCGGCCGGTCAGGTCGGGCAGGCGCACGGCCGTCCCGGCGGCGAGTGGGTCGCCGGCGGGCAGCACACACACCATGTCGTGCGTGCTGAGGTGCACGGTGTGCAGGCCGGGGGCGGGCAGGGTGACCACGCCGGCCTCGGCCGCCCCGCGCAGCAGCCAGGCGCGCACGTCGTCGTCCATGCCCTCGAACAGGCGGACCTTGACCTGCGGATAGCGGTCGCTGAACGCGCGCAGCAGCCGGGCGATGAGCGTGCCGGTGGCGCTGGGCAGGCTGGCCAGGCGCAGCTCGCCGGTGATCTGGCCGCTGGCGGCGGCGACGTCGGCGCGGATGAGGTCGAAGTGACGCAGCGTCTCGCGGGCCCTGGCGAGCGCGCGGCGGCCCGCCTCGGTGAGGGCGATGCCGTCGCGGTGGCGGACGAACAGGGCCGCGCCCAGCTCGCGCTCCAGGCTGGCGACGGCGCGGCTGACGGCGGGCTGGGACATGCCCACGAGCTCGGCCGCGGCGGTGAACCCGCCCTGATCGGCCACCGCGATCAGCACCCTGAGCTGCGCCAATGTCATGGCGCCATACCCTAACTGGTATTTGACCCGACGTCCGCCAAAACATCATGGTTATGCCATGTCGAAGCGCATGACGATCGAGGTCGACGGGTTGCGGGCGAGCTGTCTGACGGCCGGCGAGCGAGGGCCCGTGGTGTTGCTGCTGCACGGGACGTACTGGAGCAGGGTGTGGGAGCCGGTGCTCGACCGGCTGGCGGCGGCCGGGCTGCGGCCGGTCGCCGTGGACCTGCCGGGGCTGGGGCGGTCGGAGGGCGAGCTGACGCCGGAGACGGCGGCCGTGCCTGCGCTGGCGGCGTGGGTCGCGCGGTTCGCGGAGGCTTACGGGGTGGCGGGGCCGCTGGCCGTGGCGGGGCACGACATCGGCGGCGCGATCGCCCAGCACCTGCTGGCCGGCGGGGTGTCGGAGGTGAGCAGGCTGGCGCTGGTGAACGCGGTGACGTACGACTCGTGGCCGGTGCCCGGTGTGGCGCGCTACCGGGACCCGGCCGTGGTGGCCGCCACGACGGTGGAGGAGCTGCTGGCCGCGCGGCGTACGGCGGTCACCGCGGCGCTGGGCCGCCCGGCCACGGAGGCGGAACTGGCCGGCTACCTCGACCCCTGGAACGATCCGCGAGTCTGCCGCTCCTGGATGGCGCTCGCGGGCGCGGCCGACAGCCGCTACACCCTCGACCTGGTGCCCGCGCTGCGGGCCGACGAGACGCCGAAACTGCTGGTGTGGGGGGACGCTGACACCTTCCAGGAGGTGCGGTACGCCGAGCGCTTCGCGGCCGAGATGCCGAACACGCGGCTGGTTCGGGTCGCGGGGGCGGGTCACATCCCCATGGAGAACGATCCGGAGCGGGTGGCCGGGGCGCTGGCCGCGTTCTTCTTGATGTGACCCTATTGATTTGACCTGTCCGGTCGGGCCTTGGATGTGGGTCATCTAACGGTAAGAAGCAAAGTTGACCATTAGATCGGAGGCCGCTATACCTAATGCACAAACCCGGATCAAGGAGTTAGAACCCCATGTTGCCCCGCATCACCCACGGCCACCTCGACGTGGACGGCGTCCGCGTCTTCTACCGCGAATCGCACCCCGACCGCCCTGACGCCCCCGTTCTGCTGCTCCTGCACGGCTTCCCGTCCGCCTCCCACCAGTTCCGCCGCCTGATGGACGTCCTCGGCTCCCGCTACCGGCTGATCGCCCCCGACTACCCGGGCTTCGGCCACACCGAGACGCCCGGCGATTTCGCGTACACCTTCGACCGGCTCGCCGACGTCACGGAGGGGTTCGTGCGGCGGCTCGGGCTGACCCGCTTCGTGATGTACGTGTTCGACTTCGGCGCGCCGGTCGGCTTCCGGCTGGCCGAGCGGCATCCGGAGTGGATCGCGGGGCTGGTGGTGCAGAACGGCAACGCCTACACCGAGGGCCTGTCCGACGCGGCCCGCGACTTCGTCGCGCTGCGCCCGCAGGTCCAGGGCGCCGAGCAGGCGATCCGCGACCTGCTCACCCTGGAGGGCACCCGCGGCCAGTACGAGAGCGGCGTGCCCGACCCGGCCGTGATCGCCCCGGACGGCTGGACGCTCGACCAGCACTTCCTCGACCTGCCGGGCCGCAAGGAGGCGCAGGTCGCGCTCGCCTTCGACTACCACTCCAACGTGGCGCGCTACGGGCGCTGGCAGGCGTGGCTGCGCGAGCACACGCCGCCCACGCTCATCACGTGGGGCAGCCACGACCCGTTCTTCCCCGAGCCGGGGGCTCGCGCCTACCTGCGCGACCTGCCCGAGGCCGAGCTGCACCTGTTCGCCACCGGCCACTTCGCGCTGGAGACGCACCTGACGGAGATCGCGCCGCTCATCGCCGGCTTTCTCGACCGGGTGTGGAGTCAGTCCGTGGTGATCTCCTGAAGGGACCCGTCGGGCCCGTAGGTGAGCCTCCTGGGCTCGCCCATCCGCGCCACGATCGCCTCGAACTCGGCGCGCCGCTCCTCAGGAGTGGGCCCGCCGGGGTCGATGGCGGTGAAGCCGAGCAGCTCGACGGCCTCCGCGTCCACGTCGCCCGGCTCGATCGAGCCCTCGACGGTGAAGCCGAGCATCTCGCGCAGCGCGTCCTCGCCGAGCTCCAGCGGGTGGAACGGCAGCGGATAGGGCTCCTCGTCCTCCTCGTCGGGCAGGACGGGGTGCTCGCCGTTCCAATAGGGCTGCTCGAACGGGTACGGCTCGCCGAGGTTCTCGATGATGCCGTTGCCCGGGGAGAGGCTGAGGGAGCGGACGAGGAGGCCGTCCTCCCAGACGGCGAAGGCGAGCCAGTCGACGACGCTGTGCATGGCGTGCAGGACGAGCCGGCGGCCCTTGCCCGCCTCGACGAGGTGGGCGGGCAGCTGCGACGGGTGGTCGATCATGAAGTGGTCGCAGCAGATCAGCTCGACGCCGGGGAAGCTGGTGGCGTAGGCGAGGTTCGCAGGCGGGCGGATGTCGTCGAGCAGCGTGCCGGGCTCCGCCGGTGTGACGTGCCAGCCGGGGAACGACCGCTCGATCAGCGCCGTGGTGGCGGCCTCACCGGGCTTGCGCGGGGTGCGCAGGAGGTGGGGGAGAGGGCTGCCTGAGGGGGAGTAGGCGATGACGCCGGTCTTGGCTCCCATGCGTGGCTCCTTGGGGGGTCGAGGGCCCGGGATTGGCAAGGTAGCCAGCGCCCCCGACAGAAACGCCCCCGACAGAAACGCCCCCGGCAACGCCCCCGGCAACGCGACCGGCAACGCGACCGGCAACACGACCGGCAACGCGACGAGCGCGCGTCCCCTCGGTGGGGACGCGCGCTCGTCGCGTTACATGGCAGGCAAGGAGCCTGGAACGTTCCGTCAGCCGGCGTACTGCGGGTAGCCGTAGCCGACGACCTGCGACTTCGGACGAACCCGCTCTTCGACCTTGCCGTTGCCGGTGTTGCCCTCGATCGTCGAGATGGTGCCGTTCTGGTTGTCCTTCACGACGAACCCGACGTGCTGGATGTCGCTCAGGCTCTTGCCGCCGTCCCAGGCGAAGAACACGACGGCGCCGGGCTTGGCGACGGTGCCGAACCGGTCGTTGGCGGCGAACCACTTGGCGTGGGCGACGGTGTAGGCGTCCCAGCCGACCTGCGGGCGGGCGCCGGTCTGCTCGCCGACCCAGGAGACGAACATCGAGCACCAGGCGGCGTTCAGGTACGCGGAGCGGCTGCCGCCGTCGCGGGCGACGGTCTCGCCGGCGCGCTGCGAGCCGGCGTACCACTGCTGGAACTTGGTGCCGCCGCCGTAGGAGTTCTCGGAGGTGCCGACCTGGGCCTTGGCCATGGCCAGGACCTGGCTGGCGGTAACGTTGATCTTGGTCTCGGTGCGGTCGTTGTCCGCCGCGCCGGCCTTGTGGGCGGCGATGGCGGTGGCGGGGTGCTTGGCGGCGGTGGCCGCGGCGACGCCCGTGGCGGTGTCGGCGTTGGCCGTCATGGCGTTCGCGCCGAGGGCGGAGGCGATGACGGTGACGCCGAGGGCGGCGCGGGCGATGTTGCTCTTCGACACAGCGTTGATACGGTGCTTGGCCATCGAGGGAGGTGCTCCTTGCTTCCATGCCGCTTACCGGGTTAGCTGACGGGCTCGGGCGTGGAAGCTGCCCTACGGCACCGGAGTGCCGATTCGCCCCAAGGACATGGGTCCCCGGTTCCGCGCTGAGGCGGATTCAGCGGTCGCAGGACGATCCTGCGATGTTTCGTGCGATGGTCAGACATAGCCGGACAAACCGGACTTATGTCCCGAGATGCCCCATAAGGTAATACATGAGGCAAGAGGATTACAAATCCATAAAAGCTCAGCTAGGCAATCTGCCTGCGAGCGTCGGCCAGAAGCCCCATCATGGCAAGGGATTCGTCAAGAGGCATGATCGAGGATTCGGTCCTGCCTTCGGCCGTCGCGGCGCGGACTTCACGTAGCTCTCCGGCATATCCGTTGTCCGCCGGATCGAGCACATGCTCTTCCGGCTCCATGGAGGGCCCGGTGAGAACGATCCGCTGCGGAGCCCAGAACGGCGCCGGGATGTCCGCCCGCATCTGAGTACCTACAACACAGGCGGTGTTCGGGTAATTCCCGAGCAATGAGGCGGCCACGAGAGCGTGTTCGCCGCCGGGGTAGAGCAAGGCCCCGGCCGCCTCCGCGTCCACCCCGGTGGGGGCCAGGGAGCCCGTTATCCGCAGGTCAGCGGGCATGCCCAGGATGAGCTGGGCGAGGCCGAACGGGTAGATCCCCAGATCGAGCAGGGCGCCGCCGCCCAGCTCTGGCGCCCACAGCCGGTGGGCGGGGTCGTAGGGCGCGGCGAAGCCGAACGTGGCCTGCACCGAGCGGATCTCCCCGAAGCGCGGATCGCCCTTGATGAGCCGGATGAGCGGGTTGAACCGCATCCACATGGCCTCCATCAGGAACACGCCCGCCTCGCGCGCCAGGCGCACCATCTTCTCCGCGTCGTCCGGGGTGGCGGCCAGCGGCTTCTCGCAGAGCACGGCTTTACCTGCGGCGATGGCCAGCTCGGCGACCTGTAGGTGCTGCGCGTGCGGGGTGGCCACGTAGATCGCGTCCACCCCCGGGTCGGCGCACAGCTGCTCGTAGGAGCCGTACGCCGACTCCGCCTCCAGCGTGGCGGCCAGGGCCTGCGCCCTGGCCAGGCTCCGTGAGCCGACGGCGGCCACCCGCATGCCGGGCTCCGCCGCGATGGCGGCCCCCACGGTACGGGCGATACCGCCGGTGGCCGCAATTCCCCAAGTGAAATCTCGCACGCCGGCGATGTTATAGGGCGGGTAAAGGGAGGGTTATGGGGGGATATGTAATTAAGAGTGCGGCGTCACAAATGCCACGCCCGTCACTCAGGTCATGTTGAACGTGTCGGGATCCGGCCCCAGTCGCTGTCCTTTGTTCAGGGCGCCGATGGCCGACATGTCCTCGGTGTCGAGGATGAAGCCGAACACGTCGATGTTCTCCTTGATCCGCGCGGGCGTGACGGATTTCGGGATCACCACGTTGCCGAGCTGCAGGTGCCAGCGCAGCACGATCTGCGCGGGCGTCCTGCCGTACTTGCCCGACAGCACCGCCAGCGCGGGGTCCGCGAGCAGCCCCTGACCCTGCCCGAGCGGGCTCCAGGCCTCGGTGAGGATGCCGTTGGCCTCGTGGAAGGCGCGCATCTCGCGCTGCTGCAGGTACGGGTGGAGCTCGATCTGGTTGAGCGCGGGCGTGATGCCGGTCTCCTCCATGAGCCGGGTGAGCGTCGGCACCGTGAAGTTGGAGACCCCGATGGCCCTGGCCCGGCCGTCACGGTAGATCTTCTCCATCGCCTTCCACGCCTGCACGTACTTGTCCTGCTGCGGCACCGGCCAGTGGATCAGGAACAGGTCGACGTGGTCCAGGCCCAGCCTGGTGAGGCTCTCGTCGAAGGCGGCCTCGGCGCGGCCGTGGTCGCCGTTCCACAGCTTGGTGGTCACGAACACCTTCTCGCGCGGCAGCCCGCTCCCGCGCACGGCCCGCCCGACGCCCTCCTCGTTGCCGTAGGCGGCGGCGGTGTCGACGTGCCGGTAGCCGGCCTCGAGCGCGGTGGAGACGGCCTGCTCGGCCTCGTCGGCCGGGACCTGCCAGACCCCGTAGCCGAGCTGAGGGATCTGCACGCCGTCAGTGTTGAGCATGAGCGAATTCATACCCTCCATTGTTCACGCCGCGTTTCTGAGGGCTTAAGGCGGTGGGGCTAGCTTGAAGCGGTCGTTAACGCGCCATCACCCCGCTGGGAGGGCAACGAGTGGTCGAACAGGCGTCGGCCTGGGTGGAGTCCCCGCTCCAGATGCTGTGCGCCGTCGAGGCCCACCACGCCGGGCTTCTCGGCCCCCAGACGGCTGTCGTGCCGCGGGCGGGCCTGCGGCCGCTGAAGGCCACGCGGCGCGAGCTGCGCTCCCTGGGGCTGCCCGACGGCCTGGTGCTGGCCGAGCCGCGCGAGCGCATGCCCAGGCGCGTGCAGGCCGTGGGGGACGCCTTCTCCGGCAAGGTGCAGCTGCGCTGGCTCACCTCCCGGCCGGGCCGCATCGTCATCGTGGACGACGGGCTGGCCACGCTGCGGCTGCTCGAACTGCTCGCCGCCGGCCCGTACCGGCCGCTGCTGCGCGCCCGCGCCGATCCGACCAGGCTGCGCTCCACCCTCGGCCTGGCCGCCGCGCTGCGGCTGCGGCTGAGCAAGGTGTCGGTCTTCACCGCGCTGAGCGTGGACGACAAGCTGGCGGAGGCCGTCCGCCGGGCCGGCGTCGACCTCGTCCGCCACGACTTCGCCTGGTTGCGGGCCCAGCCGCCGAGCAGCGAGGGCCCCGCCGAGCGCACGGTCGTGCTGGGCACCTCCCTGGTCCGCAACGGCCTCGTGCACCGCGACCACTACCTGCGCTGGCTGACCGACCTGGCCGCGCGCGAGCCGCTGGCCTACTACCCGCACCGCCGCGAGGACCCCGTGGACGTCGCGCTGATCCGGGAGCGTCCCGGCATCACCGTCCACGACGCCGGCGTGCCCGCCGAGCTGACGCTGCGCGGCCTGGACGCCGGCCAGCGCGTGCTCAGTCTCCCCTCGACGGCGATCACCTCGCTGCGGGTGCTGCTCAGCCCGCGCGGTGTCGCCGTGGAGCCCGTGGACGTTCCCGATGACTGGTGGACCAGCAGGGCGGCCCCCGCCCTGCGATCGCATTTGACCGGAGTGTCCAGTTGAAAGTGTTGGCCGTCGCCGACTCCGACTCGTATCTGAAATGGGCGGCCTGTCTGCTCGGTGACCTGCCCGCGGGCTGCGTGACCGAGCTGGTCGTGGTGCGCACGCCGATCGCTCCCTCGCCGGAGCAGATCGTCGCGGCGGTGAACGGCAGGGCGGGAGATCCGCCGCCGGTCCTCTCAGCGCGATCCGTGCGGCGGCTGGCCGAGCGGACCCAGCCCGACGTGATCCTGGTGGCCTGCACGGGCCCCGTGGTGGACGTGCTGGTGGCCGAGGTGCTCGACGGGCTGCGGCCCCGGCCGGTGTTCGTCAGCGGGCTGCCGGGCATCTCGGTGCCGGCCACGGAGAAGGCGTGGATCTTCCGCAGCGGCTGCGACCTGTTCGTGGTGCACAGCGAGCGGGAGGTGGCCGAGTTCTCGCAGATCGCGGCCAGGCTCGGCGGGGGAGGGGCAGTGGGCCTGGCCCGGCTGCCGTTCCTGCGGCCCGAGCTGACCGGCGCGGCCGGCAACCGGGTGGTGTTCGCCACGCAGGCCAAGGTGCCGCGCGAGCGGGAGCAGCGCGAGCGCATCCTGCTGTCGCTGGCCGAGCTGGCGCGCCGGCGGCCCGACCTCGACGTGGTGGTCAAGCTGCGCGCGCTGGAGGACGAGCGGCAGACGCACAACGAGCGCTTCCACTACCAGCGGCTGTGGCGGGAGCTGGGTGAGCCGGGGCGGCTGGTGTTCGCCGCCGGGCCGATGCAGGAGCAGCTCCAGCAGGCGGCCGGGTTCGTGACGGTCAGCTCGACGGCGGCGCTGGAGGCCATCGCGATGGGCGTGCCTTCGCTGGTGCTGAGCGACTTCGGCGTGAGCGCCGAGATGATCAACCTGGTGTTCGAGGGCAGCGACCTGCTGGGCACCATGGACGAGCTGGCCGCGGGCGAGTTCCGCGCCGCCTCAGAGTCCTGGTGCGCGGCCAACTACTTCCAGCCCGCCGAGGACAACGACTGGGCGGGGCTGCTGGCCGGGCTGGCGATCTCCCGGCCGCGCCGGCCCGCCACGTCGCTCCTCGACGGGCCGGAGCACGCGGCGGGGCGGCGCAGGGCCCGCCTCCGGGTGGAGGTGCCGCCCAAGATGCTGCGGGTGGGCTACCGGGCCAAGCGCCGCATGCGCCGCTACCTCAAATCGCTGACCTGATCTTCCTGCGGATCCTGGTGAGGGCGCTGGGCTTGTCGGTGACGAAGCCCAGCGTCTCCAGGCGCTTGCGCTTGAAGTAGCGCCGGTCGAAGTCGATGCTGTCCGGCCGCAGGTCGGGATAGGTGTCGGCCTGCATGCAGTAGCCGACGGAACGCACCAGCGCCTGAAGGTCGGTGACCGGCGGGCGCTCGATGTGGCCCTCGGCCGACAGCCTGGGCAGCAGGGCGTCCACGATGGTGACCGGGATCCGGTTGCTGTTCTCGTACGGGGCCAGCCGCTCCAGCACCAGATCCGTGCCGTACGAGGCCACCTGCAGCCCGAAGTACCGCTGCGCCGTCACCAGCCCCGTGGAGAAGCAGCCCACCACCAGCTCGGGCCGCAGCGCCGCGAAGCACACCTCGGCGGGCACGCTCTCGCCCGCCACCGTCAGCCGCACCCCTAAGGGCTCGGCGGCGGAGCGCAGCAGTTGCGCGTGCCGGCGGCCGGCGGCCGGGTGCGGCTTGAACACGACGTCGGTGAAGCCGCGCGCGACCAGCGCCTTCAGCATGGTCTCGTGCAGCCCCGCCTCCTCCTCCGGCGTCAGCAGCTCCAGCGCCGACAGGTACTGGCCGAGGATCATCGCCTGCCCGGCCATCATGTCGGGGGCGGTGGCGGTGACCTCGTGCACGATCGACAGGAACCGCTCGTCGGGCAGGATCTCGGGGGCGACGCCGTACTCGCTGAGCAGCAGCGGCTTGAGCCCCGGCACCAGGTCGAGGTGGATCAGCCGGCCGATGCGGCGGAAGATCTCCGCCGGCAGCGGGTCGCGGGTGGGGCCGTAGCTCATCAGCCCGTCGGAGTAGACCGAGATCGGGCAGTCGCGCACCAGGCCCGCGATCGTGCGGGCGGGCGGCACCGCGATCGACTCCAGCACCAGTTCCTCGACGCCGTCCAGGCCCCAGTGGGAGCGGATGAGCCGCTCCGTCATCGGCACCTCGATGACGCGGGCCCGCCAGTCGGACGGGTGCAGCGGCGCGATCAGCTCGTTCCACGAGCGCACCTCGTCGAAGCGGGAGCGCAGGGCCGCGAAGCCGGGCGTCCTGTCCAGCGGCGTCGACACCTCGGGGATGGCCGCGTTGTTCGACACGACCAGGACGCGCCGGCCGTCGCCGAAGCGGCCCTCGTCGATGGCTGCCGCCAGCGACATCGCCCCGAACAGCGTCGAGGCGTAGAAGACCTTCACCTTTAGGACTCCTCCCGGTCGCGGCGGACCCGGACGTGCGGGCTGGGGGGCAGGTCGGGCACCAGGGCCCGCAGGGTGGCCTCGCGTTCGACGGACATCCGTGACACCGACTCGGCCACCAGCTCGGGCGGCAGCGCCCGCACCATCTGCGCGCCGCGCTCCTCGAAGCGGGCACGCAGCGCGGGCGTGAGCCGTTCGCCGATCTCCAGGTGGTGGGCGAGCAGCGCGCAGAAGTTCCGCGCGGCCTTCGGCAGGAACTCCGGCTCCAGATCCTTGAAGACCAGCTCGAACGCGTCGAAGAAGTGGAGCTGGCGCTCGTCGCCCACCTGGGTCAGCGACCCCGACACCATGCGCCGGTAGAACACCCCGGCCAGCGACGCCACCGCGAACGTGGCGGCCTCCCTGTGCAGCCGCCAGATCCACGGCCGGTCCTCGGCGGTGTGCAGGGAGCCGGGGAAGTGCAGCAGGTCGCCCAGGGAGCGCTTGTAGACGCCCGCCCACGCGTACGGGTAGTCGACCATGGTGCGCACGTTCGCCGGCAGGATGGCGTCACGGGGGTTGAGCACCGAGCCCCGCCGCGCCAGCGGAGCCCGGTGCACGACCCGTTTGCGGCCCTCCACCTGCACGTGGTCGACGCGCACGAAGTCGCAGCCGAGCCCGTCGATCGCCTCGACGAGCCGTGCCAGGTAGCCGGGGGCCAGCCAGTCGTCGCCGTCCATGTAGGTGACGTACCGGCCGGTCGCGGCCGACAGGCCCGTGTTGCGCGCGTCCGCCAGCCCCACCGGGGCGGGATTGCGGATCACTACCAGGCCGGGCAGCTCACCGATGAAGTCATCGATGATGTCGCCCGTGGCGTCCACGGACCCGTCGTTCACGACGATGAACTCGAAGTCGCCGCGCGCGTTGCGGGACAGCGAGGTGAGCGCGTCGGCGATGAAGCGCTCGCCGTCCCTGATGGGCACGACGACCGAGAGCGTGATCAATGTTGTCGTTTCTTCCTGATGGTTCCGGTCAGACGGTCACGCGGCGAAGGCGGGCCTTCGGAGCCTCCTCACCGGGGAAGACGCGCTTGACGCCGTCGCCCATGGCCTGCTCGATGATGCGGATGTCGCGCACGAGGTGCTCCAGCCCGGACGGCTCCAGCGAGGCTGCGTGGTCGGAGCCCCACATGGTGCGGTCGAGGGTGATGTGCCGCTCCACGGTCACCGCGCCGAGCGTGACCGCGGCCAGCGAGATCTGCAGGCCGCGCTCGTGGCCGGAGTAGCCGACGGGCACGCCGTACCGCTCCTTGAGCGTGGTGATCGTCCGCAGGTTCGCCTCCTCGGGCGGCAGCGGGTACGTGGACGTGGCGTGCATCATGATCAGCTTGTCGGTGCCGAGGATCTCCACGGCGGCGTCGATCTCCGACAGCGTCGACATGCCGGTCGACAGGATGAGCGGTTTGCCGGTGGCGGCCAGGGCGCGCAGCAGCTCGTGGTCGGCCACGCTGGCCGAGGCGATCTTGTGCACGAGGACGTTCATGTCCTCCAGGAACTCCACCGACGGCACGTCCCACGGCGAGGCGAACCAGTGCAGCCCGCGCTCGTCGCAGTACTTGGCGATCTGGGTGTACTCGTCGCGGCCGAACTCGGTGCGCTCCTTGTACTCCAGGTACGTCATCTCGCCCCACGGCGTCTGCCGGATCTGGCCCTTCTGCTCCTCGGGCACGCAGATCGCGGGGGTGCGCTTCTGGAACTTGACCGCCTGGCAGCCGGCCTCGGCGGCCACGTCGATGAGCTGCCTGGCCAGGTCGATGTCGCCGTTGTGGTTGATGCCGATCTCGCCGATGACGTACACCGGCTCGCCGTCGCCGACCAGCACGTCGCCGATGGCCACCGGGGCGAAGTGCGGCCGGGTCCGCACCACCGCGGGAGCCGGCTCGGGCTCAGGACGGGCGGCCACGACGCGATCGCACAGCTCGCGCACCGCGCCCGTGCCGCCGGCGCTGGTCAGCACCACGCGGGCGGCGGCGCGCACCCGCGGGTGCGCGTCCGGGGTGGCGACGGGCCAGCCGACCTCGGACATCGGGCCGAGGTCGTTGACGTCGTTGCCGACGTAGGCGACGCGGGCCGGGTCGAGGCCCTCGATGCGCAGCCAGTCGGCCAGCACGGTGCGCTTGTCGGCCAGGCCCTGCAGCACGGGCACGCCGAGCTTGCGGGCGCGGGCGGCCACCACCGGGTTCTGCTCGGTGGACATGATCAGGACCTTCACGCCGGAGCGCTTCAGCAGCGAGACGCCCATCCCGTCGGAGCGGCTGACCAGCACCATCTCGCGGCCGTCGGAGTCGACGTAGGCGCGGTCGTCGGTGTGCACGCCGTCGAAGTCGGTGATGACGGCGTCCACGTCGATCGGCTCGGGCTGGTCGATGAACGGGGCGAGCGCTCGCACGAGCTCCAGGTCCTCCGGGTTGTCGATCTCGATGGCGTGCTGGGTGGGCACCGGCTGGACGGCGATCTCGCCGAAGAAGCGGTGGCCGTGCTCGCGCAGGCCGGCGGTGCGCATGACGTAGAAGGCGCCGTTCTCACGGAACTCCGGCGCGCGGTCCTGCCGGCGCTGCCTGACGGCCGGGTCGTGGTTGACGCCGCCGCCCGTGGCCGTCCACAGGAACTCGTGGGTGGGCAGCCCGGACACGACGGAGTCGGCCTCGCCGTCGAGCACCTTGCGCACCGCCGCCGACAGGTCGTCGGGGTCGATGAACGCGCTGGTCGCCTGGACGAGCACGACGACCTCCGGATCCTCGCCCAGGGCGTCGAGCGCGTGCAGCACCGCGGACTCGCTGGAGGCGGTCGCGCCGCTCAGCTCGGCCGGGCGCTCGACGACGGTCGCGCCCGCCTCCCTGGCGGTCTCGGCGATCCCGTCGTGGTCGGTGCTGACCACGACCTGGTCCACCAGCTCGGCGCGCAGGCAGGCCCGCACCGCCCGGGTGACCAACGGGACGCCCCCGACCAGGGCGAGGTTCTTCAGGGGTACGCCCGCCGAACCTCCGCGGGCGGGAACAACGGCCAGGACTCGCAAGGTGTGTCTCCTCAGTGCATCGGATTGCACCCAGAAGCTAGAGGGCTGGATTGAACGGCCAGCGTCACCACCATTAACTTTCCATGGGGATCCGGTAGAGCAACTCTGGCCGGCCCACTCCGCCGTACTGCGGGATGCGGGCCGCCACACCGCGTTCGACCAGGTATTCCAGGTATCTGCGGGCCGTCACACGGGACACTCCGATCGCGTCCGCCACGGCCTGCGCGCCCATCCCCTCCGGATGCGCGCGCAACTGCGCCGCCACGGTGTCCAGAGTGTCGCGCGCCATGCCTTTCGGCAGCTCCGAGGGACCGCGCAGGGTGGCGAGCACCCGGTCCACGTCGCCCTGCCCCACGGCCAGGCCCGCCTCCTCCTTGAACCGGGCGTAACGCGACAGCTTCTCCGCCAGTGTCGCGAACGTGAACGGTTTGAGCAGGTACTGCGAGACTCCCAGCGACACCGCTGAACGGACCATGGCCAGATCGCGAGCGGAGGTGACCGCGATCACGTCGCACATCAGGCCGCCCGCCCGCACGGCGCGGCACACGTCCAGGCCGTGCATGTCGGGCAGGTAGAGGTCGAGCAGGATGAGGTCCACGGGACGGCCGCGCAGGAAGCGCAGCGCCTCCGCGCCCGACCTGGCCACCCCCGCCACCTGGAAGCCAGGCACCCGCTCGACGTAGATGCGGTTGGCCTCGGCGGTGATCTCCTCGTCCTCGACCACCAGCACGGAGATCATGGTTTCGGCAGCCTCACCGTGAACGTCGAGCCCTCGACCCCGATCGTGCCGCCCAGCCGCCGCACCGCCTGCCCCACCAGCGCCAGGCCCAGCCCGCGCCCGTCGCCCTTGGTGGTCCAGCCCTTCTCGAACGCGTCCGTGCCGGTCAGCCCCGGCCCGTCGTCGGACACCCTGATCAGCACCTCCCGCTCCCCGGCGCTCAGGTGCACCTCCACCCGGCCGGCCGCGTCGATGGCGTTGTCGATCAGGTTGCCCACGATCGTGACCAGCTCGCGGGCGTCCAGGCCGGGGTCGTCCAGCTCGCTGTCCCGCGTGATCACCAGCTCGGCGCCGCGCTCGGCCGCCTCGGCGCTCTTGCCCAGCAGCAGCGCCGCCAGCACCGGCTCGCGCACCGCGCCCACCACCCGGTCGGTCAGCTCCTGCGCCGCGCGCAGCTCCGCCGTGCCCAGCGCCACCGCCTGCTCGGTGCGGCCCAGCTCCACCAGCGTGATGACCGTGTGCAGCCGGTTGGCCGCCTCGTGCGCGGCCGAGCGCAGCGACTCGGCGAAGCCGCGCTCGGCGTCGAGCTGGCCGGTCAGCGCCTGCAACTCCGTGTGATCGCGGACGGTGACCACCGTGCCGAGCCTGCTGGCGGCGCTGTTGACGGCCAGGACCCGGTCCCCGACCAGGTGGACGCGCTCCTCGTCGCCCGCCGGAACGGCGTCCATGCCCGCCTCCAGGCCCGCCTCCATGCCCAGCCCCAGGTTCAGGCCCAGCTCCCGCACGTGGCGGCCCTCGGCGTCGGAGGGCAGGCCGAGCAGCAGCCGGGCCGCGTCGTTGCAGAGCGTCAGCGTGCCGTCCCTGCCGACCAGCAGCAGGCCCTCCCTGACGGTGTGCAGCACCGCGTCGTGGTGCTCGTGGATGCGGCCCAGCTCGACGGGCCCCAGGCCGTGCGTCTGGCGGCGCAGCCGCGCGGTGACCAGCCAGGTGCCCGCCGCGCCCAGGCCGAGCGCCAGCGCCACGATGAGCCCGCCCCAGGCGAGCTGGTCGCGCAGCCTGGCGCTGATCCTGTCGATCGTGATCCCGGCGCTGACCAGCGCCCGGACCTGCCCGCCCGCCATGACCGGCGTCACCGCCCGCTTGGAGGCGCCCAGCGTGCCGGTGTAGGTCTCGGTGAACGTCCGGCCGCGCAGCGCGGGCTCGATGTGGCCGAGGAAGCGCCTGCCGATCTCGGCCTCGTTCGGGTGGGTGTAGCGGGTGCCGTCCGTCTTCATGATGGTGATGAAATCGACCCCCGTCGCCGCCCGCGCCCGCTGCGCGTACGGCTGCAGCCGCACGCTCGGATCCGGCTCGCCGAGCGCCTCCAGCACGTCGGGCGAGGCCGCCACGCTGACCGCCACGGCCGTGGCCGTGGCGCCCGCCTCCTCCTGGAGCAGCTCGTGGGCCTGCAGCAGGGCCAGCACCGCGCCGCCCGCCGCCGTGACGGCGACCACGAGCAGCTGCAGGACCAGCATCTGCCCTGCCAGGCTCCAGCGCCGCATCGGATTCCCCTCCATGTACGAAACTTACGCAATGGTGACCTGCGTCACTCGTGAGGCGCATAGTCGCACATCGAGAAGGTCCCTCAAAAACCGCCGGAGAACCCCCCTATGCGCGATCGCACCCGTTACCTGTACCTGGCCGTCATCGTGGCGGTCCTGCTCGGGATCCTGGTCGGCTTCATCTGGCCGGACGTGGGCAAGGAGCTCAAACCCCTCGGCACCGGCTTCGTGGCGCTGATCCAGATGGTGATCGGCCCCATCATCTTCTGCACGATCGTGCTCGGCATCGGCTCGGTACGCCAGGCCGCCCAGGTCGGCAAGGTCGGCGGGCTCGCCCTCGGCTACTTCATCGTCATGTCCACGGTCGCCCTGGTCATCGGCCTGGTCGTGGGCAACGTCATCGACCCGGGCTCCGGCCTGCAGCTCACCGACACCGCCAGGCAGGCCGCCGAGGCGGAGGCGGCCAAGGGCGCGGACGCCAGCACCGTGGACTTCCTGCTCGGCATCATCCCCGAGACGGTCGTATCGGCCCTCACCGACGGCTCGGTGCTGCAGGCGCTGCTGGTGGCGCTGCTCACCGGCTTCGCGCTGCAGGCCATGGGCCCCAAGGGCGCGCCGATCCTGCGCGGCGTCGAGCACTTCCAGCGGCTGGTGTTCCGCATCCTCGCCATGATCATGTGGGCGGCGCCGGTGGGCGCGTTCGGCGCGATCGCGGCCGTCGTGGGCGCGACCGGCATCGAGGCGCTCAAGAGCCTGGCCATCATCATGATCGCCTTCTACGTGACGTGCGTGCTGTTCGTCGGCGTGGTGCTGGGCGCGATCCTGTGGCTGGTGGCACGGATCAACCTGTGGTCGCTGCTGCGCTACCTGGGCCGCGAGTTCCTGCTGATCCTGTCCACGTCGTCGTCGGAGACCGCCCTGCCGCGGCTCATCGCCAAGATGGAGCACCTGGGCGTCAGCAAGACCGTGGCCGGCATCACCGTGCCGACCGGCTACTCCTTCAACCTCGACGGCACCGCGATCTACCTGACCATGGCCACGCTGTTCATCGCCACGGCCACCGGGTCGCCGCTGGAGTTCGGGGAGCAGATCGCGCTGCTGCTGTTCATGATGATCGCGTCCAAGGGCGCGGCGGGCGTCACTGGGGCGGGCCTGGCCACGCTGGCCGGCGGGCTGCAGGCGCACCGGCCCGAGCTGGTGGACGGGGTGGGCCTCATCGTGGGCATCGACCGCTTCATGTCCGAGGCCCGCGCGCTGACCAACTTCGCGGGCAACGCCGTGGCGACCGTGCTCGTCGGCACGTGGACCGGGGAGTTCGACCGGGACCGGGCGGAGCGGGTGCTGGCGGGGCAGGCGCCGTTCGACGAGGCCACCCTGCTGGACGACGACACCGACGAGGGCACGCGGGACGGGCAGGACGAGCAGGCCAAGGAGATGTCTCCGGCCTAGCGTCCGGCTGACGGCGGGCAGGTGCTGAGGCGCCTGCCCGCCGTTTCCTGGTTCCGTGCGTTACGGCTTGCGGCCGATCCCCGCGTACGCCATCCGCGCCAGGTCCTCGTCCACGAAGACCGGGTTGAGCGGGTCGTGGAACGGCCAGACCTGGTGCGCGGGCAGCCCCGTGGCCAGGCCGGGCGGGATGAGCTCGAAGTCGCCGAAGAAGGCCCCGATCTCCTTGCCGGAGCGCGGCGTGAAGTCGGCGTTGGCCTTGCGGTAGAAGTCGGAGACCTGCGCGGCCCGCTCCGTGGCCACATCGTTGGTGACGTGGGAGACGGCCAGGAAGCTGCCGGGCGCGAGCGCGTCGCGGTAGGCGGCCATGAACCGCTGCGGCTCGTCCTGCTCGGTGATGAAGTGCAGGACGAACATCATCAGCACGGCCACCGGCCGGTCGAAGTCGATCAGCCCGCGCACCTCGGGGTCGGACAGGATCTCCTCGGGCCTGCGGCAGTCCCCCAGCACCATCGCCACCCGGTTCGGGTCGGCCAGCAGCGCCCTGCCGTGCGTGGCCACGACGGGGTCGTTGTCCACGTACACCACCCGGGCCTCGGGGGCGTGGCGCAGCGCCACCTCGTGCACGTTCTCCTGGGCGGGCAGCCCCGAGCCCAGGTCGAGGAACTGCGTGATGCCCTGCTCGCACAGGTACTTCACGATCCGGCCGATCAGCGCGCGGTTCTCCCTGGTGCCGTCGCGCACCTCGGGCATCACGCTCAGCACCATGTCGCCGAGGTCCCGGTCGGCCTTGAAGTTGTCCTTGCCGCCGAGGAAGTAGTCATACATCCGCGCCGCGTTGGGGATGTGGGGGTTCACGCCCTGCGGCGCCTGTTCCGTCATGAATCCATGATCCACGACCGGCGCGGTGGAAATCTACTCGAACGCCATCGGAAGCCGCAGAACGAAACGGGCGCCGCCCGGGCAGTCCTCCACCCGGATCTCGCCCCGGTGCGCCATGGCCACGTCGCGGGCGATGGCCAGGCCGAGGCCGGTGCCGCCCGCGTCGCGGCTGCGGGCGGCGTCCAGGCGGGTGAAGCGCTCGAAGATGCGCTCGCGGTCGCACTCGGCGATCTCCACGCCGTCGTTCTCGACGGCCAGCACCGCCGTGCCCGGCTCCTGCCTGCCGACGGTCACCTTGACGGCGTGCTCGGCGTGCCGCTGGGCGTTGTCCAGCAGGTTCGTCAGCACCCTGGCCAGTTGCAGCCGCACGGCCTCGACCACGACCCCGTCGGCCAGGTCCACCCGTACGGGCAGCTTGTCGCTGCGGACGGCCAGCTCCTTGCGCACCAGGTCGGCCAGGTCGACGCGCTCCTTGACGACGTCCACCCGGGAGCCGATCCTGGCCAGCAGCAGCAGGTCGGTGATGATGGCCTCCAGCCGGTCGGTGTCGCGCAGCGCGCTGCCCACCAGCGCCTCCACGTCGGTGTCCTCCGGGTAGAGCTGGGCGCTCTCCAGCTGGGCGCGCAGCCCGGCGATCGGGGTGCGCAGCTCGTGGGAGGCGTCGGAGGCGAACTGGCGCTGCTGCTCGGCGGAGCGCTCCAGGCGGGCCAGGGTGCCGTTGACGGAGTGGGCGAGCTGAGCCACCTCGTCGTCGCCGGGCGGCTGGGTGACGCGGCTGCTGAGGTCGCCGGCGTGCACGGCGTCCAGCTCGGCCCGCATGGTCGCGACGGGCCGCAGCGCCCGGCCGGTGACCAGCCACGTCGCCCACGCCGTCACCCCGATGAGCAGGGCGACCTCCGCGAAGACGATGACCTCGAGGGTCCTGCTGGACAGCACCTCGGGCGAGCTGCGGCCCGCGTAGACGACGGGGGAGTCGGCGAACATGCTGACCCGCACCGCCGTCAGGTGCACGCACTCGGTCGGCAGGCAGCTCGTGGTGCTGACGACCCGGTTCTTGACGGTCGGGCGGACGTCGCTGAGCGGCGGCAGGTTCCTGGCGGCATCGCTGGTGGCCAGCACGTGCCCGTTGGCGCCGACGATCTGGATCAGGTCCACGGCGGGATGCGGCACCGGGATGGCGGCGCCCATGGGCAGGGCGCCGCCGCGCATCTCGTAGGCGATCCGCTCGGCGGTGTCCCTGGTCTCGCTGAACACCCCGGCGGTGATCACCGACCTGGTCACCAGCACCCCGGCGATGCCCACGGGGATGAGCACGAGGGCGGCTACGGCCGTCGCGATGAGGGTGACGCGTCCGCGCAGGGACCTGGCCCACCAGGGTGCCATCCCACGAGGCTACCGAGCGTGACTATTGACAATTGCCCCGTAAGGGGAAAGGTTTCGCCAATCCGCCAGCAATGGAGAGTCAGCGCTGGAGCCACACCGTGGTGTCCGGCGGGATCGTGCCGTCGGCGGGCAGCGGGCCGCTCGCCAGCAGCACCTCGCCGGCGAGGTCGAGGCGCACCGGCTCCTCGCCGGTGTTGAGCACCACGACCAGCCCCGGGTCACGCTCGATGATCAGCACGTCCTTGGGCGAGTCGAGCCACGCCAGCGTGCCGCCGCCGAGCGCCGGGTGCTGCCTGCGCAGCTTCAGCGCGGCCCGGTACAGGTTCAGCGTCGAGGCGGGGTCGTCCTCCTGGGCCTCGGCCGACAGCTCCGCCCACCCGGCCGGGATCGGCAGCCACGGGTCGCGCCAGCCGAGGTCGCCGCCGGCCGTCCAGGGCAGCGGCACCCGGCAGCCGTCGCGGCTCTCGCCCCTGCGCAGGAACGCGGGGTCCTGGCGCAGTTCGTCCGGCAGGTCGAGCACCTCGGGCAGGCCCAGCTCCTCGCCGTTGTAGAGGTAGGCCGAGCCGGGCAGGGCCAGCATGAGCAGGGTGGCCGCGCGGGCGCGCGCGAGGCTGCCGTGCCGGGTGACGTGGCGCGGCTTGTCGTGGTTGGACAGCACCCAGGTGGTGGGCGCGCCGACCAGGTCGGCCTCCCGCAGCGACTTCTCGATCACGGTACGGAACGACTTGGCGTGGAAGTCCGCCATCATGAACTCGAAGTTGAACGCCTGGTGCAGCTCGTCAGGCCCCACGTACCGGGCCAGCCGCTCGGGCGAGGACACCCACGCCTCGGCCACCGCCATGCGCCCGCCGGGGTAGGAGTCGAGGATCGGCCGCCACTCGCGGTAGATGTCGTGCACGCCGTCCTGGTCGAAGTACGGCACCTGCTCGTCGCCCAGCATCTCGGCCTGCGGGCCGTCCTTCTGGCCCACGTCCGGCAGCCCGTCGGCCTTGATCATGCCGTGTGCGACGTCCACGCGGAAGCCGTCCACGCCCCGGTCGAGCCAGAAGCGCAGGATGTCACGGAACTCCGCGCGCACCTCGGGGTTGTCCCAGTTGAGGTCCGGCTGCTCGGGGGCGAACAGGTGCAGGTACCACTGCCCGTCCTCGACCTGGGTCCACGCGGGCCCGCCGAAGATGGACTCCCAGTCGTTGGGCTTGTCGCGGAAGACGTACCGGTCGCGCAGCCCGGCCTTGAACCAGGGGTGCTGGTCGGAGGAGTGGTTCGGCACCAGGTCGACGATGACCCTGATGCCCAGGTCGTGCGCCTCGGTGATGAGCGCGTCGAAGTCGGCGAGCGTGCCGAACATCGGGTCCACGTCGCGGTAGTCGGCCACGTCGTAGCCGCCGTCGGCCATGGGGGAGGTGTAGAAGGGGCTCAGCCAGATGGCGTCCACGCCGAGCCGGGAGAGGTACCCCAGGTGCTGACGGACGCCTTCCAGGTCGCCCATGCCGTCGCCGTTCGCGTCGGCGAAGCTGCGCGGATACACCTGGTAAACGACGGCGTCACGCCACCAGTCGTCGTTGCCGAGCATGGTTGTCCTTCCCCCGGGCGATGATGTTCCGGTCAACGATGTCGCGATCACCGGTGAACGGTCAAGCGCAAGTTTCGGAAAGTTGCGGACCGCGTCCTTCAGGGTATGGGCACTCGGTCACGAGGTCAGACGGGGTGCACCGGATGTGGATCAGGTAACGCTCTTTCGCAAGTTCTTCCAATTCTTGCAAAGAGCCGCTAACGTCCCGGAAACGTTCAAGCTTTCTTCCCTGGCGGCGGCGCCCGTGGCGCCGCCCTTTCCTCGGTGACCTCAGGAGGTCCTCCATGCGCATGCGGGCTCTGGGAGTGGCAGCACTCGCGACCCTGGCGTTCGCCGCGACAGCGTGCGGAAGTTCCCCGTCGGCTGAGCCGGCGGCGGCGCCGGGCACGTCCGCCCCGGCCTCGGCGGCCGCCGGCGGCGGCACGCTCGTGATCTGGGCCGACCCGCTGCGGGTCAAGCCACTGCAGCCCTTCGCCGAGCAGTTCGGCACCGAGAACGGCGTGAGCGTCGAGGTGAAGGAGATCAGCAAGGACAACCAGATGACCTTCCTGACCGCCTCCCAGCAGGGCAGCGGCCCGGACATCGTGATCGGCGCGCACGACTGGATCGGCAACCTGGTGCAGAACGGCGCCATCGACCCGGTCACCCTCACCGAGGAGCAGAAGGCGTCGTTCTCCCCCAAGGCCATCCAGGCCGTGACGTTCAACGGGCAGATCTACGGAGCCCCGTACGCGCTGGAGAACATCGCCCTGATCCGCAACACCGACCTCGCCCCCGACGCGCCCGCCACCATCGAGGAGATGATCGCCAAGGGCAAGGAGCTCAAGGAGGCCGGCAAGGTCAAGGAGGTGCTCTGCATCCCCGTCGGCCAGAAGGGCGACGCCTTCCACATCTACCCGATCTTCGCGTCCGGCGGCGGCGCGCTGTTCGGCGCCACCGCCTCCGGCGACCCCGACCCCAAGCAGGTGCTGCTCGGCTCCGACGACTCGATCAAGGCGTTCGGCAAGCTCAAGGAGCTCGGCGAGAAGGGCGACGGCGCGCTGCGCACCTCGCTGACCAACGAGAACTACATCGTCAACTTCGCCGGCGGCAAGTGCGCCTACCTCGTCTCCGGCCCGTGGGCCACCGGCGAGGTCAAGAAGGCCGGCGTCAAGTACGACATCAGCGCCGTCCCCGCGTTCAAGGACGGCAAGCCCGCCACCCCGTTCGTCGGCGTGCAGAGCTTCTTCGTCGCCTCCAAGGGCAAGAACAAGGCCCTGGCCCAGGAGTTCGTCGCCAACTACGTGACCAACAAGGACGTCGCCAAGGCGCTCTACGACGCCGACCCGCGTCCCCCGGCGCTGACCGCCGCGCTGGAGGAGGTCAAGGCGAGCGACCCCGACGCCGTCAAGTTCCTCGACGCAGGCAAGGACGGCATGCCGATGCCCGCCATCCCCGAGATGGCCGCCATCTGGGAGCCGTTCGGCATCGCCGAGAACGCCGTGGTCAAGGGCGGCGACGCGGCCAAGGCCGCCACGGCGGCGCAGAAGGCCATCGACGGCTCGCTCAAGAACTGACGACATGGCTCTCGACGTGCGTCAGGCCGCTCCCGCCGAGGTGCGGGAGCGGCCCCGCCGGGAGATCACCACGGCGTTCGTGGTGAGCAGGATCGCGGTGCTCGCCGTGGCGGCCGCGATCCTGCTCTACGCCGTGCCGCCGCTGGTCGCCACCGGGTCGTGGGTCGCGCTCGGGCTGCTCGCCGGCGTGAGCGCGGCCATCGCCTGGCTCTACCTGACCCGGCGTCACATCCCGGCCAAGTACCTCGTGCCCGGCACCGTCTTCCTGCTCGCCTTCCAGGTGTTCCCCGTGGTCTACACGGTGACCACCGCGTTCACGAACTTCGGCGACGGGCATCGCGGCGACAAGGCCGCCGCCGTCACCGCCATCGAGACCGGCTCCGTCCGCCAGCAGCCCGGCTCGCCCGAGTACACCCTGTCCGTCGCGCTGCGCGGCGAGGAACTGGTGTTCCTGCTGGTGGACCCGGCGACCAAGCAGGTCTCGCTGGGCACCGCCGACGGGCTGGCCCCGCTCACCGGCGCCCAGGTCGGCGTCACCGGCAAGGTGCTCACCGCGCCCGGCCTGACCGTGCTCAAGGCGCCCGAGGCCGCCGCGCGCGGCCAGGAGGTCACCGCGCTGGCCGTGCCGACCGCAGGCGGCGTGATCAAGGCCAACGGGCTCAGCCGCGCCGTCGAGGGCAAGGCCGCCCTGGTCTACGACGCCGCCTGCGACTGCGTGCGCGGCAACGGCGACACCTGGACCGCCGACGAGAGCCAGGGGTACTTCGTCAACGCCAGGGGCGAGCACCTGGCGCAGGGCTGGCAGGTCAACGTCGGCCTGGACAACTTCGCCCGGGTGCTGACCAACCCCACGATCTCCGGCCACTTCGCGGGCGTCCTGGGCTGGAACCTGCTGTTCGCCCTGGCCTCCGTGATCGGCTGCTTCACGCTCGGCATGGGCGTCGCGCTCGCGCTGCACCACCCGCGCATGCGCGGCACCAGGTTCTACCGGATCGTGCTGATCCTGCCGTACGCGATGCCCGCCTTCGCCATGCTGCTGGTCTGGCGCGACATGTTCAACCGCGACTTCGGCCTGATCAACCAGCTCCTCGGCGCCGAGATCGACTGGCTCGGCCAGACGGGCACCGCCAGGCTCGGCGTCATCCTGGTCAACATCTGGCTCGGCTTCCCGTACATGTTCCTCGTCACCACCGGCGCGCTGCAGGCCATCCCGCGCGAGCTGACCGAGGCCGCCTCCATCGACGGGGCCACGCCGTTCAAGGCGTTCCGCCGGGTGACGCTGCCGCTGCTGCTCGTCGCGCTCACGCCGCTGCTGATCTCGGCGTTCGCGTTCAACTTCAACAACTACAACGCCATCGCGCTGACCACCGACGGCGGCCCGTTCCCCGCCGACAGCCCGCAGGTGGGCGGCACCGACCTGCTCATCACCTACACCTTCAGGCTGGCGTTCGGCGCGGGCGGCGCGCAGTTCGGCTTCGCGGCGGCCATCTCCGTGTTCATCTTCGCCATCGTGGCCGTCATCTCGGCCGTGGCGTTCCGCCGCACCCGCAAGCAGGAGGAGGTCTACGCGTGAGGATGACGCTCCGGCACGTCTTCGTGCTCGTCGTGTGCGCGTTCGCGGTGTTCCCGATCCTGTTCGTGGTCTCGGCCGCGATCAACCCGATGGGCACGCTGGCCTCCACCGAGCTGCTGCCCACCGGCGCGAGCCTGAACAACTTCGCCAACCTGCTGACCTCCGACACCTACCCGTTCGGCCAGTGGTTCTTCAACTCGGTGTTCATCGCGCTGGTGTCGTCGTTCGCGAGCCTGCTGCTGTCGATGTTCGCCGCGTACGCCTTCAGCCGCATGCGCTTCGCCGGCCGCCGGGTCGGCATGCTGGCGCTGCTGCTCATCCAGATGTTCCCGCAGTTCCTGGCCATCGTGACGATCTTCATGATCTTCACCGAGGTGACCGAGCTGTATCCCGCCTTCGGCTTCAACACCGTGTGGGGGCTGCTGCTGCTCTACCTCGGCGGCGCGCTCGGCGTGAACACCTGGCTGATGAAGGGCTTCCTCGACACGGTGCCCAAGGAGCTGGACGAGGCCGCCACCGTGGACGGCGCCACGCACGCGCAGATCTTCTGGCGGGTCATCATGCCGCTGGTCACGCCGATCCTCGCGGTCACGGCGCTGCTGGCGTTCATCGGCATCATGAGCGAGTTCCTGATGGCCAACGTGTTCCTGCGCGACCCCGGCAGCAAGACACTCGCCGTCGGCATGTTCGGCATGATCGCCGGCGACCACCGCAACGCCAACTTCGGCATGTTCGCCGCCGGCACGCTCATTACCGCCGTTCCCACGGTCGGTGTGTTCCTCTGGTTGCAGAAGTACATCGTCTCCGGCCTGACCGCCGGAGCAGTCAAGGGATAGGTGCAGTGCTGCGATTCGTGGGGGAGCCGCACCATGACGGCTCGGCTCTGTATGTCTCCGACCAGCGGCCCGAGCTCGGCGCGCGCGTCACGCTGTGGCTGCGCGCGCCGCTGGCCGCCGGCGTCACCGCCGTGCACGTGCGCGCGGTGCACGACGGCGAGCCGCGCTACTTCGAGGCCGCGGTGGACGGCCGCGGGAACGCCGGCGGGTACGGCCGGAGCGACGTCTGGTGGCGGGCCGAGATCACCGCGGTCAACCCCGTCACCCCGTACCGCTTCCTGCTGCACACCACGGGCGGTCAGCGCTGGCTGACCGCGGCGGGGCTCGCCGCGCACGACCTCACCGACGCCGGCGACTTCCGCCTCGTCTGCCACCAGGCCCCGCCGGAGTGGATGTCCGACGCGATCGTCTACCAGATCTTCCCGGACCGCTTCGACCGCTCGCAGCCCATGGGCGAGCTGCCCGACTGGGCGTTGCCCCGCGACTGGGACCGCGACCCGGTGATCCCGGCCGGGCCCGGCACCGCCGAGCAGTTCTACGGCGGCGACCTCGACGGCATCGCCGGGCGGATCGACCACATCCAGAGCCTCGGCGCCGACACCGTCTACCTCACCCCGATCTTCCCGGCCCGCTCCAACCACCGCTACAACGCCTCCACGTTCGAGCACGTGGACCCGCTGCTCGGCGGCGACGAGGCGCTGCACCGCCTGTCGGGCGCGCTGCACGCGCGCGGCATGCGGCTGCTCGGCGACATCACCACCAACCACACCGGCGACACGCACGAATGGTTCACCGCGGCCGTCTCCGACGTGCACGCGCCCGAACGCGAGATGTTCTACTTCGACCCGGTGACCGGCGACTACGAGGCCTGGTGGGGCTTCAAGACGCTGCCCAAGCTCAACTGGGGCAGCGACCTGGTGCGCGCCGCCATGACGGCGGTGCTGAAGAAGTGGCTCGGCCCGTTCGACGGCTGGCGCGTGGACGTGGCCAACATGACCGGCAGGCGCGCCGCCGACGACTACGCCGCCGAGGTCGCCGCCCTGCTGCGCGCCGAGGTCGGCCCCGAGTACGCCTTCATCGCCGAGCACAACCACGACGCCACCCGCGACCTCGACCGCGACGGCTGGCAGGGCACCATGAACTACGGCGGCTTCACCCGCCCCGTGTGGGCCTGGCTGCGCGGCCCCGGCTGCGATCTGGAGCACTTCCTCGGCGTGCCGGGCGGCGTGCCCGAGCGTGACGGCACCGCCGCGCTGGCCGGGTTCCGCTCGTTCGCCTCGCAGATGTCGTGGCGCTCGCTCGTGCACTCCTGGCAGCTCCTCGACTCGCACGACACGCCCCGCGTACGCACCGTGACCGGCTCCCGCGAGCGCCACCTGCTCGCCGCCGGCCTCCAGGCCACGCTGCCCGGCACGCCCATGGTGTTCGCCGGCAGCGAGTACGGCCTGACCGGCGTCAACGGCGAGCACTCCCGCACCCCGATGCCCTGGAACCGGCCCGCCGACCAGGACCCCGGCACGCTGGCCGGCTACCGCGACCTGTTCGGGCTGCGCAGGGCCGAGCCCGCCCTGCGCCACGGCGGCCTGCGCTGGCTGCACGCCGACGCCGACTGCCTGGTGTTCGCGCGCGAGACCTACGAGGAGACGATCCTGGTGTCCGCGCGCCGCGCGCCCGGCGAGCCGCTCGCCATCGGCGCGCACGCCACCGGCCTCCACAACGCGCAGGACGGGGACGTCATCCCGGGGGAGGGACCTGCGCTGAGGATGTGGCGCCTGTCACGCTGATGACGCTACGGTGTCCTCTGCTGACTCTCCCGTCCCAACTAGATAGTGGTGTGCCCGTATGAGGTTGCTGTCCGTGGCCGTCCTGGCCTCGCTCCTGCCTGCCGTACCGTCCGCCGCCCTCGCCGCCGCGGGCACCACTTACTACGTGGACTCCCGAGCAGGTGACGACGCCGCCGCGGGCACCAGCGCGAGCACCGCGTGGAAGTCCCTGGAGAAGCTGGCCGCCGCCGAGCTGAAGCCCGGCGACACCGTCGCCGTCAAGCGCGGCGGCAGCTTCGCCGGGCCGCTCACGCTGGAGGCCAGCGGCACCGCCGCCAAGCCCATCACCGTCAAGGCGTACGGCAGCGGCGCGCTCGCCAAGATCAGCGGCGCCGAGGAGGACTGCGTCGTCGTCAAGGGCAACCACTGGGCGATCAGCGGCCTGCACGCCTCCAACTGCCGCTGGGCCGGCTTCCAGCTCGACGGCGACAACAACGAGCTGAGCGGGGTGAAGGCCGACCGCAACATCGCCGGCGTCTTCGTCACTCCCTCCGGCTCGCGCAACACCATCCGCGACAGCGTCCTGACCGGCAACAACCGGATGAGCGTCAACGACGACGGCGGCGACAACGACTCCGGCGCCTTCGGCGTGCTCCTCAACGGCGACGACAACGTGGTCACCGGCAACACCATCTCCGGCAGCTTCGCCAAGAGCGCCGACTACGGCACCGACGGGGCCGCCGTCGAGATCTTCAACGGCGACCGCAACCGGGTCACCCACAACATCTCCAGGGACAACGAGACGTTCACCGAGCTCGGCGCCCAGAAGGGCAAGACCGCCACCGGCAACGTGTTCGCCTTCAACGTCGTCACCTCCTCCCGCAGCCGCGGCTCCTTCCTCATCACCCGCGGCTCCCGGCACATCGTCGGCCCGGTCAAGGGCACGATCGCCGTGCACAACTCCGTCTACCTGCCGGCCAGGGACACCATCGGCTGGTCCTGCCACGACGGCTGCTCCCCGTCCATCCTCAAGCTGCGCAACAACGTCATCGTGGTCGGCGGCGAGTCCGGCTGGGAGGACGGCGCGGGCGCCGACGAGGACGGCAGCGTCTACCAGGGGCGCACGGCCAGGTTCAAGCTCGGGCCGAAGTCCGTGATGGCCGACCCGAAGTTCGTCTCCAGGACCGACCTGCGGCTGCGGCCGGGCTCCCCGGCGCTCGGGCGCGCGGTCGCGCTGACGCCGAAGTGGTACGGCGGCAAGGCGTTCGGCAAGGACGTCAAGGGCAAGTCGCTGGCCGGTCCGCTGGACTCCGGGGCCTACCAGCACTGAGCGCGCCCTAGAGTTGCGCTGTGGTTCCAGACGTACGCCAGCCGCTGGTGCGGCAGCTCGCCGAGTCCGACGCGCCCCGTCACTACTGGCACCTGGGCGATGAGGACGGGCGGGCCTGGTTGTTCGAGAGCGTGGAGGGCGACCACCGCGAGCAGTGGGCCGTGCGGCAGGTCGAGGTGGGCGCCGACCGCGACGCCCGCCGTTACTGGTGGCGGCATCTGCAGGACGAGTACGGCTTCCTGACCGACCAGCCGCTGGAGGTCTGGGAGCTGACCGAGATCACCCCCGAGGCGTTCGAGGCGGTCTGGGAGGCGGCGGGCTGATCATTCGGCGTGCGCGGCCAGTCCCGCCAGCCCTTCGATGATCAGCCGGATGGCCGTGTCGAAGTCGCGCTCGGCCTCGTCCGCCGGCAGGTGCCCCTTGGTCTCGGCGATCACGAAGCCGGTGACGAACGCGTGCAGCACGTCGCTCGTGCGCCGCAGCTCCGGCTCGGGGATCCCGGCCAGCCGCAGGATGCGGTAGAGCGTCTGCCAGAGCACCAGCTTCCGGTCCGCGATGATCTCCGGGTGGTCGTGCAGGTGACGCCACATCGCCGGGTGCTGCACCGCGTTGCGGTGGTAGGCCAGGCCCAGGGCGCGGAGCTGGTCGCGCCAGGGTGAGCCGTCGTCCGGCGGCAGCTCCATGCGCTGCGCCGCCGTCGAGCACAGCAGCCTGATCAGCGCGTCCTTGTTGTCCACGTGGTGATACAGGGACATCGGATTGACGTCCAGCGCGGCTGCCAGCTTGCGCATCGACAGGCCTTCCACCCCGCCCTCGTCCATCAGGCGCAGGGCGGTGGTGCTGATCTCTTCGAGAGTCAGGGGTGCGCCCCTGCGCGCGCTCACGGCCATACGCCGTATGGTAGCGTCAGCCATACGGTGTATGGCTATGGAAGGGAGCACTCATGGCTCGGATCCCCGCCCCTCAGGGCCTGCCGATCGTGGGCAACACACTGCAGATCCCCTCGGACGCGCCCGTGGAGCACTTCGTCAAGCTCGCCTCCCGGTACGACGAGGGCATCTTCCAGCTCGAGATCGCCGGCCGCCGAGTGATCATGGTCTACGACCCCGACCTGGTGGCCGAGGTCTGTGACGAGAGCCGCTTCGTCAAGCGGATCAGGCCGCCCCTGACGATCGTGCGCGACTTCGGCGGCGACGGCCTGTTCACGGCCGACCACGACGAGCCGGTGTGGGGCCACGCGCACCGCATCCTGATGCCGGCCTTCAGCCAGCGCTCGATGAAGGCGTACTACCCGCAGTTCCTGGAGGTCGCCGAGCAGCTCGTCGCGTCCTGGGCGGCCCGCCAGGGGGAGGACCTGCCCGTCGCCGACGACATGACCAGGCTGACGCTCGACACGATCTCCCTGACCGGGTTCGGCTACCGGTTCAACTCCTTCGACTCGCCCGAGCTGCACCCGTTCCTCCAGGCCATGGGCGGTGCGCTCACCGAGGCCATGCACCGTAACCAGCAGCTCCCGTTCGTCACCAAGCTCAAGAAGAAGAACGAGGAGGGCTACCGGCGCGACATCGACACCATGCGGGCCCTCGTGGACGAGGTGATCAAGCAGCGCCGCGCGGATGGCGGGAGCGGCGGCGGGAGCGGCGGCGGGGGCGCCAAGGACCTGCTGGGGCTGATGCTGGAGGCGTCCGACCCGCAGAGCGGCGCCCGCCTGTCCGACGAGAACATCCGCGACCAGGTGCTCACCTTCCTCATCGCCGGCCACGAGACCACCAGCGGCCTGCTCTCCTTCGCGCTGTACAACCTGCTGCGCGAGCCGCACGTCCTGGCCCGCGCGTACGAGGAGGTGGACCGGCTGCTGCCGGGCGACGAGCCGCCCGCCTACGAGACGATCATGAAGCTGGACGTCATCCCCCGCATTCTGGAGGAGACGCTGCGGTTCTGGTCGCCGATCCCCCTCTTCGGGGTGTCCGCCCTCCAGGACACCATGATCGGCGGCTACCTCATCCCGCGGAACCAGGGCGTCGGCGTGCTGCTGCCGCCGCTGCACCGCAGTGCCAAGGCGTGGGAGCGGCCGGAGGAGTTCGACATCGACCGCTGGCTGCCGGAGAACAAGAAGGGGCACCACCCGGGCGCGTACAAGCCGTTCGGCAACGGCGAGCGGGCCTGCATCGGGCGGCAGTTCGCGCTGACCGAGGCCAGGCTGGCGCTGGCACTGATCCTGCGGCGCTTCGCCCTGTCCGACCCGAGCGTCTACCGCATGAAGATCAAGCAGACGCTCACCCTCAAGCCCGACGGGTTCACCCTCCGGGTGCGCGAGCGGCGCGCGCACGAGCGGGCCGTCGTCGCCGCGCTGCCCGAGCAACGCAGAGAGCAGCAGGACATCGCGGTGACCGGCGTGCCGCTCACCGTCGCCTACGGCTCCAACCTCGGCACCAGCGCCGACATCGCCGAACGGCTCGCCGAGCGGGCCGGGCGCGCCGGGTTCGCCACCACGCTGACCACACTGGACGAGCTGACGCCGCCCGCCGAGGGGCTGCTCATCGTGGTGGCCTCCTCCTACAACGGCAGGGCGCCCGACAACGCCCAGCGCTTCGACGCCCTGGAGACGCTGCCCGACCTGGCCGGCGTGCGGCTGGCCGTGCTGGGCTGCGGGAACACGCAGTGGCCGACGTACCAGGACTTCCCGCGGCGCGCGTACGAGAAGCTGACGGCGGCGGGGGCCGTCCCGCTCATCGAGCGGGGCGAGGCCGACACGGACGGCGACTTCGACGGCGACGTGTCCGCCTGGACGGCCCGCCTGTGGGCGGCGCTGGCCGAGGAGTACAGCGCCGCCGCCGAGCTGGGCGCGGGGCCGCGCTACGAGATGGAGGTGCTCACCGAGACCGAGGTCAGGCCGTCGGTGGTGTCCGAGCGGGCCTTCCCGCTCACCGTGATCTCCAACGAGGAGCTGACCGGCGACGCCGAGGGGCTGTGGGACTTCTCGGCCGAGGCGCCCCGCCCCGGCGTGCGCTCCATCGTGGCCAGGCTGCCCGAAGGGGTGACGTACGCGGCGGGCGACCACGTGGCCGTCTTCGCCAAGAACGACCCCGAGCTGGTGGAATGGGCGCTGCGCTGCCTGCGCGTCCCCCGCGAGCAGGTCGTCCGGCTGCGCGCGGCCGGCGCCACTCACCTGCCCGTGGACACGCCCGTCACCGCCGGGCTGCTGCTGACCGAGTTCGCCGAGCTGCAGGAGGTGGCCACCCGCGCCGACCTGGAGGCGCTGGCCGCGCACACCGGCTGCCCCTGGACCAAGGGCCAGCTCGCCGAGCTGACCGCGAGCTACGCCGACGAGATCCTCGCCAAGCGGGTCTCCCCGCTGGCGCTGCTGGAGCGCTTCCCCGCGATCGAGCTGCCGCTGCCGGTGTTCCTGGAGCTGGCCGGGCCGATCAAGCCGCGCTACTACTCCGTCTCCTCCTCGCCGCTGGCCGACCCCGGCGCCGTCCGGCTCACCGTCGGCCTCGTCGAGGGGCCCGCCTGGTCCGGCGCCGGCACCTACCAGGGCATGTGCTCGGCTTACCTGGCGGGGCTGAAGGAGGGCGAGGTCTTCTACGGCTACGTCCGGGTGCCCGCGCCGCCGTTCCGGCTGCCGGACGACCCCGCCACGCCGGTGATCCTCGTCGGCCCCGGCACCGGGTTCGCGCCGCTGCGCGGCTTCCTGGAGGAGCGGGCGCTGAGCGGGGCGAGCGGGCGCGCCGAGGTGTTCACCGGGTGCCGCCATCCCGAGCACGACCTGCTGTACGCCGGTGAGCTGGCCGCCTGGGAGAAGGCCGATGGGGTGACCGTGCATCGGGCCTACTCGGCCGTGGCGGGGCATCCGTACCGGTTCGTTCAGGACGCGGTCGCGGCCCGGGCCGATGAGGTGTGGGAGCTGCTGGAGCAGGGGGCCCACGTGTACGTCTGCGGGGACGGGCTGCGGATGGCGCCGGCCGTACGGCAGGCGCTGCTGGACCTCCACCGGAGCAGGACCGGCGGGGAGGACGGCGCGGCGTGGCTGGCCGGGCTGGAGGCGGACGGGCGCTACCAGCAGGACGTTTTCGCCTGAAAACGTCAACTACCCTTTATCGACAATCCGGACTTAACGCTGCATCTTGGGATATAAGCGCAGCATGCGCGACATATCCGTGGAACATGCTCGAAACCTTTCCACGGCACTGTGAGAGCCTCTGGGAAGGGGGCGGAAATGCTGCTGCGACTGAGGGTGTCGTTGCCCGACAAGCCGGGTGGTCTCGGCCAGGTCGCCAAGGCGCTGGGCGCGCTGGGCGCGGACATCCTGCAAGTCACCGTGCTCGAACGCGAGGCCGGAAGGGCCGTGGACGACTTCACCGTCTCCTGGCCGGGCCCGGTGACCGCCGCCGAGGCGCGCGAGCGGCTTTCCGCCATGCCCGGCGTACGGGTCGAAGGGGTGTGGGTCACCAAGGAGGTGCCCGGCTCGGCGCCCGACTACGACCTGCTCATGCACGTGGCGGCCGAGCCCGCCCGGGGTTTCGCCACCCTCGTGGACGCCCTGCCCGCCCTGTGCGGCGCGGAGTGGTCGGTCGCGGTCGCCGACGGCGCGGTGCGGCACGCCTCGCTGGCGGCGCCCGCCGAGTTCGACCTGCCGCAGTCGCCGCCGCGGGCCATCTGCGTGGACGCCAAGGAGGTGCGGCTGATGCTGCTGCCCGTGGTCACCGCCGGGCTGCACGTGGTCGTGGCGCGCGCCGACGGGCCCGTGTTCCACCGGGCCGAGGTGGAGCGGGCCGCGCGCATCGTGGACGTGGTCTCCAGGCTGGCGGCGCGCGCCTCCTGAGCGAGCCTCCGCGGAGATGATTGACCGAACAATCATCTGGTCACTAACGTGGGCCTCCTGATCGTGTGAGCAACAGGAGCAGTCCGTGACCGTGCACGAGCCCGCCATCGGCCGCTACTACGAGGACTTCACCATCGGGGACGTGTACCAGCACCCCATGGGCCGCACGATCAGCGAGACGGACAACACCTGGTTCACGCTCCTGACGATGAACACGAACCAGAACCACTTCAACGCCCACCTCGCCGCCCGGTCGCCCACCGGCAAGATCATCGTCAACTCGGGGCTGAGCGTGGCCATCGTGCTCGGGCTGTCCGTCATCGACGTCAGCCAGACCGCGATCGTGAACCTGGGCTGGGACGCCATCAAGCTCACCCACCCCGTGTTCGTCGGCGACACCCTCTATGCGGAGTCGAAGGTGACCGGCAAACGCGAGTCGAATTCCCGGCCGTACGCCGGGATCGTCACCTGCCACACCCGCGGGCTCAACCAGGACGGCGACGAGGTCATGTCCTGGACGCGGACCGTCATGGTCTACAAACGCGACGCCCCGCACGACAAGGGCTACTTCCCCCAGGCCAAGACCGGCCCGCTCTGAGGAGAGGCACATGGACTTCGAGCTGACCGACGAGCAGAGGGCGTTCCGCGAGACCCTGCGCGCGTTCGTGGACAAGGAGATCGTGCCGGTCGCCACCGAGTACGAGCACTCCGGGCGCTACCCCGCCGAGATCGTCGACAAGATGAAGCAGATGGGGCTGTTCGGGCTGTCCGTGCCCGAGGAGTACGGCGGCCTGGCGGCCGACATGGTGTCGTTCGCGCTCGTCTTCGAGGAGATCGCACGCGGCTGGATGGGCGTGGCCGGCACGATCGGCTCCCACTCGCTGGCCTGCTGGATGATCGCCCGGCACGGCACCGAGGAACAGAAGCGCGCCCACCTGCCCGACCTGGCCTCCGGCACGCGCCGCACCGCCATCGCGCTGACCGAGCCCGGCGCCGGCACCGACCTCCAAGGCATCCAGACCCGCGCCGTACGCGACGGCGACCACTACGTCGTCACCGGCACCAAGACGTGGATCACCAACGCCCGCCACGCCGACCCGCTGCCCGTCCTCGTCAAGACCTCCGTCACCGAGCCCGCCCACAAGGGCATGTCGGTCCTGCTCGTGGACCCCGCCACGCCCGGCTTCAGCGTCAGCCGCGACCTGCCCAAACTCGGCTACAAGGGCACCGAGACCTGCGAGGTCGTGCTCGACGAGGTCCGCGTGCCGGTCACCGCCCTGCTCGGCGGCGTCGAAGGACGCGGCATGCAGCAGGTGCTCGGCGGCCTGGAGATGGGCCGCGTCAACATTGCCGCGCGCGCCGTCGGCGTCGCCCAGGCCGCCTACGACGCCGCGCTCTCCTACGCCCGCGAACGCACCGCCTTCGGCCAGCCGATCGCCGACTTCCAGGCCATCCAGCTCAAACTCGCCGACATGGCCACGGAGATCCAGGCCGCCCGGCTGCTCACCTACTGGGCCGCGTCCCAGGCCGACGGGGGCAGGCGGGTGGACATGGAGGCGGGCATGGCCAAGTACTTCGCCTCCGAGGTGGCGCTCAAGGCGTCGCTGGAGGCGATGCGGATTCATGGGGGTTACGGGTACTCGCAGGAGTACGTGGTGGAGCGGCTCTACCGGGACGCGCCGCTGATGGCGATCGGGGAGGGGACCAACGACGTGCAGCGGATGGTGATCGCTCGAGCGCTCGTCTCGGGGAAGGGCAAGGTCGGGTGGTGAATCGCCACTCCTTATCCTGATGGGAGGGACTGAGGGCGCTAGCGAGGGATGCCATGTCCGACCAGCACCGGCACGCGGGTGACCATGGGGACGGCCACGGGCCCGATCACGGGCACGGGCACGGGCATCCGGGGGAGGGGCGGCGCGGGATCAGGGCCGTCCTGGGCAAGATCGCCCACGCCGTCGCCCCTCACAGCCACGACACCTCCGACAAGACCGACAGCGCACTGGAAGGCAGCGACCGCGGCATGCGCGTCCTGGCCATCTCGTTCGCCGTCCTCATGGTCACCGCCGCCGTCCAAGCCGTCATCGTCGCCGCGTCAGGCTCCGTCGCGCTGCTCGGCGACACGCTGCACAACCTCGCCGACGCCCTGACCGCCGTGCCGCTGGCCATCGCGTTCTCACTCGGCCGCCGCGCCGCCACCCGCCGCTTCACCTACGGGTACGGCCGCGCCGAGGACCTGGCGGGCATCGTCATCGTGCTGCTCATCGCCGCCTCCGCCGCCCTCGCCGGGTACGAGGCCGTCCGGCGGCTGCTCGACCCCCAGGAGATCCAGGCCGTCGGATGGGTGGCCGGAGCGGCGGTCGTCGGGTTCGCCGGGAACGAGTGGGTGGCCCGCTACCGCATCAAGGTCGGCAAGGAGATCGGCTCGGCCGCGCTGGTGGCCGACGGCCTGCACGCCAGAACCGACGGCTTCACCTCGCTGGCCGTGCTCCTCGGCGCGGGCGGCGCCGCCCTCGGCTTCCCCATCGCCGACCCCGTCGTCGGGCTGCTCATCACGATCGCCATCTGCTTCGTCCTGCGGGACGCGGCCCGCGAGATCTACCACCGCCTGATGGACGCCGTCGACCCCGCCCTCGTGGACGACGCCGAACGCATCCTGGCCACGGTGCGGGGGGTGCGACGGGTGGGGTCCGTACGGTTGCGGTGGATCGGGCACGCCCTGCACGCCGAGGTCGAGATCCTCGTCAGTCACGACATGTCCGTCGTAGCCGCCCACAAGGTAGCCGTCGAAGCCGAGCACCGCCTCATGCACGAACTACCCCGCCTGCGCGCCGCCACCGTCCACACGGACCCGGACGGCCCGGCCGGCGCCGACCACCACGCCTCCCTCACCGCCCACCGCACCCCCTGACCCGCCGCGCACCACGTCCCACACCAGACCCGTAAGCTGTCCACCCACCCCACCCCGGCCACCCCCCAAAAGGACACCAACCCCCGCCGACCCTCCGCATCACGACACCGGTAGAGGGTAGGTTGGGCCGGGTGTCCGCCGCCGCCCTTCCCGCAGCCGCCCCCTCCGCCACCTCGCCCGCCACCAGGCTGGCCTGGCTGGACGCCCTGCGCGGCATCGGAGCGCTGGCCGTCGTGGCCGAGCACCTCCTGCCGTGGTTCCTGCCCGCGCTCAGGCCGTACTGGTTCAGCCTGGGCGTCTACGGCATCCTGGTCTTCTTCCTGGTCAGCGGCTACATCATCCCCACGTCCCTGGAACGGCACGGCGACGTCAGAGCGTTCTGGATCAGCCGCTTGTTCCGCCTCTACCCCCTCTACCTCGCCGTCATCGCCCTCGTCCTGGCCCTGGCCTGGTGGGTGCCGGTGCGCGGGGAGGTGCCGCGCGACGGCAGCGCGGTGGCGGCGCACGCGACCATGCTGCTGGACGTCGTCAGCGTCGGCGGCGTCGCCGACACCATGTGGACGCTGTCGTACGAGATGGTGTTCTACCTGCTGGTCACGGCGCTGTTCCTGACGCGCGGGCATGACCGCAGCGGGGCGCTGTCGATGGTGTTCGCGGCGGCGGCCGTGGTGGTGGGGCTGGTGGCGTCGGGCGCGGTGTGGAAGGGCGGGTGGCCGGCGTACGTGTCGTGCGGGGTGTTCGTCGTCGGCCTTGCGGGGGTGCTGCTGGGCAGGTTCCGCACGGCGGCCGCGTGTGTGCTGGGGCTCATGGCGGTGACGGCGCTGGTGCTGAGCAGCCGGGTGCCGTGGCTGGGCACGGCGGTGCTGGCGGTGATGTTCGCGGGGACGGCGATTCACCGGTGGGAGCGCGGGACGGGCGGGTTGTGGCCGGTCGCGGTCACGTCGGCGCTGGTCGCGATCTCGCCGCTGTGGGCGATCGAGAGCGGCTGGTGGTGGGTGCGAGCCGATGTGTGGATCACCACGATCGCGCTGGCGGGGGCGACGTTCGCGGGCGGGATGGCGTTGCGCGGGCGACGGCTGCCCAGGGTGCTGGTGTGGTTCGGGCTGATCAGCTACTCGCTCTACCTGGTGCACCATCCGCTGCTGAAGTACTTCGTGCAGATCTCCGGCGACCTGCGGCGGGCGGCGCTGCCGGTGCAGCTCGCCATGACGGCGCTGGCGGTGGCGGTGGTCGTCGGCGTCAGCGCGCTGACCTACCGGTACGTCGAGCGCCCGATGCAGGCGCTGGGCCGCCGCGTGTCACGCCGGTGCCGCGACGGGCTCCAGGGCGGCGGCGACGAGCGGGTGGCGCGTCAGGACGCCGGACACGACGGGGTCCTCGGCCATCAGGAACGCCAGGTGCCTGACCGCGTGCGCGACCACGTTGGCCAGGGCGACACGCTCGGGTGACGGCGTCGCGGGGGCCTCGCCGCGGGCGATCTCCAGCACCGGCACCTCGACGGCGGGCAGCCAGGGCGCGGGATCGGGGCAGACGGCGTACGTGAGCACGATCCGGCCGTCCGGTTCGTGACGCCAGCTCGTGGAGTGCACCACGACGCCGGGGTCGCCCGCTGTGACGCCGGCCAGCCCGCGGGCGGCAGCGTCAGGGCTTTCCCCGTGTAGTGGCTGGGTAATGGCATGCCGGTATGACCACCGCTTGTCGGTGCTCACCCGTAGCATGAGCGTCTCAACCGAGACCACGTGTCTCCCCGTCACCGACAACAACTTACTGCCAATCATATGCAACTGCATTCGTGAGGCATATGTGTCCCGCTCTTGAAACATCCCGGCGGGCCGGGTTGTAGTCGAGGGCGTGCGAGAGAGAGGCCGACACACATGCCCGGTTTGCTGGTGCTGATGGGGTCGGGCGAGACGAGCCCGACCATGGTCGAGATCCACCGCGCCGCGGCGCGGACGCTGCGCGCGGGGGCGCGGGCCGTGCTGCTCGACACCCCGTACGCCTTCCAGGAGAACCGGGCCGACATCTCCGCCCGCGCCCGCGGATACTTCGCCCGCAGCGTCGGCCTGGATGTCGAGGTCGGCTCCGCGATCACCGGCGCCGACTGGGTGTTCTCCGGCCCGGGCAGCCCCACGTACGCGCTCGACCGCTGGGCCGGCAGCGGCGTGGCCGGCGACCTGCGCGCCAGGATCCGCGCCCGGCAAGGCGTCACCGTGCTCGCCTCGGCCGCCGCCTGCACCGCGGGGCTGGCGACCGTACCGGTCTACGAGATCTACAAGGTGGGCGCCGAGCCGCACTGGCGCGAAGGCATCGACCTGCTGGAGCCGCTCGGCCTGCGCGCCGTCCTCATCCCGCACTTCGACAACGCCGAGGGCGGCACCCACGACACCCGCTACTGCTATCTCGGCGAGAGCCGGCTGTCGCGCATGGAACGCGAGCTGCCGCCCGGCACGGCCGTCCTCGGCCTCGACGAGCACACCGCCCTAATCATCGACCTGGAGAGCGAGTCGGTGCGCGTCGCCGGGCGCGGCGGCCTCACCGTGCGGCGGCCTGGCACGCTCACGGTCCTGCCCACGGGCACCCGCACCGACCTCGGCGAGCTGCGCCGCCTGGCCGAGGGCCGCGCCGGCGCCCCCGTCCCGCCCCCATCCCAGGACGTCACGGCCGACGCGCCCGCCGAGGTGACGCTGGAGGAGTCCATCCGCTCGTGCGAGGAGCTCTTCAAGGCCGCCGCCGACCGGCCCGACATGGTGGCCGCCGCCCAGGCCGTGCTCGACCTGGAGGCGGAGATCGTCAAATGGGCCGCCGACACGGAGGAGGACGCGGGCGGGGTGGAGGAGGCCAGGGAGCTGATGCGGCTGCTCATCGCCCGCCTGGGGGAGCTCGCCTCGACGGCCAGCCGGCACTCGCGGGAGCTGCCCGCGCTGGTGGAGCCGTTGCTGGGGCTGCGGGCGGAGTTGCGGGGGAAGGGGTGTTATGACGTGGCGGATGCGTTGCGGGGGGCCATGGCCCGGGGTGGGGTGGTGGTGGAGGACACGGCTGAGGGGCCGCGGTGGTCGGTGAGCGCTCCTGTCGATGACCTACGGTAATGGTAAAGACACGGTAAGGTGATCTCGTCACTCGACGTGCTCGCACAGCGACGCTTTGCCCTTGCGAAACGTGCGTGCGAGACTTTCATTCATGGAAGGCGATGAGGCGATGACTGCTCTGCCAGACGAGGGCTGGCTGGATGCCCATCCGCCGCCCAGGCGCGCCAGGCTTTTCTCCGTGCCGCACGCGGAGGATGACTACACCGTCGAGGACTGGCTGAAGCTGCCCGAAACCGGGGAGCGGATCGAGTTGATCGACGGGAGTTTCCTGGTGAGTCCCATGCCCCGATACGGCCATGCGCTGTGTGCCGGGAGGCTTCGGCAGATTCTGATCGAGGCCGCTCCGCCCGAGTATGAGGTGGTCGAGACGGGAAATCTCATCGTCGGCGAGGACGGCTTCGCGCCCGATGTGGTCGTCGGCCTCACCGAGGCCATCGTCGCGGATCCTGTCGCGCTTTCCGCCGATGACGTCGTGTGCGTTGTCGAGATCGTCAGTCCTGGCAAGGGCAACCATCGGCGCGACTATGAGATCAAGCCCCTCAAGTACGCCGCCGGCGGCATCCCGCACTTCATCAGAGTCGAGTTGCATGGCGACGGAGCGCCGCGGGCCGAGGTGTTCAGCCTCGGCGCCCACGGCTACGAACTCACCGCCGAGGCCAAGGCGGGCGACAAGTTGGCGGCGCACGTACCCTTCCCGATCGCCTTCGACCCCGCCGCACTCACCGGCGCCCGCCGCTAGAACGTCCTGGCGACCTCCCTCGCCCGCTCCTCAGCCTGCTTCCGCTCATTCTCATGCGACCCCGTCAACGTCGGATGATGCCGGATCGCCGTGACATCCCCGACCCCCGCCCACCTCAGCCACCCCTCGAAGAACGTCGACTGGTGGTCGGTCCCGAACTCCGCCCCCAGCCCCGGCCCCCACACCGCGCTCGTGTAGACGACGGCGGCGCGCTTGCCCGTGACGAGCCCGCGGTAGCCGGTCTCCGGATGCACGTCGAAGACCAGGGCGGGCTGGCTGACGACGTCGATGAACTGCTTCAGCTTGTACGGCACCCCCGAGTTCCACATGGGCACGCTGAACAGGTACCGGTCGTAGGCGTCGAAGCGTTCGAAGGTGCGCACGGCCGCGGCCCACGCGTCCGCCTGCTCGCCCTCCGGTGTGCCGCCTGCGAAGACGGTCATCTTGGCGTGTGCGGCGGCCGGGCCGAACTCGGGGAGCGTTCCGTCCCAGAGGTCGAAGTGGTCGACGGTGGAGCCGGGGTGGGTGGCGAGGTACTCGTCGGTGAAGGTGCGGGCGATGGCCAGGGAGGTGGACTGGTCTCCGCGCGGTGAGGCGGAGATGTGCAGGAGACGGCTCATGGGGCCGGGTCCTTTCGCGTGAGAGAGTGGACTGTGGTCCGGTTACAGCATGGACGATACGGACTGCGGTCCGGTTGGTCAAGCGAAAAGAAAGGCCGGGTGTGTGCACACGTTGCACACCCGGCCTGGAGGAGGGGAAAGGAGCTAGCGGCGTGGTGGGTCGATGCGGGCGCCGTCCGAGGTGAAGATCATGATGCGGGACAGGTCCACTCCGACCTTGGCGGCGTCGCCGGCGCGCCAGATGGGCCGGTTGCCGAGCCGGACGATCAGGTCCGAGCGGCGGTGGATGCCGCTGTTGGGATGTGCGCCGACCTGCTCCTGGTCCTGCCACTCCTGCTCATGCTGGCGCGGGAAGAGCCGCCGCACCAGGCCTGACAGCTTGCCGGAGCCGTTCTGGCCGCCGTTGGCGCGCCGGCCGCGCGGGTCCGGCGGCTCGGGCACCGGGACGGCGGGCATGCCGCACTCCAGGTAGGCCAGCCACTCGTGTCCGTGGTACTCCAGCGCCCGCACCCGCCCGAAGAACGACGGCCCCTCGTACGACTCCGGCACCGGGGCGAGGCCGTCCGGGCGCAGGCCCACGAGTACCTGGCCGCCGGTGTGCTGGGAGATGGCGTACGCCCTGGGATCGCTCCACGGCATCGTCAGCCTGTGCGGGCCGAAGTCGAGCATGACGTACTGGTTCTGCGGCGTCCTGACACCCGCCGCCAACAGGTTCAACTGCTGAGAGTTGAGAAAGGCCGCCACGAAGGCCGTCGCTGGATCGTTGTAAATCTGGGCCGGAGTGCCGACGTCCTGGAGGACGCCGCGATTCAGGATGGCGATCCTGTCGGCCAGCGTCAGGGCTTCGACCTGGTCGTGCGTGACGTAGACCGTGGTGACGCCGAGCGACCTGACCAGCGACGAGATCTCCATGCGCAGCTCGGTGCGCATGCCGGCGTCGAGGTTCGACAGCGGCTCGTCCATGAGGAACAGCTTGGGCTGGCGGACGATCGCCCGGCCCATCGCCACCCGCTGCCGCTGGCCGCCGGAGAGCGTGCCGGGGCGGCGGTCCAGCGTCTCGTCGATGTGCAGCGCCTTCGACAGCTCGGTGACGCGCTCGCGGACGAGCGTGGGGTCGGACTTGGCGATCTCCAGGGGGAAGGCGATGTTCCCGCGTACGGTCCGGTGGGGGTAGAGGGCGCCGTTCTGGAAGACCATCGCCACGTCGCGGTCGCGCGGGGCCAGGTGGTTGGCCATCTGGCCGTCCAGCCAGAGCTCGCCCTCGGTGATCTCCTCAAGGCCCGCGATCATGCGGAGCAGGGTGGACTTGCCGCATCCTGAGGGGCCGAGGAGGACGAGGAACTCGCCGTCTTCGGCCCGCAGGCTCAGCCGGTCGACTGCGAGGTAGTCGCCCGGATACACCTTGGTCACTTTGTCGAGAACGACCGAGCTCATGGGCTCACACCTTGCGCGCGTGTCACCTGTGACGAGGCTGATTGAAGAGGTAGTACATCGCGCCTTAACGCTACATGTCCACCCTTGACATAAAGAATCTCTTTCGTGTGCGTTTCGGACGGGAGTTTTGGGCATCCGTACACCGAAATTTCCGGATCTGGGTGGCGTGGAAGGACTTGCGTAAAGTTGCGGAAAGGGCTTTCATAGTCGGGACGTTCGGGGGACGACTCGGGGGAGACCATGACCGCTTGGTGGCGAGACGCCGCGATCTACCAGGTCTACGTGCGCAGTTTCGCCGACGGCAACGGCGACGGGGTCGGTGACCTGATCGGCGTACGCGATCGCCTGCCGTACCTCGCCGACCTCGGCGTGGACGCCATCTGGCTGACGCCCTTCTACACCTCGCCGATGGCCGACTTCGGCTACGACGTCGCCGACTACCGCGACGTGGACCCGCTGTTCGGCTCGCTCGCGGACGCCAAGTCGCTCATCGACGAGGCCCACGACCACGGCCTGCGGGTCATCGTGGACGTCGTGCCGAACCACACCTCCTCCGCCCACCCCTGGTTCCAGCAGGCGCTGCGCGGCGAGCGGCGCGACCGCTACGTCTTCCGCGACCGGCCCAACGACTGGGAGTCCATCTTCGGCGGGCCCGCGTGGACGCAGGTCGAGGACGGGCAGTGGTACCTGCACCTGTTCGACCCGTCCCAGCCGGACCTCGACTGGAACAGTGAGGAGGTGCGCGGCGAGTTCCTGTCGATCCTGCGCTTCTGGCTCGACCTGGGCGTGGACGGCTTCCGCGTGGACGTCGCGCACGGCATGGTCAAGCCGGACGGCCTGCCCGACATCGGCCGCGGCAACCAGGCCAGGATGGTCGGCAGGGAGCCGGTGCCGTTCTTCGACAACGACGGCGTGCACGAGATCCACCGCGCCTGGCGGGCCGTGCTCGACTCCTACCCCGGCGAGCGGATCGGCGTGGCCGAGGCGTGGGCGCCGACACCCGAGCGGCTGGCCAGGTACGTCCGCCCCGACGAGCTGCACCAGGCGTTCAACTTCCACTACCTGTTCGCCCCCTGGGACGCCGCCGAGCTGCGTACCGTGATCGACTCCTCGCTCGCGACGGCCGGCTCGGTCGGCGCGCCGACCACCTGGGTGCTGTCGAACCACGACGTCAAGCGGCACGTCACCCGCTACGGCAGCCTGGCGCGCGCCCGCGCCGCCGCGCTGCTCACGCTCGCCCTGCCCGGCTCCGCCTACGTCTACAACGGCGAGGAGCTGGGCCTGCCCGAGGTGCTCGACCTGCCCGCGGAGCTGTGCCAGGACCCGCAGCGGCTGCGCGACCCCGACAGCGGGCGCGACGGCTGCCGCGTGCCGATGCCGTGGACGCGCGACGGCGGCTGGAGCGACCCGTGGCTGCCCATCCCCGGCTCGTGGGCCGGGCTGAGCGTGGAGGCTCAGCGCGGTGTGCGGGGCTCGACGCTGGAGCTCTACCGGCAGGCGCTGCGGCTGCGTAAGGGGATCGAGGGCGAGCTGGTCTGGCGCGACTCGCCCGACGGCACACTGGTGTTCTCCCGCGGTGATCTCGTCTGCGCCGTCAACCTGACCGCGACAGCCGTGGACTTCGGCGTCGGAGGCGAGCTCCTGATCGCCTCCGATGTCCCTGGAGCAGCGGATTCGGCGGCCTGGTGGAAAGTAAAGTAAGCCCCATGAACGGTCACGCTCGCCTAGCCGACATCGCCGCCCAGGCCGGGGTGAGCGAGGCCACGGTCAGCCGGGTCCTCAACGGGAAACCCGGAGTCTCGGCCGCCACCCGCCAAGCGGTCATGACCGCGCTCGACCTCATGGGCTACGAACGCCCGCCCCGCCTGCGGCAACGCAGCAACGGGCTGGTCGGCCTGGTGACGCCGGAGCTGGACAACCCGATCTTCCCCGCGTTCGCGCAGGCCATCGAGAAGGCGCTGACGCAGCACGGCTACACGCCCGTGCTGTGCACCCAGCTCCCCGGCGGCGCGCCCGAGGACGAGTTCACCGAGCTGCTCGTCGATCGCGGCGTCAGCGGCATCGTGTTCGTCTCGGGGCTGCACGCCGACACCACCGCGCGGATGGACCGCTACACCCGCCTGACCGACCGCGGGCTGCCCATCGTGCTGGTCGACGGCTACAGCGAGCACATCGACGCGCCCTTCATCTCGCCCGACGACCGCATGGCCGCCCGGCTCGCCGTGCAGCACCTGGTCGATCTGGGCCACGAGCGCATCGGCATCGCGCTGGGGCCGCGCAGGTTCGTGCCGGTGATCAGGAAGATCGAGGGCTACCGGCAGGCCATGTCGCAGTTGCTCGGCTCGGCCGACGTCGACGACCTGATCGCGCACTCGCTGTTCTCGGTGGAGGGCGGGCAGGCCGCCGCCGCCCAGTTGCTCACCCGCGGCTGCACCGGCATCGTCTGCGCGAGCGACCTGATGGCGCTGGGGGCGATCCGCGCGTGCAGGGAGAAGGGGCTGTCCGTGCCGGGAGAGGTGTCCGTGGTCGGCTTCGACGACTCGCCGCTGATCGCGTTCACCGACCCGCCGCTGACGACCGTGCGCAAGCCGATAGGAGCGATGGCCTCGGCGGCCGTGCAGACCCTGCTCGAAGAGGTGAACGGCGCGCCCGCCAAGCACGTCGAGCTGATCTTCCAGCCGGAGCTGGTCGTCCGCGGCTCCACGGGCTCGGGCCCGCTGGTCAACCGGTGAGGCCGCCCCGGGGGAGCGCGAACACGTGAGCGCCGACGTCCTCGTCCTGGGCGGGTCCGGGGTCGACACCACCGTGTACGTGCCCGAGCTGCCCCTGCCCTACCGCGACACCTACCACGTGCCGCCGGTCGTCGACCGGATCGGCAACACCGGCTCCGGCGTCGCGCTCGGCTGCCACGCGCTCGGGCTCGGCGTCGTCTTCGCCGACCTCATCGGCGACGACCCGCAGGGCGCGCTGATCCGCGACGCGCTGCGCGGCCTCGACTGCCGCTGGGGCCGGGCCGAGGCGGGCACCACGCGCAGCGTCCTGCTGGTCGGCCCCGACGGGCGCCGCCTGTCGCTGCACGACCCGAAGGCCACACCCGGCGAGCGCCTGCCCAGGCAGCTCTACGCCGGCGTCGCCGCCCGCCACGCGCACGTCTCGATCACCGACCGGTGCCGCGACGTCTACGCCGGCCTGGAGTGCGAGTCCGTCTCCACCGACCTGCACGACTGGGACGGCGCCAACGACTACCACAAGGACTTCGCCTACCGCTCGGACCTGGTGTTCCTGTCGTCCACCGCGCTGCGCGACCCGGCGGCGGCGATGCGTCACATCCTCGCGCGCGGGCGCGCCCACACGGTCGTGTGCATGCGCGGCGCCGACGGCTGCCTCGTCCTGACGCGCGCCGACGCCGACGCCGACGTGCGCGCCTTTCCCGCCGTCCCGCTGCCCGGGCCGGTGGCCGACAGCAACGGCGCGGGCGACGCGTTCGTCTCCGGCTTCCTGTACGGACGGCTGCGCGGCCGGTCGCTGGAGGAGTGCGTACGGCTCGGCGCGATCGCCGGGGCGCACGCCTGCACCGTCGCGGGCACCCACGAGTCCCCGATCACCGAGCCGCTGCTGCTCGCCAGGGCCCAGGCCCTGGTCGGCTGAGCGCCGTCCGAGAACCTGGGCTCAGACGCTGGACTGGGAACGGTCGAGCTCCCGCCAGGCCCGGCAGACGAAGGGCGGCACGGAGATCAGCAGGTAGACGCCGGTGAAGGCGAACAGGGTGGCGCCGAGGCCGATGACCGCGGTGAGCGAGCCCGCCAGCAGCCCCCCGATCGGCATCCCCGCGTACGCGGCGGCCGTCATGGTGCCGATCACCCGGGCCCGCATCCGGGCGGGGATCCGGCTGTACTGCAGGACGCCGAGGATGGGGTTGATCGCGCCGGCGGCGAACCCGGACATCGCCGTGACGGCGAGCGCCGCCGGCAACGGCACGCCCATGGCCAGCACCAGCACGCGCGGCACCCCGGCCAGCAGGAAGCAGAACCCGTACGTGAGCCGCATCGGTAATCGCTTGCCCGCGGCCCCGTACACGATGGTCCCGGCCACCGCGCCCGCGCCCAGCGCGCCTGTGAGCAGCCCGAACGCCCTGGGGTCGGTGGCGACCTCGCGCGCGTAGAGCGCGAGCAGCACCTGCGTCACGCCCGTGTCCAGCAGGTTGACCACCACGATCATCGCGGTGGCGCTGAGTTGCAGCCGGTCGCGCCACAGGAACGCCAGCCCGGTCCGCAGCCCGCTCAGGTACCCGCCGGGCTCGCGCCGTCTCCGCGTCCCGCGCGGCACCCCGGCGGCGATCAGCGTCGCGGACAGCAGGAACGTCACCCCGTCCACGAGCAGCAGCACGCTCGGCCCGAGCCACAGGATCAGCACCCCGGCCAGCGGCGCGCCCACCATGGCTGCCGCGCGGTAGACGCCGTCGTAGGCGGCCGTGGCCCGCTCGATGCGCACGCCCGCCGCCGTGGACAGCTCCGGCAGCATGGCCTTGCGCGCCGTCTCGCCGGGGGTGGCCGCCAGCCAGCGCAGGAACAACAGCGCCAGCAGCAGCGGGTAGCTCAGCCCGCCGGTGAGGAACAGCGCCGGCACGGTCAGCACGATCAGGCCGCTGACCAGGTCCGACAGCACGCTCACCGCGCGGAACCCGAGCCGGTCGGCCAGCGTGCCGCCGAGGGCGGCGGAGATGACGATGGGGAGCGTCGTGGCGAACGAGGCCAGCCCCGTGAGCATGGCGCTGCCGGTGGTCTCCAGCACGAACCAGGGGACGGCGAGGATGGACAGCATGGTGCCGGTGACGGAAAGGGCGTTGGCGGCGAGCAAGGTGATGAATGGACGCCTCACGCGGTATGCCCCCGGGCGACGATTCCGGACTGCCAGCGTTTCTCATGGGCGGGTTGTGGTCAAGAGAGCACGTTTCTGCTGGCCTGTCGTATATAAGGTGCTTTGATAGTATTATTCGCAAGATAGGACGCTTGGGGCTCGCGCATGACGCCGCGGAGTCAGATGCTGTTGACATCCGAGAAAAGGAGTCCCATGTTCCGCTGGGAGATCGTCCGGGCGGTCACCGAGTGGCGGCCGCGGGCGCTCGTCGGCGCCGGCACCGTGCTCGACGAGGCCGCCGCCCGCGCCGCCGTCGAGGCCGGGGCGCGCTTCCTGGTCGCGCCCGGCCTGAACCCCGCGGTGATCCGCACCGGGCACCGCTACGGCGTGCCGGTCTTCCCCGGCGTGGCCACGCCGACGGAGATCGTCCGGGCCCTGGAGGAGGGCGCGGACGCCGTCAAGCTCTTCCCCGCCTCGGCGGTCACCCCGTCCTGGCTGCGCGACGTGCGGGCCGCGCTGCCGCAGACCCCCGCCATCCCGACCGGCGGCGTGACCCTGGAGAACGCGCCCGACTGGATCGCCGCCGGCGCGGTGGCCTGCGGCATGGGCTCCGCGCTGACCTCGGGCGGCGCCCAGGCGGCCGGTGAGCGCGTCGCGGTCCTGCTCAAGCGGCTCGCGCAGGCGGGCTGAGGGGCGTGAAGCTCCAGGGCCTGCACGGGCAGGTGGTCGACGGTCTCGGCCGGTCGCTGGCCGCGGGTGAGCTGCGCGCGGGCGAGGTGCTGCGGCTGGAGGACGTCCAGAAGCGGTTCGGCGTCTCCCGTACGGTCGCCCGCGAAGCCGTACGCGTGCTGGAGTCGAAGCGGCTGGTCAGCAGCCGCCCGCGCGTCGGCGTCACCGTCCGGCCGATGAGCGCGTGGAACCTCTACGACCCCCAGGTGATCCGCTGGCGCCTCACCTCGCCCGGACGCCAGGCGCAACTGCGCGAGCTGGCCGAGCTGCGCGCCGCCGTCGAGCCCGCCGCCGCAGCGCTGGCCGCCGGGCACGCCACGCCCGAGGTGCGGCGGGAGCTCATGGACCACGCGCGCGCCCTCACCGCCGCCGCCCGGTCCGGCGACCGGGAGGGCTTCGTGACCGCCGACGCCGCCTTCCACCGGGTGCTGCTCGGCGCGTCAGGCAACGGCATGTTCGCCCAGCTCGCCCAGGTGACAGAGGAGCTGCTGCTGGCCCGGCGCGACCTGCTGCTCATGCCCGAGCAGCTCGACAACCCCGGCGTGCGCCGCCACCTCGACGTCGCCGCGGCCGTCGCCGAGGGGCGGAGCGAGGACGCGGCGCGGGCGGCCGGGTCGATCGTGGCCGCCGCGCGGGACGAGGTGGAGGACCTGCTCGACGGCACCGGCTGCCCCCTCGCCACCTGACTCCTCTCACAGCGCGGACGGGTCGTGCTTCAGCAGCAGCACGGCGATGTCGTCGGCGGGCCGGCGGGCCGACATGGCGTGGTCGAGCAGCGCGTCCGTGAGCTGCCACAGCGGCTCGCCGCAGCCCCGGGCGAGGTGCCGGCCGAGATCGTCGATGCACCGGTCCAGATCGACGCCGGGCAGCTCCACCAGGCCGTCGGTGTAGAGGGCGAGCACGGCCTCAGGCGGGAACGGCACGTTCAGCGTCGGGTACTCCGCGTCCGGGTCGATGCCCAGCAGCGGGCCCGCGGGCACGTCGATGACGTCGGCGTGCCGCCGAGGCAGGCACAGCAGGGGCGGCGGGTGCCCGGCGCTGGCCGCGCAGAAGGTGCGCAGCCGCAGATCGACGTGCACCAGCAGGCAGCTCGTGAACAGGTCGGTGCCCAGCTCGACCAGCAGCCGGTTGGTGTGCTGCAGCACCTTGCCCGGGTTGGCCCCGGTGACGGTGAACGCGCGGATGGCGGTGCGCACCTGGCCCATGAGGGCCGCGGCGGTCATGTTGTGCCCCTGCACGTCGCCGACGACGGCGGCGACCGAGCCGTCCTCCAGGCTGAGCAGGTCGTAGAAGTCGCCGCCGATGCCCACCCCTCGGGTGGCGGGCACGTACCTGGCGGCGGTCTGCAGTCCAGGGATGTGCGGCAGCGCGCCGGGGAGCAGGGCGGTCTGCAGGCTGTGCGCCAGCCGGTCCTTGATCTCGTACAGCATCGCCCGGTCCAGCGCCTGGGCGATCAGCCCGGCCAGCGCGTTGAGCGCGACCCGCTCCTCAGGGGTGAACCGGTGGGCGTCGGTGAAGGCCAGCACGCAGGTGCCGATCCGCTGATCGGAGACCGAGAGCGGCAGGAACGCCCAGGCGGCGGCGTCGTCCGTGCGCACGGCGTCCGGGTAGGCGCCGAGAAGCTCCTCCCAGGTGTCGAAGAACGCGGGCCGCCCGGTCTGCATGACCCGCTCGGCGGGGGTGGGCGAGGTGACGGGCAGGCCGTCGATCCGGTCGAGCACGTCACGGGGGTAGCCGTGCGAGCCGACGATGCGCAGCCTGCTGCCCTCGGCCACCAGCAGGGCCATGGCGTGCACGCCGTACACGGGGGCGACGTGGTCGGCGACCAGGTCGACGACCTCGCGGACGTCCAGGGCGTGGGTGAGCGTGGACGCCATGTGCAGGAAGTTCAGTGAGTCGTTCGACGGCGGCGCGACGGCGGCGTCCGGGTCGAGGGGCGTGGGCTCGCGGCCGTTCCCGTCGCCGGCGGGGGCGATGTGCAGGCTGACCCCGGACGGCGCCGGGTGCAGCCGGATCTCCAGCAGGCGGCCGTCGGGATGCCCCGCCAGGCAGGTGACCGCCTGCCGGCCGATCACCGCGGCGCGGCAGCGCTCCTCGAACGCCGAGTCCCGCAGTCAGGGCACCCGGTCCCACAGCAGGCATCCCCGCACGGGCGAGCCGTCGAGGCCGAACAGCGCCGCCGCGACGGGGTTGCAGAAGGTGATGTGCCCCTCGATGTCGATGGCGGCGATGCCGTCGGTGAACCGGCCCAGGCAGTCCAGCGCGGCCGGGACGTGCTGCGCGTCCATCGCCCCCGGACGCGGCGCGAGCACGGTGTGCGGCTGCCCGATGGCCCGCATCGGGCGTCCGCTCTCCTCGGCGCTCGTCAGCAGCTCCCCGATGCGCAGGGCGGCGCGCTCGATGGCGGACAGCTCGCCCGGGGACAGGAGGGCCGGGTGGCAGGCGGGCCAGACCAGGCCCAGCGACCCCGCCACGCGCGCCCCGCTGTGGACGGGGGCCGCGGCGATGGCGAAGGGGTAGGGGACGGACAGCGCCGCGGCGGGGAACCGGTGGGCCAGGTCGTCCGGCCCCGACACCCAGACCAGCTCGTCGCGGCGGGCGGCCGCGGCCACCGGGGCGGCGGCCTTCGCCCTGAGGCGCGTCCACGGCTTGGCGCCCCAGGCCGGCAGGCCGAGGTCCGCCTCCAGCAGCAGCACCCGGCGCGTCTCGTGCAGCAGGTACAGCACGACGATGTGCGCCCCCGTCTCGGCTGACGCCTCGACCAGCGCCTCGTCCACGGCCGCGCGCACGTCCCCGCCCGGAATTCTGGGGCGGGGCACGTCCAGGTGATCGCAACTGTCCGGCGTCGGGCCTTCAGTTGTCAGCCGTTGCGACATACGTCAACGGTAAGCAGCCGAGGCGGAGGCAAATGTACATATTTGTCCTCTCCGGACGGGTTGCAGGGCAGGCGCTTGCGACCCCCATGCCCGCCCGTGACCCAGCCGGATGGAGGCTTGTAACCCCTGGTCAGGGGAAGCTTCTGAGGGTCAGGTCCAGATCGGGAGGGGGCCGCTCGTGAGCCACCTCTTGGGGCGGGCCACCTGGTCGATCCGGGCGCGGATGACCGTTCTGGCCACTCTGGCGGCCGTGGTGCTGTGCGTGGTCACGGCCTGGCTGGTGCTGCACCACCGGCACGACGACGAGCTGGAACACCGCTTCAGGCACGTCTACGGGGCGAACCTCGAACTGGTGCACCGGTTCGCGCACCGCGCCGTGCCGCCCGTCATCGAGGTCAGGGACGTGTCAGGGGCCCAACTCGTCAAGCCGGACGGGCAGGTGGTGTCGGCGACCGCCCGGATGCTCGGCCAGCCCAGGATGGCCGCGTTCGTGCCCGCGCCACGCTCCGCCAGCCTGGACAGGACGCTGTGCGACGTGCCCGCCTTCCCCCGCCAGTGCATGATCGTCGCGGCGATGTGGGTGCCCGCCCCAGACGGGGACCTGGTCGCCTACAGCGCCCTGCCGAAGCCGCCGTGGTACCTGAGCGAGGTGCTGCTGGCACAACTCGTCACCGGCTCGCTGATCCTGCTAGGCCTCGTGGCGCTGGGGACGTACCAGCTCGTCGGCCGCACCCTGCGGCCCGTCGAGGCGATGACCGCCGAGCTCGCCGAGATCACCGCCACCGACCTCGGGCACCGCGTGCCCGTCCCCGGGCACCACGACGAGATCCGCTACCTGGCCACCGTCGTCAACGACACCCTGGAGCTGCTGGAGGCGGCCCTGCGGCGGGAGCGGCGCTTCACCTCCGACGCCTCCCACGACCTGCGCGCCCCCCTCACCGGCGCGCGCCTGCGCCTGGAGGAGGCGCTGATGGACCCGGGCGGGGTCGACTGGCCGTGCATGGCCAAGGAACTGCTGTGCGACGTGGAACGCCAGCAGGCCATCGCCGAGGACATCCTCACCCTGGCCAGGCTCAACGCCGACCGTTCGCCGCAGCACGAGCGCACCGACCTGACCGAGCTGACCCGCGCCGAGCTGCGGCGCCGCCTGCCCGGCCGGGTGCCCGTCCGCACCGACCTGGAGCCCGGCGTGTTCGTCGCCTGCGACCGGCTGCTCATGGGCAGGCTGCTGACCAACCTGCTCGACAACGCCCAGCGGCACGCCGCCACCGTCGTCACCGTCGTGGTCAGGGCCGAGGACGACACCGCCGTCCTCGCGGTCGGCGACGACGGCGGCGGCATCGCGCCCAAGCACCGGGAGATCGTCTTCGAGCGGTTCGCCCGGCTGCCGGAATCGCGTGCCCGCGACCCCAAGGGCACCGGCCTAGGCCTGGCCATCTGCCGCGAGATCGCGCAGACGCACAGGGGCTCGCTGGCCGTCGAGGACCCGGGCCGCGGGACGTGCCTGGTGCTGCGCCTGCCCCTGCAGCCGGACTGATGTCATCCGGACATCAGGGGCGATATATGCTCACTCGTGATCACCGTGCTGTGACCGGGAGGCTGCTCCGATGACCGTCGCCGTCCACGTCGGACCCGAGCCCGTGCCCGTCCTCATCGACGCCGTACGCGACGCGGGCGCCCGCGTCGTACCCCTGGCCGAGGCCGAGGCGATCGTCTACTACGGCAACGACGACCCCGGCGAGATCCGATCCATGCTGCACGAGGGCATCCGCTGGGTGCAGCTCCCGCACGCGGGCGTCGAACGGTGGGCCGACGCGGGCGTCATCACCGAGCACCCCGTCTTCACCGCCGCCACCGGCTCGTACGGGCAGCCCGTCGCCGAGCACGCGCTGGCCCTGATGCTGGCCGCCGCGCGCGGGCTGCACCGGCTGGCCAGGGCCACCACCTGGGGGCCCAACACGTCCAGGGAACTGGCCGGCTCGACCGTCGCCATCGTGGGCTGCGGCGGCATCGGGCGTGCGCTGATCAGGATGCTGGAGCCGTTCGGCTGCCGGATCATCGCGGTCAGCGACAGCGGCGCGGTGCCGGGAGCCGCCGAGGTGCTGCCGCGCGCCCGCTACCAGGAGGCGCTGCCGGAAGCCGACTACGTGGTCGTCGCCGCGCCCGCCACGCCCGGCACCAGGGGCATGTTCGGCGCGTACGAGTTCGAGCTCATGCGGACGGACGCGTGGCTGGTGAACGTGGCCAGAGGCGGGCTCGTCGGCACGGGCGACCTGGTCGAGGCGCTGCGCGTGGGCCGCATCGGCGGGGCGGCGCTCGACGTCACCGACCCGGAGCCGCTGCCTGACGGGCATCCGCTCTGGACGCTGGAGAACGTGCTGATCACGCCGCACTCGGCGAACCCGCGTCCGGCCTACTGGCGAGGGCTGGCCGAGCGGGTCACCGCCAACGTGCGCCGCTTCGCCAAGGGGGAGCCGCTGGAAGGGGTGGTGTCGCCGGCGCGCGGCTTCTAGCCGCCCGCTACGGGAGGCTGACCCGCGCTCCCGTGCTCAGCCCCGAGTCGTGCACCTCGAGCCCGACCGGGGAGAGCTCCGCCGGCAGCTCGAACACCAGCGCGCCGGTGAACGACGCGCCCGCCTCGATGCGGATCGGCGTGATCTCCTTGCCGCCCTTGTCGAGCAGCTTGCTGCCGCCGTGCAGCTCGTCGTCCTCGTCGATCAGCTTCTGCTGGCCCGGGTAGAGCACCCTGGCCTCCTCGCCGACGTTGCGCACCTGCACGCCGATCTGGCACGTGCGCTCGGCCGCGGCCTTGTCCGGCTTGGGGCACTTGGCGCTCGTCACCGCGAAACGCAGCTTGCCGTCCTGCACCGGGCCGTCCGCGCCGACGGCGGGGGACCGGAACAGCCACGCCAGCACCGCCAGGAGCACCACCATGAGGACGACGGCGATCACCAGGGCGGTCAGGCAGCCGGCGAACACGCCGCGCTTCGGCTTGGCCGGGCGGTAACCGGGCAGCCTGCCCTGGCCGGTGGCCGAAGGGTCGGGCAGCGGGCCCTGACCGGTGGTCGAGTGGTGCGGCATCGGCGCCTGGCCCGCCGTCTGCGGCGGTGGTGGGAGCTGCCCGGTCTGGTGCGGTAAGGGCACCCGGCCACGGGCCGCCGTCGGCGTGGGGCCGGTGCGTTCGGCGGGCGGCGGCTGCGGCACCGCATGTGAAGCGCCGGGCGCCGCGTGCGGCGCACCGGGCGGCACGGGCCGAGGACCACGGGACGAGCCGGGGGTGGGGCCGGTGCGCTCCGCAGGGGACGGCGCACGCCCCGCCGTCGGCGTCGGCCCGGTCCGTTCGGCGGGCGGCGGGAGGTGCGCGCCGTGCGAAGAGCCCGGCGTCGGTCCGGTCCGTTCGGCGGGCGGCGGGAGGTGCGCGCCGTGCGAAGAGCCCGGCGTCGGTCCGGTTCGCTCGGCGGGCGGCGGAAGGTGCGCGCCGCGCGAAGAGCCCGGCGTGGGCCCCGTGCGCTCGGCCGGAGGTGGCGGCTGCGGTGCGCGGGGGGCTCCCGGCGTGGGGCCGGTGCGTTCGGCGGGCGGCGGTTGCGGCGCGCGGTGCTGCTCGGGGTGGCGGGGCGGCAGCGGCCCGTGCCCCGTGCGGTCGGGCGGCGGCATCAGCGGCCCGAACTCCGACGGGTTCCAGGCGCTGTTCAGGTGCTTGGTGGCGGCGAGCTGCGCGGCCGGCTCGTCGGAGGCCTCCACCAGCTCCAGCAGCAGTTGCCGGGCGGCCGGCCGCCGCGCCGGGTCGGGGTGGATGGCCGCCGCGACCAGCCGGTCGAGCGGCGCGGGCAGCCCCCGCAGGTCGGGCGGGGCCTGGCGGGCCCTGGCCGCCATGACGTACGCGTCGCCCTCGCCGAACGGATGCCCGCCCAGCCCCGCGTACGCGATCAGCGACCCCCACGCGAACACGTCGCCCGCCGGGCTGGAGACCCCTTCGAAGACCTGCTCGGGAGCGATCCATCCGGGTGTGCCCATCACCATGCCGGCGTTGGTGTGCCGGGAGTGCACGTGCGTCGAGCGCGCCAGGCCGAAGTCGATCACGCGCGGCCCGGCGAGCGTCAGCATCACGTTGGCGGGCTTGAGGTCGCGGTGCACGAGCCCGGCGGCGTGGATGGCGGTCAGCGCGGCGGCCACGCCCACGGCGGCGGCGTGCAGCACGGACGGCGACAGCGCGCCGTGCTCGATGAGGTGGTCCTCCAGCGAGATGCCGTCGATGTACTCGGTGACGAGGTAGAGCACGCCACGGTCCTCGCCGTGGTCGAGCACGCGCGCGGTGCAGAACGAGGCCACCTTGCGGGCGTTGGACACCTCTTCGTTGAAGCGTGCGCGGTAGACGGGGTCGGCGGTGTAGTCGCGCCGGATGGCCTTGAGCGCGACCCGCGAGCCGTCGGCGGTCTTGGCGAGGTAGACCACGCCCATGCCGCCGGAGCCGAGACGGCTGACCAGCTCGTAGGGGCCGATCGCCGGCGGATCTTCCGGCTGAAGAGGAGTGCCTGCGGAGCGCCCCAACGTCGCCGTCCTCTCGCCGTCGTCATCCCGTCTCAACCCGAACCGTTCCTCCCGCCGGTTCGTCCGCTGGCAACCCGAATGGCAACCCGAACCGTTCCGCCGCCCGGCATCCCGTTTGTACCCCAGACTCTAACGGAGGAAGGGCCTGTCCGTTGGACACTAGCCTCCAGGAGGGTCCCGCCGGAGTGGCCGCATGGACACCCGCAGCCGCGACAGGTCGATGGCGTGGGGGAGCGGCCGGTGCTGGGAGATGAGCCGTCCGACGGGCTTGGGGCGGGCCACGCTGAGCACGGCGCCGAGGAAGGCCGTGCCGACGGCGAGCGTCAGGTGCACGCCGCCGCAGCCGGGCCGCGCCCACCACTCCCGCGCGGCGGTGCCGTCCAGCCAGATCTCGGGCGTGAACGTGTTCGCGTACGGCAGGCGCGGGCTGCGCTGGTGGGCCGCCATCGGGACGAGCACGGTGGTGCCGGCGGGCAGGACGCTGCCGTACCAGTCGGTCTCGGCGGTCGTGACGCGCGACAGGGCGGGCACGGGCGGCCACAGGCGCAGCCCTTCGCGCAGGCAGGCCCGCAGGTGTTCGGGGTTCTTGCGGGCGGCCTTGCGGTGGGCGGGGTGCGCGGCGAGCAGCGCGAGCGTCTGTGTCAGGCCCGCGGCGGTCGAGCCCAGCCCCATCAGCCAGAACGCGGCGTGCATCAGCGCGGGCGACTCGCCCTCGGGTGTCTCGGCGATCAGCCCGGCCAGGCTGCCGGGCTCGGCGCGGCGCAGGTGGTCGATGATGCGGGTGTCGTAGCGGCCGGAGAGGATCTCCTGGCGCCGCCTGGCCCGCCACCGCCCGGCCCGCGTGACGCCCTCCAGCAGCCGGGTCAGCTCCTCGTCGCGGGCCGCGCCGTCGCCGTAGACGCAGCGCCTGGCCACCCGCTGCCAGCAGGCGTCGAGCCGCGCGTGGTCCACCACCCCTTCGGTCAGCGTGGCGGCCTCCTGCTTGGCGATCTCGATGAAGCGCGGGCGCAGCACGTCCGTGGGCAGGCCGAACGGGCGGTGGTCGAGGGTGGGGGCGTAGGCGTCGTCGTCCTCGGCCAGCACCCGCAGGGCGTCGCGCTTGGACATGACCAGCAGGGCCCGGCCGCGCAGGCCGCGGACGAGCACAGGCCGGCCGCCGTACCGGGTCTCCAGGGCGGCCAGCAGCGTGCGCGCCCGCAGCGGGTCGCGGCCGCGCGTCAGGTGCGGCGTGCCCGGGGGGACGAGCGTGGCCGCCAGGCGCAGGCTCTCCAGCAGGGTGGCCCTGGGCAGTCCCCTAGGCACGTGTGACCTTCGGCGCTTCCATGCGTCGATGTGATCGTTCGGGGGCACGCGTTCGCAATGAGGAGTTTCGGTCAGTGGAACACTTTCGGTCTCAAGATCCGTGAGTGTTCCGGTGACCGGAACGGTCATAGGGGAAGGAGGGCGGCGGAGATCGCCTGGGCGGCACCACGTACCGAAATGCCCAGCTTCGCGAGCGGCGCCAGGTGCGCGGGGGCGGCCACGCCCACCGACATGCAGACCCGCCCGCCCGGCCCGAACACCGGCGCCGCCACGCACGCCACCCCTTCGGTGAACTCCTCCTGCGAGTAGGCGACGCCGTGCCGGCGGACCTGCGCCAGCTCCCGTTCGAGACCGGCCAGGTTGGTGATCGTGCGGCGCGTCAGCCGCTCGAACGCGCCGCGCGCCAGCAGCTCCTGGCGCAGCTTCGGATCGAAGGCCAGCAGCGCCTTGCCGGTCGCCGTGCAGTGCAGCGGCGCCCGGTCCAGGCCGTCGGAGCGCGAGCCGACCCGGTTGTGGCCGTACAGGCGCTCGACGTAGCGGGCCTCCAGACCGGACGGCACGGCCAGGTTCACCGTGTGCCTGGTGGTCTCGAACAGGTACAGCAGGTACGGCAGCACCACCCCGCGCGTGCCGGGCACGCGCGCGCGGGTGATGCCCGCCATCGACTCCAGCAGCTCGCCGGGCAGGTACGCGTTGCCCACCCGGCGGGCCAGCTCGCGCGAGCACAGCACGCCCAGGATCCGGTGCGCCGTCGACTTGGGCAGGCCCGTGCTGCGGCAGAGCTGCGACAGCGTGACCGGGCGGGAGGCGGCGCTGAGCGCGAGCAGGATGTCGATCCCGCGCTCCAGACTGCCCGGCTGGGACGCGGGGCGCTCGTCCGTCACCGCCTCCGCCCGGCCGGCCCGCTGGGGCGCCGGGCGCTCGCCCGTCACCGCCTCCGCCTGGCTGGCCCGCTGGGACGTGGGCCGCTCGCCCGTCATCGCCTGCGCTTGACTGACCGTTTCCGTCGGCATCGACATCCCTTCGCTCTCCGGATAGCGGAAGGGGCTTCCCGGGGATTGGCTTTACCTTTTCTGGCGTACCCGGGTGGCCGCGCGTCGATACCCCCTGTTCAGCGGAGCCGGATGATCTCGGCGTACACCGAGACCGCCACCTCACCAGGTGTTCTGGCCCCGATGTCCAGACCTGCGGGAACGTGCACGCGTTCGCCGCCTTCCATCCTGGCCAGCACGGCCGCGCCCCGTTTGCGGCTGGCGATCAGCCCGACGTACGGCACGCCCGCCGCCAGCGCCTCGCGCAGCACGGGCTCCTCGCCCACACCGTGCGAGGCCACCAGCACGGCGGCGGTGTCGGCCGCGATGGGGCCGGGCCCCGGCTCGACCGTGCAGCCCATCGCCTGCCCCACCGCGGTGAACGCGCGCGCGATGGGGCTGTCGCCGTGCACGCGCACCAGCCGGGGCGGCGCCACGGACTCCAGGAAGATCTCCAGCGTGCCGCCCGACAGGCACGGCTGGCCCACGGCGACCAGGCCCTCCTCCTCGCGCGGCGCGTCCTCCTGCGGGGTGATCCGCAGCAGTGTGGCGTCGCCGGTGCCCATCAGCCGCAGACCCTGCGCGCGTACGGTGTCCGTCGCGCACACGCCGCCCACGAACCCCTCGATGGTCCCGTCGGCCAGCACCAGCGCGCGGTCGCCCGCCTTCGCGCTGGTCGGCCGCTGCGCCCGCACGACGGTCGCCACCACGTACGGCTCCCGCCCCGACCGCAGCCCCGCCGCCCTGGAGTCCAGATCGGTGACGGGCCGCGGCCGGGACGCCGGCATGCCGAGGAACTCGTTCACGGGATCGCCAGGTCCGTACGGAACGGGTCGCCGTTGACGACGCGCCACACGTTCGCCGGCGTGAGCGGCATGTCCGCGTGCCGCACCCCGTACGGCGCGAGCGCGTCCACCACGGCGTTGACCACGGCGGCGGGGGAGCCGACGGTGGCCGACTCGCCGACGCCCTTGGCCCCGATCGGGTGCGTCGGCGACGGCGTGACGGTCTCGCCCAGCTCCCACGACGGGCACTCCATCGAGGTCGGCAGCAGGTAGTCCATGAACGAGGCGCCGAGGTGGTTGCCGTCCTCGTCGAACGCCATCACCTGCATGAGCGCCATGCCGACCCCGTCGGCCAGCCCGCCGTGGATCTGCCCCTCGACGATCATCGGGTTGATCCGCACCCCGCAGTCGTCCACCGCCACGAACCTGCGCACCTTGACCTGCCCGGTGCCGGGGTCCACGTCCACGACGCAGATGTAGGCGCCGAACGGGTAGGTGAGGTTCGGCGGGTTGTAGACGGTGACCGCGTCCAGGTGGCCCTCGACGCCGTCGGGCAGCTCCAGGTTCGAGTGCGCGGCCAGCGCGATCTCGGCCATCGACTTGCCGGTGGACGGGTCGCCCACCACCGACCACTTGCCGTCGGTCCACTCCAGGTCGTCCGGGGAGGCCTCCAGCATGGCCGCTGCGACGATCTTGGCCCGGTCCCGCACCTTCCTGGACACGATGGCCGTGGCGGCCCCTGAGACGGGCGTGGAGCGCGAGCCGTACGTGCCGAGCCCGAACGGCGTCTGGTCCGTGTCGCCGTGCACCACCTCCACGTCGTCGGCCGGGATGCCCAGCTCCTGCCCGACGATCTGGGCGAACGTCGTCTCGTGCCCCTGGCCCTGCGACTGGCACGACACCCGCAGCACCGCCTTGCCCGTCGGGTGCACGCGCAGCTCGGCGCCGTCGGCCATGCCGAGGCCGAGGATGTCCATGTGCTTGCGCGGGCCCGCGCCGACCGCCTCGGTGAAGAAGCTGACGCCGATGCCCATCAGCTCGCCCCTGGAGCGCTTGTCGGCCTGCTCGGCGCGGAGCTTGTCGTAGCCGGCCATGTCCATGGCCAGGCGCAGCGCCTTCGGGTAGTCGCCCGAGTCGTACTCCCAGCCCGTGGGGGAGGTGTACGGGAACTGCTCCGGCTTGAGCAGGTTGCGCATGCGCAGCTCGGCCGGGTCCAGGCCGAGCTCGGCGGCCAGCACGTCCACCATGCGCTCGACCAGGTAGACGGCCTCGGTGACGCGGAAGGAGCAGGCGTAGGCGACGCCGCCGGGGGCCTTGTTCGTGTAGACGCCGGTGACCTCGCAGTGGGCGGTCCCGACGTCGTACGAACCGGAGAAGACGTGGAAGAACCCGGCGGGGAACTTGGTCGGCTGCGCGGTGCCGTTGAAGGCCCCGTGGTCGGCCAGCACCTTGACCCGGATGCCCTGGATCTTGCCGTCGCGGGTCGCGGCGATCTCACCGTGCATGTGGTAGTCGCGGGCGAAGGCCGTGCTCATGAGGTTCTCGGAGCGGTCCTCCATCCACTTGACCGGCTTGCCGGTGACGATCGAGCCGACGATCGCACACACATATCCTGGATAAATCCCGACCTTGCCGCCGAAGCCGCCGCCGATGTCGGGCGAGATCACCCGGATCTTGTGCTCGGGCAGCCCGGCCACCATCGCGTACAGCGTGCGGTGGGCGTGCGGCGCCTGCGTCGGGCACCAGACGGTCAGCTTGCCCGTGACCTTGTCGAAGTCGGCCAGCGCGCCGCACGTCTCCAGCGGCGCCGGATGCACCCGCGGGTAGATCATGTCCTGCGCGACCGTCACCTCGGCCTGCTCGAACACGGCGTCCGTGCGCGCCTTGTCGCCGGCCTCCCAGTCGAAGATGTGGTTGCCGGTACGCCCTTCGAGATCGTCGCGGATCACCGGGGCGCCGGGGTCGAGGGCCTTCCTGGCGTCGATGACCGCGTCGAGGGGGTCGTACTCGACGTCGATCAGCTCCAGCGCGTCGCGCGCCGAGTACGCGTCCTCGGCCACCACGAACGCGACCTCCTGGCCCTGGAAGCGCACCTTGTCGGTGGCCAGCACCGCCTGGATGTCGTTCGACAGCGTCGGCATCCAGGCCAGGTTCAGCCCGGCGAGGGTCTGGCCGGTGATGACCGCCTTGACCTTCGGATGCGCCTCGGCCGCGCTGGTGTCGATGGAGACGATGCGCGCGTGGGCGTGGGGGCTGCGCAGGATGGCGCCGTACAGCATGCCGGGCAGGCGTACGTCGTCGGTGTAGTTGCCGCGCCCGCGGATGAAACGGGCGTCCTCTTTGCGGTGCATGCGTCCAAAGGTCATTTGGCTTCCGCCGCCCATCGGATCGAACGGACGATGTTCTCGTAACCCGTGCAGCGGCACAGTTGCCCCGAGATCGCCTCGCGGATCTGCGCCTCGTCCGGGTCGGGGTTGCGGTCGAGCAGGGCCCGCGCGGTCAGCAGCATGCCCGGCGTGCAGAACCCGCACTGCAGCCCGTGGCACTCCACGAACCCCTTCTGCACCGCGTCCAGCTCGCCGTCGCGCTCCAGCCCCTCCACGGTGGTGACCTCGCGCCCGTCGGCCATGACGGCCAGCACCGTGCACGACTTCACGGGCACGCCGTCGAGCTGCACCGTGCACACCCCGCAGTTGGAGGTGTCGCAGCCCCAGTGGGTGCCGGTCAGGTCCAGCTCGTCGCGCAGGAAGTGCACGAGCAGCAGCCGCGGCTCGACGTCCCTGGTGTACGACTGCCCGTTCACGGAGACCGTGATCCGCATCTTCAGATCCTCCCTGCGGCCCTGGCGAGCGCGCGCCTGGTCAGCTCGGCGGCCAGGTGCCGCTTGTAGTCGGCGGGGCCGCGCTGGTCGGCGTGCGGCTCGCAGTGCTCGGCGGCGATCCGGCCCGCCTGCGCGAACGCCTCCTCGTCCGGCGCCCGGCCCTCCAGGTGGGCCTCGGCCTCCGGGGCGCAGAAGTGCCCGGCGCCGACCGCCGTCAGGCCGATTCCGGCCTGCGCGATCACGCCGCCCTCGATCCGCAGCACCGCTCCGGCCGCCGCCACGGGCCAGTCGCCGACCCGCCGCTCGACCTTCTCGTACGCGCTGCCGGTGCCGGGCGCGACGGGCACGCGGAGCTGGATCAGCAGCTCGTTCGGCTGGACGGCCGTCTCGTAAGGACCCTCGTGGAATTCCCTGACAGCCACCGTGCGAATTCCGCCCGGCCCCTGGATGACCGCGGTCGCCCGCAGGGCCGCGAACACGGCCGATAAATCCTCCGAAGGATCCCCTTGGCAGAGGGAACCACCAACGGTCCCCCGATTTCGCACTATTGGGTCAGCAATAACACGCTCCGCATCCCGAAATATCGGGAAAAGGTCGGTGGCGGTGGCGCTCTCCAGCAACTCCGTGTGCCGCACCATCGCCCCGATCGCCAGCTCGTCACCCTCCACGGCGATGCCGCCCAGCTCGTCGGCCAGGCCGTTGATGTCGATCAGCGCCTCCGGCTGGGCCAGGCGGAGCTTCATCATCGGGATGAGACTGTGCCCACCTGCGACGACCCTCGCCTCGGGCCCGTAGCGCTCCAGAAGTTCGAGCGCGTGCGGAACACTGTCCGCTCTCTCGTATTCGAACGTCGCGGGAACCTGCATGAGAGCACAGTGCTGTTCCCGATTTGTCGCGACAATCCGCAAATAAGGCTTTCCTTAATGCGGCCCCGAGAACTAAGAAGGGGGAGTGACACTCAGCCAGCTCGGCGCGTTCGTCTTCGTCGCCCGCCTCGGCTCCGTCAAGGCCGCCGCGCGGGCGCTCGGCGTCAGCGAGCCCGCCGTCTCCCAGTCGCTGGCCCAGCTCCGCCGGCACCTCGGCGACCCCCTGGTCACCCGCTCGGGCGACCGCATGGTCCTCACCGAGGGCGGCCGGCGCCTGCTGGGCATCGCGTCCCAGATGGTCGCGCTCGGCGCGGAGGCCGTCGCCGCCGTCCAGCCGGGCCGCCCCGCGCGGCTGCACGTGGTCATGGACGCGGGCCTGGCCGAGTACGTCGCCGGCCCCCTGCTCTGCCTGTTCACCCAGCGCAAGCCCGTGGACGCCACCACCGGCGTGGCCGCTACCGCCGAGATCCCGCTGCTGCTCTCCAGCCGCCTGGCCGACGTCGCGCTCGGCGCCCAGCCCCAGGGTGAGGGCCTGGTGAGCCGCCCGGTGCTGCGCTGCCGCCTCATCGTCGTCGGCTCCCCCCGGGGCCGCCGCGACCACTGGCTGGTCGGCCCGTCCGGCACCGACCCGGCCAGCGACACCAGCCGCCTCCTGCGCCTGCTGCGCGTCCCCGAAGCCCAGGTCCGCGTCTTCGCCAACCAGACGGCCGCCTGGAAGGCCGCGGCCGAAGGCGCCGGCGTCGCGCCCGCCACCGCGCACCTGGTGGCGTCGCAGGTACGGCGGGGGGAGCTCGTCCCCATCGAGACGGCCGCCACCCCGCTGCCCGCCTACTGGTACGCCACCACCCTGGAGCCGGCCACGCGGTCGGCCGCCGCGGGCACCTTCATGGACTTTCTCACGGCGCCATCGGCCACCCAGATCATGCGGACCCCGGACGAGGGGATACCGCGCAGCCGGTTCAGGCCGCCTGTGCACGTGTCGATCTGGAGTTAGTGTCTGAGCCGCGTCGTTCGGGCGATCACACCCGCAGG
>NZ_VSEY01000047.1 GCF_008086045.1 Nonomuraea sp. PA05 | reverse complement strand
GGCCCGCCGATCGGTCGCTGCGTGAGCCCGCCGGGCAGGGGCGCTCGCTGGAGGGCGAGGCGCTGGACCTCCGGCTCCACCACGGTGCCGTGGCCGATCAGCGACTGCAGCACCTGGAGGGAGGTCGGCCGCTCGCCGGGGTTCTTGGCCAGGCAGCGCGCGAGCACGTCACGCAGCGGCGCGGGCACGCCGTCCAGGTTCGGGGCGGCGTGCAGGATGCGGTGCGCCACCGCAGGGAAGGGCCCCTGGCCGAAGGGCGGGCCGCCGGTCGCGGCGAAGACCACCGTGGCCGCCCACGCGAACACGTCCGTGTGGGGCCCGGCGGGCTGCTCGCTGAGCTGCTCGGGCGCCATGTACGGCGGCGTCCCCAGCATGGAGCTCGTCGTGTGCCCGTCGGACTCCGGCGCGCGGGCGATGCCGAAGTCCACCACGCGCGGCCCGTCCGGCCCGATCAGCACGTTGGCCGGCTTGAAGTCCCGGTGGACCACCCGTGCGCCGTGGATGGCCGCCAGCGCGGTGATCGTGTGGGTGGCCAGCCGCTCCAGCGCGTTGCCCGTGAAGACGCCGTTGCGCTCCACGGTGGCCTGCAGCGACAGGCCGGGCACGTACTCGCTGACGATGTACGGCCGCTCGCCCAGCACGTCGGCGTCCAGGATCGCGGCGGTGTGCGCCTGCGGGACGCTGCGCGCGGCCTCCACCTCTCGCGCGAAGCGGGCGCGCGCCTGCGGGCCGGGCAGGCCGTCCGCTCTGAGCACCTTGACGGCGACCGGCCGCCCGCTTGGGTCGCGCCCGAGGTAGACGACGCCCTGCCCGCCGGCGCCGAGACGGGCCTGGACGGCGTAGCGGGAGATCTGGCGCGGGTCCTCGGGGGCGAGGGGAAGCATGTCGGCTTGATCGATCATGGCACCTTACTCGGGTCGCGGTGCTGGGTCGGCTTGCCATTCCGGGCTCCATTTTCGCGAACCGATCTCCGTCGCGGGACGGTTTCCGTGGGTGGGCGCGTTTACTAACCACCTGGTAGGTTTTGCGTCTACCGATGATGTGAAGGGACGGCGGCATGGGGATCGAGTTTCCCGAGGGCTTCCTCTGGGGTGCGGCGAGCAGCGCGCACCAGATCGAGGGCAACAACGTCGCCAGCGACCTGTGGGGGCTGGAGGGCCGGCTGCCCGAGCGCAGCGGCGACGCGTGCGACAGCTACCACCGCTGGCCGGAGGACCTCGACCTGGTGCGGGACCTCGGCCTGACCGCCTACCGGTTCGGCGTCGAATGGGCGCGCGTCGAACCGGTCGAAGGGCAGGTGTCGCGGGCCCACCTCGCGCACTACCGCCGCATGGTGGAGGGCTGCCTGGAGCGGGGCATCACCCCGATCGTGACGCTGCACCACTTCACCAGCCCGATGTGGTTCCAGCGGGAGGGCGGGTGGCGGTCCGGTGCGGCGGTCGAGCGGTTCCGCGCGTACGTGCGGGCCGTGCTGCCGATCCTCGACGGCGTCCCCTGGGTGTGCACGATCAACGAGCCCAACATGCTCGCGATGATGGCCGAGGCGATCAGGGACGGGCACCGCGAGACAGGCACGGCCGGCGCCATGGCGGCCCCCGACCAGGCGATGGCCGACACGCTGGCCGCCGCGCACCGGGCCGCCCGCGAGGAACTGGGCGCGGCGGGGCTGAGGGCGGGCTGGACGATCGCCAACCAGAACTTCCAGGCCGAGGACGGCGCCGAGGCCGAGCGGGACGCGTGGGCGTGGCCCCGCGAGGACCAGTTCCTGGAGGCGGCCAAGGGGGACGACTTCGTCGGCGTGCAGGCGTACACGCGGGTGCGGATCGGCAGGCAGGGCGCGCTGCCCGTGCCCGACGGCGCCCGCCGCACGCTCACCGGGTGGGAGTTCTACCCCGGCGCGCTCGGCGACGCCGTCCGGCACACCGCGGGGAAGCTGCCCGGCGTGCCGATCCTGGTGACGGAGAACGGCATTGCCACCGCCGACGACGCCGAGCGCGTGGAGTACACGAGCGCGGCGCTGGCCGGGCTGCACGCGGCCCTGGCGGAGGGGGCCGACGTGCGCGGATACCTGCACTGGTCGCTGCTGGACAACTACGAGTGGGGCTCGTGGGCGCCGACCTTCGGGCTGGTCTCGGTGCATCGGGAGACGTTCGCGCGCGAGGCCAAGCCCAGTGCGCGGTGGCTGGGTGAGGTCGCTCGTTCGAACGGCCTCCGAGCCGCCGGTTGACACGGAGCGGGCGCGTCCAACACCCTTTCACTATTCGATTAGTGAAAGGGTGTTTCGGTTGATCGAGTTCAACCTGGACAAGGGTTCGGGGGTGGCGACCTACCTTCAGCTCGTTCACCAGGTGAAACAGGCGTTGCGGCTGGGCACGTTGCGGCCAGGCGACCAGTTGCCGACCGCTCGCGAGGTGGTCGAGAGGCTGGCCATCAACCCCAACACGGTGCTCAAGGCGTATCGGGAACTGGAGCGCGAAGGGCTGGTCGAGGGGCGGCCGGGGATGGGGACGTTCGTCCGGCAGGGCATCGCGGGCGCGACGCTCGCCGAGCACACGCGGCTGCGGCGCAGTCTGGAGGTCTGGGTGCGTGAGGCCCGCGCGGCCGGGCTCGATCAGGAGGATCTGCGGGCGCTGTTCAGCGTGGTGACGGCCGATGCCGCGAAGGAGGGCGCGGCGTGAGGTTCGGCAGAGGAGGGCGCGAGGTGGCGTCGGGCAGGGGACGGCGCGGCGTGGTGTCCAGCGGAGGAGGGCGCGGGGGGACGCCCGCGCTGGAGGCGACCGGGCTGGGGGTGCAATACCGCAACACGTGGGCGTTGCGCGACTGCTCGCTGTCGGTACCCGCCGGACGGGTGGCGGCGCTCGTCGGGCCGAACGGAGCGGGCAAGACCACGCTCATGCACGCGGCCGTCGGCCTGCTGCGTCCCGCGCGGGGCAGCGTCCGCGCGGCTGGCGAGGTGGCGTTCGTGGCGCAGGACAAGCCGCTGTACGAGGGCTTCACCGTCGCCGAGATGCTCACCTTCGGCCGCCGCATGAACCACCGTGTGAACCGCCGATGGGACGGCCGCATGAACGGCCGCTGGGACGGCGATGCAGCCGCTGACCGGCTCGCCCGGCTGGGCATCCCGCTGGAGCGGAAGGTGAGCGCGCTGTCGGGTGGGCAGCAGGCGCAGGTGGCGGTCACGCTGGCGCTCGCCGTCCGGCCGGACCTGCTCGTGCTGGACGAGCCGCTGGCCAACCTCGACCCCCTCGCCCGCCACGACGTGATGCGCTCGATCATGGCGGAGGTGGCCGATCGGGAGCTGACCGTGCTGCTGTCCTCGCACGTCGTCTCAGATCTGGAGGAGACGTGCGACTGGCTGGTGGTGCTGAACGGCGGCCGGTCGCAGGTCAGCGGCGACATCGAGGAGCTGCTCGACGGGCATCTCGTGCTGACCGGCCCGGACGGGGCGTCGGCGGCGGGGGCACGGGTGGTGAGCGCGAGCCGTACCGGCAGGCAGGTCAGCATGCTGGTCAGGGGCGCCTGCCCGCCCGATCCGCGCTGGCAGGCACGGCGCCCTGGGCTGGAGGAGCTCGTCATGGGCTATCTGCGCAGCCCTGAGGCGGCGGCCCTGCCCGCTCCGACGGGGGTGGACGCGTGATCTGGGTGACCTGGCGCCAGCACCGGGCGCAGATCCTGGTGACGGCGGGCTTCCTGGCGCTGCTGGGCGTGCTGCTGCTGGGCTCGGCGATCGAGGCGAGCCGGTACGTGGCCGAGCACGCCCCGCCCGGCTGCCCGGGACCCGCCGTGGCGTGCGGCGACGTGGCCGTGGCGCTCGGGCAGCGCTACGACGCGGTCTACTCGGTGTTCGGCTGGATGCCGCTGGTGGCCCCCGCGCTGATCGGGGCGTTCTGGGGAGCGCCGCTGCTCGGCCGCGAGTACGAGCGCGGCACCCATCGCCTGGCCTGGACGCAGTCCGTGCCCGTGTGGCGGTGGCTGGCGGTCAAGCTGTCGGTCCTCGGCGCGGCGGTCGTGGCCGGGGGGCTGCTCCTGTCGCTCATGGTGAGCCTGTGGCGGCCCGTGTTCAGGGCGGGAGTCGACTCCGCGTTCGGCAACATCGGCGTGTTCAACATGGTCGGGGTGGAGCCGGCGGCGTGGTGGCTGTACGCGTTCGCGCTGGGCACGCTGGCCGGCACCCTCTTCCGGCGGACGCTGCCCGCGATGGCGCTGGTCGTGGCCGGGGTGGCGGTGACCATGTTCGCGCTGTTCCAGGTGAGCGACCACTACGCCGAGCCGGCGCGGATCGAGCTGTCCGGCACCGTGCTGCTCGACGATCCCGATGCCCGGCTGGTGAGCTCCGCCTGGGTGGAGCCGTCAGGGAAGGAGGTCGCCGAGCCGGTCGGCACCGGCTGCCCGCGCCGGGTGGACGCGGGACAGAGCAGCAGGAACGCGGAGGCTTGGCAGGCGTGCCTGTTCGAGAAGGGGTATCGGTACGCGGTGTACTACCACCCGGCGTCCCGGTTCTGGCGCTTCCAGTGGACCGAGGCGGGGATCCTGGTGCTCGCCTCGACGGCCTTCTGCGGCCTGGCCGTGCGCCGCACCCTCCGCCGCCCTGGTTGAAGGCCGCTGGTTGAAGGTTTCTGGTGGAGGCCGGCGGTTGGAAAGGCGTTCAGGACCCGGCGTGGACGGCGGCGACCAGGTCGTCCACGACCTGTGCCGTCAGCCCCAGCCCGAACGTGCGGAACTTGATCAGCGGGATGCCGAGCGCCAGCCCCAGCAGCGCCGGGTCGGCCTCGGCCAGGCCCGGCGCCCCGCTCAGCCGCTCCTTCAGCACCCGCCCGCCCACCGGGTGCGCCAGCCACTCGCCCAGCGTGGACATCGCGGTCAGCTCGCTCACCTGGCCGTCGCCCGGCGTGCGCACCTCGGCCCGCAGCCGGATGTCCCTGGAGGACGCGCCGACCTCGACGAGGAAGGAGCCGGGCTCGATCCGCCAGCCGCCGCGCTCCACCGACCACTGGGCCAGGTCCCGCCCGGTGAGCGGCAGCCGCACCCGCTCGCTCGCCCCCGGCGCGGGCCCGACCTTGGCGAAGCCGCGCAGCGTGTGGCGGGGACGGGTGGGCCGCTCCTCCTCGAAGGCCACGTAGAGCTGCGCGACCTCCTGCGCGTGCCGCTCCCCGGTGTTGGTGACGGTGAACTCCACCTGCCACTCGTTGGTACCGGTCTCGCGCACCTCCAGGCCGGAGTAGGCGAAGCTGGAGTAGGTGAGCCCGTGGCCGAAGGGGTAGGCCACCTCGGTGCCGAGCGTGTCGTGGTGCCGGTAGCCGACGTAGCGGCCCTCGCCGTACAGGACGTGCCCGTCGGAGCCGGGGAAGTGCAGGTGGCAGGGCACGTCGGCCAGACGCAGCGGGATCGTCTCGGTGAGCCGTCCCGACGGGCTGTGCGTGCCCAGCAGCAGGTCGGCGAGCGCCGCCCCGCCCGCCTGGCCGAGCAGCCACCCCTCCAGTACGGCGGAGGCGTGTTCCTGCCAGCCGGCGACCGAGACGACGCCACCGTTGGAGAGCACGACGACGACCTTCGGGCAGGCCCCGGCCACCCGGCGCAGCAACGCCACCTGGCCGGCGGGCAGGTCGAGGCTCGTGCGGTCGAAGCCCTCCGACTCCTCGACGTCCGCCAGGCCGAGGAACACCACGGCCACGTCGGCGTCGGCGGCCGTGCGCACCGCCTCGTGCTCCAGGCCGGGGTCCGGTGTTCCGTCGGGCCGGTAGCCGGGGGCGAACGTCACGTCCATCGCCGTGCGCAGCGCGTCCAGGGCGTTGTCCAGCCTGGTGGGGACCACGTGGGAGCTGCCGTGGCCCTGGTAGCGCGGGCTGCGGGCCTGCTCGCCCAGCACCGCGACGCGCAGGCCGGGGGCGAGGGGCAGGACGCCGTCGTTCTTCAGCAGCACGGCCGAGGCACGGGCGGCCTCACGGGCCAGCTCGTGGTGCGCGTCGGCGTCCCAGCCGCCGCCGCCCCGGCTTTCGGCGTCGCGGTTCTGAAGGTCCGGGCGTGGCCGGGCGCGCACCCGTTCGGCCAGCCGGATCACCCGCCCGGCCGCCACGTCCAGGACGGACTCGGCCAGGCGCCCGTCCCGCACCGCCGCCACGATCTCCTCGTCGGTGCCCGTGGGCGGCATCTCCAGGTCGAGCCCCGCCTCCAGAGCGGCCACCCGATCGTTGACCGCCCCCCAGTCCGACATCACCAGCCCGTCGAACCCCCACTCCCCGCGCAGAAGGTCGGTCAGCAGCCACCGGTGCTGGCTGGCGTGGACGCCGTTGATCCGGTTGTAGGCGCACATCACCGCGTACGGCCCCGCCTCCCGCACGATGTGCTCGAAGGCGGGCAGGTAGATCTCGCGCAGCGTCCGCTCGTCCACGTCGGCGCTGACCCGCATGCGGTCGGTCTCCTGGTTGTTGACCGCGAAGTGCTTCACGCACGCCCCGACGCCGAGCGACTGGATGCCGTTCACCACGGCCGCCCCCATCACGCCGGTCAGGTGCGGGTCCTCGGAGAAGTACTCGAAATTGCGCCCGCACAGCGGGGAGCGCTTGATGTTCACGCCGGGCCCGAGCACCACGTCCACCCCGAGCGCGGCGGCCTCCCCGGCCAGGGCGGCGCCCACGCGCCGGGCGAGCGCGGGGTCCCAGGAGGAGCCGAGTGCGACGGCGGGCGGGAAGCAGGTGGCGGGCACGCTCCCGCGCAGCCCCAGCGCGTCGCCGTCGCCGGGGGAGCCGCCCTGGCGGCGGATGCCGTGCGGGCCGTCGGAGAGTGTGAGGGCGGGCACCACGTCACGCACCGCCGTGGTGTGCCAGGTGCCGCTCCCGGACGTCAGCGACGCCTTCTCCACCAGGGTGAGTTTCATCCGAGCATCCTTCAGGGTTTGGGGTCCAGTCCGAGCTGCCGCAGGAACGTGATCACCGCGGCGCGCATGTCCACCTGGTCGGGATCGAGCAGCCACTGCGTCTGCAGCCCGTCGATGAGCGCGATGAGCTGCGCGGCGACCGCGCCGGGATCGTGCGGCAGCGACGGCGTGGACCGCGCGAACAGGATGCCGAGCAGCCACGCCGCCTGCCGCCGCAGCCTGCGGTAACGCTTGACGAAGTAGTCGTGGGCGGGATGGCCGGGGTCGGCCGCCTCGCCGGAGATCTTGACGTAGAGGCCGACGAGGCCGGGGGTGCCCATGTTCCTGGCCACCTGGTCGACGATGCGGTCGAGCAGCTCCTCCGGTGACAGATCGACGTCGCGCCCGTGCATCAGCTCGCCGTCCACCTCGTCGCGGCGGCTGAGCACGTCGATGAGCAGGCTCTCCTTGCCGGGGAAGTGGTGCAGCAGGCCGGCGTGGGTCAGCCCGGCGTGCGCGGCGATGTCGCGCAGCGACACGGCGTGGAAGCCGGAGCGCGAGAACAGCTCTGTGGCGGAGTCGAGGATGCGCGCGCGGGTGCGCTCGCCCTTGCTGCCTCGACGTGGCGTCGGTTCGGTCACCGGCCTGCCCTTCTGCGGTTACGTGCCGTGTAGGGCGAGAGTAGCCCGCGAGAATTAAACCTACCACGTGGTTAGTTTTGCGGTGTATGCTCCCCGGCAAACGAGACGGAGTGAGCGCCATGAAGAGATCCGCCACCGCAGCCCTCCTCGTCACCGCGAGCCTGATCGCCGGCTGTTCCGGCCCCGGAGGCGGCGGTACGGCGGGCGGCGCGCGCACGACACTGGACATCGCGACGATGACCCTGCCGCAGAGCCTCGACCCCAAGGACGCCAACGGCAGCGCGCTGCCGTTCTTCCAGGCGGTTTACGACACGCTCATCAAACGCGAGCCCGACGGCACGTACAGCCCGATGCTCGCCACCGAGTGGTCCTACGACGACGCGCTCACGAAGCTGAGCCTCACCCTGCGCGGCGACGTGAAGTTCGACGACGGCACGCCGTTCGACGCCGAGGCCGTCAAGGCGAACATGGAGCGCTTCCGTGAGGGCGGCGGCGCCCAGGCCAAGACGCTCGACGACGTCAAGAGCATCGACGTCGCCGATGCCACCCACGTCACGCTCGTGCTGAGCAAGCCGAACCCGGCCATGATCTATTACCTGAGCGACGCCGCCGGCCTCATGGCCAACCCGAAGGACTTCGCCCAGGACGACACCCTGAAGACCAAGCCGGGCGGCACCGGGCCGTACGAGCTGGACCCGGGCCAGACCGTGATCGGCACCAAGTGGGTCTTCACCCGCACCGCCCGCTACTGGGGCGCCAAGCTGCCCTACGACACGATCACGATCAGCTACTTCGACAACGAGACCGCCATCGTCAACGGCATCAAGACCGGCCAGATCGATGCCGCTCTCATCCAGGACGCCGACCAGCAGATCAGCGTCGAGAGCGACCCCAAGGTGAAGACCGTCAAGCAGGAGTTCGACTTCCAGGGCGTGTTCCTGTTCGACCGGGCCGGGGCGGTCACGCCCGAGCTGCGCGACCCCCGCGTACGGCAGGCGCTGAACTACGCGATCGACCGCCCGACCATGCTGGCCAAGATCCGCCAGGGGCGCGGCGCCGTCACCAGCCAGGTCTTCGGCCCCGCCACGGCCGCCTACAAGCCGGAGCTGGACACGTACTACACCTTCGACCAGGCCAAGGCCCGCGCGCTGCTCAAGGAGGCCGGCCACGAGAGCGGCTTCACGCTGAAGCTGCCGCGCATCCCCGCCATCGTCTCCGACGCGCTGGCCGCCTCGCTCCAGTCGGACCTCGGCGCCGTCGGCGTCAAGCTGGTCTGGGACGACCTCGACCCCGGCTCCGCCGTCCAGCGCATCTTCAAGGACCGCGCCTACTCCGGGATGGTCATGAACATGGGCCAGTCGCCGGCCGACTGGGTCGCGGTCGGCGAGGTCGTGCTGCCCGGCGCGTTCAACATGTTCGGCTACACCGACGACACCGTGAAGAAGCTGCTGCCCAAGATCCAGGGCAGCGCCGCGCAGGACGCCGAGGCCGACCTCCAGGCGCTCAACGAGCACCTCGTCGCCGACGGCTGGTTCATGCCCTTCTACCGGATGACGTACCTGCACGTCTCCGGCGGAAGCGTGACGATCAAGCCGCAGGACGGCATGGCCGTGCCCGCCATCTACAACTACGCGCCCGCACAGTGATGCTCGGCTTCGTCCTGCGCAGGATCGCCGCCGGGCTCCTCCTCGTGCTGGTGATCTCCTTCCTCTCCTACACGCTGCTGTCGATCCCCGGCCTCGACGTGGGCAGGCAACTGCTGGGGCAGAGCGCGTCCCAGGAGCTCGTGGACGCCAAGAACGCCGCGCTCGGCCTGGACCGGCCCGTCCTCGTCCAGTACCTGGACTGGCTCGCGCACGCCGTGCGCGGCGACCTCGGCACGTCCTGGTTCACCAGCGAGAACGTGGTCCGCGCCGTCGCCAACCGGCTGCCCGTCACGATCAGCCTGATGGCCGGGGTCACGCTCGTCACGGCGGTGGCCGCGTTCCTGCTGGGCGTCTGGGCGGGGGTGCGGCGCGGCGCGGTGGACCGGTTCGTCCAGGTCTTCTCCGTCCTCGGCTACGCGCTGCCGAACTTCCTGGTCACGCTGGTCATCGTGCTCGTCTTCGCGGTGCGTCTGCGGTGGTTCCCCGCCATCGGGTACGTCGGGATCGGCGAGTCCTTCACCGGGTGGCTGTCCACGGTGCTGCTGCCCGTGCTCTCGCTGTCGGCCGGGTCCGTCGCGGGGGTCGCCCAGCAGGTCAGAAGCTCGGTGATCGAGGTGCTGCGCCAGGACTACGTACGGACCCTGCGCGCCAGGGGGCTGCCGCCGTCGCGCGTCGTCGGCAAGCACGTGCTGCGCAACGCCTCGGCTCCGGCGCTGGCCGTGCTCGGCATGCAGTTCGTCGGGCTGCTCGGCGGGGCCGTCCTGGTCGAGCAGATCTTCGGGCTGCCGGGCATCGGCAGCATGACCGTCACCTACACCACGCGTGGCGACATTCCGGTCATCATGGCGCTGGTCATGCTCACCGTGATCGGCGTGATCGCCGTCAACCTCGTCGTCGACGTCCTCATCGGCTGGCTCAACCCGAAGGCGAGGCTCGCATGAGCACCTTCTCCCGTACTCCGGGGCTCGCATGAGCACCTTCGTGCGGACGTTGCGGCATCCGCTCGGGCTGGCCTCCGCGCTGGTCCTGGCCGCGATCCTGCTCGCGGTGCTGTTCGCGCCGGCGCTCAGCCCGCAGCCCCCCGACGCCTCCAGCCTGCGGGACGCCTTCGCCGGACCGTCGGCCGGCCATCCCCTCGGCTTCGACTCGGCCGGCCGGGACATCCTGGCCCGCCTGCTGCACGGCGGCCGCAACACGCTCGGCGGCGCGGCGCTGGCCCTGGCCGTCGCGCTCGCGCTCGGCGTGCCGGCGGGGCTGCTCGCCGGATACTACGGCGGCTGGTTCGACTCGGCGGCGAGCTGGACCGTCAACCTGATCATGGCGCTGCCCGCCATGGTGGTGCTGCTCGCCTCACGGGCGATCCTCGGCTCCACCGTGTGGGTGCTCATGGTGGTGCTCGGCTTCCTCGTCGCGCCCGCCTTCTTCCGCCTGGTACGCGGCATCGTCGCGGGGGTGCGCAACGAGCTGTACGTGGACGCCGCCCGGGTTTCGGGGCTCAGCGACACCCGGATCGTGGCCCGGCACATCCTCGTCGTGGTGCGCGCGCCCATCATCATCCAGATCGCGCTCGTCTCCGGGATCGCCATCGGGCTGCAGGCGGGGCTGGAGTTCCTCGGCATCGGCAGCGGGGACGTGCCCACGTGGGGGGCGATGCTGAACGAGGCATTCAAGAACATCCAGCGGGCGCCGCTGCTGCTGCTGTGGCCGGGGCTCGCGCTGGGGCTGACCAGCGGCGCGCTGGTGCTGCTCGCCGCCGCGCTGCGCGACGCGCTGGAGGACAGACGGCCCGCCCCGGCTGCGCCCCCGCCCGTGCCGGCGGTGGTGGCCGCGATTCCGGATGAGCCGCGTGAGGGCCTGCTGTCCGTGCGCGACCTGGCCGTCGCCTACCCGGGACGCGAGGTCGTCGACGGGGTGGACCTGGACGTGCGGGCCGGCGAGATCGTCGGCCTGGTCGGCGAGTCAGGATCGGGCAAGACCCAGACCGCCTTCGCCATCCTCGGCATCCTGCCCGAGACCGGCAGGGTCGCGCGCGGCAGCATCACGATCGAGGGCACGGAGATCGTCGGCCTGCCAGAACGCCGCCACCGGGCACTGCGCGGGAACGTCGTCGCCTACGTCCCCCAGGAGCCCATGAGCAACCTCGACCCAGCCTTCACGATCGGCGGCCAGCTCGCCGGGCCGATCCGGCACAAGCTGGGCCTGAGCAGGGCCGAGGCCCGCGCGCGCGTCCTGGAGCTGCTGGCGCAGGTGGAGATCGCCGACCCGGAGCGGGCCTTCCGCTCCTACCCGCACGAGATCTCCGGCGGCATGGCGCAGCGCGTGCTCATCGCGGGCGCCATGTCGTGCGACCCGAAGCTGCTCATCGCCGACGAGCCCACCACGGCGCTCGACGTCAGGGTGCAGGCCGAGGTGCTCGGCCTGCTGCGCAGGCTGCAACGCGAGCGCGAGCTGGGCGTCCTGCTCGTCACCCACAACCTGGGCGTCGTCGCCGACCTGTGCGACCGGGTCGCCGTCATGCGCGAGGGCCGCATCGTCGAGACCGGCACGGCCGGGCAGGTGCTGAGCGCCCCTGAGGACCCCTACACCCGCAAGCTGCTCGACGCAGTGCTGGAGGTTTCTTGAACGCCCTGCTCACGGTTGACGACCTGCACGTCTCCTTTCCCGGCAAGGGCCGGCGGGCACCGCGTACGCGGGTGCTGCGCGGGGTGTCGCTCGACGTCGCGCCCGGCGAGACGCTGGGGCTGGTGGGGGAGTCGGGCTCCGGCAAGACGACGATCGGCAGGGCCGTCCTCGGCCTGGTGCCGGTCGCGTCCGGGACGATCACGTTCGGTGGGCGGCGCATCGACGACCTCACGGGGCGGCGGCGCCGGGAGCTGGCCCGCGACCTACAGGTGATCTTCCAGGACCCGTACACCTCGCTGAACCCGTCCAGGACGATCGGTGACACGCTCGCCGAACCCCTGCTCGGGCTCGGCGCCCGCGTCGCGCGCGAGCGGGTGGCCAGGCTGCTCGACCGCGTCCACCTGCCCGCCGACGCCGCGCGGAGGCTGCCCAGGGAGTTCTCAGGAGGGCAGCGGCAGCGGGTGGCGATCGCCCGCGCGCTGGCGATCGATCCCAAGCTGATCGTGTGCGACGAGCCGGTCTCCGCGCTCGACCTCACCACCCAGCGGACGGTGCTCGACCTGCTGCTGGAGGTGCAGGAGCAGTCGGGGGTCTCGTACCTGTTCGTCTCGCACGACCTCGCGGTGGTGCGGTTCATGGCGCACCGGGTGGCCGTGATCCATCGGGGCGAGATCGTGGAGACCGGCTCCGCGGCGGAGGTGACCGGCGAGCCGCGCCATCCGTACACGCGCGGCCTGCTGCTGGCCGCCCCGGTCGCCGACGTCGCCGCCCAGCGGGCGCGCCGCGAGGCGTTCGAGGCCTACGCGAAGAGCTCGGCGGAGCGGTAGTAGCCGTCCCATCCCAGCCGTTCCCACCAGGAGACGTGCCCGGCGACCCGCTCGCGGAAGTCCTCCCACGCCGTGGCACGCTCCGTCCACGCCTTCTCTGCCACCCCGGCCAGCCGGGGCAGCAGCAGGAACGCCAGGTCGTCGAAGCTCTTCACCGTCTCGCACCACACGGCGGCCTCCACCCCGGCCAGCCGCGCGCCGTCAGGGATCTCCACCAGCTCCCCCGGCTGCCATGCGAAGTACTCCCTGCTGGTCATCGGCCGGTAGGAGGCGAACCCGACCCGCTCCCGCCGCTCGTTCTGCTCCGCCAGCACGGACGGCTCCGCGTACCGACGGTCCAGGTAGAGCACCCGGCTCGGCGACGCCAGCACGGCGGCCCCCGCCGCCACTGCGGCGGGCACGTCGTGCGGCGCCTGCTCGAACGCGCGCGCCGCGATGTCGACGAGCGCGTGGTAGCGCGGCGGCGCGGTCTTCCGCGCTGCCTCCGCGTCGAACGCGTCCCCGTCGCCCACCCAGCACTGCGCGAGGTCGGCGGCGGTGAGCGCCCCCGAGCGGCTCACCTCCTGCCAGCCCACGACCCGCTTGCCCGTCTTCCTGGCCAGGGCGAGCGCCCTGCTCACGAACGCCGCGTACAGCTCCTCCGGCATTCCGAACGCCTCGTCGCCACCGATGTGCAGGTACGGCCCCGGGGTGAGGGCCGCGACCTCGCCGAGCACGTCTGCCACGAACCTCCAGACCACCTCCGCCCGCGGGTCGAGGAACGGGATGAGCGGATGCGCCGGCTCGTCCTGGCCGCCCAGCTCGGGATAGGCCTGGACGGCGGCCAGCACGTGCCCCGGCATGTCGATCTCCGGCACGACCGTGACGAACCGGTCGGCCGCGTACGCGACGATCTCGCGGTAGTCGTCCCGCGTGTAGTGCTCCCGGCCGATGAGCCGGGGCCACGCGGCGATCTCCAGCCGCCATGCCTGGCTGTCGGTCAGGTGCAGGTGCAGGACGTTGAACTTGTACAGCGCCAGCAGGTCGATGACCTTCTTGACCTGCTCGACGGTGAAGAAGTGGCGGGCCACGTCCAGTGACAGGCCGCGCCAGGCCAGGGCCGGGCCGTCGCTCACCCGCACGCACGGCACCGTGCGGCCGGGGGTGACGAGCTGCGCGAAGGTCGTCGCGCCCCGGAACAGGCCCTCCGCCGTTCCCGCCGTGACCGTGGCGCCCTCCTCGGTCACCACCAGCTCGTACTCCTCGCCCTGACCCGCGCCGAACGCGAGGACAAGCTCGGCATCGCCCCCGACCCGCGCCTCGCCGTCGAGGATCCGGCCGAGGCCGAGCAGGTCTTCGGAGGGCACCGCCACCCGCGGTGAGGCCGGCAGCGTGAGGACGCCGGGCCCCGTTGAGTGCAGGAGGCGGGGGAGCGGAACGACATGCATCCACATTTTCTACCACATGGTAAGAAACTATGTCCTGACCTTGATGGGGGTGCGGTCGCCAGGCACCATGCCCTCATGACCGGGGAGCGGCTCGGCGGGGGGAACGACGCGGGCGCGGTCCGCGTCGGCGCCACCGTCCGGCGGCCGGTGCGGGAGTGGACGGCCTCGGTCCACGCCTTGCTGCGCCACCTGGAGCGCGAGGGGTTCGCCGGAGCGCCCCGCGTGCTGGGCGGGGCCGACGACGGGCACGAGGTGCTCACGTACCTGGAGGGCGACACCACGGGCGACGCGCAGGTGTGGCCCTCGTGGACCCGGAGCGAGGACACGCTGGTCCAGGTCGCGCACTGGCTGCGCGCCTACCACCGGGCCGTGGCCGGCTTCGTGCCGCCTCCTGACGCGCGCTGGCGCTCGGGCGCGCGCTGGTCGCCGGGCCTGGTCATCGGCCACAACGACGCGGGCCCGTTCAACGCCGCCCATCGGGGCGGGCGGCTGACCGGCTTCTTCGACTGGGACTTCGCCGGGCCGACCACGGTCGACGCCGAGGTGGCGCTGGTGGCGCACTGCTGGGTGCCGCTGCACGCCCGTCACGTGGACGCCTTGAAGGGGTTCACCGCGTTCGAGACCCGGCCCGCCAGGCTGCGCCGGTTCCTGGACGCGTACGGGTGGCGGGGCCGTCCGGAGACGCTCGTCAGGAACGTGCAGGTGCAAATGGCCGAGCGGGCCGCCCGGATCCGCCGCCTGGGTCACACGGGCGAGGGCCTGTACGGGCGGCTGCTGCGGTGCGGGGTGGCCGAGGAGCTCGACGCGGGGGTGCGCGAACTCAACGAGTTTTCCCGATGAAAAATGCTCAGTAAGACTCTATGTCGAACAACCCCGAACTCGGCATGATGTGCGGCGGGACGATATCAGCAGGAGAAAGGGAAGCGATGGAGCGACGACCCGCGATGGTGAAGGTCGAAGAAGTTCCGCTGCGCGTCGGTGCCGTGACCGCGTCGAACTCGCACGGAAACTGAAACGCCGGCTCGGGTAGCGTCCTGTGGGTGAAGCATTGCCGGCTTCACCCACAGCCGGGTAGGAGGCATGTCCGTGGCCGACACCGCATCGCGCCCACGCCTGCGTGACAGCGTCATCGTGCAGGCGGACGGCGGCACGCTGCTGTTCCTGTGCCTGGCCGACCGGACCGTGAAGAGATTCGCCTGCGACGAATTCGTGAAAGACGTGGTGGTCCTTCTCGACGGCACCCGCACCATCGACGAGATCGGCGCGCTCGCCTGCGCGGGCGCCGCCGACGCGGGCCGCCGGGTGGCCGAAGTGGTGCGAATACTGGAGCATGAGCGGCTGTTGAGCGGCGTCGCCGCCCCGGAGCGGGAATTTCGCCTTTTAGGTGCGGCGCGCGCCGAATTCTACGACCGCCAGCTACGGCTCTTCCAGGACTTCTGCGACGTGGGCTGGTCCCGCGAGACGAGCGGCGCCGCCCTCCAGCGCCGCCTCGGCGAGGCGACCGCCGTCGTCTGCGGCGTCGGCGGCCTGGGCGGCTGGGTGGCGCTCGCCCTGGCCGGCGCGGGCGTCGGCCGCATCCGCGTCTGCGACTTCGACCGGGTCGAGGTCTCGAACCTGCCCCGCCAGGTGCTGTTCAGGATGGACGACGTGGGCGCGCCCAAGGCGGGCGCGGCCGCCGCCCGGCTGCGCGAGGTCAACCCGTTCATCGAGGTCGAGGCCGTGGAGTTGCGCATCGGCGGCGCCGCCGACCTCGCCGGCGTCGTCAAGGGCGCCGACATCGTCATCAACGCGGCCGACCTGCCCACCCCCAACGACGTGGCGGGCTGGGTCAGCGAGGCCTGCTGGCCGGACATCCCGCACATCATGGGCACGGGCTACGCCTACCACATCGGCGTGCTGGGCACCTCGATCATCCCCGGCCGTACCGCCTGCTGGTCCTGCGTACGCGCCGAGACGTTCGCCGACCACGGGCGGGACGGCATGGAGACCCTTGTCGGCAAGCGGGACAAGGCGGGCGCGATGGGGGCGCTGTCGGGTCTCGTCGGGAACATCCTGGCGTGGGAGGCGATCCGCATCCTGGCGGGGTTGCCGGCGGCGCTGGGGGGCCGGTGGAGCGAGGTGGACTTCTGGCCGCTGGAGATCCGCTCCAGAGCCGTGCCCCAGCGGACTGGCTGCCCGACGTGCGGCGCGCGCGGGTTCGGTCCCCAGTGACGGACTGGCGCGCGGGCCTGGTCGTGTGCGGCGGGCCGGCGTGTCAGCCTCTCGCCAGGCTGATACGCCAGCGCATCAGCACCGCGCCGCCCAGCGTGGCGCCCCCGGCCGCCATGAGCACGATCGCCGGAATCCGTACGAGACTCCGCACGTCCCCGCATTCGTCGATGGACAGGAGCCCGAGGCTCTCGTCGGGCATGACCTCGACGAACGCCGACCCGCACGCGTGCCCGCCCGCCGTGAGAGGAAGGAAACCGGTCAGAACGCCGGCGCCGATCAGAACCAGAGCGACGAACGCCACGATCTTGGCACCCATGAGGACGAATCCTGCCACGAAGAAGCGCCCCGCCACTCGCCGAATATCGTTCTAGTATCGCCACAAGGAGCAATCCCCGAGACGGCGAGAGGGCAGCCATGGGCGCACTGAAGGGCAAGGTCGCGGTCGTCACCGGAGCGAGCAGAGGCATCGGCGCCGCCATAGCCGTACGGCTGGCCGCCGAGGGCGCGAAGGTCGTCGCCGCCGCCCGTACCGTCGAGGCGGCGCAGAGCCGGCTCGAAGGCACGCTCGGCGACACGGTCGCGGAGATCGAGGCGGCGGGCGGCACCGCCTTCGCCCAGGCCACCGACCTGTCGCGCGAGCAGGACAGGCTGGCGTTGATCCAGGCCGCCGAGGAGCGGTACGGCCCCGTCGACATCCTGGTCAACAACGCCGCCGTCACCTACTTCGCGCAGGTCGGCGACTTCACCGACCGCCGCTACCAGCTGATGTTCGAGGTGCAGGTGAACGCGCCCTTCCACCTCGCCCAGCTGGTCATCCCCGGGATGCGGGAGCGGGGCGCGGGCTGGATACTCAACATCTCCTCGATCGCCGCCCGCCACCCGGCCTTCCCGCCCGGCGCGTACGCCGGGATCGGCCTGACGGTGTACGGCATGTGCAAGGCGGCCCTCGAACGCTTCACCACCGGCCTGGCCGCCGAGCTGTACGCCGACAACATCGCGGTGAACGCGCTCTCCCCGAACCAGGTCGTGCCCACCCCCGGCACCCTCTTCCATCACCTCACGACCGAGGACGCCCCCGACAACGAGCCGCCGGCGGTGATGGCCGACGCCGCTCTGGCCCTGTGCCGGCGGCCGGCCGCTGAGCTGACGGGGCGCATCGCGTACTCGCAGGATCTGCTCGCGGAGCTGAAGGACGGCTGACGCTCGACCGGTTCTCATGGAGTTCTCAGGTGGAGTTTGTGGCACTTTGAGCAGAGATTTACGACTATGGAGCGATGGAGCACGTGCCGCAGCAGGCGGGTGCGGCCGAGGCTCAACAGGCCGAGGCTCACCAAGCCGGGGCTCACCAGGCCGGGGCTCACCAGGCCGAGGCTCACCAGGCCGGGGCCGGAAAAGCTCGCCGGTGGGCCGGTGCCGGTGCCGGGGCGCTCGTCGTCGTGGCCGTGCTGGCGTACTGGCTGGGCAGCGCCACCGGCGGCGGTGAGGCGGCGCCGAAGCCGAGCCCGACGCCGACGCCCAGCGCGTCGCTCACGGTGCCGGACGTGTACAAGAGGGTCGGCCCGTCGGTGGTGGTCATCCAGGCCGGGAAGTCGCTCGGCACCGGGGTGATCGCGGCCGACGACGGGACGATCCTGACGGCGCACCACGTCGTCAAGGGCGCCAAGGACGTCAACCTGACCTTCGCCGACGGCACGAAGGCGAAGGCCGTCGTCACGTCGGCGAACCCGAAGCGGGACGTGGCGACGCTCAAACCGGCGAAGCTGCCGGAGATCGTCGTGCCGGCGACGCTCGGCGGCGGCGTGTCCGTCGGGGCGCCCGTGGTGGCGATCGGCAACCCGCTGGGGCTGGCGTACAGCGTCTCCACGGGCGTGGTGTCGGGGCTGAACCGGTCGGCCGAGAAGGGCGATCTGAGCGGGCTCATCCAGTTCGACGCCTCCGTGAACCCGGGCAGCTCCGGCGGCCCCCTGCTGGACGCTCGCGGCCTGGTCATCGGCATCGTCGTCTCGATCGCGGACCCGGGCGGGGACGAGGCGTTCGCCGGGATCGCGTTCGCGGTGCCGATCGGCGTGGCGCTGGGGGACGAAGGCGACGGCGAGCAGACGGGGCGCATATGACGAGGAACTCGACAGCCGCAGTCTTGAGCGAAGGAACGGTATGACCTCGACGAACCCCCTGGACTCCGCTCATCCGCTCGAACAGGTGCTGTTCGAGGTGAAACGCACGATCGTCGGCCAGGACGTGCTGCTGGAGCGCATGGCCGTCGCGCTGATCGCCGACGGGCACCTGCTCGTGGAAGGGGTGCCTGGCCTGGCCAAGACGCTCGCGGTGCGGTCGCTGGCCGCCGCGATCGCCGGGAGCTTCCAGCGCGTGCAGTTCACCCCCGACCTGGTGCCGGCCGACCTGGTGGGCACGCGGGTCTACCACCAGCATTCCGGGGAGTTCAAGACGGAGCTGGGCCCGGTGTTCGCGAACCTGCTGCTGGCGGACGAGATCAACCGCGCGCCCGCCAAGGTGCAGAGCGCCCTGCTGGAGGTGATGCAGGAGCACCAGGTGACGATCGGACGTGAGACGTTCCGGGTCCCTGAGCCGTTCCTGGTCATGGCGACGGAGAACCCGATCGAGTCGGAGGGCACGTACCCGCTGCCGGAGGCGCAGGTCGACCGTTTCATGATGAAGGTGGTCGTCGACTACCCGACGCAGGCCGAGGAGCAGGCGATCGTCGGCAGGGCGCTGCGCCCGCCGGAGCCGCCGCAGCCGATGGTGACGGCGGAGGAGCTGATGGCGATGCGGGCCCGCGCGCGGGAGGTGTACGTCGATCCGGCGATCGTGAACTACGCCGTCCGGCTGGTGTCCGTGACGCGCTCGCCGGCGACGGCCGGGCTCGGCGAGCTGGAGCGGTACGTCACGTACGGGGCGAGCCCGCGGGCGTCCATCGCGCTCGTCACGGGCGCCCAGGCGCTGGCGTTCCTGCGCGGACGCGACTACGTCCTGCCGCACGACCTGTCCGAGCTGGCGCTGGACGTGCTGCGGCACCGCCTCGTGCTGTCGTACGAGGCGCTCGCGGACGACGTGGACGCCGACACGATCATCACCAGGGTGCTGGGGGCCGTCAGGGCGCCCGACGTCGTCCTGCAGAACCGCTGAGCCCGCCATGGTCACCGCCCCCGAGAAACTGCTGCTCCGCCTGGAGTGGAAGGTCGTCCGCCGGCTCGACGGCCGGCTTCAGGGCGACCACCGCACGACGTACCGAGGCGCCGGGATCGACTTCACCGGGCTGCGCCCCTACACCGGCGGCGACGACGCCAGGCACATCGACTGGAACGTCACGGCCCGGCTGGACGAGCCGCACGTGCGGGTGTTCACCGAGGACCGCGAGCTGACGGTGTGGCTGGTGCTGGACCGGTCGGCGTCGATGGCGGCCGGGCGGCCGGGGCGCGGCAAGCACGACGTGCTCGCCGAGCTGGCGCTGATCCTGGCCCGGCTGTTCGGGCGCGGCGGGAACCGGGTGGGGGCGCTGCTGTACGACACCGGGATGGTGCGGGTCGTGCCGCCCGGCACCTCGCGGCGGCACGCGCTGCGGATCGGCGCCGAGCTGGAACGCACGGCGCGGGCGAGCGGCGGCGCCACGACCGACCTGGCGGAGATGCTGGAGGCGGCCGGGCGGCTCGCGCGCCGCCGGGCGCTCGTCGTGGTGCTGTCGGACTTCATCGGCGAGGGTGACTGGGAACGCTCGCTGCGCCGCCTGGCCAGGCGGCACGAGGTGGTCGCCCTGCGAATCGTGGACACCGCCGACGACGTGCTGCCCGAGGCGGGGCTGATCGTGGTCGAGGACGCCGAGACCGGCGAGCAACTCGTCGTGGACTCCGCCGACCCCCTGCTCCGGGTCCGTTTCCGCGAGGCCGTGGACGCCCGCGACGCCAAGCTGACGGCGGGCATGCGCAGGGCCGGGGTGCCCGTCCACCGCGTGGACACCGACCGCGACCTGGCCGAGGCGCTCGTCGAGGTCGTCTCCAGGACCAGGGATCGGTCGCCATGACCGACGGGCTCGATGAGGGGAGCCTCGTGACCCTGTCCTCCCCGCTGCTGCTGGTCGTCGGACTGCTGGTCACGGTGGCGCTGGCGTGGGCGGCCGTCGTGGCGGCGCGCAGGCGGCGGGCCGCGCTGGCCGCCGCGGGCGTGACCCTGACGGGTGGCCGGCGGGCGTCGCTCGGCGTCGGCCTGACGGTCGCCGGCGTCGGGGTGCTCGCGGTGGCCGTGTCGGGGCCGACGGCCATGGTGCCGGTCCCGCGCGCCTCGGGCACCGTCATCCTCGCCATGGACGTCTCCAGCAGCATGAGCGCCGACGACGTCGCGCCGACGCGGCTGGCGGCGGCGCAGCGGGCGGCGCGCGCGTTCGTGGAGGCGCAGCCCACCAGCGTCGACGTCGGGGTCATCGCGTTCGAGCAGGGCGCGCTCACCGCCGCCAGGCCGGACGCCGACCACTCGATCGCGCTCAAGGCCATCGACCGGCTGCGGATCACCGGCAGCACCTCGCTGGGGACGGCCATCCTGGGCTCGCTGACGGCGATCACCGGCAAGCAGGTGGCGATCGGCCGCGACGGCGCCGCGCCGGACATCGGCTACTGGCCGTCGGCGACGATCGTGATGTTCTCCGACGGGCAGAACCAGGGCGGCGCGGACGTCGTACAGGCCGCCGAGGTGGCGCAGAAGGCGGGCGTGCAGATCCACACCGTCGGGATCGGCACGGTGGCCGGCGCGACGGTGGTGGTGGACGGCTTCCACCGTCAGACCTCGCTCGACGAGGACGCCCTCGCCACGATCGCGCAGACCACCGGCGGCGCCTACCATCCCGCACTCGACGCGGCGCGGCTCGACGGGATCGCCGACTCGATCGACCTGCGGCTCACCGTCTCCGACGAGCCGCTGCCCCTCGCCGGCGGGCTGATCTGGCTCGCCCTCGCGCTGCTCACCGCAGGAGCGGCGTTCACCGTGCTCCGATCTGGACGGGTGATCTGAATGACGTTCTCCTGGCCGTGGGCGCTGCTGACCGCGCTGCTCATCCCGCTCATCTTCGCCATCCGGTGGTGGGCGCTGCGCCGCCGCAGGCGGGCCGCCGTACGCGTGACGTCGATCGCGCTGGTACGCACCGCGCTGCCCGGCCGCACCCGCTGGACGAGGAGGATCCCGGCGGCGCTGTTCGTGGCGGGGCTCGCGCTGCTGGCGGTGGGGGCGGCCAGGCCGCAGGCGACGGTGCCGGTGCCGCAGACGTCGGCGACGATCCTGCTCGCGCTCGACATCTCCGGCTCCATGTGCTCAACGGACGTCGATCCCAACCGGCTCACCGCCGCGCGGAAGGCGGCGGCGAAGTTCATCGAGTCGCAGCGGAACGGGCCGAAGATCGGGCTGGTCACGTTCGCGGGCACCGCGGGGCTGGTCGTGCCGCCGACCGACGACACCGACGAGCTGATCGAGGCGCTGGAGAACCTCACCACCTACCGCGGCACCGCGATCGGGCAGGCGATGCTCGCCTCGATCGACGCGATCGCGCAGGCCGACTCCTCGGTCGCGCCCACGGGAGCGGACCCGGGCGAGGGCGGGGAGGGCTACGCCGGCGCCGCGATCGTGGTGCTCACCGACGGCGCCAACACCCAGGGCGTCGATCCGCAGACCGCCGCGCAGGAGGCGGCGCTGCGCCGGGTCCGCGTCTTCACCATCGGCTTCGGCACCACCACCCCGTCGCCGATGGTCTGCGACAGCTCCCAGGTCGACAGCGGTTTCGGCACCTGGGGCGGCGGCGGCTTCGGCGGTCGCGGCGGCTTCGACAGGGGCCGCGGCTACCGCGTCATCGACGAGCCCGCGCTCCAGCAGATCGCGAAGACCACCGGCGGCGCCTACCACCGCGCCGAGAACGCCGACGAACTGGACACCGCGCTCGGCACCCTGCCCGGCAGCTTCACCGTCATCCGGGAGCAGGTCGACACCGCCGCGCTTTTCGCCGCGGGCGGTGCCGTCCTGATCGCCGGGGCCCTGTCGCTCAGCCTCTGGTGGAACCGGCCTCGATCTCCGGCCCGCTGACGCCTCCCGCGACCGCCGCGCCCACGGGGACCGCCGGCTCCAGCCGCTCGTGGAAGCCGCCGTCCGGCGACCGCGTGATGATCCCGGTCTCCACGCCGTGCTCGGCCTCGTGCCGCTCCGACTGCTGGAGCGCCAGGCAGATCCAGCGGGTGACCACGAAGGCGACGACGGGGCCGATGACCACGGCCCACCTGAAGAAGACCGTCACCGTGTTGACGTTGAGCTGGAACTGGTGGGCGAGCTGGTCGTTGGCCGCGGCCGCCCACAGCAGGCCGTAGAACGCGATCCCGGCGGCCGCGATGGCCGTCTTCACCGGCGTGTCGCGCGGCCGGTCGAGCACGTCACGCCCGCGCTTCTCGCCGGCCATGCGGCCGGCGCTCTTCGGCCGTCCCAGCGGGTCGCGGCGCTCGCGTCTCGCCGCGAGCAGGCGCTCGGCGATCGGGTACGCGGCCAGCGCCGTGAAGAACGCCCCGGGCACGACCAGCGTCGGCACCAGCACCGCCAGGCTGAGCGTGTAGTCGCCGAGCGTCAGCTCCCACCCGGGCATGATCCGCAGGGCGCCGTCGAGGAAGCCCATGTACCAGTCGGGCACCGAACCCGCCGAGATGTGCGTCGGCTTGGCGGGGCCGTACAGCCAGATCGGCGCGATCTGGAAGCCGAAGCCGAGGATGATCAGCATGCCGAACGTCGCGACCGCCATCAGCGGGCGGGCGTTGCGCCGTCCCGGCAGCGAGGCGACGAACCGCGAGTGGCCGTTGCGCCGCACCAGCAGCTCGCGGCCGACCAGCAGCGCGCCCATGACGAGCGGGATGACCAGGTGCGCGCCGTACAGCACGGGGATGATCGTGTCGCCGGGGAAGCCCGAGCCGAACAGCAGCGACATCACCCAGCTCCCGACCACCGGGATCGACTGCACCACCGACATCATCAGCCACAGGCTCCCGCCCGACAGCATGTCGTCGGGCAGGGCGTTACCGGTCTCGCCCGCGGCCATCGCCAGCGCGAGCAGCGACACCCAGATCAGCCACTGCCCGGTGCGCGGCCGGCGGAACGCGCCGGTCAGGAACATGCGCAGGAGCTGCAGCACGACGGCCGCCACGAAGACCAGCGCCGCCCAGTGGTGCATCTGGCGGATCAGCAGGCCGCCGCGCACCTCCAGGCTGAGGTGCATGGTCGAGTCGAACGCCGCGCTGACGAAGAGCCCGCGCAGCGGCCCGTACGAGCCGTCGTAGGTCACCTGCGCCATGCTGGGCACGTAGACCAGCATCAGCAGCGCGCCGGTCACCAGCAGGACGACGAACGACCAGACGGCGATCTCGGCGAACATGAACGACCAGTGGGAGAACTGGAAAGAACGGCGTTTGACCGACAAAGTACGCATCCGAGGCTCCCTTTATGTTGCCTACACACAAGACGCGTCCGGCACCGGTTCTGTGACGCCGCTGAAGGTGAAACACGTCACTCAGTACCGGCCGGAGCAATTCCGGCAGCCAGGCGGCGGCGTCGGCCGGGCGTCGGTCCAGGCTCTGCGCACGATGCTCCTGATGACGTCCGGGGCGCCCGGAGCGAGGCCGGGCACAGGCGCCACCTGCTGGGCCGCCCACAGCGCGCCGCTGTCCGGATCGATGACGAGCTGACTGCTGACCACGCCGCGCACCGGCGCCTGAATGGTGACCGCCCGCCGGCCGGCCGGATCGCGGACGTCGTCGCGCACGCTCGCCCCTGGCAGCCCGGCCAGCACGCGGTAGGCCGCCGCCTGGGTGCCCGGCGTGGTCGGGAACTCCACGACGAGCCGGCGGACGGCCTGCGCCAGCCACTCGTCGCGGTTCGCCTTCGAGGTGTCCGAGTAGTGCTTCAGCAACTCGGCCTTGAGCGCGGACGCCTCCCGTGGCAGCGCGAGGACCTCGGGCAAGGTGGCCGTCCAGCCCGGCGCCACCGCCAGGAGGCGGTCCATCGAACGGGCGGGGTAGTAGGGCAGGTTCGGGTCGCAGCCACGGGCCGGGCAGAGCCGGGGGGAGCCTGAACGCCGCCATCTCTCGGTGGCCTCGGCGCCGTACGGCTCGGCCGAGACGGCCTCGTACCAGGTGTACCAGTCGCCGTCCCGCCCGATGGCCACCACGTCCCTGCCGCGCTCCTCGACGAGATAGCCGCCGGCGCCCTTCGTCCTGGTGATGACCTCGGTCTCCTGCCGCCAGTAGCGCAGGACGGCGTGCGGCTGCGCGGCCAGCCTGCCGGCCGCCGCGTCGAGCCGCTGGCGTGGCGTGAGGGCGGCCGGAGCGGGCGTGGACCTGGGCAGCAGCACGGCGACGGCGCCGATCACGAGGATCACGGCTGCCGCCACCAGCGCCACACTCCGCCACCCGCCCAGCGACCCGCCTGACATCACACCCGGCCGGCCGCGCAGTGAGCCGCGCCGTCCGCCTGACGTCACGCCCCTCCTGCCGCGCCGCCCGGTCGGCCTCATGACCCTCCTGCCGCCCACCGAGCCGTGACCTTGCTCGAAGAGGCGGGCGCGGAGCGCCGCCCGCTGCTCGGGCGTGGCCGGCGGGACGTCCGGCATCACCCGGTCGATGAACTCGAACTCCCTCATCACGCCTCCACTCCCAGCGTCGCCCGCAGCTTGGTCCTGGCCCGGTTCAGCCGCGACGCGACCGTCCCCTCGGCGATCCGCAGGGCGGCGGCCACCTCCGCGTAGTTCAGCCCGCCGTACGCGACCAGCAGCACCACGTCCCGCTCACCGGCGGACAGCCCGGCCAGCGCCCCGGCCAGCCGCCCGACCGTGACCTCGGCGGTCAGCCGGTCGACCACCCGCTCGTGCGGGCCGTCGTCGTCGGGCGGCGGCCCGCTGCGCGCCAGCGCCCGGTAGCGGCGCAGCTCCGCGCGCCGGTGCCGGCCGAGCAGGTTGGTGGCGATGCCGTACAGCCAGGGCCGGACCGCGCCGTACGCCGGGTCGTACGCCGCGCGCCGGCCGAAGGCGATCAGGAAGGTCTCGGCCGCGAGGTCCTCCGCCACGTCGAGGCCGACGCGGCGGCCGAGGTAGCGGCGGATCTCCTCGTAGTGGGCGTCGAAGACCGCTTCGAACGTGTCAGGGACAAGGATCACTCAGGGGCTCCCGGATGAGATGGACATCCCTACTTGCCCGCTGGAAGCCCGGCCTTCCGGAAATTTCCTAGTTTTCTGATTCCGGTCGTGCCCGCCGCCCGAGCAGCTTCTCGATGCTGCGGCGCTCCCGCTTGGTGGGACGGCCCGCGCCACGATCGCGTACGGCGACGGGCGCCCTCTCCTCGCGAGGCGGAGGCGGCGGGCTGTTGTCCACGTAGCACTCGGCGGCCACGGGGGCGCCGACGCGCTTGGTGATGATCCGGGAGACGACCACGACGCGTTCGCTGCCCTCGTGCCGGAGCCTGACCTCGTCACCGGCCCTGATCGCATGCGCGGGCTTGACCCGCACCCCGTTGACGCGCACGTGGCCGCCCCGGCAGGCGTCGGAGGCGATGGAGCGGGTCCTGGTGAGCCGCACCGACCAGATCCACACGTCCACCCGCGCGCTCGTCTGCTCACCTGCCACCCCGCCACTGTACTGAGTGGCGCCGGGCCCCGTCGATCGAGCGGGCCGGGACGACATACCGGCGGCATTCCGCCCGCACTACGCCGCGATGACCGGCACCGCCCTCGGCCCCCATGGGGGCTCAGCACTTCTGACGGGCCTGCGGGAACCCCCGGACGTCCGGGGGTTCCCGGCTGTCAGAAGGAGGTCTTCCAGCCGGTGCCGACGGCGAGCCCGGAGCCGAACTTGTTGCCGCCCCTGCCGTTCCACACGTACAGGGTTCCGGTCTCGGCGTTCACGGCGGCGAGGTCCGCGCGGCCGTCCCCGTTCACGTCGCCCGGCGACGTCAGCGAGGTCACGTACGGCTCCCACCCGCCCCCGACCTCGACCGCGGCGGTGAAGTTGTTGGCACCCCTGCCGTTCCAGACGTACAGGACGTCGGTGTCCTTCTGCACGGCCATCAGGTCGCCGATGCCGTCACCGTTGAAGTCGCCGGCGATCGGCCGGGAGAAGGGCAGCCACCCGCCGCCGATCTTCGTGCCCGGCCCGAACTCGTTGGCCCCCTCGCCGTTCCAGTAGTAGAGGGTGCCGGTCTCGGCGTGCACGGCGGCCAGATCCGTACGGCCGTCCTGGTTTATGTCGCCCGCCGACACCAGCGAGTCCGCGTACGGCTCCCAGCCGGGCCCCAGCTCGACGGCGGCTCCCAGCTCGTTGCCGCCCATGCCGTTCCAGACGGTCAGCTTGCCGGTGTCCTTGTTCACGGCGACCAGGTCGGTGAGCCCGTCGCCGCTGAAGTCACCGGCGACAGGCCGGGCGAAGCCGCTCCAGCTCCCGAGCGTGGTGGCGGGGCCGAACTTGTTGGCGCCTTCGCCGTTCCAGACGGTCAGCGTCCCGGTGGCGGTGGAGAAGAGGTCGCCGACGCCGTCGGCGTCGAAGTCCGGCGTGGCCGACATGCCCATCCCGGCGTACTGCGGGTTCCGCGCGTGGGTGAGCGTCTCCCAGGCCAGGAAGTGCGACATCCCGACCGGGCGCTTGCGCTCCACCCACTGCGCGGCGCTCGGCATGTCGTCGTAGCCGAGACGTTCGTGCAGCGCGTTGTAGCCGACCTCGTAGTGCGCGCCGAGGTCGAGCTTGGCCTTGCCGCCGCACAGCCACGACGGCACCGTGCCGCTCTGCTGCACCTGGGCGTGCAGGTCCATGGCGCGGCGCAGCCGGTGCTTGGCCGTGGAGTACAGGTCCACGCCCTGGTGGCCGGCCGTCTCCGCGACGTGGGCGATGGCCGCCAGGCCCCAGCCGGTGTGCCAGAAGTCGCGGCACGTCTCCTGGGTCAGGCCGTCCACGAACGTCGTCTGCCCGTGCCAGTAGTCGATGATCTCGGCCTTGGTGTCGTACGTGCTCTTCGGCGGCGCCTTGGGCAGCGAGCCGTCCGTCTTCAGATAGACGTAGGCGGGCAGCCTGCCGCGCCACGTGGCCACTGCCTTGTCGAACGAGGCCCGGTCGTCCAGGTGCACGGCGATGCCGATGGCGGCATCCGTCATGATCAGTTCCCAGTTGCCGTTCTTGTTCGGCGCGCCGGCGAGCACGGCCGGCAGGTAGACGGTGCGCAGCTTGCCGGCGAAACGGGCGGCCTGGGTCCAGCCGGTGTAGGTGTGCTTGACGAGCTCGGCGGCGCGGGAGAAGTTGGCGCCCGCCCAGCCGGTCTGCAGCGGCGCGTTGCTCCCGGTGTGCTTGCTGATCACGGCCGACCAGGCGTCCATGATCTGGATCGCCTTCCTGGCGTAGCGGGAGTCCTTGGTGAGGTACCACTGCAGGGCGTGCGTATAGGCCGCCATGGAGTCGTTGCGCTCGTCCGAGCAACCGTTGTCAGGGGTCGAGCTGGGGCCGCAGTCCACGACCGCGCGCGGCTTGGCCGTGTAGGACAGCGAGGCCTGGGCGCTCTTCTGCAGGGAGCTCCACGCGGACTTCCACGGCTCGTTGCCGAGGTTGGCCCTGACGAAGTCGAGTTGCGCGCGGCTGACCAGCACGCCGGGATGCTTGAACACGGCCGCCTGCGCGGGCTGCGGGACGCAGAGGACGGCGGCCGCCAGGACGGCGGCGGTCGCGATACGAGCTGGACGCACGGGTTTCCTTCCACAAGTGAGGACGCCCATTCCGCCAGCCGCCGAAATGGCTGTCAACATGATCCGGCCGTGAAGGCGCGCGGACATACCGCCGATATACCGCCTCTTTCTAGGCTTTCTCCCCTGATGACAGTGGAGATCGGGTTCCTCGGGTCGTGGCAGACCACGGTGGACGGCCAAGCGGTGCGGATCGCGGGCCGCCGCCGCATCGCCGTGCTGGCGCGCCTGGCGCTGGACACCGGCCGGCCCGTCAGCGCCCGCCAGCTCGTCACCGACGTCTGGGGGCAGACCTCGACGGTCACGGCGGCCAAACAACTGCACATCGTGGTGTCCAAGCTGCGCGACACGCTCACCCCCGGCCTCATCGCGACCGTGCCCGGCGGCTACCTGCTGGACCTGCCCCGCGACCAGGTCGACGCGCACAGCTTCACGCTGCTGGCCGGCCAGGCGCGGATGGCCCGCGACCGGCGCGAGCCCGGCACGGCCGACGAGCTGTTCCGGCGGGCGCTGGCCCTGTGGCGGGGGCGGGCGCTGGCCGAGCTGGACGACCCGTGGGCGCAGATCGAGTCCAAGCGCCTGGAGGAGGAGCGCCTGGCCGTCTTCGAGGACCACGTCGAGCTGCGGCTGGCCGCGGGCGACCACCACGCGATGGTGACCGATCTGGTGCAGCACGTCCACGCCCACCCCCTGCGGGAGGGGCCGCGCGCCCAGCTCATGCTGGCGCTCTACCGGGCGGCCCGGCCGTCCGACGCGCTCGCGGTCTACCAGGAGGGCCGCATCGCCATGGTGGAGGAGCTCGGCCTGGAGCCCGGCGCGCGGCTGCGCCGGCTGCAACACGCCATCCTCACCAGGGACCCCGCGCTGGAGCTCGGCACGCCCGCGCAGTCCGCCACGGTCGTCCCCGCCGAGCTGCCCGCCGACACCCGGTCGTTCACCGCCCGGCACGAGGAGGTGGAGTGGTTGCGCGAGGCGCTGCTCCAGCCGGGCACGGCCGTCGTGGACGGGCCCGGCGGCGTCGGCAAGTCGGCGCTGGCCGTCCACGTCGCGCACGCGCTGGCCGGACGGTTCCGCGACGGCGTCATCTACGTCAACCTCAACGGCTCCACCCCCGGGCGGCAGCCCCTGCCCGTGCCCGACGCCCTCGGCCACCTGCTGCGCTCGCTCGGCCTGGACGGCTCCGCCGTGTCGGCGGACCCGCAGGAGGCGGTCGCCCGTTACCGTTCGCTCACCGCGACCGGCGACCTGCTCGTCATCCTCGACAACGCGCTCGACGCCGACCAGGTAAGGCCGCTCATCCCCGCCGGCCCCGGCTGCCGGACCGTCGTCACCAGCCGCCACGACCTGGCCGGTCTCGACGGCGCCCGCCACCTGCACCTGGCGGGCCTCGCCGACCGCGATGCCGTCACGCTGCTCGCCAGGGTCGCCGGCCCCGACCGCGTCCAGCGCGAGCCGGAGGCCGCCGCCGAGATCACCGGGCTGTGCGGCGGCTTCCCGCTCGCCATCCGGGTCGCCGGCGCCCGGCTGCGGGCGCGGCCCGACTGGCGGCTCACCGACCTCGCCGACCGCCTGGCCGACGCCGCCCGGCGGCTGGACACCCTGCAGTACGACGATCTCGCCGTCCGCACCAGCATCGCGGTCAGCCACGAGCACCTGCGCGAGGAGCCGAGCGGCCAGGACGCCGCGCACGTCCTGCCGCTCCTCGGCCTGCTCGACACGCCCGCCCACACCCCCGCCGCCACGGCCGCGCTGGCCGGCTGGCCCGAGTCGCGGGCGGAGGCGGCGCTCGAACGGCTCCGCGGCGCCCGCCTCCTGGAGTCCGTGGGGCGCGGCCGGTACCGCTTCCACGACCTCATCCGCCTGTACGCCCGCGAGCAGGCCGGCCACGAGCTGCCCGAGCGGGAGCGCGCGGCGGCGCTGCGCCGCGGCCTGCACCACTACCTGGCCACGGCCAACACCGCCACGCTGCTCGTGCACCCCCAGGCCCTGGAGCCCTACTACGCCGCCGACCAGCCCGGCGTCGCCCTCGCCGACGCGCGGGAGGCCAGGCGGTGGACCGAGGCCGAACGCGACAACCTCCTCGCCGCGGCCAGTCAGGCGGCCGGGTCCGCCGACCCGGACACCGCCATCGGGCTGGCGCTGGGCCTGCACATGCCGTTCAACTACCGCGGCTGGGTCACGCACCTGACCGACGTGCACCTCGGCGCGATCGAGCTGGCGGAGCGGTGCGGAGACCTGGCCGGCCACGCGCAGGCGCAGAGCTACCTGGGCTGGGTCTACCGCGACCAGGGACGCTACGAGCGGGCGATCCACCACCTGGAGCGGGCGGTGGTGAGCTGGGAGAAGGCGGGCCTGCCGCACCGGCGGATGGGATCGTTCAACAATCTCGGCATCATCTACACCGTGCTGGGACGGCTCGACCTCGCCCACGCCAACCTGTCACGCGCCCTGAAGCTCGCCGACGAGGTCGGCGAGCGCTACGCGCGCGGCGCCGTCCTCAACAACCGCGTCCACGTGCTCTTCCGGCAGCAGCGGTTCGAGGAGGCCATCGCCCAGGGCAGGATCGCCGTCGCGGAGTGGAACAGCAGCCTGTACGGCGAGGGTTCGAGCCGCGCGAGCCTTGCCCGCGCCCTGATGCACGCCGGACGGCTCGCGGAGGCGGCCGACACCTACCAGGTGGCGCTGGCGCTCCTGCGCGAAGCCGAGTACCGCATCGGCTACGCCGTGACCGCCTGGTGGTCAGGCCAGACCCTGCACGCCCTGGGACGGCACGCCGAGGCCCGCCGCGACTGGCACGCCTGCTTCACCACCCTGCTGGAGACGCGCCTGCTGACCCGCGCGGAGGTGGACGAGCTGCTGGAGCAGCCCGTCCCCGAGATGCCGATGCCGATCCGGCACATGCTGTAGGACCGATCACAGGAGAAACACCCTTCCATGACCCCGGATTTCCGCTGGTTCGCCAAGCGGCTCGGCCCGGACCTCGCCAAGTCCGCCCTCCTCCTCACCGGGGACGAGCAGCAGGCGCTGTCCCTGGTCCGGCACGCTCTCGTCGAGGTCGGCAACGGGCGCGGGCTGCCCGCCGCGTCCGCCACCGCGGCCAGGCTGACGCTCTACCGCAAGGCCATGGCCGACGGCGTGCCGGTGGACCGCGTGGTGACGGTCGCCCGTGGTCGCGACGGCGTGTCGGCCGAGGACCTCCGGTTCGCCTTCTCGCTCGGCGACGACGAACTGTCCCACGCCGCCGTTCCCGCCGACCCGCCGGACCTCGACGTCGCCGCCACCGTCCGATCCGCCGTCGCCGCCGTACGGCGGCGCAAACGCCTGCGCGCCTGGATCGCCCTGGCCGCCGTCGTCGCGGTGGCGGCGGGCTACGCCGGGATCCGGCTGGCGAGCCGGGACCCGGCGGTCATCGCCTCCGGCACCTTCTCCCTGACCAAGGACGGCGCCCTGCGCACCGAGGTCGAGCAGGGCCTGATGGCGCACGAGCCGGACTCCCCGAGCGCCTTCACCCTGCGCTTCGGGCTGCCGCACGGCGAGTGGCCCGCCTGGACGCCGCCGCTGACCACCGCCCGCATCCGGTACGCCGAGGAGACCGCCTGCCCGAACGACACGGGCACCGAGACCGAGCCCGGCGACGTGCTCTGCGCCGGGTGGGGCCTGATGTTCGACACCACCCAGAAGTGGTCCGACAACCTCGGCAACGTGAGCTGCGCCTCCCCTCAGGGGTGCCGCGGCACGTCCCTGATCACCAACGCGGCCGTGCGGATCCTGGAGTCGGACGGCGACGGCGGCCCTGGACTGGCCTGGACGCCGTCCGTGGCCATCAGCGGGGACGGCTACAAGGTCGCCTACCTGGACGCGCTCCGGCACCGCTGGGTCGTCGCGGACCTGGACGGCAACCAGGTCAGGGACCTCACCCCCGAGCTCACCGCCGGGCAGCTCGCCCAGGAGTCCACGGCGATGTTCTCCCCGGACGGGGGCCACGTCGCCGTCCGCCTCACCGGGCAGGGCGAGACGTTCCACACCGAGCTGGCCTCCGGCAGGACCACGCCCATGAGCCACGCCTGCGAGAGCCTGCTCTCGGTCGCCGGCGACGGCGTCACCTGCGAAGGGAAGGACGCGTCGCCGCCCTTCACCGTGCGCCTCGACGGCACCACCGCCGACCGGGCGACCGCGGGCGGCGTTCCGTCCCCCGACGGGAAACTGCGCGCCACGGAGACCGACGGCGTGATCAGGGTGACCGGCGCGGCCACCGGCGACGCCGTCGCCGAGCACCAGGCGCGGGCGCCGGGCGGCGAGACCGACGTCGCGCTGCTCGGCTGGGTGGACGACCGGCATCCGCTGATCCACCTGGACGGCTACGGCTACTTCTCCCTCGACGCCGGCACCGGCGCCCTCACCTCCACATCCGTCCTGCCCGCCGACCTCGACCCCCGCCGGGCCGTCCTCGGCTTCCTGGGCTGATTCGGTGATGCCGGAGGCATGAGCGAGCGGTCATGCTCCTCGCGCCTGCCGGGCCGCCTGCTCCACCCGCCCCCGGTACCCCTCCCACCAGGACGAATCATCGCTCGGCAGAATGTCACCACTCCGCCGGCCGACGGCCCCGTCGATGAGCTCCCGGACGATGTCCGCGTGACCGGCGTGCCGGTTGGTCTCGGACAGCACGTGCACGAGGACACGGTGCAGGGTCACGGGGTTGCGGTCGGCCGGCCACCAGGGCACGTGGCCGGCCGCGTCCAGGGACAGCTCCTCGACGGTGGCGTCCGCGTGCGCCCACGCCCGCCGGTACAGCCCGACGATCTGCTCGCGGGACTCGCCGGGCGTGGCCCACATGTCCGCGTTGTCCTCGGCCGCGCTCTCGATCCACGGCAGCGACTCGCCGTGCGGCCGGTCGAAGCAGTCGCCGAAGTAGCCGAGCTCGACGCCGGCCAGGTGCTTGACCAGGCCGAGGAGGTTGGTGCCGGTGGGGGTGAGCGGGCGGCGGACGTCGTACTCGGACAGGCCGTCGAGCTTCCACACGAGGGACTCGCGGGCGGTCCTCAGGTAGAAGTGAAGATCGGATTTGTGCATGCCGGGCATTGTGCCTGACGGCGTGGCTGGGCGAGAAGTTCGCCGCCTACTCCGACACCCGCCTGGCGGGGTATGGCGGTTCTGAAGGACGTTTTCCCAGTTGAGGAGGCACACCGATGACGCGGCACACCACCCGGTTGAGACAGTTGATCGCGGCGCAGGAGATCCTCGTGGCTCCCGGCGCGTACGACGGCACCGGCGCCCGGCTGGTGCGGGAGCTGGGCTTCCAGGCGGTCTACCTGAGCGGGTTCCAGACCTCGGCCGCCGTGCTGGGCCAGCCCGACGTGGGGTACCTGACGCTGACGCAGATGGTGGCGCGGGTCGCCATGTTCGCCGAGGTGTCTGAGCTGCCGCTGATCGCCGACGCCGACACCGGCTACGGCAACCCCCTCAACGTGCGGCGCACCGTCCGCGCGTACGAGAGCGCGGGCGCGGCGGCCCTGCACCTGGAGGACCAGACCTTCCCCAAACGCTGCGGCCACATGCTGGGCCGCCACGTCATCGCCCGCACCGACGCCCGCACCACCCTGGGCCTCGACGAGGCCATCGACCATGGCGCCGCCTACCACGAGGCGGGCGCCGACGTGCTGTTCGTCGAGTCACCCGAGAGCGAGCAGGAGATGCGGCGCGTCTGCGACGCCTTCCGCGGCGTGGTGCCGGTGCTCAGCAACCAGATCGAGGGCGGACGCACGCCGCTGCTGAACACGCGCGACCTCCAGGACATGGGTTACTCGCTGGCCCTGTTCTCGCTCGGAGCGGGCTTCGCCGCCGCCAAGGGCATGCGGGACTACCTGCGCACCCTCGCCACCCGGGGCGACACCAGCGCGATGCGGCCGGAGATGCTGGACTTCGACGAGTTCAACACGCTGATCGGCCTCGACGAGCACAGCGAGCTGGAGCGCCGCTACGCCGTCCCCGACTGAGCGCGGTTCACGGCCAGCCGCCAGGCGCGGGCCTCCACGGTCCAGGTACGCCCGGAGATGGGCCCGGCCAGCTCACCGTCGGCGTTCAGATGCAGGGCGGGGCCCGAGACGCGGATGCGTGCGCCGCGCACGGCCGTCACCTCCGGCCGGCCGGTGTGCCGGCCCAGCCGGAGCAGCACCCCGTACAGCAGCCGCTGCAGCGGGCCGGTGGCGAACGAGACGACCACGTCGGCGAGGCCGTCGGAGAGCCGGGCGTCGGGGGTGAGCGGCGTGCCGCCGCCGATGGACCTGCCGTTGCCGATCCCGGCCATCAGCACCCTGCGCCGCCCGTCCGCGACCACCCGGCCGTCCACCTCCACCCTGAGCGGCACCCCCTTGGTCCTGACCCCCGCGATCACGCTGCCCCCCGCGTACGCGAAGCGGCGCAGCACCGGCTTGAGCGGCGTGGCCGTCCTGGCCGCCTCCACGCCGACACCGAGATGCACCGCGTTCACCACGATCCCGCCCTCGTCGTCGCGCAGCAGATCGAGCGGCCGGGGTACCCCCAGGGCCGCTGCGCGGGCCGCCTCGGCCGGGTCCAGCGGCACGCCCAGCGCGCGGGCCAGGTCGTTGCCGGTGCCCAGCGGGATCAGCCCGACCGTCCGCACGCCCAGCTCGCCCCGCTCCGCCAGCACCTCGACCAGGCGGTGCAGCGTCCCGTCGCCGCCCAGCACGACCGGATCCCGCTCCGGATGCTCCGCCAGCGCCGCGGGCAGGCCCGCCGGGTCGGCGATGCGGGCCTCCACCGTGTCTGCGTGCTCGCCCAGCACGGCCAGCACCTCGGACACCACCTCGTCGTCGGCGCTTCCCGCCGCCGAGTTGACGATCGCCAGCAACCGGCGCATCCCGCCCTCCCTGTCCGACTCCCAGGTGCAGGCGTCTACCCGCGCGACCGCCAGGCATACGTGCGTCAAGGGTTGACGGGGGAAACCACGGCGGGCAGCAGAACGGACTCGAAGGTGTCGTACAGGCGCCGCTGCAACGCCGGCCCGAAGCTCACCCGCGCGACGTCGAACGCGGCGAGCTCCGCCATCGACGACCGCCCGTTACCGAAGGCCACGTTGACCGGCCCGGGAATGCCCTTGGCCAGTTCCCTGAGCGCATCGGGTTCGCTCGCGCCGATGGGATAGACACAGTCCGCACCGGCCTGGAGATAGCGCGCGCCACGGTCGAGCGAGGTGGCGAGCCGCTCCTCCGGCGACCCGGCCTGGCGCAGGAACGCGTCCGTGCGCGCGTTGATGACCAGGTCCACGCCCAGTGACAGGGCCGAGGCGCGGACCGCGGCCAGGAAGTCCGCCTGCTCGCCGGCGTCCAGCATGACGCCGGTCGGCGGGTGCGAGTCCTCCAGGTTCAACCCGGCGGCCCCGGTCGCCGCGAACCGTTCGGCCAGCTCGGCCGGTGCGAGGCCGTAGCCGCGCTCGAAGTCGACCGTCACCGGTACGTTGACCGCGCGCACGATCCGTGAGGCCGCGGCCAGCATCTCCTCGACGGGCGCGGCCTCACCGTCGTCGTAGCCGAGCACCGCGGACACGGCGGCGCTGCTGGTGGCCACGGCGGGGAACCCGGCCGCCTCGACCATCCGGGCCGAAGCCGCGTCCCAGGCGTTGGGCAGCACCAGCGGGTCGCCCGCGACGTGCAGCCGGCGCAGCCTTTCCGCGGAGTTCAGGTCACTCATGAGATTCCTCCAAGGTCGATTCAGGCGCGCAGCGAACGCGGCAGCCCGAACGCGGTCAGCAGCGAGTTGTCCACGAACCGGGTCAGCGCGGAGATCCGGTCGCCGGTCAGCGTCAGTACGAGAACTCCGTGCGCGTGCAGGATCGGCGTCCGCCGGTCACGCAGGTAACAGCCGAAAGCCGGTTGCCCGTTGGCCCGCGTCGCGATGAGCACGTGCCCCCGGCAACCGTCCAGCGCGACCGTGGCCAGGAAGTGCCGGACGTCCGCCAGCCCCTGATATTCCAGCGGCAGCGGCGGCATGGTCAGCTTCACGTCGCTCGTCAGCATGGCCACGACGGCTTCGACGTCCCCGGCCTCGAACGCGCGGGCGAACCCCTCCACCAGCCGCCGCTCCCGCGGCGAGCCCGGCAGCGGGGCGTCCTCCCGGCCACGCTCCGGCAGCTCGGTCGTCAGCGCGCCGCGGGCCCGTTTCAGCGCGCTGGTCACCGCGCTCTCGGTGGCGCCCAGCATGTCCGCCACCTCGGCCGCCCTGAACCCCAGCACGTCCCGCAACACCAGGACGGCCCGCTGGCGCGGCGGCAACTGCTGCAACGCCGCCAGGAACGCCAGCGACACCGACTCCCTGGCCTCGTACCGGGCTTCAGGGCCTGGCAGGTCGTCGGCGATCTCGTCGAGCAGCACGTCGGGGTAGGGCTCCAGCCAGATCGGCTCGGCCCGGCGGTGCGACGGCTCGGGCAACGCGACCTCCGGTCGGTGAGCCGCGGACGGGTGGGGGCGGCGCGCGTCCGCCCGCAGTGCGTTCAGGCAGCGGTTGGTGGCAATCCGGTAGAGCCAGGTGCGCACCGACGCGCGTTCCTGGTAGCCGCCGATGCCGCGCCACGCCGCCAGCAACGTCTCCTGCAGCAGGTCCTCGGCGTCCTGCACGGAGCCGAGCATGCGGTAGCAGTGCACCTGTAGCTCGCGGCGGTACGGCTCGACCAGCTCGCGGAACGCCTCACCGTCCCCGCCGCGCGCCAGCGCGAGCAGGTCCTCCGCCGGCGGCATGCCTCGCATGGTGACTCCTTCCGTCCGGTGTCCCTCTCACAGGGATGGACACCGCCGGAGCCGGAAAGTGGGCGCCATGGCTCAGGCCGATCGGAGCCGCGCGGACACCGACCGCAGGTGCTCGATCATCGCGGCCGCCGCGGGCAGCCGGTGCTCCTGGGCCGGGGTGGCGGTCAGCACGGTCCTGGTCAGCGACGGCTCGTCCAGCGGGCGTACGACCAGGTCGGGCGCTGTCGCGGGAAGCGTGAGGAAGGGCGCGAGCGCCACCCCGAGCCCGGCGGCGACCAGCCCGCGCACCGTCATCTGGTCGTCGGTCCTGAACGCGATGACCGGCTCGAAGCCCGCCTGCCTGCACGCCCCCGGCAGGACGTCGAGCGTCGATCCCCGGCGCACCCCCTGGATCCACCGCTCGCCGGCCAGGTCGGCGAGCCGGACGCGGGCGCTTCCGGCCAGGCGGTGACCCGTCGGCAGCGCGATGTGCAGCGCGTCGACGAGCAGCGGGCGCGTCTCGACGTTCGCGGGCAGCACCAGCGGAACGGCGGGGAACTCGTACACCAGCGCCAGGTCCAGCTCGTGCGCGGCGACGGCGGCCACCGCCTCGTCGCGGTCGGCCTCGACCAGCTCCACCGAGACGCCGGGCCGCTCGCGCAGGAAGGCGCGCACGGCCAGGGGCATGAGCGTGGCGTTGGCCGTCGTGAACGACCCGAACCGCAGCCTGCCGCCCTCCCCTGAACCGATCGCGGCCAGCGTGCTCTCGGCGGCACGCAGCTCCGTCATGATCCGCTCGGTGTGGGCCAGCAGCGCCCGCCCCGCCTCGGTCAGCCGGACGCCCCGCGCGTGCCGTTCGAGCAGCCGGGCCCCGGCCTCCCGCTCCAGCACGGAGATCTGCTGCGACAGGGCCGAGGTGGTGTACGACAGCGCGGCGGCGGCGCGTGTCAGCGACCCGTGGCGGGCCACCTCGCGCAGCACCCTGAGCCTGGCCAGGTCGAGCATGCGCAAACGCTAAACCCTTCGTTAAGAAGCTGTCGATTGTCCTTAACGGTCGCCGGTGTTCATGCTGGCGGCATGCTGACCACTCTGAACGCCATCCCGCCCACCCGGATCTGGCAGGACGTCCTGGCCCGCGTCATCCACGGCGAGCAGCTCACGCTGGCCGTCGTCGAGCTCCCGCCGGGCGGCCTGGTCCCCGAGCACCGGCACGCCAACGAGCAGCTCGGCCTGTGCCTTCATGGCACGCTCACCTTCCGGGTGGGGGAGGAGACGCGGGAGCTGGGGCCGGGCGGCTCGTGGCGCATCCTCGCGAACGTCCCCCACGAGGCTCAGGCGGGGCCGTCGGGAGCGGTCGTGGTGGAGGTGTTCGCCCCGGTGCGGGACGACTGGGCCGATCTCGAACAGGCCGCCCCGGGCCCGCCGCGCTGGCCCTCGGCGGGTTGAGGCCAGGGGGTCGGACCGGGCGTTCGCCGCCTACCGCGCGGGCCGGGTCGGCCGTTCGACGCGGAGCGGGCCGCGCCCGGCCGACATGAGCAGGTGGACGCTCACGCGCGCCCCCGCCTGCGGCGCTGGTCGCGCCGGTCGCGCTGCGGCGCCGACCCCAGATCGGGCGTCTTGTACGTGACCAGCGGGATCGTCGTGGCCACCGGCGTGGCCAGCTCGTGCCGCACCAGATCGTCGATCACCTGCTCGATGCGCTTGTACGCCGTCGGCGCCTCCTCGAAGAGCAACTGGCGGTCGCCGCACACCACCAGCGACCCCACCGGCGTGCGGCGCAGCTCCTCGACCGTGTGCTTGGCCCGCCCGCGCCGAAGGGCGTCCGCGCGCGACATCTTGCGCCCCGCCCCATGCGCCACGGAGTGTCCGGCCTCCGGCCCGGCGTGACCGGCCACGAGGTAGGAGGGGGTGCCGCGCGTCCCGGCGATGAGCACGTCGCCGCCGTCGCCCGGCGCGGCCCCCTTGCGGTGCAGGTAGCTCCCGTCGCGCACCTCGACGGAGTTGTGGCACTGATCGACGATCGGCTCCGCGGGCTCGAACCCGAGGGCGTGGGCGACCCGCGCGGCCAGCAGCCGCCGGTTGAGCGACCCCCAGCGCACGGCCTCGTCGTGCGCCGCCAGGTAGGCGGCGGGATCGGGCGCCGGGCCCGCGCCGTGGACCTCGGTGTGCGCGCGCAGGATCCGCTCGCCCAGCCCGCGCGAACCGCTGTGGACGATGAGCACCAGGTCACCGGCGGCGAGCCCGAGCCGGTCGGCGTGGCCCGGCTCGAAGACGGTCCCGACGCGGGCCAGCTCGACGAAGTGGTTGCCCCGCCCGACCGTGCCGAGGCCGTCGAGGTGACCTGCCGGGATGTCCCCCTCAACCGCCGCCCAGGCCGGGTCGTCGGCGTCCTGCTCGGGGTCCAGCGCGCGGTCCAGGTCGGGGAAGCGGGCGGCGAGCTTCTCGGGCACGGCCCGCTTGAGCCTGACGGGGAACACGGCGATCCCGCACCCGATGTCGGAGCCGACCAGGAACGGGTACAGGACGCGGGACGTCATGGCGGCGCCGATGGGGGCGCCCTTGCCGGGGTGCAGGTCCGGCATGCCGGCCACGTGCGTCATGCCGTCGAGGGCGGCCACCTGGTGGCACTGCGCCACGGCGTCGGACTCGATCCAGCTCTCGGGGGAGGCGAAGACGGTGACCGTGGCCGTGGTGATCATGTCGAACACGTTCCCGGAGTCCTGCCCGCCGGGGCAAACGATTTTCCGCCTGACACGTGCCGTGGCCGCCGCACGTCAGCCCGCCTGCTGCCCGAACACCTCCTGCACGAGCTGCTGCAAGGACTGCTGGAACGCCGCACCCAGGGACATCGCGGCGTCGTCCACGTAGTTTAGCGCCGCGGTCAGGGTCTTGCTCCCGTCGGGCAGGCTGAACATCAGCGCCGCGAACCCGGCGTTGCCGCCGTTGTGAGTGATGAGGGTGCCGCCGCCGGGCGCCGGCTGCACGAACACTCCCAGGCCGTAGCTCGCCTTCGACTCCGGCGTGAACATCTCGGCCTGCAACTCGGCCGGCAGCAGCTTGCCGCCCACCAGCGCGGTGATGAACGTCTGCAGGTCCCGCGTGGTGGAGATCATGTCGCCGCCGCTGGAGATCCAGGAGGGGTTGTGGCGGGTGACGTCCACCGTCTCCTCCTCAAGACGGTAGTAGGCGTGGGCGTGCGGGGCGGGGATGTCGGTCTCGGTGGTGAGCTGGACGGTGCCGGTCAGGCCGAGCGGGCCGATGATCAGCCGCTGCATCTCCTGGGCGATGGTGCGGCCGGTGACCTTCTCGATGAGGAGCCGGGCCAGGACGTAGTTGGTGTTGGCGTAGCTCCAGTCGGTGCCGGGCTCGAAGCGGGCGGGCTTGGACAGGGCCAGCCGGACCAGGTCTTCGGGCTGGTAGGTGTGGAAGCGGTTGTCCACCCATTCCTTGCCTGCCTGGGTGGCGGGGATGCCGGGGGCGAAGGTGCCGTCCTCGTAGTACTCGCCGGTGAAGTTGAAGATGCCGCTGGTGTGCTGGAGCAGCATCCGCACGGTGATCCGCTCGTCCAGGCCGAACTCGGGCAGGTAGCCGGCCACCGGGGCGTCCAGCGCGATCCTGCCCTCGGCCACCAGCCGCAGCACCGCGGTCGCGGTGAAGGTCTTGGTGTTGCTGCCGATCCGGACGTGCCCGTCCACCGGCGCCTGCTCGGTGCCGCCCAGCTCGGCGAGACCGGCGCTGCCGGCCCACTCGCCCTGCTCGTCGCGCACGCGCAGCGCCACGCCGACGAAGCCGGCGTCGACCATCTCCTGCATGATCTTGCGCAGCCCGGGGCGGTCCTGCTCCGCGGCGGCGGCGTCGAGAGCCTCGGTGATCTTGCGGGCCATCTCCGCCATGGCCGGGCCGGGCGCGCCCTGCTGGGGCCGGGTGGCGGCCTCGACGGCGACCAGGACGGTGCGGCGGAAGTTGTCGGCCTCGGCCGGCGCCTGCTCCTTGAGCAGCTTCACGGAGGCGGTCAGCGCGGGCAGCACCTCGTCGGCGAGTGCGGCGGTGGACTTGGCGGCCAGCCCCTTGGGCGCCTTGGCCAGCACATGCCCGACCAGGCCGGTCGCGGAGGTCAGGGCGATGGAGCCCTCGGTGGCGGCCTTGTGCGGCGAGCCGGCCGCACCGGCGGCGGTCATCAGCGACACCGCGCCCCAGGCGGCGGTCCGCAGGGTGTGCTGGTCCTGCTCGGAAAGGGTGACGGACATGGCTGGGTGCTCCTTAGAACCTTGTTGGTGATGTCTATTGCAACGGGTCGCGCTGATACCGGGCCGTCGTGCTCCTGACACGGCGTGCGCCGGCCGGCGGTCGCCGTGTCAGTTCGTGATGGGGGAGATCCACTCGTTGAGCTGGACCGTCACCCCGTTGGGGTCGGCGAGCCGCGTCACCAGCTCGCCCCACGGCTCCCGCCGCAGCGGGACGGTGATGGGGGCGCCCTCGGCGCGCAGCCGCTCGTACTCGGCGGCCAGGCCGGTGATCGAGAAGACGACGGTCGCGTCCGCCAGGCCCTGCCCCGGCTGCCACCGCTCGGGGTCGAGCCGGACCAGGATCAGATCGACGGCCCCGTCGTCACGGCCCAGCACGGTGAAGTCCTCGCCGGCCAGGATCTCGCGGAAGCCGAGGTGGCTGATGAAGAACCCGCTGGAGGCGGCCGGGTCGGCGACGGTCAGGGAGATCGCGGAGGAGACGATGTTCACACCGCGACACCAGAAAAAGACATGAACCCATCTACCTCGCAGAAGGCGTGTTTGTCTGACGGGTCAAGCATCGTGGCGGGCGTGGCCGTGGATCAACGGCGACTATCGCAACGGTCGTCAACCCGTGGTTGACGGTCCCAGGTCGCGCACCACGCGGGCGAGGGCGCGGATCATGTCGTTCTCCGCCTCGGTACGCCACACCAGCCCGTACGGCAGCGGCTCCATGTCCGTGACCGGCAGGTACACGATGCCGGGGCGCGGATAGTAGCGGGTCATGTGGGCCGGGAAGAGGGAGACCGTCTCACCCATGGCCGTGTGCATGAGAATGTCCTCTGCGCTCTGCACGGTAAGGGTGCGCTCGATCGACCGGCCCTTCGGCGTCAGTCTCGGAACGTAGCGGTCCATCCATTCGTCGGGCACTCCCTCGACGTCGATGTGCTGGAAGTCGCCGACCGCCTCCAGGGAGGCCGTGGACCACTTGGCGAGCGCGTTGTCCGCGGCCACCGCCAGCACTCTCGGCTCGGCGAAGAGCAGGGGGCCCACGGTCAGATCGGGCTCGTCCACGGGTGGCCAGGTGACCAGCACGTCCACCTCCCCGCTGCGCAACTGGGCGAACGGGTCGGGAAAAGCCGACACCCGCAGCCGCAGCTCCCACTGCGGGTACAGGGAACGGAAGGTCTCCCAGTAGCGGCGCTGCTCCTGGACGTTGACGGGGAACAGGCTGACCCGCAGGGTGCCGCTCTTGCCCCGGGCCGCCAGCCGGGCCCGTTCCAGGCTCTGCGTCAGCCCGTGGTGCACCTGGCGCAGGTCGTCGCGGAGCTGCTCGCCCACCGGGGTGAGGCGGACGTTGCGGCTGTCGCGGGCGAACAGCTCGACGCCGACGGCCCGTTCCTGCTTCTTGAGCGCCTTGCTGACGGCCGCCACGGAGACGTGCAGCCGCTCGGCGGCGCGGCCGAAGTGCAGCTCCTCGGCGAGGGTCAGGAAGATCTCGATGTCGCGCAGCTCCACAGACACCTCCTGCCAGCGAGACCGCTCATTCGGTGCGTAAGTATGACATGCCCGACGGCGCGTTCAGCCGGGCTTGCCCACCTCGTTGACCGGGTACCGGGCGCCCTGCCCGGTCAGCACCCGCACGGCCTCCTCGGCGGCGACCCGCCGCACCGTCTCGACGGCCTGCTCGGAGTGGTAGGCGGCGTGCGGGGTGACGATCACGTTCGGCAACGCGAAGAGCGGGTTGCCGGGCCGCCAGTCGCGCTGCTTGGCGGGCTCCTCCTCCAGGTCGTCCAGCGCCGCGCCGGCGATCCACCCCTCCGTGAGCGCCTCGTGCAGCGCCGCGTCCTCGACGATCGGCCCGCGGGCGGTGTTGACCAGGACGGCCGTCGGCTTCATCCTGCGCAGCGCCGCCCGGTCCAAGGTGTGGTGCGTCACGCCGAACGCCTGCGCGCGTCCGGCGATGAGCTGGGGCGATGGCGCCGAACGACAGCAGCCCGAACACCCACGCCTGGCTGCGCGGTTCCGTACCCGACATCAGCCGCCTCCGCGCCCGGCCCGCGCCAGGGTGACGCCGCTGGCGATCACCCCGATGTGGCTGAACGCCTGCGGGAAGTTGCCCATGAACGCCCCCGTCGCCGGATCGATCTGCTCGGGGAGCAGCCCGAGCGTGCCGGCCCGGGAGCACAACGACTCGTACAGCTCCTCCGCCTGCTCCACCCGGCCCTGCAAGGCGAGGTTGTCGACCAGCCAGAAGCTGCACAGCAGGAACGCCCCCTCGTCGCCGGGCAGCCCGTCCGGGGAGCGGTCGTGCAGGTAGCGGTAGAGCAGCCCGTCCCCGGCGGACAGCCGCTCGGCGACGGCCTTCGTGGTGGCCACCATCCGCGGATGGCCGGCGGGGACGACCTGCCGCAGCGGCAGCTGGAGCAGGCTGGCGTCCAGGTCGCCGTCACCGTCCAGGTGCTCGCTCAGGCACTGGGCGTCCTCGTTCCAGGACTGCTCCAGGATGAGCCGGCGCAGCTCGTCGGCGGTGGCGCGCCACCGCTCGACCGGCCCCGGCAGGCCGAGCCGCTCGCCCATCGTGGCGGCCCGCTCCAGTGCCACCTGGCACATCGCGGTCGAGTAGGTGAAGACCCTGCCCTCGCTGCGCACCTCCCAGATGCCCTGGTCGGGCTCCCGCCACGCGGTGGCGGCGCTGTCCGCCAGCTCCGCGAGGCCCGCCCACAGCGGTGGCTGGATCTCGCGGCCCGAGCGCAGCCACTGCGCGGCGCAGTCCAGCACCTCGCCGTAGACGTCGTGCTGGCGCTGGTCGGCCGCGCCGTTGCCCCAACGCACCGGCGCCGAGCCCCGGTAGCCCGCCAACTCGGCGTCCCGCACCTCATCGGGTACGGCCTCGCCGTGCAGCGTGTACATGATGCGGGGCACGCGGCTGTTCTCGAACGCGTCGAGCACCCAGCCGAGGAAGGCGTCGGCCTCGCCGTCGAAGCCGATGCGGCGCAGCGCGAACACGGCGTAGGCCGCGTCCCTGATCCACGCGTAGCGGTAGTCCCAGTTGCGGACGCCGCCGATCGGCGCGGGCAGGGACGAGGTGGGGGCGGCGACCAGCGAGCCGTTGACCCAGTCGTCGCACAGCTTCAACGTGATCGCGGAGCGCCGGACCAGCGGCTCCTGGGGGCCGTCGTACCCGCAGTGCCGCATCCAGCGGCGCCACGCCTCGGCGGTGTCCCGCAGCATCGCCTCGGGGTCGAACCGGTGGTGGCGGTGGATGCGTCCCCAGGACAGCACCAGGTCGAGCCGGTCACCCTGCCGCAGCTCGTGCACGGTCTCCAGTCCGTCCAGCGGACGGCCGGCCCGCAGATGCAGCCGCAGGTCCGGCCGCCGGGACGCCCGCACCTCCAGACCGCTGGCCCTGACCTGGCCATGCCCGCCACCACGCGGCGACAGCTCCGCGCGCAGACGGACCGTCCCGTCCAGCACCACCGCGCACCGCACCAGCTCGCCCCGGCTCGCGCCCGCGTCGTCGCTGAGGTCGGCGCCGGCCCGCAGGGCCAGCGCGTCGGTGATCCTGACCACGCCGGTCGGGCCGCGCAGCTCGGTGACCAGCACCGCCGTGTCGGGCTCGTAGTAGTGGCGCGCCTCGGCCAGATCCTCGATCGTCAGCGTGAAGTGCCCGCCCCGCGCGTGGTCCAGCAGCCCGCACAGCAGCGGATCGCTGTCGAAGCGCGGCAGGCACAGCCATGGGATCGAGCCGTCGAGGCCCACCAGGGCCGCGGTGGCGCCGTCACCGATCAGCCCGTGATCCTCCAGCGGCAGGTAGCCGTCGTGCCTGCGGACCGGGCGGAACGGTGGATCGGGATCGAGCATGCCGGGTTCCTCCTACGGCGGTCAGGCGTTCTTCGCGACAGCGAACGCCGCTGAGGCGACGGCGAGCAGGATGCCGATGAGGACGACAGCCCGCGTGGTGTAGATGTGGCGCATCGGCCTACCTCCGATCAGTTCCGTCAGACGAAGACGAATCGCTCGGTGTGGACGCGCGCCGCCGGCACGCCCAGCTCGGCGAGGGTGGCCTCCACGGCGTCGAGCATGGGCGGCGGCCCGCAGACGAAGTACTGCATCCGCTCGAAGCGCGGCGGCAGGTGCCTGCGGATCAGGGCCTGGTCGATCCGGCCGCTCTCCTCCGTCCAGCCCTCCGGAGGGACCTCGGGAACGAGCACCGTGGTGAGGTCGAGCCGCCCGCGAAGCTGCCCGATCTCCTCCAGGAACGTGGCGTCGTCGAGCGTGCGGCTGGCGTAGATCAGCAGGCAGGGCCGCCGGTCGTCGCGGTCGGCGAAGGTACGCAGCATGCTCATCAGCGGCCCGATGCCGACCCCGCCCGCGATCAGGACGAAGCCGGGCCCCTCGTTCCTGTCAGGGGTGAAGACGCCGTGCGGGCCGTCCAGGTAGGCCCGGGTGCCGGGGCGCAGGCCCGCCACGCCACGGGTGAAGTCGCCGAGCGCCTTGATGCTGAGCTGCACCCCGCCGTCGGACTCCGCGCTGGAGGAGAACGAGAAGGGATGCTGGGTGAGGGCGAACGGGGAACGTTCCACGGCTGCCGGAGCCTGCGCAGCGGGCGGACCAGGCGCACCCAGCCGATCAGGCTGAGGAAGGCGGCCGTCATCACCACCCACAGCACCTGCTTCCACAGCGTGTCCACGTAGTAGCCGACCAGTTCGACGTGCACGAGGGCGAACAGCACGGCCACGACGGACAGCCCCGCGTGCAGGCCCTGCCACACCTCGTACCGCAGGCGGAAGCGCCGCCGCCACATGGAGGTGGCCATGACGGCCAGCAGGCAGAGCGTCGAGACGACCGCGAAGCGGGCCCGCCAGGGCGCCGTCACCGGGTTGAACAGCGCGATCAGGTCGAGGTCCCGCACCAGCAGCAGCACCGGATGGGCCAGGATGAACAGGGTCGCGACGAAGCTGATCTGCCGGTGGAACTGCACCACCGCGTCCTCGCCGAACGGCGCATTGGCCGCCTGGAACCGGGCCACCAGCGCGAACTGCAGCCCCATCATCGACAACCCGACGAAGCCCAGGGCCACCGAGAAGTCCACGAGGAACCCGCGACCGGGCGGGCTGTCGCCGAGCAGCGCGAACACCAGCGGGGCCACGGACACGGCCACGTAGGCTCCCGTCCAGAAGACGCCTCGGACAGCCAGCGACATCGCAGCCGATTCCCCCTTTGCCCCGGCACGACCCGTATGGCCAGGGGCCTACCCGGCGCTCGAATCGGGGACGCTCCGCAGGGCGTAAAGGCGGAACAAAGGGGTCATTCGTGCTCGCGGGGCTCCTTCTGTTTTCGCGCCTCGTCACTCGCGCTCGCGGGGCTCCTCCCGGCTCCCCGTGGCGATCACCTGGCCGCCGCTCCCTTGTGCGTCTCCGGTGGGGAACTCCTCGATGCCCAGCACCCGCAGCAGCTCCAGCCGCTCCCGCGTCTCGTCGTCCGCCGGCGTGAACACCAGCAGTTGCTGCCCCTGATCGGGCGTGAACAGGGTCTCGCAGTCCATCACCAGCCGCCCCACCCGCGGATGCAGCAGCGTCTTGCGGTTGGCGCGCCGCACCGCCACCTCGTGCTCCGCCCACAGCCGCCGGAAGTCGGCGCTCTCGGCCAGCAGCCGCTCGACGAGCCCGGCGACGGTCGGGTCACCGGCCCGGCGGCCGGCGACCGCCCGCAGGTCTGCGACGATCTGGCGGGCCTGATGCTCCTGCTCCTCCGGCGGGTGGAAGGCGCGGGCGGCGGGGTCGGTGAACCACCGGTAGGCGATGTAGCGCCGCTCGCCGGTGAACTGGGCCGGGTCGCCCGTCAGCAGCAGCGCCGTCCGGTTCTGGGCCAGCACCTCGCCCAGGTCGGACAGCACCACGGCCGGCGTGTCGCCGAGCAGGTCGAGCATGCGGATCAGGCCGGCGCGGGCCAGCCGGGCCACCCCGTCGGCGGGCGGCGGGCGGTGACCGGCCAGGTGGAAGAGGTGGTCGCGCTCGTCGTCGGACAGGCGCAGCGCCCGCGCCAGCGCGCCGAGCAACTGCGTGGACGGCTGACTGCTGCGGCCCTGCTCCAGCCGTACGACGTAGTCGACCGACATGCCGGCGAGCATCGCCACCTCCTCCCTGCGCAGGCCGCTGGTGCGGCGGCGCGGGCTGCCGGTCAGGCCCACCTCCGCCGGGCGGATCGCCTCGCGGCGGCGGCGCAGGAAGTCGGCGAGCTGCTCACGTTCCATGAGTTCATAGTGCCGCGCGGCCGGCGAGCCGAGCCAGGGAGCGGCTCTCCCATGATGAACGCTCCGCTTACGTCCCCTCCGGCACGCGGCCCAGAGTGAGAAACGACCTCGGATAGTCGGATAGGGAGAGCATCATGCAGACACGAACCCTGGGCCGCACAGGACCGGCCGTCTCCGCGCTGGGCCTGGGCGCGATGGGCATGTCGGGCGGGTACGGCGAGAGCGACCGCGCGGAGAGCATCGCCACCGTGCACGCGGCCCTGGACGCCGGCGTCACGCTGATCGACACCGGCGACTTCTACGCCATGGGCCACAACGAGCTGCTGCTGGCCGAGGCGCTGCGCGGCCGGGACCGCGACAGCTATCGGCTGAGCGTCAAGTTCGGCCAGATGCGGGGGCCCGGCCACGAGTTCGGCGGGCAGGACGGCCGTCCGGAAGCGGTGAAGAACTTCCTGGCCTACTCGCTGACCAGGCTGGGCACCGACCACATCGACGTCTACCGGCCCGCCCGGCTGGACCGGTCGGTGCCGATCGAGGAGACGGTGGGCGCGATCAAGGAGATGGTGGAGGCCGGGCACGTCCGGCACATCGGGCTCTCGGAGGTCGACGCGGAGACGATCCGCCGGGCGCACGCCGTGCACCCCATCGCCGACCTGCAGATCGAGTACTCGCTGCTCTCGCGGGCGGTGGAGGCGGACGTCCTGCCCACCCTCCAGGAGCTCGGCATCGGCCTGACCGCCTACGGCATCCTCGGCCGCGGCCTGATCTCCGGTCACTGGACCGCCGGCCGCACCGCGGGCCCCGGCGACATGCGCGGCCTCAGCCCCCGCTTCTCCAGCGGCAACGTGGAGCACAACCTCGCCCTGGTGGACGCGCTGCGCCGGGTCGCGGAGGCGAAGGGCTGCACCGTCGCCCAGCTCGCCATCGCCTGGGTGGCCGCGCAGGGCGAGCACATCGTGCCGCTGGTCGGCGCCCGCACCCGCGAGCGGCTGGCTGAGGCGCTGCCCGCGCTCGACCTGGTCATCACGGCGGACGACCTGGCCGAGATCGAGAAGGCGGTGCCGTCGGGGGCGGCGCGCGGTGACCGCTACCCGGCCGTGTTCATGGCCGACCTCGGGGTGGGCAACTGACGCCGTCAGGACACCCGCTGGCCGGCCGCCCCGGGCTCACCGAGCTCGGGGCGGCCGGTCGTCCCGACGCTCGTGACGGGTGCGAGCCACAGCCCGACCAGGGCGTCGATCAGCCCGGTCGCGGTGCCCTGCCAGCTCTCACGCGGCGTGGGGGCGCCCTCCGCGAGTGCCCGTTCACGGACGGCGCAGGCGTGCAGGACGAGCTGGCGCATCATCTCGCCCCGCTCGGTGCGCACGGCGGGCGGCAGCGCGGGCAGGCAGCGGTTGAAGCCCTCGATGTTGCGTTGCAGCGACGGTGAGGCGCGGTTCTCCTCGGCGGCGATCGCGTTGAGCGCGGGGTCGGTGCCCACCTGCGCGAGGAAGCGGGCGTACCAGGTGGGGGAGCCGAGCCGGGCGAGGTGCTCGGTGACGGGCCGCACCATGCAGGACACCCAGTCGCGGACGTCGTCGGAGCCTTCGACGGCGGCCAGCATCTCGGTGCGGTGCCGTTCGATCGACTTGCTGTGCTTGCGCACGATGGCCTGGACCAGGTGGGTCTTGGTGCCGAAGTGGTAGCCGACCGCGGCGGTGTTGCCCTGCCCGGCGGCCTCGCTGATCTGCCGGTTGGACACGGAGAAGACGCCGTGCTCGGCGAAGAGCCGCTCCGCCGCCGTCAGGATGTGGTCTCGGGTCACTTCGACGCGTTCGGCACGCGCGGTCCTGCCGGTCATCATCACCATCTCACCTGAAATGTGCTGGGTCGCCCTGCGTCCACGTCCGTTCACCATGATCTCGCCGCTCCGTGAAGTTCGCCAAACCTCCATCCTGCGGTTGGTGACCAGATCGCCGCTGCTAATGTTAACTCAAGTGATTGATTTAATCCTTGGACGTTGACTTCCCCCGCCGCAACGGAGGCTTTCCCGAATGACTGACAACCCCGGCCGCGCCGCGCACGCGGCGAGCCCGCCGAGGGCGAGCACCTTCGTGGTGGTGCTCGCCTTCAGCGGGATCGCGGTGTCGCTGATGCAGACCCTGGTGATCCCGCTGGTGCCCGAGCTGCCCAAGCTGCTGAACGCCTCGGCCGCCGACGCCGCCTGGGCGATCACCGCCACGCTGCTCGCCAGCGCCGCCGCGACACCCGTGATGGGGCGGCTGGGCGACATGTACGGCAAGCGGCGCATGCTGCTGGTCAGCCTGTTCCTGCTGATCGCCGGATCCGTCCTGTGCGGCCTCAGCGACTCACTGACCCCCATGATCGTCGGACGGGCGCTGCAGGGCCTGGCCTCGGGCGTCATCCCGCTCGGCATCAGCATCATGCGCGACGAGCTGCCCGCCGAACGCCTCGGCTCCGCCATCGCCTCCATGAGCGCCTCCCTCGGCGTGGGCGGCGCGCTCGGCCTGCCCGCCGCCGCCCTCATCGCCGAGAACTTCGACTGGCACGTCCTGTTCTGGACCGCGGCGGCGCTCGGGGCCGTCGCGTTCGTCCTGGTGCTGACGCTGGTGCCGGAATCCGCGGTACGCAGCGGCGGACGCTTCGACTTCGTCGGCGCCATCGGGCTGTCCGGCGCGCTGGTGTGCCTGCTCCTGGCCATCTCCAAGGGCGCCGACTGGGGCTGGGGCGACGCGCTCACCATCAGCCTGTTCGCCGTGGCGGTCGTGGTGCTGCTGCTGTGGGGCTGGTGGGAGCTGCGCACCCGCGAGCCGATGGTGGACCTGCGCACCACCGCCCGGCGCCAGGTGCTGTTCACCAACCTCGCCTCCATCATGCTCGGCTTCGCGATGTTCGCGATGTCGCTGGTGCTGCCGCAGCTTCTCCAGCTGCCCGAGGCCACCGGGTACGGGCTCGGCCAGTCGGTGCTGGCCGCGGGCCTGGTCATGGCGCCGTCCGGCGTGGTCATGCTGCTGCTGGCGCCGGTCGCGGCCCGCCTGTCCGCCGCCTACGGGCCGAAGGTGACGCTGATGCTCGGCGCGATCATCGTGGCCGCCGGTTACGGCCTCAACATCGTGCTGATGTCCGAGGTCTGGCAGCTCGTCCTGGTCTCCTGCGTGATCGGGGCCGGCATCGGCTTCGCGTACGCCTCCATGCCCGCCCTCGTCATGGGCGCGGTGCCGGTGTCCGAGACGGCCGCCGCCAACAGCCTCAACACCCTGATGCGGGCGATCGGCACCTCCGTGTCCAGCGCCGTCGCCGGGGTCATCCTGGCCGAGCTGACCACCCGGTTCGGGCCGGTCGAGCTGCCGTCCGAGGACGGGTTCCGCGTCGTGCTGGCCATCGGAGCCGGCGCCGCCCTGCTGTCCTTCCTGCTCGCCGCCTTCCTGCCGCGCCGCAACCCGTCCGCTGTCCCCGCGGTCTCCCACCACGCTCCAGCCCCGGTCACTCAGCCGGCCCCGGTTGCTCCGGCCTTCACAGAGGACGAGCCCCAGCTCGCGTACGCCATCCCCGACGCGGCCCGCCCGGCGGAAGGCGCGGTCGAGATCCGCGGCTTCGTCAGCGGCGACGACGGCCAGCCGGTCGGCCACGCCACGCTGACCCTGATCGACCTGCGCGGCCACCAGCTCGGCAGGGCCATGAGCCTGGCCGACGGCGGCTACAGCATCTGGACGCCCGGCACCGGCACCTACGTCCTGATCGCCTCCGCCGCCCACCGCGACCCCCAGGTGGCCACCCTCGTCGTGGGCGAACAGCCGCTCGACTTCAACCTCATCCTCGCCGGATCCAGCAAGCTCATCGGCACCGTACGCGACCTGGAGGGCAAGCCGGTGCCCGGCGCGGTCCTCGTCCTCACCGACGTCCGCGGCGAGGTGCTGTCCACGAGCACCACCGACCCGGACGGCGCCTACTCCTTCTCCGGGATGACCGCGGGCCACTACACCCTCGCTGTCAGCGCCGACACCTACCGCCCGACGGCCGTCTTCGTCGAGACCCACGGCACCGGCCAGACCAGGCAGGACGTCGAGCTGCGGCCGGGCACCCGGATCCGCGGCACCGTACGGGTCCGCGACGGGGTCCCGCTGGCCGACGCCCGGGTCACGCTGCTGGACGCGGCGGGGAACGTGGTCGGCACCACGACCACGGCCGACGACGGCGCGTACGCCTTCGCCGACCTGACCGGCGGCCAGTACACCCTCATCGCCACCGGCTACCCGCCCGTCGCCGACACCGTGACCATCAACGGCCGGGACGACGACGACCGCGACCTGTGGCTGGCCCACAAGGACTGACCGTCCCAGGTCTTTCGAACGAGGCGCTGCTCGGGACGTACGAGCAGGGGGAGAGCAGGAGCACGCACCATGGACACCAGCCAGCACAACCTTCCGACCGGCCGGCGGGGGCTGCGCGCCGCCGTCCGCACGAAGGACGGATGGGCCGTGCAGCACGCGGTCGTCACGGTGACCGACACGTCCGGGCAGCAGGTCGTCCGGGCGGAGGCCGACGCCGACGGGGTCGTGTCGAGCGGCCCGCTGCGGCCCGGCGTGTACACGGCCGTCGCCACCGCGATCGGCTACACGCCGGCCGCGCTGACGGCCATCGTGACCGCGTCCGGCGTGGCCGAGCTGGGCACCGTGGTGCTGGCCAGGCAGGGCGGCTCCGACCTGCCGCCGCCCGGCCCCTGGACGCTCGACCCCGCGCACTGCACGATCGCCGCGACCGCCCAGCACCTCGGGCTCAGCACCGTGCGCGGGCGGTTCCGGCAGTTCGCCGGGCGGATCGAGGTCGGCGCGAGCCCGGCGGCGTCCAGGGTGGCCGCGGACATCGCCGCCGCCTCGATCGACACCGGCAACGCCACCAGGGACGACCACCTGCGCTCGGCCGACTTCCTGAGCGTGGCCGCGCATCCGATGATCTCCTACCGCGGCACCGGGCTCAGCCCGGCGGGCCCCGACCGGTGGACCGTCCACGGGACGCTGACCCTCGCCGGGGTGACGCGGCCCGTGGACCTCGACCTGGCCTACCTCGGCACCGGCCCGGACCCGTGGGGCGGCCTGCGGGCGGCCTTCCACGCGGAGACGGAGTTGCGTCGCGAGGATTTCGCGATGACGTACAACCAGGTAGTGCGGGCCGGGATCAACCTGGTCGGCGCCACGGTCAAGGTCGAGCTGGACATCCAGGCCGTACAGGGGACTGCTCTGCCCTAGCTCGCCTGCGATGGGCGCTCCAGCCGGCGGCCTGACGCGTCCGCTGACACGACCTCACCGTGCCTTCGTGGTCAGGACGCCTTCGCGGGACGGTAGACGAGATACAGCACACCCGTCGAGAACGTCTCCGACTTGACCAGCTCCAGCGGGACGGTGGTGTCTGCCTCGTCGAAGAGCCGCTCGCCCTTGCGCACCGCGATCGGGTGCACCAGCAGGTGCAGCTCGTCCAGCAGCCCGGCCTGCAGCAGCTGCCGGACCACCGAGACCGAGCCGCTGACCGCGATGCGCCCGCCGTCCTCGTTCTTCAGCGCGGTGACGGCCTCGGTCAGGTCGCCCTGCAGCAGCTCGGTGTTGCGCCAGGTGAACTCCAGCGCCTGCCGCGAGACGACGATCTTGCGTGAGTCGCCGAGGATCTTGGCGTAGTCGGCGTCCTCGCCGCCCTCGGCCTCGATGGCGGGCCAGGCGCCGGCGAAGCTGTCGTAGGTCTTGCGGCCCAGCAGCAGGGTGTCGGCCATCTGGCTGCCCACGGCCGCGCCCATCTCGTCGTTGAAGTAGGGGAAGTGCCAGTCTCCGGGCTCCTCGACGACGCCGTCGAGGGAGATGAACAGGCTGGCGGCGATGGTCCTCATGACGTTTTCTCCTGTGGTCCGGCTCTTTGATGTGCCTGTAGCTTCTCGGAGCCGGCTTACGGATGTCTTAAGGTCCTCCTCCCGCCGTCCTTAACGCGCACGGGCGTGTCACCTTTCCGGCCCGCCCGGCCTCTTGGGAGGCATGACAAGCACGCAACCCATGCGGGTGCTGAGAACCCCGGACGACCGCTTCGACGGCCTTCCCGGCTACCCGTTCCAGCCGCACTACGCCGAGATCGACGCGGGCGACGGCCACGGCACCGTCCTGCGCATGCACTACCTCGACGAACGCCCCGCCGGTGAGCCGTCGGGGGAGACCGTGCTGCTCCTGCACGGCGAGCCGACCTGGAGCTACCTCTGGCGTGACATCATCCCGCCGCTGGTGGCGGCCGGTCACCGGTGTGTCGCGCCGGACCTGGTCGGGTTCGGACGCTCCGACAAGCCCGCCGACCGCTTCGACTACACCTACCAGGCCCATCTCGACTGGTTGCGGGCCCTCGTGTTCGGCCCGCTCGACCTGGACGGGGTCACGCTGGTCTGCCACGACTGGGGTGGCCTGCTCGGGCTGCGGCTGCTCGCCGAGCATCCCGGCCGCTTCCGCCGCGCCGTGGCCACCAACACGATGCTGCCCGCCGGCGACCAGGACATGGGCCCGTTCTTCGTTCACTGGCTGCAGTCCAGCCAGCGCTCGAACCCGTTCAGCGTGGCCGCGGTCCTCGCGCGCAACCTCCGCGCCGGCGCGGACCCCGCCGTGCTGGCCGCCTACGACGCGCCGTTCCCTGGCGAGCCCTACCTCCAGGGCGCGCGGCAGTTCCCGCTGCTCGTGCCGATCTCCCCGCGGGACGAGGCCGCCCCGGGCAACCGCGAGGCGTGGCGCGTGCTGGAGACGCTCGACATCCCGTTCCTGTGCGCGTTCGGCGAGCACGACCCGGTGAGCCGCGTCCACGGCGAGCGGATGGCCGAGCGTATCCCGGGTGCCAAGGGGCAGCCGCACGTCACGATCGCCGACGCCGGGCACTTCCTCCAGGAGGATCAGCCGCGGCGGCTGGCCGAGGCCATCGCGGGCTTCATCGGGAGCGCCCCGTGACCGGGAGCACGTTCGCCACCAGGCCCCGGTTCCTCCTGGCGCTGCGGGTCACGGTGATCCTCCAGGCGGTGGCCCTGCTGATCCAGGCGACCACGGCAGGGACGCTGCTGGCCTCACCTGACGGGCGGACGCTGCACGGCGTCACGGCGCTGGCGGTCGTAGCCACGGCGGCGGCCCAGTTGCTCGTCGCGGTCCTGGTGTGGCGGCCGGGCGGCGGGTCGCCGCGGTTCGTCGCCGGCAGCGCGTTCATGCTCGTCCTGTCCCTGGCCGCGGCGGCGCTCGGTGACCTGCACGTTCCCGAGCTGCACGTGCCTGTTGGCACGCTGCTGTTCGGCGGGAGCGTCATGCTGGTCATCCGGGCCTGGTCGGGCCGCCGCTCCTGAGGCCGCCGCAACGGGGTTCAGCCGTTCCTGGCGGTGCGGTGCAGGCGGAGGGCGGAGACGAGGAAGAAGACGCCGCCGACGGTCGCGTACCCGGCGAGGCTGGTCAGGGACGCGGCCGGCGTACCGGACTGGAGGATGAACCCCGTCCCGGCGAGCGTGGAGATCCCCCCGCTGAGGATCATCGGCCACTGGCCGCCGAGCCCGCGGCGGCCGACGGCCACGACGAGCTGCACGATCCCGGCGGTGATGGCCCAGACGCCCCACACGCGCAACACCGCCGTCACGCCCGTGCCGGCAGTGACGGCCAGGCCGATGGCGGTGAGCAGGCTGAGGGCCAGGTTGACGTACAGGGCCGCGGTGGGGCGGGCGGTCCTGGACGAGCGCAGGTCCACGATGGCGGCGGCGACGTCGAACAGGGGGTAGACGACGAGCAGCGCCACGCTCGCCGGGCCGGTGGACGGCCCGGTCAGGAACAGCAGGATCGCCCAGACGAGGGCGAACACGAAGCGCGTCACGTAGAGGTTCCGCAACGCCGCGGCGGTGGGGCGGGTGTTCGTGTCGGTGGCGGTGGTCATTCTCTGTCCTTCTTCTTACACTCGGAGTAGGTAGAATGACTAGTAACTCTACCGGTGCTGACGTTAGCCCGGCAGGACGACCGGCGCAAGAGGAGGGGCGCGTATGATCTCGGGCATGGTCAGCCCCATGCGCGAACGACTCCTCGAAGCCGCGAGCGAGCTGTTCTACGCGCACGGGCTGCGCGCGGTGAGCGTCGACAAGGTCATCGACCTCGCCGCCACCACGAAGGTGACGTTCTACCGGCACTTCAAGAGCAAGGACGAGCTCGTCGTCGCCTACCTCGAACGCCGCGCCGCACTGGAGCGGGACGGCATCGGCCAGGCCGTCAAGCAGGGCGACGGCGACGTCGAGGCCACGCTGCGGGTGATCTCCGAGGCGATCGGGGCCATAGCCTGCGCGCCCGGCTTCCGCGGCTGCCCCTTCATCAACGCCGCCGCCGAGTACCCCGACCCCGACAGCCCGATCCGCAAGGCCGTGGACGCGCATCGCCGCTGGAACAGGGCGACGTTCGAGCAGCTCATCGCTCCGCTCGGGGTCCGGAACCCGGCGGAGGCCGCCGACGATCTCATGTTGATCCGGGACGGCGCCATGGTCGCCGGATACCTTGACGAGCCGGCGGCCGTCGCGGCCTCGTTCCTCCGCAGCAGCCAGGCCGTCATCGGGGGCGGCGTCCAGGGATAAATATGGCGACGCCGGGAGGCGTCCTCGCCATAATGGGCCGATGTGAACGAGATCGAGGTCGTCGTCGCACACAGCGAACGCGCGACGTTACGCGCGGGCGACGTCTTCCTGAAGATCGACAGCGTCCAGACGCGCATCGACGTCGAGGTCGAGGCGATGGCCCTGGCGCCGATCCCGACCCCGCGAGTCCTGTGGCGCAACCCGCCCGTCCTGGCGCTCGCCGCCGTCCCCGGCACGGCACTCGGCCGCCTGGGCGAGCCGTCGAACGCCTCCCCGGCGGCCTGGGCCGCGGCGGGCGCCGCCGCCCGCACGCTGCACGACGCCCCGCCGCCGCCCTGGCCGGGCGGCCGGAACCTGGAGGAGGAGGCGTCGCGCCTCGATGACGAATGCGCCTGGCTCATCGCCAACGACGTCCTTCCCGCCGACGTCGTCAAGCGCAACCGCCGCATCGCCGAGGACGCACTGCGGCCGGGCGCCCCGGTGTTCACGCACGGAGACCTGCAGATCACGCACGTGTTCGTCGACGGTGACGAGGTCACCGGCGTGATCGACTGGTCGGAGGCGGGCCAGGGCGATCCCCTGTACGACCTGGCCACCTTGACGCTCGGGCACGAGGAGCACCTCGCCGACGTCGTGGCCGGCTACGGTGATGGCGCCGATCTCGACGTGATCCGTGCGGGGTGGTCGTTGCGCAGCCTGCTGGCGATTCGGTGGCTGGTCGAGCACGGCTTCGACCCGGCCCTGCCGGGTTGTGAGGTGGACGTGCTGATGTCCGCGGCGTCGAGGGGTTGACGTCAGGGCGTGCACTCCGTGACGCCGTCCCGCAGACCCAGACGACCCTCGTAGATCGCCACCTTGTGGGAGATCAGCTTGAGGCACTCGTCCAGCTCACGCATCTGCGCGACCACCCGATCCCGATGCTCGCGCAGCACCTCCAGCCGCTCCACCTCGTTGCCCTGCCCGGCCCTGACCAGCTCGGTGTAGCGCCGGATGTCGGTCAACGGCATGCCGGACGCCCGCAGCCGCATGCACACACCCAGCCAGCCGATGTCGTCCTCGCTGTAGACCCGGTGCCCCGCGACCCCCCGGCTCACCGGCTGGGCCAGCAGCCCCTCCCGCTCGTAGAAGCGGAGCGTGTGCACGCTGAGCCCGGTGCGCTCGGCGACCTGGCCGATGCTCAAACCCGACATGCGGCCCAGTTTGCCCTAGAGTCGGCTCTAGGTTCTACGGTTCCGAAGCATGAGACATCGCATCCTCGGCGGCACCGGTATCGAGGTCAGCACCCACTGCCTGGGCACCATGATGTTCGGCTCGGCCGGCAACCCCGACCACGAAGACAGCATCCGCATCATCCACACCGCCCTCGACCACGGCATCAACTTCGTCGACACCGCCGACATGTACTCGGCGGGCGAGTCCGAGGAGATCGTCGGCAAGGCGCTGCAGGGGCGGCGGGACGACGTCGTCCTGGCCACCAAGGTGCACTTCCCGATGGGGGAGGGGCCCAACAGGGGCGGCAACTCGCGGCGCTGGATCGTGCGCGAGGTCGAGGCGAGCCTCAAGCGGCTGCGTACCGACTGGATCGACCTCTACCAGATCCACCGCCCCGACCACCGCACCGACATCGAGGAGACCCTCTCCGCCCTGACCGACCTGGTGCGGCAGGGCAAGATCCGCGCCTTCGGCAGCTCCGCCTTCCCGGCCCACGAGACGGTCGAGGCCTACCACGTGGCCCGGCAGCGCGGCCTCTACCGCTTCCGCACCGAGCAGCCGCCGTACAACATCCTGGCCCGAGGCATCGAGGGCGACGTCCTGCCCACCGCGCAGCGGCTCGGCCTGGGCGTGCTCACCTACAGCCCGCTCGGCTGGGGCTTCCTGACCGGCCGCTACCGCAAGGGCCGGCACGTCGACCTGGCGCAGGGCCGCGCCGCCCGCGCGCCGGAACGCTTCGACCCGTCCATCCCGGTCAACGCGGCCAAGCTGGACGTCGTCGAGGAGCTGGTGAAACTGGCGGACGAGATCGGCTGCACCCTGCCCGCGCTGGCCATCGCCTTCGCCGCGTCCCACCCGGCCGTCACCTCGGTCATCCTCGGGCCGCGCACCATGGAGCAGCTCGAAGGCCTGCTGAAGGGGGCTTCGCTGGTGCTCGACGACAGCGTGCTCGACCGGATCGACGAGCTCGTCCCGCCCGGCACCAACATCTACCACCCGGTCGGCCTCTGGAGCCCGGCCCCCTTGATCGACCCCGCCCTGCGCCGCCGCCCCGTGGGGGATCGCGCCGCCGCGAGCTGACCGGGCGTCCGCTGGCTTCGCGGCTATCGTCGGGCTCATCATGGGCGGATGACAGGCATTCCCGGCAGGAGGTGTGGTGAGCCAGTATTACCAGGTCGGCGAGCAAGTCCTCTGGAACCCGTCGAACGGGGTGTCCGCGCTGTTCCTGCGATCAGCCGACGCCCTCGCACCGGAAACGGGCCTCCCTACCGGGCTCGGGCCGATGGAGAACGACGAGTGCCGGATCGACCTGGAGGTCTTCACCGCCTTCGTGAGCGCCCTGGTCGAGCGCTACGAGCGGACGAACCATCCCATCCTGCACGCCCTCATGGAGGGCTTCATCGCCACCGCACTGGTGCTCGTCCAGCGCGGCGGCGCCGAACCCCACCGATCAGAGCGCGACGGCTGGCGGGATGTCCAGGTGAGCGGGCTTGCGGCCGGACTGCCGGAGGGCAGCGCCGGGCGTTGGGCGGAGCTTACAGCGCGGCATGCCCGGGCGATGCCACATCGGCCGACCCGGACGTGTAGCTAACGCCGTCCACGATCGCCTCCTCCGCCACCAGAACCGGCACGTCGGAAGCCTGCCTGCGGCCTGGCACGTGGATGAGCTGAACCCGCTCCCCCCGCTGCAGGTCATAGGGCGCCTGGCCGGGCTTGAGCGCCAGCCCCACCCTGACCGCCCGCCCCGCGACCGCACCGCCGTCACCACCCGTGATCATCGGCCAGGTGAGCAACGTGCCCGGCAGCACCGTGACCGTCGCCACGGCCGCCGCCACCTTCTCGCGCTCCGGCCAGGGCCAGTACGCGGCTCCGTCGTCGGCGACGCGCGCCTCCTGCAGCGCGTCGGGGCCGAAGGGCTGACCGGCGCCGACCTGCTTGATGACGCGGACGACGGACGTGCGTTCGTCGGCCCGCATCACCAGCGTCATCGTGGCCAGCGCGCCACCGAGCACCACCATCGAAACGTAGGGAATGGGTTCGTCTCAGGCTCAGATCCACCCCTGCTGCTTGGCGAGCAGAGCCCCCTGGAACCGATTGGCGGCGCCGAGCCGTTCGAGCAGCTCGGCCACGTGCCGCCGGTACGTCCGCAGACTCACCCCCATCTCCCTGGCCGCCACCTCGTCCTTACGGGTGCCGGCCAGCAGATACAGCACCCGCCGCTCGCGCATGGTCAGGTCGGGCGCGTCGCGGGGTTCGAGGTCCTGCGCGTTGGCCCAGACGCGCTCGAACAGGTCCGCCATCGTCGCCACGACCCCCGCCTGCGAGATCATCAACGCGCTCCGCTCGCCGCCGCCGGGCTCGCTGGGGACGAAGACCACCGAACGGTCGACGATCACCATCTGCTGCCCGTCGTCGTCGACGAGCCGGTGGTGGTCGCCGGCGCGGTGCAGCGTGACGCAGTACTCCATGAGCTCCGGGTCGAGCAGGCTCTGCCGGGAGACGATGGTGCGCCAGCGGGCGCCCTCCCCGAGCCGCTGGAGGTGGACGGGCAGCCTGCCGAGGCACGGCTGGTAGCGTTCTGGCTGCATGGCCAGCACCTCCTGCGCGTCGAGCGCCAGTGACCAGATGCGTTCGTTGATCCGGTCGGCGCCGTCGATCTGCTCGACGGCGACCGTGCGGTCGGGCCCGCGCTGTTGCGCGCTCAGCAGGTGCACCGCCTCCCACGCCGCCGAGATGCGGCGCTGTTCGGCGTTCGTCTCCAGCAGCCGCCGCCGGATGAGGCGGCTGATCCCGATCTCCGGCTCGACGGCGACGGGCCGGCCCGCAGGGTCGAAGCGGATGAGGCCGAGCGCCGAGAGCCGCTGCAGCGCGGCTCGCAGGCCGTCCGGGTCGCACGCCGTCGTTTCGCGGCCGCACAGGAGGTCGTGGTAAACGATCTCCTCGAAGTCGGTCAGTCCGAGACTGCTGAGGCTCATGTGGCTCCCGATGTAGCGAAAGGGGCCGGCGCGGCTGGTGGTGCGCCTGTGACAGCAAGCTGCACGGCATTGCAGCTTGCTGTCGGCCCCGACTGCTTACTTCAGTTGATCATCCGTGGTTATTGTCCAGGTGTCGGCGGCGCTGATCACCCAAATCGCGTATGTCGGCCTTTAGCTGGCATTCCCCCACCGCCGGCTCGCACAAGAGGAGGATCCCTGTGTTCCGTGCACTCAACGAGATGAGCGATCGGCTGCTGAGCAGGTTGCTGCCCACCACCACCGCCGAGGCCGAGCCCTGCTGGTGGACCTCGACCGGCATCCGCTGCTGCATCTACGCCGGCAAGACCTACTGCCGCTGAGCCTCCGGCCGAACGGATCAGCGGCATGGAGTACGTCGCGCTGGCCGCCCGCTGCGCCCTGGGGATCGTCTTCCTGGCGGCGGTGGCCGGCAAGGTGCGCGGGCGGGAGGCGTTCGAGGCGTTCCGGCGATCGGTGCCGGCGCTCGTCCCGCTGCCGCGCGGCCGGGTTCAGGCCGCGCTGCCCGCCACGGTGGTCGCCGTTGAATCGGCCACCGTCCTGCTGCTGACGACGGAGTTCACAGCACCGGCCGGGCTGGGCCTGGCCGGTGCCGTGCTGCTGGCCTTCTCCCTCGGCATCCGGTACGCGCTCCGCTCGGGCAGCCGAACCCCCTGCAACTGCTTCAGCACCTCGTCGGCGCCGTTGAGCAGCCGGCACCTCGTCCGCAACGCCGTCCTGATCGCGGTGGCCGTCACCGGCCTGGCAGCCTCGTTCGCACAGGCCTCGTCCGCGCAGGCGGGCGCGCAGACGCACCCCGCCGGAGCGGTCCTGGCACTCGCCGCCGGCGGCCTGATCGCGCTGTTCGCCGTCTTCACCGACGACCTCGCCGACCTCCTGAACCCGGTCCCACCCCCGCCTCGCTGAACCGTAAGGGACGCCGATGTCCTTCCTCGTGGCCGCCGTCGTCTTCGTCGGCCTGCTGAGCGCCGTCAACCTGTTGCTGCTGCTGGCCGTGGTCCGCCGCCTGCGCGAGCACGCGAACGTCCTGCGGGCCGTGGTCTCGCCGCCCGCCTTCACCCCGCCGGGCACCAGACTCCCTGACTTCACCGCGACGGACACCACCGGCGCGGCCGTCAGCCGGGCCACCTTCGAAGCCGCAGGCGGCACGACCGTCGTCGGCATGTTCTCCACCGACTGCTCCGCCTGCGACGAACACCTGCCCGAGTTCGCCGAGCGGGTCCGCCACCTGGGCCGCGGCCGTGTCCTGGCGCTGGTCGTGGGCGGCGGGCCGAAGGCGGAGACGTTCACCACCGCCCTCGCCGCCCTGGCGACCGTGGTCACCGAGGAGCGCGACGGCCGGCTGTACACGGCCTTCGGACGCCCGCCGTTCCCCGGCTTCTACCTCGTGGACGGCGCGGGCGCCGTGACGGCGTCGGCGCACTCCACGGACGAGCTCCCGATCCCCGCGAGCGTCTGACCGGCATGGCGACCCCCATGCCCGGCCGGATCCGCGTCGCCGCCGCCCTCGCCTGGAAGGCCCACCCGGTGGCCGCCGTCGGCGCGGCCGTCCTCGGCGTACTCGGCGGGCTGGCGCCGGTCGCGACCGCCTGGCTGACGAAACTCGTCCTCGACGCGCTCGTCAGGGGCGACGGGTTCGCCGCGCTCGCGCCGGCGGCGTGCGGGCTCGCCCTCAGCGGCCTGGCCGTCATCGTGCTGCCGCACGTGTCCGACTACGCCAAGGCGCAACTGCGCAGGTCGATCTGCCTGCTCATCTACGACCGGCTGTTCCGGGCGGTCAACCGCCATCCCGGGCTCAGCCGGTTCGAGACGCCGGGCTTCCACGACACGCTGCGGCTGGCGTACGAGTCGAGTCACAGCGCGCCGGACCGCCTGGTCGTCGGCGCGCTGGCGATCGGCCAGGCGGTCATCACCCTCGCGGGCTTCACCGTCACCCTGGCCGCCGTCAACCCGCTCATGGTCGCCGTCATCGTCGTCGCCGCGCTGCCCTCCGTACGCATCCAGCTCGTGCTCAGCCGCAAGCGCGCCGAGGTCATGTGGGACATCACGCCCGCCATGCGGCGCCAGGTGTTCTACGGCGACCTGCTCACCCGGCCGGAGGCGGCCAAGGAGGTGCGGCTGTTCGGCCTGGGCGACCACCTGCGCAACCGGATGCTTGACGAGGTGCGCGGCATCAACCGGGCCGAACGCGACGTGGACCGCCGTGCCCTGCGCAGCCAGGGCGTGATGGCGCTGCTCGGGAGCGTCGTCGCGGCCGGCGGGCTGCTGTGGGCCATCCTCAGCGCCGCCTCTGGCGGCATCAGCGTGGGCGACGTGACGGTCTTCGTCGCCGCCGTCGCGGGCGTGCAGGCGGCACTGACCGCGATCGTCAGCCAGTGGGCGGACGTGCACAACGCGCTGCTGATGTTCGGCCACTACACGGACGTGGTGGCGGCCGAGCCCGACCTGCCCGTTCCGCGCGAGCCCGCCGCGCTGCCCGCGCTGCGCGACGGGATCGAGCTGCGCGACGTGTGGTTCCGCTACAGCGAGGAGCACCCCTGGATCCTGCGCGGGGTGGACCTGTTCATCCCCTCCGGCCGGACGGTGGCCCTCGTCGGGGTGAACGGCGCGGGCAAGAGCACCCTGGTCAAGCTGCTGTGCCGGATGTACGACCCGATCCGCGGACGCCTCACCTGGGACGGGGTGGACCTGCGCGACGCGGACCCGGCCGACCTGCGCGGCCGGATCGGCGCGGTGTTCCAGGACTACATGGACTACGACCTCACCGCCGCCGAGAACATCGGGCTGGGCGACCTGACGGCGGACGGCGAGCAGGTCCGCGACTCGGCCCGCCGCGCGGGCGTCCACGAGACGATCACCGCGCTGCCGCGCGGGTACGACACCATGCTCAGCCGCCTGTTCGGCGACCGCGACGAGCAGGCCGGGGTCTCCCTGTCCGGCGGGCAGTGGCAGCGCCTGGCGCTGGCCCGCGCGTTTTTGCGGCAGCGCCAGGACCTGCTCATCCTGGACGAGCCCAGCTCGGGTCTCGACGCCCAGGCCGAGCACGAGGTGCACACCAGCCTGCGGGCCTACCGGGGCGAGCGCACGAGCGTGCTCATCTCGCACCGGCTGGGCACCGTGCGCGCCGCCGACCTCATCGTGGTGCTGAGCGAGGGGCGGATCGCGGAACGCGGCACGCACGACGAGCTCATGGCCATGGGCGGCGAGTACGCCCGCCTGTTCACGCTGCAGGCCGACGGCTACGCGACCGGATCCCCCGACGGCTACGAGGCCGTTTCTCCCGACCGCTCAGCAGCCGGCGGGCCGGGGGACAGCCTGCGTACCACCACGCCGAGCAGCCGGTCGGCCGGCAGGTAGCCGTACACCCGTGAGTCGGCGCTCGACGTGCCGTCCCCCACCACCACGAGCGCACCCTCGGGCACGCACGCGCCGGGCCTCGCCGCCACCGCCTCCGCCACGTCGGCCGGAACGGGGTCGCCCGGCAGCGCGGTCACCCGCTTGATCGCCCACGGAGGCGCCGGCGGGCCCGTGCCCCACCCCGACGGCCGCGTCGACTCGAAGACCACCACCTGGCCCCGCCGCACCGCGCCGGTCCGGCGGACCAGCACCCGGTCACCCGGACGGTAGGTCGGCGACATGCTCACACCGCTCACCTGGACCACGACGAGACGGCGCCGGGCGACGACCGCGACGACGGCTAGCACCGCGACGTCGATGAACGCGTACCACACGGGCCTCACTCTAGATCGTCGGAGACGATCAAGCGGCCCTGCCTGCGATCGGAACCATCACGACGCGCCACTACAATCGGAAAAAACAAGGAGAAACGTGCATGCTGGCCGCCCAACGCCGTGAACTGCTCCTGGACCGCCTCCACCAGGACGGCCGGATCATCGCCAAGGACCTCGCCGCCGAGCTCGGCATCTCCGAGGACAGCATCCGCCGCGACCTGCGTGACCTCGCCGCCGCGGGCTTGTGCCAGCGCGTGTACGGCGGCGCGCTGCCCGTCTCTCCCGCCATCGCCGACTACGCCACCCGCCAGGGCGTCGAAGTGTCCGGCAAACAACGCGTGGCCGCCGCCGCCGCCGCACTGATCCAGCCCGGCAGCACCGCCATCCTGGACGGCGGCACCACCGCGCTCGCGGTCGTCCGCGCACTCCCGCTCGACCTGCGCGCCACCGTCATCACGCACAGCCCCACCGTGGGCAGCGCGCTGGCCGAGCACCGCGACGTGGAGGTCTACCTGATCGGCGGCCGGTTGTTCAAGCACTCCATGGTCGCCTGCGGCGCCGCCGCGGCGGAGGCCGCCCGCGGCCTGAGCGCCGACCTCTTCCTCCTCGGCGTGACAGGGATCCATCCCGAGGCGGGGCTGACCACCGGCGACGCCGACGAGGCCGCCATGAAACGCGCCCTGGCCAGGCAGGCCGCGGACACCTACGTGCTGGGCAGCGCGGAGAAGATCGGCGCCGCCTCCCGGTTCGCCGTCCTGCCGCTGACGGAGGTCGCGGGGATCGTCACCGACGTCGATCCCGGCAACGCCACACTGCGGGCGCTCGACGTGCCCGTCATTCACGCCTCCTGACGTGGCTCCCGTACGCCTGCCGCCGGATGCTCCGCCAGCCGCTCGGCACTGACGCCGACCTGATCGGCGCCGTCGGGCCGGGGCCGCGTACCGGGCGCCGCCCGCGGGTCAGAAGTACTTCGAGGTCAGATCGGTGGTCGGCCAGGACGACACGGTCACCTTGTTCATGTCGTCATCGATCCCGTCGTAGTCGAGCGACCCGCTCTCCTCACGCCGGTTGAACAGCACGGCATAGCTGAACCCGTTCTGCAGCCGCGCCAGGTAGGCGAACGTGCCGGGCATCGAGCCGTTGTGCCAGGTGTTGAGGTGGCCGGTGACCTGGCGGCACCACCACCCGCCGCCGTACCAGGAGCCGTACTCGTTGACCCCGATCTCCGGCTTGGCCACCAGCTTGGCGATCGAGGTGGAGCTCAGCACGGTGCCCGGCCGGTCGAAGGCGAGGGTCCAGCGGACCAGGTCCACGGCGGAGGCCAGCCAGCCGCCGTTGGCGTCCTGGTTGGGCATGTTGAAGCCGCCGTACGGGTACGGGACGGTGGTGCCGGAGGTGTCCAGCACGGTCTTGTTCGTGTACTGCGACTCGTACCTGACCTCGCCGGCCACGGCCTCGCTCCGCAGGCTCCCGCCGAGCTGCATGCGGGTGATGCCGAGCGGCTGGAGCAGCTTGCTCTGGACGTACGCCTCGTAGGGCAGCCCCGAGACCTTCTCGATGATCCGGCCGAGCAGCAGGTACCCGTAGTTGCTGTAGACCATCTTGGTGCCCGGGGCGTGGTCGAGCGGGCGGGCGGTGGCGTACCGGATGATGTCGTCATGCCCGATCGGCAGCGGCACGTCGAGCGCGGCCGAGATGGTGTGGTCCAGCCAGAGCTGGTCCTTGGAGACGTCGCGGTCCCAGCCGCCGAGGTGCTGCATGAGGCGCAGGACGGTGACCTGCTCCATCCTGGCGTCGGCCGGGGTGAGGCCGAGCAGTTGGGTGACCTTGGCCGACAGGCTCAGCTTGCCGTCCTGCACGAGGCGCATGACGGCGGCCGAGGTGATGTTCTTGCTCAGGCTGGCGATCCGGAACAACGACGTGGGCGTCGGGGTGGCCGGCAGCCTGGAGTAGTCGTCGTAGCAGTAGCCGCGGGCGAGCAGGATCTTGCCGTTCTTCATGACGGCAAGCTGTGCGGCCCTGATCTGGCGAGCCAGGACGAACTTCTTGAGCACGTTGTCGTACCCGGCCAGCTGGGTCGGCGCGGTTCCCGATGTGCGTACGACAGGGGTGGGCGGCGCCGCCTGCGCCGGTCGTCCGGCGATCAGCGCGGCCGCCGGCGCCGCCGCGAGAAGAGTCCTGCGGGAAAGGCCCGTCACTTATGCCCCTTATGTAGCATCCGATGCTTGAGTCGCATATCTTACGGATGTCATGGTGTCTGTCGGGGCACTTCCCGGGTGCCGGCGGCGAACTTGATCACCGCGGTCACGCAGGCGGACACCACCGCGACCAGAGCCGCCACGGCTACGACGGTCAGCCCGTCAGGCTGGACCAGCGCCTGACCGCGCTGCGCCTGCCACAACACCAGCGCGGTGACCCCCGCGTAACCGAACGCCGCGATGACCACCAACGCCGTGCGGACGTCCCCCAGCACGGGAACGCGGCGGCAGGCCGGCACGGGAAAGCGGCGGCACGCCAGCACGGGAACGCGGCGGCACGCCAGCTTCAACCCGATAGCGACCAGCGGAATCACCTGCATGGCATGCAGCCCGACGAAGTGCGCCACCCGCAGATCACCGGCACCCGTCTCCCATCCGGTAACCGGCATGGCCGCGCCCCCGTCCGGAGCCCCCACGCTGTGCGCCCCGATCGTGGCCAACCGCAGCCCGCTCGCCAGATCCTCCGCCTGCGCCGGGGTGGGAGCGGTCATCAGATAACCGACCGACATGCCGGCCAGCGAGATGACCAGCCCCAGCGGGATCGCCCACGCCATCGCCCGATCCACCCGCCGCTGCGCCACCAGGAAGACCCCCAGCGCGAAGGTCATCAGCCAGCCCAGGTAGGCGGCGCCGCCCATGACCATGAACACGGTCTCGTCCAGGCCGGTGGAGAAGTTGAAGTGACTGGGGACGCCGCGGGCCGCCTGGAAGGTGATGGCCGAGATCTCAGGAACGAGGAACCCCGCCACGGTCACCGTGCCCAGCCACCACAACGTCCGCCGCCACCGCCCGGCCTGGCTGATCATCCAGGCCAGGGTCCCGGCGTACAGGCCGAAGGAGATCGCGAACTTGAACGGCTTGAGCCACACGCTCTGGCCCAGCAGCGTGCGCTCGTCGATCACCAGCCCCAGGGCGCTGACGGTCGCCAGCACCGCCATCGCGGCCGCGCACCAGCCGAGCGGGCCGTGCCAGGTGGCGGTCTTCTGTTCCTGGCGCAAGAGCTGCGTACTCATGATGACTCCCTCGCATCGTCTGAGTGCAACTCTGCTGGTCACCAGGTCTGTGGCCCATGGACGTGATCACCGGCTCGGCATGACCTCATCACAACCTGGACATAAGGGGATATAGTTCTTTTCTCTTGGGTGGAAGATGAGGTCAACAGGATGCTGGATCGGTTCCTGCGAGCCTTCGAGCTGACAGCGGGAACCGGTGGCCACGCTCCCCAAGCCGAGGAACGCCACCCAGCGGCCGACCGCCTGTTGTCGGAGTTCGGCGGGTCCACTTTCGACGGCGGCCTCTACCGGATCCACACGTGGAGATCCCGCGCGGAGGCCGACGTCTTCGCCGCCCATGCCTTTCCCGAGTTCGGTGAGCTCTCCTGCTTCGGGTTCGACTGGCTGGGGCGGCAGTTCTCCCTGGACCTACGCGTACAGGGGACGGAAGACCCTTCGGTGCTCATGCTGGAGCCGGGGACAGGGCAGGTGCTGGAGATTCCGGTGCCCTTTTCCGAGTTTCACGACGGCGAACTGGTCGAGTACGCGGACGAAGCCTTGGCCAAGAGCTTCCACGAGCAGTGGCGTGCCACCGATGCGGCGCCCTTGGGGTTCGGTGAGTGCGTGGGTTACGACGTCCCGCTCTTCCTGGGCGGTGAGGACGGACTGGCCAACCTGGGCCGATGCGACATCGCGAGGTACTGGCACCTCGCTGGAGAACTCCGGCGAGGGACAGCGAAGCTGGCGCCGGGCACGAAGATCGGCGACATCGCCATCGGGGACGCCGCCGATGCCGTGCCTGCCTGGTGTGCGGGTCGCGGGTGATGGCGCCGGCCTCGCTCTTGCCGCAACACGACATGGCGTACCGGTATTCGCCGGGCAGCTAGCCTTCGGACTTCTTGGCTTGGCCGGGCGGGGTGTGAGTGTCCTGGTTGTTCTCCTTGTTCGCCTGTCCCGGTGGTTCTCGGGTCTGTCCCGGCGGGGTGTGCTGGGCGGCTGCGTCCGGTTCCGGCGTGCTGGACGGCTTCGGCGCCTCTCCGGCCTCGGCGGGGCTGGACGTCGCCGGCGTCGGGCGGCGCGAGGCGGTTGGTGCGGCGGTCACCAGGGTCGGTCTGGCCGGCGCCGTGCGGGTGGAGCGCTGAGGGCGGGGAGTGGCCGTCGGGCGGTGGCTGCTGTGCTTGCGGGCCGGTGTGATCGTCGGGGCGGTGGCGGGGCGACGCGTTCGCGTCGTGCTCCTGCCGGGGGAGGCGGTGAGCTGGACGGGAACGGCGACGGCGGGCAGCGGGGCGGCGGCGTGGTTCTCGGGGGTGGGCACTTCGTCGAGGGTGGGGGAGCTGGACGGGATGCCGGCCAGCAGGGCGGCGAGGGCGAGGTTGAGGAGCCCGGCCAGGACGGTGGAGATCCGTAACGCCTGTCGCTGGGTGGTCGGGTGGTCCGGCCGGGTCATCGGGGCCTGAGGGTCACTGCTGCGGCCATGTGCGGGGTCCTCCGGAGGGGTGCGGCGGGGGGCCTTTTCGATCTAGACACGGATGCTGACGGCGGTCAAGAGCCGTTGGTATGACGGAGCCTGACGCCAAGGCCAGTCGCTGTGAGTTCGCTGGGAATCGAGGTGTCGCAGCGGTGGGCGGCGTTGATGGCGACCAGGATTTCTCACGGTGCGTGACAGCCCGCTTGTGGTGGGGAGTCATTCAATGACCGGCGAACAGGAGCCCGAGTTCCGTCGCTGGATCCGCACTGTCCTCAGCCGGCTGGGCTGGGACGCCGAGAGGCAGTTGGAGCATGTGCGTAGTCTGCGTGTCGACGTCGACGAGCTGGCGCTCGAGTTCGACGACGCACTGCATCTGGCCCAGGCGAAGACACACGACGGCCTGCTGAGTCAGGAGGCACTTGAGGCGCTGCTACCAGTCGACGCGAAGCTGAGCCGCATGACTGAGCATGGTCCTGAGCTCTGGACTGAGGAGGCGGTCACAACGGCCCTCGCCTGGCAGGAACTACGGACCGTCGCGCGGCGGGCGCTCTCGGATTTCGACCGGTAAGGCCCGCTGGTTGATCCGCCCAGGGTGAGATGCCCCCAGGCCCACCCGTGTGCACAGCGTTGATCCGCTCGGCTGCCGAGGGAAGGCAAGGGGACCAGCGGCCACGGCAGTGCGCTTCGGCGGTGGCCGGCTCCGCGCCCGTCGGCCGGGAATGTCGGTGGGCTACGGCAGGATCTCCACCATGGCAAACGAAGTGGACCTGTTCGCCGGGCTGAGCGACGTCCGGTGGAGCCGCATGCGTCACGCCTACGGCCCCGCCACGGAGGTCCCGGACTTGCTTCGCGGCCTGGCCGGCCCCGATCCCGCCGTACGGGAGACGGCCCTCGACGGCATGTACGGCGCCGTGCACCACCAGGGTGACGTCTACCCGTGCACCCTGGCGGCGATCCCCTTCCTCCTCCGCATCGCCGCGGCCCCCGCGTTGGCGGGCCGGGCGGAGGTGGTGGAGTTGCTGGCGAGCATCGCCTCGGCCGAGGATCCGACCGAGCTGAGCGGGCCGTACAAGAAGGCCAACGGAGCCGTGACCGCCGCGTTCCCGCTGTGGGAGCGCCTGCTCGGCGACCCCGACCCGAAGGTGCGCGAGGCCGTGGCCGGGTTGCTGGCCGCCTGCGTGGACGAGGCGCGGGCCGCGGTGACGAGCCTGACCGGCCGCCTGGGGAGCGAGGGCGATCCGAGCGTACGGGAAGCCATCGTGCGCACTGGGGCCGCACTGGGCCGCCGCCAGAGCGATGCGGACGACGCACAGGCTGGGGCGGGAGACGTACAGACCGGCGCGGAGGACGTGCGCGACTGGCTGGGGAAGGTCTCGGCGGCGGAGGAGGATCCGCAGGTCAGGCTGGTGGCGCTGGCGGAGCTGGCCTCGCTGGGCGGCGGCCCGGCGGTCGCGGTCGGCGAGGCGCTCGACCTGCTCACCGCCCTGTACGAAACCGGTACACCTCCGGCCTCCCCGCCACCCGCGGACGTCGAGACCCCGACCCTGATCGGCGCGCTGCGGCGGGCACGTGCGGAACGCGACGCGGGCCGGCGCGCGCCACGGGCGGGCGAGCTCGTGCATGCCGTGTCCAAAGGCTTGGGCGACCGCGTGGACGATCGTGTACGCCTCCTCACGGCCCTGCTGCGCTCACCCGACTGGGAGTGCCAGGTGGACGCCATGGGCCCGGCGCACGTCTTGTTCGCGAACTGGCGCGGCGACTACGCCGGGCTCATCACCGTCCTCGGCGAACGCGTGCTCGACGGCAGCGGAAGCGGGCGGCCGGGCACCGTGGTGATGGCGAGGGCGATCGACGTACTGAAGGACCTGGACGAGCTGGCGGCGCCCGCCGCGGACGCCCTGGCGGAGGTCCTGTCCGCCACGGACAGGCGCGTGGCCGACCACACGAGGCCGGAAGACGCGGAGCTGCCGTGGGTGATCGACTGGCCTGGCGGCCAGCCGACCGTGAGCCCGGCGTTGCACGCGCTGAGCGGCACGGGGGACGACCGCGCGCTGCCGATGCTGGCCTGGGCCCTGGAGCGCGAGCACCTGCCCAGGGACGTGGCCCAGCTCGTGGGCGACTTCGGACCACGGGCCGCGCCCCTGCTGCCCCTGCTGTGCCGCCGCCTGCGCGACCTGCCCGCTGATCACCGCCTTGAGAGCATCTCCTGGGCGCTGTCCAGGATCGGGCCTGCGGCCGTCGAGGCCCTGCCCGACCTGCTCGGCCAGCCGGTCACCGAGGGCTGGCTGGCGGCGATCACGGCGATCGGGCCCGCCGCCGCCGAGTGCGCGCCGATCCTGCGGGAGACCGCGGCCTCGCCCGAGCGAGGCCCCGCCATCCGGGCGGCGAAGGCGTTATGGCTGGTCACAGGAGACGTGGAAGCGGCCGTCACGGTCGCGGACCGTCACCTCGGCGGAGACGACAAGTACGCCGTCATGGCAGCGATGGGCCTCCTCGGCGAGATGGCCCCTGCGATGGCGGAGCGGGAGCGGGCCGCGAAGCCCAGAATCGCCCTGCTGCGGCGCCTGGCCAAGCGCAAGGACCCGCACGGCTGGGTCCCGCTGGCGGCCGTCCGCGCCCTGTACCGGCTGACCGGCGACGCCGAGGTGGCGCCGCCGGTGGTGGCGCGCGTGTGGGAGCTCAACAGGCACACCCGGACGGAGGCGGCCGAGCTCTGCGCGGAACTCGGGCGGGCCGCGGCGCAGGCCCGGCCGCTCCTGGAGGCCGAGCTGGGACGTGCGCGCAGGCACAACGCGTCCGACAGCGGATACGGCAGCGCGCAGATCGCCGACGACGAGAAGCTGCTCCGCCGCTGCCGGGAAGCCCTCGACGCCATGAACTGACCTGACCCCGATCAATAAGGAGTGGGAATGTACTTCAGCGGAAGCTTGGGTTCCACATAGCCGTCGGCCCGCTGCCGCCTGGGCAGGGCGAACTCCCTGTGGGCGAGTGGCTTGTAGGGAATCTGGCTCAGCAGGTGGCTGATGATGTTCAGCCGCCCTCGCTGCTTGTCGTCGGTACGGGCGATGTACCAGGGCGCCCAGGCGGTGTCGGTGGTGGCGAACATGGCGTCGCGGGCCCGGGAGTAGTCGTACCAGCGGCTGTAGGACTTCAAATCCATGTCCGACAGCTTCCAGACCTTGCGCGGGTCATGGATGCGGCTCTTCAGCCGCCGCGTCTGCTCGGTGGGGCTGACCTCCAGCCAGTACTTGAGCAGCAGGATCCCCGAGTCGACCATGGCCTTCTCGAACGACGGCACCAGCTTGAGGAACTGCTCGGTCTCCTCCGGCTTGCAGAAGCCCATCACCCGCTCGACCCCGGCGCGGTTGTACCAGCTGCGGTCGAAGATCACGACCTCGCCGGCGGCCGGGAAGTAGGGAACGTACCGCTGCATGTACATCTGTGACTTCTCGCGCTCGGTCGGGGCGGGCAGGGCGACGACCCGGAACACGCGGGGGCTGACCCGTTCGGTGATCCGTTTGATCGTGCCTCCCTTGCCGGCGGTGTCCCGCCCCTCGAACACGATGCAGACCTTCGTCCCCGTGCTCTTGACCCACTCCTGCATGGCGACCAGCTCGCCGTGCAGACGCCGCATCTCCGCCTCGTAGTCCTTGCGCTTGAGCTTCTGAGCCGTGTCGGCGGCAGTCTCCGACACCTGGCGCTTCTTGTTCTTCTTGGCCATGTCGCTCACCTCTCGGCACTCACGGTCCACAGACTCTGCGCCGCGGTCCCCGCGCCCCCTTCGATGCTCTCGGCCTCGGCCGAGCGCTCGCGGAGCAGACCGCGTCAGCATCGAGCCGCCGACAGGGCGATGTCATCCCCCACAGCGGGGGATTCGGCGACCCGGCACAGCCATCTCACCGCCTGGCGAGGCGGTGACCCTGAAGAAATGGGAGGCTGGGTTGGTGCGTACCTGGTTCGAGCCCGAAGAGGCCGAGGAGTTCGAGGCCGCCAAGGACTTGCTGATCCGGCGGTGTGTCAGCTGGGCGGAGGAGCACAGTTATCCGGTCGATGACCTGCTGCTCTCCGCCGCCGTCGACGCGCGGCACGAGAGCCGCGACGGGCGGCTGGCGTACTGGGACGGTGCGGGCATCAGGTTCTTCCTGCTGCGGTACGTGCCGTACAAGGTGACGGCTCCACGAGAGGAGCTTGACCTCGCCCCGGCGACACTGCGCACGTACCTGCGCTTTCTCGACGTCACGGGCCTGCGCGACCCGCGCGGCGCCACGCTCGCGGAGGCGGAGGAGATCATCGAGAGCACACGGGCGGAGTACGCGGCCGCGCTCGACGACCCCACACTGCGGGGGGTGGCGACGTTCTGGGCGCATACGGCTCTCGACCAGGGCGTCGATCTCACTCTGCCGGGCGCGTTCGAACGGTTCAAGGGCGATCTGGACGCCGGTCGCGTTCCGTACGACGAGCAGGTGCTCGACCAGATCATGCAGAACCGCTTCCTGTACGGCGGCATCGAGGAGGAACGCGCCTTCCCTCAGCCGCCTGTCTCCCTGCCGCCCGCCTCCGAGCTGGCGGAGGCCGCCGCGCGGAGCCAGACCGTGCAGCGTCTCATCACCCTGGCCGACTGGGTGGGCAAGGACGGCCGCGCCCTCACCGCCGCGGGCAACCTCCGCGTCGCCGACGCCCTTGAGGTGTCGGCCCTGCTGGGCACCGGCGAGGACGAGTTGCGCGTCCGCAGCGCCACCGATCTGCCGCAGCTCAACCTGCTGCTCGCCTGGGCCAAGAAGCTCCGCCTGACCCGCACCAGCAAGGGCCGGCTCTTCCGCGTGGCCAAGGCCGCGCCTCTGCTGCGCGACCCGGAGGCGCTGTGGCGGCGCGCGTTCGAGGTGCTGCCGGAGCTGGGCCGGGTGGTCACCGTGCCCGTCGCGACCTGGCGTCCCGAGCCCATCCTGGCCGAGATCTTCGAGGAGATCCTGCCGGACGTGCTCAACTCCATGTACGGGCTGGACGAGATGCCGTTGGTCCGGCTCGAAGAGACGGTGTGGCTGGCCTGCCAGGAGTACTTCGTTCTCGACCAGGAGGACGAGCGCCTGCGTGATCTCTGGCGCCGCGAGGTCGCCCGGGACCTGGGACGCATGTTCGAGGCCCTGTCCGACCTCGGAGCAGTGGAGCTCACCTGCGGCCCCTCCGACCCCCTCTACGCGACCGACCTCGACCACGTCTTCTCGCCGGAGGCGACCGAACGCCTGCGTACCGCCCTCGCCGAGCCCGACCTCCCGCTGATCCGCCTCACCCCGCTCGGCCTCCGCGGCGTCCGCGACCGCCTCCTCGCCGAGGGCCGCGACGCTCCTCTCCTCGGCGAACTCGCCGCAGCCCCGCCGGCCGAACTGCTCGGGGTGCTCGCCCAGCACTATCCGCCGCAGGACGCCGCCGCGGAGCTCCAGGGGTGGCTGGCCCGCCTGGGGCAGGACGTCGAGACGTTGCTGGAGGCCGTACGGGCTTGCCCGTTCCGTACCCGCGTGGCGGCGATGCTGCGCGTTCTGGCCGAGGCTCTTCCCGGCAAGCGGCTCCTGCACGACCTCCGTCACGATCCGGTCCTGGGGCCTGCCGTGTGGACGCTGCTCATCGATGACGGGGAAATGGATCCCGGGGCGTTGAGTGAGCGGGAACACCTGCTCATGGGAGCGGAGAACTTCCTGTCGGCGCTGGAGCTCGCCGGGCCTGAGGGGTTGACCGAGCAGCTCAGAAGGATGGGAGGTGGGGACGCGTACGAGTTCGTGGAGGCGATCCTGGCGTCGGGGCACCCCGATGCCGTCGGGCTGCGGGAGCTACGCGAGCTGGTGGCCGAGCCGCTCCGCAAGACCGCCCGGCATCCCCTCCGCCTCGTCCCCACCCGGCCGCCGGGCGCCCGAGGCCGCCGGAAGAAGCGCAAACACTGACCTGATTCCTGACCTGCGCGCCGAGGTCCATGAGGCGTCAAGATCCTGCCAAGGCCACGAACGCGGCATGCGGCGCGGCGAAGAAGGCAAGGCACCGCCATCCTGACGAGGCCGGGCGTCATGACACACCGCGGTGCGCGGCGCGACGTCGCAGGCCGGTGGTCAGCCGTCATCCGCCCCGTTCGACTGCTCGGCCTGGCCGGGCGAGGAGTGAGCATCGTCGGCCAGCAGGGCGGCGAGGGCGAGGTCACTCCGGAGGGGTGCGGCGGGGTGGCCTGGCGACGACTGTCTTCGGTACCCAGCCTGCCGTGGCCACCATGAGGGCTCCGATGAAGCGGACGGAGCCCGACCGGAATTCGCCGGCTCGCGGGGCGGGCGGCGGACCAGCGGGAAAGCACTCCTACTGGGCCAGGGATTCGGCGACGAGCCGCCAGATCTCCGCGGCCAGGTCCATGTTGCCGTTCTGCTGGGCCTGCTCGGCGAGCGTGCGCAGCCCGTCGAGCGCGGTGTCCTTCTCGCCCTCCAGGAGCAGGACGCGGTTGCGGAGCACGTCGAGCCTGGTCCGCTCCTGGTAGGTGAGCAGGTCGTCGAAGCCGATCAGCCGGTCCAGGACGGTGCGGGCCTCGTCGAGGTCGCCGGTCAGGACGGCGATGCGGGCGCGCACCGCCAGCAGCTGCTGCTCGATGGCGGTCGACGCCGCGAACGGCAGCGCGGCCTGGACCTCTTGGACGCGCTGCCGGGCGGACTCCGTTCTGGGCGGAACGGCCAGGAGGTCGAGCCGGGCGGCGCCGAGGCGCAGCCGCATCCAGATGATCAGGTCATCGCGGCCGTCGAAGCCGTCGATGGCCTGGTTCATCAACTCCGCGCCGGTGTCGCGGTCGCCCTGGCGGACCCGGACGTTGGCCACGGTCCACACGGCCTGCGCCCACAGCGCGCCCGAGACCTCGCTCGCCACGGTGAGCAGCTCGTCGGCGTGCCGGGCGGCGTCGGGCAGCCGTCCGGCCTCGGCCAGCGCCGAGACCAGGGCGAGCAGAGTGGAGGTCTGCACGCGTGCGGGCAGCGCTTCGCGTCGGGCCAGCTCGTGGGCGCGTGCCGCGACGTCGACGGCGCCGGCGATCTCTCCGGTGCTGCGCATGCAGCGCGACAGCGCCGCCAGTGCCCTGGACTGCAGCTCGGGCAGCCCGATCTGCTCGCTGAGCGTGACCAGCTCGTCGAGGTGCGCCCGCTGCTCGGGGTACTCCTGCCGCCACTGGTGCCATTCGGCGACCTGCCAGAGCGCCTGCCAGCGCAGCAGCGGATCCTCACCGCCCGAGACTTTCAGGGCTTGGCTGAGGGTCTGGCCGACTTCGTCCTGGCTGAGGCCGGTGGCCAGGGTCAGGCTCTGGGCCAGGGAGGTCGTGGTGGACTGGGTGAGTTCGGCGGGGCTGATGCCGAGTTGTGCGGCCAGGTGGGCGATGGCGCGTTCGGTGGGCTGGCGGGCGCCGGATTCCAGCCGGGACAGGTAGCCGGTGGACATGCCTTCGCCTGCGAGAGCGGCCAGGGTGAGGCCGCGTTCGGTTCTCAGTTGCCTGAGGCGGCGGCCGAAGACTGGTTGTTCGAGCATGTCCGAACTCCCGGGTTGGGGTGGCTTCGCGCGACGTCCGGAGGGGTGCGTCAGGCCCCGAGGGTAGCCCACTTGCCACACGCGAGACAAGTTGTTGCCAGCTCTGATGCGGAGTACGCCACATCCTTGACAAAAAATTGCCAGAGGTGTGGCAATAGCCGTAACGTTCCTGTCGTCGCCACCGACCCCCGGCGCCGACAAGCCGGACCAACCTTCAAGGAGCACCGCCATGTCCCTCACCGCTCAGGACCAGCACACCTTGCGCACCGCCGCCTGGGGCGCCGTCGCGCTGATGTCCGCCGCCGGTGCCGCCGGTTCCGCACACCGGGTCGGCACCCAGGGCAGCCTGGCTCTGACCTCCGCGACCGGCCTGACCGGGCACGTGCTCGCCCAAGGCGCCCAACGGCCTCAACCACAAGAGCGTGGCCGGCCTCGCCGACCAGGCGCTGCCCGCGCTGACCGCGTCGGTGAAGCTGCTGCGGCAGCAGGACCGGGCCGAGGCAGGCAAGGAATGGGTGGACAACCGCTTCCACACCTACCAGCCCGAAGAACTGGTCCGGCTGGCCCTGTCCAAGCCCGCCCGCTTCGAGCCCGGCACCGACTGGAGCTACACCAACTACGTCCTGGCCCGGCTCCTCATCGAGAAGGTCACCGGCCGCACCATCGCCGAGGAGATGCAGCGGCTGATCATCGGCCCGCGCGGGCCGAGCGTCCGCTCCGCAATTCCGTGTCGTAGTCCGTTTACTTCACGACCTGGAACCGTAGGTGCGTGACCGCGTCGGTGGCAATGACCTCTGTGCGTATCAATTCGATGTGGCCCAGGTCTTCCAGGAGTCGGCTTCCCGAGCCCAGAACGACCGGCACGAGGTTGATCAGCAGTTCATCCAGCAGTCCGCCGTGCAGGAACTGCCGTCCTGTTTGGGCGCCCATCACGATCACGTTCTTGTCGCCGGCCGCGGTCTGGGCGGCTTTCAGGGTTGCCTCGATGCCGTCGGTGACGAAGGTGAACGTTGCGCTCTTCATGACGAGTTCGTCGCGGGTGTGGTGGGTGAGCACGAAGGTCGGTGCCGGGTAAGGGGTGTCCTGCCAGTGCGGCAGGCCGACGTCGAACGTGCGCTTGCCGACCACGACCGCGCCGACCGAGGCGGACATCGTAGCGAGTACCTCCTTGTCGCGCGGGTCGGGCTGGTCGGTGAACATCCACTTGTGCAGGCGCATGCCGCCCTTGCCCATGGGATGCTCCGCGCCGATGTCCGGGCCGGCGACGAAGCCGTCCAGCGACATGCTCTTGTACAGCAACACGGCACCCATGCAGACCTCCTGAAATGTTGTCCTGAGGAGTTGGACCACTCGGCTGCCCGCAACTCATCGGCGCAGAGTGAGAGTGGACTCCGCAAGGTGAGTCCGGAATCGGCAAGTCGATCCGGACAGGAGCCCTGATGCAAGGTTGTGCCGAACGTTGCGCCGGCGGTGGCAAGGCTCTCCCGGACCGGATAGACGCTGCCGGCCCAGGACCATCCCCGCGTGCGTGGGGGACGCCACCTGGCCCGCCGCCTGAGCGGCCTGAAGCTTGGCTCATCCCCGCGTGCGCGGGGAGCGCTCGCGCTGACCTACGTATTCATCAGGCACCGAAGCCGTTTTGGACCACTTTCGCCGACTCGGACATTTCGGACCTCACGTGGATCTTCTGCATGGTGAAGGGCGTCGCACGAGATTCTGGCGCGGGGACCATGATCCTTGCACGCCTCGGTTTTGCGCACGTGTTTGGCGCAGATGCTGGTCGAACCTGGTGCCCCCGGCAGGATTCGAACCTGCGGCACCCGCTTTAGGAGAGTGCGTGCTTCTGTGGCTCCTTAGCCAGGCTGAGCTGGGCGAACGTCCTACGGGCGGTCCGCGTCGAGGAAGATCATCCCCTGTATATCCCCAGCCCAGAGGGAGAGCACCACGTCATCCGGTGGCAAGGGGACCCGTACCGCAGGGCCGCTAGTGTCCCGGTCCAGAAATTCGAGCGCAGTAGCGGCCGATGGCTCCGATGATCTGGTCGGCGTTCTTGGTCCAGGTGAAGGGACGGGCGTTCTCGTTCCAGTGCTTGAGCCATTCCTGCAGCGCGGTGGTGAGTTCGTCGAGGGAGCAGAACACGCCGCGATCGAGGCGGCGGCGCTGTAGTTCGGCGAACCATCGTTCGACCTGGTTGATCCACGATGAGTAGGTGGGGGTGAAGTGCAGGTGGACGGTGGGGTGTTCGAGGAGCCATTTGTGGACCACCGGGGCCTTGTGAGTGGACAGGTTGTCGCAGATCACGTGGATCTCCAGGGCCGGCTCGACCTGGTGGAAGATCTCATCCAGGAAGTCGCGGAAGTCCACCGCGCGATGCTGGGGCGATAACTTGCCGATCACCTTTCCGGTGGCCACGTTCAGCGCCGCGAACAGGTCGATGGTGCCGTGCCGGTGGTAGTCGTGGCTGCGCCGCTCGGGCGTGCCGGGCATCATCGGCAGCACCGGCGCGGACCGCTCGATCGCCTGGATGTGCGGCTTTTCGTCGGCCGAGAAGACCACCGCGTGCTCGGGCGGGGACAGGTACAGGCCGACCACGTCGCGGATCTTGTCGATCAGCAGCGGATCAGTGGAGATCTTGAATTCCTCCACCAGATGTGGTTGCAGGCCGAACGCCTGCCAGATGCGTCGCACGCTGGAGGGCGAGATGCCCACCCGGGCGGCCAGCTCCCGCCGGGACCAGTGGGTCGCTCCCTCGGGCACCTCTTCCAGCGTGCGCACCACCACCTCCTCCACCTGCGCATCGGTGAGGGTGCGCGGTGCACCGGGCCGCGGCTCATCGGTGAGCCCGTCCAGCCGCCGATCGATGAACCGGTTGCGCCACTTGCCCACCGTGTCCCGCGAGATGCCCAGCTGCCCGGCAACCGCAGTGTTGTCCAGGCCATCGGCACACAGCAAGATGATCCGCGACCGGTGGGCCAGCACCTGCGCGGTCTTCCCGCGTGTGGCCCATCCCTGCAGCGTCCGTCGCTCGTCCACGCTCAGCACGAGCGGACGTCGTGGTCTGCCCGCCATCCCTCCATTAGATGACGAAACTCAAGACCGGAACACTAGGCCCGAGGAACGGAAGCCCCGCGGCAGCCAGATTGTCGGCAGATCCCGCTAGGCTCCGACACGTGCTCGTCGGATGGCGAGCCGAGCAAACTGAACAAGCCAAGTATGGAAACGGGCAGTGATCGAGTGGGGTCGGTGTTGGAGAACAGGAGCTTCCGGTGCCGCTGACGCTAGGAGAGTTGGAGTCGTATCTGGCGAGAGCGGCTGATCTGCTGCGGGGCAGCATCGACCAAGCGGACTTCAAGGCGTATATCTTCCCGTTGATGTTCTTCAAGCGGATCAGCGATGTGTACGACGAGGAGTACGCCCGCGCGCTGGACGAATCCGGTGGCGACCACATGTATGCGGCGTTCGAGGAGAACCACCGGTTCATCATCCCCGAAGGATGCCACTGGGAAGACGTGCGCGAGCGCGCGGAAAACGTTGGTGCGGCGCTCAAGACCGCGTTCCGCGGAATCGAACAAGCCAACCAGGGCACGCTGTATGGCATCTTTGGCGGTGCGAGCTGGACCAACAAGGACAAGCTCCCGGACAGCAAGCTGATTGACCTGATCGAGCACTTCTCGACCAAGACCCTTTCGATCTCCCAGGCCGCCCCCGACGTACTGGGGCAGGCATACGAGTACCTGATCAAGCGGTTCGCCGACCAGTCCAACAAGAAGGCAGGCGAGTACTACACGCCGCGCGAAGTGGTCGCGCTACTGGTCAACATCCTCGACCCCCAGGAGGGCGAGACGGTCTACGACCCGGCCTGTGGCACCGGTGGAATGCTGATCGAAGTCATCCAGCACATCAAGGCCCGCGGCGGTGATCCGAAGACCGTGCTCGGCAAGTTGTATGGCCAGGAGAAGGTGCTCACCACTTCCGCGATCGCGCGGATGAACCTACTGTTGCACGGCGTGGAGGACTTCCACATCGAGCGTGGTGACACGCTGCGCGATCCGGCCTACTTTGACCACGGCCGGCTGGCCAGGTTCGACTGCGTGATCGCCAACCCCCCATTTTCCCTGAAGAACTGGGGCCACGAGCAGTGGGCATCCGATCCGTGGGGTCGTAACGAGTCGGGCGGGGTGCCGCCGAAGGGGTACGCCGACTGGGCCTGGGTCCAGCACATGCTTACCTCCGCTGCACCCACCGGAGGAAGGGTGGCGGTCGTCCTCCCACAGGGCGCCCTGTTCCGTCAGGGCGCCGAGGGTCGCGTCCGCGAGCACATCCTCAAGGCCGGCTTCGTGGAGGCCGTCATCGGCCTAGCGCCCAACCTGTTCTACGGCGCTGGCCTGGCCGCCTGCGTGCTGATCCTGCGCCGTCAGCGCCACGCCGAGCAGCAGAACAAGGTGCTCTTCGTCAACGGAGAGTTGCTCTTCAGGCGCGGCCGCAACCAGAACACCCTCGAACCCGACCATGCCGAGACCCTCCTGAAGGCGTATCAGGAGTACGCCGACCAACTCGGCCTGGCCGCGGTCGCGACCCTGGACGACATCAAGGTCAACGGCTGGAACCTGAACATCCCACTGTACGTCAAGCCGGCCGCGGTCGGTGAGCAGATCACCCTGGAGCAGGCCTTGGTCGACCTGGATACCGCGCACGCGAAGGCCCGCGAGACTCGCGCAGCGCTGGAGGCTGAGCTGGCGAAGTGGAGGCTAGGCGCATGACCACGACGAGCCCGAAGCAGATCACCCAGCGGGAACTGGAGTCCCATCTGTGGGGTGCCGCAGTGCTGCTGAGGGGGCTGATCGACGCCGGCGACTACAAGCAATACATCTTCCCGATGGTCTTCCTCAAGCGCCTCTCCGATGTCTACGACGAGGAGCACGCCGCCGCCCTGGAAGTGTACGGCGACGAGGACCTGGCCGACCTCCCGGAGAACCACCGTTTCGCCATCCCCGACGGCGCCCACTGGGGCGACCTGCGCAAAGTCACCAGCAATGTCGGCAACGCACTCAAGGCCGCGATGCGGGCCATCGAGTCCGCTAACCCCGACACCCTCACCGGCGTCTTCGGCGACGGCGAGTGGACTAACAAGGACCTGCTCCCGGACTCGACCCTCTCGGACCTGGTCGAGCACTTCTCGACCAAGACGCTGTCGGTGGCGAACCTGCCCGAGGATGAGCTCGGGCAGGGCTATGAGTACTTGATCAAGAAGTTCGCCGACGACTCCGGGCACACCGCCCAGGAGTTCTACACCAATCGCACCCTGGTGCACCTGATGACAATGCTGCTCCAGCCGGAGCCGGGGGAGTCGGTCTATGATCCCACCTGCGGCACCGGCGGCATGCTCATCTCCACCGTCGCCGAGCTAAAGCGCCAGGGCAAGGAGTGGCGCAACCTGCGCCTGTATGGCCAGGAGCTCAACTACGGCACCTCGGCGATCGCGAAGATGAACCTCTTTCTCCACGGCATCGCCGACGGCCACATCGCCCACGGCGACACCCTCGCCCGCCCCGCGTTCCTCGACGCCCATGGCCGGCTGCGGACCTTTGACGTCGTCCTGGCCAACCCGCCCTACTCCATCAAGGCTTGGAACCGGGCCGCTTTCAGCAAGGATCCCTACGGCCGCAACATGTGGGGCGTCCCACCACAGAACCGGGCTGACTACGCTTTCCTGCAGCACATCGCGAAGAGCCTCGACCCGAGAACCGGCCGTGCTGCGATCCTCCTGCCGCACGGTGTGCTGTTCCGTCGCGACGAAGTCGTCGTGCGGGAGGGCTTGGTCAAATCCGACATGGTTGAGTGCGTGCTCGGGCTTGGCGAAGGGCTGTTCTACAACTCGCCGATGCCAGCAGCCGTTGTCATCCTGCGCACGCAGAAGCCACGTGGCAGGCGAGGCAGGATTCTGCTGATCGATGCGAGCAAGGAGGTTGCGCGCGAGCGGACGCAGTCATTCCTCCGCGCAGCGAACCAGACGAGGATCCTCGATGCCTATCAGGCTTTCGAGGCCGTCGACGGCTTCGCAGCCGTGGCGACCATTGATGAGGTTCGCGAGCGTGGGTACTCGCTGGCCATCTCCTCGTACGTCACCTCAGCGACGGGCAGTAGCACTAGCGCTGATGGTGAGTCGCTCGATGTCGCACTGAGGAAGTGGCGTGCGGCCGCAGCGGAGTCCGACCGGGCGGTCGAGGAAGTCCTGGCCATGCTCGGCGAGGAGGTGTCCCAGTGAACCTCAACCTAGACAAGTCCGCCTGGAAACGCGTCGCCCTCGGCGACGTTGCCAAGCACGTCACCGATCGCGTCGATGCCGAGACGTCTGGACTCGAACGCTTCCTCGCGGGTGAGCACATCCCTAGCAACGAACTCGCGATCACCCAGTGGGGCGTCATCGGGCGCGACCCGATCGGGCCGATGTTTTACAAGCGGTTCAAGCCTGGCCACGTGCTCTACGTCTCACGGCGCTCCTACCTGCGTAAGACAGCCGTCCCGGAGTTCGAGGGCGTCACTGGAGAAAAGACCTTCGTGCTGGAGAGCCGTGATGAGTCTGTCCTGCTCCAGCGGTTTTTGCCGTTCGTCCTCAGTGCTGAGGTCTTCCACTCGTACGCAGTTACCAACTCCCGAGGTTCGGTCAACCCGTACATCAACTGGACGGAGTTGGCGAACTACGAATTCGGCCTCCCTGCCGTCGACGAACAGCAGCGTCTCGCTGACCTCCTCTGGGCGATGGAACGCCACAGAGCCGAATTGGATCGTCAGGTATCGGCAATCGAGGCCGCGCTTCAGCGTTTCCTCGCTCACGCGTTCCGGGCGGCCCCTGGACCACGGGTAAAGATCGTTGACCTCTGTACCGACGTCATTGGTGGTATCTGGGGCTCACCAAAGGGCGAGGCTGAGGTTGATGTACTAGCGCTTGGGCCACGCGTGTATGCGGATGGCGCGACCCAACTGGCAACTGATGGGTCGCCTGTTCGTTCCGTGAGCAGACGGCAGGCCGATGTGCGCCTTGTTCGTGACGGGGACATTATTCTTGAGCGATCTGGAGGCTCGCCCTCGCAACCAGTCGGGCGCGTCGTGATCGCTCGCGGAGAGCTGGCTCCCTGCATACCCACCGACTTTCAACGGCTGCTTCGGCCGAACCGGGAAGTTGTGGAGCCGCACTTCCTATTCTGGCGTCTGCGACATGACTGGGCGACTGGTGTTACTCGGAATTACGCAAAGAAGACGACCAACATCACGAATCTGTCAGTTAAGGACTACATCGCGCGCAGCATCGTGGTGCCTTCTATTGATGATCAGATCCACTTGCTCAGTCGTGTGGATTCGTTCGAAGACGCACTCACGAGTGTGGCAAGGGAAAGCTCAAAACTCCACGCGCTCCATAGAAGCCTTCAGGGCGAGATCTTCGGGGGTGTCGAGTGACCTTCAACGAGGCGAATACTGTCCGCGACTTCGTCCGGGATCTGGTGAGCTCGGTCGATGTGCAGTTTGTGCCGGGGAATCATCTTCCGCGCCGCGCCGATCAAGTGATGCTAGAGCAGCAGGTGCGGGAGGCGTTAATCAGCCTCAATCCGACCATTGAGGCGAACCCGGATCTGGCCGATGAGGTGATCTACCAACTGCGCGCGATTTTAATCTCCGCGCGCAACACGCCGAATCCGGTGGTGGCGAACGAGGTGTTTGCGGCATGGCTGACCGGGCAAAAAACGATGCCATTCGGGCCCGATGGCGAGCATGTCACCGTCAAACTGATCGACTTCGATCACCCCAACGAGCACAGTGCGAACAACTGGATCGTCTCCACCGAGGTGACCTGCAGGGTCGGGCGACTGGAACGGCGCTTCGACTTGGTGATCTGGTGCAACGGCTTCCCGTTGGTCGTGGGGGAGGCGAAGTCGCCGGTGCGGCCGGCGTACTCCTGGATCGACGCGGCCGCGCAGGTTAAGGAGGACTACGAGGTCAATGTGCCGGCGTTCTTTGTGCCGAACGTGCTCAACTTCGCCACGGAGGGTAAGGACTTTCGCTACGGGTCGGTCGGGATGCCAGTGGAGCTGTGGGGGCCGTGGCGAGCGGATGAGTCCGGTGACGACCACACGCCGGTGAAGCTAGACCTTGCGGCGGTCAAGGAGGCGGTCGAGGGCGTACTGAATCCCGATGCGATCTTGGACTTCCTGCGGTTCTTCACGCTCTTTGCGACCGATAAGAAGCACCGCAAGATCAAGGTGATCGCGCGGTTCCAGCAAGTGCAGGCGACCAATCTGATAGTGGAGCGAGTGCTGCACGGGCGGATCAAGCAGGGGCTGATTTGGCACTTCCAAGGCTCGGGGAAGTCGCTGCTGATGGTGTTCACCTCGCAGAAGTTGCGTGCGATGGCGGGGCTGACCTCGCCGACGGTGATCATCGTGGTCGACCGGATCGACCTGGACACCCAGATCACCGCGACGTTCAATGCCTCGGACGTACCGAACCTGGTCTCTACCGAGTCCCGCCGGGAGCTACAGGAGCTCCTGGCAGCGGGGGCGCGAAAAATTATCATCACCACGATCCACAAGTTCGGCGAAGCACCTGGTGTGCTGGATGCGCGCGACAACATCATCGTGCTGGTCGACGAGGCTCACCGCTCCCAAGAGGGAGACTACGGCCGCAAAATGCGCGAGGCGCTGCCTAACGCGTTCCTGTTCGGGCTGACTGGGACGCCGATCAACAAACGCGACCGCAATACGTTCATGTGGTTTGGCTCCGAGGCGGACGAGCAAGGGTATCTCTCGCGCTACTCCTTCTCCGATTCCATCCGCGACGGCGCCACCCTGCCGCTTCACTTCGAGCCGCGACTGTCGGAGATCCACCTGGACGAGGAGTCGATCGACGCGGCCTTCGACGAGCTCGCCGCCCGTCACGGGCTCACCGAGGAGGACCGCGCCACCCTGTCGAAGAAGGCCGCCTCCCTAGAGGCGCTGATCAAAGCCCCCGTCCGGGTTCGCAAGATCGCCGCCGACATCGCCGAGCACTTCACAACGAAGGTCGAGCCACAGGGTCTCAAGGCGCAGGTCGTGGTCTATGACAAGGTCACCTGCGTGGCGTACAAGGAAGAGCTCGACCGCCTGCTCGGTTCGGACGTTTCCACGATCGTGATGTCCACCAGCCGCGGAGACAAGCCAGCATGGAAGCAGTGGACGCCCGGTCGGGATGAGTTGGAGGGGATCACCGCCCGCTTCAACGACCCGGCCGACCCGTTGAAGATCATCATTGTGACCGCAAAGCTGCTCACCGGCTTCGACGCCCCGATCCTCTACACCCAGTACATTGACAAGCCCCTGCGTGAGCACACCCTGCTCCAGGCAATCTGCCGCACCAATCGGGTCTACCCGCCCGTGAAGACCCACGGCCTGATAGTGGACTACCTCGGCATCTTCGACGACGTCGCCAAAGCCCTCAAGTTCGACGACAAGTCCGTTCAGCAGATCATCTCCAATATCGCTGTACTCCGCGAGCAACTTGGCCCCGCGATTGAGGCTGCTCTGGCGTTCTTCCCGGGCGTCGACCGCACGGTCGGTGGCTACGAGGGCCTGATCCAGGCGCAGACCGCGATTGACTCCGAAGTGTCCCGCGACGCCTTCGGAGCGGCGTACAGCATCGTTGCCCAGCTGTGGGAGACCCTCTCTCCGGACCCGATCCTGTCTGAGTACGAGTTGGACTACCGCTGGCTGACCCACGTCTACCAGTCTGTTCAGCCCGCTGACGTCACTGGCCGGCTGGTCTGGCACACGCTGGGCGCCAAGACGCTTGAGCTCATATACGAGCACGTCACCGTCGAGGTCCCCCGCACCGACCTGGAGACCATCATCCTCGATGCGCAGGTCATCGAGGACCTGATGACCGGCAAGCGCAAGGACATCGACCCCGTCGAGGTCGAAAAGTGGATCATTGCCCGCATCTCCAAGCACGTCGGTAACCCGGCCTTCATCGAGCTTGGCCAGCGATTAAATGCTCTGCGGAAGAAGTACGCTCACTCTCAGCAGGCATCGCTGGAGTTCCTCAAGGAGCTCTTCGCGCTGGCGCGCGACACGGTCGCAGCGGAGAAGGCCGCCGCTGAGGTGTCCCGCGAGGAGCTCGGCAAGGCCGCCTTGACCGTCCTCTTTGAGTCACTCAAGGACGAGGAGACTCCGATCCTCGCCGAAAAGGTCGTCGACGAGATCGACTCCGTCGTCCGTACCGTCCGCTTTGATGGCTGGCAGGGTACCAACGAAGGCGATCGCCTCGTCCAACAGGCGCTCCGCAAGGCGCTCTATATCAAGTTCAAGATCCGCGACCAGGATGTCTTCGGGAGGGCACTGGGATACATCCGTGAGTACTACTAGCTGCTCCTTGTGCTGCTTGGGAGGGAAAGGTTCTCCGAGGCTTCGTATGAGGACACCTAGATCTGACGCTGCTGCCGATCACGGACGGGGCTCCGGCGTTGTCCGGGCCGATCCTTGATTCCGGGCAGGAGCAAGATCCACGTTGCGCTGGATTGCCTCCACGGAAACGGGTGCGGAGGATCGTGGTCGAGGGCCAGTGCTGCTGCGCAATCGTGCGTGCGACGCCGTCACAGGACGATCAGGCTGCGTGAGACGGCGTTGCTGTAAGCAGACCACGGCAACCCGTGAATCCCGGCGGCAAGTAGACCCGGAGCGCAGGGCCGCCAGGTCCGGGGAGCGGAAGCGGCGCGGCAGCCGATAGGGCAGGCGGCAGAAGGTAGGCACAGCGGTCTGCGCCGAGGAACCCAGTGGCGCTAGACAAGTAAGCCTGATGCCGATACCTCACCTGTCAGTTGCTCGGCGCTGTCGGCCTGTTCGACGAGGCCTCGCCTGAGGTACTCCGCTGGGGTGCTGCACTAGAGGCTTCCCAGCTGGCACGGTGCCTTGTACGCGCCATTCTGATACCACGCAGTTCCGCCCCACACCCAGGTCCTGCTGCAGGCGGCCCGGAGCTGCGGGTTGCCCACCGTGATGAGCCAACTGTGGGGCCTATGCTGACGGCGAACTCGGTCCGGACGACGGAAGGTGACGCTATCGTGTCCAGGCAGGGGAGTTTTTCGTTTACCAGATTGGTTAATACTAGGAGAGGCTGGCACAGTTGGAGGTGTTCTATGCGGACAGTCGTCTCCAGCTCCGGTGCCAGTCAGACCGGGAGATGCGCAAGGTCTACGGTGCCGAAGGGGCTCGGAAACTTGGGCAACGTCTCCAGGCCCTCCGCGTGGCGGACACCCTGGATGACCTCTTCCGCATGCCTGGGCGTTGCCACCCCTTACACGGCGAGTATGCGGGCTGCCATGCGATGGATCTCCATCAGGGCTGGCGGCTCGTGTTCCGGCTCATGACATCTAAAGAGAAGGTAGACCACGGCCTAGGAGAAGATGACGCCGTATTAGTCATAGAAGTCGTCGATTACCACGGATGACCACGCAGAATGAAAGGAGCGTAAGAGATGACTACAACTAAGTTCCATCCTTCTGGCGCCCCCGACTACGCCGTGCCTCCTGGAGAGACTATCCGCGAGTATCTCGACGAGCTAGGTATGACTCAGCGTGAACTTGCAACCAGGCTTGGCCTTAGTGCGAAACATGTTAATCGGTTGATTCAGGGCCTTGTGCCGCTAAGCCGCGAGATTGCTCAACGGCTGGAGCTCGTAACTGGTATGCCTGCAAAGCTCTGGAATCGTCTCGAGGCTGACTATCAGTCCGCTCAACAGCGATTGCGAATAGAGCATGAGCTGTTGGAGGCGGTTTCATGGCTCGATGAAATGCCGGTTCGCGAACTAGTCAAACGGGGGATTCTCCCAGAAGAGCCGAAAGATAAAATCTCGCGGGTTCAACAGCTGCTTGGATTCTTCGGTGTCGCGCATTTGAAGACATGGCGTGATCTATATGAAAACCCAGTCGCTGCTTTCCGGCAGACTAAATCATTTAATGCTAGCCCTGGTGCGGTCGCTTCTTGGCTTCGACTTGGTGAACTCGCCGCGCGCGATATTGAGTGTCAGCCGTTCGACGGTTCGGGTCTTCGGGATGCATTGCCTCGACTGCGGCAGCTTTCTTCTCAGCCCCCTGCATTTATAGCGCCGATAATGCGTGATATCTGTTCCCAGTTCGGCGTAGCAGTGGTGTTCGTGGCAGAAATTACTGGCGCGCGCGCAAGCGGGGCTACGAGATGGATCTCCGGCGACAAGGCAATGCTCCTTCTTAGTCTCCGCTACAAGACTGAGGACCATCTTTGGTTTACCTTTTTTCACGAAATCGGCCACATCCTACTGCATGGAAGAGGCGACACCTGGATAGAGGACGGCGCTCCTACCGACGACCCCAAGGAGGCGGAAGCGAACAGATTTTCGGGTGATCTGCTGATTCCGAGGAAGCATCATGCGAAGCTTCGCACGCTTAAATCTCTCAGCTCCGTTCGCGTATTTGCTAATGAAATCGGTGTGTCGCCGGGGATCGTTGTCGGCCGCCTTCAACATGAAGGTATATGGCCGCCAAGGCAAGGGAATGGCCTTAAGAGGAAGGTTGATCTAGAAAGCGCATTTTAGTGGCTTGTGCGCTTTGCGGTAGAAGATTGATTCGGGCTACTGAATTCCGTGGTTGGCTACGTGGGCGGCGCTGGCCGCGACCGGCCGGAGAGCCGCAGCGCGGCCAGCGACCGCCCAACGTGCGGCAGACCGCCGTAGGCGGGCTGCCCTTGAAGACGTAGAGAAAAGTCTCATCCGGTGATCGATAATGCCTCTGACCTGGTCCTTTGTCGCTCTACGTTAGGGGCGCCGATCTCGGTTGATCCTTGACGGGTGTGGCGTGCCTCAGCCGATGTACGGGGTGTGTCCTTGCAGGTGGTGGTTGATCCTGAGTTGCATTGAGCGGTCCATGCCGTAGTTGGCGACCTCATGCCGCGGCACCCAGCGAACTTCTCGGGACTCGCTGCTCGGCGTCGGCCGGCCGCGGACGGGCCTGGCTGCGAGCACGATGGAGAACTCCTGGCGTACCTCGTCGTTGCTGGTGTAGTGGATCACGTGACCGGGGTCGCTGTACGTGCCGACCAGGCCCGTGATCTCGCAGGTGATCCCAGTCTCTTCCAATGTCTCCCTGATGGCCGCCTGGGGGATGGACTCTCCGAGGTCGATGGCACCGCCCAGTTGCCGTTGTCGGAGCGGCGGATGAGCAGCAGTTCGCCGGCCTCGTTGGTGACTACGACGTTCACGGACGGGACGAGGCTGTTCGCGGCAGGCGCGCTTGGGTCGTTGTGGTAGTCGATCCGCTGGCTCACGTCCCCGGACCCTATCTCCCGAGAGACCACCGCGAGGCCATCGGCGTCCTTGCCTATTCGGCCTCGGCCTTGGTCTTCACGAAGCTGCCCAGGTTCGGGACGGTATAGACCTTGTCGGCCGCTCTGAGGCGTTCCATGGCTTTGCGGATGGTGGGGCGGGCGACTCCGAACTCTTCCATGAGCTTGACTTCGGAGATCTTGAACTTGGGGCCCCACTCGCCCGAGTCGATGCGCGCGTTCAGCACTTCGAGGATCTGTTCCCAGCGGGAGCGGTCCTCGTCGAACTCCCAGGTGCGCGTGTGCTCGACATATTTGGCCACGCTACGAGAGTAGGAGGGCGTTTCACGACCCTTCACGGCGGATCGTGTAGCTTCACGAAGCTCCATGGAATAGACAGGGGGTTACAGGCTTGCTAGCTTGGAGGTATGGCGTTGGTGAGTGATGGTCCAGGGCCCCGCCGGGTGGGGCTTCGCAGCTGCGCGCCGGCCTGCCGCCCGTAAGTGCGCACGCTGCGTTTGGAGTTGGCTCCTCGCTCACCAACGCCTGTTCATCGGTTGCGGTTTCTTTGGGCGTCGACGACGCCTTGCCGGAGATCGCGCGTCACGAAGGACGGTGACCCCCTGTGGCAGATGACCATGACTTCCACGGCACGCACCCCGCCTCTCCTGGCCCGGACGCGGTGCCGGTGAGGTGGACCCCGGTTCAGCGGCATCCAGAAGCGGCCCGCGTCCGGGGCTACACCTGCGAATGCCTGGCGCTGGTCTTCGAGGACTGCCGGGCCGGCGGGCAGGGCTTCATTCGGCGATACGACCGATCCGTCAAACCCTGGGCCATCGCCGAGAGCCCGAAGGTCCGGGTCAGCGAAGCCGAGACGCTCTGGCGGCAGCTCATCAACGGGGAAGCGAGGTAAGACGCGCCGAATGTCCCAAGTCCCCGCACACGTAGCGTCACGATTAGCAACTGATCTGTGACGAGCGTTTCCGCAGGTCGAAGGCCGACCTGCGGTTTCGCATGCCCTCCGACTGGCAGTTTTTCTGCCAGTGCCGCAGGCCATCCGTCTTATCGTCGAAGCAAGCAACGGCGAGAGGGAGGGCTCGGACGTGGCAACAGAGTACGTGACGCAGGGCCAGCGGATCGCGCGGGCTCGTCACCGCAAGGGATGGGACCAGGCCACCCTCGCCGGAAAGGTCGGCCGGTCCGTCTCCTGGCTGTCGAAAGTGGAGAACGGGCGGATGCCGCTTGACCGCATGAGCGTGGTCGGGCAGCTCGCCGAGGTGCTCGGGGTGGAGGTCGCGGAGCTCACCGGTCAGCCGTACCAGCACGAGACGACGGAACTCGACTCCGGCCACTCGGCGGTGCCGGCGCTACGGCTCGCACTTCAGCAGGCTTCGTTGCCCAGCGGGGTGTTGCTCCGGACGACCCGAGAACCTCGTCCGCTGCAGGAGCTTGAAGCCAACGTGGGTCTCGCCGAGCGGCTCCGCCAGGACGCCAGGTTCACCGCTCTGGGCGAGGTGTTGCCCGGCATCCTCGCCGATCTCATCGCCATCACCAACGACTCGTCGGCCGATCGCGACCAGGCCGAAGCACTGATGCTGCGCGTCTGCCACATGGCGCGAGTGTCGTCCAACCTGCTGGGGCATCATGACCTCGGCTGGACCGCCGTGCAGCGTGAACTCGTGGCCGCGCAACGGGTCGGCGCTCCGGACCTGGTCGCCGCGGCGAGTTGGGATCTGTGCGGTGTGTGGCTGCACGAAGCGCAGCTCGACCCCGCCAAGGACGCGGCCCTGTCAGCACTCGATCAGCTCGAACCTCATGTAGGCGGAAGCGACACGATCAAGGCGATGTGGGGCGCTCTGCACCTGCGGGCCGCCGTGGCGTACTCCCGGCTGTGGGATCAACGAGAGGCTGAGGGGCATCTTGAGGAGGCTCACCGGGTCGCCGAAACCCTCCCGCGCGACGGCAACGTCTTCCAAACGCAGTTCAACCGGGTGAACACCACGATCCACGCGGTTGAGGTCAGCATGGAGCTGGGCCGGCCTCGCGAGGTCATCTCCCGTGCCGAGCACGTCGAAGTCGCTCAGATCGCCTCGTCCGAACGCCAGGCCCACTACTGGACCTGTACCGCGGCTGGCTACCACATGAACAGGAAGGACAACCAAGCGGCAGACGCTCTGCTTCGTGCCGACCGGATCGCGCCTCAGCACGTCCGGAACCGTCCACTGGTCCGCAACATCGTGCGCGACCTGAGGGACAGCGGCAACCTGCATCGTCAGCGCGAGATTCTCAACCTCGCAAAAGTGATGCGGCTGCTCTGAGCACGACATCGGAGAGCTAACCGCGCAGTGGCTCCCCACCCGTCAGGTAACCCGGGGACGCTTCGGCGTCCTGCCTACACAATGGGGTGGTACGTGGGTCTCAGTGAGATGGAACGACAGATCCTGCTACGCGAGCTCGCGGAGATCACGGTCGACCTGGCCGAACTCCAGCGGCGTACCGTCAGGATCGCTTCTCGGCTTGATCAGGACGAGTCCGGGCGTCTAGCTCGTCCAGCCTGACTGTCAGCTTGTTCATGTGCTGACGGATCTCGCTCAGCTGCTCGGAGATGATGCGGAACTCTTCGCTGTGCTCGCCAGGGGCCGGGCCGGCGGTCTCGTCGTCGGGGGACCGGCTGACGAAGCTGCCGGCGCCCTGGCGGGTCTCGATGAGTCCTTCATCGCGGAGGACGGCCAGGGCGTTGCCGATCGTCATCATGGCAACGCCGTACTGTTCAGCCAGTTCACGCGCCACGGGGAGGCGCTCGCCGACCGCGTAGCGGCCCGATGCGATGTCGCGCCGGATGTCCTCGGCGATTCGCAGGTACGGCCGGCGCCGGTCGGTTGCCATACCCCAACTTTAGCGGTTCTAGGTGCCTAGGTCTCTGGGCAACCTGTAAGCAATCTCGATCCAAGTCAGCAAACTCGGTTTACAGAGCTAGATACCTAGGTATCTTAGTAACTAGAACATCAGCCTCTGAAGGAGACCAGCTCTCGTGCGTACCATCCCGATCCCCGTCGACACCTCCAAGCTCGTGATCACCTGCGTGAAGGCGCCCAAGCCGCGCCTGCTCAACAAGGACACCGGAGAGATCAAGACCGACAAGCACGGCAACACCGTCTACGAGATCACCACCTCGGTCGAGGACGAGTTCGGCCGGATCGAGCTCGTCAAGATCGGCACCTCGGGGGAGCCCCCGATCAGCGCCGGTCAGCAGATCAACCCGACTGGCCTGGTCGGGTACGTCTGGGAGATCGCCGGTCGGTGGGGCATTTCCTACCGCGCCGCCGCGCTCCTACCGGTGGACACGGAGTCGCTCCGTGTCTGACAACACGCTCATCGTGCTCGGAGTCCTGGCCGCCGTCGCGGCCGGGCTCTGGGCCTGGCGCCGCTGGCACTACCCGTCGTTCTGGCTCGTGGCGGCCTTCCCGCTGACCGCGATCAGCGTACGGGCGCGCTGGCGCAAGATCGCCCTCGGCTGCAACCTCACCAAGAAGCGGCAGCGCTTCTGGTTCACCACCGTCCCCGGCCTGGTCGCCTCGACCGGCGTCGTCCGCGTCCGGCGCAAGTGGCAGCGCATCGCCGTGGACACCAAGCCGTTCATGTGGCTGCCCAAGCCCACGCGGTACGGCTGGCGCGTCACCCTGCACACCCTGGAAGGCCAGATCCCCGCCGACTACTCCGACGCCGCCGAACGCCTCGCACACTCGTGGGGTGTGCACGCGATACGCGTCTCGTCATCCCGTCCCGGACGGGTCGTCCTGTCCGCCACCGTCCGCGATCCGCTCGTCCGGGTCGAGGTCCTGCCCACCTCACCCGAACTGCTCAAGGTGATCGTGGGCCGTCTGGAGACCGGCGGCCCGTGGATCATCGACTTCAGGACCGTCCCGCACTACATCAACGCCGGGGCCACACAATCCGGCAAGTCCAATCTGGCCAACGCCCTGGTCCAAGGACTCGCTCCGCAACCCGTCGCCCTGGTCGGCTTCGACCTCAAGGGCGGCGTGGAGTTCACCCCGTACAACCCTCGGCTCTCCGCGCTGGGCACCACGCGAGCTGAGTGCACCACCCTGCTCGATGACCTCGTCAACCTGATGACCAGCCGCATGGCCCTATGCCGCGAGGCCGGCGCGCGCAACATCTGGCAACTTCCGGACGAGCAGCGGCCCGTGCCCATCGTCGTCCTGGTCGACGAGCTGGCCGAGCTCTACCTGATGGCCGGCAAGAGCGAGAAGGACGAGATCGCCAAGACCTCGACAGCTCTCCTGCGGGTGGCCCAACTCGGCCGGGCCTTCGGCATCTACCTGTTCTGCTGCGGTCAACGGATCGGCTCCGACCTCGGCCCCGGGGTCACCGCCCTGCGGGCCCAGTGCTCCGGACGGATCTGCCACCGCGTCAACGACCCAGAAACCGCCAACATGACCCTCGGCGACCTCGACCCCGCAGCCCTCGCCTCAGCACGGGCCATCCCCGCCGAGACACCCGGCGTCGCCATCGTCGCCTCTCAGGACGGCCAGTGGTACCGCGCTCGCTCCTTCTACGTCAGCGAACAAGCCGCCGAGCACGCCGCCACCGCCTACGCGGACCGTACCCCGCCCTGGGCCGGTGTCGTCTCCGGCCACACCACGCCACCGACGGACGCCGACCTCGCCGAGTTCCTCGACTCCATTCCGGACCCGCGGAAGGCCTGACCTCATGCGACGCCTCGCCCACTGGCTGATGGACACCGGTCCCGTTCTCGTCCTGGCCCTCATCGCCGGAGCTGGGTCCTTCACCCACATCCGTGACACCGCCAGTGAGCACGGGCAGTCCGGCTGGATGGCCTGGGCGATCGCCGTCTGCATCGACCTGACCTGTGTCATGGCCGCCCGCGAACGCCAACGCGACAAGAAGACCGGCCGCCAGCAACGCGGCCTGACGTCCTGGCCCGTACTCGTCCTGACCGGAGGCATCGTCCTGTCCCTGGCCGCCAACCTGCAACAAGCGGACCCGACCGTCTGGGGCTGGATCACCGCCGCCACCCCGGCCGCCGCCTTCCTCGTCGCCGTCTCGATGCTCGAACGCCGTACGTCCGGCCCTCGTCCGGCATCGTCCCCGGAAATCTTCGAACCGTCCTCAACCGACGTCCCTGCGGACGATCCTCCTGCTCTGGCCCCGGCCGAGAACGACCGGCCCGGCCCTTCACCGGCGCTGATCGACTACGCCCGGCGAGTGGCCGACGAACACCACGCCAGGCACGGCAAGCCCATCACCCGCGACGTCCTCCGCGCCCGTCTGGGCGTATCCGATCAGCTCGCCTCCGACCTACTCCGCACCATCCCAACCGTCGCAGAGACCACCTGAAAGGCGCATCACCATGCACAACGACCGAGACGTCCTCATCGCCGGACTGATCGCCCTGGCCGGTTTCCTCAAGGCCAACCCGCAAGTACCGACCTCCGTAGCACCCGTCATCATACGCGGCTTCCCCGCTAACGGCCCCGACGACCAGCTGCGCGCCGAGGTCGACAAGGTCGCCGCCCTGCTCGGTACGGGGATCGACCCCGACCACCTTCCTCACGGCCACTACATGACCGGCATCTCCTTCGGACCGGTCACCTACGAGTTCACCGCCATCCTGGCCGTCGCCCGTGCTCGCCACGCCGCCGTGGACAGCTACCGCGACTGCATCCAGACCGACATTTAGGAGGTACGCACCATGCGCATCCGCCTCGAAGGCAACCGCGCCGAACTCACCCTCGGCCTGATCCACCTACGCCAGAACTTCACGGTCACGTCCATGTCGCGGGCCTTCCCCGCCAGGAACAGACCGCGCCACTACCGCATCTACCTCAAGATCACTCCGCGCGAGAGCCGCTGATCATGAGGCCGGAAGAGCGACAAGTCCTGATCGCGCCCGGCTGCTGCTGCACCTGCAACGGCTCGGGCCTCGACGGAGACGGCGACACCTGCCGCGACTGCCACGGCACCGGAATCGACAACCACGGCGCATAGCCGAGATCCCCTCACCTGGCCACACAACCGCCAAGTTCCGCGCCAGGTGAGGGGCCATCCCACCCAGAGCACATCCGGACAGGACGGATCCATCTTGCACCACCAGCACGCCATAGCCGGGATGATCTCCCGACTTCATGACCCCGATTACAACCGCTGGGCCTGCCAGATCAAGCGCACCGGCGGCTGCCGACAGCCCATTCACCTGCGCGGCAAGGTCGAACACTGGGACCAGGCCACCGGCCACCTTCTACACCGCTACAGCACCAACACCGAGCCCAACGGGGTCCTTCGGGTGTCGTGCAAGACGCGCCGCGCCTCGCGCTGCCCGGCCTGCGCCGAGGTCTACCGCGCCGACACCTACCAACTCGTCCGCGCCGGCCTCGTCGGCGGCAAGGGCGTGCCCGAGACGGTCAACTCGCACCCGTGCCTGTTCGTGACCCTTACCGCGCCGTCCTTCGGAGTCGTACATGCACGACGGGAGAAGAACGGCAAGGTCCTGCCCTGCCACGCCCGCCGCGACGCCGAGACGTGCCCGCACGGACGGACGATGTCCTGCACCAATCGGCACGGCGCAGACGATCCCTGCCTTGGGGAGCCGCTGTGCCCCGACTGCTACGACTACGACGGCTCGGTCCTGTTCAACGCCATCAGCCCTGAGCTGTGGCGCCGCTTCACGCTCGCCCTGCGTCGCCGCTTCGCCCGCCTCAACGGCCTGACCGTCAAGGCCCTGCGCGAGCACGTCAGCATCGCCTTCGCCAAGGTCGCCGAGTACCAGCGCCGCGGCGTCGTCCACTTCCATGCCGTCATCCGCCTCGACGGCCTGGACGGTCCGGGGACGCCACCACCGATGTGGGCCACGGCAGACACGCTCGTCCAAGCCGTACAACACGCGGCCGCCGCCGTGACGGCAGAGGTCAAGCCGCTGAGCCGCGTCTTCCGCTGGGGCACCCAGCTCGACAGCCGCCAGATCACCATGGACGGGGACCTCACCGACCAGGCCGTAGCCGCCTACATCGCCAAGTACGCCACCAAAGCCGCCGAATGCGTCGGCACCCTGGACCGGCGAATCCAACCTCTCGACGACTTGAAGGCTCTCCCGGTGCGGGAGCACGCGCGTCGGCTGATCGCCGCCTGCATGAACCTCGGTACCCAACCCGCCCTGGCCGAGCTCCGGCTCATTCACTGGGCCCACATGCTCGGCTTCCGCGGCCACTTCTCCACGAAGAGCCGCCGCTACTCCACCACCCTCGGCGCACTCCGCGCCGCTCGCGAAGAACACATGCGCACCGAAGAGATCACCACCGGACGACTCCCTCTGTTCGAGGAGGACACCGTCCTGGTCGTCGCCCACTGGGAGTACGCCGGACAGGGCCTCTCCCTGGGCGAACAGCTCCTCGCCGCAGCCATAACCGGCGTCCGCCTGCCTCAGATGGTCGGTGATCCTCAATGAGCAGAAGCGACGAGCTGCTGACCGTTCCTCAGGTCCTCACCGAACTGGGCGGAGTCTCCCGCCGCACCTTCTACCGCTGGCGCGAGCTCGGCCGCGCGCCCGTCTGCGTTCAACTGCCCAACCTCGAACTCCGCGTCTGGCGGAGCGACCTTATCGCCTGGCTCGACTCTCGACGGGAGGCCGCGTGAACACCACCTACGACGTGAAGTTCAGTCAGGTCCAGCAGCGATCGAACCGTGGAATGGCGGTCTACGTCGCCCGCTGGAGAGTCGCGGGCAAGGAGAAGTCCAAGAGCTTCCGAACCAAGGGCCTGGCCAACGCCTTCATGTCCGACCTTCGGCAGGCGGCCAAGGCGGGGGAGGAGTTCGACGTCGCCACCGGGCTGCCGGTGTCGATGCTGGAGCAGGAGGCCGCCGGACCGTCCTTCCTGCAGTTCGCGCAGGCGTACGTACTCCGCCGCTGGGATCTGTCCGCAGCGCGCACGCGAGAGACCGACGCGTACGCGCTCCTGTCACTGGTGCCCGCCCTGGTCGCTGACGCCCGCGCCGTCCCTCGGCAGAAGCGCTGCGCGAGGTGCTGCGAGTTCACGCCCTGCTGCCGGAGAAGCGGCGTACGGACCTGACTTCGACGCAGACAGCGGCCCTGAGCTGGTTGGAAAGGGCCTCTCTTCCGCTGTCGGCTCTGGGAGAGGCACACGTCCTTCGTACGGCTCTCGCCGCCATCTCCGTCACCTTCGCCGGCGCGCCCGCCGGGGCCAACACCGTGCGGCGTAAGCGCGCCGTACTGCATCACCTGCTTGAGCATGCGGTAGAGCAGAAGGTCTTCAGCAACAACCCGCTGGACGGGATCAAGTGGACAGTGCCGAAGGCCGTGACGGCGGTCGACCCGCGCACTGTGGTCAACCCCGCCCAAGCCAAGCAACTCCTCGACGCCATTCCCAAGGTCGGACGCAAGCGCGGCCCTCGGCTACAGGCGTTGTTCGCCTGCATTTACTACGCCGCGCTTCGGCCCGAAGAGGCCGCCGACCTCCGGCAGAGGAACTGCACTCTCCCGGAAGCAGGCTGGGGCTTGATCGTCCTGGAGAAGGCGCGCCCCCAAGGAACGAAGCGCTGGACCAACTCTGGCGAAACCCACGAGTCGCGCAGCCTGAAGCACCGCGCGGACAAGGAGACGCGAGAGATTCCCATCCCGCCCGTCCTGGTCGCCATACTCCGCGAGCACATCGCCGCGTACGGCACCGCTGACGACGGAAGGATCTTCACCACGAGGACGGGCGGCACCTACTCCAGTTCGGCACACTCCTACGTCTGGCAGGAAACCCGCAAACTCGCTCTCACCCCCGCACAGATCGCCTCGTCGCTCGCCGCCCGACCGTACGACCTCCGCCACGCGGCGGTGTCGCTCTGGCTGAACGCTGGCGTCCCAGCCGTCGAAGTTGCCAAGCGTGCCGGGCACAGCGTGGATGTTCTGCTGCGGGTCTACGCCAAATGCATGGATGGCCAGCAAGAGCAGATCAATAACAAGATCAATGACGCTCTTGATGAGTAAGTCCAGGTTATTCACCTTCGGCCCCGGTTTTCCGGGGCCATTTCACTTCGTGCTGCTCGACATGCCGCGTCGCTCCGTTTCAGAGACGGCACGCTGCGTCACTCTGGCATACAAGCAGCGAGAGGAGGCTAATGCACAAGGACCACGACTCAACTGGACCGCTGAGGCGACCACCGTACGGTATGCCGATCCGCCCTCGAACCCGACGCGATACGGCGACCTCCCTCGAATGGCGTAAGTACTCGCCTCCGACTGCACCACAGAGATCATCTCCTTGGCGTATGAATCGCGCCGTCAAAGTGCTGCTCGGGATCGGCTGCTCGACCTGCGCAGTCTTCGCCGCCTGGTCAATCATCGGCAGCGCGCTCAGCTCATCCGGCGTTGACCCTGTCCCGACGGCCACGCCGCCATCTGTAATGGCTCAATCGTCGCCGGCCGCTACGACGCCGACGCCTTCGCCGACGTTCAGCGTGCGTTCTCCTGCGAGGTCCAGCCCGACTCTCAAGCAGCCGAAGCCCAAGACGACTTCATCGCCCAGAAGGCGGGTACGAGCAGTCACCCGTTCCGGATCGTCTCGGCCTGCCCGCCGGGACGTAGAGCCGCGACCGGTTCCACGTCGAACGCCAGAAGTCAGACGCGCCGCCCCGAAGCACGACGCTGAGGAGCGGACACAGTCCTTGATCGTCGCGAGATGCGACAAGCTTTTCCCGCCAGCCGTCTCCAAGTTCCGCATCCGCAATTGGGCGTGCCGCCGCTTGCTTGACTGATCTTGGCTAGAGCGAAGGGGGGCACGCCTGGGGCGTCTCGGTGGGTACGGATGACTTCACCCGTACGGTGGCGGCAGCCCAGGAAAGTCCAAGCTGCACCCCCTCAACGAGCGGTCTCTCTCCGCCGATCGCCCAGAGCAGGCCGGCGGCGAAGGCATCTCCGGCGCCGGTTGCGTCCACGGCATCCGTAGGGACCGCTGGGAAATGATCGGTGCCGCCTGCTGAATGCACAGTGACACCGCTGGCGCCCGCGGTGACAATCGCCGTACTGTCCTCGGGAATGACGGTGAATTCGTTGCGAGACCCGATCAGGTACCGCATGGCCGGGACCGTGCCCGGCGGGACGCTCGTGACCACAGCTCCGGCGGCGGCCATGGCCTGGGCTGCAGGGGCGAAGACGTCGCGCCAGGCGGCGAAATAGACGATGTCCCCTGGCGCCACGGCCGCAGTGGGAATGGTGATGTCGTGCAGTAGATCAGGGTGGATGCCCAAGATGGTGCGCTCGCCGTTGGGCTCGATGAGCAGGACGACGGAGGAGGTGTGTCCGTCCAGGACCTGTACGTGATCGATGTCTACCCCGGCCGCAGTCAGCGTCGCCGTCATCTTCTGTCCGGCGGCATCCGCCCCTACGTAGCCCACCATGTGCACGCGCGCCCCGGCCTGACTCAGCGCAGTGGCGACATTCGCGCCGGTACCCCCAGGACGCTCGGCGCTCTCGGAGGCTTGGACGAAGTGGCCGCTGTGGGGGAGGTGGTCGACGTACATGGCGAGGTCCCAGGCGATGGGCCCGATGACCCAGAAGTCAGGCATACATAGCCCGTCGCTTGGCCCGCAGTCCTTGCGCGAGCGTCTCCAACGACGAGGAGAGAACGACTTGCGACGCCCATGGGATGTCCACCGCGTTCTGGCGGCAGCTTAGGATGCCTCCAACGATTGCAGCCACGGTGTCAGTGTCCCCGCCGAGGCTGACCGCGTACCGCATGGCGTCAACTGGTTCCTCGTGGAGGGCGAGCACGTGCAGGACCGCTCCCAATGTGTCCATGACGTCTAGAGACACCCCGTCCGGGCTCAGTTCCCACCCCTCGACGCCGGGAACGCCGAAGTGATTCAGTTCTTCGGCAGCAACCGCGATCAGCTCCTGGACGGTACAGCCTTCGAGGGCCCACGATCCCATGCCGGCGACTGCACCGGCGGTGGCGATGGCTCCCACGTCGGCGTGGGTGGTCTTAGTCATCCGCTCGACCAGCTCGCGGCGGTCCTGGGCTTCGGTGGCGGGTACCGCCCAACCGACAGGCAGGACGCGCATCATCGCGCCGTTGGTTCCTCCGCCGTCTGCCGTGAGGGACCCAGTCGCTTCGAACCGTGCGACCGCTCGCCGCGTGGTCGGGCCGGCGCCGTGCATGGTGGGCAGTGCCGCAGCGAGGGCGGTCAGGAAGGCACGTTCTGAGCCGCCGGTGCTGATCAGGTTCTCGGCGAGCAGGATGAGTTGTTCGGTGTCGTCCGAGGTGCTGCCGGGCGGCCATTCTCCGCGGGCGGTCAGGACGTCTGTGAGGGCGATGTCCTGGGGAGGCTTCCCCTCCCACGGTACGCCGAGAGCGTCACCACAGCAGAACCCGATGAGCCCGCTGAGGATCCGCTCTGCGGAGGGGATCGCCTGGTCAGAGAACAACTGGTCCAAAACGTCGAACCCTCCTTGAACACTGAGGCGCCGTCCGATGTCAGCATGGCGGACGCGCTCGCGGCCCTGCATGAGGCGTGCGAGCGACAGCCGGCCGGACGCGATGTCGTACGGAGTGCCATGGTGCTTGAACTCGATCAGTGCCTGCTCAGTCAGCCGTCGTGCGCCTGAGTGGTCGCCGTTAGCCAAGTGGACGTCGGCTTCGCTGTGCGTGATCTTCGCCGCGAGCAGACCGTCTCCAAGGTCTCGGGCCATCCGACCTGCTTCTGCAAGGCTGTGAGCGGCCTCTTTCAGCAGCCCGAGGCCGCACTGAGCCTTGCCCAGCCCATGCATGGACTGGGCGATTCCGCGAGCGTCCTCCGAGGCTTTGCGGATGGCGAGCGCCTTGTTCTGACTGTCCAACGCGATGCGCCAAGCGCCGGTAGCCTCGGCGACCAGGGCGGCGTCCTGCAATAGGCCGGCGTGAAGCGCTTGATCCCTAAGGTGAGCAGGACGGGCGATGACCTCCTGTAGCGCCTGGTTGATGAGTGTGTCCGCCCGGTTGACGTTGCCGGAGAAGTATTCGATCTCGCCGAGGAGCTTGAGCCATGGAGCCTGGTCGGCCGTGCTGTTCATGCCTTCGGTGGCATGTCGGCATCCATCCGAGAACCGCCCCTGGTACAGCTCGATCTCGGCCAACCGGAACAGGAACCCCTGCCGTGCGTCCCCCTCCGCGAGAGCCAAGGCTGTCTGTGCTAGGTGCTCGGCTCGTTCGAAGTCGCCCCTGCAGAAAGCTACTTCAGCGCGTACGAGCTCGGCATGCGCAGACCCCTGAGGTAGCTCATTCAGCAGGGCTTCGGCTTGGTTCCAATGACCCAGACCGAGGTAGGCGCGGGCAACTCGGTACAGGCAGCGGCCCCGGTCCTCGTCACGACGGATGCGCAGTTCGCTGAGCAGACCGGCGAGAGCGCGACACTGGTCGAAGCGGCCGGTGGCGAGGCTGCGATCCATGAGCACCACCCAGGCCGCCACGCCCTGCGCTGGGTCGAGATGGCTCAAGTGATAGGCCGTCTCCATCTCGGCGGTGAACTCCTCGCGCTCGCCGTAGTGCTGGACCAGGACTTCATGCGCGCGGCGTAGCTCGGCCGGGCGGACGTTCTGCAGTGATCGGCGCAAGATGTTGTGCATGGTGTAGGCGTCGGATCCACTGGCTGTGCCTCCGCGCAACGGGGCGATGAAAGAGAAAGCCGTCAGTCTGCTGAACGCGCTGCGGTCGCAGGGAAAGTCCAGCTTCTGTCCCAGGTGGCGGAAGGTCTCGGCGGTGAAGGCTCGGCACGCGCTGACCGCGAGGATCCCGTACTCGGCTTCGGCAGGCGTCCACTGCAGCAATCGGTGGGCCAGGTCGCGTTCCTTGTCCACCAGGCTGGTGAAGTCCGCAGGGTTGAGGCGTGACCCTGCGGCGAGAGCGACGTCCGCGCACAGGCCCAGGAAGTATGGGTGTACTTCGTCGGGTGCGGTGGAGGAGTACTCGACCAGGGCTTCGCGCATGGGCGATTCGGTGATGCCGGCCATGCTCAGGTAGTGGTGAGCGTCGGTGTTGCTCAGGTGGCCGACCAAGCGGAGATCCAGATATCGCTCGGGGATGGGGAAGACGGGTGCCGCTGACCACGGCGGACGGGTACGGCCCGCCAGGATGGTGACGATCCCGGCGCTCAGGTCGAGGTGGCCCAGGAGGCAGCGCAGCCACTCGTCGCGCATCAGCTTGTCAGCGTGGATCAGGCTGTCCGGGTCTCCGATCGCCTCGCCGAAGAATGCCTCATGGGTGTCGAAGAGCAGCACGATGCGCGGATGGTCGCTCGCGGCGTCGTTCAGGTCCTTGGCGAACAGGCGGGGGAGTTCGTGCAGGAGATCCGGCTCGGGTACGAGGGTGAGAATCTGCTCGGCGTCCTCCTGGGGGACACGGCGCTGCATCCGTCTCCTGGTGAAGACCTTGTCCATCCGCACATTGATCATTTGGAACAGCTGCTGTCCCACGCGCAGAACCGGCAGCGTCATGATGGCGTCGGCGATGTCCAGCGCGATGCCGGCCTCTCCTCGCGGGAACAGCTCGGGCACCCGGTGAGCGATGTCGAAGCCGAGCTTGTGGAGATAGGTGATGGCGGCGAAGTCGAAGCGAGGAGTCGCGATGCCGTAGCGGGCAAGTTGCCGCTTGAGCATGAACAGCCCCGAGAACGCCTCCTGCGGGCGGTTCTCACCCGCCGGCCGTGCTCCGAAGTCGATCCTTGCCACGGGCACCTGCACGCCATGCTCGGTCAGTCGTTCCAGCAGCAATGAGTCGGAGGCGTCGCGAACGGCCGCCCACTGGCCCGTCCGCAGACAGCAACGCTGCTCCAGGTGCCGCAACAGCAACGACTTGCCGTTGCCGCCAAGCCCGTGGAGGTAAAGGATCTTTTCTGCGGGTGGATCCTCATTTACGAGCGAGATGATATGCCGGGTCAGCTCGAAGCGATTCGCGAATAGATCGAGCGAGCGGTCTAGGCCTACCACGGACTTGGCTAGGTCTTCCTCGAAGATCGGCACAGTCAGCTCTGCAAGGGTGTAATTCGCATGTGAGTCTCCAACGATGACGAGAATTGGGACGGCTGGCGTGGATCATGCCACGCCCTGGACAGGCTCGGCTCAGCTGCCGTACTCGGTTCTACACCGACGTGACCTGTCCCTCTACCTTGTCTGCTGAGGAAGTACGGCAGCTGTGGCGAGCCGACTCCTGGATCGAAATTCGGTCATGCGAAGACTTGTGCGATCTGACCGTATATTGGCGGTTCAAATAGCTAATGAGATTGTATAACGCGTTTACCTCGCGTATCAGGGCGTGCTTGACTTTCGCCATGTAAGCCATGCCCTCTGGGAGGGGTCTATGGGGGAGTTCGTCGGGATCGATCCCCTCGGCGCTGACAAGCTGATCCGCCAGATGGAGACCGGGAAAGATGTCCTCGGCAGAACACGGTCAGGACTCGAAGCGGCGATTGCCGAAGCCGGTGCCGACTGGGCCGGCCGCGCGGGCGTTGCTGCGATGCACCGTACCTGGGCGTTCTTCCACGAGTCGCAGCAGGACCTCAAGTGGCGTGTGGACATCCTCAAACGGATGGTCCCGACACAGCAGAAGGGCATGCTGGCCGCCACTCTGCCCTTCAGCAATCAGACAGAGGCGGCGCTGGCGGCCAAGAAGGACGCGGTAGCGATCACCGAGGCGCTCAAGCACCACGATGAACACCTCTCCCAGCAGAGCTGGACTGAGGTGGAGAAGGCCATGGCGGCGCTCAAAGGCCGCGTCGATGATCCCGCCTACGCTGCGGCTCTGCTGGCTGCACTCGGCCCCAAGATCTTCCAGAAATTGTTCCGCGACTGGATGAACACACAAGCCAGCGGGGATCGCAGAGGTCTGACGCCAGAGGCGAGCAGGCGGGCCGGGGCCGGTGCGCCAGGACTGCTCGCCAAGGCCTTCGCCAGCGCAGAAAGCTCGGGGCGGCTCGGACCGGAATGGCAGAAGATGGTCGAGACTGCCCCCTCGGACATACTGACGGCTCTCGTCAAGCTGGCTCCGCAGTCGAGTACGTTCCTCACGCGGGTGGCGACCGACCTTCTGAATCGCCCACCGAACTCCGACGGGTTTCCCACGGACCCCAACTGGAACCTGTACAACCTGGCCAAGGCATTCGCTGCGAATCCCGAGGCATTTCAGCGATTCCTGGCCGAGCACCCGAAGGAATCCGGGGTTCTGCTTGACGCCTACACCATCAGGTCGAGCGGCGTCCCTGCTTACGAAGAAGCCCTGGCACAGGCCTTGGACGGGGCGCTGAAGCCAGGATTTGGGACGGATCAAGTGCGGGAACGCGCCTGGGTCACGGTCATCAACAGCCTTGGAGCCGAGCACTCCCTCTGGCTAGGCGGCGAAATCGGTACTTTCCCCAACTCGCCCATCAGTCGAGTCTTGGCCAAGCACATGGGACCCATCCTCGACGAGCTCGCCCGCGGGCAGGCGGACAAGAGAGCGCAGGAGGCGTACAAGCAGGCGCTAGCGGACGGAGTAGCCAACCCACCCTTACCGCCCCCCTATCTGGCGCCGCGAGCTCCATGGAACACCCTCGATCCGGCAGTGACTGCCCGCTTCTTCGGCGCAATCATGCAAGACCCCGCCGCGGCAAGCGCCCTGATGGCGCTGGGAAAGAAGTACGTCCAGGAAATGGATATGGGCCGCTTCAACCCCTTTGGCCCGGACAACTACAGTGCGGCCGCGTTCTATAACTACTCCGCACGGGCAGGAGCGCTGGCGAACCTGCTGCTGTCTGGATCAACGCACGCGGAGTGGAGCGATGACCAGTATGCGGACTGCCTCGCCGGAAACCTCCTGATCCCGATCGACTACATCGATCAGTTCGTGCCCGTTGATGGCAAGATCCCTGGCACTGGCAAGGCCCTGATGCTCGATGGCATCAAGGACAGGTTGAAGAAAATCATCACAGATTACTTGGATGGAAAGACACCGGATAGTGCGGAGACGGTTGCCACGAAGCTTGTGAACCTGCAAGTAGATGCGATGATCGACTCAATGAAGGCTAACGGGCAGGGCGCGCCGACGTCAGACCAGCACAACACATTGAGAGATGCCGCGTTGGGCCGAATGCATGGCGCTCTGACGAGCGCCTTGAAGGAAAGAGGTGGTTGATCTTGGCTGCCAGGGAACAGCTGCTCCGTGAGGCGACAGAAAAGGAGATGCTCGCCTCGGCCTTTGTTGGCTACGCCAAGAGGCTTGCCAAAACTTTCGATGGTGTTCCATCGCGGCCAGCCGATAGCGATCCTTTCTGGAAGGGGGCCTCTGCGGACCGTTACCTTGCCGATGCCGTTCATCTCAAGCGTGAGAT
>NZ_VSEY01000046.1 GCF_008086045.1 Nonomuraea sp. PA05 | reverse complement strand
CCACTTCGACCTCCATGCGTCCGGCTCCCACCCCTGCCGGTGCCACTTCGACCTCCATGCGTCCGGCTCCCACCCCTACCGGTGCCACTTCGACCTCCATGCGTCCGGCTCCCACCCCTACCGGTGCCACTCCGAGCCGCACCGGCCTGGCTCCGGCCCTCACCGGCACGACTCCGAGCCGCACCCGCCTGACTCCAGCCCTCACCGGCACGACTCCAAGCCCCACCACCCACACGACCTTGGCACCCACGCGCACCACCACTTCGGCTTGCAGCTCCGCGCGCACCTCCGCCACACTTCACCCCCGCCCCCAGACGACCTCGCACACCGCACAACCACCTGATCCGGCGGCGCCGGCGACCCCAACCTCAGCCTCCCCGGAGCTGGTAGAGGCAGTACGCGTCCGCCTCGCCAGAACAGGCGTCGAACCCACCGCCGCCCAAGTAGCCCTAGCCCTCAGAGCAGAAAGATCCGTCTACGGCGACGCAGAAATCCTCGCCATAGCCCGAGCCCTCTGCGCCGACCTAATAGGCGCAGGCCCCCTGGAGCCCCTCCTGGCCCGCCCAGACGTAACAGACGTCCTGGTCAACGGCCCACGCGAGGTATGGATCGACGACGGCACAGGCCTACGCCGCACCCCGATCGCCTTCACCGACGACGGCTCCGTCCGAAGACTCGCCCAACGCCTCGCCACCACCGCGGGAAGACGCCTCGACGACGCCTCCCCGTACGTAGACGCCCGCCTTCCGGGCGGAGTCCGCCTCCACGCCGTACTCCCACCCATCGCATCCGGCGGCACCTGCATCTCCCTACGCCTCCCACCCCGCCGCGCCTTCACCCTCCAGGACCTCGTCGCAGCAGGCACGATCACACCCCAGGCAGTTCCGGTGCTCACCGCCATGGTCACGGCCAGATTGGCCTTCCTCGTCACAGGCGGCACAGGCACCGGCAAAACCACCCTCCTATCCGCCCTCCTCTCCCTGGCAGACCCAGCCGACCGCCTCCTCCTGGTAGAGGACTCAGCCGAACTCCGCCCCCTCCACCCTCACGTGGTCCGCCTCGAAACCCGCCCAGCCAACCTCGAGGGCGCAGGCGGAGTAAGCCTCCGCGACCTGGTACGGCAGGCACTCAGAATGCGCCCGGACCGCCTGGTGGTGGGAGAGGTACGAGGACCCGAAGTAGTCGACCTACTCGCCGCCCTCAACACGGGCCACGAGGGCGGCTGCGGCACCCTGCACGCGAACACAGCGGCAGACGTCCCCCCACGCCTGGAAGCCCTCGGCTGCGCAGCAGGCTTGTCGAGAGAGGCCGTACACAGCCAACTAGTAGCAGCCCTCGACGCGGTCATCCACCTGACACGCAGCCGCCCGGACGGCCGCAGACGCATAGCCGAGATCCGCCTGCTCTCCAGAACCCCAACCGGCTTCGTCGAATCCGTCCCAGCCCTGACCTTCGACCCCCAAGGCCGCACTCATCCCGGCCCCGGCTACGAAGCCTTAACCCACCGAACCTGCCCCTAACCAACCCAACCCCTGACCACAAGTCCGCCCAACCACCCCCTCAAAACCACCTCCGACCGCAGGGACGCCCTCAACCACACCGCACGAACTCCCGACCTCACGCCCGTACAAACCACGCCCGCGCCCCCACAACCCCACACCCATACGGACCCCGACAACTCCACGACCGTGAGAACCGCCGATCACCTACGACCGTGAGAACTGCCCTCACTCGCACCCACCCCAGGACGACGAAGCACGATGACCAGCGCCCTCATGGCCGCCCTGTCCACAGCCGCCGCCATATGGCTGTGGACAGGCCCCAACACAGCCACCACCCGCCTGAACAAGCTCCTAACCTCACCCACCGACCACCACCCACCCGGGAAATCGCTGCTCAAGCTCGCCACCCACCTCACCACCACTCCCACCCCCTCCCGCCGCGCCGAAGCCTGGCGCCGCGCCTCGATCGAGCTGTGCCAATCCCTCGCCGCCGAACTCTCAGCAGGCTGCACCCCAAGCGAGTCCCTAACGAGAGCCCTGGCAGCAGTAGACCTCCCAGACCCGACCACCCTCCGCCCAGTCATGGCAGCCGCTCGCGACGGCGGCGACGTCTGCGCAGCCCTGACCTCATCAGCCCCTCAAACAGGCGGCGAAGGCCTACGCCAACTCGCAGCAGCCTGGAGGGTCAGCACTACCGCAGGCGCAGGCCTCGCCTCCCTGGTAGACCGAGTGGCGCACACGTTAAGAGCAGCCCAAACCCATCGCCAGGACGTCGCAGCCCAACTAGCCGGCCCACGCACCACGGCCCGCATGCTCGCCGCCCTCCCCGCCCTCGGCCTCCTCATGGCCGCAGCCCTGAACATGCACCCGCTGTCGTTCCTGTTCGGCACCCTCCCAGGCCTCATGTGCCTGATATCCGGCATAACCCTGGACGTTTGCGGCCTCTGGTGGACCACCCGCATGGCCACCCAAGCCCAAACCTGACCAATCCAAGCCCACGCCAGACCCGCCCAAGCCAAGACCAGACCCACCAGGACCCACTCATGCTCCAGCTCCTCTCCGCCCTATGCGCCGCTCTCTCCACCTACCTATGGCTCTCCCCCCGAACCCCCACAGACCGCCTAACCCACCTACGCAAACCGGACAAGCAACCCCCAACCCCCGAAAAACCCACAACCCACCACCCAGGAAGCCAATTCCCGCCCGGACCTCCCACCTGGCACTCCCAGAAACCTCCCCACCCCACCCGCCTGACCCGCAGAACAACCCTCACCGCCATCTCCGCAGGCCTACTCTCCACACTCCTGATCGGCGGCCTCCCCGGAGCCGTAGCAGGCACCCTCATAACCCCCGCAACAGCCCTGTTCCTCCACAGAAGAGCTCGCCACCAACCCCCTCCCGACCACCGCCGCATCGCCACCGACCTGCCTTTCGCCGCCGACCTGATGACCGCCTGCCTACGCGCGGGCAGACCAGTGAGCGCCGCCACAGAAACCACCGCCAACGCGATAGGCGGCCCCGTAGGCGAACGCCTGACCTGGGTCAGCACCCAACTACGCCTGGGCGCCGACCCCGACCCCACCTGGGCAGCCCTCGCCAAAGACCCCGCCATGGGCCAACTGTCCCGAGCCATGAGCCGAGCCGCTCAGAGCGGCGCTCCCATCGCCGACGTCCTAACCCGCCTGGCCGACGACGCCCGAGAAGCCTTCAGAGCCGAATCCGTCGCCGCGGCCAGAAGCGTCGGCGTGAAGGCAGTAGCCCCCTTGGGCCTGTGCTTTCTCCCGGCATTCGTCCTACTCGGCATCATCCCGGTAGTAGCCGGCCTGGCCTCAGCCATCGTCCTCCCATAACCGCCCACCAGCGCCACGCCAGCGAACTCACAGAAGACAAGGCCTGCGCATGGGCAGAGCGCCCGCCGTGGCCAGCGCACGCGCCGTACCTAACGCAGAAGCCTGCACCCGTGCGTCCTCGCCGAGGTGTTATGCACCCCGCTCCACCCCGCCGAACTGACCCACGCTGCCCCGGCGCATCCGTCGAGATGAGCATGTCTGCCTTTCGTCAGCGCATCCCCGAGCGCCACTCACCCGTGCTCAGGGCATCGACCGCGCCGCCGCGCCACCGCACCCATGGCACCCACCGCGCCCACTGCCGAGCCCGCCGCTTCCGCCCTGCCTACCGCGCGTGCCCTGCCTACGGCCTCGCCCGCGGCCATGGCGTGTGCCGTAGCCGCGTGTGCTGTGCCCACCGCGTGTGCTGTGCCCACCGCGTGGGCCGTCACCACCGCAGGTCGCGTCCGCCCCGCATCCCTTAATCGCCTGCCAAGCACTCCGCCGCACTTAACGCACCGTTGTGTCCAGCATCCCCACCGCACCTTAGACCAAGACCCACCCGCTTCCCTGTCACCGCAGTCCGCCCAATCTCCGGCTCTTATCCACAAGACATCCACCGCCACCTCGCCGTTATCCACAGAACCCCATTCGGCCGCATCTCCCCACCCCACCTCCGCCACCCTTGAACTCCCGCCAGGTCAAGACCCCTGGCTCTCAACTCCTGGAGGCAAGATGCACAGTCCCGCCACAAAGCCAGACGACATCGCAGCCGCCCCAGCACAAACCGACACCACCGCATCAACCCTCCACCCAGGCCGCCGGACCATCCGAAGCCCGACAGCCTCCGCCGCGACCGCCACCCCCACACCCGCCCAGCACCACGACCGCGCTGCCAGCGCCAACACCAACGCCACGGCCGCAGCACTCTTGACCCCGAAACGCCGCAACATCACAACAGGCCATTGCGCCAACGGTCCCTCCACAAGCGTCCTCGCCGATCACCAAAAGAGCCTCGCCACCTCAACCCCCTCAAGCGCCGACCAACCACAGACTCCTTCTCCGGCTGCCAGCCGACGCCGCATCACCAGTTCTCGCCCGCGAACGAACAAGTGGCTTCACTACGCGGCCGCTCACCGAGAGCACGGCATGTCGACCGCCGAGTACGCGGTAGGAACCATCGCCGCCTGCGCGTTCGCCGCGCTCCTCTTCAAAGTCGTGAACAGCCCAGAAGTCCAGGAAATGCTCACATCGCTCATTGACCGAGCACTCAAAACCGGGCAGGAATGACACCGCGCCGAGCGCGGATCTCCAAGAGCATCAAGCGGTCGGCATCGCGGGGCTCGGTGACGGCCGAGACCGCCGCGATGCTGCCCGCCCTCATGGTCGTCCTGGCTGCCGCTCTGTGGGCCATCCAAGCCGTCGCCGTCCAGCTCGAATGCGTGGACGCCGCCCGCATGGCAGCCCGCGCCGCAGCCAGAGGCGAGCCCTTGGACCAAGTCCGCGCCTTCACCCAAGCAGCCATGAATCGAAACGCCCAGGTAGTCATAACCCGCGATCCCGAACTTACAAAAGTGCAGATCACCGTCGAAGTACGCCCTTCTTGGGGCGACTCCCTACCTGCAGTTCGCGTGTCAGCCGCAGCCACCGCAGCCACCGAGCAGTGATATCACGCCACACCCGCCACCGACCGACGGAACATCCGTCCCGCACTTAACGCCAGGAGACAACGATCAAACCCAAGGAAAGAGGCTCTGCCACGCTCTGGGGCGTGGCATTGATGGGCCTGCTGATGGCGGTTGCCACCGCGCTTGCGGCGGTAGGTTCCGTCCGCGTGGCCCATCATCGGGCCAACAGCGCCGCCGACCTTAGCGCCCTCGCAGCCGCGAAGTTAGCGTTGGTCGACCCTGAGGGGGCCTGTGGCAGGGCCTTCGAGCTCGCTGCAGAGAACGGGGTCGAGCTCGCAAGATGCCAGATAACCGATGATGTTGCCGATGTCTGGACTGCGTTGTCCGTCTCGCTGCCGTTAATAGGCCGCCGCACCGTACAGGGCAGGTCTCGCGCGGGCCCCACAGCGTCGACCTTGGACTAACGACCGGGTTCGTACGTGCTGACGGGCGGACCACGTGCTGACGGGCGGACCACGGGCCGACGGGGACGGTCGGGCGGGTGAGGCCACCACGCACGGGTCTGTCGGGACCGGGTTCGGGTCCGTGACGGAGTGACGCCGTGTGATGGCCTGCAGCGCGTGTGATGGCTCGCAGCGCGTGTCATGGCCTGCAGCACATGTGATGGCCTGCAGCACATGTGATGGCTTGCAACGCGTGTCATGGCCTGCAGGGCAGGTACGGGCCTGCAGCGTCGTGTGATGGCCAGCGGCGTCGTGTGATGGCACTGCGCCGTGTGCTAGCCAGCGGCATGAGCGCGCAGCCAGCGTCGGAGGGACGGCTCCTGCATCGCGTTGCGATGGCTCGCTACGGCAACCGGAAGGGTGAGGCGTTATGGGGTGGATGGGATCTGAGGGGCAATGTCGCAATCAAGTCACGACTTCTTAGACGTGGTGTCCAAGAGTCGGACGTCTCCCGTAAGGTTCCGCTTACCCTCGGTCCATGCCGTATGCGTCAAGGAGCCTGGGAGAGCTAAGGCGCAGTCGCTAAGGTGCGGGTCCGGGGACGGTCGGTGACCGTGCCGACCGGGCGCACTGCACTTCCGGTCGTCGCATGAACGCCCCGAGGGTGCTCAGGCGGCGCGAGGCTCTCGATGGAGGGAAGCGTCGTGACGGTAGTCGGCAGAGTTGTTGCCGCAGGGATGATCGTGGCCGGATTCATCGCGCTCGGCGGCACTGCCCAGGCGTCCGTGGTGGCGGGACGGGCCGATTCCTCCGGGCAGATCACCTCGCCCTCCGACGGTGAGGTGATCTCGGGTTCCTCTGTGGTGGTCTCCGCGCGTACGGGGCTCATGCAGCTGAGGATGGGGCTGTACGTGGACGGGCCCTCCACGCCCAGCCAGAGGATCGCCTCAGGTGGAGCCAACCAGACGCTGTCCGGCATGTTCGACGCAGGCGCTGCCCCCAACGGGACCTTCACCGTGACCCTTAAGGGGGAGATCACCGGCAACCGGTACGCGACGAGCACGTTCAAGTTGCGGCGGCCGGCCGAAGCGCCAGGGGGAGTGAGCGCGAGCAGGCAGGGCACCGGCAAGGTACTCGTCACCTGGAGCAAGGGGTCCGAGCCGGACCTGCAGTCGTACGAGGTTTCCAATACCCAGTCAGGTGTTGTGGGGCGGTTGTCCGCCGACAGCGCGTGCGCGGGTTCCTCGTGCAAGGCGGTGCTCGCCGTGCCGTCCAAGGCGGCGGGGCAGAAGGTCGGGTTCACGGTCAAGGTGTTCAGAGGGGATGGTGACGGCGGTTCGGTCGGGTCGGGGGACTCGGCGGCTGCGTACGTCACCTTTCCTGCCCCACCTGCGGCGCAGCCGACGAAGAAAGCCACGGAAAGTGCGCAGGTGCCGAAGAACAGGGACGCCGATGCCCAGGGCGCCGAGGCGCTGCCGACGTTGCCCGCCAGGAAGCCGAAGGCCGTCTCATCGAGCAAGCCGACGACTGCCACGGCGCGCAAGCCGACGACCACGAAGCTGCCCGACATTCCCGACGCTGATCCGAGTGGCAACCTTCCCATCCCCACTGCCGGCGACGATCAGGGCGAGAACGGAGGGTTGGTTCCCGCCGATACGAAGGACGAGGCGGATGAGGCTCCCGTACAGAGCGATGGTGTGAAGGCGCAGTCGAGCGAGTCGTCGATCGGGAACATCGGCCAGTACGGTCTGTACGTCGCGGGGGGAATCCTGCTGCTGTTGCTGGGCGCGCACGCGGGTGCCTGGGCGAGGAGGCGTGCGCTTGCCCCAAGTGCTGCGGACGGTTCCGCTGTCTCGGCCATGGCTACGGCCACGACAGCGACCACCACTGCGGCTGGCGCCAGTACGCGACCCGCTGGAGCGGCGTTGGCGCACGATGCGCGTTCAGGGCCGCAGGCTGTTGCGGAGGAGGATGTCAGCACCTCGCCCGTCAGAAGAACGGTTCGCCGGCCTGCGGTCATCCTGGCTGTCGCCAAGACTCGGATTCCTGAGCAGCCTGCTCAGCCCTCCCCGTCCTCACAGGTTTCCGGTACGGGTCCCGAGCGATCACCGCTCCAGCAGGTGGGTCGGGACGTGGGATCGTCGCTCGATGGTCGGAGTCGGTGGCTGGGGGAGGGGACGGAGTCGCCGTTGGGCGCTGCTTCTGGTGCGGAATCGCCAATGAGTTCCCCTGCTGCTGAGCCGTCGCGGAGGGCTGTGGCTGGGGTGCCGCCGTACGGTGCGACTCCGGGGCGACAGGAAGGGCTCGCGTCCGATCGGATGGGCGGCAAGGGACTTGCGGCGGAGCGGATGGGCGGGAAGGAGCGCGCGTCAGACGGCGCGGGGGGGAAGGAGCGCGTGTCTGACGGTACTGCCGGGAAGGACCGCGCGTCTGACGGTACGGGTGGAAGCGAGCGCGCGTCTGACGGTACGGGTGGAAGCGAGCGCGCGTCTGACGATGCGGGCGGGAAGGAGTGCACGGAGCACGGGTCTGATCGGGTGCGTGGGATGCGGCTTGCATCTGATCCGCTGGGTGGGACGGAACCTGTGCCTGGGCGGGTATGGGAGGCGAGGCTTGCGTCCGGTCCGCTGCGTGGGGCAAGGGTCGCGTCTGATCAGGCGCGGGGGGAGGGCGCTGGGGACGGGGGTGCGTTGCCGAAGTATGGCGCTGGTGAGGAGTTAGTGGGTGGTGTTCCGGGGCGGCAGGAAGAGCGGGATGTTCAGCAGGGGCCGCTCCACATCGCGCTGCCCAGTTCGGCGGTGACGGATGTGCCCGAGTCCGCCGAGCCGACGATTGCTCCCGCCGTACGGCTTGAGGAGCGGTGGGATGACTACCTGCCGCCTTCGCCGAGGTCAATGGAGGACAGCGGGTTCTGGGAGCGTCCGCAGCCGGGAGCGGCCGACTTCTGGGCCGCTGATCCGGAGGGCGGTGACGGGAAGGGCGATGGGCGTACCTACGTGGGGCGTCGGCACAGAGGTGGTGAGAGTTAGGAAACGGCTGGCCGCCGCACGGTGACGGCGCTAGCCGGGGCTCGGTGGCGCGCTGTCCACCGGAATCAGGTCGTGCGGTTTTTGGGAATTGGCCGCGCATGCATGGCACAGAACTGGCTGTGCATGGCCCGCGTGGAACTTGGGTTCGTGGAGCCGAGGTTCGGCGCACGAGGGTGCTAGGCATACCGATCGGTTTGTGGCCTGATTTGGTGCCATTGTGTGGCTGCGTAGCTGCCCTGGTTGTGCGCGCCCGTTTTCTTTGTGGATCGATGCTTATGCGCGCGCGGTCTTTGAGTGTGATTCTTCGGGTGAATGAGTGCGGTCACGGTGATGCGAGGAGTGTGTTGAGGAGGCGGATGGCGCCGCGTTTGTCCAAGGGCTCGTTGCCGTTGCCGCATTTCGGGGACTGGATGCAGGATGGGCAGCCGCGTTCGCACTCGCAGGACGTGATCGCCTCGCGGGTGGCGGTCAGCCAGTCCGTGGCGCGGGCGTAACCGCGTTCGGCGAAGCCGGCGCCGCCCTCGTGGCCGTCGTAGACGAAGACGGTGAGCAGGCCGGTGTCAGCGTGAAGTTCCGTGGAGACGCCGCCGATGTCCCAGCGGTCGCAAGTCGCGAACAGTGGGAGCAGGCCGATCGAGGCATGTTCGGCGGCGTGTGCGGCTCCGCCGAGGTCGATCCCGGCTTCGGCGAGAGGGGTGACGGCGGAGGCGGGGAGTGTCCACCAGACGGCGCGGGTGCGGAGGGTGCGGGGCGGTAGTTCCAAGGGCTCGTCACCGAGCATTTCGCCTGATTGGAGGCGTCTCATGAGGTAGGAGACGACTTGGCGGGTTACCTCCACCTCGCCGAAGTGGAGCGTCCCCGGACCGAGGGAGCGGGAGCGTTCTGTGGAGAGGATGGAGATGTCGGTGATGTCGCGGGCGAACGTGGTGTAGTCCGGGTTGGCGCTGGTGACGAGGGCGACGCCGGCGTCCAGGTCCAGGAGCTCCACGAGGAAGGTCTCGCCCTGGTGCAGGTAGACCGCGCCGGTGTGGACGGTCGTGTGGGCGGAGGGCTCGTCCACACTGCCCAGGAGGCGGCCTGTGGATGACTCCACGACCTGGATGGGGTTGCCGCCGCCGCCGCGGATGTCGGCGAGGTCGGTCGCGCGTTCCCGCCGGGTCCAGAACCAGCCTGCGGGACGTCGCCTGAGCAGGCCCTGCGACACGAGGTCGTCGAGCACCTTCGAGGTGCTGGGGCCGAAGATCGGCAGGTCGTCCTCGGTCAAAGGGATCTCGGCTGCCGCGGCGCAGAGGTGGGGACCCAGGACGTACGGGTTGCCCGGGTCGAGGACGATCGCCTCCACGGGCTGGCCGAACAGGGCGTCCGGGTGGTGGACGAGGTAGGTGTCCAGCGGGTCGTCTCTGGCGATCAGTACGGCTAGAGCGTCCTGGCCGTCGCGACCGGCGCGGCCCGCCTGCTGCCAGAGGGAGGCGCGGGTGCCTGGCCAGCCGGTGATCAGTACGGCGTCCAGGCCGGAGACGTCGACGCCGAGTTCGAGGGCGTTTGTGGTGGCCAAGCCCATGATGGTGCCGGCGCGGAGGGCCTTTTCGAGGAGTCTGCGGTCTTCGGCGAGGTAGCCGGCCCGGTAGGCGGCGATCTTGTTGGGGAGGTCGGCCAGGGTGGGATCGGGGGGTTCAGGCAGGGCCCAAGTGAGAGGCCCATGGGTGGAGGTGGAGGTGGAGGTGGAGGTGTGGGGGGAGGCGGGGCTGGGCGCGGAGGTGGGGGCGGAATTGGGCGTTGATGGGGACGCCGGTGCTGGAGTGGAGGCTGAGGTGGGACTGGGCCTGAGAGTCGAAGCGGGGGTGGGGGCTGAGATGGAGAAGGCGACGTCGGCGAGTTTGGCGCGGGCCGACAGAGCGACGGTTTCGGCGCCGCGACGGGATCGGACGAAGGCGAGCGTACGTACGTCGGCCAGAACGAGGTCCGCCAGCAGATCCGCCGCCTCCGCCGTGGCCGTCCGCCGCACAGGAGCCCCTCCCTCGCCCCGGAGCTCCGTCAGGGGCGGCTCCCACAGCGCGATGGTGGTTGAGCCCTTCGGCGAGGCGTCCACCGTCACCTCGTCCATCTCAAGCCCCGTCAGCCGCGTGGCGAACACGCCAGGCTCGCTGGCCGTCGCGGAGGCGAGCACGAACGTGGGGCGGGAGTTGTAGCGGGCGCAGGCGCGGCGCAGGCGGCGCAGGATCTGGGCGACATGCGAGCCGAAGACGCCGCGGTAGCCGTGGCACTCGTCCACGACGACCATGCGCAGCCGGCGGAAGAACGACGACCACTGGGCGTGTCTGGGCAGGATGCTGCGGTGGAGCATGTCGGGGTTGGTCAGCACGTAGTTGGCGTGCTGGCGCACCCAGGTGCGTTCCTCGAAAGGGGTGTCGCCGTCGAAGCAGGACGCGCGGAGCTGGGTGATGCGCAGCTCGCGTAGGCCGCGGAGCTGGTCGGCGGCCAGGGCCTTGGTGGGCGTCAGGTACAGGACCGTGCCGCCGTCGAGACAGGAGGCGATCGCCGGGGTGAGGTACGCCAGCGACTTGCCGGAGGCCGTGCCTGTGGAGATGATCACGTTTCGGCCACGGTGTGCCAGGTCGGCGGCTTCGTACTGGTGGGGCCAGAGTCCTGTCACCCCTCGGTTCGCCAAGCGCGTAACAAGTACTTCAGGCGTCCATTTGGGCCAACGGACTTGACCCGCCTGACGTGCTGGAACATGCTCCACATGGGTGACACGCTCATGACGTGCGGGAACGCCAAGCAGGTGGTGGAGGAGTGGACCTGCCTGTTGTGGGGAGGATCCGGAGGAAGTCACTGTTTCCAGTCTTGCATCGATGGGCAAAGTCGCCGGGAATCGTGATTTCGTATAGACACAAGCCAGGCGCGTGGTTGAATGCCGCGCGTCAGGGTCGGACAGTCTGGGGCCACGCTCCAGATTGCCAGGCCCGCAAGAGTACTTTCGCAGGCGAGGCGCTGGAGGATCTGTGGATCTGAAGTTGGATCACCGCACCGAAGACCGACTCACCATCGTGGAGGTCGAGGGTGAGATCGATGTCTACACGGCGCCGAGATTGCGTGAGCTCCTCATCGACCTGGTCAACAAGGGCAACTTCCACCTTCTTGTCAACATGGAGAAGGTGGACTTCCTCGACTCGACGGGCCTCGGTGTCCTGGTCGGGGGGCTCAAGCGGGTTCGTGCGCACGACGGCTCCCTCGAGCTCGTCTGCACGCAGGAGCGCATCCTGAAGATCTTCCGGATCACCGGTCTCACCAAGGTCTTCGGGATCTACGCTTCGGTCGACGAGGCCAAGGAAGCTCACGGCAAAGACAAGTAGCATGGCTACCGTCGAGCTGACGTTCAGCGCACTCCCCGCGCATGTGCGGACCGCCCGGCTGGTGGCGACGGCGATCGCCCGCCGCACCGGCGTCGAGGAGTCCCTGCTGGACGAGGTCAGGCTCGCTGTGGGGGAGGCGTGTTCCCGGGCGGTGGAGGCGCATCGCGCGCACTGTCCGGGCGAGCCCATCCGCATCGAGCTACGTGACGACTCCGGGCGTTTCGAGGTCACGGTCAGCGACCAGGCCCCCAGTGACGAGATCAAGCAGGAGCAGCCCCTCGATCTGGGCATGCTGTCCGACTCGTTCATGTCGAACTTCGGCATCGCGGTCATCGAGGGCTTGGCCGATGACGTCCAGGTGTTTCCCAGTCCTAAGGGGACGAACATTCGCATGAGCTGGCCAGCGGCCGTCGGCGTCTAGACCGGCCCCTGGGCCTGAGTCGTCGGCTGTGTCGTTGGCGCTGCCTCGGGGTTGAGGCTGGGCCGGATCGATGGTGGGGCGAGGTCCGCTGAGTCAGGGCTAAGGCTGGGTTCGGCTGATGCTGGCCGGAGTCTGCTGCGTCGAGGCTGAGCCGGACTGATGCTGGCCGGAGTCTGCTACATGGGGGTTGAGGCTGGGCCGAGGTTTGCTGCAGCGGGCTGAGGCCAGCCTGTATCCGAAGCTGAGGCGATCCTGTATCCGGGGCTAAGGCGAGCCTGAATCCGGGCTGATGCTGCGTTCGAGCCTGCAGCAGTGCTCCGGATGGAGCTGAGCTTGTTTCTGGGGCTGAGCCCTGTATCTGAGGCTGCAGGTAAGAGCTAAGCCTGCATGTGAGCTGGGCTGGCGCTGATTCCAGGCTGAGGCGGAGCTGGTCTCAGGGCTTGGCCTCGCCGGCAAGGGCCTGCCGCCGGGTTGTGGGATGGCTCGATACGGGTCAGGGCGAGTCGCGAGCCGCTTGTGTGAGGGCTGGACTCGGTGCCAGGCGCGCGCCGAGACTCCTCGTGTCCACGCGAAGTCGCCCGGCATCTGAGGGCCTGGTGTGTCTGTACGTGCTTCCCGGCACCCGCCCGATACGGCGTCGGAAGAGGCCCCTCCCCGGTCATGCCTTTCGGCTTCCGAGCTCAAAGAGCCCTCGCCCGCATGACTACAGACCACACCGCCTCATCCAGCCCCAAAACCCACCTCACTCCCCAAACCATGCCACTCCCGGAGCGAATTACGGTCCTCCCCTATCCCCCTCTTGCAGAGACCGTAACTCAGGGAAATTCCACTTGTCAGATCCCAAACCGGGTCCCAGGCAGGGGATTACTAGACACTCGCACAATTAGCGACCGCGAGAGCCTTCATATCCGCTGAGCCCCTGCGTAGACTCCCGGCACCGGCCAAGGTGATCCAGAGGAACGCGGATTCAACCGGAAGCGGCACCCACAACCCGGATGGTGCCGCAACACCCGCCGAGGAAAACTGCAGCACCGCCCGGGCAGGACGACCGGTCTTGCCGAGGAGAACGATGAGCAGGCACATGCTGGCATCGGAGCCAGCGTCCAATCTGGCCCTGAGCGGAAACAATCTCACCATCGTGATCGTGGTCGCCGCGGTCGCACTGATCGCGCTGGCCGTCGCAGGCGGCCTGGTGCGTGAGGTGCTGGCCGCCGGCCAGGGCACCGAACGCATGCAGAACATCGCGCGCGCCGTCCAAGAGGGCGCCGCCGCCTACCTCACGCGCCAGTTCCGCACGTTGGCGATCTTCGTCGTCGTGATCCCCTTCCTGTTGCTGTTGCTACCTGCGGAAACAGACGTACGCATCGGCCGCTCCATCTTCTTCGTGGTCGGTGCGGTGTTCTCCGCGCTGACCGGGTTCATGGGCATGTGGCTGGCCGTGCGCGGGAACGTCCGCGTCGCGGCCGCCGCCCGGGAGGGCGGGGAGAAGCGCGCGATGCGCATCGCGTTCCGCACCGGCGGTGTGGCCGGGATGTTCACGGTGGGCCTCGGCCTGCTGGGCGCGGCCGTGGTGGTGTTCGTCTACCAGGGCAACGCGCCCGGCGTGCTCGAAGGCTTCGGGTTCGGCGCGGCGCTGCTGGCCATGTTCATGCGAGTCGGCGGCGGCATCTTCACCAAGGCCGCCGACGTGGGCGCCGACCTGGTCGGCAAGGTCGAGCAGGGCATCCCCGAGGACGACCCGCGCAACGCCGCCACCATCGCCGACAACGTGGGCGACAACGTCGGCGACTGCGCCGGCATGGCGGCCGACCTGTTCGAGTCGTACGCGGTCATGCTCGTGGCGAGCCTCATCCTGGGCCGCGCGGCCTTCGGCGAGGAGGGGCTGGTCTTCCCCCTCATCGTCCCGATGATCGGTGTGATCACGGCGATCATCGGCATCTTCGTCACCAGGCTCCGCGACCGCGACCGCAACGGCATGGCCGCGATCAACCGAAGCTTCTTCATCTCGGCCGCCATCTCGGCGGTGCTGGTGACGGTCGCCGCGTTCCTCTACCTGCCGAGCAGCTTCGGCGAGCTGACCGGCTCGACGATCACCGGCTTCAACGCCGACCCGCGGCTCATCGCCATCGGCGCCGTCCTCATCGGCCTGGTCCTGGCCAGCGCCATCCAGTTGCTCACCGGGTACTTCACCGAGACCAACCGCCGCCCGGTCAGGGAGATCGGCGAGAGCTCGGTCACCGGCCCCGCCACCGTCATCCTGTCCGGCATCAGCGTCGGCCTGGAGTCGGCGGTCTACTCGGCGCTGATCATCGGCGGCGCCGTCTACGGCGCGTTCCTGCTGGGCTTCGGGAACGTGACGATCGCGCTGTTCGCGGTGGCGCTGGCGGGCACCGGCCTGCTGACCACCGTCGGCGTCATCGTCTCCATGGACACCTTCGGCCCCGTCTCCGACAACGCCCAGGGCATCGCGGAGATGTCCGGCGACGTCGAGGGCGAGGGCGCCCGTGTGCTGACCAGCCTGGACGCCGTCGGCAACACCACGAAGGCCATCACCAAGGGCATCGCCATCGCCACGGCCGTACTGGCCGCCACAGCGCTGTTCGGCGCGTTCCGCACGGCGGTGGAGACAGAGCTGGCGACGGCCTCGCAGGCGGTCAAGGACGCGCTGGGCAGCTTCTCGTCCTTCTCGCTCAGCCTCGACCAGCCGAACGTCCTCGTCGGCCTGATCATCGGCGCCGCGGTGGTGTTCCTGTTCTCCGGCCTGGCGATCATGGCGGTCGGGCGCGCCGCGATGCGGGTCGTCTTCGAGGTACGCGACCAGTTCCGCAACAAGCCCGGCATCATGGACGGCACCGAGAAGCCGGAGTACGGCCGGGTCGTCGACATCTGCACCCGCGACTCGCTCCGCGAACTGGCCACGCCCGGCCTGCTGGCGGTCATGACGCCGATCGCGGTCGGGTTCGCGCTGGGGTACGCGCCGCTGGGCGCCTTCCTGGCCGGGGCCATCGCCTGCGGCACTCTGATGGCCGTCTTCCTGTCGAACTCGGGCGGCGCCTGGGACAACGCCAAGAAGCTGGTCGAGGACGGTCACCACGGCGGCAAGGGCTCCGATGCGCACGCCGCCACGGTCATCGGTGACACGGTCGGTGACCCGTTCAAGGACACGGCGGGCCCGGCCATCAACCCGCTGATCAAGGTGATGAACCTGGTGGCGCTGCTGGTGGCGCCCGCGGTGGTGCTGTACGCGGCCAACCCGGTGGTGCGCGTCGGGATCACGGTGGTGGCGGTGGCCGTGGTGGTCGGGGCGATCATCGTGTCCAAGCGGCGTTCGGTGACCAGCGAGCCTGAGGCCAGCAACAACAACCGCGAGCACGAGCCTGTGGCGTCGTAGGCGGCATGACGGACGAGCGCGCCCGTTCCCTCAGACGAGGGGGCGGGCGCGTTTCACGTGGAGCCACGGACGCGGGAAGAGGGCGGAGCTGCGGAGGGCGGGCGCGTGTGGCGTGCGCTGCGGGCGCAGGGGCGAGGGGCGGGCACGTCAGGCGTGCGTTGTGGGGGCGGGCGCGAGGGGGGGGGGGGGGGGGGGGGGGGGTGGGGGGGCGGGGGGGGGGGGGGGGGGGGGGGGGGGTGGGGGGGGGGGGGGGGGGGGGGGGGGGGGCGGGGTGGGGGGGGGGGGGGGGGCGAAGTGCGGCATGCGTTGCGGGCGCGGGCAGGGGGGGCGGGTGTGGCACGTTGTGGACGCGGAAGAGGGGCGCGTGCGACGTCGAGTTGGGGCCGTGGGAGCGGGTGGGTGCGTGCGACGTGGAGTTGGGGCGCCGTGAGAGGGCGGGCGTCTGCGGCGTGGAGCTGGGAGCGCGGGGAGAGGGCGGGCGTGTTTGATGTTGAGCTGCGGGCGCAGGAGAGGGACGGGCGCGTTTCAGGCGAGGGGACGGACGCGCCCGCGGCACCCACCCCCCGCAATGGGAAACTGAGCGCGTGAACGACGAAAACCGGCCCAGCGGCGGCAAGACCCTGGGCCTGATTCTCCTGGCGATGATCGCGATCCTCGCAGTGATCATCGCGTTGTCCCTCTGGGCCTCGAAGACGGGATGACTCCGTTGCGTACCTTGATCGTGCTGCGCCACGCCAAAGCCGCCCAGGTCCCGGGCCTGGCCGACCGCGAGCGTCCCCTGACGGACCGGGGCGAGCGGGACGCCAAGCGGGTGGGCGACGAGATCAGAGCGGCGGGCCTGGAGCCCGACGCGGTGCTCTGCTCCCCGGCGGTCAGAACCAGGCGCACCGCCGAGCTGGCGTTCCCCGAGGTGGAGATCAGCTACGAGCGCGAGATCTACGAGGCCTACCCGGACGAGCTGCTGGAGCTGGTCCGCCGGACCGACCCCGGGCTGAGCACGGTGGTGCTGTGCGGCCACAACCCGGGCGTGCACGAGCTCGCGCTGGGGCTGGCCGGGGGCGACTACGTGTTCAGGCCCGGGGCGTTCGCGGTCATCGGGGTGGAGTCGCCGTGGGAGGAGCTCTGGCCGGGCCAGGGCCGCCTCATCACCCAGTGGGACCCCAAAGCGCCGTGAGCTGAAGGGCCTGAAAGGGCTTACAGGGCCGTGAGCACCCCGTCCTCGGCGTCCGCGGCCTCCACTTCGTCCCGCGAGATCCCCAGCAGGTAGAGGATCGAGTCGAGGTACGGCGTGTTGACCGCGGTGTCGGCGGCCTGCCGCACCACGGGCTTGGCGTTGAACGCGATGCCGAGCCCGGCCGCGGCGATCATGTCGAGGTCGTTGGCGCCGTCGCCGATGGCCACGGTCTGGGAGATCGGCAGCTTGGCGGCGCGGGCGAAGCGCTCCAGCGCCCGCGCCTTGCCCGGCCTGTCGACGATCTCGCCGACGACGCGGCCGGTGAGGCGGCCGTCGACGACTTCGAGGACGTTCGCGGCGGAGTAGTCGATGCCGAGCTCCTCGACGAGCCCGTCGGTGATCTGGGTGAAGCCGCCGCTGACGATGGCGAAGCGGTAGTCGAGCCGCTTGAGCGTGCGCACCAGCGTACGGGCGCCCGGGGTGAGGACGACCTCCTTGCGCACGTCCTCGAACACCTCGGCGGGCAGCCCTTCGAGCAGCGCCACCCGGCGGCGCAGCGACTCGGCGAAGTCGAGCTCGCCGCGCATGGCCTCCTCGGTGACCCTGGCGACCTCCTCCAGGCAGCCGGCGTGCGCCGCGAGCAGCTCGATGACCTCGCCCTGGATGAGGGTCGAGTCGACGTCCATGACGATCAGGCGCTTGGCGCGGCGGGACAGGCCGGTGCGCTGGACGGCCACGTCCACTTCCTGGGCGGCGGCCTCGGCGGCCAGCTCGACGCGGAGCGCGGCGGGGTCGGCGCCGGAGACGGACAGCTCGATGCAGGTGACGGGCCACTGGGCGAGGCGTTCGATGCGGTCGATGTTCGCCCCGGCGGCGGCGATGCGGCCGGCGATGCCGGCGATGGCGGCGGGCTGCAGGGTGGCGCCGAGGACGCTGACCGACAGCCGGCCGCGGCGGCGCTGCTCCTTGGCCTGCGATCCGGTGGAGAGCTCCACCTCCATGCCGAGGTCCTCGGCCACGCGTTCGACGGCGGTCCACATGGCGCCGAGGGTGGTGCCGGTGCCGGTCGAGGGGCCGCCCGCGTACGCGACGAGCACGCCTAGCGTGAGCCGGCCTCGGATGACGACCTGCTCGATGTCGGCGACCGTCACCGGAAAGCGCGACAGGACGGAGAAAAGACGCGAGGTGACGCCCGGACGGTCAGGGCCGGTCAGTGTGATCAGGAGGGTGCGCTGGTCCACATCCAGCCACGGTACTGCGCCCGGTCCGATGCTCGTGAAGCAGGTACGGCATTCGGCCCGGGCGCGGCGGGTGAACTTTAGCGAACGACCTTGGTCTTGACCGTCTTCGCGAACGCGTACTCGGGGATGCCGAGCCGGTCCAGCTCCTCCTTGCTCATGTTCTCCATGCCCTGGTCCACGTTGTAGGTGACCACACCGAGCGTCGCCGTCTGGGTGCCCTTGGCCTTCTTCGTGGTCTTGGCCACGAACTTCATGCTGACGGCCTCGCCCACCTCGACGACCCTGGGGATGAAGCAGTAGAAGGCGCGCCCGTCAAGGAAGCACTCGGTGTCCTTCTCCGCCCAGTACTGGATCTTGCGCAGGTCGACACCCTTGGGGAACTGGCCGCCGACGAACCAGGAGTCCGCGTAGTGCGGGCCCTTGTTGACAGCGTTGATCGTGTACGTGATCTTTCCGCCCGGCTTGACGGTCTTGCTGGCCTTCACCTTCACGTCGAAGGTGGAGAACGGCTCGGCGGCGGTGCTCGCCGCGGTGGCGGTGGCGGTGGCCGAGGCCGGGACAGCCGGGAGGAGCAGGGCACCGGCCGCAATTGCCAGCGCGGCACCCTTGAGGAGGGAGTTTCGCATTCACGTCTCCGTTACGAAGGGACACGGGGACGTCACAGAACCAAGCCCCCGTAAATGTCGGCTTTTCCTATCACAAACCTAAAATCTTAGTAAAGTCTATTACTTCAGAATCAGGTGCGTGTCGCCAAACTCGTGCCACAGATATCCCTTTCGCAACGCTTCCTCGTACGCCCGCGCCAGCGCCGCCTCCCCCGCGATCGCGGTCAGCATGAGCAGGTGACTGGAACGCGGCTCGTGCAGCCCGGTGATCAGCCCCGTGACCGCCCGCACCCCGGCCTCGGGCGTGACGATGTGCCCGGTCCAGCCCGCCGACGCGGCGACCCGCCCGTCAGGGCCGGCGGCCGTCTCCAGCGCCCGCACCACCGTGGTGCCCGCAGCCACCACGCGCCCGCCGTTCTCCCTGGTCAGGTTGACCAGCCGGGCCGTGGCCGCCGGCACCTCGTACCGCTCGGCGTAGGGCGGCTCGTCCTTCTCGGCCGAGGCCACCCCCGTGTGCAGGGTGATCGGCGCGATCCCGATCCCGCGCGCCACCAGCGCCGTCACCAGATCGGCCGTGAACGGCCGCGCCGCGCTCGGCATCTCCGCGCTGCCCGGCACGGTCGCGAACACGGTCTGGTACGCCTCGATCGGCCAGTCCCGCTCCACGTACGAGTAGCGGATCGGCACCCCGTGCACCCGCAGGTACGCCTCCACGTCCCGGTCGAGCACCGCCCGCCACAGCCGCGGCGTCTCGCGCCCGACCAGCCGCAACGTGGCCCGTCCCGGCATCGGCAGCCACTCGCCCGGCTCGCCCCCGCCGTACGGCTCCGACCCCTTGGCGGTACGGCGGCGCAGCTCCACCAGCCACGTGCCGTCCGGCCTGACGGTCGAGAAGTGCACCGACAGGCGGTCCAGCCGGACGGCGGCGGGCAGGGTGGCCGAGTTGTTCACCACGATCAGGTCGCCGGGGTCCAGCAGGGCCGGCAGGTCGCTGAAGTGGTGATGGGTCGGCTCCAGGTCGCCGCGCGAGACCATCAGCCGCACCGCGTCCCTGGCCATGCCCTTGGCCTCCGGCGGCTCGTGGGCCGACAGGCCGGGCGGCAGCGAGAAGTCCAGCGCGGCGGTCATTGCAGGCTCACCTTCCCGCTCGCCGGGCGCGAGCCGACCAGGTCGTACAGGGCCGCCGCGACCTTGGCGGGGTCCGTGGCGGCGGAGGCGTCCTCCTCGCCGACGGCGTCGGCGAGCATGCGGGTGTTCATCTCGCCGGGGTCCACCCACCAGACCCGCAGCTCGGGCTCCTCGGCGGACAGCACGTTCGAGAGCTGCTCCAGCGCGGCCTTGGTGGCGCCGTAGCCGCCCCAGCCCTCGTACGCGCCGGTCGCGGCGTCGGAGGTGATGTTCACGATCGAGCCGCGCGACGCGCGCAGCGCCGGCAGCGTGGCCTGGACGAGGGCGAGCGGAGCCGTCACGTTCGTCTCCAGCAGCGCCCTGAACGCGTCCAGGGGGTAGATCGAGAGCGGCGGCAGCGGCGTCACGCCCAGGTCGCTGGCGTTGTTGACCAGCAGGTCCAGCTCGGGCGCCGCCTCGGCCAGCCGCCGCACGTGGGCGGGGTCCGTCACGTCGCCGGGGATCGCGGTGGCGCCGAGCTCGTCGGCGGCCCGCTCCAGGTCGTCGGAGCCGCGCGCCGTGAGTACGAGGTTCCATCCCGCGCCGGCCAGCGACCTGGCCAGAGCGAGACCGAGTCCGCGGGAGGCGCCGGTGATGATCGCGGTGTTCGTCATGTATCCGACGGTAGGAACGCGACGCGCGCAGGACATCGGGCTGAGGACCGGTCCCGGCCTGGGCACTTCGTCCTAGGACCTTAGAGTGGGGGCCGTGACCTCCGACCGGGACGAGATTTTGCAGGCGGTGAGCTCCGCGGTGCTCGCGGTCACCCGCCATCTGTCGGTCCGCGAGGTGCTGCAGGTCATCGTACGCTCCGCGCAGCGGCTGCTCGACGCCCGCTACGCCGCGCTGGGCGTGCCCGACGAGGACGGGTCGTTCGCCGAGTTCGTCGCCGAGGGCCTGACCGACAAGCAGTGGGACGCGATCGGGCCGCTGCCCAGGCAGCACGGCATGCTCGGCGCGATGCTGCGCGACGGCACCCCGGTCAGGCTGCCCGACCTGCGCGAGGACGAGCGGTTCGAGTGGTGGCCGAAGGCGCACCCGGTGATGAAGGACTTCCTCGGGGTGCCGATCCGCGACCGCGAGCAGGTGCTCGGCATCATCTTCCTGGCGAACAAGCGCACCTGCGGCGGCTTCACCCAGGAGGACCAGGAGCTGCTCACGCTGTTCGCAGCGCACGCCGCGATCGCGCTGATCAACGCCAGGCTGTACGAGAACGGGCGCGAGCTGGCCATGCTGGAGGAGCGCAACCGGATGGCCAGGGAGCTGCACGACGCGGTCACCCAGAAGCTGTTCTCGCTGCGCCTGTCCGCGCAGGCCGCCGGAGCCATGCTGGACAAGGCCCCCGGCAAGGCCGCCGTCGAGCTCGAACGTGTCCAGCGGCTGGCCGGCGAGGCCCTGTCCGAGCTGCGGGCGGTGATCGTCGAGCTGCGGCCCGCCGAGCTTGACCGGCACGGGCTGTCCGAGACGCTGCGCAAGCACGTGCGCCTGCTCGACCGGCTCCATCCGGTCGCGGTCACGTTCGAGTGCGGCGAGCTGCCGCCGCTCGACGCGGCGGTGGAGGTGGCGGTGCTGCGGGTGGCGCAGGAGGCGCTGCACAACGCGTTGCGGCACTCGGGGGCCGAGGCGGTGGCCGTGCGCCTGGCGTACGCGGGCGGCAGGCTGGAGCTGGTCGTGCGGGACGACGGGAGCGGGTTCGAACAGACGGACTCGCGCGGGCTCGGGCTGGCGTCGATGCGCGACAGGGCCGAGGCGGTCGGTGGGGAGATGTCGGTGGAGTCGGCGCCAGGCGCCGGGACCACCGTACGCGTGGAGGTGAGCGTGTGATCCGGGTGCTGATCGCCGACGATCATCCGGTGGTGCGGCAGGGGTTGCGGACCTTCCTCGACCTCCAGGACGACATCACGGTCGTCGGCGAGGCGGGCGACGGGGCGCAGGCCGTCGAGCTGGTCGCCGAGCTGGCGCCCGACGTGCTGCTGCTCGACCTGAAGATGCCGGTCATGGACGGGCTCGGCGCGCTGGAGCGGCTGTCCGGCGTCACCACCAGGATCGTGGTGCTGACCTCGATGAGCGACCCGTCCGACGTGGGCCCCGCGATGCGGGCGGGCGCCGCCGGGTTCCTCTACAAGGACGTCGATCCGAACGCGCTGGTCCAGGCCGTGCGCGCCGTGCACGGCGGGCAGGTGCTGCTGGCCCCCGAGGCAGCGGAGGCGATGCTGGCCACGGCGGCGGCGCAGGCCGCCGTCCCCGCGCCGGTGCCGCTGACCGAGCGCGAGCGCGAGGTGCTCGCGCTGATCGCGGCCGGTCGCTCCAACAGGGAGATCGCGCGGAGCCTGGCCGTCGCGGAGAAGACCGTCAAGACGCACGTCTCGAACGTGCTGATGAAGCTGGGCGTGCAGGACCGCACCCAGGCGGCGCTGTACGCCGTACGGCACGGCCTGGGCTGAAGGACGCTCTAGGTGTCCTTCTTCGTGTTCGACTCCTCGTGGCTGGCGGGCGGGTTGTAGTCCTTGACCGGAGGCGGCGGCGTCCAGCCCCTGCCCGGGTTGCGCGGCGGGCTGACGATCGTCGTCTTGACCGTCTTGAGGTCGTAGTGGTGCTTGATGCCCAGGCGCTTGAGCTCGGCCTCGCTCATGTTCTCCATGCCCTGGTCGACGTCGAACGAGATGACGCCGAGCCGGGCGGTGGCCGTGCCCTTGGTGCCGCTCTTGAGGGTGAGCTGGAAGTTCAGCCAGTCGGTCTTGCCCTTCTCCAGTGCCAGCGGGCCCCAGCACCAGAACCACCGGCCCGCCCACTCGCATTTGGTGCCCTTGGGGCCGCCCCAGCGCAGGGTCGGCTTGACGCCCTTGGGAAGCTGGCCGCCGATGTAGTAATAGTCGGCGTAGTGCGGGCCGAGATTCTTGGCTCGCACGTAATACGTCATCTTTCCGCCGCGTTTGGTCCTTTTCGTGTACTTCACGGAGATTTTGAAGTTCGAATAAGGCGCGGCGGTGGCCCCCGTGGTGGCCCGCGTCACGGTCGTGGCTACGGCGCTGGCCTGGCCCGTTACGGTCAGGGGCGCGGCGGCCAGTCCACCGGCTAAGAACAGGCTGAAGCTTCTGCGCATGCGACGGCTCCCCGTACGGTGCTGGAAATCCCCGATCTTCTCCATGATTATTGCGTAGGGCAGATTTTTTCGCATAGAGCGATGATCTTTCGTGACCTGGGATGGCTTGCGGGCTTCTGCGTAGGCTCATCACGCTTGTGAACGGGGGTCAAGCACAAGGGGGAGGACCAGGTGCCGCAAACGCACCCCTTACAGTCCAGTGATCCGGTCACGCTGGGCGACTACCGGTTGATCGGGCGGCTGGGCAAGGGTGCGCAGGGAATCGTCTACAAGGCCGAGTCGCCGGACGGGCGGCTCGTGGCGATCAAACTGCTCAACACCCGGCTGGACAAACCCGGCATCGACTCCGAACGCTTCCTGCGCGAGGTGGCCGCCGCGCGCCGCGTCGCCCAGTTCTGCACGGCGCAGGTGCTCGGGGCGAACATGGACGGGGAACAGCCGTACATCGTCAGCGAACTCGTGGACGGGGTGTCGCTGCAGGTCGTGGTGCAGCGCGACGGGCCGCGCGAAGGCGGCGCCCTCCACCGGCTGGCCGTGGGCACCGTCACCGCGCTGGCCGCCATCCACCGGGCGGGGATCGTCCACCGGGACTTCAAGCCGAGCAACGTGCTGCTGGGGACCGACGGGCCCCGGGTGATCGACTTCGGCATCGCCAGGGCGCTGGACTCGGCGATGACGATCAGCAGCGGGGTCGTGGGGACGCCTGCCTACATGTCGCCCGAGCAGATCTCGGGGGAGCGGGTGGGGCCCGCCGGCGACATGTTCAGCTGGGCTCTCACCATGCTGTACGCGGCCACGGGGCGGCCCGCCTTCGGGCAGGACAGTTTGCCGGCGGTCATCTACCGGGTGATGCACGAGGAGCCCGACCTTTCGGTGTTGCCCGATGAGCTGCGGGCCATCGTGCAGGGGTGCCTGCGGAAGCGGGGGGAGGAGCGGCCTGCGGCGGCTGAGGTTCTGTTCTCGTTGCTGGAGAACCAGGGGGAGGAGGCGGCCGGCGATGACGAGGCGCTGAGCACGGGGTCGCAGGTGGCCGCCGAGGCGGGGGCTGGTGGTGCGGCTGCGGGGGGTGGCTGGATCGCGCCTGACGGCCGGCCCGGCCTGGTCGCGCCTGCCGCTTCGAGCCGGGTCAGCCCCACGGGGTGGGTCAGCCCGTCGGGCGACGGCTACACACCACCGCAGGGCCCGCCTGCCGGACGTGCCGCCGCGCCGCCGCAAGGCCCGCCTGCCGTCCAAGCGCCGCGCCCGCCCGCTGGGCCGCCGCCTGCCGCTCAAGCGCCGCGCCCGCCCGCGCCACCGCACGGGTCGCCCGCGCCACCGCACGGGTCGCCTGCCCAACGTATTGGCGCGCCGCCGCCACGTGCCGGGCACCCCGCCGTGTCGCACGACAGGCGCACCGAAAGGCCGCACGAAAGGCGCACCGAGAGGCCGGGCGACGGGAACGACGCGTTCTTCAAGCACACCCCCACCGAGGAGAAGCCCGACGAGGCCAGAGCGAGGCGACGGCGCGCCGCCCTGGTGGCGGGAACGCTGGTGGTGGCGCTGACCCTGGCAGGCGGCGTCCTGTACTTCGGCCCGAGAATGCTGGGCACAGGCGACGGGACGGTGGCGCAGGTGACCACGTCCGTGACCCCGCCGCCGACGACACCACCACCCCCGACACCAGCACCCCCGACACCCACACCCACCGTGGTGACGCCGACCCCCGCCGAGGTGGAGCAGGCGACGGTCCCGGTGCTGGGCAAGCAGGACGGCAAGTCGCTCAAGGGCCACACCAAGGGCGTCCAGACGCTCTCCGCCGTCCGCAACGGCGACAAGACCTGGCTGGTCACGGGCGGCCAGGACGGCCGGGTGCGCCTGTGGGACCTGGCCGGCCACAAGCCGCTGGCCACGATGAGGGGCCACAGCGAGGAGGTCTACGCGGTCGCCTGCGTGATGATGGGCAAGACCCCGATGGCCGTCTCCGGCGGCTACGACGGCAGCGTCCGCCTGTGGAACCTCAAGACCCGCAAGGGCAAGGTGCTCGGCTGGCACGGCGACGCGGTCTACGCGGTGGCGCTGACGAAGGTCAAGGGCAGGTACGTGGCGGTGACGGGCGACGCCGACGGCTACCTGAGGTTCTGGGACCTGAGCAGGCGCAAGGCGACGGGCAAGATGATCAGGGCGCACCGCAAGCCGGTGAACTGGCTGAGCGCGAGCCACGTAGGCGACCGCGCGGTGGCGGTTTCGGCCAGTGAGGACGAGACGGTGCGCATGTGGGACATGTCCTCGCGCAAGCAGTACGGCAAGACGTACAAGGGCCATTCGAAGGGCGTGTACGCGGTGGCGATGTCGAGGCTGGACGGCAAGACGGTCATCGCATCGGGTGGTAAAGACGGAAAAATCAGGCTCTGGGATGTGAAGAGCGGCAAGACGATCGGCACCATGTCCGGCCACAAGAAGATCGTCTACTCGCTGTCCTTCGGCACCATGGGCGACCGCGCGGTGCTGCTGTCCGGCGGCACCGACGGCACCATCCGCCTGTGGGACCCCCAGACCCGCAAGGCACTGGGCAAGCCGGTCAAGGCCCACAAGAGCGGCGTGTACGCCGTCGGCGTCGTCCCCGCGGACGAGGGGGTGGCGATCGTCTCGGCAGGCAAGGACAAGCTGGTCAGGATCTGGAAGGCCGGGGACGGCGCTATTGGTTCCTGACGGGCTCGAAGATCGCGTGGTGCGCCGCCACGAGCGCGCGGCGTACCGCGTGGTCAAGGTCGCGCAGCGCGATGGCGCGGGCGGCGAGTTGCCCCGAGGTGAGGCCGCGCTCGTCGGCCAGGCGCAGCACCGCTCCCAGCCGGGTGGCCAGGGCGGAGACGCGGTGCGCGCGGCCGGGGTAGCCGGGCGCGAGCTCACCGCCGCGTCCCAGCAGCTCCGGGCGGTCCTGGGCGGGCCCGTCGACCGAGGTCAGGGCTTCGGTGGCGGCGCGCATCGCGCCGGACAGCTCACGTTCCGCCTCGGCGAGGGACGGCAGGTCGTGGCGCACGGGGCCGGCGTCGTGCACCTCCAGCCGTACACCGACATAGGAGGACCCGCGCCGGTCGGGCAGCGGCACGAAGCCGAGATTGCGGTCGCGCAGCACGGCGATGGCCGCCTGGCCGGCGTCCACGGCGGCCGAGTTGAACGGCGGCGGGCCGGACAGCCCGAGCGGGTCGCCGGGCGCGGGCAGGGCCAGCCGCAGCTCGCTGAGACCCTCGGCGCGGAGGTTTGCGAGGTATTTACGCAGGGGCACGTCGCCCGCGACGGCGGGCCCGCCGACGGCTTCCACGTGGTCAGCCGCCTCGTCGAGCCCCACGTGACCGGACAGCCACGCGTTGCCCCAGGCGACCAGGGATGGACAGACAGGCGATTCAGGGCGCACCGATCCACGATAAGCGCTCGCCCTGCAATAGGTTTGTCCCGAGGGTGACTCCTAAGGAGGTATCGGGGATGGGTGGTCAGGTGCTGCGGCTCCAGGACGTCGCCGTCAGGCGCGACGGAGCGGCCCTGCTGCGCGGCATCGACTGGACGGTCAACGGGGACGAGCGCTGGGCCGTCATCGGTCCCAACGGCGCGGGCAAGACGACGTTGCTGCAGGTGGCGGGCACGTTGTTGTACCCGAGCGAGGGTGTCGTCGAGGTGCTGGGGGAGCGGCTGGGGCAGGCGGACGTGTTCGACCTGCGTCCCAGGATCGGGCTGGCGAGCGCCGCGCTGGCCGAGCGCATCCCACCGGAGGAGAAGGTCATCGACCTTGTCCTGACCGCCTCGTACGGGATCATGGGCCGCTGGACGGAGGAGTACGACTCCAACGACGTGACCAGGGCGGTCGAGCTGATCGACATGATGGGCGCGGCCCATCTGATCAGGCGGCGGTTCGGCACCCTGTCGGAGGGCGAGCGCAAGCGCGTGCAGATCGCCCGCGCGCTGATGCCGGACCCCGAGATGCTGCTGCTCGATGAGCCGGCGGCGGGCCTCGACCTGGGCGGCAGGGAGGACTTGGTGCGCCGCCTGTCGGTGCTGGCGGGCGACTACCGCTCGCCGACGCTGGTGCTGGTGACGCACCACGTGGAGGAGGTGCCGGCCGGGTTCACGCACGCGCTGCTGCTGCGGCACGGCTCGGTGGTGGCGCAGGGGCCGCTGGAGCACGTCATGACCGCCGACAACCTCTCGCAGACGTTCGGGGTGCCGCTGACGCTCGATCGCAGCGCGGAGGGCCGCTGGTACGCCCGTGCGCACTGACGCCGGACCCGCGCGCTCGCTAGATCGCCATTTATGGTGATAAAAGACGCCGATACCTAAAACCAAATAGGATCTACGAAGTCGGTTCCCTCGACTCCGGAGCGTCGCCATGTCCGTCGAGCAGCTCATCGTCGCCCTGGTCGTGGTCGCGGCGGTGGGCTTCGGGGTGGCCCGCACGATCCGCATCATCCCCCAGGCCACGGCCGCCATCGTCGAGCGCCTCGGGCGTTACCACCGCACGCTCACGCCGGGCCTGAACCTGGTGGTGCCCTTCATCGACCGGATCAAGGACATGATCGACCTGCGCGAGCAGGTGGTGTCGTTCCCGCCGCAGCCGGTGATCACCTCCGACAATCTCGTGGTCTCCATCGACACCGTCATCTACTTCCAGGTCACCAACCCGAAGGCGGCCACGTACGAGATCGCGAACTTCCTGGTCGGCGTCGAGCAGCTCACCGTCACGACGCTGCGCAACGTGGTCGGCGGCATGGACCTGGAACACACGCTGACCTCCCGTGAGGACATCAACACCGCGCTGCGCGGCGTGCTGGACGAGACGACCGGCAAGTGGGGCATCCGGGTCAACCGGGTCGAGCTGAAGGCCATCGACCCGCCCGCCTCCATCCAGGACTCGATGGAGAAGCAGATGCGCGCCGACCGCGACAAGCGCGCCGCCGTGCTGACCGCCGAGGGGCAGCGCCAGGCGGCGATCCTGGCCGCCGAGGGCGAGAAGCAGGCCTCGGTGCTGCGGGCGCGCGGCGAGGCGGAGGCCGCCGTGCTGCGCGCGCAGGCGGAGGCGGAGGCCCAGGCCATGCGCGCCAAGGGGCAGGCGGACGCGATCGGCATGGTGTTCAAGGCCATCCACGAGGGCAACCCGGACCAGCACCTGCTCGCCTACCAGTACCTCCAGACCCTGCCCGAGATCGCCAAGGGCGACGCCAATAAGATCTGGATCGTCCCCTCTGAGATGGGCAAGGTCCTGGAGAACCTGGGCGGCCTGTTCACACCCCCCAAGGGACAGGACAGCCCGTAGGAACCCCGCCGACGCCGCGGCCCGACGGGGCACCACGCGGCGGCTGCTTGGAGGGTTTCGTGACGGGCTGGGAGCTGGCCGCGGTGTGCGCCGCCGGTGTGGTGGCCGGCGCCATCAACGCGGTGGTCGGGTCGGGGTCGCTGATCACCTTCCCCACCCTGGTGGCGCTGGGCGTCGACCCCGTCATCGCGAACGTCTCCAACACCGTCGGTCTCGTCCCCGGCTCCTTCAGCGCCGCCTTCGGCTACCGCACCGAGCTGCAGGGGCAGCGCGACCGCCTGCTGCGGCTGGGCGCGGCCTCCGCGCTGGGCGCGCTGATCGGCGGGATCCTGCTGCTGTTCCTCGATCCCGACGTGTTCGAGATCGTGGTCGTCGCCCTCATCGCGCTGGCCTGCGTGCTCGTCGTGACGCAGCCCAGGCTCAACACGTGGGTGGCCGCGCGCCGGCGGCAGCCGCATCCGCACGGCGGTGCGGCCCTGTGGCTGGGCGTGCTGGGCGCGGGCGTCTACGGCGGCTACTTCGGCGCGGCACAGGGGGTGCTGCTGATCGGACTGCTCGGCATCTTCCTCGACGACGGCCTCCAGCGGGTGAACGCCGCCAAGAACGTGCTCGCGATGATCGTCAACGGGGTGGCGGCCGCGTTCTTCATCGTGGCCGCCGACGTGGACTGGCAGGCCGCCGCGGGCGTGGCGGCGGGGGCCACCGTGGGCGGCTTCCTCGGGGCCAGGCTCGGGCGGCGCATCCCCGCCCCGGTGCTGCGCGGGGTCATCGTGTGCGTGGGTGTCGTGGCCATTATCGTACTGGTGTACGGATAATCGCCGATGGGTATGAACCCGGTATGAAAGGTGACCGGGTGGAGATCGTCATCGACGCCGGAGGCACGTCGCCGCGCACCTACGAGATCACGGCCACCCGCGCGGGCAGGCGGGTGGAGGTGGCCAACCGGCGGGGGCTCGTGGAGGTGAGCGAGGTCACGCGCAGCGGCACGCCGGTGCGCACGGCCCGATTCATGTCCAGCCGCATCCTCGCCCTCGTCGAGCACCCCGCCGACGAGCCCCCGGACGGGCGCACCGCCGCCGCCGGGTGATCCCGCCGCACGTCGGCGGAGGTCCTTGGGGGGTGTACGCGCGTCGCCGGGTCCGTCGAGCGGCGTCGGCGGCACGGTGCGTCAGGCAGTGCGGTGCGTCAGGCAGTGCGGCGCGGTGCGTCAGGCGGCACGGTGCGTCAGGTAAGGCGGCGCGTCAGGCAGTGCGGCGCGGTGCGCCAGGCGGTGTTGGAGTGCAGTGCGATCAGCGGAAGTCCGCCACGTGGTCCTCGGCCCACTGGCGGAAGCTCAGCGCCGGCCGCCCCAGCAGCCGCCGCACGGTGTCGGTGGCCCGCTCGGGGTGCTCGACGAAGCTCTCCCAGGCCTTCAGCGCGCTCTGCACGAACGCCTCGTCCCCCCAAGCCGCCAGCAACCGCTCACGCGCCTCCTCGGGCGGCTGCTCCTCCCACCGCACCTCACGTCCCACGGCCTCACCGATCAGCCGCACCTGCTCCGCCTGGGTCAGCTCCGCGGGCCCTGTCATGGCGTACGCGGCCCCGTTGTGCCCCGCGGACGTGAGCACGTGCACGGCCACCGCCGCGATGTCCTTCTCGTGGATCAGCGCCCGCGACGCCTGCCCGTACGGCCAGCGCACCACACCCTGCCTGACCTGGTCCGCCCACCCCAGCGTGTTGGCCGCGAACCCGCCCGGCCGCAGGAACGTCCAGCCGAGCCCGGAGCGCCTGATCAGCCCTTCGATCTCGCCGTAGTGGCCGGCGGCGTCCTCGCTGCCGGGCATCAGCGCCGACAGGTACACCACCCGCCGCGCGTGCTCGGCGATCCTCTCCACCGCCTCGGCCGCGTTGCCCGTCGTGAAGCCAGGCCAGAGCAGGAACACGCTCTCCACGTCCTTCAACGCCGGTTCGAGCGTCTCGGGGGCGGTCAGATCGCCCTGCACGACCTCCACGCCCGCCTGGACCCGCTCGGGCCGCCTGGCGAACGCCCGCATGTCGAGGCCCGCCGCGGCGAGCTGGGACACCACATGGCTGCCGACATTTCCGGTCGCACCGGTCACAAGAATTTTGCTCATGACCTCGACGGTAGGACCTCAACCAAACTTCAGGTCAACCCCGGGCGTACCTGGATGGTGCCGTCCCGTCTGATCCGCGTCTCGAACACGGGCGCGGGCGCGGTAGCCGGACCGTGCTTGACCGAGCCGTCGGCCAGCCGGAACGTGCTGCTGTGCCACGGGCACACCACGCACGCCTCGCCGTCCTCCATGACGAGCCTGCCCTGGTGCAGCGGCCCCGCCAGGTGCGGGCAGCGATCGGCCAGCACGGTGACGCCGTCACCCTGGCGCAGCACGAAGAGCTGGATGTAGCCCAGCCGCCTGGCCACCGGACGTCCGTCGGGCAGGTCCTTGAGCGGGCACAGGTCGTGCCAGCCCAGCGGCACCAGGTGCGTCACCTGCGGCGCGTGGTTGGCCCCGGCGGCCTGCCGGTAGGCCAGATGCCCGCCGAGATAGGCGCCGAGCCCGCCCACGGCCAGCCCCGCGTAGGAGAGCATCCGGCCGGGTCGCTCGCGTCCGCGCATCCGGGCCATGAGGGAGGCGGTCAGGAGGCCGAGCGCGGTCAGGTTCGCCGCCATGTGCACGAAACCCACCCGCTGCTGCTCGCGGTGCAGCGAGGACCAGTCGGTCAGCCCCGCCGCCACCGTGGGCAGGGCGTTGACCAGGCCGGTGGCCAGCAGCAGGCGGGCCGCCCGCGGGTCGGCCTTCGCCAGGTCCAGCACGGCGGTGGAGAGCCAGCAGCCCAAACTGACCGTCGCCAGGGGCGGATGCACCGGCTCTCCGATGGGGACGCCGTGCAGCAGGTCGCGCAGGCGGCCCTGGCGCAGCCGCTGCCGCACGGCCTTGGCCAGCCCCCTGATCGGCGTGTCCATGGCCTTCGACTTCTCGAGCCGATCGGCGATGGCGACCGGCCCGGCGAAACCCCGCAACTGCCGACGTCTCGCGCGTACTGTCTCTTTCACGACAAGTCCCCTACCCCGGCCATGTGGGGATCACTCGGACAGGTGTCCCCTGGCCACCGAGAGTTCGACCAGTTCCGACGCGTACGCGCCGAGCGAGGGCGAGCCCTCCTCGATGATCCGGATCTTCTCCTTCACCTGCCCTGCCGTCACCTTGAACAGCGGCCAGGTGCCGCCCTCGGTGTGATGGTTGGCCAGGATCGGGGCGAAACGGTCGAGCGCCTTGGCGAACCTCGACTCCGGCGTCTTCCTGGCCTCGAACTCGTCCCACAGCTCTCTCAGCCACACCCCCTGCTCGTCCGGGAGCAGGCCGAAGATGCGGTCGGCGGCGGCCCGCTCGGCCTCGGCCTGGACCTCGACCGCCACCGTGTCGTAGATGAACGTGTCACCCGCGTCGATCTCCACCAGGTCGTGCACCAACAACATGGCCACCACCCGCTGGAGGTCCGTTCCGGGTGGGGCGTGCTCCCCGAGGACCATCGCCAGCGTGCCCACGTACCAGGAGTGCTCGGCGGAGTTCTCCCGCCGCGAACCGTCGATGAGATGGTTGCGACGGATGATCCGCTTCAACTTGTCGATCTCGATGGCGAAGGCGATCTGGGCGTTCAGGCGGTCCTCTTCTGGCGCGATAGTCACGCGCGACACCCTAATGTGCGATGATCACCCCGGTTGGTGAAATCGTGACCGGAACTCCGTTGAACACTGCGTTACCACTCGGAACGTCCAGGGTCGTCTCGTCGGTGAGCGTGTTCGCGCTGACGCCCGCGTGCTCGGCCGCCACGTTCTGGGCACTGCCCGCGTGACCCCATCCGTGCGGCAGGCTGACGACGCCCGGCATGATCGTGTCCGTCGCCTCGACGGGCACCGTGACCTGGCCCTTCGCCGAGCGCACCACGGCCTCGCCGTCCAGGCCGAGACGGGCCACGTCGGACGGGTGGATCTGCAGCGTGCACCTGTTGCTGCCGCCGACCAGCGGGCCCACGTTGTGCATCCAGCTGTTGTTGGAGCGCAGGTGCCGCCGCCCGATGAGGACGATCTCCGGCGGCTCCTCCTCCAGCTTGCCGCGCAGCCGCTCGACGTCCTCCATGAGCTGCGGCGGCGCCAGCTCGATCAGCCCGGAGGCCGTCCTGAGCACCTCGCCCAGCCGGGGCTCCAGCGCGCCGAGGTCGAGGCCGTGCGGGTTGTCGAGCAGCTTGCGCAGCGACAGGTCGCCCTTGCCGGCCCACTCGCCGTACGGGCCGAGCCGCAGCATGAGGTCCAGCCGCCGCTCGCTGCCCGACTCGCCCTCCAGCAGGTCGCGCAGCTCCGCCAGATCCCGCCCCTCGACGCCCGAGCCCGGCGTCTCAGTGGCCTTGCGCAACATCTCGTCGATGACGAACGCGTCGAGGTCCCCCTCCAGACCCGAGGCGATCATCGCCAGCCTGGCCAGGATCTGCGCCTCCGACGGCCGCTCGTCCAGCGGCAGCAGCGGCGGCGAGTAACGCGCGTAGTTGCGCACGGCGAACCCGAGCAGCGCGAAGTCGTAGTGCCCCGATTGCAGGACCCGCGGCGGAGGCAGGATGACGTTGGCGTGCCTGGTGGTCTCGTTCAGGTACGGGTCCACGCTCACCATGAAGTCGAGCTCGCGGAAGGCCGCGTCCAGCCGGTCGCCGTGCGGCGCCGACAGCACGGGGTTGCCCGCGATCGTCAGCAGGAACCTGATCTGCCCCTCGCCCGGCGTCTCGATCTCGTCGGCCAGCGTGGCCACGGGCAGCTCGCCGTTCGTCTCCGGCAGGCCTCTGACGCGGCTCTTCCACCGGCCCACCGCGTACGGCTTGCGCCGCCCGGCGAACTCGGTCGCGGGCTTGGGGAACATCGCGCCACCGGGCCTGTCGAGGTTGCCGGTGAGCACGTTGAGCACGTCCACCAGCCACTGGGCCAGCGTGCCGAACTCGGCCGTGCACGTGCCGATCCTGGCGTAGACGGCGGCCGTGCGCGCCGCGGCCAGCTCCCTGGCCAGCCGGACGATCGTCTCGGCGGGCACCCCGGTGCGCCGCGCCACCACCTCGGGCGGGAACTGCTTGGCCGCCTGGCGCACCTCCTCCAGCCCGTTGAGCTCGTACCCCTCGGGGCTGATCAGGTCCTCGGCGAACAGCGTGTGGACGATGCCGAACAGCAGGTACGCGTCCGCGCCAGGCCGGATGAAGACGTGCTCGTCGGCCAGCGCGGCGGTGCGCGTGCGGCGCGGATCGACCACGACGAGCCGGCCGCCGCGCCCGCGAAGGGCCTTGAGCCTGCCGGGGAAGTCGGGCGCGGTGCACAGGGAGCCGTTGGACTCCAGCGGGTTGGCGCCCAGCATCAGCAGGAAGTCGGTCCTGTCCAGGTCGGGCACCGGGATGGCCAGCGGATGGCCGAACATGAGCCCGCTGGCCACGTGCTTGGGCATCTGGTCGGCGGTGCTGGCGGAGAAGACGTTGCGGGTGCCCAGCGCCTTGATCAGCGGGGCGGCGTACAGGGCGCCCGCCATGGTGTGGGCGTTGGGGTTGCCGAGGTAGACGGCGGTCGAGCGGCGGTCCGCGAGCCGGTCGAGGCCGGCCCGCACGGCGGCGAACGCCTCGTCCCAGCCGACCTCGCGCCAGAGGTCGCCCTCCCTGATCAGCGGCTTGCTCAGCCGGTCCGGGTCCTCGTCGAGGCGGCCGAGGCTGGCTCCCTTCGGGCAGATGAACCCCTTGCTGAACGGGTCGTCCTTGTCTCCGCGGACGCCGGTCACGTGCCCGCCGTCGTCGAGGGTGAGAGTCAGGCCGCAGACGGCCTCGCACAGGGGACAGGTCCGGTGGACGGTCGACGTCATCACGACTCCTGAGTTCGCCAGATGAACTCATCTTGGCGCGGACCGGGCGCATGGGGAAGCCCCGGAGCCCCCGCGGTCTCCGGGGCTTGCACCCCTAGGGACGGCCCCGTTCCCTAGGTCTTCAGCCTGCCTGGGGCAGTGCCACCAGATCAGGCGGCTCCTCTAGCTCGGATCTCAGCGGGATCCAGGCTCTGCGGCCGTACAGGCGGTCCAGCCCGGGGGAGGTGGCGCCGGGCGCCTCGTCGCGCCTGACGATCTCCACGGTGAGGAACTGGGCCCGCCTGCGGTGCCGGTAGACGTTCACGCTGCGGGCCCAGCAGGCCGCCGCGATCTCGTCGCCGAACGCCTCGAACGTCTCGGCGCTGATGCCCGCCCTGGTCATGACCAGGGCCTTCTCGCCCGTGGTCGTCGGCGTGATCCAGAGCACCAGCGGGATGCGGCCCGCCCTCGTGTGCAGGGTGGTCTCCAGGCAGGTCCGCTGCAGGCGGTGCCGGGAGACCACGCACCAGAAGTGCGCCGCGACCCAGTTGCGGCCGAACCTGGTGGCCGCGGGCACCGAGACCGCGCCGGCCACCAGGACGAAGGGCACCCACCGGCCCTGCTGCGCGGCGCTCAGCAGGGTCATGACGAGCAGCGCCAGCCCGCCGAGCAGCAGCAGCTCGGTGCGCGCCCGCCAGAGCCTGGCCAGGACGGATCCGCCACGCGCGGCGGGGAGGTCCTCACTGGCCGGGTACATCTGGTTGCGCGGGTTCCTCGCCATGTCAGGACACCTCCTCTGTCACCTTGCGTGGCTGGCGGAGCTGGTCGAACCGTGGGTCCCGGTACCTGCGCGAACCGAAACCGGTCTTGGTGACGGTCCAGCCCATCCGGAAGGCGAATTCGTCGGGCTCCACGCAGATCTCGTAGTCGGCGGAAGCGATGAGATCCTGGATCCAGGACTTGATTCGGCTGACCCCCTTGGTACCTTGTGAGTACATAGAAGACCCCTTTCGCGGCATTTAGAGGTGGCTTCTTGCCGGTCCGAAGGCTGGTGACCGAGTTTCGCCGCAGGGTGGCAGCCCGTATGCGGCGCTCGGTGATCAGCCTCGGCCCGGTTTTTTTCGTGCTCGAATGAGCGGATTCGCGCTGTGCGATTCAGGCGATGACGAGATCCTTCCGGCAAGTGGCCTCCCTGTTTCGGATGTTCTTTTCCGGGACGGCGACGTTGCCGGAGATGCGGCCCTCGTGCGGGCGCGCGACGGTGGGCGAAAGGCTCGTTGCGCTGGGCCGTATCGTCATGTCCGGCCTCCCTCGCGACTTGAGAACCCTCCTGGTTCTGATCGTCCCCCGCTGCCGTCAATGCTGCAAGACTTCCAGCAAGGGAAGATTTACTTTTCTTCGCTTCTTGCGGTGCAACTTGCACGACAAGCGTCATAGGGCCGCTGGGAGCCGGAAGATCTCGCCCGTCTCCTGCCAGTTCACGGAGCTTGTCCTTGCTCCTACGCTCTACCCGTGAAAGCCTTCTGGCAAGGCTGTGCGGCACAACACATGCAACTTGCAGTGTAAGATTGGGCGAACGGCCCAAAAAGCCGGGCTCCAAACGGTCCCATCCGGCTACACCTTCATTCCTGAGAAGGAGCGTGGACGGTGCCATCGCAGCAGGGCAGTCCAACAGTTCGGCGGCTCCGGCTGGGTCAGGAGCTACGCCTACTCCGCGAGCGACGGAAGTACACCGGGGCCAAAGCCGCCAGGGAGCTGGGCTGGTCGGCGAGCAAGGTGAGCCGCATCGAGGCCGCCAAGACCATGCCGTCCGCCGAGGACATCAAGTCCATGGCGAAGTTGTACCGCGCCGACGGCGCCAAACTTGACGAGCTCGTCGGCCTGTTGCGTGACGCGGAGCAGCGCGGGTGGTGGGAGGATTACGAGGACACCCTCCCCGAGGAGTACACAAGATTCCTCGGCCTGGAGGCGGAGGCCATCCACCAGCGCAACTGGGAACCCCAGGCTGTGCCGGGTCTCCTGCAGACCGAGGACTACGCCCGGGAGGTCATCCTCGCCACGCGCGGCATCGCACGCATCACGCACAGCGGTGTCCGCAGCAGGGTCGAGGCCCGGCTCGACCGGCAGCAACGGGTTCTGCACAGACCCGATCCCTGCCGGATGAGCGTCATTCTGGACGAAGCAGCGCTTATGCGCCGTTTCGGGGAGCCTTCGGTCATGCGTGAGCAGATGGAACATCTGTTGGAGGTGTCCCTACTGTCACACGTCGGCGTTCAGGTCCTACCATTGGACTCGCTTCACCCGGTCAACACCGGTGCGTTCATTCATCTCAAGTTCGCGGAATTCGACGATGTGGTGTACCTGGAGCAGCTCTATTCGGCCCACTTCGTGGAAGACCTCGAGCGGGTGGCTGGTTACGAAACAGCCTTCGACCATATGAGGTCGGAAGCTCTGGATGAGGATGAGTCTCGTGTGCTCATCCAGCGCAAGGCCATGCTTTGGCGGCGTTGACGACGCCGCCACTCAATACACAGGCAACGGAGCCTAGGGAAGAAAATGCACAACGACATCACGAAGGTGGCTTGGCGTAAGGCCAGCTACTGCAACGGCGCGACGGCATGCGTCGAAGTGGCGCCTCTGGCGGATGGCAACGTCGCGCTGCGCGACAGTAAGCAGCAGGACGGCCCGGTCCTGGTCTTCACGCCGGCGGAGTGGGCGGCGTTCACAAAGGGCGTCCTCAGCGGCGAATTCGACCTGGACGCGCTCGTCGCCAGTGCATGAGTTGAGACGGCCCTGGCGCGTTGTCGGCACAACCACCAGGGCCGTTCAAGCGGCGGCGCGCCTCTGCGACCTGCCGCTCTTTCCGTAGAAGACGGGCTTCCCGGTTGCCCGATCAAGTTCCGGCATTTTTCTCGGCTTGCGTCGATCCTGTTCTTGGCCAGGTGCGAAAAGGCCTTTCAGTGGACGCTGCTGCAATAGTCTGCGCAATGCGTTTCTGGAAACTCAGGCACGCACCACAAGATACAAGTTGCAGTGTACGATCCCGAGGCAGACAAGGTTTCCGGATGTGGATGGACGCGCGAACATCCATACATCGCATCTTGGACGGCTGGCCAACGTCCAAGGCGGTTGAGCGTTACTCGTTCACCAGAGGGAACGGCTATGAAGAACGGCGGCTACATCATCCTGGCTCTCAGCCTCGCTCTCAACGCGGCCCTGATCGCGGGAATCGTGGTCTTCGCCACGGCGGGCGATCTGCCGAACGCGTTGAGCGCAGGTGGCGTCACCTTTCTCGGAATCGCCACTCTCGTCGTCACGATCATGGCCCTGACAGGCCTGTTCGTGAAGGACAAGAGCACCACGCCCCCAATTCCCTGATCGACTTTCGAACAGCGCTACGGCCCGCGCTCCCCGTAGGGGCGCGGGCCGTGCGGTGATGAGGGTCAACCCAGGCCCTGGGCGACGGTGGAGAAGCGCAGGAACAGCTTGGCCTTGGTGAACTGGCTGACGTCCTCGGTGATGTGCAGGAAGCCGTGCGCGCCGCCGCCGCCCTTGGAGTGCACCACCCGCTCGGGGACGCGCTTTCGGCGCAAGTGGGCCATCTTCTGGTTCGAGTAGTGGTCCTGGAGCAGCAGCGGGCCGTTCGGGCCGACGGAGAGAGAGTGGTGGTCGCTCCAGTTCAGGCGGCGGCCGGTACGCGGCGGCGTACCAGGAACAGCGAGCTCAGCCCGGCGAGTACGGCCAGGGCCGCCATGGCGACGGACGTGGCCAGCGACGCGGAGGCCGAGGACGCGGCGCCCTGGTCGAGGGTGATGAACAGGGTGCCCACGGTGGAGACGCCGATGACCTGGCCGAGCTGCATCACGGTGAGCAGCGCGCCGCTGGCGTCGGCCGCGTACGCGCCGTCCACCTGTTCGGTGGCCATGTTCGTGACCGCGACCTGCACGCCGAGCCCGGCGCCGATGAGGGCGCTCATGACCGCGTAGCCGGCGCCGCCGCCGGAGGCGAGGCCGAGGCCGAGGTAGGCGGGGGCGGCCACCACGTAGCCGAACGGCACCAGCGGTCGCTGCAGCCGCGCGGGCAGGCGCGGCCAGGCGAGCCCGACCAAGCCGAAGGCCAGGGCGCAGGGCACCATCATCATCCCGGAGGCCAGGGGCGACAGGTGCAGGTCGCCTTGCAGGTGCAGGGCGGAGGTGAACAGGAACGCGCCCCACGTGGCCGGGCCGAACAGCAGGATCGCCAGCCCTGGCCGCATGCCGGGCGCGCGCAGCACCCGCGCGTCCACCAGCGGGCGCCCGCCGCGCGCGGTGACCCAGCGCTCGACGCGGACGAACGCGACGAACGTCACCACGCTCAGCCCCATCGAGACCCAGCCCCACGCGGGCCAGCCGAGGTCGCGGCCGAGCACCAGCGGCACCACGAACAGCAGCACGGCCGCCGACAGGCTCACCAGACCGAGCGGGTCGAGCCCGGTACGGCCACCGCCCTGGTCGGCGGGCAGCACCCGGAGCCCGGCGATCAGCAGCAGCACGGCGATGGGCACCAGCGTCAGGAACACCACTCGCCAGCCCAGGCCGAGACCCAGCAGGATCCCGCCCAGCGCCTGGCCCACCACGATGCCACCGCTGATCACCAGCGACCACAGGCCGATCGCCCGGCCTCTGGCCGCCCCGTGGTAGTTGCGCTGGATCAACGTCAGCACCTGCGGCATCATCATCGCGGCCCCGGCGCCCTGCAGCAGCCGGGAGGCGACCAGCCAGGTCGTCGAGGGTGCCAAGCCGGCGGCGAGCGTGGTGATCGTGAAGACCGCCAGGCCGCCGAGGAAAGCCTTGCGATAGCCGAACAGGTCGCCGACCCTGGCCCCGGTGATGAGCAGGACGGCGTAGACGATGGTGTAACCGGCGACGATCATCTGCAGCCCGGCCCCCGACGAGTGCAGGTCGGCCTCGATGGTGGGGGTGGCCACGTTGACGATGTTGACGTTCAGGATGGCCAGGAACTGCCCCACGAGGATGATCGCCAGGAGCAGGCCGCTGGTCTTGGGAACGGCTTCCTGCGGTTGGGTGTTCACAGGAGGGGAGAAAGCGGCAGTTTGCGACATGTCGTATAGTCTGCCGTCATCGTGATACCAGTAACGAGAGCCCCTTTATACTGGTACTGACGCTAACTGGCTAAGCCGTGCAGTGTGCCCCCATAGTGGAGAAATGACGGTGGCTGAGGTAAGACGTACCGACCTGTCGGCGTTCCTGCGCTCGCGGCGGGAGCGGATCACGCCGGACATGGTCGACCTGGCTCCCGGCCCGCGCAGGCGCACGCCGGGGCTGCGCCGCGAGGAGGTCGCCCAGCTCGCCGGGGTGGGCGTCACCTGGTACACGTGGCTGGAGCAGGGGCGGCCGATCAACGCCAGCCCGCAGGTGCTCGACGCGATCTCCCGCACGCTCAAGCTCGACACCGCCGAGCGTCACCACCTCTACCGGCTGGCCGGGCAGGCGGCCGACCCGGTCCCCGTGGACTCCGGCCAGGTGACGCCCGAGATGCAGGGCATACTCGACCGGCTTGGCGACATGCCGGCCTGTGTGTCCAACAGCCGGTGCGACGTCCTGGCCTGGAACGACGCGTACGCCGCCGTTTTCCCCGAGCTGGTCGGGGCGCCGGAGGGGGAGCGCAACTCGCTCTGGCAGGCGTGCGTGTACCCGGCGCCCGTCACACGGATGCTCGACCGCGATCACGAGCTGGGGCGGGCGGTGGCTGTCTTCAGGGGTGCCTACAGCAGGCACGCGGACTCGCCGTGCTGGCAGGACTTCGTCCGCCGGCTCAGCGCCGAGAGCGCCGAGTTCGCCCGGTTGTGGGCCCGGCAGGACGTGGCCGATCCGGGGCCGCGGGTGAAGCGGTACAAGCACCGCGAACTCGGCGCCATGCGCTTCAGCACGACCAGTCTGACGGCGATGCCGGAGATCCGGCTGATCGTCTACACGCCGATGGATGACAAGACTCGACTGATTATGTCCAGGTTGATGAGCATGGAGGAGTCTGCGCGGTAGTCCGCCCTGCATGGCATGCTCGATCCCTGTAAGTCAGGTTTCGAGCGGAAGTGGCGGCAGATGAGAATCCCCCGTGCCCTTTCGGTGTTCGCCGTCGCAGGGTTATTGGCCGCGTGCTCGGCGGCGCCCGAGCGGCAGCTCCAGAGCAAGGAGGTCGCCGCCACGCCGGACGAGCCGGAGCAGACGGCGAAGCCGACCCCGCGGCGCGAGCCGTTCACCATCGCCTTCGGCGGCGACGTGCACTTCGAGGGCATGCTGCGGCCCCGGCTGAACAACCCGCGCACGGCGCTCGGGCCGATCGCGAGCGTGCTGCGCAAGGCCGACCTGGCGATGGTGAACCTGGAGACGGCCATCACCACGGGAGGGACCCCGGCGCCCGGCAAGCAGTTCACGTTCAGGGCGCCGTCGAGCGCGCTGACGGCGTTGAAGGCCGCCGGGGTGGACGTCGCCTCCATGGCCAACAACCACGGCATGGACTACATGGAGACCGGGCTGGCCGACTCGCTGGCGGCGGTCAAGCGCGCCAAGTTCCCCGTGGTGGGGATCGGGAAGAACTCGACCGAGGCGTACCGGCCGTACCGCAGGACCGTGAACGGCAACCGGGTGGCGATCATCGGGGCCACACAGGTGCTGGACGCGGAGTTCATCCAGTCGTGGACGGCCACGGCCGACAAGGGCGGCCTCGCCTCGGCGAAGAACGAGACGGCCCTGCTGCGCGCGGTCCGCCAGGCCCGCAAGAACTCCGACACCGTGATCGTCCACCTGCACTGGGGCACCGAGATGCAGAAGTGCCCCAACGAGGCGCAGCTCTCGCTGGCGCCCAAGCTGGTCAAGGCGGGGGCGGACGTGGTGGTGGGCGGGCACGCGCACATCCTGCTCGGCTCCGGCTACCTCGACGACGCCTACGTCAACTACGGCATGGGCAACTTCGTCTTCTACAACTCCAACCCGGCCACCACCGGCAGGACGGGCGTGCTGACCCTGACCATCAACGGTCGCAAGATCTTGAAGGACTCGTGGACTCCGGCCACGATCCAGGGGGGTATCCCCATACCGATGACGGGGTCGGCCAGGACCGGCGCGGTGGCCTCCTGGAAGGCGCTGCGCGGTTGCACGGGGCTGGCCGCTCGACCCTGATCGATCTATTCTACTGGACATCTTGTCCAATAGGAGGTCGCGATGCGGATGGTCGAGTCCGGTGACGTGCGGCTGGCGGTGTTCGAGGAGGGCGATCCCGGCAGGCCGGCGGTGTTGCTCCTGCACGGGTACCCCGACACGCACCGCGTCTGGGACGAGGTGGCCGCGCTGCTGCGCGACCGCTTCCACGTGGTGCGCTACGACGTGCGCGGGGCCGGGGCGTCCACCGAGCCCGCGGACCGGCGCGACTACGGGTTCGACCGGCTGATGGCGGACCTGGACGCCGTGCTCGACGCCGTGGGGCGGCCCCGGGTGCACCTCGTCGGGCACGACTGGGGCTCGCTGCAGGGCTGGGAGGCGCTCAGCCGGCCTGGCCTCGCCGATCGGCTGGCCTCGTTCACCAGTCTCGGCGGGCCCGGGCTGCGGCAGGCGGCCGACTTCACCCGGCACGGCCCGCGCCGCGACGTCGCGGCGCAGCGGCTCAAGTCCTGGTACATCGGCGCGTTCCGGCTCCCCGTGCTGCCCGAGCTGGTCTGGCGGTCCGTCCTGCCGGGGCTGGTGACGCGCGCCCTGCGCGGCGACGGCATCGCCCCGCGCCCGGGACATCCGGCCGGGACGCTGGTCAGGGACGGGATCAACGGGCTCGCGCTCTACCGGTGCAACATGCCGGGCTCCGGGGACGATCCGCGCCTGCCCGGCGTGCCCGTGCAGATCGTCGAGGCCACCGGGGACGCGTTCGTCACCCCCGCGCTGCTGGCCGCGGTGGGCCGGTGGGCGCCCAGGCTGTGGCACCGCAGGATCGCGGCCGGGCACTGGATGCACCGCAGCAGGCCCGAGGCCGTGGCCGGGATGATCGCCGAGTTCGTGGAGCACGCCGAGGGCGGGCCGGCGAGCACGGAGTTGCGGCGGGCACGGGGCGAGGGGGCGTTCGGCGGGCGGCTGGTGGTGGTCACCGGCGCGGGGTCAGGGATCGGGCGGGCGACGGCGCGGGCGTTCGCGGCGCACGGGGCTGAAGTGGTGTGTGCGGATATCGACGGTGACGCGGCCGGGCGCGTGGCCGACGAAATTGCGAAAGACCTTCGTATTGCGGCGTACGGGGTGCGGGTCGATGTAGCGAATGCGCAAGAGATGGAAGACTTTTCGCGAAATATCATCTCTGAATATGGCGTGCCGGACATTGTGGTCAACAATGCGGGGATCGCCGTCGCGGGGGCCTTCCTCGACCACACAGTCGACGACTGGCGCAGGACCATCGACGTCAATCTGTGGGGCGTCATCCACGGCTGCCGCCTCTTCGGCGCCGCCATGGCCGAGCGCGGCGCAGGCGGGCACATCGTCAACGTCGCCTCCCTGGCCGCCTTCGCGCCCTCCCAGGTGCTGCCCGCGTACTCGACCTCCAAGGCCGCCGTGAAGATGCTCAGCGACTGTCTCAGGGCCGAACTGGCGGGCCACGGCATCGGGGTCAGCGCCATCTGCCCCGGATTCGTTTCCACGGGCATCGCGAGCCACGCCACGTACACGAAGGAGAGCCTGCGCGCGGACGCCGTGAGCGGGCTGGCGCGGCGCGGATACCCGCCGGAACGCGTGGCCGCGCACATTTTGCGGGCCGTGCACAGAAACCAGGCCGTCGTCCCCGTGAACGCCGAGGGGAAAATCGGCTACGCGTTGTCCCGGATTTCGCCCCGCGCCATGCGCGGGCTGGCCCGGTTGAGCAAATTGGCGGGTAACGATCGCCCATACAGGAGAAGATGAATCCGTGTCTTCGCCGCAAATGCACGACGAGTGCGTCCACCCCAAAGCCCTCAGGCGGCAGCCCGCACAGCGCCGCAGCGCCCGGCGCGTCGAGCGGATGCTCGACGCGTGTGCCGAGCTTCTCGACGAGTCCGGTTACGAGGCCCTGTCCACCACCCGCATAGCCGAGCGGGCGGGCGTGGCCATCGGGTCGGTCTACCAGTTCTTCCCCGACAAACGGGCCATCACCCAGGAGCTCACCCGGCGCAACGTCGAGGAGTTCGTCCGCAGAGTCGATCGCAGGTTCCTGGAGGAGGACTATCGCGGCTGGTGGGAGGCCGTCGACGCGATCATCGACATTTACGTCGACATGCACAGGACGGTCTCCGGGTTCAAGAGCCTGCACTTCGGGGACGCCGTCGACCTCAACCTGCTCGACTCCGACTCCGACAACAACACGGTGATCGCGGGGCGGCTGCGCGGCCTGTTCCTCAAGGAGTTCGGGCTGGCCGACAGCCCCGCGCTCGACCTGGCCGTGCTGGTGGCGGTCGAGGCGGGTGACGCCGTGCTGAAGATGGCCTTCCGCCGCGACCCCGAGGGGCAGCCCGAGATGATCGACGCGGCCAAACAGCTCATCAGAGGGTTCCTGACCCGCCAGCTCAGATCCTGGTCGCCGCTCTAGCCGACGGAGTCGTAGACGGCGACGGTCAGGGTGCCCGGGCGGCGGCCGTACTCCTCGTACAGGGACGACAGCTTGACCCTGACGGTCACCTTGCCGTCGGGCCCCGGCCGCGCCGAGCCGACCATGTTGAAGCCCACGCCGCGCTCGGAAGGCGGCTCGGTGCAGTAGTAGTCCTTGTCGGGCTGCGATCGGCCGGTCACGTGGACCTCGCCGGTCAGCCGCCCCGCGATGCCGCCGCCGCAGTAGACGACCAGCGCCCAATCCCTGCCCCGGGCAGGGACGGCCACGCTCACCTCGCGGGCCGCCGGCCAGACGGCGCTGCTGGAGCCGATCAGCCGGTAGACGGGCGGGGTGCCGCCGAAGGTCCGCGGCGGCGCGACGGCGGCGGGCGCGGGCGGCAGGGTGGCGGGCGGCGTCCATTCGTAGACGCCGAACCGCCACCTCTTGGCCCGCTGCTCCGGCATGACCTTCGACGGCTTCGGCATGGTGATGACGAGCTTCCCCTCGCGCGTGCCGGAAGGGAACGGGACGAGGTCGATCGGCCGGTGCGTCTCGCACAGCTTGAGCAGGGAGGACATGGGGGTCAGCGCCCATGGGTCGGCGCCGGGCCGGACGACCCGCACCTGCGGCACCAGCTTGCCGGCGCCGGACGGGCAGTCCGCCATGATGGCCAGCGGCTTGCCGCTCACCTCGACCTCGACCGTCACCTCGTCCTTCTTCGGGGCGTCCAGCGTGGCCGTGGTGATCCGCCGGTAGACCGTTCCGTCCGGCTCCGTGAAACTCGTCGGAAGCAGATGGGGCGAGACGGACGTGGCCGTGGTCTCGTCGTCGAGATGCCTGATCACCGGCCGTGGGTTCACGAGGACGCCCGCCACCACGACCGACGCGGCGGCGACCCCGGCGACGGCGACGGCGACCGTGGCCAGGCGGCGGCGCCTGGCCGCCCCCGCGCGGGCGCGCAGCCGCTCCCACGGGACGGGCCGGTCGAGTGCGGGGCGGCTGCGCTCCTCCAGCAGGTCGTGCAGATCCTGAGGGCTGACGGACACGTTCCTACCCCTTCCTCGCGTACGCGGTCGCGAACGACTCGTCGATCCGCAGCTTGGCCAGCGCCTTGCTGGTCTGGCTCTTGACCGTCCCGACGCTGCAGCCCAGCGTCGCGGCGGCCTGCGCCTCGGTCATGTCCTCGAAGAAACGCAGCACGATCACCGCCCGCTGGCGGGCGGGCAGCCGGCCGAGAGCCTGCCAGACCAGCTCGCGCTCGTCCGCCTGCCCCATGCGGTCGGCGGTCTCGGCGTGATCGGGCGGCGCCCCCGTGGTCAGCTCCACCTGCCGCCAGCGCCGCCGCCACCACGACACGTGCACGTTGACGATGATCTTGCGGACGTACGCCTCACGCTCGTCCTTGATCCGGCCCCAGGACACCCACGCCTTCATCAGCGCCGTCTGCACCAGGTCCTCGGCCACCGCCCAGTCTCTGGTGAGCAGGTAGGCCGTGCGGAGCAATCGAGGCCACGCCGCCGCGACGAACGCGTCGTACTCCGAACGATCCGCCATGCGCCAAGCCTCTCTCCGTCGCCGTCACCCGTACGACGCCGGCGGCCGGCGAGAAAGTTGCCCGCGCGTTACTGCTCTGCTGTGTCCTGCATCTCCCTGAGTGGCTCGGCCAGCCAGGCGGGCACGTCACGCAGCCAGCGCTTGTCGTGGTCGCCGAGCGCGGTCGCGGGCGCCTGGTGCAGGCGGGGCGGTGTCGTCGGCGTGCGCAGACACGGGGCGGGCAGCGAGACCGGGCGCGCGTCCCTGGCCTCGCGCGCGTTGAGCCGCGTCTCCAGCGCCCGCAGGTTGCGCTCGGCGGTCTCGATGGCCTCCAGACGGGCCGACAGGTAGCCGGCGACACCGGGCACGAGAGCCGACAGCACGACGGCACAGGCCAGCGTGAAGGTCATCTGCTTGGACAAGCCCATCACAGTCCCTCCGCTCGCACGGCGGCAAAGTGACGGATATATGCCCTGTGAGCTGCGCGTACACGCGCGCTGTGAGCAGGCTTGAACAGGACGTTACCGAATCCGAAGGTGACCGGCGATGCTAATTGACCGGGCAAAGGCCTGGGCGGCTCGGTAGTCTCGCGGTGTGGCGCATGTGACCCGTGAGCACCTTGATCGTCTGCTTGAGCAGGCGCTGTTGGCCGACGACCACGACTCCCTGGCCAGTCGGCTGTACGACGTCGCGCTCGACTATTCGTCCGGCGACGTGTCCAGGGCTTCGATCCTGGTTCTCGCCGCGGAGGAGTGGCGAGCGGCGGGGCAGCCCGCGCGCGCGATGGAGTGTTTCCAGCGCGCCGTCGAGGACGGTGGGGAGGCGGGTTTCGACCCGCGTGCCGGCATCGCCGACACGCTCTTCGAGCTCGACAGGCCTGACGAGGCGAGGGAGGTCATCGAGACGATACGCGCGGAGGGCAATGTCTCCACGGCGACCGCTCACACGATCGCCGAGACGCTGGTCGCCTACGGCGACCTCCAAGGGGGGCTCGACTGGGCCACCCAGGCCGCTCTGCGGTGTGACGAGAACGATCCGGAGCAGGTGGCGCTGCTGCGCACCCGCTATCGCATCAGGGTCGATCTCGGGCTGCCGGAGGACGAGCTCGACGAGCTCGTTTCCTAGAGAGGCGGCCGCGTTCCGCCGAGCCCGTCCGATGAGGGCAGGGCTCGCCTTGCCGTGCCCGCACGCCTGGGCGCGGCCTCGCCGTGCCGTGCCCGCGTTCCTCCCTCTCGCGGGAGGGGCCGCGATCCCCGCATGGTCCGTTCGCCGGGACCGCGACCCCTCCGCCAGGGGAAGCCGGGCGTGGCAGGCACGGTCCACGCCCGGACAGGGTGGCTCACTTCAGCCCGAGACCGCCCACGGCTTCGGTGAGGCCGGCCGCTCCCGACCCGCCTCCCGGCAGGATCGCGACGCCTTCGAGGCTGTCCATCGCCTTCGGCAGCACCTGGCCGACCAGCTCGGCGCTGACCTCGCTGACCGGCTTCTGCAGGCCGAGCGGCGTGTCGACCCCGGTGCCGACGACGCGGTTGTCGTACGGGCCGTCGCCGATCGTCATCTGGTCGGGCAGCCTGCTGTTCAGCGGCGTCCCCGGCACCTCGGGCAGCGCCGAGAGCGGCGGCAGCGGCGGCAGGTCCGCCATGGTCGCCAGCTCCGACACCCCCGCCGGGCCGGGCATCATCGGGAACAGCGCGGGAGAGGCCGAGAACAGCGACGCCAGGCCCCACGTGGCACCCACGCCGCTCAGGTCCGCCATGTTCAGCACCTCCTTGCCGGTCGCCAGGCCGGTGAAGCCGAAGTGCCTGGCCATCTCACCGGCCGCCATGGCCACCTTGTTGCTCTCGCTGGTGATCATGCGGCTGCCGGCCGTGCCGTTCTCCTCGATGTGCAGCGAGGAGGGGTTGTCGCAGCTCGCGACGGCCGAGGCGGGCGAGAGCACCGCCGTCTCCGCGCAGCTCCCCGCCATGGAGGCGCCGGTGAACACCCAGCTGACGCCCGCGGTCAGAGCAGCCACCGCGATCATGCTCCGGAACTTCTGGAATGACACCGCACGTCCCCCTGAGTCGATGTCGGTGATCTGACGAACGCTGACCGTAGTCGGCCGCCGGCGCCGGGGAGTGCGGCTTGTCCGAAGAGTGGGGCGAACCTTACCGAGCGGGCGGGCCGATGACCCTGCCATGACACGCCGGAGCCCGGGGATCGGCTGGATCCCCGGGCTCCCGCGAACCCTTTCGCTAGGCCTCGCGCTAGGCCGCGCGCTGGATGAGCAGCTCGTCGTCGCCCAGCTCGACCAGGACCTTGTCGCCGTCGGCCACCTCGCCGGACAGCACCGCCTTGGCCAGCTTGTCGCCGATGGCCGACTGCACCAGGCGGCGCAGCGGGCGGGCGCCGTACAGCGGGTCGTAGCCCGTCAGCGCCAGCCACTCGCGGGCCGCGGCCGTGACCTCCAGCGTCAGCCTGCGCTCGGCCAGGCGCCTGGCCAGGCGCTCGACTTGCAGGTCGACGATCTGCGCCAGCTCCTCGGAGCCGAGCGCGTCGAAGAGGATCACGTCGTCGAGCCGGTTGAGGAACTCCGGCTTGAACGAGGTGCGCACCGCCCCCATGACCGCCTCGCGCTTGGCGCCGTTCTCCAGCGACGGATCGACGAGGAACTGCGAGCCGATGTTGGAGGTCAGGATCAGGATCGTGTTGCGGAAGTCGACCGTGCGGCCCTGCCCGTCGGTCAGCCGCCCGTCGTCGAGCACCTGCAGCAGGATGTCGAACACCTCGGGATGGGCCTTCTCGACCTCGTCGAGCAGCACCACGGTGTACGGGCGCCGCCGGACGGCCTCGGTGAGCTGGCCGCCCTCCTCGTAGCCGACGTAGCCGGGAGGCGCGCCGACGAGCCTGGCCACGCTGTGCTTCTCGGAGTACTCGCTCATGTCGATGCGGGTCATCGCCCGCTCGTCGTCGAACAGGAACTCCGCCAGCGCCTTGGCCAGCTCGGTCTTGCCCACCCCTGTGGGGCCGAGGAACAGGAACGAGCCCGTCGGCCTGTCGGGGTCGGCGATGCCGGCGCGGCTGCGGCGTACGGCGTTGGAGACCGCCTGTACGGCCTGCTGCTGGCCGATGAGGCGCCTGCCCAGCTCCTCCTCCATGCGCAGCAGCTTGGCCGTCTCGGCCTCCAGCAGCCGCCCGGCGGGGATGCCGGTCCACGACGAGATCACCTCGGCGATGTCGTCGGCCCCGACCTCCTCCTTGACCATGGCGTTGTCGGGCGGCGCGGCCTCGGAGGCGGCCTTGAGCGCCTGCTCCAGCTTGGGCACCTCGGCGTACATGAGCCGCGAGGCCGCCTCGAAGTCGCCGTCGCGCTGGGCCCGCTCGGCCGCGCCCCGCGTGTCGTCGAGCTGCTTCTTCAGCTCACCGACCTTGTTCAGCCCGGCCTTCTCGTGCTCCCAGCGGCCGACGAGGGCGTTGAGCTCCTCCTGCCGGTCGGCCAGCTCCTGGCGGAGCCGTTCGAGGCGCTGGACGCTCGCCTCGTCGGTCTCCTTCGACAGGGCCAGCTCCTCCATCTTCATCCGGTCGACGTTGCGCTGGAGCTGGTCGATCTCCACGGGACGGGAGTCGATCTCCATGCGCAGCCGCGAGGCGGCCTCGTCGACCAGGTCGATGGCCTTGTCGGGCAGGAAGCGGTTGGTGATGTAGCGGTCGGACAGCGCGGCGGCGGCCACCAGCGCGCTGTCGGCGATCTGCACCTGATGGTGGGCCTCGTAGCGGCCCTTGAGCCCGCGCAGGATCGCGATCGTGTCCTCGACGGTGGGCTCACCCACGTACACCTGCTGGAAGCGGCGCTCCAGCGCGGGGTCCTTCTCGATGCGCTCGCGGTACTCGTCGAGCGTCGTCGCGCCGATCATGCGCAGCTCGCCGCGGGCCAGCATGGGCTTGAGCATGTTGCCGGCGTCCATCGCGCCCTCGGCGGCGCCCGCGCCGACGACGGTGTGCAGCTCGTCGATGAACGTGACGATCTGCCCGTTGCTCTCCTTGATCTCGGAGAGCACGGCCTTGAGCCGCTCCTCGAACTCGCCGCGGTACTTCGCGCCGGCCACCATCGCGCCCAGGTCGAGCGAGATGAGCCGCTTGTTGCGCAGCGACTCGGGCACGTCGCCGGCCACGATGCGCTGGGCCAGGCCCTCGACGACGGCCGTCTTGCCGACGCCGGGCTCGCCGATGAGCACCGGGTTGTTCTTGGTGCGGCGGCTGAGCACCTGGACCACGCGGCGGATCTCGGAGTCGCGGCCGATGACCGGGTCGAGCTTGCCCCCGCGCGCCCGCTCGGTCAGGTCGACGCCGTACTTCTCCAGCGCCTGGTAGGTGTCCTCCGGCGTCTCGCTGGTTACGCGGGCGTTGCCGCGCACCTTCTCGAACGCGTCGAGCAGCGCCTGCGGCGTCGCCCCCTGCGACTTGAGCAGCTCGGCCGCCTGGCCCCCGTCGGCGGCCAGGCCGACCAGCAGGTGCTCGGTCGAGACGTAGAGGTCTTCGAGGCGGTTGGCGTGCTGGGCGGCGGTGTTGAGCACCGTCAGGAGCTGGCGGGAGCTGGACGGCGCCCCCACCGTCGCGCCCTGCGCCTTCGGCAGCGCCGCGAGCTGCTCCTCGGTGCGTGCCCGCAGCGTGCGCCAGTCGGCGCCGACGGCTTCGAGCAGCGGCACGGCGGTGCCGCCCGTCTGCGAGAGCAGCGTGGTCAGCAGGTGGGCCGGGGAGATCTCCGGGTTGCCCTCGGCGGCGGCGCGCCGCATGGCACCCGAGAGCGCTTCCTGGCTCTTCTGGGTGAGCTTGTAGTCCATGTCCTTCTAGGCCCCCGGTGGCAGCTCGTAGCGGATCAAGGCTCTGACCATGCGCATCTCGGCGCGCAGGCGGTGAACCTCCTCACGCAGCCGCAGAGCTTCGTTCTCGAGCTCGAGAATCCGCTTGATCCCCGCGAGGTTGATGCCCTCTTCCTGGGAGAGCCGCTGCACCTCGCGGAGCTGGATGATGTCTCTGGTGGAGTAGAGGCGGCCGCGGCCCGCCGTGCGCCCAGGACTGACCAGGCCGAGCCGGTCGTACTGCCGCAGCGTCTGCGGGTGGAGCCCGGAGAGCTGCGCGGCCACCGAGATCACATAGACAGGGGTGTCGTCTGAAAGGTCGAAATAGTTGGCGTCCATCGGCTACTCGCTTCTGGCTCGCTGAATGAGCTCTGCGCGCGGGTCCTCGCTCGCGTGCGCGGTGTTGAACTCGTTGAGCAGCTCACGCGACTTGTCGTCGAGCGTCTTCGGCACGACCACCTCGACGCTCGCGAGCAGGTCGCCCTTGCTGCCGTCCTTCCTCGTGACGCCCCTGCCGCGGACGCGGAACGTGCGCCCGTTCGGGGTGCCCGCGGGAATGCGCAGCGTGACCGGCATGCCCTTGAGGATCGGCACCTTGATCTCGGCCCCCAGCGCGGCCTCCGTGAACGTCACGGGAACCGTGATCGTCAGGTTGTCGGCCGCCCTGCCGAACACCGGGTGCGGTTTGACGTGCGTCTGGATGTAGAGATCGCCCGCCGGGCCGCCGTTCTCGCCCGGCGCCCCCTTGCCCTTGAGCTTGACCCGCTGGCCGTCGGCCACCCCCGCGGGAATGCGCGCCTGGATGGTGCGGGTGCTCTTGGCGCGGCCGCTGCCCTCGCACACGGGGCAGGGGTCGTCCACGAGCAGCCCACGGCCCTTGCAGTCGCGGCAGGGCTCGGAGAAGGCGAAGTTGCCGAGGTTGCGGCTGGCCGCGCCGGTGCCCTCACAGGTGGGACAGACCCTGGGGGTCGTGCCCGCCTTGGCGCCGGTGCCGCTGCACGCGGTGCACGCGGCGGAGCTGGTCAGCCTGAGCGACACGGTGGTGCCCTCGACGGCTTCGGTGAACGTCAGCGTCACCTCGGACTCGATGTCCTGGCCACGCCGCGGGCGGGTCGCGCCGGTGGTGCGGCCGGCGCCGCCGCTCCCGCGGTTGAACAGCCCGCCGAACAGGTCGCCGAGCCGCTCGCCCGCGCTGCCGCTCTGCCCGGTCTGCTGGCTGGTGCCGCCGAACAGGTCGCCGAAGTCGAACGGGAAACCGCCACCGCCGGGGCGCTGACCGCCCACCCCGGACCCGAACAGCGTGCGCGCGTCGTCGTACTCCTTGCGGCGCTTACCGTCGGACAGGACGTCGTAGGCCTCGGAGACCTCCTTGAACTTGGTCTCCTTGGTGACGTCGCCCTGGTTGGTGTCGGGGTGGTACTGCCTGGCCAGCTTCCGGTACGCCTTCTTGATCTCGTCGGCGGTGGCGGTCTTGGGCACACCAAGGACGGCGTAGTAGTCCTTTTCCAGGTAGTCCTTGGTGCTCATCTACGGCCCTTCGTCCTTCGCTTAGTTTTCGTCGTCATCGGACGCGGCGGGGGCGTCCTCAGGCTCGGCGACGGCCACCCGCGCCGGGCGCAGCACCCTGTCACCCATCCGGTATCCAGGCTGCAACACTTCGACGGCCGTCGGCTCGGTGACGTCCGGCGAATAACTGTGCATCAGCGCCTCGTGGACGGTCGGGTCGAACGGCTCGCCCTTCTGCCCGAAGGCGCTGAGGCCCAGCTTGGTGAGAGCCGACTCCAGCGACTCGGCCACCTTCGCGAAGCCGCCGGTCAGCTCACCGTGGTCACGGGCCCTGCCGATGTCGTCGAGCACGGGCAGGAGCTCCGTCAGCGCCCCCGCGACGGCCTGCTCGCGCACCGCGGCGCGGTCGCGCTCGACCCGCCTGCGGTAGTTGACGTACTCGGCCTGGAGGCGCTGCAGGTCCGCGGTCCGCTCGGCGAGCTGGGCCTCCAGCTCGCCGTTGCCGGCAGGCGTCTCGGACGCCTGCTCGGCCCACTGGTCGGCGGGAACGGAGTCCCTGACCTGACCCGTCTCCGGGTCGATCTTGCGGTTGTCGCGGATCACCGGCTCCTCGTGCCCGTTGTCACGCGGCGGCATCACTGGTCCTTCTTCGGCTGGTCGTCGTCGACGATCTCGGCCTCGACCACGTCGTCATCGGCCTTCTGGCCCTGCTGGTCGGTCGTGGCGTCCTGCGGGGCGCCCTCGCCGCCGGCCTGCTGGCCCTGGCTCTGCGCGTAGATGGCCGAGCCCATCTTCTGGCTGACCGTGGCGAGCTTCTCCGCGGAGGTGCGGATGACGTCGGTGTCGGTGCCCTCCAGAGCCTTCTTCAGCTCGGTCAGGGCGTCGTTGACCTCGGTCTTGATCTCGCCGGGGACCTTGTCGTCGTTCTCGCGGAGGAACTTCTCCGTCTGGTAGGCCAGACCGTCCGCGTTGTTGCGGACCTCGGCCTCCTCGCGGCGCTTCTTGTCCTCCTCGGCGTACGACTCCGCCTCGCGCATCATGCGCTCGATGTCGTCCTTCGGCAGCGCGGAGCCGCCGGTGATCGTCATCGTCTGCTCCTTGCCCGTGCCCAGGTCCTTGGCGGAGACGTTGACGATGCCGTTGGCGTCGATGTCGAAGGTGACCTCGATCTGCGGGATGCCGCGCGGGGCCGGCGCGATGCCGGTCAGCTCGAAGGTCGCCAGCTTCTTGTTGTACGAGGCGATCTCGCGCTCGCCCTGGTAGACCTGGATCTGCACCGACGGCTGGTTGTCCTCGGCCGTGGTGAAGACCTCGGAGCGCTTGGTCGGGATCGTCGTGTTGCGCTCGATGATCTTGGTGAAGATGCCGCCCTTGGTCTCGATGCCCAGCGACAGCGGGGTCACGTCGAGCAGCAGGACGTCCTTGACCTCACCCTTGAGCACACCGGCCTGGAGCGCGGCGCCGATGGCCACGACCTCGTCCGGGTTGACGCCCTTGTTGGGCTCCTTGCCGCCGGTCAGCTCCTTGACGAGCTCGGAGACGGCGGGCATGCGGGTCGAGCCGCCGACGAGCACCACGTGCGCGATGTCGGAGACCTTGATGCCGGCGTCCTTGATGACCTGGTGGAACGGGCCCTTGGTCCGCTCGAGCAGGTCGGCCGTCAGGCGCTGGAACTCCGAGCGCGTCAGCTTCTCGTCGAGGTGCAGCGGGCCCTCGGAGGAAGCCGTGATGTAGGGGAGGTTGATGTTGGTCTCGGACTGGCTGGACAGCTCGATCTTGGCCTTCTCGGCCGCCTCGCGCAGACGCTGGAGCGCCATCTTGTCCTTGGCCAGGTCGACGCCGTGCGCGTTCTGGAAGCGCTTGACGAGCTCGTCCACGACGCGCTGGTCCCAGTCGTCGCCGCCGAGGTGGTTGTCACCGGAGGTGGCCTTGACCTCGACGAAGCCGTGGCCGTCCTCCTGGCCGACGTCGAGCAGCGACACGTCGAAGGTGCCGCCACCGAGGTCGAAGACCAGGATCGTCTGGTCCTGCTCCTTGTCGAGGCCGTAGGCGAGGGCCGCCGCGGTCGGCTCGTTGATGATGCGCAGCACGTTCAGGCCGGCGACCGTGCCGGCCTCCTTGGTGGCCTGGCGCTGGGCGTCGTTGAAGTAGGCCGGGACGGTGACCACCGCGTCGGTGATCTTCTCGCCCAGGTAGGCCTCGGCGTCCTGCTTGAGCTTCTGCAGCACGAAGGCGCTGATCTGCTGCGGCGAGAACTTCTTCCCGTCGATCTCCTGCGACCAGTTGGTGCCCATCTCGCGCTTGACGGAGCGGATCGTCCTGTCCACGTTGGTGACGGCCTGCCGCTTGGCGACCTCACCGACGAGGACCTCGCCGTTCTTCGCGAAGGCGACCACGGACGGCGTGGTCCGCGAGCCCTGCGCGTTGGCGATGACGGTGGGCTCACCGCCCTCGAGGATCGAGACGACGGAGTTGGTCGTCCCAAGGTCGATACCTACCGCACGTGCCATGAGTACGTCCTTGTAGTCAAAGTTGAGTCTGGTGGACTCAAGCTACGGATGCGTGTCGTCTTTGTCAAACGACTTGAGCCTACCCGACTCAACCTCAATGAGCGTGAAAGCATTCCCACCGAACGGGCAAGAACGAGCGAGATATCGCACACCACGCGTAACGGACTCGAAGGGCACGGGGTTCCTGCCCCGGACATGCGCGGACCCCCGGAACGGTGGGCACGTCGCCGGGGGTCCGCCTTTCTGGGGGTGGCTCAGAGGGGAGTGATCATGTCGGTCTGGATCTGGACGGCGTTGAGTGCGCGGTCGTAGATGCGGACTTCGTCGATGAGGCCGTTGAAGTACTCGCCCCAGAGGCTGTTGCCGCCGATGCGCAGGACGCCGTTGTCGGTGCGGATGGGGCCGCCCGCGGCGCGCTGGCTGGTCAGGGTGCCGTTGACGTAGAGGCGCAGGGTGGTGCCGTCGTAGGTGGCGGCGAGGTGAGACCAGGTGTTGAGGGGGAGCGAGGCGGTGCCGCCGGTGCCGACTTCGCCGGTGGTGTGGATGACGGTGTGGGGGCGGTTGCTGTCGCTTCCCGCCGACAGGACGTAGGCGAGGTCGCCGGTGTACTGCTTCATGATCACGGTGCGCCAGCTCGTGACGTTGGCCGGGTTGACCCAGGCTTCGAGAGTCATGCCGGTGGTGAGGCGGAGGCTGGGGGCGTCGGCCACGGTGACCCAGCTTGATGTGCCGTTGAAGGACAGGGCCGGTCCGTACTTGCCGGTCGCCGTCCAGGTGGTGTTGGTGAGCGTGCCGGTGTTGCCCAGGACGTCGGCGACCGTGGAGCCCGCGTTCTCGTTCATCCCGTACGCCGCCACCAGCCCCGGGTTCGACGGGGGCGCGGTGACGGTGGCCGAGACCTCGGCCGAGGACGGGCTCTGGTTACTGGCCGCGTCGAACGCGCGGATCCGGTAGTAGTACGTCCCCGCGGCCAGGCCCGCGTCGGTGAACGAGATGGCCTGCGCCGAGCCCACCTGGTTCGCCCCCGAGGGCGTGAACCCCGGCGTGGCCGACCGGTGCACCGTGTACCCCTCGACGCCGACGTTGTCCGTGGCGGCGGTCCAGGTGAGCTGCGCGCTGCCGGCGCCGCCGGTCGCGGCGGGCGAGCCTGGCGCGGTCGGGGCCTGCGTGTCGGGCTCCGGCGCCGCGCCGATCGGGGTGATCATGTCGGTCTGGATCTGGACGGCGTTGAGTGCGCGGTCGTAGATGCGGACTTCGTCGATGAGGCCGTTGAAGTACTCGCCCCAGAGGCTGTTGCCGCCGATGCGCAGGACGCCGTTGTCGGTGCGGATGGGGCCGCCCGCGGCGCGCTGGCTGGTCAGGGTGCCGTTGACGTAGAGGCGCAGGGTGGTGCCGTCGTAGGTGGCGGCGAGGTGAGACCAGGTGTTGAGGGGGAGCGAGGCGGTGCCGCCGGTGCCGACTTCGCCGGTGGTGTGGATGACGGTGTGGGGGCGGTTGCTGTCGCTTCCCGCCGACAGGACGTAGGCGAGGTCACCGGTGTACTGCTTCATGATCACGGTGCGCCAGCTCGTGACGTTGGCCGGGTTGACCCACGCTTCCAGCGTCATGCCGGTGGTGAGGCGCAGGCTGGGAGCGTCGTTGACGGTGACCCAGCTCGATGTGCCGTTGAAGGACAGGGCCGGTCCGTACTTGCCGGAGGCCGTCCAGGTGGTGTTGGTGAGCGTGCCCGTGTTGCCCAGGACGTCGCCGGCCGTGGAGCCCGCGTTCTCGTTCATGGCGTAGGCGGCCACCAGGCCCGGCGGCGCCTGCACGGCCTCGTACGTGGCCGTGTACGTCGTCGCCGTGGCCGGCGCGACCAGGTTGTGCGTGGCCGCGCCACCGTCCGACCAGGCCTCGAACGCGTGCTCACCCTGCGGCGACGGCGCCGTCACCGAGTTGCTGGAGCCCGCGATCACCGTCCTGGTGAACGGCGCCACCGTCTGCTCCTGGTTGAAGCCGAGCTGGAGGCCGGGAGGGTCGGTCTGGAAGGTGAGGTTCACGGTCCTCGGCTGCAGCAGCACGCTCTCGCTGTCGGTCAGGCCGTGCTCGTCCGTCACCGTCAGGCGGAGCTCCAGGTGCGACGGGTACTCGTGGTCGGGGGCCTGGAAGGAGCCGGACGCGCCGGTGTACCTGGTGATCTCGTGCTCGTGGCAGGCGCCGGGGCAGTGGTGCATGATCAGCGTCCAGGTCATGCGGGAGCCCGGGATCGCGCCTTCCTCGGGGTCGGTGCCCGCGCCGGAGAAGCCGATCGTGTCGCCGACCGCCCAGGTGGTGGCGGACGTGGGGGTGGTGATGGCCGCCGCCGGCGCGGTGTTGCCGACGTTGACGGTGACCGTGGCGTCTCCCTGGCCGCCCTTGTCGTCCTTGACGCGTAGCGCGACCACGTACGAGCCGATCTGTGTGTACGTGCGCGACGGGGTGGCCGAGGTGGAGTCGTCGAGCTCGCCGTCGCCGTCGAGGTCCCAGGCGTAGGTGAGGGGGTCGCCGTCGGCGTCCGTCGAGCCGGCGGCGGAGAAGCTCACCGCCAGCGGGGCGGCGCCCGAGGTGGGCGTGGCGCTGATGACGGCCGTGGGCGGCGCGTTGTTGAAGAGGTAGCGGACGATCGTGCCGTTGTCGTAGTCGACCGCGAACAGGTCGCCGTTCGGGCCGGTCTCCAGCTCGACCGTGCCGATGCCCGTGTCGAACGTGGTCACCGTCGCCGGGTCGGGCTGGCCGTTCGCGCCCTCGGTCATCACCCAGACGCACTTGCGGCTGTAGTCGGAGAAGAACAGGGCGCCGTCGTACGACTCCGGGTACGTGCCGCCCTCGTAGAAGGCGACGCCGCTGGAGGAGGACTGGCCGCCGGGCGTGCAGGTGTCGCCGGGGTAGAGGCGCTGGCCGTGGTTCCAGGCGAAGAACGGCTGCGCGTGCGCGGCGGTGCCGGCCGTGTAGAGGTTCTCGCAGAGGGTCAGGTTGAGGGCGTCGTAGCCGTCCTCCCTGGTGGGGCCCTCGTAGCAGGGCCAGCCGAAGTTGGCCACGCCGCCGGTGGGGTTCGCGATCCGGTTGAGCTCCTCGTAGGTGCCCCAGCCGACCTCGCCGGACCAGATCTCGTCGGTGCCGGGGCGGTGGGTGATGCGGAACGGGTTGCGCAGGCCGTGGGCGACGATCCTGGCGAAGTTGGGGTCGGCGCTGCCGGCGTTCGGGTTCCCGGCGGCAGCAGCCCCCGTGTCCGGATTTATCCGGATGATGGAGCCGGCGAGCCCGGCCGGGTCGCCGTTCGTCCGCACGTCCTGGGAGCGCAGCGCGCCGCCCTCGGCGGCGGGCGGGGTCAGCGCGGTGCCCACCGCGTTCGGCGGGTCGCCGCACGGGTTGTCCGGCACCACGTCCGAGCTGGTCAGGTTGTCCTGGCCGTAGTCGGCGAACTGGAAGCTGGCGCCGTCACCGGCCGAGGCGTAGAGCGCGCCGTCGCGGCCGAACTGCAGGTCGCCCACCGAGTGGCTCGGATACTGCTGGCACCAGTCGGTGATCAGCGGCGTCTCCGCGCCCGAGGTGGAGATGACGGACAGGCGGCCGGTGACGCGGCAGCCGTCCGCGGTCGGCCCTGGCGGCGAGGGGCACTCGTCGAAGTCGTCGTTGGCCAGGCCCCAGCGGGGAGCGGATCCGCCCGGCTCGGCGTCGTAGGAGTAGAGCACGTAGACGCGCGGGTCGGCGGGGAAATTCGGGTGCAGCGCCAGGCCCAGCAGGCCGCGGTCCCAGAAGTCGTGCACCCGGGTGCGCAGGTCGGCGTAGACGGCGGGGGTGGTGTCCGTCAGCGAGTCGAACACCTTGATGTAGCCGCCCTTCTCGGCCACGAACACGCGGCCGTCGGCGGCGAACTCCACGTTGGTCGGGCTGGTGAGCCCGCTGAAGACGGTCTGCTTCTGGAAGCGCTGGGGCAGGGCCACCGCTTGGGGGGCCAGCGCGACGAGACCGGTCAGGATCAGGGCAGCGGAAACTAGGCAGCGTAAGAGCCGTCTCACGGGTTCCCCCATTGGAGCGTGACATCACCCGGGCGCCCCCACGCCATTTGGTGCTTAGATCGATGTATCGCAAGCTATCGATCATTTGTCACTGGGGTTGTCCGCTAGTGGACAGATCAGGACTTCGCGCCGTCCACGATCTTGCGCTTGCCCAGCGATTTCTTAAGCTTGACGGTCGTCGTCTTCTCGACCGCGATCATGATGCACGACACGTTTTTGGCCTTGGGCGAGGCGCCCTCGTACAGGGTGATCGTGACCTTCTTGCTGGTCTCCTTGACCTTGACGCGGTCCAGCACCGTGCACGGCTCCACCCCCGACCACCAGGTGAGCTGGACCTTCTTGCCCTTCGAAACCCCCTTGGCCTTGGTCCAGCGGATCTTGTGGACGTTGATGGCGTCGCCCGTCGGCTTGACCGGCTTCGGATCGCTGCCGGGAGTGGTGGTGACCGGGGCCGAGACCACCGGGTTCGCAGCCGGGGGCTTCTGCGGGACCGAGGTGGAGGCCCGCTCGGCCGGTGGGGCGTTCGTGCCGCAGCCCGTGGCGAGCGCCAGACATCCGGCCAGGAGAGTCGCTGTCATTGTCCGCATACCCATACGACGGATCACAGCGCCCGGCGGTTCAGGTGACTAGTGTGGTGCGCGTGCTCCGACAGGCCATGCTCGCCCTTTCGAAGAGCCGGCGCGCCGAGCGGCTCGTCACCACCTCGCCGTTGACCGCGGACGTGGTCAGGCGCTACGTCGCCGACGACATCGGGGCCGTGGTCGGCGAGCTGACCCGTGACGGGCTGCTGGTCAGCGCCGATCACCTCGGCGAGGAGGTGAGCGACCCGGCCCAGGCCGAGACGGCCGTCGCCACTTACGTCTCGCTGCTCGACCTGCTGCCCGCGGGCTCCGACGTGTCGGTCAAGCTCACCGCGCTGGGGCTGCGGCAGTCGCAGCGGCTCGCGCTCACCCACGCCGCCACCATCTGCGCGGCCGCCGAGGGCAAGGGCGTCACGGTCACGCTCGACGCCGAGGAGCACGACACGATCCCCGGGCTGCACGCCGTGCACGCCGCCCTGCGCAAGGACCATCCCGAGGTGGGGGTGGTCGTGCAGGCGTACCTGCCCGACTCGCTCGACCGCTGCGAGAAGCTCGGCGGCGCGCGCGTGCGGCTGTGCAAGGGCGCCTACACCGCGCCCGGCGCCTACGGCAGGCCCGCCGACATCGACCGCTCGTTCGTCCGCTGCCTGAGGGTCCTCATGGCCGGCACCGGCTACCCGATGGTCGCCACCCACGACCCGCGCCTGCTGCGCATCGCCTCCGCGCTCGCCGTGCTCGACGGCCGCGACATGACCGGCTTCGAGTACCAGATGTTGTACGGTGTGCGCCCCGAAGAGCAGGCACGCCTGGCGGGGCTCGGCGCCCGCGTGCGCGTCTACGTGCCCTTCGGCTCCGACTGGTACGCCTATCTGATGCGCCGCCTGGCCGAACGCCCCCGCAACCTGGCCTTCTTCCTGCGCTCGCTGATGTCGCGCCGCTGATCGGCGGCTCGTCCCGGCCAGCCGATAGGCTGCCAGGCCAGCGTTGACTTCCTCCGAGGGGCCGAAATGATCGCGATTCTGGGCACGGGCAAGATGGGCGAGGCTCTGCTGTCCGGGCTGCTGCGCGCCGGGTTCAAGCCGGGCGACATCATGGCGACCACCCGCAGGTCCGAGCGGGCCGAGGCGCTGCGCGAGACGTACGGCGTGCGCACCGTCTCCAACGCCGAGGCGGCCAAGGCCGCCGACACGCTCATCCTGGCGGTCAAGCCGCAGGACATGGGGACACTGCTGGCCGAGATCGCCCCCTACGTGCCCGCCGAGCGGCTGGTGATCTCCGCCGCGGCCGGCATCACCACGGCGTTCGTGGAGCAGCGGCTGGGGGTGGAGGTGCCGGTGGTGCGGGTCATGTCGAACACGCCGATCCGGTTCGACGAGGCGATGAGCGTGATCTCGGCGGGCGCGTACGCGGGCGAGGAGCACCTGAAGCTCACCGAAGGGCTGCTCAAGCCCGTCGGCAAGGTGCTGCGCATCCCCGAGTCGCAGCAGGACGCGGCCACCGCGCTGTCCGGCAGCGGGCCCGCCTACTTCTTCTACCTGGTCGAGGCCATGGTGGACGCAGGGATCCTGCTCGGCATGCCGCGGGCCGCCGCGCTCGACATGGTCACCCAGTCGATCGTGGGGGCGGCGGTGATGCTGCGCGACTCCGGGGAGCACCCCGTGATCCTGCGCGAGGCCGTCACCTCGCCGGGCGGCACGACGATCGCGGCCATCGCGGAGCTGGAGCGGCACAGCGTGCGCGCCGCCTTCCTGGCAGCCATCGAGGCCGCCCGCGACCGGGGCCGTCAGCTCGCCTCCGGGTGACTCCCGCCCCGGGTCGGCTGCTCGCCTCCAGGTGCCCCAGGCTGGCCCGCGGGGTGCCCCCGGCTGGCCCGCCCGCTCGCTCCCGGATGACTCTCGCCTGAGGGCGTCGGCCCGCCTTCGCGTGATCCCCGCCCTCGGGTGAACGGCCCGAGCGGGCGCTTGTGCGGGTGAGCGGCCTGGCTCCACGATGGGTCGGGTGACGATTCGTTACGGGGCCGCCCCGTTGCTCGTCCTTCTGGCCCTGACCGGCTGCACCTCGCAGGAGCCGCCGACCGTCCAGGTCGCCGGCGTCCAGCGGGGCCCGGTCACCGAGGTCGTCGAGGCGCCCGCCACCATCGGCGCGCGGGCCTCCGCGACCCTGCGCTCGCCCGCCCAGGGCACCATCGCCAAGCTGTACGTCCGCGACGGCGACCGCGTCCGCAAGGGGCAGATCGTCGCCAGGATCCGCTCGCCCCAGGCCGAGGACCAGCTCCGCCAGGCTCGCCAGGCGTCCGAGATGGCCACCCCCGCCCGCATCAGCGCCCCCAGCGTGCGGCTCCCGTCGCTCGACACCGGCGCCTTCGACCGCAAGGTCGCGCGGCACTTCGCCAAGGCCCGCGCGGAGGCCCGCAAGGTCGAGGACAAGCGCACCCGCAGGCAGCTGCTGAACGCCATCGACCTGGCCAGATCCCAGTACAGGGCCCAGACCAGGGCACTGGCCTCCATCACCGCCCAGCTCAACCGCTCTGTCAGCGGCCTCGTGACGGGGGTCACCAGCGGCCTGTCCAACTCCATGGCCTCGTTGCAGGCCGCCTCGGCGTCGCAGGCCAAGGCCGCGGTCAAGGCGGCCGAGCGGACGGTGACCTCGCTGACCGTCAAGGCGCCGTTCGCCGGAGTCGTGACGCTCGGCAGGGTGTCGGGCGGCGGCGGCGTGCCCGGCGGCGTCGAGAGCCTGCTCGGCCAGCTCCCCGGCGGCGGGCAGCAGCTTCCCTCCGTGCCCGGGGGCGGGTCCGCGCAGGGCACACCCGTGGCGGCGGGGGTGCCGGTCTCCGCCGGAGACACGATCGTCACCGTGACCGACGTGTCCGAGCTGACGCTCGATGCCGACGTGGACGAGACGGACGTGCTGCTCGTGGAGGAGGGCGTCGAGGCGGAGGTCGAGCTGGACGCTGTGCCCGGCGCCACGTACGCGGCCGAGGTGACCGGCATCGGCGTCACGCCCATGGAGGGCACTACCGGCGGCGTCAGCTATCCCGTACGGCTCAGGCTCGGCGACGGGACGTTCGACGACGGCTCCGCGGCGCCGACGCCCAAGCCCGGCATGAGCGCGGTCGCGCGGCTGACCGTGCGCGAGTCGCCGTCCGCCATCGCCGCGCCCGCCTCCGCCGTCGTCTCCAGCGGGCGCGAGAGCGTCGTGTGGGCGGTCAGGAACGGCGTGGCCCAGCGGCGCGTGGTCAAGCTCGGCGCCCAGGGGGACGCCGTGGTGGAGGTGCTGAGCGGGCTGTCCGTGGGGGAGCGGATCGTGGTGCGGGGCGCGGACTCCGTACGGGAAGGGCAGCGGCTGCCATGACGGGCCCCGCGGCCATCGAGGCGGTCGAGCTGACCCGCCGCTACCAGCTCGACGGCGTGGCCGTCGAGGCGTTGCGCGGGGTGTCGCTGCGGATCGGGCGGGGCGAGTTCGCGGCCGTCGTCGGGCCGTCGGGGTCCGGCAAGTCCACGCTCATGCACCTGCTCGGCTGCCTCGACCGTCCCTCGTCCGGCGTGCTGAAGGTGAACGGGGTGGACATCTCGCGGCTGTCGGACGGGGAGCTGGCCGAGCTGCGCAACCGGACGATCGGGTTCGTCTTCCAGTCCTTCCACCTGCTGGCCAGGACGACCGCGCTGGACAACGTGGCGCTACCGCTGGTCTACCGGGGGCTGGGCAGGGCCGAGCGGCGGGCCAGGGCGCGCGCGGCGCTGGAGTCCGTGGGGCTCGGGCACCGCCTGCACCACCGGCCGTCGCAGATGTCCGGCGGGGAGCAGCAGCGGGTGGCCATCGCCAGGGCGCTGGTCGGGGAGCCCAAGGTGCTGCTGGCCGACGAGCCCACCGGGAACCTCGACACCAGCAACGGGGCCGAGGTGATGGCCATACTCGACCGGCTGAACGAGGCGGGCGGCATGGCGGTGGTGCTGGTCACGCACGAGGCCGAGGTGGCCGCCCACGCCAGGCGGCAGATCCACGTCCGGGACGGCGTGATCGAACGGGACGACGGCCCGAGCCAACGGGACGGCGGCCCGAGCGAGCAGGACGGCGGCCCGAGCGAACGGGACGGCGGCCCGAGCGAACGGGACGGCGGCCCGAGCGGGCAAGGCGGCGGCTCATGAGGGGCGGTGAGGCGCTGGCCATGGCGCTGGAGGCGCTGCGCGTGAATCGGCTGCGCAGCGTGCTGACCATGCTGGGCGTGATCATCGGCGTGCTGGCCGTCGTCATCCTGGTCGCCATCGGCACCGGCGCGAAGGACGAGATCGAGCGGCAGATCTCCGGCCTGGGCACCAACATCATCCTCGTCGTCCCCGGCCGCATCAGCCTCGGCGCCGCCCCCACGCAGAGCAAGCTGGGCCTGGCCGACGTGGCGTACGTGCGGCGGGTGGTGGGCGACCCGTCCAAGGTGACGGTGTCGCTGCAGTCGGGCGAGACCGTACGGGTGGGCAGGACCGAGGCGTTCGTCACCGTGATCGGCACCGATCAGAACCTGGTCAACATCTTCGAGCGGCCGGTCGCCAAGGGCCGCCCGCTGAGCGAGACCGACGTGGACACCCGGCGCAGGGTGGCGGTGCTCGGCTCGGAGGTGGCCGACCGGCTGTTCGGCGAGCTGGACCCGATCGGGCGGCAGGTGACGGTGGCGGGGGCGCGGTTCCGGGTGGTCGGCGTGTACGCGACGGTGGGGCAGACGTTCGGGCTCTCCCGCGACCAGGAGATCCACATCCCGGTGACGACCGCGCAGCGGCTGCTGGGGATCGAGCGGATCAACGGCATGGCGGTGGGCGCGTCAGGGCCGGAGGAGATCGACCCGCTGTCGGACCGGGTGACGGCGGCGCTGCGGGACCGGTATCCGGGCGAGCAGTTCTCGGCGGTCACGCAGACCGCGCTGCTCGGGACCGTCGGCAGCGTGCTGGGCATGCTCACCGGCGTGCTGGCGGCGATCGCGGGCATCTCGCTGCTGGTCGGCGGGGTCGGTGTGTCGAACATCATGCTGGTCAGCGTGCGCGAGCGGACCAGGGAGATCGGGCTGCGCAAGGCGCTGGGGGCCAGGCAGCGCGACATCCTGGCGCAGTTCCTCATCGAGGCGGTGCTGCTGACGACGATCGGCGGGCTCATCGGGATCGTGCTCGGGGTGGGCGGCTCGCTGACGATCGCGGCGCTGACGGAGGTGCCCGCGTCGATCACGTGGTGGTCGATCGCGCTGGCGTTCGGGGTGTCGGCGGCGGTCGGGGTGTTCTTCGGCGTGGCGCCGGCGCGCAGGGCGGGCCGGTTGGACCCGGTGATCGCCCTGCGCGCCGAATGAGCCCAGAACCCGCCGTCGGGCGTCGCGGCGCCGTGAACGCCGCCCGCCGCGTGGGCGTCAGGCGTCGCGGCGTTGCATGAGGATCGCGCCCGCGATCGTGGCGACGGCGACCCAGGCCACGTACACGCCGAACCCGCTCCACGGCGTCAGCGACCCGCGCCCCTCCCCGGCGACGAGCAACTGCCCGGCGTTCGTGGTGAAGTACTCCGCGACGACGCTGCCCCACTGTCCGGGAAGCTGGTTGGCCACCTGCGGCAGCACCAGCATGAGCGCGATGGCCGCCACGATCGCGCCGGGCGTGTGCCGTACGAGTGTCCCGAGCCCCAGCCCGAAGAGGCCGCAGGCGGTCAGGTACAGGGAGGAGCCGATCAGCGCCCTGACGACCTCGCCCGCCGCGAGGTCCGGAGGCTGGGTGAAGGCCAGCCCGACGCCGATCGCGGCGGCGGAGGCGAGCGCGGAGACGACCAGCGACGTCGCGCCGAACACGAGGAGCTTGCCGGTCAGCAGGCTCATCCGCCGGGGCACGCTCATCAGCGAGGTGCGGATGCCGCCGGTGCGGTACTCGCTGGAGATCACCAGCACGCCCAGCGTGGCGATGGCGAGCTGCGCGAACATGACCCCGAGCAGGCTCGCGGCGAGCGCCTGCCCGGCCGGGACGGGCCCGTCGGCGGTGCCCTTGACGGAGGCGCTGAGCAGTGCGGACAGGCCCACCATCAGCGCGACGGTGGCCGCCAGCGTCCACACCGTGGAGCGCACCGAGCGGATCTTGGTCCATTCGGACCTGAGGATGTCGATCATGCCGAGAACTCCAGACTGTCCTTGGTCAGCTCCATGTAGGCCGCCTCCAGCGAGGGCTGCACGAACGTCAGCTCCTCCAGCGGGATGCCGGCCCTGGCCGTCAGGGTGCCGATCTCCAGCGTGCTCATCGCGGTCACCCGCAGGTGGTCGGGGTGCGGCTCGCCGACCTTGACCAGCTCGGCCACCTCGGCCAGCCGGGGCGAGCGGACCCGCACGTACCCCTGGGAGCTGCGGCCGATGAACTCGCGCACGCTCGTGTCGGCGATCAGCCGGCCCTTGCCGATGACGATCAGGTGGTCGGCGGTCTGCGCCATCTCGCTCATCAGGTGGCTGGAGACGAACACCGTCCGCCCCTCGGCCGCCAGCTTGCGCATGAACGTGCGGATCCACAGGATGCCGTCGGGGTCGAGCCCGTTGACGGGCTCGTCGAACAGCAGGATCTCCGGGTCGCCGAGCAGCGCGGCGGCGATGCCGAGCCGCTGCGACATGCCCAGCGAGAAGCCGCCGACCCGCCGCTTGGCCACCTCGCGCAACCCGACGATCTCCAGCACCTCCTCCACGCGGGGGGCCGGGATGCCGTTGCTCTGCGCGATGGCGAGCAGGTGGTTGCGCGCGCTGCGCCCGCCGTGCACGGCCTTGGCGTCCAGCAGCGCGCCCACCTTGCGCAGGGGGTGCCGCAGCTCCGCGTACGGGCGCCCGTCCACCAGCACGGACCCGCCGGAGGGGCGGTCGAGGCCGAGGATCATGCGCATGGTGGTCGACTTGCCCGCGCCGTTGGGGCCGAGGAAGCCGGTCACCTGACCGGGCTCGACGTCGAACGACAGGTCCGCGACGGCCGTGGTGCCGCCGTAGCGCTTGCTCAGGTTCGTTGCTCGAATCGCGGTCATGATCCAAGCGTGCCGCCGCCCCCGCCGGTTTTCTTCCTGCCAGGGAACCGTTCGCCGGGCGGCGGGGTAGGACCGTGGTCCTACTCTCCTGGGTGGATCAGCGCCGCCTCGTATGCGATGATCACGGCCTGCGCGCGGTCCCTGACGCCGAGCTTGGCGAACAGGCTCGTCACGTGGTTCTTCACGGTGGAGGGGGAGACGGCCAGGCCGGCGGCGATCTCCGCGTTGGACCGGCCGCGGGCGATCAGCAGGAGGATCTCCCGCTCGCGCTCCGTCAGCCCGGACAGCTCGGCGGGCGCCGTACGCGGCGGCGTGGTGCGGACGAACGTGCCGATGAGCCGGGTGAGCAGGCGCGGGGCGACGGCCGACTCGCCCCGGTGCACGACGCGGACGCCCTCGATCAGCTCCTCGGGGGAGACGTCCTTGGGCAGGAACCCGTCGGCGCCCGCCCGCAGCGCCGCCACCACGTTCTCGTCCAGGTCGAACGTGCTCAATGCGAGCACCCGCACGCCGGGCAGCTCCGTGGTGATCAGCTCGGTCGCGCGGACCCCGTCCATGCCGGGCATGTGCAGGTCCATCAGCACCACGTCGGGGCGCAGCCGCCTGCTCAGCTCGACCGCCTGCTCGCCGTCCGCGGCCTCGCCGACGACGGCGATGTCGGGCTGCGCGTCGAGCATCAGCTTGAAGCCCGTGCGCACGAGCGCGTGGTCGTCGGCCAGCAGGACTGCGATCATGCCTTCTCCAGGGGTAGCCGGGCGTGCACGCGGAATCCGCCCTCGGCGCGGGGGCCGGTGGAGAGCTGGCCGCCGCACAGCGCCACCCGCTCGGCCATGCCGCCGAGGCCGAAGCCCGGCGTGCCGCCGTCCTTGGGCAGGCCGTCGTCGAGCACCTCCACCTCCACGGCGGAGCCCGCGTAGGCCAGGCGCACGCTGGCCCTGGCGCCGACCGCGTGCTTGCGGGTGTTGGTGAGCGCCTCCTGGACGATCCGGTAGACGGCGTGGTCCACGGCGGCGGGCAGCTCGACGGCCTCCCCCGTCACGGTCAGGTCGGCGGGCAGGCCCGCTGACCTGGCCTCCTTGATCAGCGCGGGCAGGCGGTCTGCGCCCACGCCGGTGGAGGCGTCAGGGCCGTCGTTGCCGTCGGCCCTGAGCACGTCCAGCAGGCGGCGCATCTCCGACATGGCCTGGCGGGCGGTCTGCTCGGCGCTCTCCAGGGCGTCCCTGGTGACCTGCTGTTCCGGTGGGAGGGTGGCGCGGGCACCGCCGACCAGGGCGTTGATGACCGTGATGTGGTGCGCGACCACGTCGTGCAGCTCCCTGGCGATGCGCCGCCGCTCGTCGCGCACGGCGGCGTCGGCGGCCTCACGCCTGCCGCGCTCGGCCAGCTCGGCCCTGAGCCGGACGAGCTGGCCGAGGCCGACGGGCAGGACGACCGTGAACAGGGCGGCCAGCCAGGCCGCCTGCATGGGGGTGGCGAGCTCCAGCAGGAGGGTGTAGAAGAGCCAGGCCGCCGCCGAGGCGATGGCGGTGGCGCGGCCGGGCGTGAAGCGGCTCAGGCTGTAGAGGGCGACGGGCGTGGCGACGTTGAGGCCGTCGACGAGGCCGGTCACGATGCACACCGCGTCCACGGCGGCCACCACGGCCATGGTGGTGATCGGCCGGTTGCGGCGCATGAGCAGCGGCAGCACGGTCAGCACGTAGTGCACGTTGCCGAGGGCGAGCCGCATGTCGCCCAGGATCATCACGCCGATGGCGCCCAGGATCGACGGGATGATGAGCACGATCACCAGCGTCCGGTCGGAGACCTCGGGACGCTGGAAGAAGCGAACGATCTTCATGAAGGTCCGTGCCACGCGCACGATCCAAACCCTATTCCAGGAAATGTCGGTGTTTACGGCGTTGAGCCCGGGCTACAAGGAGGCGTCTGCCCTGCGGTAACGTCGGCGCAAGGCGAGGGACACGCGGAGGGGTTGGCATGAGCCGGTCGGCACGGGTGATCTGGGACGACGCTCTCACCTCCTATAACTTCGGCCCGAGCCATCCACTGCACCCCGTGCGGGTGGAGCTCACCATGGCGCTGGCCCGCGACCTCGGCGTGCTCGACAAGGTCGAGATGAGCGGCTGCGACCCGGCGGGCGACGACGAGCTGGCCCTGGTGCACGACCGCGGCTACATCGAGGCCGTCAAGCGGGTGTCGGCCAGCGGCCGGCCCGACCTGTCCGCCGGGCTCGGCACCAGCGACAATCCCGCGTTCGCCGGCGTGCACGAGGCGTCCTCGCTGATCGCCGGGGCCTCGCTGGCCGCCGCCCGCGCGGTGTGGGAGGGCGCGGCCGAGCACGCGATCAACGTCGCGGGCGGGCTGCACCACGCGATGCCCGCCTCCGCCAGCGGGTTCTGCGTCTACAACGACCCGGCGCTGGCCATCGCGTGGCTGCTGGAGCAGGGCGTGAGCCGCGTCGCGTACGTGGACGTGGACGTGCACCACGGCGACGGCGTCCAGACGGTCTTCTACGACGACCCCAGAGTGCTGACGATCAGCCTGCACGAGAGCCCGCGCACGCTGTTCCCCGGCACCGGCTTCCCCGAGGAGACCGGGGCCGACGGCACGGCCGTCAACGTGGCGCTGCCGGCCGGCACGGGCGACTCCGGCTGGCTGCGGGCCTTCCACGCGGTGGTGCCGCCGCTGCTGCACGAGTTCGGGCCCGAGATCCTGGTGACGCAGCACGGCTGCGACAGCCACGCGCTCGACCCGCTGGCCAACCTCATGCTCAGCGTGGACGGCCAGCGGGCCGCGTACGCGGCGCTGCACCGGCTGGCCCACGAGACGGCGGGCGGCCGGTGGATCGCCACCGGCGGCGGCGGTTACGAGCTGGTGCAGGTGGTGCCGCGGGCGTGGACGCACCTCATCGCCGAGGTGTCGGGGCACCCGGTCGATCCGGCCACGCCGACCGGGCAGAACTGGCGGCAGTTCGTACGGGAGCGGACGGGCGAGACGCCCCCGCTGACCATGACAGATGGCCGAAACCCGGAATTTCGCGACCTGTCCGGTGGTTATGATCCAGCGGACCCCATTGACCGTGCGGTCATGGCGACCCGAAACGCGGTGTTCCCCCTGCACGGCCTCGATCCGATGCCCTGACTGAGGCCGCACGGCCTCGCTCCTGAAGCCTGACGAGGAAGAACCAGTGCTGAGCCGCGACGAACTCCGAGATCATCTTGTATACAGCCGCATCGCCGGCGATGTCGCGACCCCCCGCGAGAACAACCTGGACCACTACAGCTCGCTGGCCAACGGCGATCCGTACTACGCGCTGGGCCTGACCTTCGACCAGCCGTGGCCGTACCGCGACATCCTGGCCCTGATGGCCAAGTCCGCGGGCGTGGTCGCCGACCCCGGCCACCGCTGGGGCCAGGACACCATCGACCCCGACCTGACGATCGACGCGATCGACGCGATGGCCGAGCGCATCGCCGCGGTGCTGTCGCGGCCGCAGCCGCGCATTCTCTTCGCCACCGGGCACCCCACCGGCATCCTGGCCATCCATCTGCCGCTGGCCGCCTTCTGCGCGGCGCGGGGCGCCCAGTTGCTCTCGCCCGCCGAGGGCTGGACGTACGCGGGGTCGGGTTTCGGACGGGCCAGAAGGATCCGTTATCTCCAGGACGTCGCCATGCTCGACGACAGGGGCGCGCTGGTGCACACGCACGACGCCGCGCCGATGCGGCACATGCTGCACGAGCTGTACGACGAGCTTCCCGACCTCGTGATCGCCGACCACGGCTGGGCGGGAGCGGCGGGTGAGGCTGGTGTGCCGACGGTGGCGTTCGCCGACTGCAACGACCCCGGGCTCTTCGTCGGGGAGGCGGAAGGCAAGCTTGACGTGGTCGTGCCACTCGACGACAACGTGCTACCTCGCTACTACGCTCCGTTGACCGACAGATTGGTCACAGGAGTCTCACAAGCCCTTTGAGTCTAATTCGGTCATCCGCATACCGTCTTTTCGCGCCTGCATTCCAAGAGGCTCGCTGTCCCTTTGCCAACTTTTGATGGGGCTCCGGCGACTCTTATGTGTGGCAACTTGGACAGTTCCAACGTCCAGGTGCGGTGCTCGGCCAGGCTGCTGGCCAGCGATTTCGCTGGTTCGGCTGACAGGTGGCTCCGTCGATTGAGAAACTAGGGGGTTTGCGCACTCGGAGTCCCGACTTACGCTGACGGCAGTACACGTGCGTGAGCAATGGCACCAGTGGGGATAACCCGGAAACACGTGCGGAAGAGGCGTCCGATGGGTGCAGGCGAAAGACCTCTCAGCGAGGTGAAGTTCCTGACCGTCGCAGAAGTGGCGACGGTCATGAGGGTGTCCAAGATGACGGTGTACCGGCTCGTCCACTCGGGTGAGCTGCCGGCCATCAGAGTCGGCCGATCGTTCAGGGTGCCTGAGCAGGCGGTACACGACTATCTGCGGGAGGCCTACATCGAGGCAGGTTGACGTAGCGACACGCCCAGTCGTGTCGTGAGTGCTCTCGCGGGAGAGGCCCGGTCGCCGCAGGTGCGACCGGGCTCTCACCCCCCGAGGGGCGATCTACCGTGGATCGCCGGTAGTCTGTGAGCCGGTGTGCGCTCGCACTCCGGTTCATACTTGCTATCAGTACCTGGGGGTCCCGTGGGCTCTGTGATCAAGAAGCGCCGCAAGCGGATGGCTAAGAAGAAGCACCGCAAGCTGCTCAAGAAGACGCGCATCCAGCGGCGCAACAAGAAGTAATCGACGCAGCTGCGAGGCGCTGATGACCCACACCGTGCTTGTCACCGGGGTCTCGCGCCACATAGGCGCCCGGGTGGCGAGTGCCCTGGCGGCAGACCCGGACATCAGCCGTGTCATAGGAGTGGACACCGTGCCGCCCCCCTCGCTGACGCGAGACGGCGGCATCTCTCTCGGCCGGACGGAGTTCGTCCGGGTCGATCTGCGCAGCCCCGACATCGCTCAGGTGATCGCGGCCGCGGACATCGACACCGTTGTGCACATGAGCCTGGTCAGCGCTCCGACGAGGAGCGGTGGCAGGGCGGCCATGAAGGAGCACAACGTCATCGGCACCATGCAACTGCTCGGTGCCTGCCAGCGGTCGGCGACCGTGCGGCGCGTGGTGGTGCGCTCCACCACCGCCGTCTACGGCTCGTCGCCCCGCGATCCCGCGGTGTTCACCGAAGGCCTGGAGCCGCACGACGGCCCCATCCACGGCTACGCCAAGGACGCGGCCGAGGTCGAGGGCTACGTGCGGGGCTTCGCCCGGCGCCGCCCCGACGTGGTCGTCTCGCTGCTGCGCTTCGCCAACTTCATGGGCCCAGGGGTCGACTCGCCGCTGACCCGATACTTCACCCAGCCGGTGCTGCCGACCGTGTTCGGCTTCGACCCGCGGCTGCAGTTCGTCCACGAGGACGACGCGGTCGAGGTGCTGCGCCGGATGGCGACCGAGAACCACCCCGGCACGTACAACGTGGCCGGGTCAGGCGTGCTGCTCCTGTCGCAGTGTGCCAGGAGGGCCGGGCGGCCGACGCTGCCGCTCTTCTCGCCCGCGTTCAAGGTGCTGGGCGGCGCCGTGCGCCGGATCGGGCTCGTGGAGTACTCCCCCGAGCAGGTCCGCCTGATGTGCCACGGGCGCGCGGTGGACATCGCCATGCTGGAGGCGGAGCTGGGCTGGAAGCCCAAGTTCACCACCGGCGCGGCCTTCGACGACTTCCTGCGCTCTCGCGGCCTGCGGCCGCTCGGAGGTGTGCGCGCGTGAGCGTCCCCCATGAGGAAGAGGCCCGCGTGATCCCGATCAGCGCGGCTCCGTCCTTCGAACAGCCCCCGTCGGCGGACGAACTGGCCGACCACCTCGCCAGGCTGCTGTCCTTCCTGCGCAGGCGGATCGCCGGCGACTACGAGGTCGACGAGTTCGGCTACGACGCCGAGCTGACCGACAAGGTGGTGCTGGAGCTCATCAGGCCGCTCTACCACCACTGGTTCAGGGTCGAGACGGTCGCGCTGAAGAACATCCCCGACGACAGCGGCGCGCTGGTCGTCGCCAACCACTCCGGCACGCTGCCGCTCGACGCGCTGATGCTGCAGGTGGCGCTGCACGACGAGGCACGCAGGCCGCTGCGGCTGCTCGGCGCCGACCTGGTCTACCAGCTTCCGCTGCTCAGCCACCTGGCCCGCAAGACCGGCCACACGCTGGCCTGCCGCGAGGACGCCGACCGGCTGCTGCGCAAGGGCGAGCTGGTCGGGGTGTTCCCCGAGGGCTTCAAGGGCGTCGGCAAGCCGTTCTCCGAACGTTACAAGCTGCAGCGCTTCGGCCGCGGCGGCTTCGTGGCCTCGGCCATCCGCGCGGGGGTGCCCATCGTGCCCACCGCGATCGTCGGGGCCGAGGAGATCTACCCCAAGATCGGCGACCTGAAGACCGTGGCCAGGATGCTGGGGCTGCCCTACCTGCCGATCACCCCGTTCTTCCCGCTGCTGGGGCCGCTCGGGCTGGTGCCGCTGCCGTCCAAGTGGATGATCGAGTTCGGCGAGCCGATCCGCACGGACGAGTACGAGCCGTCCGCCGCCGACGACCCCATGCTGGTCTTCAACCTCACCGACCACGTGCGCGAGGTCATCCAGCAGTTGCTCAACGAGCTGCGGCTGCGCAGGGGGCACGCCTTCCCGCCGTTCCTGTGACGATCGGGGTGCAACCACCCCGGGCCCGCCGGTGTTCTCCGCTCGGAACAACACCGAAGGGAAACTCATGGATCTGCAGCTTTCCGGCCGAGTCGCCGTCGTCACCGGCGCGTCCAAGGGCATCGGCCTGGCCGTCGCGCGCACCCTGGCCGAGGAGGGCGCCCACGTGGTCGCCGCGTCGCGCACGCCCGCCGACGCCAAGGCGGTGCACGTGGCGGTGGACCTCATGGACCCCGACGCGCCCGCCCGGGTGGTGGCGCGGGCCGTGGAGGAGTTCGGCGGGGTGGACATCCTGGTCAACAACGCCGGCGGGCCGCCGCCCGGGGCGACGCTGCCGCGGGCCGGGTTCATGACGCCGGATGACGCGGACTGGGCGGCGATGTTCGAGTTCAACCTGTTCTCGGCGGTGCGGATGATCCGCGCCGCGGTGCCGTCCATGCTGGAGCGTGGTGGCGGCTCGATCGTCAACGTCTCCTCCACCATGGGCAGGCAGGCCGGCGCCGTGAACGTCGACTACAGCGCCGCCAAGGCCGCGGTGCGGGCGCTGAGCAAGTCGCTGTCCGCCGAGTACGCCCCCCAGGGCATCAGGGTCAACACCGTCACGCCCGGTGCGGTGCTGACGGACTGGTGGACCAGGGAGGGCGGCGCGGCCGAGGTCTTCGGCAGCATGGTCGGCGCCGACAGGGACAGCGTGCTCACCGAGGTCGCTCCTACGATGATGGGGCTGGCCACCGGCCGGCTTGTGCACCCGCAGGAGATCGCCGACGCGGTCGCGCTGCTCGCCTCGCCCCGCTCCGGCAGCACGACGGGCGCCGAGTTCGTGATCGACGGGGGGCAGCTCAAGGAGATCTGAACCCGATCGGCGGGTTGTGGCGAGACATCCGTGACCGATCCCCCACAGAAGGGCGGAGATGATCACGCAACCCGCCGTCAGGGGTGCGGACGCCGACCTCGTCAGGGCCTCGTGGACGGAACCCGAGGCCTTCGCCGAGCTCTTCGACCGCTACTCCGCCATGCTCTACCGATACGTCTCCCGCCGCCTCGGCCCCGAGCCCGCCGAGGACCTCGTCGGCGAGACGTTCCTGGTGGCCTTCTCCCGCAGGAAGAGCTACGACCTGGCGTACACGGACGCCAGGCCGTGGCTCTTCGGCATTCTCACCAAGCTCGTCTCCCGCCACCACCGCACCGAGGCGGCCCGCTACCGGGCCCTGCTGCGCGCCCCTGTGGAGTCGGAGGTGGAGTCGCCCGCCGACCGGGTCGCGGCCGGGGTGACCGCCCAGGCCGTGCGCGGCGAGCTGGCAGGCGCCCTGGCGGCGCTGCCCGCCAAGGACCGCGACGTGCTGCTGCTGATCGCCTGGGGCGATCTGACGTACGAGGAGGCCGCGCGGGCGCTCGGCATCCCCGTGGGAACCGTGCGCTCCCGCCTCAACAGGGGCAGGCGGAAGGTACGTGCCGCGCTCGGCGACGCCAACCCGATGGAGGAGGAGTGACGATGGACGACCTGAAGCTGCTCCGCGACCTCGGGGCGCAACTGGAGCGCCAGCCGCCGTCCACCTTGGTCAGGCAGCGGGAGCGCCTGCTGAGCGGCGCCCGCCCCCGGCGCAGGTGGTCCGCGTGGTGGACGGCCGGTCTGGTGGCCGCCGCCACGGCCGCCGCCGTAGGGATGCCCGTGGCGTTCGTCGCCGCCCAGTACACGGCCGCCCCGCCCGCCGGGACGGACACGGTGGACATGAGCGGCACCAGGAACGTGCTGGTGATCGGCTCCGACACGCGTGAGGGAGCGGGCAACGAGCAGTACGGCCCCGAGTCGGCCAGGCAGAACGTGGGCCAGCGGTCCGACACCATCATGATCGTGCACGTCCCCGCGGACCGGGGCAGGGCCACCGCGATCAGCGTCTCGCGCGACACCATCGCCAGGATCCCCCGCTGCGGCTCGGAGCCCGCCAGGACCGACATGATCAATTCGGCCTACGCCAAGGGCGGCGCGTCCTGCCTCAGGGCGACGCTGGAGAAGCTGACGGGGCTGCGGCTGCACCACACGGTCGACGTGGACTTCGCCGGGTTCAAGAAGATGGTGGACGCCATCGGCGGCGTGACCGTCAAGCTTCCACAGCCTGTGGACGACCCGGCCGCGAAGCTGAAGCTGCCCGCGGGCGAGAGGCTGCTCAACGGGGAGCAGGCGCTGGGCTACGTACGCATGCGCCGCTACGGCGACGGCTCCGACATCGCGCGGATCAAGCGGCAGCAGGAGGTGGTGCTGGCCATGCTGCGCAAGGCGCAGCAGCAGGTGACCGCCGACCCGGGGAGGCTCGGCGCCTTCCTCGACGAGCTGCGCCAGGGCGTGCGGACGGATCTGAGCCCGGAGGAGATGTACGAGCTGGGCAAGCAGCTCCAGGAGGTCAGGATGACCGTCGTGGCGGTGCCGTGGGAGCCCTACCCGGGCGACCCCAGCCGCGTCCGGTGGAAGCAGCCGGAGGCGGGCGAGCTGTTCGCCTCGCTGCGGTAGCGGGAGCTCAGCGGCGGTAGTGGCGGCGCAGGGCGATGCCCGCCGCCACGCCGCCCGCCACCGCACCCACGCCGGCCGCGATGGGCAGGGCCGTCATCGTGGCCTTGCGGCCGGTGCGGAAGTCTCTGATCTGCCAGTCGTGCTTCCTGGCGTGCTCGCGCAGCTCGCTGTCGGGGTTGATCGCCACGGCGGTGCCGACCAGCGACAGCATGGGCAGGTCGTTGGCGGAGTCGCTGTAGGCGGTGCAGCGGGTGAGGTCGAGGCCCTCCCTGCGGGCCAGCGCGCGCACCGCCTCGGCCTTGGCGGGCCCGTGGAGCAGGTCGCCGACCAGCCGCCCGGTGTAGACGCCGTTGCTGGTCTCGGCGACGGTGCCGAGCGCGCCGGTGAGGCCGAGCCGCTGCGCGATCACCCTGGCCAGCTCGATCGGGGTGGCGGTGACCAGCCAGACCCGCTGGCCGGCGTCGAGGTGGTGCTGGGCGAGTGCGCGGGTGCCGCCCCAGATGCGGTCGGCCATGACCTCGTCGTAGATCTCCTCGCCGAGGCGCACGACGTCGTCGACCTTGGCGCCGGCCACGAACGCCAGCGCCGTCTCCCTGGCCACCGCGATGTGCTCCGGGTTCTCGTTGCCGCGCAGCCGGAACACCGCCTGCCCCACCGCGAACTTGAACAGGTCGGAGGTGGTGAACAGCCCGCGCGTGGCCAGCCCCCTGGCGAAGTGGTAGATCGAGGCGCCGCGCATCATCGTGTTGTCGACGTCGAAGAAGGCCGCCGCGTCAAGATCCGGCTCGACGGGGGCGACGGTGACCGCGGCCTGCGCCGCGACCTCGCCGGCGACCTCCGGCCGTTGGTCCTGTCGTCGTCGCATAAGCCGCCACATGGGCTTCAGCTTACTTTCCTACTCAGGGGCGACCAGCCCCTCGATGTAGTCGAGATAGCCCTCGGCCTGGGCGAGCTGGTCGTCGTCGAGCTCCTGGAGCATGGGCGTGACGGCCTCCTCCTGCTCCCGGGCGAACTTCTTGATCTTCGGGGATCGGGGCTCGGCCCGTTCGAGCCTGTCGATGCCCGCGCGAGTGGACTCCTCCATGTCCTTGAGCGTCTTGTCGACCAGCGGGCCGTCGGCGGAGGAGCCCAGCAGGCTGGCGACCTCCCTGGCCCGGGTCTTGGCCGAGTCCAGCTCGCGCTCGCCGCGTTCCGCGTCGTCGGAGCTGAGGTGCACGAGCGTGGTCTCGGCGGCGCGCTTGAGCGGGTACAGCGAGTCGCCGGGCACGGCCTGGTAGGTCGCGAAGGAGGAGATCATCAAAGCCGCGGCCAGCCCCACGGCGGCGAGCTGGGACAGCACCGGCCGGTGCCGCGGCCGCCGCCGGCGACCGCGCGCGGGGGCGGGCTCCGGCTCGGCCTCCAGCGCGCCGGCCAGCAGCTCGGCGCGCAGCCGCTCCTTGAACGCGGTGCCGGGAGCGCCGCCGAGAGGCAGCTCCCGCAGCTCGGTGAGCTGCTCCAGCACGCGTTCGCGCCGCCTGCGCGCCCTACTCATGACGGCTCCCTGACCGACACGGCCATGACACCTGCTTAACGAGGGGCGGATGGTGGAGGTTACGCCAGGTCGTGCTTGAGAGCCCTGGCCAGCGCTCGTACGGCACGGAACTGCAGCGCTTTGATCGCTCCACTCTTCTTCCCCATGATCAGCGCGGTTTCCGCGAGCGAGAGGCCGTGCAGGAAGCGCAGGACGACGCATTCCTGTTGTTCGGGATTGAGGTCGCGTACGGCACGCAGGACCCGGTCGTTGATGATGGCCGTGACCACGGCGTTCTCGGGGATGTGCGAGCCGTCGAGCGGAACGTCGATGACCTCCCCCGTCGGGATCTCCAGCCGGTAGCGCCCCGACTTGAAGTGGTCGGTCACCAGGTTTCTGGCGATGGTCACCAGCCAGGCGCCGAAGTCGCGGCCCTGCCAGGTGAAGTCGCCGATCCTGCGCAGTGCCCGCAGGAACGTCTCGCTGGTGAGGTCCTCGGCCAGCGGGTGCGAGCCGACGCGGAAGTAGATGTAGCGGTAGACGAGGTCCACGTAGCGGTCGTAGAGCGTGCCAAAGGACTGCGTGCAGCCGTTCTTGGCGTGCATGACGAGCGTGCGGAGGTCGTCCTGGGCGTCTTCATGCCCGGCGTCGCGCGCGTCTTCGCGCACGGCGAACTCGCCCGTCCGGGCAGGTCCAGCTACCGCTGGCGCCAGCAGCCCGGCGAACGGCGACGAGTCAGGCATCCGGTATCCCTAGGGGTAAGGGGTGCGGCGTGCTCGAACACTCTAGAAATCAACCGGAAAATCCACAATCCACGGAAGTCATGCATGACTAGGCGTAATCGGCAGATACCGTGGTGGACCGACCCGTTCCCTCTTCGGCTACCGGCTGGGAGGCATCGTCCGGCAGCATTGGAGTCACCATGGAGATCCTCGTTGCTGTCATAGCTCTCGCCGGTGCGCTCCTGGCCGCCGTCACGACCGTCGCCCTGATTCAACGACTGCGTGACGAGCCTGAGGGGTGGTTGATCGCCTGGACCGTTGCAGTCGCCGGCCTGTGCCTGTCACTGACTGTGATCGCCATCGGTTACCTGCTCGGGTTCGGCGGCGTCACGTTCCGGATCTACCAGATCACGGGAGCGCTGGTGGCGCCGCTCTGGCTGGCGATCGGCCTGGTGCAGTTGCTGTCGGAGAAGGTGCCGCCCAGGTTCCTGGCGTGGCTGCTCGGCATCGCGCTGACCTTCGTCTCCGTCGTCATCATGGTCTGGGACCCGCTGAAGACCGACGACATGGGCAAGTCCCTGCCCTCCGCCTCGACCCACTGGAACGTCTTCCCCGGCTACCTGCTGACCGGCGCGCACGTGGTCGCGCTGATCGTCATGCTGGCGATGCTGGTGGTGGCCGGGATCAAGTGGCGCAACGGCGACGAGTACGACACCGACAACCTGCACGCGACCGTGGTCATCGTCCCGTCGGGGCTGGCGCTCGTGGGCGCGATGAGGTTCTCCGTGCCGCCGCTGTTCACCACGGCGCTGCTGGCCGTGGCCGCCGCCGCTGTCTGGTACACCGTGCTGCGGCCGCTGGCGCCGTACGAGGACGACGACGATGACGACTTCGATGACGACCGCGACGAGCGTCCCTCGCGCCGGGAGGAGCGCTCTCAGCGCCGCGAGGAGCGTCCCGCGGCGCTGGACGAGCGCCAGATGACGCCGGGCGGAGCTCACATGGGGCCGGGCGGGGGTCACAGCATGGGTCATATGGGGCCGGACGGGCGTCAGATGGCGCCGGCCGAGCGGCCGATGTTCCGCGACGAGCTGCCGCAGCAGGGCGGTCGCAGAGGCGAGCCCGTGCCCGCCGCCGACCTGCCGCCCGCGCCGCCGCGCCGCGCCTCGGGCCTCGGCGACCTGGTGGCCGAGTACCGGGCGGGCGACGAGGGCTACCGGCAGCGGGAGGTCGACTACGCGGCCCGCATGGCGGGGCAGCTCGACGACGGCCCCTCCACCGGCTACATCATGAACGGCGCCCCCCCGATGACGCCGCCCGCCCCCGCGACGGGCGCGATCTTCCCCGGAGCCGACCTGTTCTCACCCGCCCAGCAGCAGCCGGGCTCCGGCCGGCCCTCGCCGACCATCTACGGCCTGCTCACCGTCTTCACGATCGTCGACGGCGCGGGCGACGCGTTCGACCGGCTGGCCGAGGCCACCGTCGAGGCGGTGCGCCGCGGCGAGCCCGACACGCTCGTCTACGCCTGCCACGCGGTGAAGTCGGCGCCGCTGCAGCGCATCGTCTACGAGCTCTACCGCGACGAGGTCGCCTACCGCGACCACCAGCGCCAGCCGCACGTGGAGCGGTTCGTCAACGAGCGTCAGGCGATGGTGCTGGCCACGAACGTCATCGAGCTCAACGTCAACGCCGCGAAGGTGGTGCCGCTGCCCACCGTCACGTACTGAGCGCCGCCCTCAGCCGGGTCTCGTCCACTCGCCAGTAGTCGTGCTGCACCCCGTCGATCAGCGTGACGGGGATCATCTCCCAGTACTTGTCCCGCAACTCGTCGGAGGACTCGATGCTGACCTCCTCCCACGGCACGCCGAGCTCGCCCGCGACCCTGGCGATGACCTCGCGCGCGTCGTCACACAAGTGACAGCCGGGTTTGCCGAGCAACGTGATGCGATGCATACCGCAACCGTACCCCGCCGACTTTGTGCATCGGTTCACAAAGGGATTAACCTGAAAGACGGTTCGATTCCGTATACGCGGTCCCCAAGCCGCCCCTACCCTGGAGCACCGGCACGTGAAGAGCCCGTCCCAGCCCCGTGACCGCGGTATCCCCGAGGCGACGGTCGCCAGGCTTCCGCTGTACCTCAGGGCGCTGCACGGGATGGCCGAGCGGGGCATCGCCACCGTCAGCTCCGAGGACCTGGCCGTCGCCGCCGGGGTCAATTCCGCGAAGTTGCGCAAGGACCTGTCACATCTCGGCTCGTACGGCACGCGCGGCGTAGGCTATGACGTCGAGTACCTCGTCTATCAGATCTCCCGTGAGCTCGGTCTGACGCAAGACTGGGCGGTCGCGATCGTCGGAGTCGGTAACCTCGGCCGTGCGCTGGCCAACTACGGCGGCTTCGTCTCCCGGGGCTTCCGGGTCGCGGCGCTCGTGGACGCCGACCCCGAAGTGGTGGGCGACACCATAGCGGGATTGAATGTGGAGCACATCGACGACCTGGAAGCCGTGATCAAACGGCGTGGAGTATCGATCGTGGTTCTGGCGACACCGGCGGCAGCGGCGCAGGAAGTGTGCGATCGCGTGATCGCCGTGGGCGTCACCAGCATCCTGAACTTCGCTCCCGTGGTGCTCACCGTGCCCGACAGCGTCGATGTCCGTAAGGTCGATCTATCCATAGAACTGCAGATTCTCGCGTTCCACGAGCAACGCAAAGCTGGGGGGCCACTCATGGCGGTGGACAGTCAATGAGTGTTCTGGCTATCGGACTGAGCCACCGCACCGCGCCGGTGGCGCTGCTGGAGCGCGTCTCGGTGACGGGCGACGCTCTCGTCAAGCTCCTGCACGACGTGCAGCAGGATCCCTGCGTCGCGGAGGCCATGGTGGTCTCGACCTGCAACCGGGTCGAGGTCTACGTCACGGTCGACCGCTTCCACGCCGCCGTCACGGCCATCAGCAACCTCCTGGGCGTGCACTCCGGCGTCCCGGTCGAGGAGCTGACGCCGCACTTCTACGTGCACTACGAGGAGCGGGCGGTCGAGCACCTGTTCTCCGTGGTGTGCGGGCTCGACTCGATGGTGGTCGGCGAGGGCCAGATCCTCGGCCAGGTCCGCCAGGCGCTCAAGCTGGCGCAGCGCCAGGGCACCGTCGGCGCCACCCTCAACGAGCTGGTCCAGCAGGCGCTGCGGGTCGGCAAGCGGGCCCAGACCGACACCGGCATCGACAAGCACGGCGCCTCCCTCGTCACCGCCGGCCTGGCGCTGGCGGGCGAGCTGGCCGGGCGGCGCGCCCTGGTGATCGGCGCGGGCTCGATGAGCTCGCTGGCCGCCGCCACGCTGGCGCGCGCCGGGGTGAGCGACATCGTCGTGGCCAACCGCACGTACGAGCGGGGCGCCCGGCTGGCCGAGTCCGTCGGCGGGCGGGCGGTCGAGTTCGCCGCCGTGGCCGACGAGCTGGCCGGCGCCGACCTCGTCATCACCTGCACCGGCGCCGGGCGGCACATCATCACGCCCGGCATGCTCAGCAGGCCCGCGTTCCTGCTCGACCTGGCGCTGCCGCACGACGTCGACCCCGCGGTGCGCGCCGTGCCCGGCGTCACTCTGGTCGACCTGGAGACGATCCAGGAGTCCGGCATCGGCTCGCGCGAGGGCGACGCCGTGCAGTCCGTACGCGCCCTCGTCGCCGGGGAGCTGCGCGCCTACCTCGACGCCGAGCGGGCCGCCAAGGTCACCCCGACCGTGGTGGCGCTGCGCAGCAAGGCGGCCGGGGTGGTCGAGTCGGAGCTGGGCCGCCTGCTGATGCGCGTGCCCGACCTCGACGAGCGGGCCAGGGACGAGGTCGCGATGACCGTCCAGCGGGTGGTCGACAAGCTGCTTCACGAGCCCACTGTGCGTGTCAAGCAGCTCGCCGCCTGCCCAGGGGGCGATCATTATGCGGAAGCCCTGCGTGAGCTGTTCGATCTGGATCCGAAGGTGCCCGAGGCCGTGAGGGAGGTGGAGCTGTGACGTCGCGGTCCGGCGCGCTGCGGCTCGGAACCCGCCGCAGCCTCCTGGCGACCACGCAGTCCGGGATGGTGGCCGACGCCTATGTCGCGCGCACCGGCCGGGCCGTCGAGCTCGTCGGCGTCACGACGTTCGGCGACGTCACGAAGGCGCACCTGGCGCAGCTCGGCGGCACGGGCGTGTTCGTCAGCGCACTGCGCGACAAGCTGCTGGAGGACGAGGTCGACTTCGCCGTCCACTCGCTGAAGGACCTGCCGACCAAGCAGGACCCGCGCTTCACGCTGGCCGCGCTCCCGGCCCGCCACGACCACCGCGACGCGCTGGTGGGCACGCACAAGTTCGCCGACCTGGCCCCCGGGGCCAAGGTCGGCACCGGCTCGCCGCGCCGCGTCGCCATGCTCAGCGCGCTCCGTCCCGACCTCGAGTACGTCCCGATCCGCGGCAACGCCGACACGCGCATCGGCAAAGTCAATTCCGGCGAGCTCGACGCGGTCGTGCTGGCCACCGCCGGGCTCGACCGGCTCGGCCGCGACGCGGAGATCTCGCAGATCTTCGAGGTCGACGAGCTGCTGCCCGCGCCAGGCCAGGGCGCGCTGGCCGTGGAGTGCCGCGCCGACCGCGCCGACGTCGTCGAGTTCCTGCGGGTGCTCGACGACCCGCGGACCCGCTCCGCGGTGACCGCGGAACGGGCCCTGCTGGCCGCCCTGGAGGCCGGGTGCGCCGCTCCGGTGGGTGCGTTCGCGGTCGATGACGGGCAAACTCTGAACCTGACCGCCGTGGTCGTCTCCATCGACGGCCGCGAATCGGTCCGCAAGTCCGCCGCCGGCTCTCCTTCGGAGGCTGCGAACCTGGGCCGCCTCCTAGCGGCCGAGATGATCGCCGAAGGGGCCGACAGATTGATGGGGGAGCATTCCCATTGAGCTCCGATAGTCCAACCTCCGGTTTCGTCGCGTTCGTGGGCGCGGGTCCCGGCGACCCCAACCTGCTGACGCTCCGCGCCGCCGAGCTGCTCGCCAAGGCCGACGCGGTGGTGCTCGACGTCGAGACGCAAACCCCGCTGCTGCGCCACTGCCGTGAAGGCGTCGAGGTCGTCGAGGGCGACTTCGTGCAGCGCGCCGCACGGGGGCAGCTCGTGGTCCGCTTGATAGAGGGCGACCCGATGCTGTTCTCCTCGATCACCGAGGAGGCCGCGGCCTGCACCGCGGCGGAGGTGGACTTCGAGATCGTGCCCGGCGTGCCGCCCGCGACCGCCGTGCTCGCCTACGCGGGCATCCCGCCGGCGACGTCGGTGCCCGAGTTCCGCGTCGTGGACGCCGCCCAGGAGCAGGACTGGGCCGCCCACGCCGCCTGCCGCGGCACGCTGGTCGTCTACAACGGCATCGGCGACGCCGTGGCCATCGGCAAGGCGCTGATCGCCGGCGGCAAGCCCGACACCACGCCCGTCGCCGTCAGCAGCGGCGGCACCACCACCGAGCAGTACACCGTCGTGTCCTCGCTCGGCCGGCTCCAGGCCGACCTCAAGCACGCCGGCTTCACCGAGCCCGCGCTGATCGTGGTCGGCGACGCCGTGGGGCAGCGCGACAAGCTGTCGTGGTTCGAGACCAAGCCGCTGTTCGGCTGGCGGGTGCTGGTGCCCCGCACCAAGGAGCAGTCGCGCGCCATGTCCGAGCAGCTCGTCGCGTACGGCGCGGTGCCCGAGGAGGTGCCGACCATCTCGGTCGAGCCGCCCCGCACGCCGCAGCAGATGGACCGCGCGATCAAGGGCCTGGTCACGGGCCGCTACGAGTGGGTGGCCTTCACCAGCGCGAACGCCGTCAAAGCGGTGCGCGAGAAGTTCGAGGAGTACGGCCTCGACGCCCGCGCCTTCGCCGGGCTGAAGGTGGCCGCCGTGGGCGACGCCACCGCGCGCGCCCTGGTCGAGTTCGGCGTCAAGCCGGACCTGCTGCCCTCCGGCGAGCAGTCGTCCGAGGGGCTGGTGGCCGAGTGGCCGCCCTACGACTCGATGCTCGACCCGATCAACCGGGTGCTGCTGCCCCGGGCCGACATCTCCACCGACACGCTCGTGGCCGGGCTCACCGAGCTGGGCTGGGAGTGCGACGACGTCACCGCGTACCGCACCGTGCGGGCCGCCCCGCCGCCCGCGCCCATCCGCGAGGCCATCAAGGGCGGCGGCTTCGACGCCGTGCTCTTCACGTCCTCCTCCACGGTGCGCAACCTCGTGGGCATCGCGGGCAAGCCGCACAACGTCACCGTGATCGCGGTCATCGGACCGCAGACGGCCAAGACGGCCGAGGAGTTCGGGCTCCGGGTGGACGTCATGGCCGACAAGCCCTCAGCCTCCGCCCTGGCCGCCGCGGTGGCCGAGTTCGGAGCCAAGCAGCGCCAGGCGGCCCTGGCCGCGGGAGACACCCCCCGCAGGCCCTCCCAGAACCGCCGTGGCGCCAGAAGGAGAGCCAAATGAGCGCGCAATTCCCGGTCGCCCGTCCCAGGCGGCTGCGCCGTGATCCCGCGCTGCGCCGGATGGTGGCGGGCACCAGGCTGCACGCCGCCGACCTGATCCTGCCGATGTTCGCCAAGGAAGGCATCACCGAGCCGCAGCCCGTGGCGTCCATGCCGGGGGTCTACCAGCACACCCGCGACTCGCTGCGCAAGGCCGCCCACGACGCCGCCGAGGCGGGCGTGGGCGGCGTCATCCTGTTCGGCATCCCGGCGGTGAAGGACGCCCGCGGCTCGGCCGCCGACGACCCCGACGGGGTGCTGCAGGTGGCGCTGCGCGACGTGGCCGCCGAGGTGGGCGACTCGATCGTGGTGATGGCCGACACATGCCTCGACGAGTTCACCGACAACGGGCACTGCGGGATCCTCACCCCGTCCGGCGACGTGGACAACGACCTGACGCTGGAGCGCTACGCCTCGATCGCGGTGGCCCAGGTGGAGGCCGGGTCGCAGGTGGTGGCGCCGAGCGGGATGATGGACGGCCAGGTGGGCGCGATCAGGTCGGCGCTCGACGCCGCCGGTCACGGCGGCGTGCCGATCCTGGCCTACTCCGCCAAGTACGCCTCCGCCTTCTACGGCCCGTTCCGTGACGCCGCCGAGTGCGCGCCGCAGTTCGGCGACCGCAGCACCCACCAGCAGGACCCGGCGGGGCCGCTGCGGGAGGCGCTGCGCGAGGTCCGCCTCGACCTGGCGGAGGGCGCCGACATGGTGATGGTCAAGCCGGCGCTGGCCTACCTGGACGTCATCGCCCAGTTCCGCGCCGAGGTGGACGTGCCGGTGGCCGCCTACCAGGTCAGCGGCGAGTACGCGATGGTCGAGGCCGCCGCGGCCAACGGCTGGGTGGACCGGGAACGAATGATCATGGAGTCGCTGGTCGCGATCAAGCGGGCGGGCGCCGACATGATCTTGACATATTGGGCTACGGAAGTGGCACGAAGGCTCTAACCAAGGGGTTTCCCGTCAACTCATGGGGCCCGTGGGTTAGAGTTGCATGACAAGTGCTGGTGTGTCCCGCGTGTGCGTAGGTGCTTGCGGCAGGCCGTCGAACTCGGCTGCCGTCCGTGCGGTGTCGGGGCCTCCTCAGGCGCTGTGAGTCGAACGGGAGACACCATGGTGGGGGTACCACTGGCTCGGCGTACCAAAAAGCGGGCCCAGAAGCAGGCACGGCCGACACGCATCACGGCCGTGCTGGAGTACGCCGCCCTGGGGTGGCCCGTCGTGCCGGGAGCCCATCCGCTGAGCCACGGGCCGCGCGCGTGTTCCTGTGACCGCGTCGGCTGTCCCGACCCCGGCGCCCATCCGCTCTCGCCCGCCTGGCACATGCAGGCCACCACCGACACCACGCTGCTCACGCGCTGGTGGCAGGCCGAGCCGGAAGCCAATGTGATCCTGCCCACGGGGCGCGTGTTCGACGTCTTCGACGTACCCCTCACCTCCGGCCTGTCGGCCCTCACCCGGATCGACGCCGCCGACGCCCACTCAGGCCCGGTCGCCGCCAACGGCGACCGGGTCTTGTTCTACGTGGCCACCCGCGGCAACCCGGAGGACGAGGACGAGTGGTGGTCGTGCCAGCTCGACTGCGACCCCGCCACCATCGACGACACGCCGGGCCTGCGCTGGCACTGCCGCGACAGCTACGTCCTGGCCCCGCCCTCGACCCTGCCGAGCGGGCAGCACGTCTCCTGGCTGCGCCCGCCGGACGGCCGCCCGCTGCCCGACCCGCTGCGCATTCTGGAGTGGCTGGCCGACTGAGTGGGGAGGCGTCCTGGAGTGGCTGGCCGACTGAGCGCGAACCCGGGCGGATAACCTGTTCCGGTGAGCCGTACGCAGACTTCTGAGGCCCTGTTCGCCCGCGCCCGCCAGATCGTGCCCGGAGGCGTCAACTCGCCGGTGCGCGCGTTCAACTCGGTGGGCGGCACGCCGCGTTTCATGGCCTCGGGGCAGGGGCCGTACATCACCGACGTCGACGGCAACCGCTACGTCGATCTCGTGTGCTCCTGGGGCCCGATGATCCTCGGGCACCGCCATCCCGCCGTCGTGGAGGCCGTCGAGCGCGCCGTCGCGAGCGGGTTCTCCTACGGCACCGCCACGCGGGGTGAGGTGGAGCTGGCCGAGGAGATCGTCTCGCGGGTGGCCCCTGTGGAGAAGGTGCGGCTGGTCAGCTCGGGCACCGAGGCGACGATGAGCGCGGTGCGGCTGGCCAGGGGGTTCACCGGCAGGTCCAAGGTGATCAAGTTCGCGGGCTGCTACCACGGGCACGTGGACGCCCTGCTGGCCTCGGCGGGGTCGGGGGTGGCGACGTTCGGGCTGCCCGACACGCCAGGGGTGACCGGGGCGTCGGCGGCCGACACGATCGTGCTGCCGTACAACGACCTCGTGGCCGTCGAGGAGGCGTTCGCCGCCGCGGAGATCGCCTGTGTGATCACCGAGGCGTGCCCCGCCAACATGGGCGTGGTGCCGCCACGTGACGGCTTCAACGCGCGCCTGCGCGAGCTGTGCACCGCCAACGGCGCGCTGCTCATCGTGGACGAGGTGCTGACCGGCTTCCGGGTCTCCCCGGCGGGCTGGTACGGCCTCGACCCCGTGGACGCCGACCTGATGACGTTCGGCAAGGTCATGGGCGGCGGCCTGCCGGCGGCCGCGTTCGGCGGCCGGGCGGACGTGATGGCCAACCTCGCGCCCGAGGGCCCCGTCTACCAGGCGGGCACGCTGTCGGGCAACCCGCTGGCCTGCGCGGCCGGGCTGGCCACGCTGCGGGCGATGGACGCCGAGGCGTACGCCCGCGTGGACGCGGCGGCGCTCAAGGTGGGCGACCTGGCCGCCGAGGCGCTGGCCAAGGCGGGGGTGCCGCACCGGCTGCAGCGGGCGGGCAGCCTGTTCTCGATCTTCTTCACCGACGCCGAGGTGACGACCTTCGCCGAGGCCAAGACGCAGAACACCGCGGCCTTCACCGCGTTCTTCCACGCCATGCTCGACCAGGGCGTCTACCTGCCGCCGTCGGCGTACGAGGCGTGGTTCCTGTCGGCCTCGCACGATGACGAGGCGCTGGGCCGGGTGGCGGAGGCGCTGCCGGCCGCCGCGGAGGCGGCCGCCGCCACCCTGTGAACGACGAGGCGCGGGTGTCGTCTCAGCGAGCGGGCTTCTGGTAACGAATGCGCTGCTCGCGGGCCTGCTCGGCCAGGGTCTTGAGGTACGACACGGAGCTGGTCTGCTGCTTCTTCGTCTTGAGGATTCTCATGCAACTATTTTCGTCTGCTACACATTGAACGACAAGCGAGACTTTCTACGCTAAACCGTTTAGGCTGGCTTACATGTTGGACCTGAACCGGCTCAAGGCTCTTCACGCAGTCCACGTCTACGGGTCGGTGGGCGCGGCGGCCGACGCGCTCATGGTCACGCCCTCGGCCGTCTCGCAGCAGATCGCCAAGCTGGAGCGCGAGACCGGGGCCCGGCTGATGGAGCGCAACGGGCGCGGCGTGCGCCTGACGGACGCGGCGGGCCTGCTGGCCGAGCACGCCGAGCGCATCCTCGCCCTGGTCGAGACCGCCGAGGCCGACTTCGAGGCGCTGCGCGGCGAGGTCGTCGGCCGGCTCAACGTCGGCGCCTTCCCGACCGCCACGCGCGGCCTCATGCCCGGCGCCCTGGTCTCGCTCAAGCAGCGCCATCCCGACCTGTGGGTGCAGCTCAACGAGCGCGAGCCGGAGCGGGTCGTGCGCGAGGTCGCCAGGGGCGAACTGGACCTGGGCGTGATCCAGGACTGGATGAACCGCCCCATGGCCATTCCCGAGGGCCTGTCCAAGGCCACTCTGCTCGACGACGTGGCCGACGTCGCCGTGCCCGCGGACCACCCGCTGGCGGGCGAGCGGGAGATCGAGCTGTCCGCCCTGCGCGGCGAGCAGTGGATCAGCGGCTCGCCCGGCACCGTCTGCCACGATTGGCTGGTCTTCACGCTCCGCAACGCCTCGCTGGAGCCGGTGATCGCCTGCATGGCCGACGAGTACCCGACCCAGCTCGCGCTGGTCGCGGCTGGTCTCGGCTGCGCCATCGTGCCGCGGCTCGGCCGCGACTGCGTGCCCGGCGGCGCGCGGCTCGTCCCGCTGCTCCCGCGCCAGTCGCGGCGCATCTACGCCGTGTGGCGCACCGACGCGGCCCGCCGCCCCGCCATCAGGGCCATGGTGGAGGCGCTGGCGGAGTCGAGCAGGAAACAGGAGAACGCCTGGGCGGTCAACTGAGCGACCGGGGGCGTCACGCCGCACGGCTCGGGCGAGCGGATAGGCTGTGCCCACCATGGCTGAAACCACCGTCGTCCACCTGCTGCGCCACGGTGAGGTGCACAATCCCGGAGGCATCCTGTACGGCAGGCTGCCCGATTTCCACCTGTCCGAGACAGGTCAGCTCATGGCCGAGACGGTCGCCAAGGCCGTCGGCGGTCGCGACATCGTCAAGCTGTTCAGCTCGCCGCTCGAACGCGCCCTTGAGACGGCGGCGCCGCTCGCCGACAAGCTCGGCCTGGAGATCGTCCAGGACACCCGCCTGATCGAGGCCGGCAACCTGCTGCAGGGCCGCACCGTGGGCCAGGGCCTGGGCGTGCTGCGCGACTGGCGCAACTACCGCTACTTCTGGAACCCGCTGCGCCCGTCGTGGGGCGAGGCGTACCCGATCATCGTCAGGCGCATGAAGTCGATGATCGACGAGGCCAGGGCGGCGGCGCGCGGGCACGAGACCGTGCTCGTCAGCCACCAGCTCCCCATCTGGGCGATCAGGTGCGCCGCCGAGGGCCGCAGGCTCTGGCACGACCCGCGGCGCAGGCAGTGCGCGCTGGCCAGCCTGACCACGCTCACCTTCGACGGCGACCGGCTGATCAGCATCGGCTACAGCGAGCCCGCCGGATCACTGGAGACGGGGCCTTCGCTCCCCGGGGCCTGATGTCCGGAGCGTGGGGTCGCCCCGGTAGAGTTGCAAGCTCTACCGGTTGTAGTACAAGGAGATCTTCCTCCGTGCGCGCCAAGTCCATCTCCCTCCTTCTCCCGCTGGCGGTACTGGTCGCGGGCTGCGCCGGCAACCAGGGCGGTCAGCCCCAGGCAGGCGACACCCGATTCGTCGCGGGCGACGGGAAGATGCAGGTCTTCGAGGCCGCCGAGCGAAAGCCAGCGCCCGCCGTCGAAGGGCCGACCCTCGACGGCGCGACCGCCTCGCTGGCCGCGCACAAGGGCAAGGTCGTCGTGCTGAACTTCTGGGCCTCCTGGTGCGGCCCCTGCCGGGCCGAGGCGCCCGTGCTCAAGGAGGTCGCGGCCAAGACCAAGGGCAGCGGCGTGGAGTTCCTCGGCGTCGACTTCAAGGACCGGCAGGCCGACGCGCTGGCGTTCGAGCGCACCGAGCAGACCGGTTACCCGCACCTGTTCGACCAGCCCGGCAAGGTCGCGCTGGCCTTCCAGGGCACGGTGCCGCCCGCGGCCATCCCGTCCACGCTGATCATCGACAAGCAGGGCAGGATCGCGGCCAGGGCGCTGGGCGCCGTCAAGTACACCGACCTGATGAACACCGTGACCAAGGTGCGCGATGAGTGACGTCGTCGCCTCTGGCTCGCTGCTGCTGGCCGTGCCGATCGCGGTGCTGGCCGGGGTGGTGTCGTTCCTGTCGCCGTGCGTGCTGCCGCTCGTGCCGGGCTACCTGTCGTACGTCACGGGCATGAGCGCCGACCCCAGACGGGGGCGGCTGGTGCTCGGGACCTCGCTGTTCGTGGCCGGGTTCGGGCTGGTGTTCCTGCTCAGCGGGGCGCTGTTCGGCAGCATCGGCTACGTCCTGCTGGGCAACGCCGAGGTCATCACGCGCGTGCTGGGCGTGCTCACCATCGTGCTCGGGCTCGCCTTCCTCGGCGTGCTGCCCGGGCTGATGCGCGACGTGCGCATCCACCGCCTGCCGGCCGCGGGGCTGGCGGGCGCGCCGCTGCTCGGGGTGGTGTTCGGGCTGGGCTGGACGCCGTGCATCGGCCCCACGCTGGCCGTGGTGCTGATGCTCGGGGCCAACGAGGGCAGCGCGGGCCGTGGCGCCCTTCTGGCCGTCGCGTACGCGCTGGGGCTCGGCCTGCCCTTCGTGGGCGCGGCGCTGGCCTACAGCAGGGCGCTGCGCACGTTCCGCGCCATCCGCAAGCACTCACGCCTGATCACCAGGATCGGCGGCGGCATGCTGGTGGCCGTCGGTGTGCTGCTGGTGACCGGGCTCTGGGGAGAGATGATCGCCGCCATGCAGGGTTTGATCGGCGCCTTCGAGCCGGTGATCTGATGAGCGTCCAGGAACTGGAGAAGGAGCAGGCGCCCAAGCAGGGCCGATTCGGCCTGGTGGCCTGGCTGCGCTGGGCGTGGCGCACGCTCACCTCGATGAAGACGGCGCTCATCCTGCTGTTCCTGCTGGCGCTGGGCTCGGTGCCCGGCTCGCTGGTGCCGCAGCGCAGCGTCGAGCCCGACAAGGTCGCCCAGCTGTACGAGCAGAGCCCGGCGCTGGCCGAGTGGTACGACCGCTTCCAGCTCTTCGAGGTGTTCAGCTCGACCTGGTTCGCGGCCGTCTACCTGCTGCTGTTCACCTCGCTGATCGGCTGCATCATCCCGCGCACCGCCACCTACCTGCGCGAGCTGCGCCGCAAGCCGCCCGCCGCGCCCAAGAACCTGTCCCGCCTGCCCCACTCCGCCTCCTTCGAGAGCGACCTGGCTGTGGACGAGGCCGCCGCGAAGCTGCGCAAGCTGCGCTTCCGCGTCGTGACCGGCGACGGCTGGGTGTCGGCGGAGAAGGGCTTCCTGCGCGAGACCGGCAACCTGTTCTTCCACGTCGCCCTGCTCGGCATCCTGCTCGCCATCGGCGCGGGCTCCCTGTTCGGCTACCGCGGCAACGTGCTGGTCGTCGAGGGCGACGGGTTCGCCAACACCGTGGCCGCCTACGACCGGTTCATGCCGGGCAACCAGGTGTCGGCCGAGTCGCTGGAGCCGTTCTCCTTCACGCTGTCGGAGTTCAAGGTGGCCTACCAGGTCGCCGGCGACAAGCGTGGGCAGGCGCTCGACTACTCGGCGCACCTCAAGGTGAGCGACACCCCTGCCTCCGCGCCCCGCGACTACGAGCTCAAGGTCAACGAGCCGCTGGAGGTCGACGGCACGCAGCTCTACCTGATCGGCAACGGCTACGCGCCCGTGTTCAAGGTCACCGACGGCAAGGGGCAGGTGGCCTTCGAAGGGCCCGTGCCCTGCCTGATCGAGCAGAAGACCACGATGACCTCGGGGTGCGTCGTCAAGGTGCCCGACGCGCAGCCGTCGCAGCTCGGGTTCCTGCTGCGGTTCCTGCCGACCAGCGTGCCGCTGACCGACGGCGACTACGCCTCCGCCTTCCCCGGCGAGCTCAACCCCGAGGTGAAGATCCTCGGCGCCTTCTCCGGCGACCTGGGCGTGCGCTCCGGCAAGCCGCAGTCGGTCTACGAGCTGGCCGAGCCCGAGGTGCTGAAGAAGCTCAAGCCCCTCGTCATGGGGTCCGCCGCGCCCAAGCCGCTGGCCGTGGGGCAGTCGGTGGAGCTGCCCGACGGGCTGGGCAAGATCGAGTTCACCGGGGTCAAGGAGTGGATCACGCTCCAGACGTCCTACGACCCGGGGCGCTTCCCCGCGCTGCTGGCCGCCGGCACCGCCGTCGTCGCCATCGCGCTCTCGCTCATGATCCGCCGCCGGCGGGTCTTCGTACGGATCTCCGAGGGCAGGGTCGAGGTGGGCGGCCTGACCCGTACCGAGGGCTCCGCGGCGGGCTTCGCCGAGGAGTTCTCCGACATCGTCAAGGTTCTATCAGCAGGAGAGAGAGATGTCCGCTGAGCAACTCGCCGAGCTGAGCGACCTTTTCGTCGTCGCAGCCGTACTGCTCTACGTGGTGGCCATGGTGGGCTTCGCGATAGAGCTGGCCTTCGGCCGGGCCAGGCCCGGCAAGGCGGAGGCCGTCAAGCCGGTGGAGGCCAAGCAGCCGGTCACGGTCGGGGCCGCTGACGCGGCGGCCACGCCGTCCAGCCCTGTCAAGCCGGCCGACCCCGTCAAGCCGTCGGGTTCCGTCAAGCCCGCGAGCGAGCCGGCGGGCAGCGGGAGCGCCAAGGCCGGCACGGTGGCGCTGGTGCTCGCCTGGCTCGGCTGGGCCGCCAACCTCGGCGCCATCGCCACCCGCGGCCTGGCCGTCGACCGGTGGCCGTGGGGCAACATGTACGAGTTCGTGGTCGCGATCTGCTTCGCCGCCGTCACCGCGTTCCTCGGCACCCAGCTCCGCCACAACGTGCGCTTCCTGGGTGGCTTCGTCATGGTGACGGCCGCGCTCGGGCTGGGGCTGGCCGTCAAGGTCTTCTACACGAGCGCGGGGCCTGTGGTCCCGGCGCTGGACTCGTACTGGATCGCCATCCACGTCACCGCGGCGATCATCGCCAGCGGCCTGCTGACCATGGCCGGCGTCGCCGGCGTGCTCTACCTGATTCGTGGCGACGGGGTCTCGCGCCTGCCGTCGCGCGCCGACCTGGAGAAGGTGGCGCACCGGGCGATCGTGTTCGCCTTCCCGCTCTGGACGTTCGCCGTGATCGCGGGCGCGCTGTGGGCGGACCGGGCGTGGGGCCGCTACTGGGGCTGGGACCCCAAGGAGGTGTGGTCGTTCATCACGTGGGTGGCCTACGCGGCCTACCTGCACGCGAGGGTGACGGCGGGCTGGCGGGGGAAGGCCGCGACCATCGTGCAGCTCGTGGCGTTCGGCTGCCTCCTGTTCAACCTGATCGGGGTCAACATCTTCATCGACGGCCTGCACAGCTACGCCGACGTGGACTAGAGGAGATCAGGCGACGTCGTCGCCGCGCATCCGCCGGTCGAGGTCACGCAGGAAGTCGGGGTCGTCGTCCGGCCCCTTCGGCGTGCCCGGGCCCGGGGGGACGGGCCAGGCCGCCCTCGGCGCGCGCGGACGGCCGCGCGCCATCCACACCACGCCGCCGAGCAGCGGGATGAGCACGACGATGATGATCCAAAGAGGCTTTGGTACGTTCCGTACCTCGTCTTCGGGTGTGGTGACCACGTCGAACAGTGAGAAGAGCCAGAAGGCCAGCAGCGCCAGGCCGATCAGAACACCTGCCATGTCCCGAACTGTAAGCCATGTTTCGGCGTGATCGTGCTGCCTGATGTCCCATTTCGGGTGACTAGCGGAAGATCGGCGTCGTACGGTGGAACCCGATGTGTCGGTGTCCACGGGGCTCCACGTGGCGTTGAGGGGTGCGATGGCCTTTTCTTCCGACAGGGGACCCAACGACAGAGGACGGCATCGGCGTGGCCGTTGGTGGCGGCGCGGCTCGTACCTCTTCTCGCGCCGTGGTGAGGCGCACGCCGACGCTGATCGTTCCTTCTGGTCCGACACGCGCACCGGCGGCGGTGAGCCGCGCAAGGCGGGACGGCGCGGTGAGACGGGGCGGTCGCCCGGGGCGCAGGACAGGATGATGTGGCCCGGAGGTGACGGGCTGGAGCGCCCGATGTGGCCGCTCGACGGCCGCCCGGTCACCCACGCGGACGGGCCTCTCGACGGCAGGCGTTCGGATGGGGCGTTCGACAACAGGCCGGGCGGGCGCGCGAACGGATCGTTCGACGGGCGGCCGGGCACGCGCACGGACGGGCCGGGCACACATGTGGACGGGCCGGGCGGGCGTGTGGAGGGGCGCGGCGGCCGGGTTGCGGGCTGGGACGCCTTCGCGGTGCGCGAGCGCGGCGAACGCCTGCCCGCCGCCGTGGTGGTGGACCGCCCCCGCTACACCTGGGACGACTTCGAGCTCGTCGACGACCCCCTCAGAGCCCGCCCCCACCGCCCCGACGCCCCCTCGCTGGGCGACGGCCTGCGGCACTGCGGCAGGCTGGAGACGATCCTGCACCGCCAGTGGGACGCCAGGCTGGGCCCGCCGCCGGCGGACGTCATCAGGGCGGTGGAGAGCCTGGCCAGGCTGCCCGAGCGGCTGAAGGAACTGCTCGTGTCGGGCCTGGAGGGCATCTACGTCGGCCCGGGCGGCGTGCCCGACCTCGACGACATGGGTTACCTGCGCGGCGCGCCGCTCCCGTCGAGCCGGGCGACGTGGGACATCTGCGCCGGCGCGTACGGCGACAGGAAGATCGTGGTGGGCGACCGGCCCTCACCCACTCCCGACGTGATGATGCACGAGGTCGGCCACGCCATCGACGACATCGACTCGCCGTACGGCGACTGGGTGTCGGACTCGCCGGAGTTCGTGCGCCTGTACGACTGCGCCGTGCCGCTCCTGGCCTCCACCTTCCACCGTCAGGACGGCGGGCTGGGCCGTAAGGAGTTCTTCGCCGACGCCTTCGCCGCCATCGCCTCGCGTCAGCGCCCGGCCCTGGTGGACATGCTCGGGGGCGATACGCGAATGGCGCTCGACATCATGCTGTTCTTCAACCGGCGCTACGGAATCTAGGTGATCGGCCATGTACGTGATCCGGCTCGCGGACGGGACCTTGCGCGTACCGCAGAGCCTGACCAGCCAGGACGGGCGGCTGCTGGGCAACGCCTACGTGGAGGTCCAGCCTGGTGACCCCGACTACGAGCAGTGGCTGACGGAGTCGCTGACCGAGGAGGAGGCGGAGTCGCGCCGCCGGCGCTGGGAAGAGGAGAACGACGAGCTTGAGCGGGAGTTCCTGGCCTTCAAGGCGCGGCAGGAAGACGCCTGATCGGGCGGCAGGGGGGTGCGCCTCCCGATACGGCAGGGAAACGCGGGCCTTCGAGCGGGCGAGACGCGGGCCTCCCGATGCGAGAAGAAGCGCGGGCCTTTGGGCGGGCGAGGCGCGGGCCTTTGGGCGGGCGAGACGCGGGCCTCCCGATACGGGAAGAAGCGCGGGCCTTCGAGCGGGCGGGACGTGGCCAGGTCCGGGCGAACGGACAGGCGCCAGCCACGGTCGGCGGTTGGCGCCGCCCCGTGCCTTCCCCGTACGGAAGTGTGGCCGGGAGGGCACGCGAAACAGTGGGTTCCGCCAGCGGTGATCCTGGCGGGAAGGACCGCTGTTCAGGCGGCCCGCCGTGCAGGATCACCGACTAGACGGAACGTCAGACGCGCGGGGACTCACCTGCTGGCCTGTCGGCCGTGAGAACGTCCTCGCCTCGGAGAAGGGCGTGGACTTCCGACTCGCGGAAGCGCCGGTGCCCTCCGGGGGTGCGGATACTGCTGATGCGGCCTGCCGCTGCCCAGCGCGTAACCGTCTTTGGGTCTACCCGGAAGAGGGCGGCAACCTCTCCTGGGGTCAGCAGACGCTCGCTGCTACTCTCCACCAATCTCTCCCCCTCGCATCCCGCTTCCTGCCAGCGGGCGGACAGGTAACCAGTGTGTCGAGCGAAGCCTGATTTATCCGTGGTTTTCTAAGAAGATCACGGGTTGTTATCAGCTGACTGCCCGATTGTTATATGATAGAGCCTCTTTGGGGCTCTCGTGGGTGTTTCTTTACGAAACTCCCTAACTGGGAACAGTAGCAGTGCTCGCGCCCGATGCGAAGAGCGACCGCTGTGCAGGTCCGAGTAACCTCGAACCTGTGCGTCCCGTTCTCGTTTACACCGCGTCGCGGATCGGCTTGTTTCTCGTGACCCTGGGTGTCCTGTACCTGCTCGGACTCCAAAACCCACTGATCCTCATCGCCGCTGCTTTCTTGATCAGCGGCATAGCGAGCTACGTCTTGCTGTCCAAGCAGCGTGACGCCGTGAGTGCGCGTCTCAGCGACAGGATCGACCGGCCGAAGCCGCACAACGACTAGGGCAGGGGGAACATGCCAATCCGGGCATGGTACTCCCGTCCGAGTCTCGTTGTGTCGCTACCGACAAGTAGTCCACTGGCGTGCGCGTAAAACGCCTTCACCCCGATCCCGCGCTCCCGCGTGGGATTCCAACTGAGGGCCTTTCCGGTGCTCGGATGAATGGCGCCGATCCCCGGCCGTGACACCGCGCCGGGGCCCGCCGAGTCGCGGCCGCGCGGATTGTCCAGCCAGCGCTGGTGCCCGCCCACGTACACCGCCGCGCCGGTCACCGCGACTGCGTAGAGTGAGTCGCCTCCGGTGCTGTTCACCCAGGTCGGAGCGATGGCGGAGCCTCTGGCCCAGGTCTCGAACCTGGCCGCCGTGTCGCAGATGCCGCCCTTGGCGCCGCCCGTGGTCACGACAACGAAGTAGCGGCCGTCGGGGGAGAAGTCGAGGCCCCGTACGTAGGAGGGGAAGGCGCTGCTGCACCGGCGCGCGTACGCGTCCGTCCGCCACGGGGCCACTCTGGCGCTCGCCCCGCCGACGTCGATCAGCCCGAGCTGCGGCCGGGAGTGGCCGTCGAGCGTGGTGAACGAGCCGTCCACGGCGAGCCTGCGGCCGGAGACGGCCAGCGAGTACACCTTCACCCGCGACGTCAGCGGCGAGCCTGGCTCGATGGCGAAGCCCGCGTCGGGCGCGCCGGTGGTGGCGTCCAGGCGGGCCAGCGCCGTGCGCGGGCTGCTGAAGTCGCCGCCGACGTAGAGGTGGGAGCCCTGCCTGGCCAGCGAGGTCACCATGCCGCCGCCGATGCGCGGCTGGAAGCCGGGCACCAGGGCGCCGTCGGCCAGGCTGAGCCTGGCCAGGCCGCGCGCTCTGCGGTTGTCCACGCCGTGGAACTCGCCGCCGACGTAGACGGTGCCGTGGTCGCCGGCCGTCAGGCCGTAGACGGGGCCGGCCACGCTGGGCGCGAAGCCCGGCAGGATGCGTCCGGTCACCAGGTCGTAGGCGAACAGGTTGTCGCGCGCGTGGACCGTGGACCTGGACGCGTCGCTGACTTCGCTGAACGAACCGCCGACGACGACCGTGCGGCCGACGACGGTGATGGCGTTGACGATGCCGTCGAGCACGTGCGGGGTGTTGTCGACCGGGTCGGCCGCCACGACGCGCTGCTGCGCGACGGGGGACGAGGCGATGATCGCCGCAAGGGCGACACGGGCAAGCATTCGCCAATATCTAGCAGACTGTGGGTAGCACTGTGGCTACTTTCCGTTGATTGTCCTGGATGGGCATGACCGCGTACCCGCAGGCCGGGCCCAATAAGGTGTGAGCATGACGCGCGCTCAGTTGGACAAACAGCCGGACGAGGTCGCCGCGATGTTCGATCGCACCGCCCGGCGCTACGACCTGGTCAATGACGTGATCTCCTTGGGGCAGGTGCGGCTCTGGCGCAAGGCGGTGGCCGCCGCCGTGGACGCCGGGCCGGGGGAGCTGGTGCTCGACCTGGGGGCGGGCACGGGCACGTCCACCGACGCGTTCACCACGCTGGGCGCGCGGGCGATCGCCTCCGACTTCTCGTTCGGCATGCTGAGCACAGGGGTGCGGCGGCACGGTGGCAACGCGTTGTCGGGGCCGGGGGTGCCGTTCATCGCGGGTGACGCGCTGCGGCTGCCGTTCGCCGACGACGCCTTCGACGCGGTGACGATCTCGGTGGCGTTGCGCAACGTGCACGACACCTCGCAGGCGCTGCGGGAGATGCTGCGCGTGACCAGGCCAGGCGGGCGTCTGGTGATCCTGGAGTTCTCGCACGTGACGGTCGGCGCGTTCGACATGGTCTACCGCGAGTACCTGATGCGGATGCTGCCGAAGGTGGCCAAGGTGTTCGGCTCGAACGACGACTCCTACGAGTACCTCGCCGAGTCGATCAGGGACTGGCCCGACCAGCCGACGCTGGCCCGGACGATCCAGGACGCCGGCTGGGAACGGGTGGCCTGGCGCAATCTCACGATGGGGATCGTCGCCATGCACAGGGGGTTCAAGCCCGCCTGAGCTCGATGGTCAGCAGGTGGGCCCAGTGGGGATGGCGGTGCAGCGTGACCTCCTTGACGAAGCAGGCGACCCTGATCTCGGGGATGTAGTCCTCGAACAGCTCGGGGCTCATGCCCGACCTGCACCAGATCACGATCGCGGTCCCGTTCGGGATCGACCGGGTGCGGATGACGAGGGGCAGGCGCCCCTCCGGGGTGCGCATCGAGGTGCGCAGGCAGAGCCCCTGGAAACGGTGGCGGGTGACGAGCCGCCCCGCGGCCCTGCGTACGGCCGGGATCGCGCCGCCGGCGAGCACCGCCCCCGCGAGCAGCAGTGCCGCCACCGGCCCTTGCCAGGTGACCCCTTGCCAGATCAGCAGTGTGACCGCGCCGGCCAGCGCGGCCTCGCTGCGCCACCGCCAGGCCAGCCCCATGGCGGCGACGGGCCCGTGCGCTCTGGCGATCTTCGGATGTTTCCTGGGGAACCCGTCCCCAGGGCTGAACTTGCGCGGCGGCGGCTCGGCGACCGCCTCGTCCTGGGGCGGCGACTCCAGGATCTCCTTCTTACGCTGCTCGAACCGGGGGTCGCGGTACGTCCGCCCGCCCCAGGCCGACCTGTCGATCTCCCAGCCGTGCTCCTTCGCGAAACCGTTGGGCCGGCGCCAGAGCCACCTGTTGACGGCGACGGCTAATCGCCGCCATCCGCCCTTGCGATCTCCGGCGCCACGTGTAGCGTCGTTCATGCCGCGGCTCCCATTTCCGCTCTTCGGTCAGAGTCGGGTGCTGCGCGGTTCCGGGCGGATGGGTCCCACCATCCGCCCGCTCGCGTCTGGCGAAAACCTCATTTCCAGCTGGCCCGCTTTCTCCTCTGCGGGCTACCCTGAGGGTGTGCCATCGGGCGGCCCCGTGCAATTCCCGCTGGGATGAGTCAAGGGATTCCTCGCGGAACGTGACTCATTCTTCCCGGCGACGATTGCGCGGAAGCGGGGCGGGCATATTCAGAAGAATGTCCCGAGAGGAGGCTGAGTGATCGGGGAGATCAATCCGACACTCCGCCGCCGAAAACTCGCCTCTGAGCTGCGGCGGCTCCGCGAAGAGGCGGGGCTCAACGGGGTCCAGGTGTCGCAGGCGCTGCACTGGTCGACCTCCAAGCTCTCCCGGCTGGAGACCGGGCAGGTCGCTCCGTCGGCCAAGGACGTGGCCAGGTTGCTCAAGCACTACGACGCGCTGGGCGAGGAGGCCGACCTGCTGCTGGAGCTGGCCGGCAACCATGTGCCCAAGGGCTGGTGGGAGTCCTACTCCGACCTTCTGGCCGAGGTGGCGCTGGAGTACATCGGCCTGGAGGACGGCGCCCGGGTGATCAGCGCGTGGCACAACAACGTGGTGCCCGGCCTGCTGCAGACGCGCGCGTACGCCCAGGAGCTGGCGCGGCTCTACCGCGCGGTGGAGCTGGCCACGCCGACCCAGATCGAGCGCAGGACCCGCGTGCGGATGCGCCGCCAGCAACTGCTCACCGACGAACGGGTGACCTACACGGCGGTGGTGGAGGAGGCCACTTTGCGCCGTCGCTTCGGCGAGGCCGACGAGGCGATGATGCGCGAGCAGTTACGCCATCTCCTGGAGCTTTCCGACCTGCCGAATATCACGATTCAGGTGATGTTGCTGGAGCAGCAGCATCCGATCGACTTATCGAGTTTCGTGCATCTGAGATTTCCCTCGATGCGGCTGCTCGGCCCGATCTCCGGCGACGTGGTCTACACCGAGGACTATCCGGGGCTGGAGCTGATCGAGGCGGAGGAGCGGGTCTACCGGTATTCGCTGCTGTTCGACGTGCTGCGGGAGGCGGCGCTCGACGAGCAGGCGTCTCGAGACTGCATCGCCTCTCTGGCCGGGCTCTGACCGCCCGGGGGCCTGCTGCTAGCGTGACGATCATGACTGCGCGGCCCCAGGCGACACGCCGTCCTCATGGATCACAGAACCGCACCCCGACTGCCACTATGTACAGGAAAAGCAGTAGACTGCGGGCCGGTAAGTTTGTGAAGGGGTTCACAAAGGAACGAAGGCGCGACACCCCACGGCCTTCGAGCGTGTAGGGACAGGATCAGTCCAGTGACCGTGCCAACAGCCAATCAGGCTGACGCCGACATCATTGTGGTCGGCGCCGGTCCCGCCGGTTCCGCAACCGCCTTTTATCTCGCTCAGGCCGGCCTCGACGTGTTGCTCCTGGAGAAGACCAGGTTCCCCCGCGAGAAGGTCTGCGGCGACGGCCTGACCCCGCGAGCGGTCAAGCAGTTGCAGAACATGGGCGTCGACATCGACGCGCCCGGCTGGATCAGGAACAAGGGCCTGCGCGTCGTCGGCGGCGGCCTGCGCTTCGAGCTCGACTGGCCGCAGTTGGAGCGTTTCCCCGACTTCGGGCTCGTCCGCACCCGCCAGGACTTCGACCAGATCGTCGCCGCCAACGCGGTCAAGAACGGCGTACGCCTCATGGAGGGCGTCAACGTCACCGGCCCCATCCTCGACGACCGCAGCGGCCACATCGTCGGCGTGACCACCAAGGACGGCCGGGAGTTCCGCAGCCGCCTGGTCGTGGCGGCCGACGGCAACAGCACCCGCCTGGCCCTGGGCATGGGCCTGCACAAGCGGGAGGACCGCCCGATGGGCGTGGCCGTGCGGACCTACTTCCAGAGCCCGCGCCACGACGACGACTACCTCGAGACCTGGCTGGAGCTGTGGGACGAGGACACGCTGCTGCCCGGCTACGGCTGGGTGTTCGGCGTCGGCGACGGCACCTCCAACGTGGGGCTCGGCCTGCTCAACACCAGCTCACAGTTCGGCAACATCGACTACCGCGACCTCCTGCGCCGCTGGTGTCGGTCGATGCCGCGGGAGTGGGGCTTCACCGAGGAGAACATGACGGCCCCGATCCGCGGCGCCGCGCTCCCGATGGCCTTCAACAGGCAGCCCCACTACACCCGCGGCCTGCTGCTCGTGGGAGACTCCGGCGGGTCGATCAACCCGTTCAACGGCGAGGGCATCGCGTACGCCATGGAGACCGGGGAGATCGCCGCCGAGATCATCGCCAAGGCCTCAAGGGGCACCACCCCCGCGCAACGCGAGCGGATCCTGCGGACCTATCCTCAGGTGCTGAAGGACGCCTACGGCGGTTATTTCACGCTCGGGAGGTTGTTCGTCGAGGCGATCGGGAAGCCGGGTGTGATGAGCTTCGGCACCAGGCACGGGCTCCCGCACCCGAGGCTGATGCGCTTCGCGCTCAAACTCCTTGGTAATCTCACCGACCGGCGAGGCGATGCGTCAGACATGATCATTAACGCACTCTCAAAGGTCGCGCCATCAGCATGAATCTCGCAATCAACAGATCCGGCTGCGCGCCCGCGCGCGCGGCGACTCCAGAGGAGGCGTAGCGATGGACCTTTACGTGCCCATCCTGGTGCTCGCCGTTCTCGCGGGGGGCTTCGCGATCTTCTCGGTCGCCATCGCTCCCTTCACCGGTCCCAAGCGCTGGAACCGCGCCAAGCTCGACGCCTATGAATGCGGCATCGAGCCCACGCCCCAGCCTGTCGGTGGTGGACGGTTCCCGCTCAAATACATGATCACGGCGATGCTCTTCATCGTCTTCGACATCGAGATCATCTTCCTATACCCGTGGGCCGTCTCGTTCGCTCCGCAGACGGACGACCTCGGCCGCGTGCTCTCCTCGGGCCTTGGCCTGTTCGCGCTCGTCGAGATGCTGCTGTTCATCGTCACCGTGCTCGTCGCCTACGCGTACGTGTGGCGCCGCAAGGGTCTGGACTGGGACTGAAAATGGGACTTGAAGAGAAACTCCCCAGCGGGTTCATCCTCAGCACGGTCGAAGCGGCCGCGGGATGGGCGCGGAAGAACTCCGTGTGGCCGGCCACGTTCGGCCTCGCGTGTTGCGCCATCGAGCTGATGGCCACCGGTGGCCCCCACTACGACCTGGCGCGCTTCGGTATGGAGCGCGCTTCGGCGTCTCCCCGCCAGGCCGACCTGATGATCGTGGCCGGGCGCGTGTCGCAGAAGATGGCGCCCGTCCTGCGCCAGATCTACGACCAGATGGCCGAGCCGAAGTGGGTCATCTCCATGGGCGTGTGCGCCTCCAGCGGCGGCATGTTCAACAACTACGCCATCGTGCAGGGCGTCGACCACGTCGTTCCGGTGGACATCTACCTGCCGGGCTGCCCGCCGCGGCCCGAGATGCTGATCGACGCGATCGTGAAGCTGCACGACAAGATCCAGAACATGAAGTTCGGCGCGCACCGCGCCAAGCAGATCGAGGAGCTCGAGCTGCAGGCGCTGCGCACGCTGCCGCTGATCGACCAGGGGGCCGGAAAGTGACCTCGCCCGACAACCTGCCCGAGGTCCCCGACGCGCAGGTCCCCGAGACGCCCGCGGCCCAGGAGCCGCCGGTCGCCCGCCTGGGCATGTTCGGCGCTCACGACAGCGGCGACACCTCCGGCTACGGCGGCCTCGTCGTGCGCCGGGCGCCGCAGATCTCGACGCCGCGCCCGTACGGGAGCTACTTCGACGAGATCGTCGACGCCCTCGCGCTGGACGACGCGATCGAGCGCGTGGTTGTGGACCGCGGCGAGCTGACCCTGCACGTCAAGCGGGAACGCCTGGTCGAGGTCGCCCAGAAGCTGCGCGACGACCCCGCCCTGCGCTTCGAGCTGTCGACCGGCGTGTCGGGCGTGCACTACCCGCACCTGGCGGGCGAGGAACTGCACGTGGTCATGCACCTGGTCTCGCTCACCTACAACCGGCGCGTGCGCGTCGAGGTGAGCGCGCCCGACTCCGACCCGCACATTCCCTCGACGGTCAGCGTTTACCCTGGTCACGACTGGCACGAGCGCGAGACGTACGACTTCTTCGGGATCATCTTCGACGGTCACCCCGCGCTCACCCGGATCATGATGCCGGACGACTGGGACGGCCACCCGCAGCGGAAGGACTACCCGCTCGGCGGCATCCCGGTCGAGTACCGCGGCGCCACCATCCCCGCGCCTGACCAGAGAAGGAGCTACTCATGAGCACCGCTTATGACGAGGCGACCGAGGGCAAGGTCTATTCGGTCAACGGCGCTGACTGGGACCAGGTCGTCACCGGCGTGCGCGACTCCGAGGAGGAGCGCCTCGTCGTCAACATGGGCCCGCAGCACCCGTCCACGCACGGCGTGCTCCGGCTGGTGCTGACGCTCGACGGCGAGACGGTGACCGAGGCGCGCGGCGTCATCGGCTACCTGCACACCGGCATCGAGAAGAACATGGAGTACCGGACGTGGACCCAGGGGACCACGTTCGTGACCCGCATGGACTACCTCTCGCCGATCTTCAACGAGACCGCGTACTGCCTCGGCGTGGAGAAGCTGCTCGGCATCACCGACCGCGTGCCCGAGCGGGCGCAGGCCATCCGCGTGATGATGATGGAGCTCAACCGCATCGCCTCGCACCTGGTGGCGATGGGCACGTTCGGCATGGAGCTGGGCGCGACCACGCCGTTCCTGTTCGGGTACCGCGATCGTGAAATGATCATGGACCTGTTCGAGTACATCACCGGCCTGCGCATGAACCACGCCTACATCCGCCCCGGCGGCGTCAGCGTGGACCTGCCCGCCGGCGCGGTGGACAAGGTCGGCGAGTTCCTCAAGGAGATGCCCAAGCGGATCAAGGACATCCGCAAGCTTCTCGACGAGAACCCCGTCTACACCCGCCGCACCAAGGACGTGGCCTACCTCGACCTGACCGGCTGCATGGCGCTCGGCGTCACCGGGCCGATCCTGCGCGCCGCCGGCCTCCCGTGGGACCTGCGCAAGTCGCAGCCCTACTGCGGTTACGAGACCTACGAGTTCGACGTCGCCACCGAGCGCGGCTGCGACGTGTTCTCGCGCTACCTCGTCCGCATGAGGGAGATGGAGGAGTCCCTCAAGATCATCGAGCAGGCGCTGGACCGCATCGCCGGTCCGCTCAAGGGCGACCCTGTCATGATCGAGGACAAGAAGATCGGCTGGCCCGCGCAGCTCGCGCTCGGCCCCGACGGGTTCGGCAACTCGCCCGACCACATCGCCCACATCATGGGCACCTCCATGGAGGCCCTCATCCACCACTTCAAGCTGGTGACCGAGGGCTTCAGGGTGCCGGCCGGCCAGGCGTACGCCAGCATCGAGTCGCCCAAGGGCGAGCTCGGCGCGCACGTGGTCAGCGACGGCGGCACGAGGCCGTACCGCGTGCACTTCCGCGAGCCGTCCTTCTGCAACCTGCAGAGCTTCCCCGCGATGGCGGAGGGCGGCCAGATCGCCGACGTGATCGCCGCGGTGGCTTCTATCGACCCCGTCATGGGAGGTGTGGACAGGTGAGCGAGCTTGTCGAGCGCACAATTGGACACAGCACGCAAGTCATGAGTGCGCCGGAGGCGCAGTCATGACTTATTCACCGGAGATCCGTGAGCGTCTTGAGCGGGACGCCAAGGAGATCATCGGGCGTTACCCGAAGACCCGCTCGGCTCTCCTGCCGCTGCTCCACCTCGTGCAGTCCGAGGACGGCTACGTCTCGGACGACGGCCAGGAGTTCTGCGCGGAGATGCTCGGCGTCAGCAAGGCCGAGGTCACGGGCGTCGCGACCTTCTACACCATGTACAAGCGCAAGCCCGCCGGCGAGTACCACGTCGGCGTGTGCATCAACGCGCTGTGCGCGGTCATGGGCGGCGACCAGATCTGGGAGGAGCTCTCCGAGCACGTCGGCGTCGGTCACGAAGAGGCGACCGCCGACGGCAAGATCTCGCTGGAGCGCCTGGAGTGCAACGCGGCCTGCGACTTCGCCCCCGTCATGATGGTCAACTGGGAGTTCTTCGACAACCAGACGCCCGCGTCGGCCAAGCAGCTCGTGGACGACCTGCGTGACGGCAAGGACGTGGCCCCCACGCGCGGCCCGAAGAAGCTGTGCACGTTCAAGCAGGCCTCGCGCGTGCTCTCCGGCCTGCCCGACGAGCTCGCGGGCGAGGGCCCGTCGGCCGCCGGCGCCTCGCTGGAGGGCCTGAAGGTCGCCAAGGCCAAGGGATGGAAGGCGCCGGAGGCATGAGCACCACTTTGACACCGGTCCTGACCGCCAACTGGGACCAGCCCAACTCCTTCACCCTCGACTCCTACGGCGAGTACGAGGCGGCCAAGAAGGCGCTGGGCATGGACCCCGACGCGGTCATCCAGGCCGTCAAGGACTCCGGTCTGCGCGGCCGCGGCGGCGCGGGCTTCCCCACCGGCATGAAGTGGGGCTTCATCCCCCAGGGCGACGGCAAGCCGCACTACCTCGTCGTCAACGCCGACGAGTCGGAGCCGGGCACCTGCAAGGACATCCCGCTCATGATGGCCAACCCGCACGCGCTGGTCGAGGGCATCATCATCACCTCGTACGCGATCCGGGCCAACCACGCCTTCATCTACGTGCGCGGTGAGGTGCTGCACGTCATCCGGCGGCTGCACGCGGCCGTGCGCGAGGCGTACGAGAAGGGTTACCTGGGCACCGACGTCTTCGGCTCCGGGTACGACCTGGAGCTCGTCGTGCACAGCGGCGCGGGCGCCTACATCTGCGGCGAGGAGACGGCACTGCTCGACTCGCTCGAAGGCTTCAGAGGTCAACCGCGGCTCAAGCCCCCGTTCCCGGCCGTGGCGGGCCTGTACGCCTCGCCTACTGTCGTGAACAACGTCGAGTCGATCGCGTCTGTTCCCTCGATCATCGCCAACGGCGCCGAGTGGTTCGCCGGGATGGGCACCGAGAAGTCCAAGGGCTTCGGCATCTTCTCCCTCAGCGGCCACGTCACCAGGCCCGGCCAGTACGAGGCCCCGCTCGGCATCACGCTGCGCGAGTTGCTCGACATGGCCGGCGGCATCCGCGAGGGGCACCAGCTCAAGTTCTGGACCCCGGGCGGCTCCTCCACGCCGATCTTCACCGACGAGCACCTCGACGTGCCGCTCGACTTCGAGGCGGTCGGCGCCAAGGGCTCCATGCTCGGCACCCGCGCGCTGCAGATCTTCGACGAGACCACCTGCGTGGTCCGCACGGTGCTGCGCTGGACCGAGTTCTACGCCCACGAGTCCTGCGGCAAGTGCACGCCCTGCCGCGAGGGCACGTACTGGCTCAAGCAGGTGCTCAAGCGCCTGGACAAGGGCCAGGGCACCGAGGAGGACCTGGCCACGATCACCGACATCGCGGACAACATCCTGGGCCGCTCGTTCTGCGCGCTGGGTGACGGCGCGACGAGCCCGATCCACTCCTCGGTGAAGTACTTCCGCGAGGAGTACCTCAAGCACTTCGAGATCGGCGGTTGTCCGTTCGACCCGAAGAAGTCCACTCTCTGGGGTGAGCAGTGACCGTCGTAGAGACAGAAGTGAACCTGGTGACCCTGACCATCGACGGGTTCCAGGTCAGTGTCCCCAAGGGCACGTTGATCATCAGGGCCGCCGAGCTGCTGGGCATCCAGATCCCCAGGTTCTGCGACCACCCGCTGCTCGACCCGGCCGCCAACTGCCGGCAGTGCCTGGTCGACATCCCCGACGCGGGCAACGGCCGCGGCTTCCCCAAGCCGCAGCCGTCGTGCGCGATCGAGGTCGCCGAGGGCATGGTGGTGCAGACCCAGCTCACCTCGCCGGTCGCCGAGAAGGCGCAGCGCGGGGCCATGGAGCTGCTGCTCATGAACCACCCGCTGGACTGCCCGGTCTGCGACAAGGGCGGCGAGTGCCCCCTGCAGAACCAGGCCATGTCCAACGGCCAGGGCGAGTCCCGCTTCCAGGAGCAGAAGCGCACCTTCCCCAAGCCGCTGCCGCTGTCGACGCAGGTGCTGCTCGACCGCGAGCGCTGCGTCCAGTGCGCCCGCTGCATCCGCTTCTCCGACCAGATCGCCGGTGACCCGCTCATCGAGTTCTTCGAGCGCGGCGCCAAGGAGCAGGTGCGGACGGCCGAAGGCAAGCCGTTCAACTCCTACTTCTCCGGCAACACGGTGCAGATCTGCCCGGTCGGCGCGCTCACCGGCGCCGCCTACCGCTTCCGCGCCCGCCCGTTCGACCTGGTCTCCACGCCCAGCTCGTGCGAGCACTGCGCCGGCGGCTGCGCCCTGCGCACCGATCACCGGCGCGGCCGGGTCACCCGCCGCCTGGCGGGCAACGACCCGCAGGTGAACGAGGAGTGGAACTGCGACAAGGGCCGCTGGGCGTTCACCTACGCGCAGCAGCCCGACCGCCTCAAGCAGCCGCTGGTCCGCAACGAGGAGGGCGTGCTCGTGCCGGCCTCGTGGCCGGAGGCTCTGACGGTGGCCGCCGAGGGCCTGGCCAGGGCGCGCGGCAAGGCCGGCGTGCTGGTCGGCGGCCGGGTCACGGTCGAGGACTCCTACGCCTACGCCAAGTTCGCCAGGCTCGCGCTCGGCACCAACGACGTCGACTTCCGCTCCAGGCCGCACTCCGCCGAGGAGGCGCAGTTCCTGGCCCACGCGGTGGCCGGCAAGGGCATCGAGATCAGCTACACCGACCTCGAGAACGCCCCGCACGTGCTGCTCGTCGGGTTCGAGCCCGAGGACGAGTCGCCGAGCGTCTTCCTGCGCCTGCGCAAGGCGTGGCGGAAGAAGGGCCTGAAGGTCTCCGCCATCGCGCCGTTCGCGTCCCTGGGCCTGACGAAGATGGGCGGCACGCTCATCCGCACCGCCCCCGGCGGGGAGGCCGACGCGATCGGCGACCTGGTCGGCACGCTGGCCGAGGGCACGATAGTGCTGGCCGGCGAGCGCCTGGCCACCGTGCCGGGCGCGCTGTCCGCCCTGGTCAGGCTCGCCGCCGCTTCCTCCGGCGTCCGGATCGCCTGGATCCCGCGCAGGGCCGGTGAGCGCGGCGCCGTCGAGGCGGGCGCGCTGCCCAACCTGCTGCCGATCGGCCGCCCCGTGGACGACGAGAGCGCCAGGGCCGAGGTCGCCAGGGCGTGGAACGTGGCCTCGCTGCCCGCCACGCCCGGCCGCGACACCTCAGGCATCCTCGCCGCCGCCCGCGACGGCGAGCTGGAAGCGCTGGTCGTCGCGGGCGTCGACCCCTACGACCTGCCCGACCCGGCGGCGGCGCTCGACGCTCTGGAGCACACGCCGTTCATCGTCAGCCTGGAGATCCGCGCCAGCGCCGTCACCGACCGCGCCGACGTGGTCCTGCCCGTCGCGGCGGTGCAGGAGAAGGGCGGCACGTTCGTCAACTGGGAGGGCAGGGGCCGCTCGTTCGAGGCGCCGCTCAAGGTGCCCGGCCTGCAGTCCGACCTCGCCGTGATCGGCAACCTGGCCGACCGCATGGACGTGCACCTGGGTCTGCCGGACGCCAAGTCCGCCCGGCGCGAGCTGTCCAGCCTCGGCTCCTGGCGCGGCAGCCGCATCAGCGCGCCGGTCGCCCTGGCCCGCGCCCTGGACATGCCGGAGCAGGGCCAGGCGCTGCTGGCCACCTGGCACCTGCTGCTCGACGAGGGCAGGCTGCAGGACGGCGAGCCGTACCTGGCGGGCACCGCCCGCCCCGCCGAAGCCCTGGTCTCCGAGAGCACCGCCGCCGAGCTGGGCGTCACGGACGGCGACAAGCTCGTCGTCGGTGCGAACGTCACCCTGCCGGTGCGCGTCGCCGACCTGCCCGACCGCGTGGTCTGGGTGCCGGCGAACTCCGGCGGCTGCTCGGTCACGCGTGACCTGCGCGCGGTGGCCGGCGACATCGTCACCATCGGGAGCGCCTCATGAGTCCCACCCTGGAGAACTTCGGCCACGATCCGCTGTGGATCACCATCATCAAGGCCGTGATGCTGTTCGTCTTCCTGATGCTGGGCGTCCTGTTCGGTGTCTGGTTCGAGCGCAAGCTGATCTCGCGGATGCAGCACCGCTACGGCCCCAACCGGGCCGGAAAGTTCGGCCTGCTGCAGTCCGTGGCCGACGGGCTGAAGATGGGGCTGAAGGAGGACCTCTTCCCGCGGACCGTGGACAAGGTGCTCTACCTGCTCGCGCCCGTGATCATGGTGGTGCCGGCGTTCCTGGCCTTCTCCATCGTGCCGTTCGGGCCGGTGGTCAACCTGTTCGGCGTCGAGACGCCGCTGCAA
>NZ_VSEY01000045.1 GCF_008086045.1 Nonomuraea sp. PA05 | reverse complement strand
CGGCGGTTCAGGCCGGTTCAGGCGGTTCAGGCGGTTCACGGCGGGAGGTGGCGGAGCGGCGTGATGGTGGGTGTGGTGCTGGTGTCGCACAGTGCGGGCCTGGCGGCCGAGGCGGCGGCGCTGGCGCGGGGCATCGCGGGCGAGGACGCGCCCGTGGCGGCGGCAGGAGGCACGGCGGACGGCGGGCTGGGCACGAGCCTGGACCTCATCGAGGCGGCCGTGCGCGGCGTCGACCGCGGGGCCGGGGTGGTGATCATCCCTGATCTCGGCAGTTCCGTGCTGACCGCCCGGTTGCTGGAGGAGGAGGGGCGGGTGGTGGTGGCCGACGTGCCGTTCGTGGAGGGGGCGATCGCGGCGGCGGTGGCGGCGGGCGCGGGCTCGCCGCTCGCCGACGTGCTGGAGGCGGCCGAGGAGGCCCGCGCCTTCCGCAAGCTCTGAACGCCGGTAACCACGGCCTCTGAACGCCGGGAATTGCGGCCTCTGATGGTCTGGCCCCCTCTCGATCAGTGGCCCTTGAAGGCCTCCTCCAGCCACCAGGAGCCGTGCTCCCCCGTCACCTTGGCGTGCACGAGCAGCGGCCGGTCGCGTGGCCCGTTCAGCCAGTCGGCCACCCCGGCCAGGTCCTCCCGCGCGGTGACGGTCACGGCGGCCAGGCCATGACCGCGGGCGATGGCGGCCAGGTCGGCCGGGGGGAAGGTGACGGTGCCGAGGGGGTGCCCGTGCGGGCCGAAGTGGTGCACCTCCGCGCCGTACGCCTCGTCGTCGTACACGACGATCACCATCGGCAGCCCGAGCCTGACCACGGTCTCCAGCTCGGAAATTCCCATCAGCGCGCCGCCGTCGCCGAGCGCGGCCACCGGGAGGCGGGCGGGGCGGGCCACGGCGGCGCCGATGGCGGTCGCCAGGCCGAGCCCGACCGACTGGAACGCCTGCGTGAAGCAGAACCCGCTCTCGTCCGGGACATCGAGGAACATCGACGGATATCCCATGAAATTTCCGGAGTCGGGGGAGACGATCCGCTCAGCCGGCAGGAGCTCGTCCAGGCCGATCGTGAGCGTTCTCGGGTCGATCCGGCCGCCGCCGCTCTCGTCCTCGTACGGCACGGCCTGCCACCGCCCCTCGGCCCCGATGCGCGCGGCCAGCTCCGCCGTACGGCAGCCGGAGGACTGCGCGACCTGGGCCGTCACCGCGCGGGCGACCTCGGCCACGTCGCCCACCACGCCCAGGTCGGCGGGGACGTGCGTCTTGAGCGCCGCGGCGTCGAGGTCCACCTTGGCGACCCTGGCCTCCGGTCCGATGAGGGAGCCGTGGCGGGTGGTCCACATGTTCAGCGCGCAGCCCCAGGCGACGACCAGGTCGGCCTCGCGGACCAGCTCGGCGGTGAGCGGGGTGGCGAATCCGCCGGACACGTCGAGGTCCCACGGGCTGCCCCGGAAGAGGCCCTTGGCCACCGCGGACGTCGCCAGCAGAGCTCCCGTCCGCTCGGCCAGCTCCTCCAGCTCGCGGCGCGCCTGCCTGGCGCCGCGTCCGGCGATGAACACGGGCCGCTCGGCCGACTCCAGCGCCGCCGCCAGCGCCGCCACCTCGGACCCCGCCGGCACGGCCACCTCGGCCCCGGCCGGCGCGCCCATCCGCCCCTGCTCGCCGTGGAAGGCGGAGGCCTGCGCGGACGCCTCGCGGAAGGCGGACGGCTCCTCGCGGGAGGCAGGGACCTGCGCGGACGACTCCTCAGGAGGCGCGGCAGACGAAGCGGACGGCTCCTGGCGGGGCGCGGCGGCCGGCGCAGAAAACGTGGAAGGCGTGGTGGGAGGTGCGGACGGCAGGCCCGACGGCGGCACCACCGGCAACAGCCCGGCGACCAGCGCATCCACGTCCCCAGGCCCCTCGTAGACGGCAGCCTGCACGTCGAGCGGCAGGTTCAGCAGCACCGTACGCCGCTCCCCCACCGCAACCCGGTAAGCCTCCACCGCCTGCTCCACCGCCGTGGCCGCCGAGGTGACCCGAAGGGCCACCGCCCCGACCGCGACAGCCAGAGCCGCCTGGTCGATGTGGAAGTTGGACTGCGCCTCGGTGGCCTCCCCCGCGAGCACGATCAGCGGCGTACGGCTCTTGGCCGCCTCCGTGAGCCCGGTCATGGCGTTCGTGAGCCCCGGCCCCTGGTGCACCGTCACCACGCCGGCCTGCCCGCTCATCCGGGCGTAGGCGTCGGCCATGGTGGTGGCGCCGCCCTCGTGGCGGGCGGCGACGAAGCGCGCGCCGCCGGCCACGAGGGCGTTGGTGACGTGGAAGTTGCCGCTGCCGACCACCCCGAAGACGGCGCCCGCGCCGCAGGCGGCCAGGGCCCGGCCGACGGCCTCGGCGACGATCAACGTTCCACCAGGGCGAGCACGCGGACGGGGCTGCCCGAACCGCCCACGATGGGCAGCGGCGGGGCGACCACGACGGCGCCGGTCACCGGCAGGCGGTCGATGTTGCGGAGCTGGGTGAGGCCGTACTTGCCTGCGCCCAGGAGGAAGGAGTGGCAGGGGAAGGCCGGGTCGAAGGAGTGGGCGGCGCCCGCGTCGGTGCCGACGGTCTCGACGCCGAGGCCGAGGATGGGCGTCTCGGCGGCCAGCCACTGCGCGCACTCGGCGGAGATGCCGGGGGTGTGCGGCCCGGTCTCGTCGGCGTTCAGGAAGGCGGCCTGGTCGCCGGAGCGGGCGTCCCAGCCGGTGCGGTAGAGCAGCCAGCCGCCGTCGGGCAGCGCGCCGTTGGCCCGCTCCCACTCCTTGACGTGGTCGATCTGCAGGAGGAAGTCGGGGTCCTTGGACGCCTCCGCCGCGAAGTCGAGCACCACGGCGGGCGCGATCAGGCTGCGCGCGGGCACCTCGGAGACGTCCTGGCCGTCGCGGGCGGTGACCCAGTGGACGGGGGCGTCGAAATGGGTGCCGGTGTGCTCACCGGTGTGGATGTCGTTCCAGTACCAGGCCGGGCCGCGGTCGTCGTACCGGCTGATCTCTTCGAGCCGGAACGGGATCGTGTTGCCGAAAGGCTCGGGGAGCTGGAGGATCGGCGTCTTCGACGAGAGAGGCGCGGTCAGATCGATCACCTCGATGGCCCCGCTGCGCACGCTGTCCACGAAGCTCTGCAACACCGACATGTCTTCCTCCTTGGTGGGCTGAGCGCATCCTCCTACGCTGGCCCTACCAGTGCAAACAGGTCAGGCCTTGGTCCACTCGACGCAGCCGCCCGTCTGGAACGCCTTGTCCGTGGCCAGGATCGTGACGGTGGCCGGGCCGTTCGGCATGCCGGTGGCGATCACACCGCCGGTGGGGGTGCGCAGCCTGGCCCAGTAGCACATCGGGAAGCCGGACATGGGGCCGCTCGTGCGGTAGGTGCCGGGCTGGATGTCGGTGCCGACGACGAGCGTGCGCAGGAGGGAGGAGATGTCGACGGCGAGCCCGGTGGCACCCGGCGTCGTCCCCAGACCGGGCTGCGTCTGGCCCTGCCCCGTCGTGCCCGGTTGGGGCTGCCCCGTCGTGCCCGGCTGCGGCTGCCCCGTCGTGCCCGGCTGGGGCTGCCCCGTCGAACCTGGCTGCGGCTGCCCCGTCGAGCCCGGCTGGGTCTGGGCGGGAGGGGGCTGCGTGGTCTGGCCCGGCGGGACGCTCTCCTCGGCGGGCGGCGGAGTGTCCTCGACCGTCACCGTGACCCTCGGATCGGGCGGCTCCTCCCCCGACGTCGTCCCCGCCCCGAACCCGACGAGCACCCCCAGCAGGAAGCCCAGCAGCGCGGCGAGCCCCGACACGAGCACGATGATCGGCGGACTGTTCGTCGCGCGCGGGTACTCGGGGTACCGGGGGTAGTCAGGTGGCGGAGGCCCGTACATCACGGACCAAGCGTGCCATCCCTGTCAACGATGGAGATAGTCGACGAGCGACGCCTTCTCCGTCTCCAGCTCCTCGATCGCGCTCTTGACGACGTCACCGATGCTGACGATGCCGACGAGCCTGCCGTTCTCGACGACGGGCATGTGCCGGAAGCGCTGCGTGGTCATGGTGCGGCGCAGCGAGTCGACGTTCTCGCCGGGGCCGACCGTGGTGACCTCGGTCGTCATGATCGCGGAGACCGGGGCGTCGAGGATCGAGGCGCCGCGGTCGTGCAGGCGCCGTACGACGTCGCGCTCGGAGACGATCCCCTCGATGGTCTCGCCGTCGGTGGAGACGACGACGGCTCCGATATTGTGCTCCGCGAGCTGGGCGAGCAGCTCTCGCACAGTGGCCTCAGGCGCCACGGTCGTCACGCCACTGCCCTTGCCGCGAAGGATCGTCCCGATGAGCATGTGCACCACCTCTGCCCTCAGTCTTCCAAGCTTGTGTCCAGGCAAACAAGCCCGTGGGGACGGAGTCAATGGGTCACGTAGGCTGCTTGGCATACGAAATTCCGTACATAGACCGAAATATCACCCAAGGACTGCCGAATGACCGAGCCGCTCAACACCGGAAGCCACGATCTGCCCGTCACGGAGGAGCTGGCCGCGTTCATGCGTACCGGCTGGGGGCGGCAAGGCGCGGCGGAGGTGAGCGCGCGGCCGATCGCGCCCTGGGCGGCCAAGCGGCGGGCCGCGCTGGCGCAGCGCTTCCCCGGCGAGCGGCTGGTGATCCCGGCGGGCACGCTGAAGGTCCGCAGCAACGACTGCGACTACCGGTTCAGGCCGCACAGCGCGTACTCGTACCTGACGGGCGCGAGCGAGTCGGACGACGTGCTGGTGATCGAGCCGTCCGGCCAGGCCGTCCTGTACGTCAGGCCGCGCGCCCCGCGCGAGGAGGGCCAGGAGTTCTACCGCGACCGCCGCTACGGCGAGTTCTGGGCGGGCCCGCGCCCCGACCTGGCGGAGGCGGCCGAGCTGTACCAGATCGAGTGCGCCCACATCAGGGAGCTGGACCTCACGGGCCCGGCCAGGGTGCTGCGCGGGGTGGACGCCCGGGTGGACGCCCAGGTCCCGGCGGGCGGCGGCGACGCGGAGCTGGAGTCGTTCCTGTCGGAGACGCGGCTGGTCAAGGACGAGTGGGAGCTGGGCGAGCTGCAGGGCGCCGTGGACGCGACCGCGCGCGGCTTCGAGGACGTCGTGCGCGCGCTGCCGCGGGCGCTCGGCCACCCGCGCGGCGAGCGGTACCTGGAGGGCGTGTTCGGGCTGCGCTCGCGGCTGGAGGGCAACGCGGTGGGCTACGACAGCATCGTGGCCGCCGGCTCGCACGCCTGCGTGCTGCACTGGATCCGCAACGACGGCGCGCTGCACGCCGGCGACCTGCTGCTGATGGACGCGGGCGTCGAGGCCGACACGCTCTACACCGCCGACGTCACCCGCACCTTCCCGATGTCGGGCCGGTTCAGCAGCGTGCAGCGGCAGGCGTACGAGCTGGTGTACGAGGCGCAGACGGCCGCCATCGCCACCCTGCGGCCGGGTGCCCGCTTCCGCGACTTCCACCTCGCGGCCATGCGCGTCATCTGCGACGGGCTGCGCGACTGGGGCCTGTTCAAGCAGTCCACCGACGAGCTGATGGAGACCGGCCTGTACCGGCGCTACACGCTGTGCAGCAGCGGCCACATGCTCGGCCTGGATGTGCACGACTGCGCGAAGTCCCGCTCCGAGGTCTACCTGGACGGCGTCCTGGAGGAGGGGCACGTGCTGACCGTCGAGCCGGGCCTGTACCTGCAGCCGGACGACCTGACGCTGCCGGAGGAGCTGCGCGGCATCGGCATCCGCATCGAGGACGACCTGGTCGTCACCGCGACCGGCGCCACCCTGATGTCGTCGGCCCTGCCCCGGCACCCGGACGAGATCGAGTCCTGGATGGGCTCCCTGCTGTAACGGAACGGCCACTATTCGTACCCGGCTGACAAGGCACGGACCCGCGCTCATACCTTTCGCGCAAATTCCCGCGTAGCCATGGCCTACTGGACAGCCCGTCAGTAGGGTTGGCGATCCGTAGGCGGCGGAGGTGGTGATGGCCTGGTCCGGGTACGTCGGACGGCGCGCCGGCTCGGCCCTCGGCCAGGTCGGCGACCTGTTCGTCATCGTGCTGGAGGGCCTGCGCCGGAGCTGGGACGTCAGGCGCTGGTGGTGGGAGTTCGTCGACCAGTGCTGGTTCCTGGCCCGCGTCACCAGCGTGCCCGTCCTGCTGGTCGCCCTGCCGCTGGGCGCGACCGTGGCCTTGCAGGTGGGCGAGCTGGCACGCCAGCTCGGCGCCGGCTCCGCGACCGGCAGCGCGGTCTTCGTCGGCCTGATCCGCGAGGTGGCGCCGCTGGCCAGCGCGCTGCTCATCGCCGGGGCCGGCGGCAGCGCGATGACCTCCGACATCGGCGCCCGTCACATCCGCGACGAGCTGAGCGCGATGGAGGTCATGTCGGTCAACCCGATCCACCGCCTCGTCACGCCGCGCATGTGGGCGGCCAGCACGATCGCGGTGTGCCTGTGCCCGCTGGTCATCGTGGCGGGCGCGGCCGGGGGCTACTTCTTCAACGTGGTCGTGCAGGGCGTCACTCCGGGCGCGTACTTCGACGGGGCGCTGTCGCTGGTCGTGGCCTCCGACCTGTACGTGACGCTGTTCAAGGCGTGGATCTTCGGGTTCATCGCGGCGGGCGTGGCCTGCTGGAAGGGCATGACGTGCGCGACCAGCCCGGTCGGGGTGGGGCGCGCGGTCAACCAGGCGACCGTGGTGACGTTCATGCTGGTGTTCACGTTCAACTACGTGATCTCGGCCGTGTACTTCCTGGCCTACCCGCCGAGGTCGCTCTGATGGTGACGCGGACGGCCGGCCTGCGGATCGCCCTCAAGGGGCGGGACGCGGCCGAGCGGTTCGCCTCGCTGGCCGACTGGCCGCTGTTCGTGTGGCGGGTGCTGTTCTACTCCGTACGCGACGTCGTGCTCAGGCTGAAGTACGTCAAGGTCGTCGTCCGCCAGGTCAGCGACGTGGTCGTGGGCGTCGGGGCGACCGTCATCGGCGGCGGCATGATCTTCGTGGTGTTCACCATGGCGTTCGTGGTCGGCGCGACCGTGGGCCTGCAGGGCTACCAGGGGTTGCAGGCCATCGGCGCGGAGTCGTTCATGGGGCTGGTCGGCAGCTTCGCCAACGTCCGCGAGATCACCCCGATCATCGCCGCCACGGCGCTGGCGGCGCAGGTCGGCTCGTCGTTCACGGCCGAGCTGGGCGCGATGCGGATCTCCGACGAGATCGACGCGCTGGAGGTGATGGGCATCAACGCCTTCACCTACCTGATCTGCACCCGGGTGGTGGCGGCGCTGCTGGCGCTGGTGCCGATCTACCTCATCGCGCTGTTCGCCAGCTTCTTCGCCACGCGGCTGATGTGCACCGTGCTGTTCGGGCTGGCGCCCGGCGTCTACGACTACTACTTCTACCTGTACCTGCCGGTCAGCGACATCGTGTTCAGCGTCGCCAAGGTCGCGGTGTTCGCCTTCGCCGTCATCGTCATCCACTGCTTCCACGGCTTCCACGCCACGGGCGGCCCGGTGGGCGTGGGGGTGGCGGCGGGCCGGGCCATCCGCCAGTCGATCGTCACGATCGTGCTGCTCAACCTGCTGCTGTCGTACCTCTTCTGGGGCGGCGGCGGCAACATACCGCTGACGGGGTGAGCCGGTGGCCCGAGCTGATCTTCCTCTCGCCGCCCGGCTGGGCATCGCGCTGGCCGTGGTGGCCGTCTTCGCCGCCGCCGCCCTGTACGCCGTGCGCTCGGCCACCCTGGTCCCCGGCATCCGCCTCGACGCCGTGTTCGGCCGGGCCGGGCAGGGCCTCGACAGCGGCTCCCCCGTCAAGATCCGCGGCATCACGGTGGGCGAGGTGACGGCGCTGTCGCTGGACGTCCAGGGCCGGGCCGTCGTCACCATGCACGTGACCGTCGAGGTGCCTGCGACCACGGTCGCCTCCGTGGAGCCCGCGTCGGTGTTCGGCCCCAAGTTCGTCGCCCTGGAGCCGGGCTCCGGCGAGACCACCGGCCCCTACCTCGCCTCCGGCGCGGTCATCACCGACACCCGCGACCCGCTCGACCTGTCCGACACGCTCGGCGACGCCTACGAGGGCTTGGACGCGGTCGATCCGCGCGAGGTCACGGTCATCGTGCACACGCTGGCCAAGGGCCTGGAGGGGCAGGGCACGGACCTGCGCGAGCTGATCGGCGACGCGGGCACCGTGGTGGGCGTGGCGCACCGGCACCGGCAGCGGGCCAGGCAGTTCCTGCACGACGCGGCGCTGCTCGGCACCGCGCTGTCGGACAAGGGCGACGAGCTGATCTCCATCTCCTCCGACGTCAACGTCATCACGCCCGACCTGCTGGAGCGGGCCGACAAGGTGCGCGTGCTGCTGCAGGAGATCACCTCGATCTCCGGCCAGGTCACGCACGGCCTGGCCAAGCACCGGCAGAACCTGCGGGCCGGCGTGCACTCGGCCGAGCGGGTGGCCGCGCTCATCTACGCCCAGTTAGGCCTGGCGGGCGACGGCGTGCGCGGCCTGACCACGCTGGTGGACCTGCTCAACGAGCTGATCGAGGCGCAGGGTCCAGGCAACAGCCGCCAGCTCCAGGTGGAGGCGTTCGTGGCCACCGACGTCTGCGAGCTGATCGTCGGCGCCTGCGGCCCGACCGACGGGAGGCGCTGAGGCATGGAACGCGTGCGCCGCCGGTGGACCTTCGTGCGGTTCGTGCTGTTCGTCGGCCTGACCCTGTCGCTGATCATGTTCATCGCCGTGCAGATCGCGCGGGTCAGCACCGGCGCGGGCTACCGGCTGGTCGCCGTGTTCGACGACGTGTCGGGGCTGGCCGAGGGCGACCAGGTGAAGATCGCCGGAGCGCCGGTCGGCCAGGTGGACACGATCGAGGTCGTGGACGGGCGGGCGGAGGTGACCATGGAGGTGCAGGAGGCGGTCAAGGTGCCGGCCGACACCGAGGCGGCCGTCCGCTGGCGCAACGCCGTCGGCCAGCGCGTGATCTACCTGCTGCCCGGCACCTCGCCCGGCCTGCTGCCGCCCGGCTCGCGCATCACCCGCACCTCCTCCGTCGTGGACATCGGCGAGCTGATCAGCGACCTCGGCCCGCTCACCCGCAGCCTGGACCCCGACCAGATCAACCAGCTCCTGACGGCCGCCGCCACCTCGCTCAAGGGCAACGACCAGAACATCCCCCGCCTGCTCGACAACGTCAACGCGATCACCACCACCGTCACCGAGCGCAGGCGGCTCATCGAGCAGCTGCTGAAGGACTACGCCACCGTCACCGAGGTGGTCGCCAAGCGGGACGCGCAGATCGAGCGGCTCGTGGACAACCTCGTCATCCTGACGGAGGCGTTCGCCGACAACCGGCGGCTCGTGGACGAGGCGCTGGTGGAGCTGTCGGCCACCTTCCACACCTCCAACGAGGTGCTCGGCAAGAACGCCGACGAGCTGGGCGGGCTGGTGGACAACCTGTCGGGGCTGACCGGCGGCATCAGGCGGCACGTGGGCGAGATCGACAAGGTGGTCAGCACCTTCCCGCCGCTGCTCACGCGCGCGTACTCGTCGGTCAACCGGGGCCACTACTTCATCACCGCCGTCCCCTGCCTGGCGCTCAGCGCCGCGCCCTGCCCGTACGGGATGCAGACGCCGCCACCGCTGCGCAACACCCGCATCCAGAGCGAGCAGGACCTCAGGAAGCTGCTGGTGGGCCGGTGAAGTCCTTCCGCGATCGCAACAAGCACGCCGTCGGCCTGGCGTCGCTGGCCACGCTGGCCGCGGTCCTGGTGACCACGTTCCTCGTCGGCAACCTGGGGCTGCTGGAGGGCGGCTACACCGTGTCCGGCGTGTTCGTGGACTCCGGCGGGCTGCGCACCGGCAACGACGTGCGCGTCGCGGGGGTGCGGGTTGGCAAGGTCACCGAGGTGCGCGCCGACTACGCCCAGGGCCAGGTGGTCGTCACCTGGAAGGTGGACGACGGCGTGCGCCTCGGCCGCTCCACGCGCGCCGACATCGCCCTGTCCAACCTGCTCGGCGGCCGGTACGTCAAGCTCACCGGCGCCGTCGCGGCCCCGTACCTGGACCAGCTCCCGGAGGCCCAGCGGCGCATCCCGGTCGAGCGGACCGGCGTGCCGACCCTGATCAACGACGCCGTCAAGGACGCGACCAAGCTGGTCGAGCGGCTCGACACCGAGGCCGTGGACGACCTGCTCGTCGAGCTGGGCAAGCTGGACACCTTCAAGCACGGCCGCGTCACCCGGCTGCTGGACAACATCGGCGACCTGTCGGAGACCATCAGCGACAGCGAGCCGCAGCTCCAGCGGCTGCTCGACAACGGCACCAGGATCATCGAGGTGCTGGAGAAGAAGGACGCCGAGCTCGGGCGGCTCCTCGACGCCGTCGAGGTGACGCTGAACGAGCTGCGCAGACGCCGCAACGAGCTGCGCACGATCCTCGGCGACGGCAGCGACCTGGTGCAGAGCACCACCCGGCTGATCACCGAGCACGAGAAGACGCTCGTGAAGGTGCTCGACGACACCTCGGCCATCACCACGCGGCTCAGCGGCAGCACCGACCGGCTCAACTCGCTGCTCGGCTGGGCGGGGCCGACGTTCGCCGGGCTGGCCACGATGGGCGGGCAGGGGCCGTGGCTGGAGGCCATCGCCACCGGTCTGGGGCCGATCAACCCCGAGGTGCTGGCGGCGATCGCCGAGGACAGGGAGGACGGGCGATGAGGCGGCTGGCGGCGGTGTTGCTCGTCTGGGTGCTCGTGGCGTCCGGGTGCGCGGTGGGCGGGGCGGGGCCGTACCTGCTGGTCGCGATCTTCAGTCAGACGCCCTCCCTGTACGAGGAGGCGCGGGTGAAGGTGATGGGCCTCGACGCCGGCTACGTGGACCGGATCCAGATATCTGGTGACAAGGTACGGGTCGAGCTGCGGATCGACCGGCAGGTGCCGCTGCCGTCCGACGTCATGGCCGTGATCGCGCCGCAGAACACGCTCGGCGAGCGCAACGTCGTGCTGCACCCGCCGTGGAAGCCCGGCGACCAGCGCGTCCAGTCAGGGGCGACCATCCCGCTGGAGCGCACCGACCTGCCCGTGGAGATCGACGAGGCCCTCGACGCGTTCACCGAGCTGACCGACGCGCTCGACGACGAGAAGCTGGGCGAGGTGGCGGGCGACCTGGCCGACGGGGTGCGCGGGCGCGGCGAGACGATCAACGACGCGATCGCCGACACCTCCGAGCTCACCGGCGTCCTGGCCAAACAGGACCAGCAGCTCATCAGCCTGGCCAAGAGCCTCAACGAGCTGGCCACCAGCCTCAACCGGCGCGAGAGCCAGGTCACCGGCGCCATCGACGCCTTCTCCGAGGCCAGCGCGATCCTGGCCGACGAGCGGCAGCGGCTGCGCGGGTTCATCACGTCCATGGCCGCGTTCGTGCGGCGCGGCGACGTGATCATCGAGCAGTACGCGAAGGAGCTGCCCCAGGCCACCACCACGCTGGCCGAGCTGGTGCTGACCGTAAGGGCCAACAGCGCCTCCACCGCGCGGGCCGTCAAGGGCGCGGCCGACTTCGCCGACGTCCTGATCGACTCCTGGGACCGCAAGCAGCACGTGCTGAAGATCCGCGTCGTGCTGAACGCGATGACCAGGGCGTGGCTGACACCGCTGTTCGACGCGCTGAACCTGGGCCCGGTGCCGTGCCTGCCCGCCGGGCTGAGCAACTGCCCCTTCGAGCAACGGGGAGGCTCACGATGACCGGGCGACCGGCCGCCGCACTCGCCGCGCTGGCCCTGACCGCCGGGTGCTCGCTGCAGACCCTCGGCGCCACCGGCGGCGACCTCACCCTGCACGCCGTCTTCGACGACGTGCAGAGCCTGGTGGCCGGGCACAGCGTGCAGATCGCCGACGTCCGCGTGGGCACGGTCACCGGCATCCGGCTGGAGGGCTACCGGGCCAGGGTGACCATGTCGGTCCAGTCGGCCCACCGGGTGCCCGAAGGAAGCTCGGCCACCATCGCCAAGACGTCCGTGCTGGGCGAGAACTACGTGCGCCTCACCCCGCCCACCGGCAAGAACCTGGCCACAGGCCCGTACGTCAAGGACGGCGCCACCATCGCCGAGACGTCGGTCGAACCGGACATCGAGCAGGTCACCGCCAAGGCCGGGCCGCTCATCGAGGCGCTCGGCGCCCAGGACGTCAACGCCATCCTCGACGCCGCCTCCACCGCCTTCGCCGGGCAGGGCGAGGAGGTCAACCGGCTGATCAAGCAGACCGCGCAGGTCACCGACGCCTACGCCGCCGCCCGCCGCGACCTCGGCACCTCCATCGAGGCCCTGGCCCGGCTCGGCGACGACCTGGCCGAGGGCAGCGCCGAGCTGGACCGGCTGCCGGGCACGCTCGCCGCCGCCACCGGCCGGCTCGCGCACGGCCGCCGCCACGTCAAGAAGACGATCGTGGCGCTCACCCGGCTGGCCGAGCAGGCCAACCTCACCGTCTACCCGCGCCACGCCCAGCGGCTGCGCACGCTCGTGCGCGAGCTGGAGGCCGTCTCGACGTCCATGCAGCGGGGCAGCGAGGACCTGAAGGGGCTGGTGGCCGAGCTCCAGTCGTTCATCGACACGCCGCCCATCACCGTGAACGGTCAGGTGCTGATCTACGTGTGGCTGAAGGGGCTGCTGCCGAACGTGCGCGGCACCCCCGTACGCGAGCCCGGCGGGGACTTCAGCCTGCTGCTGGAGCCGCCGCGATGAAGAACCGCATCTACCTCAACCTCGGCTTCTTCGTGCTGCTCGGGGTCGTCATGACGATCTGGGCGTTCAGCACGATCATCAGGCTGGACGCGGTCGAACGGCCGTACCGGGTGTCGGCCGAGTTCGTCTCCTCCCCTGGCCTGATGCGCGGGTTCGACGTGGCCTACCTGGGGGTCCGCGTCGGCAGGATCGGCGAGGTGCGGCTGGCGCCAGGGAAGATCGTCGTGGGCCTGGACATCGAGAGGGAGATCCGGCTGCCGAAGAACGTCACCGCCGAGGTGCGGCGCCGCTCGGCCATCGGCGAGCCGTACGTGGCGCTCTCCCCGCCGCCCACCGGCGCCACCGGGCCTGCCCTCGCTCCCGGCGACACGATCCCGCTGGCCAGCACCACGGTGCCGCTCGACTACAAGAAGCTCTTCGAAGGGGTCGGCAAGCTGCTCAACGCGGTGCCGCCCGAGGACGCCGACACCATCGTGCACGAGCTGGCCGTCGCCCTCGACGGGCGCGCGCCCGCCATCAGGCGCATCGTCGACGACGCCCACGCCGTCACCGGCACCCTCGCCGACAACGCCGAGGTGCTCGACGACCTGTCCGTGCAGCTCACCCGGCTCACCCACACGCTGGCGGGCGAACGGGGCAAGCTGGCCTCCGGGATCACCGACCTGAGCACCGTCACCGCGACCCTCCGGGCGTCCCGCACCGACCTGAACGCCATCCTCGACCAGGGGCCGGGCGTGTTCGCCCAGCTCGACGCCGCCATCCGCACGTCCAGGCCGGGCTTCTCCTGCCTCCTGACGGCGGCCGGCCTGCCGCACCGGCCCATCTTCTCGCCCGAGACCGAACGGAACGTGCACCACCTGCTCAGCATCGTGCCGACCGCGCTCACCCTCGCCGGCGACATCACCGACCGGCGCGGCACGACCGTGTACGGCAAGGCGTCGTTCATCTTCAGCGTCCCGGGCGGGCCGGTGCCGGCCGAGGAGTACGCCGGTCCCCTCGGGCCCCCGCCCATCCCCAAGGTGCGGGCCTGCCCCGACCGCGAACCCGTCCCCGACCCCGGCCCCGACCCTGGCTCCCCTCCTTCCGCCTCCCAGACCGCCGCCTCCGAGCAGGACACCACTGCTCCGGAGCCGTCCCAGGAGGCCACCACCACCGAGTCACCCACGGGCGCGGCCGGCACCCGGGCCGCGTCAGGAACCCCGATGAACATCGTCCCGCTGGTTGCCGCGATATTCCTCGCCGTGGTGGTGAGCGGTGGCATCGTGGGCTGGATCGCGGCGGGCCGGGCTGCTCGCCGCCGTGAGGAGTCATCATGACCGACGCCCTGGAGGACCGCACCCGACCCGCCGACGCGGCGGCGGACGCGGCACCCGACGCGGAGACCGCGTCCGACGCCCAGCCCGCGCCGGACGCCGCCACCGAGTCCGCCGCTGAACCCGCCACCGAGCCCGAGCCCGAGCAGCCCCACTCCCCCAGCAGGCGCTTCACCCGGGCCAAGGTCGTGGGAGCCCTGGCGGCCATGCTGGTGACCGCCATCACCGCCACCGCCGTCCTCCAGTGGATCTCCGCCGCCCAGGCCGAGGACGCCCGCGCGGGCCTGGAGTCGGAGCGGGCCCTGCGCCTGGAGGTGTCCGGCGCGGCGAGCGCGTTCAGCCGGGCCCTGCTCAGCTACGACTACCAGAACCTCCAGATCACCCGCTCCACCCTCGCCGCCCAGGCCACGGGCGACTTCCTGACCACCTACGACGCCGCGTTCGGCGGCGCGATGGCCCAGGTCATCGTCAAGCTGAAGGCCACCTCGCAGGCCACCGTCCGCGAGGTGTACCTGGCGGACGTGGACGAGGCCACCGCCCACGCCATCGTCGTGGTGGACCAGCAGGTGAACACTTCGGAGGCGATCCGCTCGGTCAAGGACTCCCACCTTAAGATCAGTCTTGTCAAGGAGAAGGGGACCTGGAAGATTCATGACGTGACCGTGCTCGGCGCGGCGTCGGAGGACCAGTACAACCTCAACGGCGACGACAAGAAGAAGGACTGACGATCGGCCCTTTAGCGATGGGCGGCCGCCCCGACGAGGTGCGTGCCCCCGACGAATGGCTCACCGAGGTGGAGCGGGAGCGGGCCGCCCGCTTCAAGTTCGAGCACGACCGCACCATCTTCGTCGCCGCTCACCTGCTGGTCCGGCTCTGCGCCGCCGAGGTGCTGGGCGCCGATCCGGCTGAGCTGACCCTGTTGCAGTACTGCGACCTGCACGGCTTCGGCCACGGCAGGCCGTACTTCGAGCAGGCTGCCGACCTGGGCGTCAGCTTCAGCCACACGCGCGGCTATGTGTGCGCGGGTGCGGGCCCGGGCAAGGTCGGCGTGGACGCCGAGCGCGTCCGGCCCGGCCCGCTGGACACGGTGCTGGCCAACCGGGTGCTCACCCCGCGCGAGCGGGCGCTGGTCACCGGCAACGACGAGCTGATCAGGCACTGGACGCGCAAGGAGGCGCTCATCAAGCGCGGAGAGCTGACGCTGGACAAGGTGAGCGAGGGCGGCGAGGACCTGTCGGGCCGCCACCTGCTGGAGTGGAGCGCGGGGCCGGACATCAGGGTGGCGGTCGTCACCGACAGCCCCGCCCGGCGCGTGCCGATCCCCGGCCAGGACCTCTGAGCGGGGGCGCCGGAGGTCAGGAGCGGCGGCGGGTCGGGGTCGGGTCGAGAAAGACCTGCCTGACCCCGGAGAAGCGCTCCCGCAGCCGCCGGTCCACCTCCTCGCAGGCGATCTCCACCCCCGCCGCGCTGGCCTCGTCCCGGAAGTCGATCTTCGCGGCGACCAGCACCTCACCGGGCCCGATGATCATGGTCATCAGCTCGACCACGTCCTCCACCTCCGGCTGAGCCATCAGCACGGCGCGGATCCCGGTCTCCAGAGCCTGCGGCGCCGCCTGCCCGATGAGCAGCGACAGGTTCGACTGGATCAGGATGAGCGCGACGACCAGCAGAAGCAGCCCGATCCCGATGGACGCGGCCCCGTCCCACAGCGCCGACCCCGTCACCTGCGACCCGAACAGCCCCGCCCCGGCGATGAGCAGCCCGACGAGCGCGGCGGCGTCCTCGAACAGCACGGCCTTCAACGCCGTGTCGGACGTGAGCCGCACCAGGCGCAACGGGCTCACGTCGTAGCGCCGCGCCGCGCCGCGCAGCTGCCTGTACGCCTTCGAGAACGAGATGCCCTCGATCACGAACGACACGGCCAGCACCACGTAGGACGGCGTCAGGTTACCCAGCTCCTCGCCGTGGCTGATCTCGTGCAGCCCGTGCGTGATGGAGAACCCGGCCCCGCCCACCAGCGTCGCGACCGCCGCCATCATCGCCCAGAAGAAGCCCGACTTGCCGTGCCCGAAGGGATGCCGCCGGTCGGCGGGCTTGCCCGAACGGCGCACCGCCACCAGCAGCAGCAGCTCGGTGACGGTGTCGGCCGCGGAGTGCGCCGACTCCGACAGCATGGCCGCCGAACCGCTGATCACCCCGGCGATGAGCTTGGCCAGCGCGATGGTGAGATTAGCGGCACCGGCGACGAGCACGGTGCCCAGGCTGTCCCCCGACTTGCCCTCTCCCATAGCGCTCAACTGTACGTGCGCTAGATTGGAGATCATGAGCGCGCCTCGCTGGCTTTCACCCGCCGAACAGCGTGCCTGGCGTACGCACCTGGCGCTGCACAAGCTGCTCATGCATCGGCTCGACCGCGAGCTGCAGGAGCACTCACTCTCGTTGAACGACTACGAGATCCTGGTCAACCTCTCCGAGAGCCAGGGCCGGCGGATGCGGATGAGCGACCTGGCCGACGCGACGATCCAGTCGCGCAGCCGGTTGTCCCACCAGATCTCCCGCATGGAGGCCAAGGGCCTGGTGGTCAGGGAGGACTGCCGTGACGACCGGAGGGGCACGTTCGCGGTGCTGACCGACGAGGGGTGGGCCACGATACAGCGGGTTGCGCCGTTCCACGTGGCGAGCGTCCGCGAGCACTTCGTCGACCGGCTCACCGACGAGCAGCTCGACGCGATCGAGGAGGCGTACGCGCCCCTGGTGGAGCAACTGAAGAAGCTGCGCTGACACCCAACCGATATCGGCGACGGCGCGCGGCCTCCACCGCCGGTCGATACGATCCGGTCATGCTCAGAAGACTCCTCGTCGTGGCCGCGCTCGCGCTGGCGTCCGCGTGCTCATCGGGCGGCGGCGGGGCCGAGCTGCCCGCCGGGCCCGAGCTGATGAAGAAGGCCTCCGAGGCGATGAAGACCGTCAAGTCGGCCGGCTTCTCGATCACGACCGAGGGCAGCCCGCAGGTGCCGGTCAAGAAGGCCGACGGCCGGTTGACGGCGGAGGGCGACGCCGACGGCACGCTCACCATCGACCTCCTGGGCACCCTGCAAGAGGTCTCCTTCGCGCTGGTCGGTGAGACGGTGCACTTCAAGGGGCCGACGGGCGGCTTCCAGCAGATGACGCGGGCGCAGCTCGCGCAGTTCTACGACCCGTCGGTGATCCTGGAGCCCACCAAGGGCATCGCCCACCTGCTCGCCTCGGCCACCAACCCCAAGGTGGAGGGCGTCGAGGACGGCTCCTACCGGGTCGCCACCACCTTCCCCTCCGGCGTCGTCTCCTCGATCGTGCCGGGCGTCACGCAGGACGTGAACGGCAAGGTCTGGATCGACCAGGCGACCAGCCGGCTGACCAAGGCGAGCCTGCCGATGCAGGGCGGCACGGTCACGGTGGCGGTCAGCGACTACGACGCGCCCGTCACGATCACGCCGCCCGCCGGGAAGTGAGCCCGGTGGGTTCTCCCGGCGTGCGGGCGCCATCGGTGAAGCGCGCCCGGCGGGTGGTGCTCGGCGCGGGCGGCGCGGTGGTGCTGCTGGCGGCGCTGGACGCGTACGTCGTGGTGACCGTCCTGATCGACGTCGCCGAGGACGTCGGCATCCCGCTCAACCACCTGGAGCGAGCCACCCCGATCGTCACCGGCTTCCTGCTCGGGTACGTCGCCGCGATGCCCCTGCTCGGCCAGCTCTCCGACCGGTACGGCCGCCGCCCCCTCATCCACGCCTGCCTGGCGGCCTTCGCGCTCGGCTCGGTGCTGACCGCGCTGGCGTCCGGCGAGGTGATGGTGGTGGCGGGGCGTACCGTGCAGGGAGTGGCCGGAGGTGCGCTGCTGCCGATCACCATGGCGCTCATCGGGGACCTGTGGGAGGAACGCGAGCGGCCGGTCGCCCTGGGGGCGGTGGGGGCGGCGCAGGAGCTGGGCAGCGCGCTCGGGCCGTTGTACGGGGGGTTACTGGCTGGGGTGCCCAGCGCGGTGGTCGCGGGAGTGGAGCTGGGTGAGTGGCACGCCATCTTCTGGATCAACGTGCCGCTGGCCGCGCTGGCCGCCGTCGCCGTCCACTTCACGGTCCCGCCCCGTACGAAACCCGCCGGCGCGGCTGTCACGACCGGCGGGGCGGCGGCGAACCGGGTGGACGTGGTCGGCGGCGTCCTGCTCGCCCTGGCCCTGGCCCTCCTGGTCATCGGCCTCTACAACCCCGACCCCGCCACCGCCGTCCTCCCGCCCTGGGGCCCATCGGTGATCGCGACCGGCCTCCTGGCGGCGGCGGCGTTCGTCTGGTGGGAGATCCGCTCCCCCGTCCGCCTGCTGGACCTCACCACCACCCGCAAGCGCCCTCTCCTCGCCACCCTCGGCGTCAGCTTCCTGGCCGGCGCCGCGCTCCTGGTCACCATGGTGTTCGTGCAGATCACCGCGCAGACCCTGCTGGGCAAGGAGGCGCTGGACGCGTCGCTGGTCCTGGCCAGGTTCCTGGCGGCGCTGACGGTGGCGGCCCTGCTGGGCGGGCTGCTGGCGCGCAGGCTGGGTGAGCGGGTCGTGGCGGTGGCGGGCATGGCGCTGGCGGCCGTGGGTTACTGGCTGATGAGCCGCTGGCCGCTGGACCTGGCCGAGTCGGGCTGGGTGATGGACCGGGACCTGGTGCTGGCGGGGCTGGGCCTGGGGCTGGTGATCGCGCCGGTGTCGTCGGCGGTGCTGCGGGTGAGTGCGGCGGTGCAGCACGGGGTGGCGTCGGCGGCGGTCGTGGTGGCCAGGATGATGGGCATGCTGATCGGCATCGCGGCCGTGTCGGCGTGGGGGTTCTACCGGTTCCAGTCGCTGACGGCGGAGCTGGACACGCCGCTGCCGTTCGGCGTGGACCAGGCGACGTACCAGCGGCAACTGGCCGACTACACGGCCCAGGTGCAGGCGGCCCTGCACACGGAGTACACGGAGATGTTCCTGGTGACGGCGTTCATCTGCGTGCTGGGCGCGATGGTCGCCGTCCTGATGCCGCGCCGCTGAGACGCCCGCGTGGCGCGGAACGCGCCCGCCCCGCCGAAGCGGGACGGGCACGCACGGTCACGGCGCGGGACGGGCATTCACCGCTCGGGCATTCACGGCTCGGGCATTCACGGCGAGAGCCGGTGCAGGTCGCGCGGGAACGCGGTCGTCTCCCGGACGTTGGCCGCCCCCGTCAGCCGAGCCGTCCACCGCTCCAGCCCCATCGCGAACCCACCGTGCGGCGGCATCCCGTACCGGAAGGCCTGCAGATACCCTTCGTACGCCGCCGTCCCCTCCCCCCGCTCGGCCAGCGCCCGCACGTAGTCCTCGTACCGATGCAGCCGCTGCCCGCCGGTGACCAGCTCCATCCCGCGGAACAGCAGGTCGAACCCGTTGGAGTAGCCGGGCCGCGCCGGGTCGGGATGGGTGTAGAAGGGCCGCTTCGCCATCGGGTACCCGGTGACGAACAGGAACTCGCACCCGTGCTCCCGCCGCGCCCACTCCGACAGCCACCGTTCCTGCGCGGGCGCCAGGTCGGGCTCGCCGGAGGAGGTGAGCCGCTGCGCCTCGGTGAAGTGGATGGCGGGGATCTCGGCGGGCACCTCGGGCAGGGCGACGTCCAGGAGGCCGAGCGCGGCGGGGGCGCGCCGCCGTACGGACTCCAGCATGCCCGCGACGACCTCGCGCAGCACGGCCATCACGTCGCGGTGGTCGCGCACGAAGCCCAGCTCGGCGTCGAGGCTGGTGTACTGGGCGAGGTGCCGCGCGGTGTCGTGCGGTTCCGCGCGGAAGACGGGCCCCACCTCGTAGACCCGTTCGAACACCCCCGCCAGCGCCTGCTTGTAGAACTGCGGCGACTGGGCGAGGTAGGCGGGCCGCCCGAAGTAGTCGATCCCGAAGACGTTCGCGCCCGACTCGGTGGCCGATTCGACGATCTTGGGGGTGTGGATCTCGGTGAAGCCGAGCCGGTCGAGCGTCTCGCGGAACCCGGCCGCGCTCGCGGCCGAGATCTCCAGCCCGGCGCGCAGCAGCGGGTGCCGCAGCGCGACCGGCGCGTGGTCGAGCACGGTCGGCAGCGCCGCCCCCACCACGGGCCTGTACAGGTCGAGCGGCGGCGGCGCGCTGGGCTCGGCGAGGACCTCCACCTCGGGCGAGACCAGCTCGTAGCCGCCGGGCGCCTGCGCGCCGGCGGCCACGGTGCCGCTGACCTGGACGACGCTCTCCTCGGGCGGCAGGTCGCCGACGGCGACCGCCTGCGTCAGGCCGGTACGGTCCCTGACGACGAGGAAGGAAACGGATTTGAGTCGCCGGCGGCGATGGACCCAACCGGCGATCGTCACTCGTCGGCCGACGTGCTCAGCGAGCTCCGCCGACATGACACGAGAGATCATCACAACTCCTGGAAGGAAGTGCATGACCCCTTGGGAGTGCGGGGGAGAAGGGAGCTCCCGGTGCCACCGCACTTTCGCCGCCCCGCGACGGGGGCGGCCTCCACGACCCGATGACGGGGGTCAGACCGGCGGGGCATTTCCTCCCCGCACTCGGGAGTGTCTTCGCCAGCGGGGCACGGCGCCGCCTTCGCAGCTACCGGCGGCTCTCTCAGGCCGTGCGGCCCGCTGGTTACTCGTCTCCGTCAGCGTGTTGCGCTGAATCGTACCCCAGTCACTTGTCCTTCTTCGCGCGCTTTTCCCGGATCTTCATCGTGACCTCGATCGGCGAGCCGGCGAAGCCGAACTCCTCGCGGATGCGCCGCTCGATGAAGCGCCGGTAGGTGTCCTCCAGCCAGCCGGAGGTGAAGAGCACGAACTTGGGCGGCTCGACGGACGCTTGCGTGGCGAAGAGGATCTTCGGCTGCTTGCCGCCCCGCACGGGCGGCGGCGTCTGCTGGATCAGCTCGGTGAGGAACGCGTTGAGCCGCGCCGTCGGCACCCGCGTGGACCAGGAGTCGAGCGCCTTCTCCAGGGCCGGGACGAGCCGGTCGACGTGCCGGCCGGTCTTGGCGGAGATGTTGACGCGCAGCGCCCACGGGGTGCGGACGAGCTGCCGGTCGATCTCCTTCTCCAGGTAGTAGCGCCGGTCCTCGTCGACCAGGTCCCACTTGTTGAAGGCCACCACCATGGCCCGCCCGGACTCGATGACCAGGCCGATGATGCGCAGGTCCTGCTCGGTGAGCGGCTCGCTGGCGTCGATCAGCACGATCGCCACCTCGGTGCGCTCCAGCGCGGCGCGGGTGCGCATGGCGGCGTAGAAGTCGGCGCCCTGCAGCTCGCGGTCGCGCCGCCGGATGCCGGCGGTGTCGATGAAGCGCCAGGTGCGCCCGCCGAGCTCGATCAGCTCGTCGACGGGGTCGCGGGTGGTGCCCGCCATCGGGTCGACCAGCACCCGCTCCTCCCCGGCCAGCTTGTTCAGCAGGGAGGACTTGCCGACGTTGGGCTTGCCGAGCAGCGCGACGCGGGCGGGCCCGCGCTCGGCGCCGAACGTCACCTCGGGCGTCTCGGGCAGCGCGTCGAGCATGACGTCGAGCAGGTCGCCGCTGGAACGGCCGTGCAGGGCCGAGACGGGGTACGGCTCGCCGAGGCCGAGCGCCCACAACGCGGCGGCCTCCAGCTCCAGCTGCTGGTTGTCGACCTTGTTGGCGGCCAGGATGACCGGCTTGCCGGACTGCCGCAGCACGGAGCCCACGATCTCGTCGGCGTCGGTGGCGCCCACGGTGGCGTCCACGACGAACACGATCACGTCGGCCAGCTCCACCGCGACCTGGGCCTGCTCGGCGATGCGCAGGTTCATGCCGGTGGCGTCAGGGTCCCAGCCGCCGGTGTCGACCACGGTGAAGCGGCGGCCCCGCCAGTTGGCGTCGTAGGTGACGCGGTCGCGGGTGACGCCCGGCACGTCCTCGACGACCGCCTCGCGGCGGCCGATGATGCGGTTGACCAGCGTGGACTTGCCGACGTTCGGCCGCCCTACGATCGCGACGACCGGCAGCGGCGTGCTGTGGTGCTCCTGCTCGTCGATCTCCAGCTCGTCGAGGTCGGCCTCGACCCAATCCCCCGTTGACACGATGTCTCGTCCTTAATGTGAGTACCGCACCTGATGAGTCAGGTGCGCTCCTTGACCAGTCTCAGCACCTCCGCGATGACCTCGTCCAAGGTCAGCGCGGTGGTGTCGAGCTCGATGGCGCCAGCCGCCATCGAGAGCGGGTCCGTCTTACGTGTTGAGTCCAGGGTGTCACGCCTGGCCATGGCCTCCTGCTGCGCCTCCACCGTGGAGCCGGCGACCTCGGCGCTGCGCCGGCGGGCGCGGGCCTCGGGGCTGGCCGTCAGGTAGATCTTGGCGGCGGCCTGGGGCCAGACGACGGAGCCGATGTCGCGGCCCTCGACCACGATGTCACCGGCGCCGATGATCTCCCGCTGCAGCGCGACGAGCCGCGCGCGCACCTCGGGCACGGCGGCGACGGCCGAAACCGCGCCGGTGACCTCGGCCTGCCTGATCGGCTCCGCGACGTCCACGCCGTCGACGTGGATCGTCGGGCCGTCAGGGTTGGTGCCGGAGACGATGGCGGGCTCGCCGCAGCGGGCCGCGACGGCGGCCGGGTCGGTCAGCTCGACGCCCTGCTGGAGCATCCACCAGGTCATCGCGCGGTACATCGCCCCGGTGTCGAGGTAACGCAGGCCAAGCGCGCGGGCGGCGCCGCGCGACACGCTCGACTTACCCGACCCAGAAGGTCCGTCCATGGCGACGACCAGACCGGTCACGGCCTCTCCCTCTTCACGTGTTAGGTCCAACTTGAAGAGGCTACCGTCTCCGGGACGCTCCTACGGCATGGTCACGAGCACCTCACGGCTCCCATGGCATGCTCGCGGGCACCTCCGTCGCCTAGCCGGCTCCCACGGCATGGTCGCGAGCGCAGCGGGTGACCGTCAGTCGGCTAGCCAGCTCCCGTGGAAGCCGAGCGGCACCCGGGCGGGCAGGTGCACGGTGGCGACCGGCTGGCCGGTGAAGTCCTGCGCGGACAGGATGACCAGGTCGGCGGCACCCCTCGCCGGGTTGTTGACGAACGTCATCACGTACCCGTCGTCCTCGGCCTCGCCCGCGCCGACGAAGACCGGCTCGCCCACGTACGCGCCGCGCCCGAGCTGCCGCGTCTCCTGCGTGCCCCGCCGAAGGTCGTGCTTGATGAGCGTGTTGTCGAACGCGCCGTCCGGCAGGTCCTCCAGCTCGCCGCCCACCACGTCGATCAGCTCGCGGGTGGCGGAGGTGTAGCCGTAGCGGTAGGGACGGCCGGTGCGCCGCTCGTCCATGCGCGGGAACTCCTGGGCGCGGTCGTCGAGCCGCGCCTGCCCGACCCTGCCGGTCGTGAGGTTGATCCGCCACCGGTCGAGCGCGGGCCGGCCGCCCAGGTCGAGCCGCGCGTCCACGAACCCCTTGGGGTAGGTGACGACGTCCACGACCACCTCGTCGCCGTCGTCGTAGGCGTTGAGCGTGTGGAAGACCCAGCACGGCGGCGCGTCCACCCACCGCAGGTCGCCGGTCTCGCGCGACATGAGCCCGATGCGCGCGGGGTGGTCGTCGTTCCACGCGTACGGCAGGCGGTCGCCCCGCTCGGCGTGGGCCATGCTGAACGTGACCGGCAGGTCGTAGATCACCACGAACCGCTCGGTGATCGCGAAGTCGTGCACCATCGGCTTGTCGGCGACCGGGATGTCCGTGACCCGCTGGACCACGCCCTTGGGGTCGAGCACGAGGTGCTGGTGGTGGTCCCAGCCGAAGAAGTACGCCAGCGCGTGCAGCTCGCCGGTGACCGGGTCGAGGTGGGTGTGCGCGGCGAACCCGCCCGGCAGGCCGCCGTCGAAGTCGCACGCGCCGATGGTGTCGAGCTCGTACCCCAGCTCGTACGGCAGCGCCCCCGCCTCCACGGTGGCGAACGTGCGCCCGCCCAGCCCGATGACGTGGGTGTTGGCCGCGAAGTCGAGCCCGGCGTGCACGGGCCCCGGCCTGGCCTGCTCGCCGAGCCGCTCGGCGAGGCGGGCATTGCGCACCCACCGGTTGCGGTACCACTCGGCGCGGCCGTCGCGCAGCCGCACGCCGTGCACCATGCCCTCGCCGAAGAACAGGTGGCCCGCACTGGGGTCGTCGAGGCTGAGCGGGTTGGGGCCGTTACGCAGGTAGCGGCCGTTGAGCTCGGCCGGGATGCGGCCGGTGACGTCGAGGTCGAAGGCGGTGATCTCCTCGTTGACCGGGGCGAAACCATCCTTGAACGGAGTGGTCATGACATGTCCCTTCCCTCGTCGCGGTCCAGGAACGGCGTGAGCACCGAGGTGCACAGGAGCCGGTAACGCCGCTCGGCCGCGTCCCGATCGAAAAACCCCGAAATTTCCAGACTTACGGCACCGTGGACGGCCATCCACAACACGTCGGCGATCTCCCGCGCCTCGGCTCCGCGCAGCAGCCCGGCGTCCAGGCAGTCCGCCACCCCGCGCACCAGCAGCTCGAACGTGCGCTTGGCCGCCTCCATCGCCTCCGGACGCGGGCACAGCCCGGGCAGCGCGCCCTGGAACATGACCCGGTAGTAGTCGGGCTCGCTCAGCGCGTACTCGCGGTAGGCCATGAGCCCCCGGTGCAGCCGTTCGAACGGATCGTCGTGCGGCGGCACCGCCAGCAGCCACCGCTCGAACCGCGCGAACCCCTCCAGCCAGAGCGCCTCGCCCAGCCCGTCCTTGCCGCCGAAGAGCGTGTAGATGACCTTGGTCGAGCAGCCAACCTCGCCCGAGATCCGGCGCACGGTCAGCGCCGCCGGCCCCTCGGTGACGAGCAGCCGCTTGGCCGCGTCGAGGACGGCCGCCCTGACGACGCTCTGCCCCTCGCGCTGGGCCTGCCGGTACACGGAAACCGTCATGCTGGGTAACGCCGTTTCTTGTCGGTAACACTGTTACCCCCTTCATACGCCCCGCCCTCGCGCCCGTCAACGGATCTGCGGAGGAGTAAGGCCGTCCGCTCCGGTTAGTGACACCGTGTGAAGCATGGAGCCCGCGTCACGGTGGTCGTGGCGAGCAAGGACCGGCTGCGGTCCCTGACCCGCACGCTCCCCCTGCACCCGCGCCCGGTGATCCTCGTCGACAACGGCTCCACCGACGGCACCGTCACCTTCGTCCGCCGCCACTTCCCCGACGTGCACGTGGTCGAGGTGGGAAGGAACCTCGGCGCCCCCGCCCGCAACATCGGCGTCCAGATGGCCGAGACCGCCTACGTGGCCTTCGCCGACGACGACTCCTGGTGGGCGCCCGGCGCGCTGGAACGGGCCGCCGACGTCCTGGACGCCCACCCACGCCTCGCCGTCGTGGGCGCGCGCGTGCTGGTGGGGCCCGAGGAGCGGCTGGACACCGTGTCGGAGCAGATGCGCGACTCCCCGCTCGGCGTCGAGCCCGACCTGCCGGGGCCGAGCGTGCTGGGGTTCCTGGCGTGCGGGGTGGTGGTGCGCAAGGAGGCCTTCCTCGACGCGGGAGGGTTCGACGACGTGATCTTCTTCTTCGGCGAGGAGGAGCGGCTGGCCGTGGACCTGGCCGCCAAGGGGTGGGGGCTGGCGTACGTGGACGACGTGGTCGCGCACCACCACCCCTCGCCCGCCCGGGACCCGCGCGGCAGGCAGGTGCTGGCCGCGCGCAACGCCGTGCTCACCGCCGTGCTGCGCCGGCCGTGGCGGGTGGTGGCCCGCCGCACGTTCCAGGCGCTGCGCGGCGGCTCGGCGGGGCGGGAGGGGCTGCGCACGGCGATGCGCAGGCTGCCCCGGGCGCTGGCCGAACGGCGCGAGCTGCCGACCTCCGTGGAACGGGCGCGGCGCACGCTGGAGCGGGCCGATGACTGACGCGGGCGTGAGCGCATGGGAGCGGGCCCATGACTGAAGCGGGCGTGAGCGCATGGGAGCGGGCCGATGACTGACACAGGCGCGGAGGCCGCTGTGGAGCCGGCGAGGGCCGATCCGCGCGTGGGCGCTGTGGTGATCACCTGGAACCGGCGCGAGGAGGCGCTCACCGCGCTGGGCCGCCTGCTCGCCCTCCCAGAACGCCCCCAGGTGGTGCTGGTCGACAACGGCTCCACCGACGGCACCGCCGAGGCCGTGGCGCGCGCCTACCCCGAGGTGGACGTGGTCGCCCTCGGCGAGAACCTCGGCGCCGTGGGCCGCAACGTGGGCGTGGAACGCCTGCGCACCCCGTACGTGGCCTTCGCCGACGACGACACCTGGTGGGCCCCCGGCTCGCTGGCCAGGGCCGCCGACGCACTGGACGCCCATCCCCGCCTGGCCGTCGTGACGGCCCGCATCCTGGCCGAACCTGGCGGGCGCGACGACCCGATCGTGACCGAGCTGCGCGACTCCCCCGTACCGGGCCCCGGCTGGCTGCCCGGCCCCGCGCTGGGCAGCTTCCTGGCGGGCGCGTCGGTGCTGCGGCGGGAGGCGTTCCTGGAATGCGGCGGCTTCTCGCGGCGGCTGTGGCTGGGCGGCGAGGAGGAGCTGCTGGCCGTGGACCTGGCCACGGCGGGCTGGGAGCTGTGCTACCTGGAGGAGCTGACCGTCCACCACCAGGCCTCGACGCAGCGGGACTCGCACGCCAGGCGGCGGGCAGGGCTGCGCAACACGCTCTGGTTCACGTGGCTGCGGCGGCCCGTGCGCGCGGCGCTGCGGCGTACCGCGCATCTGGCCAGGACGGTGCCGCGCGACCGCGTCTCCGCGCTGGCGGTCCTGGACGCCCTGCGCGGGCTGCCGTGGGTGCTGGCCGAGCGGCGGCGCGTGCCGCCACGTGTGGAGGCCAGGCTGGCGAGCCTGGAGGCCTCCCAAAGGAACTCCCGAGCCCGCCGTTACGTCTCGTGAACGGGGGGCAGCAGGCGGGTATGAGCACCGCACCGAACCCGATCGACCTGCAGAAACACCTGAGGGGCGTGGACTATCCCGCCTCCAGGGAGGACCTGGTCCAGGCCGTGCGCGACCATGACGCGGGCGACGACATCGTCCAGGCCCTGCAGAACATGCCGGACCGCCAGTACGACGGCCCGAACGCCGTCAGCGAGGCGGTCACCAGACGCTGAGCCGTGGGGGTGCGGAGGGCGGGGCCGATCACGGCCCCGCCCTCCGCGCGTCCCGCCGCTCATGAGAGCCCGGCGGTGAGTGCGAAGACCCTGACCGGCACGAGGTCGTGCTTGAGCAGCTTGAACAGGGTGATCGGGCTGCTGCTGACCGTCTCCTTGTAGGCGATGGCCGCCCGGCCCTTCAGGTACCAGCGGCGGGGGGTGTCGTCGGGGCGGGTGAACTGGATGACGGCGTCCTTCCTGCCGAGGCTCACGGGCTGATGCACATACCCGAACCTGAACGGCGTGGGGGTTCCGCCGCGCAGCGTGGCGGCCAGCGAGTCGGCCCCGGCCAGGGCCATGGGGATGCCGCCCTGGCAGGTGCCGTGCAGGACGCCGAACTTCTGGCTGACCGCCGCGGCGTCGCCGATCGCGTACACGTCGGGGTGGGAGACCGAGCGCAGCTCCTGGTCCACCACGATCCGGCCGCGCGCGTCCACCGTCAGGCCCGCCTGGGCGGCCAGGGGCAGGCCCGCGGTGCCGGTCGTCCAGAGGGTCGCGTCGGAGTGGATCAGCTCGCCGTCGCCCAGCTCGACGCCGCCGGGCAGCACCTTGGTGATGTCCGCGCCCGCGCGCACCTCGACGCCGAGCCGCTCCAGCGCCCTGTCCAGGTACGCGCGGGCGGCCGTGCCCATCATCGACCCCGGCCGTCCCCTGGTCAGCAGGACGACGCGCAGGTGCGGGCGGGCCTCGGCCAGCTCGGTGGCCGCCTCGACGCCCGTGAGGCCGCCGCCGGCCACGACGATCGTGCCGTGGGTGAGGGTGTCCAGGTGACGTGCCAGCCGGAGGCCGGAGGTGTAGTCGTCGAAGACGTGGGCGTGCTCGGCCACGCCCGGGACGGTCGCGTCGGTGACGGTGCCGAGGGCGTAGACCAGCTTGTCGTAGCGCAGCGCGTGGGGCTCACCGCCGGGGGCGCCGTCGAGGCGTACCTGCCGCTGTTCCGGGTCGATCGCGGTCACCCGCCCCAGCACCAGCTCGACCCCGCTGCCCGCCAGCACGTCGATGAGCGCGTGGTCCTTCAGCCGCTCGCCCGCCGCCGTCTGGTGCAGGCGCAGCCGCTCGGTGAACCGCGGGGAGGCGTTCACCAGCGTGACGCGCCCGCCCGTCTTCCGGGTCATGCGGGCGGCCCTGATGGCCGCAGTGACGCCGGTGTAGCCTCCGCCGAGTACCAGGATGTCCGTCATGTTCGTTGCCTCCTCGATTCGTGCTTGCAGACGAATCCAGGAGGCGCGGATGTGACATCAGGCGCGGGAAACCCCTCAGGGAACCTGCCAGCCGCGCTCGTGCAGGGCCTCCGTGAGCGTGCCGGCCGCGTCGGGCTCCACCGACAGCTCGGCGATGCCCAGCGGCAGGCCGGGGGCGTGCTCCAGGCGCACGTCCTCGACGTTGACGCCGACCTCGTCGCACGCCTGGAACAGCCGGGCGAGCTGGCCGGGACGGTCGCCGATCACGACCTGGACGACGGCATAGGACGAGGCAGGGCCGCCGTGCTTGCCGGGGATGCGGTCGTGGCCGGCCACGCCGCGCTTGAGCAACTGGGTGATCTCGTTGGTGGCGGTGCCGTCGCCCTCGGCCAGGGCACGCAGCGCGCTGGCCGCGTCGGCCAGGTCGTTGGCCACGGCCTCCAGCACCTCGGCGACCGGGGACGCGTTGCCGGACAGGATGCCCAGCCACAGGCCGGGGTCGCTGCCCGCGATCCGGGTGACGTCGCGTACGCCCTGCCCGGCCAGCCCCAGCGCGACGTCCGTGGCGTCGGCCAGGCGGGCGGCCACGGCGGAGGCGGCCACGTGCGGCGCGTGCGAGACCACGGCGACGGCGCGGTCGTGGTCGACGGCGCTCACCTCGACGGCGTTGGCGCCGCACAGCTCGATCAGCCGCAGCACCGCCGCCTTCGCCTCGGGGTCGGCCTCCTCCGTCGGGCACAGCGCCCAGGGCCGGCCGAGGAACAGGTCGTCCCTGGCCGCTCCCGGGCCCGACTTCTCGCGGCCGGCCAGCGGGTGGGAGGCGACGTAGGCGCCCAGGTCGCAGCCGAGCTGCGCGGCCCGGTGGATGGGCTCGGCCTTGACGCTGGCCACGTCGGTGTAGAAGCGGGCCGCGTCGATGCGCTGCAGCTCCAGCAGCTCGGTCGCCACGTGGGCCGGGGGAACCGCGATGATCGCCAGGTCCACCCGCTCGGACGGCTGCGCCGTCGCCTGCCCTCCGGCCTCTCCCGCGGCGGGCGTGGCCTTCATCGGGTGCCATTCCTCGCCCGCGCCGAGCTCCCGTGCCAGCCGTACGGCTCCCGGTTCGCGGTCGGCGAGCAGCACCCGGACACCGCGTTTGCGCAGCGCCAGCGCCGCTGAGGTGCCGATGAGACCGGTGCCGACGACGAGCACGGTACGAAGTTCCATCTCGATGTCCTGATTTATCGGGCCGTACGGGCTGGTAGTGTCACGCGGCCGGCTTGCCGTCCGCTTGACGGAAAGAGCACGGTGCCGGCTACTGGGCGATGTCCTGTCTCAATGCCACCGCGCCGCGCAGATAGACGTGCTGGATCTCCGAACGCGGCCGGTCGGACTCCACATGGGCCATCAGACGTACGACGCGGGGCAGCGCGCCCGGCACGTCGATCTCGGTGCAGCAGATCAACGGCACCTCGTGAAAACCCAGCTTACGCGCGGCGAGCGCGGGGAACTCGGCCGTCAGGTCGGGCGTGGCCGTGAACAACACGCTGATCACGTCGTCCGGGGTCAGCCGGTTACGCTCCATGATCGCGCTGACCAGCTCGGCCGTGCCGGAGATGACCGAGTCGCGGTCGTTGGCGTCCACCTGGATCGCCCCACGGATCGCCCGCACCATGTGGTTCGTCCCCTTCCATAACCGGAGAGCCCGTGCGGAGGTTCTCGCACGGGCTCCTTCGTCCGGCCAGATTACAGCTTCACGGCCGCGTACAGCTCGCCGACTTCCTTCAAGGTCAACGCCCTGACGGTGCCAGGCTTGGTCCTGCCCAGCTTGACCGGTCCGAACTCGATCCTGGCCAGGTCGATCACGCGGTGACCGGCCTCCTCCAGCATCCGCCGCACGACGTGCTTGCGGCCCTCGTGCAGCACCACCTCGACCAGCGCCTGCTGGCCGTGCTCCTGCACGATCGAGAACGCGTCCGCCCTGGCGAGGCCGTCCTCCAGCTCGATGCCCTGCTTGAGCCTGCGGCCCAGGTCGCGCGGGATCGGCCCCGGCACCTTGGCCCAGTACTTCTTCTGCACCCCGTAGCTGGGGTGCGTCAGCCGGTTGGCCAGCTCGCCGTCGTTCGTGAGCAGCAGCAGGCCCTCCGTCTCGGTGTCGAGCCGGCCCACGTGGAACAGCCGCGGCGCCAGCTCCTCGACGTAGTCGGCCAGGCACGGGCGGCCCTGCGGGTCGTCCATCGTGGACACGACGCCGATCGGCTTGTTGATCGCGTAGTAGACGAGGTCGGGCGCGGTCGGGATGCGCTTGCCGTCCACGTGGATGATCTGCGTGGCGGGGTCGACCTTGGCGCCGAACCTCCGCACCACCTGGCCGTTCACCGTCACACGGCCGTCGCCGATCATCTCCTCGCACGCTCTGCGGCTGGCCACGCCCGCCTGGGCGAGCACCTTCTGCAGGCGGACGCCGCCCGGCACCTCGGTGGTGTCGCGCTCGTCGGTGTAGCCCTCGGGGAAGAGGTCGCGGTCGCGCAGGGGCTGGCGGGCGGCCTTCACCCGGTTGTGCTGGGGGCTGTTGTACGACGGGCGCCTGGCTCCGCCGCCGATGGTCTGGACGTCGTCGCGGCGCGGTGCGGCGCCCCTTCCGGGCTTCCGGTCGCCGGCGTCGTCGCGCCTGCCGTAGCGGGAGCGGGTCGAGCTCGACGGCCTGGGGGCGGCGTCCTCGCGGCGGCCGCTCCGGCCGGCCCGGAAACCACCGGTCCGGACGTCGCCACGGTCTCCCCGCCGGTCGTCCCGCCGGTCGTCGCGCCGGTCGTCGGGACGCCCATCGCGGTGGTCGTCACGGCGACCGTCGCGGACGGCGGCGTCACGGCCGTAGTCACGGCGGTTGCCACGGCCCGCGTCGCGGCCGTAGTCGCGGCGAGCGTCGGGACGCCCCTCACGGCGGTCGTCGCGGACGGCGTCACGGCCTGCGTCACGGCCTGCGTCGCTGCGGAAGTCACGACGGTCGTCACGGCCCGTGTCACGGCGGAAGTCACGACGGTCGTCGCGGCCTGCGGCGGGGCGGCGGTCACCGGCTTCTGCGCGGTAGGCGCCGCGGTCCTCACCGCGGGCGGGGCGCTCGTCACGCCGCCCATGACGGCTGTCACGGCCGCCGAACCGGTCGTCACGGCCGGTGCGCTCGTCGCGGCCGTAACCGCCGGAGCGCTGGTCGCGGCCGAAGCGGCCCTCGCCGCCGGAGCGCTCGTCGCGGCCGAAGCCGCCGGAGCGCTGGTCGCGGCCGAAGCGGCCGGCGCCACCCGGGCGCTCGTCGCGGCCGGAGCGCTCGTCACGGCCGGTGCCACGGCCGCCGTAGCGGTCCTCGCGGGCCGGACGGCCGTCGTTCTCGCCGTCCCGCCTGCCGCCGTACCGGGCGCGGACGCCGCCCCGGTCGGCGCGGAGGGAGTCACGCGAGGACCGCTCGCGGAAGCCCTCACGACGGGAGTCGTCACGGCGGGAATCGTCACGGGAACCACCGTCACGGCGGGAATCGTCACGGAAGCCGCCATCACGGCGGGAGTCGTCGCGGAACCCACCGTCACGGCGGGAATCCTCGCGGAAGCCACCGTCACGGCGCGGGCCGCCGGTGCCGCGGAAATCGTCGTCGCGGCGGAACCCGCCACGGCCACCGCCGCGCGAGTCGCCACGGGTGTCGCCACGGGTGTCGTCGGAGCGGAAGGCGGGACGCCCGCCACGGCCCGAGCCGCCGGCACGTCCACGACCGCGTCCATCACCGGACGGGGTGCTACGCCTGTTGATCACTTTGTCGTCTCCTCGAGATTCTCCAGGTCGTCGGGGAGGAAGGGGGCGAGCTCGGGAAGCTCGCTCAGGTCCCTCAGCCCCAGACGTTCAAGGAAGTATGAGCTTGTCCGGTAGAGCACTGCCTGGCTCTCCGGGTCGGTGCCGGCCTCCTCGACCAGCCCCCTGGCGACGAGCGTCCGCATGACGCCGTCGCTGTTGACGCCGCGCACCGCGGCGACGCGGGCGCGGCTCACCGGCTGCCGGTAGGCCACGACCGCGAGTGTCTCCAGCGCGGCCTGGGTCAGCCGCGTCTGCTGGCCGTCGCGGACGAACCGCTCGACCAGTTGCGCGCAGTCGGCTCGCGTGTAGAAACGCCAGCCACCCGCGACTTCTCTCAAGTCAAAACCACGACCGGCCGCGGTGTATTCCGCTGCCAGCGAGCGCAGGGCGGCGCTCACCTCGTGTGTGGGCCGTTCCAGCACCTGGGCGAGGGTCACCTCGGCGACGGGCTCGTCCACCACCAGCAGGATAGCCTCCAACGCCGCCTCCAGCGCCGGTCCTTCTCCGGTCGCCGGCGCGGTGGCCTCGTCGAGCAGGGGTGTCGCGTCGAGCAGCACTACGTCAGCCTCAGTGGTCTCCTCCGCCACATCGCCATCCGCAGGCCCGGCGTCCCACCCCGGCACGTCAGCCACGTCGGCGGCGGCCTCCTGAAGCTCCTCGGGCTCCACCGGCCCGGTGTCAGGCTCCCCGAGGTCGGCCGGCTCGGCCGCAACCGGGGCGACGTCAGGCGCGCCGAGCTCGGCCGCAACCAGGTCGGCGTCAGGCACGCTCAGCGCGGCCGGAGCCGGGTCGGCGTCAGGCGCGCCCGGTTCGGCCGGAGCCGGGTCGGCCGCACCCGTGGCGTCGTCCTCGCCCTCCACCTCAGGCGCCCCCGCCTGCGCCATCGACCCGGGCAGCGTCATCCAGGCGGGCAGCGGCGGCTCGGAGTCCGGCGAGCGGCGCGGGTTAGGCAACGGGTTGTCGTCATTCATCAGCGTCGTCCATCAGCGTCAATCATCAGTAGGTCTCTCCGCGGATTCCTCGTAGTCGTCCCCCACCGCGACGTCCCCGTCATCGGAGCCCGTCCATGTCACGTGCAGATCCCCCAGCGGCTCGACCTGCTCGAACGTCACCGCCGACTCCCTGAAGAGCTCCAGCACGGCCAGGAACCGGGCGATGACCTCGAAGGTGCCGTCGCAGTCGGCCACGAGCGCGCGGAAGGTGGCGCGCCGGAGCCGCCGCAGGTGCATGACGAGGATGGCCGCCTGCTCCTTGACGCTGGCCAGCGGCTGGTAGACGTGCCCCAGGTTGACGGTGGGCGGCAGCTTGGGGGTGAAGGCCTTGGCGGCGATGCGGGCGAGTTGTTCGGGGCCGATGCCGAGGATGAGCTCGGGCAGGAGGTTGGCGAACTGCTCCTCCAGCGGCGCGGTACGGGGGAAGCGCAGCGCCTCCTCCGCCATCCGCCCGGCGAAGACCTTGGCCACCTCTTTGTAGGCCTTGTACTGCAGCAGCCGCGCGAACAGCAGGTCTCTGGCCTCCAGCAGCGCCAGGTCCTCCTCGTCCTCGACCTCGCCGCTGGGCAGCAGCCGGGCCGCCTTGAGGTCGAGCAGGGTGGCCGCGACCAGCAGGAAGTGGCTGGTCTGGTCGAGGTCCCACTCGGGGCCGCGGGAGCGGATGTAGGCGATGAACTCGTCGGTGACCTTGGAGAGGGAGACCTCGGTGATGTCGAGCTTGTGCTTGGCGATGAGGCCGAGGAGCAGGTCGAACGGACCCTCGAAGACGTCCAGGTGGACCTGGAAGCCCTGCGGGGGCGACGGCTGCTCGGTGGTCACCTGGCCATTGTCGCAGGCGCCGGCCAGCGCGAGAGCACCTCGCGGGCCAGCTCACGGTAGGCGTTGGCGCCGAGGGACGACGGGTCGAAGGTGGTGATCGGCTCACCGGCCACCGTCGCGTCGGGGAAGCGCACCGTGCGGTTGATCACGGTGTGGAACACCTTGTCGCCGAACGCCTCGACGACGCGGGCCAGCACCTCGCGGCCGTGCAGGGTGCGCGCGTCGTACATGGTGGCGAGCAGGCCTTCGATCTCGAGCTCCTCGTTGAGCCGCTCCTGGACCTTGGAGATGGTGTCCATGAGCAGGGCGACGCCGCGCAGCGCGAAGAACTCGCACTCCAGCGGCACCATGACGCCGTGGGCGCAGGTGAGGGCGTTGATGGTGAGCAGGCCGAGCGACGGCTGGCAGTCGATGAGGCACACGTCGTAGTGCGGCAGCAGCGGCTTGATGACGCGGCCGAGCACCTGCTCGCGGGCGACCTCGGTGACGAGCTGCACTTCCGCCGCGGACAGGTCGATGTTGCTGGGCAGCAGGTCGAGGCCTTCGACGCCGGTCTGCAGGAGCACTTCCTCGGCGGTGACGCCGCGCTCCATGAGCAGGTTGTAGACGGTCAGGTCGAGCTGGAGCGGGTTGATGCCCAGGCCTACGGACAGCGCCCCCTGCGGGTCGAAGTCGACCAGCAGCACCTTGAGACCGCATTCGACGAGCGCGGCGCCCAGGTTGATGGTGGTGGTGGTCTTGCCGACGCCACCCTTCTGGTTGACCATCGCGACCACGCGCGCCGGGCCGTGCACCGCGGGCGGCACCGGTTCCGGGAACACCGGGCGGGGCCGCTGCGTCGGGCCGAGATTGACGCCGTTGGAAGGCGCGTTGGTCTTCGTGTCGCCCCAGGGGTTGTCGGGGGTCCCCGGGGTCGAACCCTTGGTCGTCACAGTCACCAGCTCGAACCTCCCTGACGATCCCGAACCGGACCGTCCGGACGGACACTATGGCGTCACCACTTAACGCGGCAAGGCGGCACGCCGTGGGCGGCGCACGTCCCAAAAGACTATAGATCACTGCCGGGCGCGGGGATGCGCTGCGGCGTAGACCTCGCGGAGCTTGTCGACCGTGACCAAGGTGTAGACCTGAGTGGTCGTCACAGAGGCGTGGCCGAGCAACTCCTGTACCACCCTAACGTCCGCGCCACCGTCGATCAGGTGAGTTGCGAAGGAATGCCGGAGTACGTGCGGGCTTATCCCGTCGAGTCCGGCTCGTTCGGCGGCGGCCTGGAGCACTTCCCAGGCTCCCTGCCTGGTCAGCCGCCCGCCGCGGGCGTTGAGGAAGACAGCCGGGGTGCCTCGCCCGTGGGCGAGCAGCCCCGGACGAGCCCGTACGAGGTAGGCGTCCAGCGCCGACCGGGCGTAACGCCCCAGAGGCACGACCCGGGTGCGGTTGCCCTTGCCGTGCAGGCGCACCTGGTCGTCCTCCAGGTCGTCCACGGCCAGGCCGACGGCCTCGGAGATGCGGGCGCCGGTGCCGTACAGGACCTCCAGCAGGGCGCGGTTGCGCAGCGTGAGAGGCGCGCCGTCGGGGCCGGAGGCGGCGATGAGGCGTTCGACCTCGTCCACGCCGATGGCCTTGGGCAGCCTGCGGAGCTGGCGCGGCGGGCGTACCTCGTGGGCGGGGTCGTGGGCCGTGACGCCTTCGCGCAGGGCGAAGCGGTGCAGCCCGCGCACGGCGGAGACGGCGCGGGCGGCGGAGCTGGCGACCAGGGCGGGGTGCTCGCCGTCGCCCTCGCGCAGCGCGGCGAGGAAGGCCAGCACGTCGGCCTCCCCCACCTCGCCGAGCTCCAGGCGCCCGCGCGCCTGGAGGTGCTCGAAGTATCGGCGCAGGTCACGACGGTAGGACGCGAGCGTGTTGGCGGCCAGGCCGCGCTCCACGGCCAGATGGGCGAGGTAGCTGGAGAGCACCGCCTCCACGAACTGGTCCTTCCGTCACGCCTCCGGTGCGTCGGCCGGGCGCAGCAGGTGGTGCCCCTCGACCGAAGCCGCATATGCGGCGAGGATACCGGCCACGGTCGAGGAATTGTGGATCATTCCCATGAGCGCCTTCTCGACCGCGTCGGCCAGAGGGACCCATTCGACCGGCATGTCGATTTCCTCGTGCCGGTGTTCGAAGCCGTTCTCCTCGTCGGGGATCCTGCTCAGGCCCCTGGCCAGGAACACGCGTACGCGCTCGTCGGTCATGCCCGGCGAGGAGCGCAGGTCGGCCAGGGTGTACCAGGTGTCGGCGCGGTAGCCGGCCTCCTCGGCCAGCTCGCGGGCGGCGGTGGTGACGAGCGGTTCGCCTGCCACGTCGCGGATCCCGGCGGGCAGCTCCCACATGAGGTGCCGCGTGGGGTGGCGGTACTGCCTGATCATCAGGACCCGGTCGTGCTCGTCGAGCGCGAGCACGGCGACGGCTCCGGGGTGGACGACGTAGTCGCGGTCGGCGACCTCGTCGCGGGGCATCTTGACGGTGTCGGTGACGACCTCGATCACGTGGCCCTTGAACCGGTGCCTGGATTCGACGACGTCCCACGCCTCGGGCGTGTCTTCGACTTTCATGGGCCCACCTTCGCACCGACGCGGGCGTCGGCATACACGAGGGCTGCGCTGATCAGGCCCTTGAACATCGGGTTGGCCCTGGTGGGCCGGGAGCGGAACTCGGGGTGCGCCTGGGTGCCGATGAAGAAGGGGTGCACGTCGGCCGGCAGCTCGGTGTACTCGACCAGGCGGCCGTCGGGCGACAGGCCGGAGAAGACCAGGCCGACCTGTTCGAGCTGCTCGCGGTAGGCGTTGTTGACCTCGTAACGGTGCCGGTGGCGCTCGTCGGCCTTGGCCTTGCCGCCGTAGAGCTGCCTGGCCAGGGTGCCCTCGCCGAGCTTGGCGGTGTAGCTGCCCAGGCGCATGGTGCCGCCCATGTCGCGCTCGCCGGCGACGACGTCCTCCTGGTCGGCCATGGTGGAGATGACGGGGTGCTTGGTGTCGGGGTCGAACTCGGCGGAGTTGGCGTCCTCGATGCCGGCCATGTTGCGGGCGGCCTCGATGACCATGCCCTGCATGCCGAGGCAGATGCCGAGCAGCGGGATCTTGTTCTCGCGGGCGTGGCGGATGGCGCCGATCTTGCCCTCGATGCCGCGTACGCCGAAGCCGCCGGGGATGAGCACGCCGTCCACGCCGTCGAGCTCGCGCCCCGCGCCCTCGGGCGTCTCGCAGTCATCGCTCTTGACCCAGCGGATGTTGACGCGGGCGTCGTTGGCGAAGCCGCCGGCGCGCAGCGCCTCGGTGACCGACAGGTACGCGTCGGGCAGGTCGATGTACTTGCCGACGAGCGCGACCGTGACCTCCTTGGCCGGCCGGTGCACGCGGCGCAGGAGCTGCTCCCACTCCTTCCAGTCGACGTCGCGGAAGGGCAGGCCGAGGCGGCGTACGACGTAGGCGTCGAGGCCCTCGGAGTGCAGCACCTTGGGGATGTCGTAGATGGAGGCCGCGTCGACGGCGGAGACGACGGCGTCCTCGTCGACGTCGCACATGAGGCTGATCTTGCGCTTGATCGCCGCCTGCACGGGGCGGTCGGAGCGCAGCACGATGGCGTCGGGCTGGATGCCGATGCTGCGCAGCGCGGACACGCTGTGCTGGGTCGGCTTGGTCTTCAGCTCCCCCGAGGGGCCGATGTACGGCAGCAGCGAGACGTGCAGGAAGAACACGTTGTCGCGGCCGACCTCGTGCCTGATCTGGCGCACGGCCTCCAGGAACGGCAGCGACTCGATGTCGCCGACCGTGCCGCCTACCTCGGTGATGACGACGTCCACGTCAGGGCCGGCCATCCCCCGGATCCGGTCCTTGATCTCGTTGGTGATGTGCGGGATGACCTGGACGGTGTCGCCGAGGTACTCGCCCCGCCGCTCCTTGGCGATGACGTTGGAGTACACCTGCCCGGTGGTCACGTTGGCCGAGCCGTGCAGGTGGGTGTCGAGGAACCGTTCGTAGTGGCCGACGTCGAGGTCGGTCTCGGCGCCGTCGTCGGTGACGAACACCTCACCGTGCTGGAACGGGTTCATGGTGCCGGGGTCGACGTTGAGGTAAGGGTCGAGCTTCTGCATGGTGACCCTGAGACCGCGCCCTTTGAGCAGGCGACCGAGGCTGGATGCCGTGAGCCCCTTGCCGAGACTGGAGGCGACACCGCCGGTGACGAACAGATGCTTGGTTTGCGATGCGCTGCGCAAAGGGGCTCCCGTGGCTCGAGGTGTGGTCGAAGTGTCCACGGGCTCTCAGGATATCAAACAACGCCCCTCACATGCCTGAACGGCATGACCTAGCGGTAACTTTGGTCCCTATGTCACTAGTTCGGCGGGCTCTGGGCGCGTTGATTCACCGTGCCTACGGGGCGATCCGCGCCGCCGGTGAGATTTCCGCAGGCAGCTCCGCCGGCTACCGATTCCGCTCGCTCGGCGCCGGGGTCAGCATCGCGTTCCCGCCCGGCGCGATCTTCGGCGAGCAGTGGATCGAGATCGGCGAGCACACGCTCATCGGCGAGCGGGTGTCGATGTCGTGCGGCATGGTCCCCGGCCCGGATCTGGGACCCGACTCAATCCTGCGGATCGGCGCGAGCTGCTCGATCGGCCGGGGCTCGCACATCGTCGCGCACCAGTCGGTCGACATCGGCGACGACGTCTTCACGGGCCCGTACGTGTACATCACGGACCAGAATCACGTCTACGACGACCCGGACGTGCCGATCGGGCGGCAGTGGCCGCGCAACAGCCCGGTCTCCATCGGCTCGGGCTCCTGGCTGGGCACGGGCGCGATCATCCTGCCGGGCACCACGCTGGGGCGCCAGTGCGTGGTGGCGGGCGGCGCGGTGGTGCGCGGCGAGTTCCCCGACCACAGCGTGGTGGCGGGGGTGCCCGCGAGGCGGGTGCGCGGCTACACGCCCGAGCTGGGCTGGCACACACCCGTCACGCTGGACAGCATCCCCTGAGGTCACCCTCTGGACCGAACAAGGTTCTGACAGTTAGCGTCGTTCCATGCGGACCGCCATCTGTGAGCGTTTGGGCATCGAGTTCCCGCTGTTCGCCTTCAGCCACTGCCGCGACGTGGTGGCCGCCGTCACGAACGCGGGCGGTTTCGGCGTGCTGGGCGCGATCGCGTACTCACCCGAGCAGCTCGACACGGAGCTGACCTGGCTGGACGAACGGGTGGGCGGCCGCCCGTACGGCGTGGACGTGCTCGTCCCCGGCAAGATCGACCCCTCGGCGCTCGACCGCCGCACGCAACTGTCGGAAGCCGTCCCCGACCGCCACCGGGACTTCGTCACCCACCTGCTGAACAAGTACGGCGTCAGCTCGCCAGGCCAGCCGATGTCGGCCGTGGCCGACGAGTTCGGCAGGCGCGTGACGGCGGCCGGGGCGACGGGGCTGATCGACGTGGCGCTCAAGCACCGCATCGGGCTGATCGCCAGCGCCCTGGGGCCGCCGCCGCCCGAGATGGTGTCCAGGGCCAGGGAGGCGGGGGTGCCGGTGGCCGCGCTGGTGGGCACGGTCGAGCACGCCCGCAGGCAGGTGGCGGCGGGCGCCGACCTCATCGTGGCGCAGGGCACCGAGGCGGGCGGGCACACCGGCGAGGTCTCCACGATGGTGCTGGTCCCGCAGGTCGTGGACGCGGTCGCGCCGGTCCCGGTGCTGGCGGCGGGCGGGATCGCGTCGGGGCGGCAGATGGCGGCGGCCATGGCGCTCGGCGCGCAGGGCGTGTGGTGCGGCTCGGTGTGGCTGACGACCGAGGAGGCCGAGACGGCTCCGGCGGTCAAGGCCAAGTTCCTGGCGGCCTCGTCGCTGGACACGGTCCGGTCCCGGTCCCGTACGGGCAAGCCGGCCCGCCAGCTCAGGTCCGCCTGGACGGAGGAGTGGGACTCCGGCCAGGAGAGCCCTGGGGCGCTGGGGATGCCGCTGCAGATGTTGCTGGCCGAGGGCGCGATGGCGCGCATCGGGGCGGCGGCGGAGAAGGGCGAGCCCGGCGCGGTGGAGCTGGTCAACTACTTCGTGGGGCAGGTCGTGGGCCAGCTCGACCAGGTCAAGCCGGCCAGAGACGTGGTCTACGACATGATCAGCGAGTTCGGCGAGGCGGTCGAGCGGCTGCGCGACCTGACGCAGGGGTGAGACCCGGGCGTTTGCCCCGTCTTTCCCGGAAGGTAACCTGCGCCTGTGGTCGGGACTCCGCCTGAGCTGGAACGCGGCACCGGCGTCCCCGCGCACGTGCAGATCGAGCGCTGGTTGCTCGCCTCGATCGCCGGCGGCGAGCTGACGCCGGGCGACCGGCTGCCCGGCGAGCGGGAGCTGGCCGGGCGGCTCGGCGTGAGCAGGATGACGCTGCGGCAGGCGCTGGCCTCGCTGGAGCGCGACGGCGTGCTGCTGCGCGTGCCGGGCCGGTCGGGCGGCGCGTTCGTGGCCGAGCCGCGCCCCGCGCCGCGCATCGACTGCGACCTGACCGGGCTGGCCGGGTTCACGGAGCAGATGCGCCGCGCGCACCTGCGGGCCGAGGCGCGGATCCTGCGGGCCGCGACGGTGCCCGCGCCCGCCGCCGCCGCGCGGGCCCTGGGGGTCGCGCCGGGCGAGCCGGTGCACGAGGTGGCGCGGGTCCGCTCGGCCGGGCGGTCGCCGGTGGCGCTGGAACGCTCGTACTTCCCCCGCCTGCCCGGGTTGCTCGACGAGGACCTCACCGGCTCCCTGTACGCGCTCCTGGCCACCCGGTACGACCTGGAGCCGCGCACCGCGACCGAGCATCTCGACCCGGTCATCGCCCAGCCCGCCGAGGCCGCCGAGCTGGGCATCGAGCCGGGCGCGCCGCTGATGCTGATCGAGCGCACCGCCTACGCGGCGGACGGCACCCCGGTGGAGTACGCCCGCGACCTGTTCCGCCCCGACCGGGTCCGCATCACGGTGCGCAGCGGCGTCACGGCACCAGAGGACTCTTGACCACCGTTCCCGGCACCCACCGGCCCTCCACCTCGATTTCGACCGGCGTGCCCGGCTCCGCCTCCAGGTAGGCGTAGGCGATCGACTCGCGCGCGGTGTACCCGTACCCGCCGGAGGTGACCCTGGCCCGCACCTGCCCGTCCACCCGCACCGGCTCGTTGCCGAGCGCGATCGCGCGCGGGTCGCCCAGCGTCAGGCAGCGCAGCCGCCGCGCGGGCGCGGGGTCGAGGGCGTCCCTGCCGAGGAAGTCCTTGTCGTTCTTGATGCAGAAGCCCAGCCCTGCCTCGTACGGCGTCGTCTCGGGCCCGAGGTCGGCCCCCCACACCCGGTAGCCCTTCTCCAGCCGCAGGCTGTCGATGGCCTTGTACCCGCCGGCCGTCAGCCCGTACGGCTCCCCCGCCCGCCACAGCGTCTGCCAGAGGCCGAGCCCGTACTCGCTGGAGCAGTACAGCTCCCACCCGTGCTCCCCCACGAACGTCACCCGCAGCGCCAGCACCGGCACGTCCCCCACGGTGAGCTCGCGCGCGGACATGAACGGGAAGTCCAGCGGATCGGGGGTCAGGCCGCCCAGCACGTCGCGGGCGCGCGGCCCCCACAGCGCGAAGCACGCGTACTGCCCGGTCACGTCCGCGATCCTGGCCTTCGAGCCGGTGCGCGCCGCCTGCTTGCGCAGCCACCCCATGTCGTGCGCGCCGAACGCGGTGCCGGTGACGACCAGGAACTCCTCCTCGCCGCGCCGGGTGACGGTGAAGTCGCACTCGATCCCGCCGCGCCGGTTGAGCGCCTGCGTGTACGTGACCGCGCCCACGTCCCTGGCGACCCGGTTGTCGCACACCCATTCCAGCAGCGCGGCGGCGTCGGGCCCGGTGACCTCGATCTTGGCGAACGAGCTCTCGTCGAACAGCCCGGCGGCCGTGCGCGTGGCCCGGTGCTCGGCCCCGATCGCCGACGACCACAGCCGCCCGGCCCACCCGGCCGGCCGCTCCTCCTCGCCGGGGACTTCGTTCGCCGCGTAGTAGTTGACCCGCTCCCACCCGGACTTCTCGCCGAAGACGGCCCCGTTGGCGGTGTGCCAGCCGTAGGCGGGCGAGACCCGCAGCGGCCGGCCCGCCGACCGCTCGTGGCCCGGGTAGCGGATGTCGTAGTACGTCTCGTAGTTCTCGACCGCCCGCTTGATCGTGTACGACGGCGAGCGGTAGTGGCGGCCGAAGCGGCGCACGTCCATGTGCCACAGGTCCATGCCGGGCTCGCCCTCGACGATCCACTCGGCCATCACCTTGCCGATGCCGCCCGCGCCCGCGATGCCGTGCGCGCAGAAGCCGGCGGCGACGAAGAACCCGGCGACCTCGGTCTCGCCCAGGCAGAACTCGTTGTCGGGGGTGAACGCCTCAGGCCCGTTGATCAGCTTGCGGATGCCGACGTCGGCCATGGCGGGCACGCGGATCCGGGAGTTGTCCGAGATCTCCTCGAACCTGGGCCAGTCCTCCGGCAGCAGGCGGCCGTTGAAGTCGGCGGGCACCGCGTCGTAGGAGTCGTGGCCGGCCGTCCAGGGTGCGCAGTTACGCTCGTAGCCGCCCATGACCAGGCCCTGGACCTCCTGGCGGTAGTAGACGAGCAGGTCGGGGTCGCGCAGGGTGGGCAGGCCGGTGTGGTCGTGGAAGGCGTCGCTGACCACGTACTGGTGCGACATCGGCACGATCGGGACCCGCACCCCGGCCATGCGGCCGATCTCGGCGGCGAACATGCCGCCGCAGTTGACCACGATCTCGCAGGCGATGTCGCCCTGGTCGGTGCGCACGCCCGTGACGCGGCCCCGCTCGACGGTGACGCCGAGCACGCGGGTGCGGGTGCGCACGGTGACGCCGCCCTCGCGGGCGCGGCTCGCCAGCGCGTAGCAGAGCTGGGACGGGTCGATCTGCCCGTCCGTCGGCAGGTACGCCGCCCCGACGACGCCTTCCGGGTCCATCAGCGGGAACAGCTCCACGGCCTCGGCCACGGAGATCTCCTCCAGCGGCAGGCCGAAGGTGCGCGCCCAGCCGATCTGGCGGCGGATCTCGGCCATCCGCTCGGGCGTGGAGGCGAGCTTGATGCCGCCGCACTCGGTCCATCCGGCGTCGAGGGTGCGGTACAGCTCGACGGAGTACTGGTTCATCCGGGTCAGCGTGGGGTCGGCGCGCAACTGGCCGACGAGCCCGGCGGAGTGGAAGGTGGAGCCGCTGGTGAGCTCGTCCCGTTCCAGCAGGACGACGTCGCGTTCGCCGAGTTGGGTGAGGTGGTAGGCGACGGACGCGCCGCCCACCCCGCCGCCGATGATCACGATCCGGGCCGAGTCGCTCATGGTCGCGAGGTTAACCGGCGCGCCCCTAAAGGTCTAGACCGTTTAGTACGGTGGAGCTAGCATCGAGCATGGCCGCGCCCGAGGTCCTCGATCGCATCCCGTTGCTGTCCGGCGTGCCGCGCTCCGTGGAGGAGCTGCCCGGCGGGCTCACCAACCACAACTACAAGGTCACCACGCCGTCCGGCGTGTACGTGGTGCGCCTGTGGGCCAGCGACGGCGCGCTGCTGGCCATCGACAGGGACGCCGAGCACGCCAACTCGATCGCGGCGGCGAAGGCGGGGGTCGGCGCGCCGGTGCACGACTACCTGCCGGACCTCGGCGTGCTCGTGGTCGGATTCCTGCCGGGGTGCCGGACGTACACGGAGGCGGATCTGCTGGATCCGGCGAATCTGCCGCGCGTGGCGCGGGCGTGCCGGCGGCTGCACGCCGGGCCGCGTTTCGTGCGTGACTTCGACATGTTCGAGGTGCAGCGGCGCTACCTGGAGATCGTGCGGGATCGCGGCTTCCGGCTGCCGCCTCGCTACCTGGACTTCATGCCCACCGTCACCCGGATCCGGGAATGTCTCGCTATCAGGGACGAGGGGACGGTCCCGTGCAACAACGACCTGCTGCCCGGCAACATCCTGGACGACGGCGAGCGCCTCTGGCTGATCGACTACGAGTACGCGGGCAACAACGACCCCTGCTTCGAGCTGGGCAACATCTGGAGCGAGTCCGACCTGCCGCCCGGCCACCTGGACGAGCTCGTCACCGCGTACTACGGCCGCCGCCTGCGCCACAAGATCGCCCGGGCGCGCCTGCTCGGCCTCATGTCCAAGTACGGCTGGACGTTGTGGGCCTCCATCCAGGACGGCGCCAACGACACCATCGACTTCGACTTCTGGTCCTGGGGCATGGAGAAGTACGAGCGGGCGATGACCGAGTTCACCGATCCCGCGCTGACACGCCTCATGGACGAGGCCGCCCGGGCAGACTAGGGACATGCTGGCCGCTTTGACCGGTCTGGGGCTGTCCACGGCCGCCGGGCTGAACGCGTATATCCCGCTCCTGGTCGTGGGGGTGCTGGCGAACGTCACCGACGCCGTGCGGCTGCCCGACGGCTACACGTGGCTGTCCAACTGGGGCGTGCTCGCCATCCTCGCGGTGCTGCTGCTGGCCGAGATGGTCCTGGACAAGGTGCCCGCCGTCGACAGCGTCAACGACGCCATCCAGACCGTGGTGCGCCCCGCCTCCGGCGGCGTGGTGTTCTCCGCCACCAGCGCCGCCGCCGAGCTCGAGAGCTCCTCCTGGATGACGCAGAACCCGTGGGCGGGCTGGCTGCTGGGCATCGTGATGGCGCTGGCCGTGCACGCGCTCAAGTCCGCCGCCCGCCCGGTGATCAACGCGGGCACGGCCGGGGTCGGCGCGCCGGTCGTCAGCACGGTCGAGGACGCCGGGTCGTTCGGGATGAGCCTGGTCGCGCTGTTCGCGCCCGTCCTGGTGATCGTCGCGCTGCTGCTGCTCGCAGTACTGGCGTGGTGGGTGCTGCGGCGGGCCCGCCGCTTCCGCGCCCGCAGGAGGGCGGCCAGGGGGCATCACCCGCCAGGGTGACCCGCGATCCGCCCACGGGGTGACGCGCCGGTGTCCGATGGCCGCCTACCGTTGGGGCCGAGGTAGCGAACAAAGGGATCGAAACGTGTGAGCGTCAATCCGTGGCCCCCAACCCTGGCACGCTCACACGTCGTTGGCGCCCGGCGGGACATCCCGTTCCGCCGGGCCCATCACAGGCGGCGCAACCATCCCTCCACGGCGCTGACGAAGTCATCCGGGCGCTCCTCGTGCAGCCGGTGGCTCGCGCCCTCCCACGACAGCACCACCGACGCCGGGTCCTTGAGCAGCCCCGCCTCCCAGCCCGCCCGCCCGGCGTCCGCCCAGATCGACAACACCGGGCACCGCCTGCGGGCCAGGTAGTCGTCACTCGCCGGACGCACCCCGATCGCGCCGGGCGCCGTGAACATCGCCTCGAACGCCTCCACCAGCACGTGCGGCGGCATCCCGTACAGCCTGCGCTTGTGCCAGCGCCTGATCACGGCGGGCGTGGCGGCGTTCGTGCACCACTCGTCGATGCGCTCGGCCGCCCGGTGCGGACCCTCGCCCCGCAGGCCCGCGATCATCCGGGGGAAGCCGGCGGCGATCTCCGCCGACATGCCGTAGCCGGGGTCGAGGGTGACCAGCGCCCGCACCCGCTCCGGATGCTCGACGGCCAGGATGGAGACCACCTGGCCGCCCATGGAGTGCCCGACGGCGACCACCTCGGGGATGCCCAGGCGGCCGAGCAGGACGTCCAGGTCGCCGGCCATCGCGTGCGGCGTGTTGCCGGTCTCCGGGACCGACGAGTAGCCGTGGCCGCGCAGGTCCACGGCGAGCACGCGGTGCGCGGAGGCGAGCGCGTCGATGTGCCACGACCACTGGTGGGAGTCGGTCCCCCAGCCGTGCACGAGCAGCAACGGCGGATCGCCCGCGCCGTCGTCGGTGTAGAAGAGCTCCACACCGTCCCCCACCTCCAGGTACGGCATCTAGGCCTCCTGATCTTTTGGCGGCACCTTCGGCGGGGGCAGCAACGAGCCCTCCCCCGCCGTCCACCCGCCGTCGATCGCCAGCTCGGCGCCGGTCACGTACGAGGCGGCGTCGGACAGCAGGAACGCGATCGCCTCCGCCACCTCCTCCGGCTCCCCCCAGCGCCCGGCCGGGGCCAGCCCGAACGTGCCCTCCCCCGACACGGCCCCGAGCCCCTGCGTCATCGGGGTGACGATCATCCCGGGATGGACGGAGTTGACGCGGATCCTGTCCCGCCCGAACTCCAGCGCCGCGATCTTCGTCAGCCCGCGCACCCCCCACTTGGAGGCGCCGTAACCGCCGGTCAGGGGCAGGGCGAACAGGCCCGCGACCGACGACAGGTTCACGATGGCGCCGCCGCCCTGCTCCCGCATCGGCCCGACCACGGCCTTCAGCCCCAGAAAGGTGCCCACCAGGTTCACCTGGAGGACGTTCTGGAACTCCTCCAGCGGCTGCTGCTCGATCGTCAGCATGGTGGCGATGCCGGCGTTGTTCACCAGGCCGTCCACCCGCCCGTACGCCTCCAGGGTCTCGGCGACGACGGCCGCCCAGGCGTCCTGGCTGGTCACGTCGTGCTGGACGAAGCGGGCGTCCAGCTCCTTCGCGGTCGCCGTACCCTCCTCCACCAGCACGTCGGTGAGCACGACCCGAGCCCCTGCCGCGACGCAGCGCCGCGCGGTGGCCGCCCCCATGCCGCGAGCGCCACCCGTGATGATCACAACCTTGCCGTCAAGCACCCTGTATGCCCTCTCTAGGGGTGGGTTGGGAAGACATGTGCACTGAAACACACCGGTCAGATCTGATCAAGAGCTTGCTTGCCCAGCGCATCGGCCACGGGCGCGCCCCAACCGCCGGAGCCGACTATCCTTCAAGTCACCAACACCAACAGGAGGTGGCGAAGATCGGCGAGTTCCTTGTCATCGTGCTGGTGATCCTGGCGTTCCTCCTGCTGCTGGGCGGCGTCGGCATCTACATCCTGGTGAAGCTGGGCAAGAAGGCCGCCGTCAAGGCCAGACAGGCCACCGCCCGCATCAGCACGCACGTCAACGCGATGGGCACAGGCGACGCCGCCGAAGTCGAACGGCTGCGCCTCGACCTGCGCCGCGAGGTCACCCTCACCCGTCAGGCCGTCGAGCACGCGCAGAGCCTCGGCTGGGGCCTGGGCGACCTGCCCCGCCTCCTGGCCGACCTGACCGCGCAGGCCGACGTGCACGACGGGCAGCTCGGCATGTACGCCCAGCAGCGCCGCCTGTCCCCGTACGTCGACCACGCCACCCTCGACCGGCTCAGGGAGCACCAGGCCAAGCTGACCGCCATGTGCGCCCGCATCCGCGCCGACCTCCTCGGCGACCAGGTCCAGCACACCTCCACCGGCATCGCCGACCTCACCTCCCGCACCGACCTGGAGATCGAGGCCCGCCGCCGCGCGCCTGACCCGCTGGACGAGATCGACGAGCTGTATCGGCGGTCGATGGAGGAGCGCAGGGACCGGCCCTGACGGTCACGTCGTGCGGTGTCTCATCGAGAGGGCGTCCTGCATGAACTTGTCGAGGTTGCTCCGCCCCGGGCCTTCCGGTGGGTGGACCGCTGACATGCTCGATCACCTTCCCCCTGGCGCGCCCCGGCACGTCGAGCTGATCGATGGCTCACTCGTCACGAGACCGCCGCAGAACGGCTTCCACATGCTCGCGCTCCGCCTGCTGGAGCGGTCGCTCCGCCCGCCGCGTGGGCTCATGACGGTCCGGGAGATGACGGTGACGCTGGGCCCGCACCAGCGGCCGGAGCCGGACATCCTCATCGTCAAGAGCTCCGCCTTGACCGGGAAGACCACCTCGTTCAAGCCCGAGGATGTCCACCTGGCCGTCGAGGTCGTCTCGGACGAGTCCAGGGAGCGCGACCGCACCACGAAGCCGATCAAGTACTCGGATGCGGGAATCAAGCATTTCTGGCGGGTGGAGCAGGAAGACGGCGTACCCGTCGTTTACACGTTCGAGCTGGAGCCCGCCGTCAGGGCATACGTCCCAACCGGCATCCACCGCGGGCGGCTGCGGACGAACATCGGCTTCGACGTGGACGTCGACCTCGACCTGAACAAAGTCCGGCGCTGAGCCACACGGGGTAAATGGGTTGCACCCGTCCCCGCCGCATCGCGATACTCATGGCGCGTATCGATCACCGCCGCACGAAGGGAGGCTGAGACCGTGGCAACGACTGTCCGCGTGCCGTTTTCCGCGTCCTCATTCCCTCCCACCGGGCGTCAGCCGATCTGATCGCGACCCGCCGGTGGGCCTCAGACCTGGAGTCATCCCACCGTGCCGAAGCACTCGCAACACCGCCGCCGTGGCAGGAACGCCCTCGACGCCGACGACCTCGAATGGCTCGGCAACGCCCCCGAGACGCTCGACGGCCCGCCTGAGGGCGACCGCTGGTCCACCTGGGACCAGAGCACCCCGACCGAGAAGGGCCCCCGCCCTCACCCTGACTGGCTCGTCACCGAGCTGGCCGCCGTCGACACCGAGCACGGCATACTCAAGACCGGCAAGGAAGCCGACGTCCACCTGATCTCGCGCGGCGTGCCCGGCACCGACCGGGTGTGCCTGCTGGCCGCCAAGCGGTACCGCTCGTCCGAGCACCGCCTGTTCCACCGAGACTCGGGCTACCTGGAGGGCCGCAGGACGCGCGACGACCGCATGAACCGGGCCATGGCCGGCCGCACCGCCTTCGGCAAGCAGGCCATCGCCGCGCAGTGGGCGGTGGCCGAGTTCTCGGCGCTGTGCCGGCTGTGGGAGCTGGGGGTGCCGGTGCCGTACCCGGTGCAGATCGTCGGGACGGAGATCCTTCAGGAGTTCGTCGGGACGGCCGACGGGTACGCGGCGCCGCGGCTGGCGCAGGTGGCCGAGGGGCTCGACGGGCTGTGGGAGCAGCTCGTGGCGGCCATGGTGACGCTGGCCGGGGAGGGGCTCGCGCACGGTGACCTGTCCCCGTACAACCTGCTGGTGCAGGACGGCAGGCTGGTGGTGATCGACCTGCCGCAGATCGTGGACGTGATCGCGCATCCGTCCGGGCCGTCGTTCCTCGATCGCGACGCGCGCAACGTGGCGACGTGGTTCGCCGCCAAGGGCGTGGCCGCCGCCGACCCGGACGGCCTGGCCGCCCTGCTCCGCAAGGAGGCCGGGCTCAGCCTGTGACCGATTCGAGCCCGGCCTGGCTCAGCCTGTGACTGATTCGAGGCTTTCGATGGTGTGGCGCAGCCAGGCCAGCTCGGCCTGGCTGGTGGCGTGGGCGATGGTGAGCAGGCCCTGGCGGAACGGATCGGCGAACTCCTCGGCGCCCATCGGCCTGTCGCCGTCGTAGAAGAAGCTCGTCGGCTCCTCCAGGAACGCCAGCCGCCTACGCAGCACCGCCACCTGCTCCTTGGGCTCGTCCAGGTGACGCAGGAACGCGAGCAGCGTGAACCAGCGGTTCTCGTCGCTGATGTCGAGCTCGCCCGGGTGGCGCAGCCGGCGTTCCAGCTCCGCTCGGCCCTCGGGCGTCAGGTAGAGCGTGCGCCGGGGCGCGGCGGCGGCCCCCGGCTCGTCCTTCCTGATGAGCCAGCCGGCCGCGGCCATCCGCTTGATCGCCGGGTAGAGGGTGCCGTCGGCCACCGGGCGTACGTGCCCCATCAGCGCCGCCACCCTGCGGCGCAGGTCGTAACCGTGTAAGGGCCGGTCTCTGAGGTACCCGAGTATGGCCAGCTCCAGCATGGCTGTCATCATACCTCGGGCCCGATATATATTGATGCCGATATACGAGGAGGTCCGTCATGCACGATGCCATCGTCCATCCCAGCGGCGCTCGCATGCGCTGGGTGGAGTTGCCCGGCGAGGAGCCGGCGCGTGTCTACGTCCACGGCCTCGGCGCCACCTCGGCCCCCTACTACGCGGAGGTGGCGGCCCATCCCCTGCTGCCCCGCCACCGGTCCCTGCTGATCGACCTGCTCGGGTTCGGCATCAGCGACCGGCCGCAGGAGTTCTCGTACACGCTGGAGGAGCACGCGGAAACCCTGGCGGAAGGGCTGCGCAAGGCCGGAGTGTCGGGGGCCTCGGTGATCGCGCACAGCATGGGCGGGGCGGTGGCCACGGTCCTGGCCGCGCGCCATCCCGAGCTGGTCGCCCGGCTGGTGCTGGTCGACGCCAATCTCGACCCCTACCCTCCTGCGCCGGTCCGGCCCGGTACCAGCGGGATCGCGGCGTTCGGGGAGGAGGAGTTCCTGGCGGGAGGGTGGCAGCAGGTGCGGGATCGGGTGGGGCCGCACTGGTGGTCCACGATGCGGCTCGCCGACCTGCGCGCGCTGCACCGCACCGCGGTCAGCCTGGCCAGGGGGACGGAGCCGACCGTGCGCGAGTTGCTGGCCGGGCTGCCGATCCCGCGCGCCTTCCTGTACCCGGAGAACGACGAGCCCGCCGGGGCCGCGGAGTTGCGGGAGGCCGGGGTGCGGGTGCTGGAGGTGCCGGAGTCGGGGCACAACATCATGCTCGACAACCCCGAGGCCTTCGCCCGCACCCTCACAACCCTGCTCCCCTGACCTCAGGCGCCCCCAGACCGAACGCGGTGGCGCAGGGCACGTGCCGTGGTCCGTCAGGACGTGGCGGCGTTGTTCCTGGTGACCGCGCCCGTGGCCGCGTCCACCGCCACCTCGTGCTTCGCCCCGTCCGCCCCGATCACATCGGCCTCCCACACGGTCTTCCCCTGCTCCGTGTCCAGGTTCAGCTCCGTGACCCGCCCCTCAGGCACCGCAGCCGCGATCTTGTCGGCCGCCTGGGCGTAGTCGAGCTTGGCCGCCGACACCCGGGCCCGGTGCTTGGCCTTGTCGTCGGCGTCCTCCTGCTCGGTGGTGGGCCCGGCGACGACCTTGCCGGACTCCACGTCGAGCTGGTGCTCGGTGCCGTCCTTGCCGACGACCTGCACCTCCCACAGGCGGCCGTTCTCCTCGGTCTCGATGGAGACGAGGGTGGAGCCGGGCACCGCGCCGAGCGCCGCCTGGGCGGCCTGCTTGAGGTCACCCGCCCCCGGCGAGCCGGCCGGTGAGGACCCGGGCGGTGAGGACGCGGACGGTGAGGACGCGGACGTGGGGGTGCCGATGGACGGCGAGGTGCGGACGGCCAGCCGCTCCGCCTCGCGGACGACGGCGCCGCAGCCCCCCGCCAGCACCGACGCACCGACCAGGGCCCCAATGATCGTCTTGTTCATACCCTGGACGCTGCCCACCCACGGGTGAAGCATTCGCCCAGGTCAGAAGGCATACGACCTATTGAACCCCCGCCTCGCGCATGTCGCGCAGCTCGCGCTTGAGCTCCTTGATCTCGTCGCGCAGCCGGGCCGCCACCTCGAACTGCAGATCGGCCGCCGACTGGTGCATCTGCTCGGTCAGCGACTCGATGAGGGACTCCATCTGGGCGCGCGGCATCTCACCGGCGATGGCCTTGGCGTGCTGGCCGGCCTGCCGGGCGGCGAAGCCGGGCACGGGGGCCTTGCCGCGCGACTGCTGCCGGCCGCCGCCCATGAGCTGCTGGGTGTCGGCGTCCTCGCGGGACAGCGAGTCGAGGATGTCGGCGATCTTCTTGCGCAGCGGCTGCGGGTCGATGCCGTTGGCCTCGTTGTAGGCGATCTGCTTGGCCCGGCGCCGGTTGGTCTCGTCGATGGCCCGCTCCATGGACGGGGTGACCTTGTCGGCGTACATGTGCACCTGGCCGGAGACGTTACGGGCGGCGCGGCCGATGGTCTGGATCAGCGACGTCTCGGAGCGCAGGAAGCCCTCCTTGTCGGCGTCGAGGATGGACACCAGCGACACCTCGGGCAGGTCGAGGCCCTCGCGCAGCAGGTTGATGCCGACGAGCACGTCGAACTCGCCGACTCGCAGCTCGCGCAGCAGCTCGATGCGGCGCAGCGTGTCGACCTCGCTGTGCAGGTAGCGCACCCGGATGCCGAGCTCCAGGAGGTAGTCGGTGAGGTCTTCCGACATCTTCTTGGTGAGCGTGGTGACCAGGACGCGCTCGTCGCGCTCGGCCCGCTCACGGATCTCGTGCACCAGGTCGTCGATCTGGCCCTTGGTGGGCTTGACCACGATCTCGGGGTCGACCAGGCCGGTCGGGCGGATGACCTGCTCGACCACGTCGCCCTTGACCCGCCCCAGCTCGTACGGGCCCGGCGTGGCCGACAGGTAGACCGTCTGCCCGATGCGCTCCAGGAACTCCTCCCACTTCAGCGGCCGGTTGTCGAGCGCCGACGGCAGCCGGAACCCGTGCTCGACCAGCGTGCGCTTGCGGGAGGCGTCGCCTTCGTACATGGCGCCGATCTGCGGCACGGTCTGGTGGGACTCGTCGAGGACGAGCAGGAAGTCCTCCGGGAAGTAGTCGAGCAGCGTGTTGGGCGCGCTGCCGGCCTCGCGGCCGTCCATGTGCCGCGAGTAGTTCTCGATGCCGGAGCAGGTGCCGACCTGGCGCATCATCTCGATGTCGTACGTCGTGCGCATCCGCAGCCGCTGCGCCTCCAGCAGCTTGCCCTGCCGCTCCAGCTCGGCCAGCCGGTCGGCCAGCTCCGCCTCGATGCCGGCCACGGCGGCGGCCATGCGCTGCTCGCCGGCGACGTAGTGGGAGGCGGGGAAGATGTAGAGCTCTTCGTCCTCGGTGATGACCTCGCCGGTCAGCGGGTGCATGGTGGAGAGCTTCTCGATCTCGTCGCCGAACATCTCGATGCGCACGGCGAGCTCTTCGTACTTGGGGATGATCTCGATCGTGTCGCCGCGCACCCGGAACGTGCCGCGCGTGAAGGCCAGGTCGTTGCGGGTGTACTGCATGTCGACGAGGCGGCGCAGCAGCTGGTCGCGGTCGGTCTCCATGCCCACGCGCAGGCGGGCCATGCGGTCGACGTACTCCTGCGGGGTGCCCAGGCCGTAGATGCAGGACACCGAGGCGACCACGATGGTGTCGCGGCGGGTGAGCAGCGAGTTGGTGGCCGAGTGGCGCAGCCGCTCGACCTCGTCGTTGATCGAGGAGTCCTTCTCGATGTAGGTGTCGCTCTGCGGGACGTACGCCTCGGGCTGGTAGTAGTCGTAGTACGAGACGAAGTACTCGACCGCGTTGTTGGGCAGCATCTCGCGCAGCTCGTTGGCGAACTGCGCGGCGAGCGTCTTGTTGGGCTGCATGACCAGGGCGGGCCGCTGCAGCCGCTCGATCAGCCAGGCGATCGAGGCCGTCTTGCCGGTGCCGGTGGCGCCCAGCAGGACGCTGTCCTTCTCCCCGGCCTTGACGCGGCGCTCCAGCTCGGCGATGGCCGTCGGCTGGTCGCCGGATGGAGTCATCTCGGTGACGACCTCGAAGGGCGCCACCTTCCGCTGCAAATCAGTGACCGGTCGCATGCTGCCACTGTAGGCGGCCCGACTGACAGAAACCGTCAGGCCGTGCGCTCGCCTATCCGGGGGAAGGGCGTGGTGGAGAAGACGACCTCGACGGGCACCTCGAAGTACTCGGCGATGCGCAGCGCCAGGTAGAGGCTGGGGCTGTACTCGCCGCGTTCGAGATAGCCGATGGTCTGGTAGTGGACCCCCAGGGCGTCGGAGAGCTGCCGGCGGGTCACGTTCCGCTCTGCGCGCAGCAGCGCGATGCGGTTGTAGACGTTCTCGCTCATCACGCGTAGTTTCTCAGGTCACCCGCTGCATCGCCCGGTGACGGCGCTCTTCCATCGCCGAGCCCGACTCGCGCCTGGCCATCCTGCGCAGGATCGGAGGCGCCAGCAGCAGCCCGGCCACCGCCCAGGCGAGCAGCACCAGAGTGGTCTCCACCGGCCGCCAGGAGCCGCCGATCTCCGCGGCGGCGGCCGCGTCGGGCAGCAGCGCGGAGCGCATGCCCAGGCCGAGCCAGTAGAGCGGGAAGGCCTGGGCGACGACCTGCAGCCAGCCGGCCAGCGCCGAGATCGGGTAGAAGATGCCGGAGACCGAGGTGAGCGCGCCGACGGCCAGCATAGACAGCCCGGCCGCGGATTGAGGGCTCTTGGCCAGGGAGCCGATGATCGCTCCGAGCGGGAGCGAGGACAGCAGCCCCAGCAGGGCGACCCAGGCGAGGGTGAGCCAGCCGCCCACCCCGATGCCGGCCAGCTCGGGCACGAAGAACAGCCCGGCGGCCAGCATCACCACCACGGAGCAGATCGTGGTGATGGACAGCATGACGATCCTGCCGACGAGATAGCCGACCATGCCCTGCGGCACGGCCTTGGCCCTGAGCAGGGTGCCGTCCTCGCGCTCGACGGACAGCGCGCCCACCGCGCCCATGAGCCCGTTGAGCGGGATCATCAGGGCCACCAGGCCGGGCAGCGTGGCCGCCGCCAGCGAGAGGTCGGTGCCGGGCAGCGTCGCGTCGCGCTGGAAGTACAGCACGACGACGAAGGCCGCGGTGCTCACCACGGCGAAGCCCATGTCCTGGGCGCTGGTGAGCTGCTGCTTGAACTCGGTCCACCCGCGGTGGGCGCCGAGCCGGGCGGCGTGCAGCGTGGGGTTCACGTCTCCTCCCTCCTGACGATGGCCATGTAGGTGTCCTCCAGCGAGGCGCGGCGCACCTCCAGGTCGCCGATCGCGGCGCCGTGCTGCTCGAACAGCTCGCGCACGAACTCCGTGGCGTCGTGGGTGGCGTGCACGAAGTGCTCGCCGTCGCGGCTCCAGCGCACCTGGGCGTCGCGGGAGTACTCGCGGGTGAGGCTGTCGGGGCTGCCGTCGGCGACGATCCGGCCGCCGGACAGGATGAGGATGCGGTCGGCGAGCTTCTCCGCCTCGTCGAGGTCGTGCGTGGTGAGCAGGATCGTGGTGTCGTCCAGGTCGGACAGGCGGTGCACCAGGTCGTGGAAGTCACGCCTGGCCTGCGGGTCGAAGCCGGCGGTCGGCTCGTCGAGGAAGAGCACCTCGGGCCTGCCGACGATGCCGATGGCGACGTCGAGCCTGCGCCGCTGGCCTCCGGAGAGCTGCTTGATCCGCTGCCCGGCCTGCCCTGCGAGCCCGACCGCCTCGATCAGCTCGCCGGTGTCGAACGGCGGCCGGTGCGGCTCGGCGTAGGGCTCGTAGTAGCGGCCGAGGTGGTGCAGGAGCTGGTGCACCCGCCAGCGGCCGTGGTCGCGCCACGACTGCAGCACGACGCCGAGCCTGGCGCGCCACCGCTCGTCGCCGCGGGCGGGCTCCACCCCCAGCACCCGTACGTGACCGGCGGAGGGCTTCCTGAACCCCTCCAGGATCTCGATCGTCGTGGTCTTGCCCGCGCCGTTGGGCCCGAGCAGGGCGATCACCTCGCCGGGGCTGATGGTGAACGCGACGTCCCGCAGGACCTCCTTGTCGCCGTACGCCATCCGCAGCCCGGCGACCTCGACGGCGGCGGCGTCCTTCCCGAGGTCGGGGCCGCCTGCGAGCTCTTTTACCGCTCCCATCAACCCTCCAAGTAGTAGGACTACTACATTCATAGCATACCTACTACAGGAGGCAATACATATATGACACCACATTGCAAGCGAACAGTAAGTCGTACCCGATACGGTCGGAATCGCCTGTAGCGGAAAAGGAAGGTTCGATGTCACGACCCAGAGAGGCACTGATCCAGGCAGGACGGGGCATGGCCCAAGCGGTGGCCCAAGGGGGTGACGTGAGGCAGGCCATGGGGCAGGCCGCCGGGCAGGTCCTCGACCAGGCCGGGCAACTGGCCGGCCAGGCACCGGGCTTCAGGCTCAACCCGCACGACTTCGCGGCGGCCCGTGACGGCGGCGCCTCCGTCGGCACCCTCATCGAGGCGAAGTCCGCGTCGCTGAACGAGGCCGGCGAGATCGTCAACCGCAGCTTCGCCGAGAACGGCATGCACGTCATCTCGCCTGTGGTGATCCCCAAGGGCAGCACCGCCAAGGTGATCGTGCCGCTGGGCATCCTCGTGGTGCTCGGCCTCATCGGCGCGCTCGGCAACATCGTGCCGAACGCCGAGGTGATCTTCGGCCCGCACTACTGGATCGTGCTGGTGCTGGCCGCCGGGTTCCTGTGGTGGCGGCGCAGCGTGGTGATGGTGCCCGAGGGCTGCAAGGCGCTCATCACCCAGTTCGGCAAGCTGGTGCACATCGCGGACCCGGGCCGGGTGACGCTGTTCAACCCGTGGAAGCGGGTCAGCTACATCGTCAACACCACCCGCGAGTACCCGTTCAACGCGCCGATCAGCGAGGCACCCACCCAGCAGGGCGTCAAGGCCAGCGTCGACCTGTTCCTGCAGTTCAGGATCGAGAACCCGGCGGAGTTCATCTTCGTGCTCGGCTCGGTCAGCGGCTTCCAGTCCAAGCTGCAGAACGCCATCAGCGAGGTCACCCGCTCGCTCATCTACGCCCAGCGGGCCGAGGAGATCTACGACCTGGTGGGCGAGAGCACGCTCGGCATGCTGGAGAGCCTCAACCAGCAGTTCCTGCCCGCCGTACGGCTCACCGACGTGAACATCACCCACGCCGAGCCGTCCAGCCAGGAATACCGCATGGACCTGGCCGCCCCCGAGATGGTCAGGGTCGCCAAGGAGGCCTACACCTACGAGTACGAGCTGCAGCTCCGCAAGGAGCAGAACGAGGGCGACCTGGTCAAGGAGCTGGCCGGCCTCCAGGAGACGCTGAGCGCCATCCAGGCCGAGATCGCCGGCTACCAGGCCCGCATGGACACCGCGCTCGAACGGGCCAGCCACCAGGCCACCGCGCAGGCCAGGCAGCGCCTGGTCGAGGCCGAGTCCACGGCCAACGCCAACGCCGCACTCCTGGAGGCGCAGGCGCTGGACATCAGGGCGCTGTCCGCCGCCGAGGCGCCCGAGATCCTCGACTACCGCTTCCAGCAGGACCTCCTGGCCAAGCTGGAGTCCGTCGCCACCAGGCTGCCGCAGGTGGTGCAGGTGGGCGAGCAGACCGACATCGACTTCCTGGCCCTGGCCCAGCAGCTCGTGGGCGGAAAGGACGCGGTGCTGTTCTCCGCCGAGGACATGGCCGCCATCCGCGGCAGGCTCGACGAGATCGCCACCCGCGTGCGCGGGCGCGAGAACGAGATCGCCGCGCTGCTGCAGAAGGCCGCCGCCGACGTGGAGGAGCCGCCGCAGGTGCCTGCCGCGGCGACCGAGCCGGACAACCTGCTGGAACGCACCGTCGAGCGCCTGCTGCCCGGGAAGGGGGAGATCTGAGATGAGCCGTGAGTTCTCGAAGATCAAGGAATCACTGGCCTCCTGGGGAGAGATCCGCCAGCTCCTGCGCGGCGGCGAGCAGGGCCAGCTCGTGCCCGTCGTCATCCCCAAGGACCGGCGCGGCTTCGCCTGGATGACCCTGGTGTTCCTCGCGCTCTACTTCGCCGGCATGGCCGCGCTGACCGGCTATCGGCTCATCGGGACGTTCGGGGCGCTGCTGTTCGTGCTGCTGGCGCTGCTGACGGTCTGGCGCAAGGCCATCATCGAGATCGAGGAGGGCACCACCGGCGTGCGCAGCCGCTGGGGCGCCATCACGAGCACCCTGCCGCCGGGCCGGCACTACCTCTGGCTGCCGTGGGACCGGGTGGACGCGGTCGTCGACACCTCCACCGAGATCCCGTACTCGGCGCCGATCGTGGCCTGCCCCACCGCCGAGAACGTGCCGCTGAAGTCGATCGAGTTCTTCCTCAAGTTCCGGATCGTGGACCCCGTCGCGTTCGTCCGCACGATCGGCGCGGGCAACTTCGACCTCGTGCTGTCCAGCGCGGTGCAGGACGCGATAAGGCAGCGCAGCCGCAGGGTCAACACCGAGCGGGCCTACGACCTGCGCGGCTCCGACGTCGGCGACATGCAGGACGCGCTCAACCGCCAGCTCGGCCGCTACGGGGTGCGCATCACCGGCGCCAACATCCCCGACGTGCAGCTCCCCGACCAGTACCAGCAGCACCTGGCCACCCGCGAGAAGGTGGCCAAGGAGCTGTCGGCCTACGAGCGCGAGTGGGAGCTGACCCGCAAGCGCCGCATCGACACGCTGCTGATGGAGATCGAACGCTCCAAGAAGACCCGTGACGCCCGCGTCGTGGAGGTCAAGGCCGCCCACAACACGGCGCGCAAGGACGTGGCGCGCATGCTGGAGGAGCAGGAGACCGAGGCGCAGCGGGTGACGTGGGAGATCGAGGCGCGCGGCCGGGCCGAGCTGACCGCCGCCGAGAACGAGGCCAAGGCGCTGCGCCGGCTGGCCGAGTCGTACCGGGACAACCGGGCCGTGCTGCAGTACGAGCTGGCTCGCAGGCGCCTCGACGTGGGTGCCAAACTGGCGGAGAACGCACCCCAGCCGCTGGTCGTACGCACCCAGCAGGGACAGTCGGACTCCGCGCTCTCCACCCTTCTCCTGGCCCAGTTGCTCCCCCGCATCTCGGGTTCAGGCCAACTGAACGGTCACACACCTTCCGCTTAGGAGAACCCCATGGTGTTCCGCAAGTTGATGGCCGCCTTCGGCGCGGGCGTCGAGGTTGACACGGTGCTGACCAACACGGGCGTGCGCCCGGGCGAGCCGCTGCGCGGCGTCGTGCACTTCCGTGGCGGCAACTCCGACTACAAGGTCGAGGGCATCTACATCGACCTCACCGCCGTGGTCGAGGTCGAGTCAGGTGACAACGAGTACAAGACGTCCTACAGCTTCCTGCGCCAGCAGGTGGCCGGGACCTTCCAGCTCGCGAAGGGTGCCCAGCACCAGCAGCAGTTCGAGATCCCGATCCCGTGGGAGACGCCGATCAGCGCGATCGCCGGGCACCCGCTGCACGGCATGAAGCTGGGCGTCCAGACGGAGCTGGCGCTGGCGGGGGCGCTCGACAAGGGCGACCTCGACCCGCTGTTCGTCAGCCCGCTGCCCGCCCAGGAGCACGTGATCGGCGCGCTCGACCGGCTGGGCTTCCAGTTCAAGAAGGCCGACCTGGAGCGGGGCACCCTGTACGGCTCGACCATGCCGTTCTTCCAGGAGATCGAGTACTACGCGGGCGGCCAGTGGCGGCGCTACTTCAACGAGCTGGAGCTGACGTTCATCGCCGGGCCGCGGCAGATGGACGTCATCCTGGAGGCCGACAAGCGGGGCGGCTTCCTGAGCTCCAGCCACGACGCCTACAACCGCTTCACGGTCCGCTACGACCAGTCGCCGCACGAGGCGGACGCGGCCCTGCAGCGCGGGCTGGAGCAGATGGCCCGCCACCGCGGCTGGTTCTGACGCCGGGATGGCCCGTGCTGCCCGGCCTGGCGGTGGCGGGCGCGGGCCACTACCGCGTGCGGGTGCACCACCGCGAGCCCGGCTGGGCGGCGTGGACCCCGCAGCACGTGCTGGTCCAGGTCTATCCCGGGCGCGGCGCCCAGGTCGTGGACCTCAAGCGGACGACACGGCGAGCAGGTGGCCGCTGACGCCCAGCAGCGACGGCTCGCACTCCAGCCGGCGGGCGGCGTCGAGCAACAGCTCGCGCCGCTCGTCGTCGTCCAGCCAGTCGCCGACGTCGCCGTAGAGCCAGAAGGCGCCCTCCAGGCCGTAGCGGCGCGGCTCCGGCAGGCCGGCGTCGGCGAACTCGCCCAGGATCTCCTCCGGGTCGTGGCCGTAGCCGCGAAACCCGCCCTCCCTGGGCGAGACGATCGCGCCCGTCTCCAGGGCGCGGTAGTCGTTCGCCCGCAGCTCCTCCCGCGCGAAGTAGCCGTGGTAGACGCTGTCGTGCAGGGCCGCGTAGCGGGTGATGCAGGCCGCGGCCACCAGCCCGCCGGGGCGGGCGGCGCGGCGGGCCTCGGTCAGGGCGCGCACGCGGTCGGCGCGTTCGGGCAGGTGGTAGAGCGGGCCGAGCAGCAGCACGGCGTCGGCCTGCCCGCCGGGTACCGGCAGCGAGCGGGCGTCGCCCTGCACCGCGCGCACGCCCGGCAGCTTGCCGGCCTCCTCGACGTGCAGCGGCACCGGGTCGACGAGTTCGACGTCGTACCCCTCGGCCGCCAGCCACTCGGCGTGCACGCCCGTACCGCCGCCCACGTCCAGCACCCGCGCGGGGGCGGGCGGGAGCGTGCGGCGCAGCACGTCGCGGGTGCGCCAGTACTCCAGCCGGCCGCGGCCCTGCCGCAGCCTCGTCAGCTCGCCGCCGCGCTCGTAGTAGCCCATGACGGCCGGATCCAAGATCATGCCCTTGGATCCTACGGCGGCCGTCGATCCGGACGCGAGGCAATATCCCGGGGCATCTTTGGCCAGTAGATCGTGTGCTGACAGTCCCCTGGCGCTCTCGTTACCATGACGTCGGCAGACCTCGGGAACTGATCGTCGAACGGCGGGGCGAACGATGGCACGGTTCATGGCGGCGTTGAAGAGGTCCGCCCCATGGGCGGCGCGCAACGCGGACGGCGCCATCGCGCTCGGCCTGGCGATCATCGTGGGCGTGCTCGGCATCATGCCCGACGAGATCTTCGGCACGCAGGGCGACGAGATCCAGCGCCAGCTCGTCACCGCCGCGACCCTGGTCATCCTCGCGCTGGTGGCCACGGCGCTGCTGCGCGACCGCGCCCGCCAGGCGCCCGTCGAGAAGACGATCACCTCAGGGGCGCTGGCCGAGCTGCCCGTGCGGCTGGCCCGCCTGGAGGAGATCGAGACGCTGGCCCACAGCACCCGCAGGGCCCTCGACTCCCTGCAGCTCGTCAGGGTGCTCGGCAGCAGGCAGGAGATCGCCCAGTCGCACGCCGAGGCCCGCAGGGACACCACCCGGTGGAGCTTCAAGGGCGGCACCGGCACCTACCTGCGCGCCGTCACGCTGCCCGAGTGCGTGGCCGCCGCGCGCAAGGACAAGCGGCACCTCAGGGTCAGCGTCGAGATCATCGACCCGGCCAACGCGGAGGTGTGCGAGACCTACGCCCACTACCGCCGCTCGCTGTCCGACGCCCCCGACGGCACCGGCGAGACGTGGACGACCGACCGGGCCAGGAAGGAGTCGTACGCGACCATCCTGGCGGCCTTCTGGCACCGCCAGCGCTACGGCCTGCTCGACATCGAGGTGGGCCTGTCCTCGACGATGACCACGTTCCGCTGGGACCTGTCCTCGACCCGCCTGATCATGACGGTCGAGGACCCGAACATGGCGATGACCGCGCTGGCCGACACGTTCTACTACGAGAACTGCGACACCGAGCTGCGGCTCAGCATGGAGCAGGCGCGGCGGGTGCCGCTGGAGATGTACAAGAAGGTGCCGCTCGGCGACGAGCCCACCATCGAGGAGGTGCAGGAGCTGTTCGAGCGGATCGGGACGCCCCTGCCCAGGTCCTACAACGGCCGCGACGTCGTCGACATCGCCCGTAAGGCCCTGCGCGCGCTGGATCCGTACGCATGAGCCTGAGCAGCGTGCGCGCGGTCCTGCGAGCCGGTGAGGCGCGGGCGTGGGCGCTTGCGGAGCTGTCGCGGCCGGGTCTGACGGCCGTACGCCATCCGCTCGGGTTCGTCTGCCTGCCGCTGGAGCGCCAAGGCGGCGAAGGGGTATGCCTCCACCTGTGGACCGACTCGCTCGCGCACGCCGAGAGCACCACCTCGCAGATCCACTGCCACAGCTGGGACCTGGTCAGCCACGTGCTCTACGGCCAGGTGCGCAACGTGCACGCGGTGGTCTCCGACGCGCTCGCCGAGGCCACGCACCGGGTGTACGAGGTGGTCAGCGCCGCCGACGGCGACCGCATCTCGCCCACCGCCCGCACCGTGCGGCACGCCACCGGCCTGGTGGAGATCTTCGGCCCCGGCGACACCTACACGCTCACCGCCGGCCGCTTCCACAGCAGCGTGGTGCCCGAGGGCGGCGAGGCGGCCACGATCGCGCTCGGCCGCGGCCGGCCCGGCAGCCACGACCTGTCGCTCGGCCCGCTGGCCGGCGGCCCGCACCACGTGTCCAGGCAGCCGCTGGACGCCACGGAGACGGCCCTGGCCATCCGCATGATCACCGCGCACCTGACCTGAGAGGCACCCGATGGACCTGGATCACGCTCGTACGGTCGCCGTCGAAGCCGCCGAGGCCGCGGGCGCGCTGCTCCTGGAGGGCACCAGGGGCGCGCTCGGCACCAGGGCCAAGGGCGAGGCCGGCGACGTGGTGACGGACCTGGACCTGGCCTCGGAGAAGCTGCTGCTGGAGCGGATCCTGACGGCGTACCCGTCGCACACGGTGATCGCCGAGGAGTCGGGGCTGGTCGGGGCGGCGGGCGGTGAGTGGACGTGGCTGGTCGACCCGCTCGACGGCACCAACAACGTGGCCATCGGGCTGCCGACGTACGTGGTGGGCGTGGCGCTGTGCCGGGGCGGGCGGCCGCTGCTGGGCGTGGTGCACGACCCCGTCTCCCGTCAGACGTGGTCGGCGGTGCGCGGCAGGGGGTCGTTCGCCTCCTCAGGCACCTCCTCGGGGCTGCGCCTGGCGCCGCCGTACGCGCCGAGCCCGCACGGGCCGCTGCTGGCCTGGACCCAGGGGTACGGCATCGCCAGGGACGACGCGACCGTGCGGCGGCTGAAGACGGCGCTCGACCTCAACGCCCGCCGGGTGCTGCAGCTCTGGGCGCCGCTGCTGGCCTGGGCGATGCTGGCGCGCGGCGACATCGACGGCATCGTGGGCTACCGGGCCGGGGTGGTGGACCTGCCGGCGGGGGCGCTGCTGGCGCAGGAGGCGGGCATCGAGATCCGGCGGCTGGACGGCGGGCCCTACGAGGAGTGCGTGGACGGCCCCGGCGACGAGCGCAGCTTCGTGGCCGCCCATCCGCTGGCCCTGCCCGGGCTGCTCTCGCTGCTGGAGTGAGAAAAAGTCCACAGATGATGTGTGTCCTTTGTCGATGAGTTCCGCCGCCGTTCGACGTCTATTTAGAGGGTGCCGGACAACGGCACCACGGTGGATGGAGCCCGACATGATGACCACGACCGAGCTGGCGCAGGTGCTCTTCGTCACCGCGCTCCAGCCGTCCGAGGAGCTGTCCCCGTACCAGATCCGCGAGGCCGTGGACGAGCGGCTGTGCGCGTGCGGCGGCGACCCGTCCTGGTGCGCGGCGCTCGTGGCGCAGGAGGCCGGCGACCACCCCGAGACGTACGTGCGGCGGATGCGCTGGGCCCTGGACGCGGTCGCCGGCGCCTACGCCCTCGCCGCCGCCTGAAAGCCCGGCCGCACTCAAAGCCCGGGAGCTCACCCGAAGGTGACCAGCGCCCAGACGGTCACCGGCACCCCCACGACGGCCAGCCCGGCCCCGGTGAGCAGGAAGCGGCGCATCGGCACCCGGACGTCGTGGCGGCGGCACGACTCGAACCACAGCAGCGTGGCCAGCGACGCCCACGGGGTGATGACCGGCCCGACGTTGGTGCCCACCAGCAGGGCCAGCAGGAGGTCCTGGTCGGTGGCCGGGATGACGGTCTCGACGGCCTTGTAGGCGGGCAGGTTGTTGATCACGTTGGACAGCCCGGCGCCGACGGCGGCGGTGCGGTAGGGGTCGCCCTCGGTGCCGATCATCCAGGTCATCACGGCGGACAGGCCGTGCAGGCTGAGCGTGGGCACGACCAGGAACAGGCCGGTCACGAAGATGACGAGCTGCCAGGGGATCAGGCTCCACGTCAGGCGCTCGCGGGAGCGCAGCGCGAACGCGGCCACCACGATGACGGCCGCGGCCGTGGCGGCGATCGCCACGTGCGTCTCCACCAGCAGCAGCGCGATGAACAGCACGCACGCGGCCGACGCGGCGGAGAACAGCGCCCGGTCGGCGATCGGTTCGAGCACCGGCGGGGTGTAACGCAGGTCGCGCCGCTCGCCGCGCCGCCAGTAGAACGCCCACAGGAACACCATCGTCACCGCGATGGCGGCGAGCTGGGGCGCCCACATGCGGGCGGCGAACTCCTGAGCGCTCAGGCCGATCTTCCGCATGCCGAGCAGGTTCGTCAGGTTGGAGACCGGCAGCAGCAGGCTCGCGGTGTTGGCCAGCCAGATGGTGGTCATGGCGAGGGGAAGAGCGGCGATGCGGGCGCGGGGGGCCAGGGCGAGCATGACGGGGGTGAGCAGCACCGCCGTCGTATCCAAATTCAGAAATATCGTAACAAATGACGCAAAAATGACACAAAGAAAGAAGAGGGCCGCGTAGTTGCCGCGGCCGAGCACCGCCATCCGCGCCGCGATGGCGTCGAAGACCTGAGCCTCCTTGGTCAGCTCGGCCAGCACGATGACCGCCACCAGGAAGATCAGCAGCGGGCCGATCTCAAGCAGGCTGGTGACCGCGTCGTCCCACGGCAGCAGGCCGGTCGCCACGAAGACCAGCCCCAGGACCAGCAGCCCGACCCTGATCCAGTCGAGTACGCCAAGACGCCGCCACACCCGAAGATGATCGCACACCGCCGGCGGGGCAAGGGATACTGGGCGAATGGCACGTGACGGCAGGCCGACCGACATCTTCGTCAGCTACTCCCCGGCCGACACAGCCTGGGCGACCTGGATCGCCTGGGAGCTGGAGGCGGCGGGATACCGCACCATGATCCAGGCGTGGGACTTCGTGCCCGGCACGAACTTCATCGACTTCATGGACCGCGGCGTCAGCGAGGCCCAGCTCGTCGTGGCGGTGCTCTCGCGCAACTACCTGGGCTCCCGCTACGGCCGGATGGAGTGGCAGGCGGCGCTGCGCGCCGACCCCGGCAACCCGTCCAACAAGCTCGTCACGATCAGGCTGGAGGACGTGCCCCTGGAGGGGCTGCTGTCCACCATCACCTGGGTCGACCTGCTGGGCGTCACCGACCCTGGCCAGGCCAGGGCGCTGCTGCTGGGCCGGGTCAGGGAGGCGCTGGCGGGCCGGGCCAAGCCGGAGGCCGCGCCCGCCTTCCCCGACGGCACCCTGGTTCCGCCGCCCGCGCCGACCCTGCCGCCGCCCGCCGAACGCGCCAGCGCCCGGCGCGCGCCCGTCACGCCGCCCACGTTCCCGCCGGTGGCCGGGCCGGGCAGGGCCCGCGACTCGATCAGCGTGCTGCACATCGGCGGCCCCCGCTTCGGCCGGGCGCTGCCCGACCCCGGCGACCCGTTCACGCCCGAGGACATGCAGGCCCGCATCTGGGCCGACCTGACCGCCCTGTACGACCGCGGCATGCCCCGCCCCGACCTGATGGTCGTCAGCGGCGACCTGACCGAGTCCGGCAGCCTGGGGCAGTACGCGCAGGCGACGCGGTTCGTCACCGACCTGCGGCTGCTGCTCGGCCTGGAGCCGCACCGGCTGGTGCTGCTGCCCGGCCCGCGCGACGTCACCAAGGCCGCCGCCAGCGCTTACTTCCTGACCTGCGAGGCCGACGACGTCAGCCCGCAGCCGCCCTACTGGCCCAAGTGGCGGCACTTCGCCACCCTGTTCGGTGAGCTGTACCAGGGGCTGGACGACCGGGTGTTCGACGGCGGGCAGCCGTGGACGCTGTTCGAGGTGCCCGACCTGAAGGTGGTGGTGGCCGGGCTGAACTCGACGATGGCGATGAGCCACCTGGAGCGCGACGCGTTCGCGATGCTCGGCGAGGCGCAGGCGGCCTGGTTCGCCGAGCGGCTGCGGCCCTACGAGGAGCGCGAGTGGCTGCGCCTGGGCGCGATGGGGCATCCCCCGGAGGAGCTGAGGGACGCGCCCGCCTACGAGCGGCTGCTGGGCCACCGCGTCAACCTGCTCTTCCACGGCGGCTCCGGCCAGGCGGCGGAGGGGCGCATCGCCGCGCCGCGCTCCGGGCGGCACCACGTGGTGGAGATCGGCCCCGACGGGCTGCGCACGTGGGTGCCCGACGGAGAGCGTCCCGAGCCGGTACGCGCCCGCTGGCGGGCCGCGCGGGCCACGTTCACCGGCGAGAGCCCGCCCGCCCAGCCGCCCGCCGCCAAGCCTGAGGAGCGCGAGCCGAGCCCGGTGGAGCTGCTGCTCGACCGGATCACCGAGGTGTGCGAGGCCAGGCACGAGCACACCAAGATCCGCAGGTTCGGCACGCACCTGGTGGTCACCCAGGCCGAGGACGGCTTCGTCCGGCAGACGATGATCGGCGCGCACGTGGGCGCGCTGGACGAGGAGGCCGCGGCCGGGTTCGTCCGGCAGGCGCACGCCGGCGGCCTGGCCGCCGAGCTGGTCTACCAGGGCCCGCCCGCGCCGCGCGCGCTGCGCGACGACCTGATGCGCATGGGCGTGCGGCTGCGCAGCTTCACCGAGTTCCAGGGCCTGCTCGACCTGAGCGGCTACGTGGCCGAGCAGACCGCCAGGCTGACCTCCGACCGGCGCTACCCGCCCGGCCTGTACGTCCCGCAGCGCTACCGCGAGCTCGACCGTCCCGGCGGCCAGACCCGGCAGGGCCTGACCGACGAGCTGATGCGGCTGCTGGCCGCCGACCACGGCCGGTTCCTGCTGTTGCTGGGCGACTTCGGCCACGGCAAGACGTTCGCGCTGCGCGAGCTGGCCCGCCGCATCCCCGCCGAGCTGCCGCACCTGACGCCGATCCTCATCGAGCTGCGCGCCCTGGACAAGGCGCACTCGGTGGACGCGCTGGTGGCCGCGCACCTGGCCGGCCACGGCGAGGAGGTCATCGACCTCAAGGCGTTCCGCTACCTGCTGCGGCAGGGGCGGATCGTGCTGCTGTTCGACGGGTTCGACGAGCTGGTCACCCGGCTGACCTACGACCGGGCGGCCGACCACCTGGCCACACTGCTGGCGGCGGCCGAGGACAAGGCGAAGATCGTGGTGGCCAGCCGCACCCAGCACTTCAAGTCGACCAGCCAGGTGCTCACCTCGCTCGGCGAGATGGTCGGGGTGCTGCCGCAGCGGCGGGTGCTCAGCGTCGAGGACTTCACGCCCGACCAGATCCGCGCCTACCTGGCCAACCGGTTCGGCGCCGGCGAGGAGGCCGGCGCCCGCATGTCGCTGATGGGGGAGATCGAGGACCTGCTGGCGCTGGCCCAGAACCCGCGCATGCTCAGCTTCATCACCGACCTCGACGCCGACCGCCTGCGTACGGTGGCCGGGGCCAGGCGCGCGGTCAGCCCCGCCCTGCTGTACGAGGAGATCCTCACCTCCTGGCTGGTCTTCGAGGAGCGGCGGGCCAGGATCCCCGGCTCCCCCTCCGGGCTGACCGTCGACGATCTGTGGCGGGCGGTGACGGCGCTGGCGGTGCGGCTGTGGGAGTCCGGCGAGGCGCTGCTGGCGCTCGACGAGCTGACCGAGGTCGGCGAGACGCTGACCGACCTGGCCGACGGGCAGCTCACGGCCGCGCACGCCGCGTTCCGGATGGGCTCGGGCAGCCTGCTGGTGCGCACCGATGAGGGCATGTTCGGGTTCATCCACGCCTCGGTGATGGAGTGGCTGGTCGCCCGGCGCATCGCGATGACGCTGGACCACCCTGTCCTGCTGTCGCGCAGGCCGCTGTCGGCACTGACCGTGGAGTTCCTGTGCGACCTGGCCGACGTGCGGGCGCTGCGGGCCTGGGTGAACGACCCGCCGCCCGACGACGTGCCCAGGGCGAACGCGGTCAAGATCTCCGCCAGGCTGCGCACGCCCGCCCACGCCGACCTGCGCGGCGCCAACCTCAAGGGCGAGGACCTGTCGGCCAGGGACCTGCGCGAGGTCGATCTCACCGGCGCCGACCTGTCGGAGGCCACGCTGGCCGGCACGAACCTGTCCAGGGCCGTCCTGCGCGATGCCAGGCTGATCGGCGCGCGGCTCGACGGCGCCCAGCTCACCGGCGCCGACCTGCGCGGCGCCGACCTGTCCGGGGCGCGGCTGGCGCAGGTGGACCTGAGCGACGCCGCGCTGGAGGGCGCCCGCTGGCACCGCGCCTCGCTCATCGACGTGACCGGCACGCTGCCGCACCTGCCCGGCGCCGCCGTGGTGCCGGGCCAGCCGGTCGAGGTGGAGTTCGCGCCGGCGGGCATCGGCGTCCCGTACGGCTACCACTTCCAGACCAGCCGCCTGCCGGAGCCGATCGCCTACAGCCCCGACGGGGCCACGATCGCGGTCGGCAACGAGGACGGCGGCGTGCTGCTGTGCGTCGGCGGCGCGCCGGTGCGCACGCTGCAGGGCCACCGGGGCCGCGTGTACGCGGTCACGTTCGCCGGCGGCCTGCTGGCCACGGGCGCGAGCGACGGCTTCGTGCTGCTGTGGGACGCCCTGAGCGGCGAGCTGCTGCGCAGGCTGGAGTGCCACCCCGGCGGCGTCTGGCCGGTGCGGCTCGACCCCTCCGGCGAGCTGGTGGCGGCGGGCGGCGCCGACGGCGTGGTCCGCGTGTGGGAGACGGCCACCGGGCGGCTCGTGCACGAGCTGGCCGGGCACCGGGAGCCCGTCTACACCGCCTCCTTCGGCGCCTCGGCCCTGGTGACCGGCGACTCCGCGGGCGTGGTGCGGGTCTGGGACCTCGGTTCGGGCCAGGTGAAGGAGACGCTCGGCGAGCACCGCGGCAGCGTCTACCGCGCCGTGCACAGCCCCGACGGGCGGCTGCTGGCCACCGGCGACGAGGCGGGCACCGTCCGGCTGTGGGACACCCGCACCTGGCGGCTCGCCCACGAGCTGACGGGGCACCTGGGCAGCGTCTACTGCGTGACGTTCTCGCCCGACGGCTCGCTGCTGGCCACCGGCGACACGGCGGGCAGCGTCCGCGTGTGGGAGACCTCGGGCGAGGCGCGCGGCGTGCACACCACGCACGCCGCCGCCGTCTACCAGGTGGCGTTCGGCCCCGACGGGCAGGTCCTGGCCACCGGCGACGCCAACGGCGTGGTCCGGCTGCAGCGCCTCGGCTCCGGCCAGCGGGTCGAGCTGACGGGGCACCGCAGCTCGGTGTGGCCGTTCGCCTTCAGCCCCGACGGGCAGCAGCTCGCCACCAGCAGCAACGACGGCACCGTGCGGCTGTGGGACCCCGACACCGGCCAGTGCCAGCGGGTGCTGCGCGGCCACGGCCGGCGCATCTCCTCCGTCCGCTTCAGCGCCGACGGCACCATGCTGGCGACCAGCGGCAACGACGGCCTCGTACGCGTGTGGGAGCCGCGCACCGGACGGCGGCTGCGCGAGTTCACCGGCACCGCCGACCGGCTCGTCTCCGCCTCCTTCTCCCCCGCCGGGCCGCTGCTGGCCACCTCCAGCAACGACGGCGGCGTGCACTTCTGGAACGCCGCCACCGGCGACTACGAGCGCGAGCTGAACGCCGAGACCGACCACGTGTGGGCCGAGGCGTTCAGCCCCGACGGCACCCTGCTGGCCACCGCCAACGACGACGACAGCGTACGCATCTGGTACCGCCCGACGGGCCGGCTGGCGGGCGAGCTGATCGGCCACCGCGGCCGGGTGCGCTCCATCGCCTTCAGCCCCGACGGCGCGTACGTGGCCACCGGCTGCGACGACCACGGCGTGCGCGTGTGGGACGCGAGCACCGGCCTGCGCGTCGCCAGGCTGGAGGGGCACCACGACCGCGTCTACTCCGTCGCCTTCTCCCCCGACGGCCGCTACCTGGCCAGCGCCGGCAACGACGGCCTGGCCCTGGTGTGGGAGCGGCGCCCCGGCCGACTGGTGCACACGCTCGACCTGCACGAGGGACGGCTGTGGAGCCTCGCCTTCGACGCCTCGGGCGAGCGCCTGGCCACCGGCGGCGACGACACGCTCGTCCGCGTCTGGGACACCGCCGGCGGGCGGCTGCTGCACACCCTGGCCGGGCACGCCCGCAGGGTCTGGTCGGTCGCCTTCAGCCCCGCCGAGGACCTGCTGGCCAGCGCCGGCGACGACGGCACGGTGATCCTCTGGGCGGGCGGCGAGCGCCGGGCCACCCTGCTCGGGCTGCCCGAGGGGTGGGCGGCGCTGGCGCCCGACGGGCGGTACAAGGTGCAGGGGGATCCCGGCGGGCAGTTCTGGCACGTGGTGGGGATGTCGCGGTTCGAGCTCGGGGAGCTGGATCCGTACCTGCCGGGGGTGCGGCAGGTGCCGCTCGACTCGCCGTTCTGAGCGGCATACCGGCGACATACCGGCGCTCTCTATGCTGACGGGCCTGTATCCGATCATGCTCTGAAGGAACTCCCGTGATCCGTCTCGCACTCGTGATCGTCTTGGCCGTGCTGCTGCCGATGCTCCCCGGCGTGTCCCACGCCGAGGTTCCGGGCGGCGCGCTGGGGACGGCGGGCAACCTCATGCGTGAGGAGCAGCCGCGCGCCGACGGGATCAGGCACGTGGACACCAAGGCGATCATCGCGGGGCTGAAGGCGCTCAACGCGAACACCTACGTCTATCCGATGGCCGGCGACAACGTGCACTGGACCGACCTGCGGGACGAGTTCCTGCCCGCCGCGGCCGCCGCCGGGATCGACGTCTGGGTGCTGGTGTACTCGCCCAGCCAGCAAGGCTGCTGCGTGTCCCGGCCGTACAAGCACGACTACGTCGCCTGGTCCCGCGAGATCGCCACCCTCGCCAAGGCCCACCCGAACCTGGCCGGCTGGACGGTGGACGACTACGCCTACGACCTCAAGACGTTCACCCCCGCCTACGTCGGGCAGATGCGGTCGGCGGCCAAGGCGATCGCCCCCGCGCTCAGGTTCGTCCCGACCGTCTACTACGCCCAGTTCACCGACGCGTTCGTGGCCGAGCAGATCCCGCTGGTGGACGGCGTGGTCTTCCCCTTCCGCGACGAGCCGTACCGGGACACCTCCTGGCCGTGGAGCCTGTCGTACCAGGTGCGGGAGCTGAGCAAGCGGCTGCCCGGCACCGAGATCTACCTGATGCCGTACGCGTACCCGCTGAGCCACGCCGCCCAGAAGCCGACGGTGTCCTACGTCGAGGCGGTCACCAAGAAGGCGGTCGAGCACGTCCGCGGCGGTGAGCTGGCCGGGGTCCTGCAGTACAAGCTGCCGTTCGTCTCCCGCGACCAGGCGTGGACGCGCCCCGCGGCCGACAACCTGGCCCGCACGGGCGACGGGCGGCTGAGCTTCGTCGTCCAGCAGCAGACCGCCACCAAGGCGGGCATGTCGTGCGGCGCGACGCGGAAGGCGGTCCTGGTCTCGGGGGCGGCCAGGCGGGTGGTGAGCTTCTGGCACCGCGACGCCCGCGGGCCGTCGCACCCGGCCGGATACCACGCCAAGCAGCTCCTGCTCAACGGCAAGGTGGTCTGGGAGCGCGACGTCACCGCCGACGCGGCGGACACCTGGGTGCGGGCGACGGTCGACCTCACGGCCAAGCTGAACGGGGCGACGAGCGCGACGCTGCAGTGGCGCCTGTACGAGCGCAAGGGCGTGAGCGACTACTTCATCGACGTCAGCGTGGACGACATCGCGCTCACCGGAATGACGATGAGCGACCCCGGTGCCGAGAACGCCGCCGTCTGGACGCCCGCCCTGGCCCGCACGGGCGGCGCCGTCTACTGCTCCGCCCAGGTCTACCACGAGAACTACGGCGCCGACCTCGGAGCGCGCATCGCCAAGCTCTACACCGCCGGCTAGAACACCTCGATCCGGTCCATGCTGATCACCGTGCTGCCCGACGCCGGGTTGCGCTCGCCCGTCACCCGCACCCGCAACGTGTGCTGCCCGCGCGGCAGCACCGGGCTCAGGTAGTTGAGCTGCTCCCCCACCCGGATGCCGCTGTAGTAGTCGACCCGCTGCTCGGCCCCGCCGTCGATGGAGATCGCGGCGATGCCGTTGCCCCGGTCGCGCACGCTGAGCAGGGCCACCCGGCTGCCGTTGAAGGTGACCGTCGCGGTCGCGCCGGCCTGGCCGCTCCAGTGGTCGTTGCCCCAGAAGCACTGGTTGCCGCAGCCCGAGCCGGACTGCCAGGCGCCCGCGTACGTGACCTGCGCGTCGAAGTCGTTGATCACCGACGTGGCCGCGCCGGGGTCGCCTGACGGGAGTCGCTGGGTGGCGCCCGCGGCCAGGGGGCGGCCGAAGTCCGGGGTGCCGTCGGCGTTCCAGGTGAACCTCTGCACCCGCGTGGTGCGGAAGTCGTAGGTGTAGGTGCTGGTGTTCTTGCCGTGGTAGGCGATCCAGTCCTCGGCGCCGTCGGGCGAGCGGAAGAACGAGTGGTGCCCCGGGCCCCACACGCCGGTCGCGTCGTCGCGCGAGAACACCGGGCCCGGGTGCTGCGTCCAGTTCGCGGCCACCATGGGGTTGGCGCCGTTCGCGATGCTCTTCATCCAGAGCTGGTAGTCGGGCTTGCCGGTGTCGCAGGAGGAGTAGGTCAGGAACGTCCTGCCGCCCCGGTAGAGCGGCGTCGGGCCCTCCCGCACCTCGGTGCAGCCGCCGCCGGCGGGGATCGCGACCCGGCCGCCGGTGACCGTCCACGGGTTGCTCATCCTGGCGATGTAGAGCTGGGCGGGGCCGCCGAGGCCGCGCCCCGGGCCGCTCCAGACGAAGTAGGACTGGCCGTTGTGGGTGATCGGCTCGCCGTCGATGGCGTACTCGCCGAAGTCGGCGATCTTCGCCTTGAACGTGTACGGGCCCATCGGGTCGTCGGCCGCCGACTCCAGGACGTACATGCGGTGGTTGGCGTCCACGCCGTCGGAGGCCGTGTAGTACAGGTACCAGCGGGAGCCGACGTGGCGGAAGGCGGGCGCCCACATCTGCTTGTTGCGGCTGTTGTCGCTGTCGCGCCAGACGACCTGCTCGGGGGCGGCCAGGAGGGTGGCCAGGCTGGGTGAGCGCCAGACGCCGATGCGGTCGCCCCGCGTGGTGGCCACGTAGTAGGCGCCGTTGTGGTGGATGAGGCTGGGGTCGGCGGACGGGTTCACCGGGTTGCGGAACGACTGCGTCGCCGCGCTCGCCTGCCCGGCCGGGGCCTGCGTGGTCAGGGCGACGATCAGTGCGGCCAGGGTGGCACGCCAGGGACGCGGCATCGGCGGTCCTTCCGGGGTGTCCTGTCGGGCGATCTTTCCGATCGTCACGGATACCGGTCAGGCCGTCAACCGCTCGTTCCTGGGGACGTGGCCGAGCCGGGATCAGCTCACGGCTCTGGGGTCAGCCGCGGGCGGCGCGGGCGAGGAGTTCCCGCCAGACCTCGTCCACCCGCCCGTCCAGCTCCTCCAGCGAGCCGTCGTTCGGGATCACGATGTCGGCCGCCGCCAGCCGCTCCTCCCGGGTCGCCTGCGCCGCGATGCGCGCCTTGGCGTCGGCCTCCGGCATGCCGCGGTGCTCGGACAGCCGCCTGATGCGCAGGTCGTCCGGTGCGTCCACGACGATGACGACGTCGTACATGGGGGCCAGGTTGTTCTCCACCAGCAGCGGCACGTCGTACACCAGGATCGTGTCGTCGGCGGCGGCCCGCTGCAGCTCCGCGACCCGCTCCCCCACCAGGGGGTGCACGATCGCGTTCAGCGCCGCCAGCTTCTCGGAGTCGGCGAACACGAACGAGCCCAGCTTCTCCCTGTTGAGCGAGCCGTCCGCCCGGAGCACCTCCTCCCCGAACGTGGCCACCACCCTGGCCAGGCCGGGGGTGCCGGGCTCCACCACCTCACGCGCGATCCTGTCGGCGTCGATCACCATGGCGCCCTTGGCCGAGAGCCGCCTGGCCACCTCGCTCTTGCCGGAGCCGATGCCGCCGGTCAGTCCGATCTTCAGCACCCCAGCAGCCTATCCAAGGCGCGTCAGCGGAGCATGATGAGAGCATGGTGAGAGCATGGTGAGCTGGATCGTACGGGCCGCCCACGAGCAGGCGGCGGCCGCCGGCGACGACTGGGTGGGGCCGTGGCACGTGGTGCTCGCCCTGCTGAGCGGCGACTGCCTCGCCGCGCGGGTGCTGAACGAGGCGGGGCTCGACCACGAGCGCGCCCTGGAGCTGCTGCCCCGCCATGGGCGGCCGGGGCACCACCGGGGCGGTGGCTTCGCCGGCCCGGCCTTCCACAAGCTGGACGGCATCGCGACCGGCCTGGCCCTGGCCGAGGGCGAGCGGGCGCCGTCGCCGGAGCACTGGCTGATCGCGCTGGCCCACGACGCCGAGGTGGAGCGGGGCGCGACGCCGCTGCAACCGTTCGGGCTGCGGCCTGAGGAGGTGCTGGCGGGGCTGCGGCGCCACGGGGTGCGGGTGCCGCCGCTGGACGCGCCCGAGCACGTGCCGTGGCGGGGCCGCCATCAGATCGTGGTGCCCGCCGCCGGGCTGCAGGCCGTGCTCGACCGGCTGAACGCCGAGCATCCGGCTGGCTCCGAGTGGCGGTGGGGCTGGAACTGGGTGGACGACGACCTGGGCCGCGCCATGATCATCGCGGAGGAGGGGATCGATCTGGCGTCCTGCGCAGGTACACCACCGTCAGGTGATCGTCCATCCGCTCACGGCTCGTCTCCCGGTAGCCCAGCCGGCGGTAGAGCCGCAGGTTCCCCTCCGACAGGTGGCCCGTGAACAGGTCGAACGCCTCCGCCTCCGGCACCTGTTCGTGCAGGGCGCGCAGCAGCGCCGTGCCCAGGCCCTGACCCTGCCGGTCGGGCGCGACGACCAGGCGGCCCACCAGGCAGGCGGTGCCGGAGAGCCGGCCGCGTACGGCGCCGACGATCCGCGTGCCGTCGAGCGCCTTGAGGACCAGCGCGCCTTCGATGACCTTGCGGACCTGCTCCAGCGACTCGACCAGAGGCGGGATGTACGGGTCGCCGTAGAGCTGGGCCTCGGTGAGGTAGGCCGCGCGTTGCAGGGTGAGGATCTCGCCCGCGTCGGCGGGCTCCGCTCGTTCGATCACCACCCTCGGCAGCTTATCTCAGGGGGACCGTCAGCTCCCCCGGGCAGCGGGTGCGCGCCCGGGGCGGGGTGCCGTTGACGAGGAAGTCGTGCACGCGGGAGCGCAGGCAGGTGGCGCGCAGCTTCGCGGCGCCCTGCTGCAGGTACGCGCCGTGACCGTCGCCGTGCCAGAGCACCGCCGCGCCGGGGATCCGCCCGGCCACCCGCGCGGCCCCGGAGGCGGGGCTCTCCGTGTCCAGCCGCCCGATCCCGACCAGCACCGCGGGACCCTTCCCTGCCCGCGAGGCGGAACGACAACCGGCGTCGGCCCCTCCACGCGCCGCCCCGGGCGAGGCCGCACCGCCGCGCGCCGCAGCAGGAGCACCTTCGCAGCGTCGAGCCGCAGCGGAAGGACCGTCGCCGCCACGCCCCGCCGTGACGAGGCCGTCAACGCCGAGTGCCCCCGTCCGGGGCGGCCAGCCAGGACGCCCGCCGATGCCCAGACAGCGCCCCACCTCATGCCGTCCCGTCAACCACCCCACCCGGGGCGCGATCGTCCGCAACCGCGACTCCATCGCCAGGAACCGCCGATACCCGGGCACGACAGGCATGAAGTCATGACAGTGCAAAGCCCGCGTCACCATCGCCGGCGCCACAGGCTGCCCCGGCGCCGCCATGGCCGCCAGCCCGCTCGCGTCGCCCGCCTCGGCCGCCGCGAGAGCCCCGGCCAGCTCGGGCCAGCGCTGCGGGACGAGCCCGGCGAGCACGGCCACCACGACCTCCCGCCCGTCCACCCTGCGGCCGGGACCGGCGGCCAGGGGCGCCCGTTCGAGCAGCCCGTCGAGCACCTTCACGGCGTCGTCACCCCCGAGCGGGCAGCCCATCCGCCCCGCGCACCAGGCCCGGAAGGCGGCGAGCTGCCGCTCGGCCGCCCTGGCGTGCGCGATGAGCCGCCGCCCGACGCTGGTCTGGCCGTGGTCGGGCACGCCTTCCAGGTACATCCGCTCCACCCGCCGTGGGTACAGCTCCAGGTACGCCTGCCCGTACACGGACCCGTAGGCGTTGCCGAAGTACCGCAGCCGCGGCTGCCCGAGGGCGGCGCGCACGGCGTCGAGGTCGTGGGCCACCTGCCAGGACGTCAGGCCCGCGTAGGCGGGCCCGGCGGCGATCCGGCAGCTCCGGTCGTAGGCGGCGTTGTCGCGGGCGTAGGCGCGCCATGTGGCCGCTCCAGGGGTGAGCTGGAGGCGGCGGGGGTCGGGCTGGGGCACCGAGCAGCGTACGGTGGCGGCGCTTCCGTGATCGCCGATGCCGCGCGTCTCGACGAACACCACGTCGAACCAGCGCGCCAGCTCGCTCACGGCGTCGGGCCGTGCGCGCACGCCCTGGATCACGGGGCCGGAGCCGGTGCTGACGACGAGGGGGCCGAGGCTGCCGTACGGGTCCCGCGCGGGCATCCTGGCCAGGTCGATCTCGGTACGCCGCCCGCGCGGCCTGGCCCAGTCGACGGGCACGGACAACTTCGCGCACTCCAGCCCGTGCCCGCACCCCCGCCACACCGGGACGACCGGAACCGAACCGGCCGGCCCACCCGGGACGCCCGCTCTCGGAGCGGCCGGCCCACCGAGGACGCCCGCCTCCGGAGCGGCCAGCCCGCCCGGGACGCCCGCCTCCGGAGCGGCCAGCCCGCCCAAGACGCCCGTCCTTGGAGCGTCGAGCTCACCTGGGACGTCCACTTTGGGAGCGGCGAGCCCCGCCGGGGTGGCCGGGACGGAGGCGGCGAGCGCCGCCGCCAGCACGGCCGCCGCCTGGATCACCCGCTGAACCATGCCCACTGCGTCACCCCTGAAGAGAGTCGCGACCACCAGCCGCCGCTCAGTCTCCCAGCGCCCAACCCAGCAGGTCAGAGCCTTGGCAAAGCCCCTTGGGTAAAATCTTTGCCCCCACAGCCAAGCATCCCGAAAAATTCGCGTATGCCGGTCACCAGCGTGTCGGGCGCCGCCATCCCCACCATGTGACTCGGACTCTGCGCCCGCCCCCAGTACACGAGATCGTTCCCCCGCTCGGCGACCCGCCGCATCACCTCGGGCCCTCCGTGCGTCACCCCGGTGGGCACGGCCCGCTGGGAGATCGGCAGCCCGGCCGCCCCCTCGTAGTACGTCCAGGAGGAGGAGCCGCCGGTCGCCGTGAACCAGTACAGGCTGGCGTTGGTGAGCACCAGGTCCCGCCCGATGGGCTCCTCCCCCGACCCCCACCCGTCGAACTCCTTGAACCTCTCCACCAGGTACGCGAGCTGCGCCACCGGCGAGTCGGCGAACCCGTGGGCGAGCGTCTGGGGCCTGGCCGCCAGGTAGGGGCCGTACCCGCTGCCCCCGGTCATCCACGCGGACATCTCCTCCAGCTCGGCGAGCTCCTTCTCCCCCAGCCCGTCGAGCTCGCCGGGCTGCCCCGTGGGGATGCCGAGCCCGGCGGTGATGAGCGAGCCCACCACGTGCGAGCTGTCCAGCGCGGCCAGTTGCGGCGTGACGAGCGCGCCTGCGTCGTTGCCGTGCGCGCCGTAACGCTCGTACCCGAGCCGGCGCATCAGCTCGGCCCAGGTGCGCGCCACCCGCTCGACGCTCCACGGCCGCTCGTCGGCGGGCTCGGGGAACGGCGAGAACGCGAACCCGGGCAGCGACGGCGCCACGACGTGGAAGGCGAGGCCGGGGTCGAGCCCGTGGCCGCGCGGGTCGGTGAGCGGCCCGATCATCTCCAGGTACTCGGCCACGGAGCTGGGCCAGCTGTGCGTCATGATCAGCGGCAGGGCGTCCGGCTCGGGCGAGCGCACGTGCAGGAAGTGGATGGGCTGGCCGTCGATCACGGTGGTGTACTGCGGGAAGGCGTTGAGCCTGGCCTCCTGGGCGCGCCAGTCGAAGTCGCCGGCCCAGTGTTCGGCGAGTTCACGCACGTACCGGACCGGCACGCCCCTGGTCCAGCCGCCGGGCAGTTGTGCCGCCCACCTGGTGCGCCGCAGCCGGGCTCGGAGGTCGTCGAGGTCGGCCTGCGGGATGTCGATCTGGAAGGGCTTGATGTCGTCCATGACCCCGAAGGTAGACCTCAACGCGGCAAGGATCGTTCCGCATTCGAACCCACCGCAAACGCGGAAGGCCTCACGCGGCCAACCGCGCGGCACCACCGCAAACACGGAAGGCCCCGCACGGCGAACCGTGCGGGGCCTTCCGGACTACCTGTGCCTCAGGCGGCCGAAGTCCTCAGCGAAAGCGAGGAGGACTTCAGCTCTGGCCGCCCGCGAGCTTCTCGCGCAGAGCCGCGAGCGCCTCGTCAGAGGCGAGCGCGCCACTGGCCGGAGCCGACGAGGAAGAGCTACCCGACTGAGCCGGGGTCTCGCCCTGGTAGGACGAGGGAGCGGCCTCGCCGGCCTCCGCCTCGGCCTTGCGGGCCTCCTCGATCTGCTTCCTGTGCGCCTCGAAGCGGGTCTGGGCCTCGGCGTACTGCCGCTCCCACTCCTCACGCTGCTTGTCGAAGCCCTCGAGCCACTCACCGGTCTCCGAGTCGAAGCCCTCGGGGTAGATGTAGTTGCCCTGGTCGTCGTACGTGGCCGCCATGCCGTAGAGGGTCGGGTCGAACTCGACCTCGGTGCCGACACCCTCGTTGGCCTGCTTCAGCGAGAGGCTGATGCGGCGACGGTCGAGGTCGATGTCGATGATCTTCACGAAGATCTCGTCGCCGACCTGGACGACCTGCTCCGGGATCTCCACGTGGCGCTCGGCCAGCTCGGAGATGTGGACCAGGCCCTCGATGCCCTCCTCGACCCGGACGAACGCGCCGAACGGCACCAGCTTGGTGACGCGGCCCGGCACGACCTGGCCGATCTGGTGGGTGCGGGCGAACTGCTGCCACGGGTCTTCCTGGGTGGCCTTGAGCGACAGGGAGACGCGCTCGCGCTCCATGTCGACGTCGAGGACCTCGACCGTGACCTCCTGGCCGACCTCGACCACCTCGGACGGGTGGTCGATGTGCTTCCAGGACAGCTCGGACACGTGGACCAAACCGTCGACGCCGCCGAGGTCCACGAACGCACCGAAGTTGACGATCGAGGAGACGACGCCCTTGCGGACCTGACCCTTCTGGAGGGTGTTGAGGAACGTCTGGCGAACCTCGGACTGCGTCTGCTCGAGCCAGGCGCGGCGCGACAGAACCACGTTGTTGCGGTTCTTGTCGAGCTCGATGATCTTCGCCTCGAGCTCACGGCCGACGTACGGCTGCAGATCGCGGACACGGCGCATCTCGACCAGGGACGCCGGGAGGAAGCCACGGAGGCCGATGTCGAGGATGAGACCACCCTTGACGACCTCGATGACGGTGCCGGTGACGATGCCGTCCTCGTCCTTGATCTTCTCGATCGTGCCCCAGGCGCGCTCGTACTGAGCCCGCTTCTTGGACAGGATCAGGCGCCCTTCCTTGTCCTCCTTCTGGAGAACCAGGGCTTCGACGTGCTCCCCGACCTCCACGACGTCAGCTGGGTCGACATCGTGCTTGATCGAAAGCTCACGCGAGGGGATGACACCCTCGGTCTTGTAGCCGATATCGAGAAGAACCTCGTCTCGATCGACCTTGACGACGGTGCCCTCGACGATGTCGCCGTCGTTGAAGTACTTGATGGTCTCGTCGATCGCCGCGAGGAAGGCTTCCTCGGACCCGATGTCGTTGACCGCTACCTGCGGGGTGCTCGAGGTGGCCTCAGTGCTGGACGTCATGTGTGGAATTGCTCCGAACGCGGACAGGATGTCGATGTGGCGGATGCGCGGCAGGCCCTCTTCCGCATCAAGCCGAGGAATTACGACATCGACGTGACCGAGCGCGAGCCCGCTCCGTCTGAGGCGCGCGCGAGCCCACAGCGCAGCGATCAGCATATGAGACCTTCGCCACTGGGTCAATCCGGGGAGACATCAGTAGGCGATGACCTCAAGCCCTCGCTTGGCCACGATATTACCTCGGAGTCTCTCCGGCAGGGAGATCCGCTCCGGGTCGCCATCGCTGACATAGCGCTCACCAGGGTGCTTGTCCAGCCAGCCGAGCCAGTATTCCGAGCACCATTTGCGGCACTCGCCCTTCTTGCCGTTGCTCTGGATGCGCTGGATCGCCCCGCGGTCGAACTTTTTCGCGTAGGGCGAAAGCGACGGCTCGGCCCCGGCGAGGAACACGCCCGCGAAATCATACCGCGTGCCGTCCCATGATCCGCTCCGCGCGGCCCCCTTGTTCCTGGGCATCGACCCGTACGGCAAAGCCATGGTCTGCGACGGCGGCGCGCCGAGCTTCTTGAGCAGGCGTTCGATTCGCACGATCTGCTCGCTGACCTTCTTGCGCTTGAGCATCCTCAGGTTCGGATGGCCCCAGGTGTGGTTGGCGACCTCGTAGCCGTGATCGACCAGCCACCGCACGGCGGCCTCCTGCGCGGCCCTGTCACGCAGCCCGAACGGCTCCCTGTTGATCCAGAACGTGGCCGTGGGCCGGAAGCCGGGGTGCCGGCTCGCCACCTCCTGGATCACGGCCACGGCGGTGCCGGGCAGCGGGGCGCCGTTCGCGTCGAGCCCGAAGTGGCTGGGGTGCCCGTCGTCGAAGGTGAGCACGACGGGGTACTTCCCGGCCGGCACCCGGATGTCTCCGGCGGCGAACTCCCTGGCGGTGATCGGCACGTAGCCCCGCTCCGCGAGCTTCTCCAGCTCCTTCCTGAGCTGGTCGGGCGTGCGGTCGAGCGAGGCGTGCCGTTCGGCCAGGATGCGGTGGTACATCAGGACCGGCACCAGCCCCGCCTCGTTGGCCCGCACCTGCCTGGCGAAGTCGGGCGTGGCCACCACCCCCGGCGGCTGCCCCACCGGGCTGGTGGACGGCTCCGGGGCGCCGGACGGGCCCGGGGAGCCGGGCTGCGCGGTGCTCCCCTGGACCTTGGCGACGCCCTTGGGCCCGGCCTGCGGCGGCGGCTCGCCCGGTAAGAGGCTCAGGCCGACGACGGCCACCGTGATCACCACGACGTTCGTGACGCCGATGATGCGCGGTAGTGCCCCTGGTGCCCGCACGAAACCCCCGAGCCGCTCGGTGAAGCCGGCTTTCCAGGCTAATGGAGAATCCATGACACAAGCGGCTCTTCAGGCCCCCGGGGACGGCTCAGTGGCCCGCGTCCTCCCAGGTGCGGCCCACGCCCACGGAGACCTCCAGCGGCACCCGCAGGTGGTAGGCGGCGTTCATCTGGTCGCACACGAGCTGCTTGAGCTGCTCCAGCTCGCCCGGCGCCACCTCGAACACCAGCTCGTCGTGGACCTGCAGCAGCATCCGCGAGCCCAGCCCCTCCTCGCGCAGCGCCTGGTGGGTGTGGAGCATGGCGACCTTGATGATGTCGGCGGCCGAGCCCTGGATGGGGGCGTTGAGCGCCATCCGCTCGGCCATCTCGCGGCGCTGGCGGTTGTCGCTGGTGAGGTCGGGCAGGTAGCGGCGGCGGCCCATGATCGTCTCGGTGTAGCCGTCGGTGCGGGCCTGGGAGACGATGGCGTTGAGGAAGTCGCGCACGCCGCCGAACTCCTGGAAGTACTCCTCCTTCAGCGCCCGCGCCTCCGAGACCGCGATGTTGAGCTGAGTGGAGAGCCCGAAGTCGGACAGGCCGTAGGCCAGGCCGTAGTTCATCGCCTTGATGCGGGCCCGCAGCTCGCCGTCGATCTGCTCGGGCGGCAGGTCGAAGACCCTGGCCGCGGTGGCCTGGTGGAAGTCGTGCCCCGACTCGAACGCCTCGATCAGCGACTCGTCGCCCGACAGGTGCGCCATGATGCGCAGCTCGATCTGGCTGTAGTCGGCGGTCAGCAGCGTCTCGTAGCCCTCGCCGACCGTGAAGCCCTGCCGGATGCGGCGGCCCTCGGCGGTGCGGATCGGGATGTTCTGCAGGTTGGGCTTCTCCGACGACAGCCGGCCGGTGGCGGCGATGATCTGGTTGAACGTGGTGTGGATGCGCCCGTCGTCGGAGATCTCCTTGATCAGGCCCTCCACCGTGGTGCGCAGCTTCTGCTGGTCGCGGTGTCGCAGCATGATCGTGGGCAGCTCGTGCTCGGTCTGGGTGGCGAGCCAGGCGAGCTGGTCGGCGTCGGTGCTGTAGCCGGTCTTGATCTTCTTGGTCTTGGGCAGGCTGAGCTTGGTGAACAGGATCTCCTGGAGCTGCTTGGGCGAGCCCAGGTTGAACTGCTCGCCGACCGCGCGGTGGGCCTCCTCGACGGCGTGCTTGACCGCGGCGCCGAACTCCGCCTCCAGACCGGCGAAGTACTCGCTGTCGACGGCGATGCCGGCGCGCTCCATCTCGGCCAGCACCGACAGCAGCGGCAGCTCCACGTCGGCCAGGAGCTGGGTGCCGCCGCGCCCGGCCAGGAACGCCTCCAGGGCCTCGGCCAGCTCGCGCACGGCGTGGGCGCGCAGCGCGAGGTCCTTGGCGGGCGCGTCCTCGTCGTCGCCGAACAGCGCGGCCTGCCCGCTCGGCTCCTCCTCGGCCCGCAGGTCGCGGTGCAGGTAGCGCCTGGCCAGGTCCTCCAGGGCGAACGTGCGCTGCCCCGGCATGGCGAGGTAGGCGGCCAGCGCGGTGTCGCAGCTCAGGCCGCGCAGCTCCATGCCCTGCGCCCAGAGGGCCAGGATGGGCCCCTTGGCGTCGTGCACGGCCTTGGGCTTGGTGTCGTCGCCCAGCCAGGCCCGCAGCGCCGCCTCGTCGCTCTCGGTGAGCTTGACGGGGTCGATGTGCGCGGCGGTGCCGTCGGGCGAGGCCACGGCGATGGCGTCGATGCGGCCGGTGCCGCTGCCGTAGGCGCCCTTGAAGGCCAGCCCCGCGCGGCCCTCGGGCAGCGCCGACAGCCAGCCGGCCACCCGGTCGGGGCCGAGCAGCACGGTCTCGACCTCGAAGCCCTGCTCGGGCTCCTGCTCGCCGGTGCCGAGCACCTTGAACACCCGCTCGCGCAGCTCGCCGCGGATCTGCAGGGTGTCGAACAGCTTGTTGATCTCCTCGCGCTCCCAGGTGCCCTGCTGGAGGTCGCCGATCTCGACCTCCAGGGGGACGTCGCGCAGCAGCTCGGTGAGCCGGCGGTTCATCAGCACCTGGGCGACGTGCTCGCGCAGCTTGTCGCCGACCTTGCCCTTGACCTCGTCGACCCGGTCGACCAGCGCGGTCAGCGAGCCGAACTCGCGCACCCACTTGGCGGCGGTCTTCTCCCCCACGCTGGGGATGCTCAGCAGGTTGTCGCTGGGGTCGCCGCGCAGCGCGGCGAAGTCCGGGTACTGGGCGGGGGTCAGGCCGTACTTCTCCTCGACCGCCTCGGGGGTGAACCTGGTCATGTCGCTGATGCCGCGCCGCGTCATCAGGACGGTGACGTGCTCGTTGACCAGTTGCAGCGCGTCGCGGTCGCCGGTGACGATCAGGACGCTCATGTCGTCGGCGGCGGCGCGGGTGGCCAGGGTGGCGATGAGGTCGTCGGCCTCGAAGCCCGCCTTGGACAGCCGCGGGATGCGCATCGTGTCGAGCAGCTCGAAGATGAGCTGCATCTGACCGCGGAAGTCTTCCGGGGTCTCGCTCCTGTTGGCCTTGTACTCCGCGTACTCCTCGTGCCGGAACGTCGGCTCGGAGCGGTCGAAGGCCACCGCGACGTGCGTGGGCTGCTCATCACGCAGGATGTTGGTCAGCATCGAGGTGAACCCGTAGACCGCCTCGGTGTGCTGACCGTCGGTGGTCATCAGGTTGGCGTCCTTGAGCGCGTAGAACGCGCGATAGGCCAGGGAATGCCCGTCAAGCAGCAGCAGGCACGGGCGGCTGGGGGTCACTTCACTCTTCGGCACGTACGCAGCCTAGTCTGCGTCTCCGACAGAAAACCCGAGCTCGGAAGAGTGGAGGCGTCACCTTGACGCAGACCGACCCCATAGACGTCTCGATCTTCGGCGACCTGCACCAGGGCACGCTCGCCGACAGGATGGGCATCGAGTTCCTGGAGGCCACGCCAGAGCGGGTGGTGGGCCGGATGCCGGTCGAGGGGAACACGCAGCCGTACGGGCTGCTGCACGGCGGGGCGTCGGCGGTGCTCGCCGAGACGCTGGGCTCCGTGGGAGCCGCCGTGCACGCGGGGCCCGACCGCATCGCCGTGGGCATCGAGCTGAACGCCACGCACCATCGCTCGGCCACCTCTGGGTACGTCACAGGGGTCGCGACCCGGTTGCACGGCGGCCGCACTCTGGCGACGTACGACATCGTGATCACCGACGAGCAGGACCGCCGCGTCTGCACGGCGCGGCTCACCTGCATGCTGCGCGACCGCTGAACGCCCTTCGGTCACGTCCGTCACTTTGGCCGACCCTTTGCGCATGGCCCCCGGGGGTCGCTACCGTGGTCGCAACAGAGCCCGCGGGGAGGCCCAGTAGAAAACGTGTTCGGCCCCGAACGACTGCGAGGGTGCTCTCGCGATCGCCCAGGGGTCCTTACATGGCCCCAAAGGTCGCCCCGCGGGCTCGTCCACGTTTCACCCTCATCGTTACCGACTCGTTTCCTCGAAGCGCCAGGCGTCTCCCCTCATTTAGCCCCTGACCAGGCTTGTTGATTCCTCACATCAGTGACACGCAGTTGTCACTAATTGGTGACGAACGATACTGAACCGGGCGTGGCCGGAATAAGCTCCCGCCATTGCATCCCAGTTGTGCCTGCGATGCGCGCGTGTCGAGATGGAGGGGCACAACCCCGCCTTGACCTACTTTTGAGGGAGCACCATTGCGCAGAGCCGTGATCGCGTTCACGGCCTTCCTGGGTGGACTCATCTTCCTGCTGGCCGGGCCCGCCCACGCGGGTCCCGCCGACTGCCAGGGATTGAGGGGAACACTCAAACTCCAAGGCCAGCCAGTGAACGGCGCCAAAATCGCTGTGACCACAGAGGGCGGACAACCCGTCGAGACGGTCACGACAAACGCGGAAGGCACGTGGGACGTCCAGGTCGACGAACCGGGTAAGTACAAGGTCACGCTGGATGCCAGCAGCCTTCCGCAGAACGCGGAGGTGCGCGGCGGCAACAATGTGCGCACGCCCACCGTCTACGAGGGCAACTGCTCCACGGTCCTGTACGCCCTGCAGCCCAAGGGGGCCGCGAACCAGCAGCAGGACGGCGGCGGCACCAGCTCGTTCTGGGCGCAGGCGGCGCAGCTCACGTTCGAGGGCCTGAACCTCGGCCTGATCATCGCGCTCGCCGCGCTCGGCCTGTCGCTCATCTACGGCACCACCGGCCTGACCAACTTCGCCCACGGCGAGCTGGTCACGCTCGGCGCGATCCTCGCCTACGCGTTCAACATCGGGTTCGGGCTGCATCTCATCCCGGCGGCCGTGATCGCCGTCATCGTCGCCGGAATGCTCGGCTACCTCCAGGACCGCTTGTTCTGGGGGCAACTGCGCAAACGCGGCACCGGCACGATCGCCATGATGATCATCTCGATCGGTGTGGCGCTCTTCCTCCGGTACGTGTACCTGATCTTCTTCGGCGGCCAGACCGAGGCGTTCGCGCAGTACACCGCCCAGCCCGGCGTGCAGATCGGCCCGATCTCGGCCGCGCCCAAGAACTTCGTCGCCATGGGCATCGAGCTGGCGGTCCTGATCATCGTCGGCATCGCGCTGCTGCGCACCCGCACCGGCAAGGCGGCCCGCGCCGTGGCCGACAACCCCGCGCTGGCGGCCTCGTCCGGCATCAACGTCGACCGGGTCATCAGGATCATCTGGACCGTGGGCGGCGCCATCGCGGCGCTGGCCGGCATCATGCTCGGCCTGTCGCAGAACCTGAAGTTCACGATGGGCCAGGACATCCTGCTGCTCATCTTCGCCGGCGTCACGCTCGGCGGGCTCGGCACCGCGTTCGGCGCCCTGGTGGGCTCCCTCGTGGTCGGCCTGTTCATCCAGGTCTCGACCCTGTGGGTGCCGCCGGAGCTCAAGAGCGTCGGCGCGCTGGCGGTGCTCATCATCGTGCTCCTCGTCCGGCCGCAGGGCATTCTCGGCCGCCGCGAGCGGATCGGCTGATCGGGGGAGGATCAGAATGGACTGGATCACGATCTTCAGTACCACCATCAAGGCCGCCATCGGCGTCGAGACGGTGCTGTACGCCATCGGCGCCATCGGCCTGAACGTGCACTTCGGCTACACCGGCCTGCTCAACTTCGGCCAGGCCGCGTTCATGGGCGTGGCCGGCTACGGGCTGGCCGTCACGGTCACCGTCATGGGCCTGCCGTTCTGGGTCGGCATCTTCGTCGGCCTGATCGCCGCCGTGATTCTGGCGATCCTGCTCGGCATACCGACGCTGAAGCTGCGCGCCGACTACCTGGCCATCGTCACCATCGCGGCGGCCGAGATCGTCCGCCTCATCTTCCGCTCCGTGCAGTTCAAGAGCGTCTTCGGCGGCTCCGACGGCCAGCGCGGCTTCTCCGACGGCTTCTACGCGCTCAACCCGTACCCCGATGGGGAGTACGGTTTCAACCTCGGGCCCGTCCCGCTGCTGTTCGGCCACCGCACGATGTGGGTGCTGACCGTGGGCTGGGTGCTGATCGCCGTCTTCAGCTTCATCGTCTACCTGCTGATGAAGAGCCCCTGGGGCCGCGTGCTCAAGGCCATCCGCGAGGACGAGGACGCGGTGCGCAGCCTCGGCAAGAGCGTGTTCTCGTACAAGATGCAGGCGCTCGTCCTGGGCGGCGTCATCGGCTGCTTCGGCGGCTTCATCTACGGGCTCGGCTACGCCTCGGTGCAACCTGACGTGTTCGGCACCGAGACCACGTTCTACATGTACACGATGCTCATCCTGGGCGGCGCCGCGCGCGTGCTCGGCCCCGTGCTCGGCTCGATGATCTTCTGGGTGCTGCTGGTCCTGTTCTACAACGTGATGACCGAGGCGGTCGCCGCCGGGTACATCACGTTCCTGGACACCAACCAGGTGGGCGCCATGCGCTGGATCCTGGTCGGCCTCGGTCTGATCCTGTTGCTCATCTATCGGCCGCAGGGCATTTTGGGGGACAAGAGGGAGATAGCGATCGATGCGCGACGCTAAGACGACTGTGACCGGCGGCCAGGCCCCCGGGGCCAACGAGCGCAAGGCGGCCGCCCTGGCCGCCTTCAAGGACCTGGCCCGCGACCCCGGCGTGCCCAAGCCCGACCCGATCCTCGTGGCGGACAACGTGGTGCGCCGCTTCGGCGGCCTGACCGCCGTCGAGGTGAACCACGTCGAGGTGCAGCGCGGCTCGATCACGGCGCTGATCGGCCCCAACGGGGCGGGCAAGACCACCTTCTTCAACCAGCTCACCGGCTTCGACACGGCCGACTCCGGCGCGTGGACGTTCAACGGGCGGACCATGAACGGCGTGCCCGCGCACAAGGTGGCGCGGGCCGGCATGGTGCGCACGTTCCAGCTCACCAAGGCGCTGTCGCGGCTGACGGTGATGGAGAACATGCGCCTGGGCGCCCAGCAGCAGAAGGGCGAGAACTTCTGGCGGGCCCTGTTCCCCGGCATCTGGCGCGGGCAGGAGCAGGAGATCACCGAGCGGGCCGAGGACCTGCTGGTGCGCTTCAAGCTCGACGCCAAGCGCGACGACTTCGCCGGCTCGCTCTCGGGCGGCCAGCGCAAGCTGCTGGAGATGGCCCGCGCGCTCATGGTCAACCCCGAGCTGGTCATGCTCGACGAGCCGATGGCCGGCGTGAACCCGGCCCTGACGCAGTCGCTGCTCGGCCACGTGAAGGACCTGCGCGAGCAGGGCATGACCGTGCTGTTCGTGGAGCACGACATGGACATGGTCCGCGACATCAGCGACTGGGTGATCGTCATGGCCCAGGGCGCCGTGATCGCCGAGGGGCCGCCCTCGACGATCATGTCCGACGAGCGCGTGATCGACGCCTACCTGGGCGCCCACCACGACGCGCCGCTGTCGGAGGACGAGCTGGAGGCTCAGCTCCACGAGGCCGAGGCGGCCCTGGAGGCGGAGATCCACGACACCGGCGACAGCGCCGGCGTCACCGCCCCCGAACCCGAGACCGCAGAGGAGAGGCAGAAGTGAGCGCCGATGAAGCGCCCGTCCAGTCCGTCCAGTCAAAGGCCGCCGTCACCGACCGCACCGCCCACCTGGCGGGCGCCGAGGACGCGGTGCTGCGCTGCGACGAGCTGATCGCGGGCTACCTCCCGGGCGTCAACATCCTCAACGGCTCCGACCTGTACGTGAAGGACGGCGAGCTGATCGGCATCATCGGCCCCAACGGCGCCGGTAAGTCGACCCTGCTCAAGGCCATGTTCGGCCTGGTCAACATCCGCAGCGGCACGGTCGTGCTCAAGGGTGAGAACATCACGAACATGAAGGCGCACTCGCTGGTCTCCCGCGGCGTCGGCTACGTGCCGCAGACCAACAACGTCTTCCCCAGCCTCACCATCGAGGAGAACCTCGAGATGGGCGCCTTCCAGGTGCCGGGGAAGTTCAAGGAGCGCTTCGAGTTCGTGGCCGAGCTGTTCCCCGCGCTCAAGGAGCGGCGCAAGCAGCGCGCCGGCTCCCTGTCGGGCGGTGAGCGGCAGATGGTGGCGATGGCCAGGGCCCTGATGACCGAGCCCTCCGTGCTGCTGCTCGACGAGCCCTCGGCGGGCCTGTCGCCCAAGCTGCAGGACCTGGTCTTCATCCAGGCCCAGCAGATCAACAAGGCCGGCGTGACCGTGATCATGGTGGAGCAGAACGCGCGGCGCTGCCTGCAGATCTGCCACCGCGGCTACGTGCTCGACCAGGGCCGCAACGCCTACACCGGCACCGGCAAGCAGCTCGCCAACGACCCCAAGGTCATCGAGCTGTACCTCGGGACGCTGGCCAAGGCGTAAGTACCGGAAAAACGGAGAAGGGGCTCCCCTGGGGCCCCTTCTCCGTTTTTAAATGAGCGATGTGAAACGTTCAGCGACAATCGCGCTCATCCTGCCCGCGCTGCTCGTCGGCTGCCAGGAGGGCGCCTCCTCCTCGCAGAAGTTCAGCACCGGCGGCGACCCCACCGACAGCCCCTGCGACCGCGTGGTCTCCGCCATCGGCTACGCGGGCCTCATGCTGGAGCCCAAGGGCCAGGAGGACCGGCAGAACTTCGAGGACGCCCTCATCGGCCGCCTGGCGGAGGTGCACGGCATCACCCTGCAGTTCGGCCCCGGGCTGCCAGGGTCACTGCAGGAGGACGTGAGGACGGTCAAGGAGACGACCGCGGGGCTGTCCCGTAACGGCGTGCCGAAGGAACGGCAGGTGGCGCTGCTGAGGCAGTACAGGGCCGCGGCGGATCGGATCGAGGCCGGATGCGAGTAGCGGTACCCGGTGCAAGGCACAGGGCCCGGTCGGTGTGACCGGGCCCTGTCTGTTGATGTCGCGGAGAGGTCGTCAGCCGGCGATGTTGCCGGTGCGGTACTCCAGCGCCTTGGTGGCGTACTTGTTGTCGTCGCCGTACTGGTAGATGCCGATGGTGGCGACGGCCGGGTCACCGGCCTCGTTGAACTCGACCGGACCGCTGACGCCGTCGTAGTCGATGTCCGTGCCGGCCTTCAGCAGGTCGACGCACTCCTTGAAGCTCTTGCACTTCGTGCCGCCCTTGCTGACCTCCGCCAGCTTGGCCGCGATGTCCACGCCCGCGTCGCTCTTGGCCGCCTCGGCCGCCAGCGCGATCAGGTTCGCCGCGTCGTAGGACTCGGGGGCGTAGCTGAAGTCCTCCAGGTCGGGGTCGACCCCGGTGAGCTTCTTCTGGAACTCCTCCGGAGCCGCCGCGCCGGGGATGGTGCCCTTGACGCCGTTCAGCGTGCCCTTGGGCATCTTGACGTAGTTGGTGTTCGACGTGTTGCCGTCCACCATGTACCACTTGTGCTTGTCGGCCGGCAGGCCCTGCTTGACCAGCTCCTGGACGACCTTGGCGGTCTCCTCGAAGCCGATCAGCACGATGCCCTTGGGGTTCTTGGCCTTCAGCTTGGCGACGTCGGCGGAGAAGTCGGCGGCCTTGGGGTCGTAGTCGACGCGCTCGACGACCTCGGCGCCGCCCTCGGTCACCGTCTTCTGGACCTGGTCGGCCAGGCCGGTGCCGTAGGAGTCCTGCATGGCCATGATGCCGACGGTGTCGTTGCCGTCGGCGACGATCAGGTCACCCAGCACGCGGCCCTGCAGCTTGTCCGGAGGGGACGTACGGAAGTAGAGGCCCTTGTCCTCGATCGTGGTGAACTTGTCGGAGGTGTTGGCCGGGGAGAAGTGCACCACACCGGCGCCCGTGATCTTGTCGATCACCGACTCCGACACCGACGAGGACGCCGCGCCGATGATGGCGTCGGCCTTCTGCGCGAGCAGCTTGTCCACCGACTGCGAGGCGATGTTGGTGGTGGTGTCGCCCGAGTCGGTGTCGAACTTCTGCACCGGCTTGCCGAGGACGCCGCCGGCCTCGTTGATCTCCTTGAGCGCGAGGTCGACGCCCGCGAACTCGGGCGGGCCGAGGAACGCCAGCGAACCGGTCTGGGGCAGCAGCGTGCCGAGCGTCAGGGTGCCGTCACCCTTCGCCGCGGGGGCGGACGAGGCCGGCGCGGCACTCTGGGAAGCCTGTGTGGCGGTGTCACCGCCGCCACCACCGCAGGCTGTCAGGGCGAGGCTGGTGGCAGCCACGACAGCCAGCGCCCGTCCCACGGGAGCAATGCGGATCATGAAGTGTCTCCTCCGATTCCAGGCCGGGATCCTCAGCACCGCCGAGCGTTCCCGATCGAATGCAGGAAACGTACAAAATCGCTGCACACTCGAACCAGATCCGCTGGAGAACTGTCGGCACTTGGATGCGGAGTCGTAATCACTCCTCAACTTACGAGAGCTGCGCGGGGACGCTTAATGTGCGACGGGTGAAGCGCAAAACGCCTCTCCTGCTCGCGGTCGCGTTCGCCGCAGGCTGCGGTTCCCCTCCACCGCCCGCTCCCCCGCCGGTGGGGCCGCCGCCCGGTGTGTCCGTTTCGCTGGCCCAATATCGTTCGGACGAAGCGGTGCACGCGCTTCAAGTGGCTGTCCGAAATACTAGTGAAACACCTGTTTATTTTGCTGATGTCCAGCTCGTCACGCCGTCCTTCGCGACGCTTCCGGCGCGGCGGACCGACGCCGTCATCAGGAAGACCGAACGCACGGACCTGCCCGTCCCGTACGGCGCCGCCAACTGCCTCCCCCAGGGCCTGCCCGAGGTGCGGCCCGCGACCGTCGTGGCCCACGTGAGCACCGGCTCGGAGCAGCCCCGCAAGGTGGTGTTCCAGGTGCCGCACCCGGATCCGCTGCTGACCAGGCTGCTGCGGGACGAGTGCTCGGCGTTCCTCGTCAAGCAGGCCGCGGACATCGCGTTCGGCCCCACGTGGACGGAGACGGGGCCCAAGTCGGAGCCGGCGATGCGCGGCAGCCTGGTGCTCACGCGGCGCGGCCAGGGCGCGGTGACCGTCAACGACGTCGGCGGCACCACCCACTACATCGTCACCCCCGACAGCAGGCCGCTGGGCACGCTGGCCGCGGGGGCGCAGCGCCTGGAGCTGCCGATCCAGCTCACCCCCGGCGCGTGCTCCGGACACGCCTTCGCCGAGGCCAAGAAGGCCTTCCTGTTCCCGGTGCGGGCGTCACTGGACGGCGGCGAGGAACGCGTGGTGATCGTCACCCCGCCCAAGCCGCTCCAGGACCGCCTCCTCGGCTACGCCAAGCGCGCCTGCGGCCTGCCCTCCTGAGAACGCGACCGCCCCTCCCCCTGGCACGTCACGAGGGGAAGGGGCGGGCGGCGGTCAGCCCTCGATCTTGCCGGTCCTGTACTCCAGGGCCTTGCTGGCGTACTTGTTGTCGTCGCCGTACTGGTAGACCCCGATGGTCGCCACGGACGGGTCGCCGTTGGCGTCGAACTCGACGGGGCCGCTGATCCCGTCGTAGTCGATGTCCTTACCGGCCTTGAGCAGGTCGACGCACTCCTTGAAGCTCTTGCACTTCTCGCCGCCGCCGCTCACCTCGGCCAGCTTGCCCGCGATGGACGCGCCGCTGTCGTCCTTGGCGGCCTCCGCGGCCAGCGCGATGAGGTTCGCCGCGTCGTACGACTCGGCGGCGTAGGTGAAGTCGTCGAGCTTGGGGTCGAGCTTGCGCAGCTTGTCCCTGAACTCCTCGGGAGCCTCGGCGCCCGGGATGGTGCCCTTGACCCCGGTGAGCGTGCCCTTGGGCATCTTCAGGTAGTTGGTGTTCGACATGTTGCCGTCCACCATGTACCACTTCACCTTGTCGGCGGTCAGGCCCTGCTTGACCAGCTCGGCCACGACCTTGGCGCCCTCCTCGAACCCGATCAGCACCACGGCCTTCGGGTTCTTGGCCTTGATCTTGGCCACGTCGGCGGAGAACTCGGCCGCCTTCGGGTCGTAGTCGACCCGCTCCACGACGCTCGCGCCGGCCGCCTCGGCCGTCTTGGTGATCTGGTCGGCCAGGCCGGAGCCGTAGGAGTCCTGCATGGCCAGGATGCCGACGGTGTCGTTGCCGTCCGCGGCGATCAGGTCACCCAGCACGCGGCCCTGCAGCTTGTCCGGCGGCGCCGTACGGAAGTAGAGCCCGTTGTCCTCGATCGTGGTGAACTTGTCGGAGGTGTTGGCCGGCGAGAACTGCACGACCCCCGCCCCGGTGATCTTGTCGATGATCGACTCCGACACCGACGAGGACGCGGCGCCGATGATGGCGTCGGCCTTCTGCCCGAGCAGCTTGTCCACCGACTGCGAGGCGATGTTCGTGGTGGTGTCGCCGGAGTCGGTGTGCACCTTGGTGACCGGCTTGCCGAGGACGCCGCCCGCCTCGTTGATCTCCTTGACGGCCTGGTCCACACCGGCGAACTCGGGCGGGCCGAGGAACGCCAGCGAACCGGTCTGCGGCAGCACCGTGCCGAGGGTCAGCGTGCCGTCGCCCTTCGCCGCCGGCGCCGAGGAGGCCGCCGTGGACGTCGCGGCGGACGGCGCGGTGGACGCCGCGGTCTCCCCGGCCGTGTCGCCACCGCCGCCACAGGCCGTCAGTGCCAGGCTCGCCGCGGCCGCCACGGCCAGCAGGCGCCCCATCGGAGCAATGCGGTTCATAGAAGAGACTCCCCCAATCTCGGCGAAGAGACGATCACCTTCGCCGGGTTTTCCGAGCTCAGCATGCCTGCCGGACCCGAAGAGGGGGAGTTCTTACCCGACTTTTATATTGGATCGTAATGTCTTAAATACGCTGAGTAATGGTCTGTTTCGTCAGAGTTACGGACACATCCCAAAAGAGGGGTGCCCTGGCCCTAAATAACGGGGCCAGGGCGGGAATGGTCAGCCGTCGATGGCTCCCCGGCGATATTCGGTCGCCTTGGCGGCGTTGAACTTGTTGTCCGGCCCGTACTGGTAGACCCCGATCGTCGCGACCGACGGGTCACCCACGTCGTTGAAGTCCACCGGCCCGCTGACGCCGTCGTAGTCGATGTCCGATCCCGCCTTGAGCAGGTCGGCGCACTCCTTGAAGCCCGTGCACTTGGTGCCGCCCTTGCTGACGTCCACCAGCTTGCCCGCGATCGCCGTGCCCGTGTCCGCCTTGGCGGCCTCCGCCGCCAGGGCCACGAGCGTCACGGCGTCGTACGACTCCGCCGCGTAGGTGTACTCGGTCAGCTTCGGGTTGACCTGCAGCAACCGCTTCTGGAACGCCTCGGGCGCCTCGGCCCCCGGCACCGTGCCCTTGACCCCGTCCATCGTGCCCTTGGGCGTCTTGACGAAGTTGGTGTTCGACATGTTGCCGTCGACCATGTACCACTTGTACTTGTCGCTGGTCAGCCCCTGCTTGACCAGCTCCTGCACGACCTTGGCGGTCTCCTCGAAGCCGATGAGCACGATGCCCTTGGGGTTCTTGGCCTTGATCTTGGCGACGTCGGCGGAGAAGTCGGCGGCCTTCGGGTCGTAGTCCACCCGCTCCACGACCTCCGCGCCGCCGTCCTGGGCCGTCTTGGTCACCTGGTCGGCCAGGCCGGAGCCATAGGAGTCCTGCATGGCCAGGATGCCGATGGTGTCGTTGCCGTCGGAGACCACCAGGTCACCCAGCACGCGGCCCTGCAGCTTGTCCGGCGGCGCCGTACGGAAGTACAGCCCCTTGTCCTCGATCGTGGTGAACTTGTCGGAGGTGTTGGCGGGCGAGAACTGCACGACGCCCGCGCGCGTGATCTTGTCGATGACCGATTCGGACACCGACGAGGACGCCGCGCCGATGATGGCGTCGGCCTTCTGCGCCAGCAGCTTGTCCACCGACTGCGAGGCGATGTTGGTGGTCGAGTCGCCCGAGTCCGTGTCGGACTTCTGCACCGGCTTGCCGAGCACCCCGCCGGCCTCGTTGATCTCCTTGAGCGCCAGATCGACGCCCCCGAACATGGGTGGCCCGAGATAGGCGAGCGACCCGGTCTGCGGCAGCACCGTGCCGACGCGCAGCGTGCCGTCGCCCTGCGGAGCCGTCGCCGACGGCGGCTGCGCGGAGCCCGAGGGGGCGGTGCCGGCGGTCGTGCCGCCCGGCGAGCACGCCGCCAGCGCCAGAGCCGCCGCGGTGACGGCGAGCGGCGCGCGAAGAATGCGGATCATGGAGTGCGTCTCCGATCGAGAGGAGCGGACCTTCCGTCCGCCCATCAGTTACGCGCCGGGACGCCCTCCGGGTAAGCGGCCGAAGCCGGTTGGATGCTCACTCGTGACCGCACCACAACCCGCCGCAGCAAATCACCTGATAAAGGGATTTTTCAGGATCGCTCCGCGGCGTCGTCGATAACGATCTGGGCAACCTCGCGCATGCTCAGCCGCCGGTCCATCGACGCCTTCTGGATCCATCGGAACGCCTGCGGCTCCGTCCAGCCGTGCTGCGTCATCAACTGCCCCTTGGCCCGCTCGACCAGCTTCCTGGTCTCCAGCCGCTCCGACAGGCTCGACACCTCGGCCGCGAGCGCCACCATCTCCTCGTGCCTGCTCACCGCCATCTCGATCGCCGGCACCAGGTCGGCCTTCGTGAACGGCTTGACCAGGTAGGCCATGGCCCCCGCGTCCCTGGCCCGCTCGACCAGGTCGCGCTGGGAGAACGCGGTCAGGATCAGGCACGGGGCGATCCGCTCGGACACGATCCGCTCGGCCGCCGAGATGCCGTCGAGCACCGGCATCTTCACGTCGAGGATCACGAGGTCGGGCTTCAGCTCGGCGGCCAGCCTGATCGCCTGCTCGCCGTCACCGGCCTCGCCCACGACGACGTAGCCGTCCTCCTGGAGCATCTCCTTGAGGTCGAGGCGGATCAGGGCCTCGTCTTCCGCGATCACTACTCGCCGCTGCGTACTCACGAGCAGAAGAGTACAGACGTCCGGTAGATTAGATCCACGCCGGTGCGGCTCGGGGCGCTACGCTCCGAGATCACAGACCGGACAAATGCCGCCCCGGTAGACCAATCGGCAGAGTCGATGGCCTCAAAATCCATTCAGTGTGGGTTCGAATCCCACCCGGGGCACCACCCGACCGCCGGGCACCACGCCCGGCGGTTTTGTCGTACCGGGGTGCGACACTCTCCGCATGCACGATATCGCACTTCGTGACCTCCGACCGAAAATGTTGACCGAAATTATGGTCACCACGGCACGGGGCCGCCGTCGTCGAAGAACCCGCCCGTAGGCCCGTCCGGGCCCAGCGTGGCCAGCTCAATGATCACGGCCGCCCCCTCCGCTGCCGTGCGAGTGATCGGGAACGGCAGGCCCTTGGTGAAGTCCGTGGCACAGGCGCCGGGGGCGGCGGCGTTCACCAGCATGCCGTCCTTACGCAGCTCCTTGGCGTACTGCACGGTCAGCGCGTTCAGCGCGGCCTTGGACGGCGGGTAGGCGGCGGAGGCCGGGAGGGCCGACATGTAGTGGGCGGGGTCGGTGTGGTGGTGCAGGGAGCCGACGCCGCTGGAGACGTTCACTATGCGGGGGGCGGGTGAGTTTCTCAGGAGCGGGAGCATGGCGTTGGTGACCATGAGCACGCCGATGACGTTCGTCTCGAAGACGTCGCGGATGGTGGTCGCGGGGGTCCGGCTGGGGGGCAGGTCGGTGGGGCCGGAGATGCCTGCGTTGTTGACCAGCACGTCCAGGCGGTCCAGGGAGGCTGCGGCGGCCTCGATGGTGGCGGGGTCGGTGACGTCCAGGACGACCACGCGCACGTCCGGCTCGGCGCCGGCCTGGTAGGCGACGCCCGGCTGAGCGCCGGTCTGGTTGATCATGCCCGGTTCGGCGCGGAGGCGGGCGGCGGCCTGTTCGCCGCGCTCGCGGTCGCGGGAGCCGAGCAGGACGGTCATGCCCCGAGCCGCGAGCCCGGCGGCGACCGCGTATCCGATGCCCTTGTTCGCCCCGGTCACCAGGGCGACGGCGGTGGTGTCTGTCATGTCACGAAGCACACCACCGAGCCCGGCGACGGAGCCAACACCCGATGGGTCCTGGGCAATACCCTGAGGGTATGGAGACGCGCGAGCTGGCCTACTTCGCGGCCGTCGCGGAGGAGCTGCACTTCGGACGGGCGGCCGCACGGCTCGGCATGGCGCAGCCGCCGCTGTCGAGGGCGATCCAGAAGCTGGAACGGCGCCTCGGTGTCCTGCTGTTCGAGCGGACCAGCCGCGGGGTGTCGCTCACCCCGGCCGGCGAGGTGCTCGCCAGGGAGGCCGCCAAGGTCCTCGACGCGGTGGCGGCGGCGACGGCCCGCACGCGCCGGGCCGGGCTGACCGAGCCGCGGCTGGTGGTCGCGCTGAAGCCGGGAGGCGACGGCGGGCTGCTGCCCGGCGTGCTGGCCGCCTACCGTGCGCGGCCTGGCGCGGTGGCGGTGGAGCTGGCGCTGTGCGGGGTGGCGGAACGGGCGCGGCTGGTCCGCGACGGCACCGCCGACGTGGCGTTCCTGCACAGCCCGTACGAGGACCTGGCGGGGTTCGACAGCGAGCCGCTGCTGGTGGAGGGCAGCGTGGCCGTCATGACGGCCGCCCATCCGCTGGCGGGCCGCGAGCACGTGTGCCTGGCCGACCTCGACGCCGGCCCGACACCGCGCTGGCCCGCGACACAGCCGAACGCGACCGGCCCGAGACCACGTCGGCCCGCGACCCAGCCGGAGGTGACCGAGCCGAGACCACGTCGGCCCGCGACCCAACCGAACGCGACCGGCCCGAGACCACGTCAGCCCGCGCCCCAGCCGGAGGTGACCGAGCCGGCGACGTTGATGCAGCTCGTCGCGCTCGGGCGGCTTGTCGTGGTGGGGCCGGAGTCGGTGCGGGACCAGGTGCGGCGGGACCTGGTGTGCGTGCCGGTGCTCGACGCGGCGCCCACGACCGTGGTGCTCGCCTGGCCCGAAGGGGCGCGGTCGCGGGCGCTGGCGGAGTTCGTGCGGACGGCGGCGGAGGTGGCGGCCGGGTTTCCGGGTGCGGTGGCGACTTTTCGGGATCGCTCCCACCGGGAATAGCCGTCATCAAGATCGATGACTACGGGGGTGGGCGGGATGCCGTTGAGCGTGGGGGCGCGGGAGGCGTTCCTGGCGGAGTCGCACATCGCCAGCCTGGCGGTGGAGGCGGGCGACGGCCGGGCGCCGCTGGTCGTGCCGGTCTGGTACGACTACAGCCCGGGGGGCGAGATCCGGTTCCTGACGGACGGCGACTCGCACAAGGCCAGGCTGATCGCGAAGGCAGGCCGGTTCTCTGTGCTGGTGCAGCGGGACAGCCCGACTTATCGGTATGTGTCGGTGGAGGGGCCGGTGGTGCGGTCGGGGCCGACGACGCTGGACGATCTGACCCGCATCTCTGCTCGGTATCTGCCGCCGGACGCGGTGTCCGGGTATGTGCAGGGCTCGGACTTGAAGGTGCTGGTGACCTTCAGGATGCGGCCGGATCACTGGCTCTCGGCTGATTTGGGTGCTCTGGGTTGACGCCCGGGCAGGCGCGGAGGCAGGCAGGCGCAAACGGGCGGGCGCATAAGCGAGCGGGCGCATAAGCGAGCGGGCGCATAAGCGAGCGGGCGCATAAGCGAGCGGGCGCGTAAGTGGGCAGGTGGGCTTGGCCGGCAGTCGTCCTGAGGGTGGTTGATCCGGGGTGGGCGGTGGGCTGGGGGCCGTGGGCTGACCTGGGTAACGGTATTTTTGGGCCCGTGACTGCTATCGATCCCACCTCGACCGGCGCGTTCGGCGTCGGCCTCGCCACCATCGCCGCCGACGGCACCGTACTCGACACCTGGTTCCCCGCCCCCGAGCTGGGCGACGCGCCTCACTCGGGCACCCAGCGGCTCTCCGCCGAAGAGGCCGGGGAGCTGGCCGAGCAGACCGGCCCCGACGCGGCGCGGGGCGTGGAGGTGGTGGCCGTGCGCACCGGCATCGCCAAGCTCTCCGAGGCGCCCGTGGACGCGCACGACGTCTACCTGCGGCTCCACCTGCTCTCGTCCCGCCTGGTCCAGCCGCACGGCGTCAACCTGGACGGCATCTTCGGCCATCTGGCCAACGTGGTGTGGACGAGCCACGGCCCGTGCCCCGTGCCGGACTTCGAGCGCACGCGGCTGCGGCTGCGGGCCAGGGGCGCGGTGGCGGTGTACGGGGTGGACAAGTTCCCGCGGATGGTGGACTACGTGCTGCCCTCGGGGGTGCGGATCGCCGACGCCGACCGGGTGCGGCTCGGCGCGCACCTGGCCAGCGGCACGACGGTCATGCACGAGGGCTTCGTGAACTTCAACGCCGGCACGCTCGGCAGCTCGATGGTCGAGGGCCGGATCTCGGCCGGCGTGGTCGTCGGTGACGGCTCCGACGTGGGCGGCGGCGCCTCGATCATGGGGACGCTGTCGGGCGGCGGCAAGCAGGTCATCTCGATCGGCGAGCGCTGCCTGCTGGGCGCCAACTCGGGCGTGGGCATCTCGCTGGGCGACGACTGCGTGGTGGAGGCGGGCCTGTACGTCACGGCGGGCACGCGGGTCACGCTGCCGGACGGCGCGGTCGTCAAGGCGGCCGAGCTGTCGGGGTCCGACGGCATCCTGCTGCGGCGCAACTCGCAGTCGGGCGCGGTGGAGGCGCTGCCGCGCAAGGGCGGCGGCATCGAGCTCAACGCGGCCCTGCACGCCAACGACTGAGCGCCGCCGCCGTCACGGGCGAGATGCGGCGATGGGGCAGCGTACGGAACGCTGCCCCATCGGTGTTTCTGGCGGTGGTGACGGGTGGAGCCCCCAAGGTACGGCCGCGTGCGAGGGGTGGTGAGGGGGCCGGGGCCACGGCCGCGCGCGAAGGGCGGCGAAGGGGCGGCGGCCGGTGTTCGAGCACGCTGACGGCCCACTTGGGCTCGCGTAACGGCGGCCGGCCGGTGATGGGTCAGCGGCCGTGACATGGAGGGCCACCCGCCGGAGTGCGGCGGGTGGCAGACCACGGCAGCGCGTAACAAAAAAACGGCAGCGCGTAACGAAAAGGATCAGTGCGCGTGAGAGACAGCGGACCCGATCGTGTGCACGCGCAGGGCGTTGGTGGAGCCCGGGGTGCCGGGAGGGGAGCCGGCCACGATGACCACCTTGTCACCCTTCTCCAGCCGCCCCAAGGACAGCAGCGACGCCTCCACCTGCCGCACCATGTCATCGGTGTGGTGCACGAACGGCACGTGGAACGTCTCCACCCCCCACGTCAGGGAGAGCTGCCCCCGCACGTGCGGCGCGGAGGTGAAGGCGAGCAGCGGGATCGGCGAGCGGTAGCGGGCCAGCCGCCGCGCCGTCTCGCCCGACATGGTGAAGGCCACCAGTGCCTTGGCGCCCACGATGGCGCCCACTTCGGCGGCGGCGCGGGCGATGGCGCCGCCGGTGGTCTCCGGCATGCGCTCCAGGGTGTGGGTGGCGTGCAGGGAGGACTTCTCCGCGGCGCAGGCGATGCGGTCCATCGTGGAGACGGCTTCGATCGGGTAGTTGCCGACCGAGGTCTCGCCGGAGAGCATGACCGCGTCGGCGCCGTCCATGACCGCGTAGGCCACGTCGGAGGCCTCGGCGCGGGTGGGGCGCGGGGCGTTCATCATGGAGTCGAGCATCTGGGTGGCGACGATGACCGGGCGGGCCTTCTCGCGGCACAGCTCGATGATCCGCCGCTGCACGATCGGGACCTGCTCCAGGGGCAGCTCGACGCCGAGGTCGCCGCGGGCGACCATGATGCCGTCGAAGGCCTCGACGATGTCGGGCAGGCGGTCGACGGCCTGCGGCTTCTCGATCTTGGCGAGCAGCGGGAGGCGGACGGCCTCCTGCTCCATGATGTTGCGCACCACGTCGGCGTCGGACGGGCGGCGGACGAAGGACAGGGCGATCATGTCGAAGCCGGTGCGCAGCGCCCAGCGCAGGTCGGCCTCGTCCTTGTCGGTGAGCGCGGGGGCGCTGACGTTGACGCCCGGCAGGTTGAGGCCCTTGTTGTCGGAGATCATGCCGCCGATGACGACCCGGGTGGTGATCCGCTCTCCGTCGACGCGGGTGGCCTCCAGGACGAGGCGGCCGTCGTCGACGAGGATCGTGTCACCGGGACGGACGTCCTTGGGCAGACCCTTGTAGGTGGTGGAGACCTGCTCGCGGTCGCCCGGCACGTCTTCGGTGGTGATGGTGAAGACGTCACCGAAGCCCAGCCTGACGGGGCCTTCCTCGAACGTGCCGACACGGATCTTGGGGCCCTGCAGGTCGGCGAGCACGCCTACACCGCGGCCGAGGTCGGCCGCCACCTCCTTGACCCGGTCGTAAACCTCTCTGTGCAGGTCATGATTGCCATGGCTGAGGTTGAACCGTGCCACGTCCATGCCCGCGGCGATCAGCTCGCGGAGTCGTTCCTTGGAAGAAGTGGCGGGGCCTAGAGTGCAGACGATTTTCGCGCGACGAGTCACGAGTCCTACCTTAATTGGTACAGACCACTTGGCAGTCACTGACGACGGAGAACGTACCCGACGTAGGAGAACAGAACGAGAACGGCGACCCCAAGTCGCGCCAAGTTCGTGTACTCCTCCGGGTAGATCACGCCTTCGATGTAGTGGTCGATGAAGCCGCTTGCGGGTAGCCCCTCCTGGCCCGCGCCACGGCGCGCCCAGTCCTCGGCGAGGGTGAGGGGGCACTCGACGCCGAACGCGACCGAGAGCAGGCCCCAGGCGGCGACGGCGAGGTGCGCCCAGATCGTACGCCTCCAGCGCCACGCGAGGAACCCGCCCACGGCCATGTAGAGCAGAAAGACGAAGTGCACCAGCATCGCCGCGTCGGCGAGGAGGCGGTACGTCATGGTTCGACGGTAGCCGCCTTCCAGGCGTCCACGATCCCGTGGCCGTAGAATCCGTTGTCCGATGTGCCGCCTTCGCAGTCGTGCGTCTCGGTCTGCCCGAAAACCTTGTACACGTACTGGCGCGGCGTGGGGCACGCCTTCTGCGTGGCCGTCTTGTACAGGAGCTGCTCCGTCGTGGCCGGGGCGAGTTCGAGCCCGCCCTTGCCGGGCTTGCCGAAGCGGCTGACGAGGATCGCGGCGACGCCGGCGGCGTGCGGCGAGGCCATCGAGGTGCCTTCGAGGTACTGGTAGTAGGCGCAGGTGCCGCCGGTGCAGTCCTTGACGACGTCGGCGCCCTTGGGCTCGCCCTTGGCGTCGATGCGGCCGGAGGCGCGCAGCACGTGCTCGGGCGCGGCGGCCAGGATCGACCGGGTGGCCTGGGTGCCCTGCCCGTCGAGCACGTCGCCGCCGGGCGCGGACACGTCGGTCTGCTCGTCGCCGTAGTCGCTGTAGACGGCCTTGCGGCCGGACGGGCCGAGGGCGGAGACGGAGATGACGCCGTTGGACTCGGCGGGCACGTTGAGGCAGGAGTTGTCGACCTGGCGCTCCTTCTCGTCGCCCTTCGGGTAGCCGGGGCTCTGCTTGTCCACCTTGGGGTCGCCGAGGTCGGTGGAGCCGTTGCCGAGTGCGGAGATCAGCGTGACGCCCTTCTGGCGGGCGTAGTCGATGGCGCGCTGCATGCCGGTGATGATGGCCTGCTGTTCGAGCTGCTGCTTCCTGGTGTCGGACTTGTTGTTCGCGCAGTTGAACAGCCAGGGGTCGACGAAGTAGCTCATGTTGACCACGTCCACGCCGATGTCGCCGGCGTAGGTGAGGGCGTCGAGGCTGGGCTTGAGGAAGAAGAAGCCGGAGTCCTGGCCCGCCCTGAGGTTCACGATCTGCACGCCCGGCGCGACGCCGGCGATGCCCAGGCCGTTCACCGGGGAGGCGATGGTGCTGGCCACGTGGGTGCCGTGGCCGTCGTCGTCCACGTCCACGGCGTCCTTGCAGCCGGACGCCTCGCAGGGGCCGTCGAGCGTCTCGCCGTACTCGTCCTTGGGCTTGTCGGTGACGAAGTTGCGGCTGAGGTCGCGGTTGAAGTTGGGGGCTATGTCGGGGTGCTTGCCGTCCACGCCGGTGTCGATGACGCCGACGAGGACCTGCTTGGTGCCGGGGGCCTTGGCGTTGGCGCGGTCGGCGCCGATCATGCGCATGTCCCACTGGCGGCCCGCCAGCGGCTCGCCCCTGGTCTTGGTGAAGGACTTCTCGTCGGGGAACCCGCCCGTACGGGCGGAGGTGGCCGGGCGGGAGGTGGCGTAGCCGATGCGGCGGTCCGGGGAGACTCCCACGACGGCCGGGTCCGCGCCCACGGCCTCCTCGAACCCGCTGCCCGGCCCGGCGGCCATGAGGTAACCGAGCTTGGTGTCGGCGGAGACCGCGGTGCCGCCGGCGCGCTCCACGGCGGCCTCGGCCTGCCGCTGCTTGCCGTGGTCGTAGAAGACCAGGAACTCGGCCCGTGGCGTGGCGGGCTCGCGGGTCGCGGACGGCGTGCAGGCGCCGAGCGCGACCACGGCGGCCAGCGCCGTCAAGCCCGAGGCGACCCGCCGCATTGTTCCCCCATCCGCCGACATGCCGCAGAACCTGAATCTTCCCGACAGGAATCCCCTGATGCAACTTAGTGATGAAATTTCGGTCGATTGACGACGAAGCGGACCCCCAAGGCCGGCTTCGCGTCCCAGGCCGGGATGATCAGCGGGTGTGTTCGAGCGTGACCTCGCCCATGATCACGCTGCGCGGCATCGGCCGCCGCAGGAACTCGTGCGGGAACCCCAGGTCCACCCGGCTGACCTCGTCGAGCGTGGCGCGCTGCTCGCCGGTGAACCGCACGTCCAGCGCCCCCAGGTTGTCCTGGAGCTGCGCGAGCGTCCGCGCCCCCACGATGGGCGCCGTAACGCCCTGCTCCAGCAGCGCCCAGGCCAGCGCCACCTGCGACGGCGTCGCGCCCAGCTCCCCCGCGACCCGCTTGACCGCGTCGGCGACGCCGAGCGTGCGCTCGGTGAGCGAGCCGTTGGCCGCCGCCACGTTCTTGCGCGTGCCCGAAGGGGCGGCGGAGACCTCCTGCGCCAGGTCGGCCCTGGTGTACTTGCCGGTGAGCACGCCGCTGCCCAGCGGCGACCACGGGATGACGCCGAGCCCCATCTCGCGCGCCATGGGGATCAGGTCGCGCTTCCCGGTCCGCTCGATCAGGCTGTACTCGATCTGCAGGGCGATCAGCGGCGACCATCCCCGCAGGTCGGCGATGGCCTGCATACGGGAGACCTGCCAGGCGGGCGTGTCGGAGATGCCCACGTAGAGCACCTTGCCGGCCCTGACGAGGTCGTCCAGGCCGCACAGGATCTCCTCCACGGGGGTGGTGAAGTCCCAGGCGTGCAGGTAGAGCAGGTCGAGGTGGTCGGTGCGCAGGCGGCGCAGGCTGGCCTCCACCGACTGCACCATGCTCTTGCGGTGGTTGCCGCCGGCGTTCGGGTCGCGGGGGCGCCTGGTCGCGCTGTACTTGGTGGCCAGCACGAGCTGGTCGCGCCGCCCCGCCGCGAACTCGCCGACCAGCGACTCGGACGTGCCGTCGGTGTACTGGTTGGCGGTGTCGACGAAGTTGCCGCCGCGCTCGACGTACGCCTCGAAGACGCGGCGCGACTCGTCCCGGTCGGAGCCCCAGCCCCAGTCGGTCCCGAACGTCATCGTGCCCAGCGCCAGCGGCGAGACCCGCAGCCCACCGACCTGCGTGGCCTCCTGGGCCGCTCATCCCGACGACAAGGGCCTGGCGGACCTGGTCGAGGAGCTGACCTCCGGGAGCGAGGAGTTCGCCCGGCTGTGGGCCATGCGGGACGTGCGGGTCAACGCCCAAGCGGCTGGGCACGCCGCCGAGGGGCCACTCACCCTGGAGTACGAGGTGCTGGACGCCATCGCGCGTTCCTGTGCGGCCTGACCACGCGGACGGTCAAGAGGGCGCGCGTAGCGGCGGCCCGCCACGTGCAGGGTCAGCGGGCGTCTTCCTGGAGGCCCTCAGCCACGTGCGGCGGGTGGCGGTGACGTCGGCTGTGCCGTAACAGGTGGGAAAGCGAACGGCCCGGTCACCAGGACCGGGCCGTTCAGCACATCAGACGAGCGGACGAGCCGTGGGAAGGATCGGGTAGGGCAGAGCCGTCTCCCCGGTCAGGAAGCGGTCCACGCCGCTGGCGGCGGCGCGGCCCTCGGCGATCGCCCACACGATGAGCGACTGCCCGCGCCCCATGTCGCCCGCCACGAAGACGCCGTCCACCTTGGACATGTACGTCTTGTCGCGCGCCACGTTCCCCCTGGCGTCGTAGAAGCCGTCGCCGGCCGCCTCCGCCAGGTCCTGCAGCAGCGAGCCCTTCTCCGGCCCGACGAAGCCCATGGACAGCGTGACCAGGTCGGCCGGGATCTCCCGCTCGGTGCCCGGGATCGGCTTGAACCCGTTCTGCGGCCCCTCGACCTCGACCAGCCGCAGCGCCCGCACGTTGCCGTCGGCGTCGCCGACGAACTCGGTGGTGGACACCGCGTACACGCGCTGCCCGCCACCGTCGGCGAGCTCCTCGTGGGCGCTCTCCATCTTGAACAGGATGGGGAACGTCGGCCACGGCTGGCTGCCGGGCCTGGCCCTGGGCGGCTGCGGCATGATCTCGAGCTGGGTGACGGACGCGGCGCCCTGCCGGATCGCGGTGCCGATGCAGTCGGCGCCGGTGTCGCCGCCGCCGATCACGACCACGTGCTTGCCCTCGGCCGAGACGGGCGAGACCGCGTAGTCGCCCTCCTGGACCTTGTTGGACAGCGGCAGGTACTCCATCGCCTGGTAGACGCCCTTGAGCTCGCGCCCGGTCACCGGCAGGTCGCGCCACTGGGTGGCGCCGCCGGACAGCACCACGGCGTCGAACTGCTCGCGCAGCTCGGCGGCCGTGATGTCGACGCCGACGTTCACGCCGGTGCGGAACTCGGTGCCCTCCGCCCGCATCTGCTCCAGGCGGCGCTCGATGTGCCGCTTCTCCATCTTGAACTCGGGGATGCCGTAGCGCAGCAGCCCGCCGACGCGGTCGGCCCGCTCGAACACGACCACGTCGTGCCCGGCGCGGGTGAGCTGCTGGGCGGCCGCGAGCCCCGCGGGGCCCGAGCCGACGACCGCGACCCTCTTGCCGGTCTTGACGGCCGGCGGCTGCGGGGTGACCCAGCCCTCTTCGAACGCGCGGTCGATGATCTCGACCTCGACCCGCTTGATCGCCACCGGGTCGGAGTTGATGCCGAGCACGCACGCCGCCTCACACGGAGCCGGGCAGAGCCTGCCGGTGAACTCCGGGAAGTTGTTGGTGGCGTGCAGCCGCTCGATCGCCTCGCGCCAGTCGGTGCGGAAGACCAGGTCGTTCCACTCGGGGATGAGGTTCCCGAGCGGGCAGCCGTTGTGGCAGAACGGGATGCCGCAGTCCATGCACCGGGCCGCCTGCTTGGTCAGCTTCTCCTGGCCGAAGTCCTGGTAGACCTCGCGCCAGTCGCTGATGCGGACGTCCACGGGGCGGCGCGCCGGCAGCTCCCGGTCGTGCGTGAGAAAACCCTTCGGGTCAGCCATTCGGTACGCCTCCTCAGCCCTTGACCGCGGCGGCCATGACCGCCTCGTCGATGTCCCTGCCTTCGATGCGAGCGGCCTCCGCGGCCTCCAGCACCCTCTTGTAGTCGGTCGGCATGATCTTGCCGAACCGGCCGAGCGCCGCGTCCCAGTCGGCGAGCAGCGCCTTGGCGACCGGCGAGCCGGTCTCCGCGAAGTGCTTCTCGACGGTCTCCTTGAGGAACTCGGCGTCCTGCTCGGTGAGCGCCTCGATGGCGACCATCTCGCGGTTGACCCGCTCGGGCCTGAGGTCCAGCAGGTACGCGATGCCGCCCGACATGCCGGCCGCGAAGTTGCGCCCGGTCTGGCCGAGCACCACGACCTTGCCGCCGGTCATGTACTCGCAGCCGTGGTCGCCCACGCCCTCGACGACCGCGGTGGCGCCGGAGTTGCGCACGCAGAACCGCTCGCCCACGACGCCCCTGACGAACACCTCGCCGGACGTGGCGCCGTACAGGGCGACGTTGCCGGCGATGATGTGGCCGTCGAGCGGGGCCTCGTCGTGCGGCCGGACGGTGATCCGCCCGCCGGACAGGCCCTTGCCGAGGTAGTCGTTGGCGTCGCCGCTCAGCCGCAGCGTGATCCCGCGCGGCACGAACGCGCCGAACGAGTTGCCCGCCGAGCCGGTGAACGAGATGTCGATCGTGTTGTCGGGCAGGCCCTTGCCACCGTGCCGCTTGGTGACCTGGTAGCCGAGCATGGTGCCGACCGTGCGGTTCACGTTGCGGATGGGCAGCTCCAGCGTGACCGGGGTGCCGCCGTTGATGGCGCCCTCGGCGAGCTGGATGAGCGTGTTGTCCAGCGCGTGCTGGAGCCCGTGGTCCTGCTCGACCGTGCGGCGCAGCGGGGTGCCCGCGGGCAGCTCCGGCTGGTGCAGGATCGGCGACAGGTCGAGGCCGCCGGCCTTCCAGTGGTTCTCGGCCGCCGTCATGTCGAGCATCTCGACGTGCCCGATGGCCTCGTCGAGCGAGCGGAAGCCCAGCTCGGCGAGGTACTCGCGGATCTCCTCCGCGATGAACTCGAAGAAGTTGACCACGAACTCGGGCTTGCCGGTGAAGCGCTTGCGCAGCTCGGGGTTCTGCGTGGCGACGCCCACCGGGCAGGTGTCGAGGTGGCAGACGCGCATCATCACGCAGCCGGAGACGACCAGCGGAGCGGTGGCGAAGCCGTACTCCTCGGCGCCGAGCAGCGCGGCGATGACGACGTCGCGGCCGGTCTTGAGCTGGCCGTCCACCTGCACGACGATGCGGTCGCGCAGGTCGTTCAGCAGCAGCGTCTGCTGGGTCTCGGCGAGGCCGAGCTCCCACGGGGCGCCGGCGTGCTTGAGCGACGTGAGCGGGGAGGCGCCGGTGCCGCCGTCGTGCCCGGAGATGAGCACCACGTCGGCGTGCGCCTTGGACACACCCGCCGCGACCGTGCCGACACCGACCTCGGCGACCAGCTTCACGTGGACCCTGGACTCCGGGTTGGAGTTCTTCAGGTCGTGGATGAGCTGGGCCAGGTCCTCGATCGAGTAGATGTCGTGGTGCGGCGGCGGCGAGATGAGGCCGACGCCGGGCGTGGAGTGCCGGGTCTTGGCGACCCACGGGTAGACCTTGTGGCCGGGAAGCTGGCCGCCCTCGCCGGGCTTGGCGCCCTGGGCCATCTTGATCTGCAGGTCGTCGGCGTTGACCAGGTACTCGGAGGTGACGCCGAACCGGCCGGAGGCCACCTGCTTGATCGCCGAGCGGCGGGCCGGGTCGTACAGGCGCTCGGGGTCCTCGCCGCCCTCGCCGGTGTTGGACTTGCCGCCGAGCCGGTTCATCGCGATGGCGAGCGTCTCGTGCGCCTCCATCGAGATGGAGCCGTACGACATCGCGCCGGTGGAGAACCGCTTGACGATGCTCTCGACGGGCTCGACCTCGTCGATCGGGATCGGGCTGCCCTTGCGCAGCTTGAACAGGCCGCGCAGGGTCATCAGCCGCTCCGACTGGGAGTCCACGAGGTTCGTGTACTCCTTGAAGATCTCGTAGCGGCGGGTCCTGGTGGCGTGCTGCAGCTTGAAGACGGTCTCGGGGTTGAACAGGTGCGGCTCGCCCTCGCGCCGCCACTGGTACTCGCCGCCGACCTGGAGCTTGCGGTGGGCGTTCTCCGCGCGCGGGTAGGCGTGGCGGTGCCGCTGCGCGACCTCCTCGGCCAGCACGTCGAAGCCGACGCCGCCGAGGCGGGAGGTGGTGCCGATGAAGCAGGAGTCGATGACCTCCTGGCTCAGGCCCAGCGCCTCGAAGATCTGCGAGCCGGTGTAGGAGGCCACGGTGGACACGCCCATCTTGGACATGACCTTGATGACGCCCTTGCCGTACGCCTTGATCAGGTTGCGGACGGCCTTGCGCTTGTCGAGCTGGAGGACGCCGGTGTCGACCAGGTCCTCGATCGTCTCGATCGCCAGGTACGGGTTGATCGCGCCGGCGCCGTAGCCGATCAGCAGCGCCATGTGGTGGCACTCGCGGGCCTCGGCGGTCTCGATGACCAGGCCGATCTTGGTGCGGGTCTTCTCCTGGATCAGGTGGTGGTGCACCGCGCCGGTGAGCAGCAGCGACGGGATCGGCGCGAGCGCGTCGGAGGAGCCGCGGTCGGACAGCACGAGGATGCGCGCGCCGTCGGCGATCGCCTTGGACGCCTCGGTCCTGATCTCCTCCAGGCGGCGCAGCAGCGCCTCGCCGCCGCCGGCGACCTCGAACAGGCCGCTGATGACGTACGGGTGGAAGCCCGGCAGGTCGTGCTCGTCGTTGATGTGGATGATCTTGGCGAGCTCGTCGTTGTCGATCACCGGGTACGGCAGCACGAGCTGGCGACAGGAGCTGGGCCCCGGGTCCAGCAGGTTGCCCTCGGGGCCGATGGTGCTGGCCAGGGAGGTGACCAGCTCCTCGCGGATGGCGTCCAGCGGCGGGTTGGTGACCTGCGCGAACAGCTGCGTGAAGTAGTCGAACAGCAGCCGCGGCTTCTCGCTCAGCACGGCCACGGGCGTGTCGGTGCCCATCGAGCCGATCGGCTCCTGGCCGGCCTTGGCCATCGGCGACAGGATGATGCGCAGCTCTTCCTCGGTGTAGCCGAAGGTCTGCTGCCGCTTGACGAGCGCCTCGTGGGTGGGGATCTCGCGCCGGCGGGTCGGCAGCTCCTCGAAGCGGACGAGACCGGCGTGCAGCCAGTCGTTGTACGGGAGCTCGGCGGCGAGCTCGGCCTTGATCTCGTCGTCCTCGATGATCTTGCCGCGGGCGGTGTCGATGAGGAACATGCGGCCCGGCTGCAGGCGGCCCTTGCGGACCACGTCCTCGGGCTTGATGTCCAGCACGCCGGCCTCGGAGGCGAGCACGACGAGGCCGTCGGCGGTCACCCAGAAGCGTCCCGGGCGCAGGCCGTTGCGGTCGAGCACGGCGCCGGCCAGGGTGCCGTCGGTGAAGGTGATCGAGGCGGGGCCGTCCCAGGCCTCCATCACCGTGGAGTGGAACTCGTAGAAGGCCCGGCGCGCCGGGTCCATCTCGGTGTGGTTCTCCCACGCCTCGGGGATCATCATGAGGACGGCGTGCGGCAGGCTCCGGCCACCGATGTGCAGCAGCTCCAGGGCCTCGTCGAAGCTGGCGGTGTCGCTGCCATCCGGGTCGCAGATGGGGAAAAGTCGCGAAATATCGCCCGGAATGTGGGCGGAGGCCAGCATCGCCTCGCGGGCCCGCATCCAGTTGCGGTTGCCCTTGACCGTGTTGATCTCGCCGTTGTGCGCGATGTAACGGTACGGGTGAGCCAGCGGCCAGCTCGGGAACGTGTTGGTGGAGAAGCGCGAGTGCACCAGCGCGATCGCGGTCTCGTAACGCTCGTCGCTCAGGTCGGGGAAGAACGGCTCGACCTGGTCGGGCGTGAGCATGCCCTTGTAGACGATCGTCCTGGACGACAGCGAGGGGAAGTACACGTCGGCCTCGTGCTCGGCCCGCTTGCGCAGGCAGAACGCGAGCCGGTCCAGCTCCAGCCCCGTGCGGCCCTCCGGGTCGGACACGAAGAGCTGGGCGAAGTGCGGCATGACCGCCCGGGCGCTCGGCCCCGGCAGCTCCCGGTCGACCGGCGTCTCGCGCCAGCCGAGCACGGTCAGGCCCTCCTCGGCCGCGATCTCCTCGATCAGGCGCGTCGCGACGCTCCTGGCCTCGGCGTCGAACGGCAGGAAGGCGATGCCGGCGGCGTACGCGCCGGCCTCGGGCAGCGTGAACGGCACGACCGCCCGGTAGAACCCATCGGGGATCTGCGTCAGGATCCCGGCTCCGTCGCCGGTGTCCGGCTCGCTACCCTTGGCCCCCCGATGATCAAGATTGCACAGCGCCGTCAGCGCCTTGACCACGATGCCGTGACCACGGCGCCCGGCGACGTCGGCAACCATGGCGACACCGCAGGCATCGTGCTCGTTGGCGGGGTGGTACAGGCCCTGGGGCTCGGGGAACCCGAGGTGGGCAGCAGGCATTGAATCCCTCCCGTCGTCTTCGTCTGTCTAGAACTGCTCTACAGGCGGGGACGACGTTGGCCCTGCTGCATATCGTGGGTAGAGGTTACCTCACCCTGCCGGAATGGTGCCCGCCGCGTCCGCATTACGAACTTTTGCGCCCATCTCGACATCCGAACTCCCTATCCCAAACCCTGGGCGTGGCCGCCGAAATTCCCGGCCCGCGCAGTGATTTCCGCCAGAGGGAGCGAGTCCCCGCGAGCCGATAGGGTTTGGGCCATGGAGCGTGACGGGGTCGAGCGCCTGCTCACCGAGGCGGGGGCCGACAGCAGGCGGCTGAGGCACGCCCTGAGCCTGCTGTGCGACGGCCAGTGGTGGACGTTGCCGGAACTGGTCAGGGATACGGCCACGTCCCGGCGCACCATCGAGGCCCTGCTGCGCGAGCTGCCGCTGGAACGCGACGGCGACCGCTTCCGTGTCCCCCTCGTCAACACCCCCGCCTACCAGGACCTCATCGCCGTCGCCCCGCCCCCTGAGGACCCGGTCGCCCACCTCCTGCCCCACTCCGGCCCCGCCCTCGACCGGCTCACCACGCTCATCGCCAAGGCGCCGCGCGCCCGCCACGTCCTCGACCACGTCTCGGCCACGCCCGAGACGGTGCTGCGCAGGGCGCTGCTGCTGGGAGCCCGCTTCTGGCTGCCCGAATCGCGCCTGCTGTGCGTGGGCGACCACGACCTGACGTCGCTGGCGGTCAAACTCGTCCATCCCGCGACCGACGTGACCGTCGTCGACGTGGACGAGCGCATCCTGGCCTACCTCGACGAGCAGCGGCTCGGCGTCCGCACCCGGTGGGCCGACCTGCGCCTCGGCCTGCCCGCCTCGGCCCGCGACCACGACCTCGCCCTCACCGACCCGCCCTACACGCCTGAGGGCACGGGGCTGTTCGTGGCGCGCGCTCTTGAGGGGCTCAAGGATGGGGGGCGGGTTCTGCTGGCGTACGGGGCCAGTGAGCGTACGCCGTTGCTGGCGTTCAAGGTGCAGCAGGAGTTGTCCGAGCTCAATCTTGCCTATGAGGCGATTTATCCGGACTTCAATCGGTACTTCGGGGCTGAGGCCATCGGGTCTGCCGCCGATCTGTACATCCTGCGGCCCACCAGCAAGACTCGGCCGGCTGTGCAGTCGCGGCTGAGTCGTCAGGCTACGGCCATCTACACCCAGGGGCCGCAGGCGGTGGAGAGTACGCTCGGTGGGGCTCCCGCGGCGGGCGCCAAGACCGCAGGCACGCGGGCGGGAAGCGCGGCGGGCAGCGAGACGGCGGGCACGCAGACGGGCGTCACGGCGGGCGCGGGCACGCAGACGGGCGTCACGGCGGGCGCGG
>NZ_VSEY01000044.1 GCF_008086045.1 Nonomuraea sp. PA05 | reverse complement strand
GACCGCCGCCTCACCGACCGCCGCCTCACCGACCGCCGCCTCACCGACCGCCGCCTCACCGACCGCCGCCTCACCGACCGCCGCCTCACCGACCGCCGCCTCACCGACCGCCGCCCCGCCGATCGCCGCTCCACCGACCGCCGCTCCACCGACCGGCACACCACTGCGAGAGGTGTCCACGAATGTCAGGTCCACGAACGTCACCCCACCGGCGGAGGACGGCGGGTGGTGGGTGGCGGCCTCGATGGCCAGGCGGGTCTTGCCCGTGCCGCCCGGCCCCACGATCGTGACGAGCCGGGCGGCACGCAGAGCCGCCAGCCGGGACAGCTCCGATTCCCGCCCCACGAAGCTGGTGAGCTGCGCGGGCAGCCCGGCCCGGCGGACGGCGGCGCGTTCCCGGGTGCCGCGCAGGATCTCCAGGTGCAGGGCGGCCAGCTCGGGCGACGGGTCGGCGCCGAGCTCGTCGGCGAGCAGCCGCCGCCCTTCCTCGTACGCGGCCATCGCCTCGGCCTGCCGCCCGCCCGCGTGCAGCGCCCGCATGAGCAGACCGCGGGCCCGCTCGCGCAGCGGATGGGCGGCGACGAGCTCGCGCAGCCCGGCCGAGGGGCGGGCGTCGGGGAGCGACAGCTCGGCCTCGTACAGGTCCTCGGTGGCGGCCAGCCGCAGCTCCTCCAGCCGCACCGCCGCCGGCCCCGCGAAGGGCGCGTCGGCGACGTCGGCGAACGCCGGGCCGCGCCACAGCGCCAGCCCGTCCCGCAGCACGGCGGCGGCCTGGGCGGGCAGCCCGGCGGCGAGGAGCTTGCGTCCTTCGCCCGCGAGCCGTTCGAAGCGGTGCGCGTCCACGGTGTCGGGTTCGGCCGCGAGCCGGTAGCCCGTCCCGTGGAACTCGATCAGCGAGGACGGGAGCTGCCGCCGGAGCCGGGAGACCTGGGCCTGCACCGCGTTGGCCGCACCGGACGGGGGACGGTCGCCGTACTGGCCGTCGATGAGGCGTTCGACGCTGACCAGCCGTCCCGCGTCGAGCAGCAGCATCGCCAGGAGGGCGCGCGGCCGGGGGCCGCCGACGGCGATCGGGTCGCCGTCGGCGCGCCAGACCGCGAGCGGGCCGAGGACGCCGAAGTGCACGCGTCCGATTGTCCCCCACCTCACCAGGCGAAACGGAATTATCGGTATGCCTACCGATGCACATACGTATTTTCCCGCCGTCACGCAGGGCTTAGCGTCGGCGGGCAACAAGGCGAAACGGTCCGGTCGCTTTCCCGTCACCCCCCATTTCCCTGTCACCACTGCGAACCCAGGAGATCCCGGGTTACGCGCGGGCCGCCGCGCGCCCACAGGTGCCCGGCGGCCCAGGGAAACCGCCGAAAGGAGCAAGACAGCCGTGAAACGCAAAGCCTTACTCGCCGCGTTCGTGGGTGTCGCCACGGCCGCGACCGTGGTGTCACCCGCGAACGCCGCGCCTCCCGGGGCGTCCAAGCAGCAGAACACGCCGACGGCCGCGCTGGCGGCCGATCCCGCCTCGCTCGCGGCGGCGGTCGCCGACAAGGCGGTCTCCAGCCAGGTCGACGAGCTGACCAGGGGTCCGGACGAGGCGTACAGCAGGGTCTCGGTGACGCCGGGCGCGAGCGACATGTACTACGTGGCGTACGAGCGCACGTACAAGGGACTGCCCATGGTCGGCGGCGACGCCGTGGTGGTCACCGACGCGGCGGGGAACGTCAGGGACACGGTGGCGGCGTCCGGGCCCAGCCCGGACAACGTGCCGACCAGGGCCAGGATCAGCGCGGAGCGGGCCACCGAGGTCGCCACGACGCGGCTGGAGCGGGTGGACGACACGGCCGAGCCGCGCCTGGTCGTGCTGGCCTGGGGCGAGCGGCCCCGGCTGACCTGGGAGGCCGTGGTCAGCGGCATCGCCGCCGGCCAGCCGAGCATCCAGCACGTGTTCGTGGACGCGCGCACCGGCAAGGTCGCCGACTCCTACGACCTCGTGCGTGCGGGCACCGGCAACGGCTACTACAACGGCCAGGTGACGATCGGCACGAGCGGCTCGGGCAGCTCGTACTCGATGACCGACACCACCAGGCCAGGCATCCAGTGCGGCGGGCAGAACGGGAGCGCCTACACCGGCACCGACGACGCGTGGGGCAACGGCTCGGGCACCAACCTGGAGACCGCGTGCGTGGACGCGCTCTACGGCGTGCAGCGCGAGTGGGAGATGCTGCGCGACTGGCTGGGCCGCAACGGCATCAACGGCAGCGGCCGCGGCTTCCCCGCCAGGGTCGGGCTGAACGAGGTCAACGCCTACTGGAACGGCAGCTACACCAACTTCGGCCACAACCAGGCGAACACCGCGCAGGCCACCCCCATCGACGTGGTGGCGCACGAGTACGGCCACGCGATCTTCCAGACCACCCCGGGCGGCGCCGGCTCGGGCAACGAGAACGGCGGCATCAACGAGGGCACCGGCGACATCTTCGGCGCGCTCACCGAGCACTACGCCAACAACCCCAACGACCCGCCGGACTACCTGGTCGGCGAGGAGGTCAACCTGGTCGGGCAGGGCCCGATCCGCAACATGTACAACCCGGGCGCGCTTGGCGACCCGAACTGCTGGTCCTCCTCGATCCCGAGCACCGAGGTGCACGCGGCGGCCGGCCCGCTGAACCACTGGTTCTACCTGCTGGCCGAGGGCAACAACCCGGGCGGCGGCAAGCCGACCAGCCCGATCTGCTCAGGCGGCCCCTCGTCGGTCACCGGCGTCGGCGTCCAGAACGCCGGCAAGATCTTCATGGGAGCCCTCGCCCGCAAGACCTCGACCTGGCGTTACACGAACGTCCGCGCCGCCTCCGTCGCGGCCGCCATCGAGCTGTTCGGCGCGAACAGCGCGCAGTGCAACACCACCAAGGCGGCCTGGAGCGCGGTCAGCGTGGCGGCGGCGTCCGGCGAGCCCGCCTGCGGCACCCCGGGCAACGACTTCTCGCTCACGCTCAACCCGTCGTCCGGCAGCGCGACGCCGGGCCAGCAGGTCACGGCCACGGTCAACACGCAGACCACCTCGGGCAGCGCGCAGACCGTGAACCTGTCGGCCTCGGGCCTGCCGTCCGGCACCACGGCGACGTTCAGCCCCACGTCGGTGACCTCGGGCAGCTCCTCGACGCTGACGTTGCGGACCGGCTCGGGCACCCCGCAGGGCACGTACCCGATCACCGTGACCGGAGCGGGCACGACCTCGCACAGCGCCACCTACACGCTCACCGTCGGCCAGGGGCCGAACCCCGGTGACCCGCCGGACATCAGCCTCACCAACATCAAGGCGCACCTGACGCAGTTCCAGTCGATCGCGACCGCGAACGGCGGGACCCGCAGGTCCACGGGCAACGGCTACCTGCAGTCGGTGACGTACATCGAGGACAGGCTGCGCGCGGCCGGCTACACCGTCGTCAGGCAGAGCTGCACCACCACCTACTGCAGCAGCGGCGCGGGCCCGAACCTGATCGCCGACTGGCCGGGCGGCGACGCCAACCAGGTCATCATGTCCGGCGCGCACCTCGACAGCGTGGCGGCCGGGCCGGGCATCAACGACAACGCCTCCGGCTCGGCGAACCTGCTCGAAGTCGCGCTGACCCTCGCGCAGCGCAACCCGACGCTCGCCAAGCACGTCAGGTTCGGCTGGTGGACCGACGAGGAGCAGGGGCTCAACGGGTCGGAGTACTACGTGGCCTCGCTCAGCGCCGCCGAACGGCAGCGCATCCAGGTCTACTACAACTACGACATGACGGGCTCCACCAACGGCGGCTACTTCATCAACAACATCAACACCACCGGGGCCGCCTACCTCAAGGAGTTCTACGACCGGCTGAGCCTGCAGCCCGAGGAGAACGTCGAGGGCGCCAACCGCTCCGACGACGCCTCCTTCCGCAACGCGGGCATCGCCAGCTCCGGCGTCGCGGCCGGCGCCAGCGCCACCAAGACCTCGGCGCAGGCCGCCAAGTGGGGCGGCACGGCAGGGCGCGCGTACGACTCCTGCTACCACGCCGCCTGCGACACCACCACCAACATCAACGACACCGTGCTGGACAGGGCGGCGGACGCGGCCATGTACGCGGTCTGGAAGCAGGCGGTCGGCGGCACCCCGCCCACCCGTGACTTCGCCATCTCGGCGAACCCGGCGAGCGGCACCGTGCAGGCCGGCTCGGCGGCCACGTCCACCATCGGCACCAGCACCACGGCCGGCACCGCCCAGACCGTGAACCTGGCGGCCTCCGGCCTGCCGACCGGCGCCTCGGCCACGTTCAACCCGGCCTCGGTCACCTCGGGCGGCTCGGCCACGCTGACGATCTCGACCGCGCCCACCACCCCGGCCGGCAGCTACACCGTCACGGTGACCGGCACGGGCGAGACGGCCACGCGGACGACGACGTACGCGCTGACCGTCCAGGGCACGTCCGGCGGCAGGACCTTCACCAACGGCACCAACTATCCGATCGCCGACTTCAGCAACACCCAGAGCTCGATCACCTCCACCGCGACGGGCACCGCGACCACGCCGGTCCGGCTGTCCATCACGATCAGCCACACCTGCGCGGAGGACCTCGACATCTGGCTGCGCGGCCCGAACGGCACCTGGTACGCGGTCGACCGGTACGGCGGCACGACCTGCACCGCCTACGGCACCAGGACGTTCTCCGTCCCGGTGAGCCAGCAGGCGGCCGGCACGTGGGTGCTCGACATCGAGGACGTCTACGCCGGCGACACCGGCTACCTCGACTCGTGGAGCATCACGGTCTAGGCGGCCTCACGACTCGGGGGTGACGGGCCCCGGCCGGGTTTCCGGCCGGGGCTCTCTCACGTCCGCGCGCGTGCGCACGCCCAGCTTCTGCAGCACACGGGCCACGTGCGTGTCCACCGTGCGCTGCGACAGGTACAGGACCTCGGCGATCTCCCTGTTCGTCCGGCCGAGCGCGACCAGCCTGGCCACCTCGCTCTCGCGCGGCGACAGCACGCCGTCGCCGGTCCTCCTGGCGCGGCGGGCCGGCGGGCGGTCGGGGCCGAGGTCGCGCAGGAGGCGGCGGCAGCGGGCGGCGTCGTGGGTGGCGCCCAGGGCGGCGTACCGCTCGGCCGCGTCGGCGATCAGACCGGCGGCCCGCCCCCGGTTCTGCCGGGGGATGGACAGGCGTGCCGAGGCCTCCAGTTCGGCCGCGCGCGCCGCCGCGTACGGGCGCGGCATCGCCAGGTACGCCGCCCGCGCCCGCCCGTAACACCGCGCGGCCTCGTCGAAGCTACCCGCGTCCCCGGCCAGCAAGCCCTCCGCCAGGTCGAGCCCGGCGTGCGCGGACGGCGCGTTCCGCCCCTCGATGCCCGCCGCGAACTCCGCGACCAGCCCGGCCGCCGCCGGCGCCCGCCCGGCCCGCAGCAACGCCGCGACCGCCGCCGGGACGAGCTGGTCGCCCCACACCCACACCCCCTTGCGCCGCAACCGGGTCACCGCCAGGTCGGCCGCCGCCAGGGCGGGCTCCAGCGCGTCCCTGGTCAGGTGCAGCTCGACCAGCCCGCTCGACCCGGCCACGGCGACCGGCAGGAACCCGGAGTCCAGGTCCCGCACCCCCGCCGCCTCCAGGTGCTCGCCCGCCTCGTCCCAATCGCCCTGGGCCAGGGCGAGCACGCCGAGCGCGAGCCGCGCCTCGACCGCGAGCAGCGGCGCCTCGTACGTCATCTCGACGGCGGCCAGCGCCCGTTCGCGCAGGCCCGCCCAGCGGCCGGTCAGCAGGTCGAGCCGGATCGACGACATCTCGACCAGGAACGCCGGGTAGAGCGCGCCGGTCTCCTCGGCGACGCGCCTGCTCCGCTCACCGAACCGGCCGGCCGCGGGGTAGTGCCCGAGGGCGAGCGCGGCGTCGTACAGGTTGGAGTAGCCGCGCGCCACCTGCCTGCGCACGGCGATGGACGGGTCGTTGACGGGCAGCGTGCCGGCCAGCTCGAACGCGTCGGGGGAGCCGACGAGCATGGCCATGCTCACCTTGTTGGCCTGGACGGCGGCGGTCAGCTCCGGGTCCTGGTCCTCCACGAGCAGCTTCTCGGCCTGCGCCATCCACTCCTCGTGGATGGCCAGTGGCTCGCCGCCCCACACGGGCATCGCGAGCAGCGCCAGGCCGCGGGCGGCCAGGCAGGGGCTGTCGGCCAGGTCGGGGAGCGCGGCGAGGATCTCCTGGCGGCCCGCGGTGATCGCGCCCGCCTGGTTGGACAGCAGCACGCCGAGGTTGAGCCGGGCCTCGCCGCGCACCTGCCGGGACAGGAAGTCGTCGGACAGCAGGTGGCGCAGGATGCGGACGACGCGGCGGTGCGACAGGCCGATGGCGGCGACGCGGCTGAGCCGCAGCGCCAGCGGGCCGCGCGCCTGTCTGGGCAGTTTGGGGTCGGCGAGCAGCCCTTCGAGCAGCTCGACGGCCAGGGGGATGTCGCCGATGGCGGCGGCGTGGTCGGCCGCGGCGCTGCCGTGCCGCTGCCACGCGGCGACCTCGCCGGCGTGGCGGGCGTGGTGGGCGAGCTGGACGAGGGGCGGCGGGTCGAGCGTGGCCAGCGCGGCCATGGCGCGGCGGTGGGTGATTCTGCGGTCCGGGCCGGGGATGGCGTCGTAGACGGCCTGCTGGGCCAGGGCGTGCCGGAAGCCGTACAGGCCTTCGGGGTGCTCGCGCAGCACCCCTGCCTCCAACGCCTCGCTCAGCCCCTGCTCGCCGGAGACCGTGTTGATGAGGGGTTCGTCCGCGGGCAGGCGCAGGACGGCGGCGGCGCGGACGGCGCGCAGCGCGGCGGGCGACAGCCCGGTCAGGCGTTCGGCCATGGCCTCGCGCAGGAGCACAGGCACGCCCATCCGGTCGAGCGCCTCGGGCTCGGGCAGGCGGCCCTCGTCGTCGAGCAGCGACCGCACCACCTCCTCGATCACGAACGGCACCCCTGCCGTCCGCTCGTGCAGCTTGGCGGCGAACGTGACGCCGGGGTGCGCGCCGCCGGGGTTGGAGGCGAGCAGCGCTCCGGCGAGCCTGCGCACGCCCTCCACGTCCAGCGGCGTCAGCGAGATCACCTCGCTGCGCACGCCGGGCGCCCGGCGGTAGGCGTGCCCGAACGGCAGCCCCGCCACCGGCAGCTCCTCCCGCCGGAACGTCACCACCAGCGCCAGCCCGTCGGGCGGCTGGTCGGTGAGGAAGCGCAGCAGGTCGCGGGTGCCGTCGTCGGCCCAGTGCAGGTCCTCGACGACCAGCACCACCGGCCCGGCCGCGCTGAGCAGCGCGTGCACGGCACGGAAGAGGTGGTGCCGCTCGGCGCGCGGGTCGTCCATGGGCGGCGGGGAGGGCGCGGGCGGCAGGTGTCCCGCGAGTTCGGGCAGGTAGCCGCGCAGCGCGCCGGTGACGGGGCTGAGCCGGTCGCGGCCGGGCAGGGCCGCCGCGACGTGGCGCAGCGCGTCGAACACCGGCCCGTAGGGGAACGGCTCGCGGATCTGGTGACAGTGACCGATCAGCACGGTCCTGTCAGACTCCGCGAGGGCGGCTCGGACGAGGCTGGTCTTGCCGATCCCCGCCTCGCCCTGCACCTGGATGACGGCGGGCGGGCAGGTGATGGCGCCGATGAGTAATCGCAGCGGGGCGTCCCGCCCGACCAGCGCAGGAGAAGCCAGGCTTGCCATCGGGGTCTCCGTAACAGTGGCAGGTTCTCTCCATACACCTCGCGAGTGTGCTGGCTTCTCACTGATTCGTCCATTGGTTGATTGGTCAGGCCTGGGTCTTACGGACCTCCAGCGTCACCCCGGCGCCGGAGCGCGTGTCGAAGTAGCAGAACCCCGACCCGTCGGCCCGCCGCCCCCGCGCGACGATCCCCAGCCCCGCCTCCCGCCCCTGCTCCTCGGCCCGCGCCAGATCGGGGGTCTCGAAGCCGAGGTGATAGACGCCCTCCCCAACCGAGTCCAGGAAGCGCCGCTGCGGCGAGTCCAGCTCGGACGGCTGGCAGAGCTGGAGTTGCACGTTGTCCAGGTCGGCGCACTTGTAACGCATCGCGGCGGAGGCCTCGGCGTTGGGAACGTCGTACTCGACGTAGGCTCCGCCCTTCGGGTAGTCGAACCACGGTCCGATGCCCACGCTCTCGTAGTAGGCCACGGCCCGGTCCAGGTCCGCGACGACGACGCACACGTGGTGAAGCTGCCTGAAGAGCGGAATCACGAGTTCTCCTGTCTGGACGGAAAGCGAGGAATGGCTGTATACAGATTGGCGTACGGTAACACATACAGCCTCGTTTCCCCTGGAGAGCGCCATGTACTACTTCGGTTACTGCACCTACCTGCTGGAGTCCGAGCTGCGGAAATACCTCCCCGAGGCCGTTGCGGTGACCAAGGCCAAGGCGGTCAACCGGCAGATCCAGTTCCGCGCGGCGGGCGAGCGCACCGACCGGGGCTGGTGCCACCTGGCGGACACCGGCACGTACGGCAAGGCCGCCCAGGGCATCGTGTTCGAGGTCGACGACGCGCATCTGAAGGACGAGTTCGACGACTTCGACATCGTGTTCCTCACCGTGCGGGGTGACGACGGCGAGCACTACGACTGCTTCACCTACGTGCTCAGCCGGCCGGGCATCCGGATGCGGCCGCCGCGCTTCTACTGGGAGCGCGTCCCCCAGGGCCTGGCCGAGCAGAGCTTCCCCGCCGACTACCAGGCCGAGGTGCGGCGGACCTTCGACGAGGCCGCCGACTGCCCCGACTTCGACCGTCCCGCGCCGGCCGGCAAGCCCGGTCGCTCCGCCGACTCCCGCTAGCGGTTCCCACCCCCCGACCACCTCACGCAGGGAGACAAGGATGAGGTTCTTCCCGGCCGTGGCCGCCGCCGCCGTCCTGGTGCTGGCCGCCTGTTCCAACGGCGGCGGGCAGCCGCGGGCGAGCGAGCAGGGCGCCAAGGTGCCCACCGTGCAGCAGGGCGTCCTCATGATCGGCTCGCAGCAGTCGTACATCCCAGGGGAGTTCCGCGCGGAGGGCTCGCAGGATCTGCGGGGCTTCGGCGTGGAGATCGTCGACGAGATCGCCAAGCGGCTCGGCCTGACCACCCAGTGGGTGCAGGTCGACTACTCGGCGATCATCGCCGGGCTGCAGGCGGGCCAGTTCGACATGGGCTCGGGCGGCATGAGCCCGAACCCCGAGCGGCTCCAGCAGGTCGACATGGTCGGCTACTACCAGTCCGGCGCGACCTTCCTGGTCCGCAAGGCGGACGCCGGCAAGTACGCGACAGGCCAGGCCATGTGCGGCCAGAAGCTCGGCATGCTGGAGGGCTCGACCACGCTGGAGAAGGCCGTGGAGAAGGAGAACGCCTCCTGCCCGGCCGGGAAGATCGAGGTCGAGCACTACACCTCGACGCCGCTCGGCCTCCAGGGCCTGCTGTCGGAGCGCATCTCCGCGTACGCGCCGGACCTGGCCCAGGCGCAGTACATCGTCAAGGAGAACCCCGGCCAGTTCGCCACCACCGACTACCACCTGGTCGACTACCTGATCAACTTCACCTTCATGAAGGGGAAGAACCCGGAGCTGCGCGACGCCGTCTACACCGCGCTCGACGCGATGATCAAGGACGGCACGTACGACAAGATCCTCGGCAACTGGAACCTGACGGTCGGCGGGCTGAAGCGGCCCGCGTACAACGGGCAGCTCGATGCCAAGCCCTGACCAGCAGGTCTACCTCCCCGTACGCCGGCCCAGGCCCTGGGGGCAGATCCTCCAGGCCTGCGCCGTCATCGTCGTCATCCCCCTGGTCGCGCTGCCGTTCCTGCGCTCGGGCGTGTTCGACCTGAGCACGGTCGGGCGCTACCTGTTCGGGCCGGCCATCCTGGAGGCGGTCTGGGGGACGCTCTCCCTGGCCACGCTCAGCACGGCGCTGGCCATCGTGCTCGGCACGGGCGTGGCGCTGCTGCGGATCAGCGACAACGCGGTGCTGCGGGCCGCGGCGGCAGGCTTCGTGTTCGTCTTCCGCGGCACGCCGATGCTGGTGCAACTGCTGATCTGGTTCTTCGCGGTGCCGCGGGTGATCGGCCGGGTGAGCCTGTCGATCCCGTTCACGGACATCGTGCTGATCGAGGACCAGGCGGCCAGCGCGTTCTTCACGCCGTTCCTGGCGGGGCTGTTCGCGCTGACGCTGGCCGAGAGCGCGTACATGGCGGAGGTCATCCGCAGCGGCATCCAGGGCGTGGACCAGGGGCAGCGCGACGCGGCCCGCGCGCTCGGGGTGCCCAGCGGAAAGATCACCCGGCAGATCGTGCTGGCGCAGGCGTTCCGGATCGTGATGCCCGCCGTGGGCAACCAGTACATCTTGATGATCAAGAACACGTCGCTGGCGTACGCGATCGGGTACTCGGAGATCCTGCTCTCGGTCAGCCGCGTCTACTACACCAACTTCAAGTATCTCGAACTGCTGCTCGTCGCGGCCTTCTGGTACCTGCTGCTCACCGCGCTGATCACGGTGCTGCAGCACGTCCTCGAGCGCAAGTTCCCTGCGAGGTGACGCCATGACACAGGCACCGGTCAAGATGCGCTCGCGGCACGTGTTCAAGTCGTACGGGGCCACCCGGGTGCTCAAGGACGTGTCCGTGGAGGTCCGCGACGGCGAGATCGTGGCGCTCATCGGGCCTTCGGGGGCGGGCAAGTCCACGTTCCTGCGCTGCGTGAACAACCTGGAGCTGATCGACTCCGGCAGCGTCGAGGTGGACGGCGAGCTGATCGGCTACCGCAGGGTGGGCGACCACCTGCAGCCGCTCGGCGACCGTGAGGCGAGCAGGCAGCGGGCCCGCATCGGCATGGTCTTCCAGCACTTCAACCTGTTCAGGCACATGACCGCCGTCCAGAACGTGGCCTACGGGCCGCGCCAGGTGCTGGGCGCCGGCCGGGCGACGGCGGAGCGGCGGGCCGCCGAGCTGCTCGGCCGGATGGGGCTGGCCGGGCGCGAGCACCACTACCCGCGCCAGCTCTCCGGCGGCCAGCAGCAGCGGGTGGCCATCGCCAGGGCGCTGGCCATGGACCCGAGCATGATCCTGCTGGACGAGCCGACCAGCGCGCTCGACCCCGAACTGCGCGTCGAGGTCGCGGGCGTCATCAGGGACCTGGCCAGGCAGGAGTGCACGATGCTGATGGCCACCCACGACATCCCGCTGGTGGAGGACATCGCCGACCGGATCGTCTTCATGGTGGACGGCACGATCGTCGAGGAGGGGCCGGCCGGGCAGGTGCTTAACGCGCCCGCGCACGAGCGGACCAGGGCCTTCCTGGCCAGGATGACCAGCAGGAACGACGCCCCTGCATGACCGTCCGCGGCACGGCCAGGGACTACGGGCTCTACGCGGTGATGACGTCGATCTGGGGAGCCAGCTTCTTCTTCACCGCGATCGCCCTCAGGTCGTTCAACCCGTACATGATCGTGCTCGGCCGGATGGCGCTGGCCGCCGTGGTGCTGGCCGTCGTCGTACGGGTGCGCGGGCTGGCCGTGCCGCGCGACCGGCGGCTGCTCGGGCATCTGGCGCTGCTCGGGGCGTTCAACATCGCGCTGCCGTTCACCCTGCTGACGGTGGCGCAGGAGCACGTCACCTCCTCCACGGCGGTCGTGCTGTCGGCGACCACGCCGATGTTCGTGTTCCTGATCGCGAGCCTGGTCACGCGGGCGGAGCCGTTCAGCCTCCCCCGGCTGGCCGGGATCGCCGTCGCCTTCCTCGGCATGACGGCGCTGTCGGCCGGCCCCGAGGCTGGTCCCGCGGCCGGTTCCATGGCCTATGGGCTCTGGCCGCTCGCGGTCGTCGCCAGCTCGGCGATCTTCGCGGCCGGCAACGTCTACACCCGCGCGCACCTCCCGCACCTGGACCCGGCCGTCATCGCCTGCGGCCAGCTCACCGCCGCCACCCTCTACCTCGGGCCGGCCACCGTCCTGACGGGCAACTTCTCACTCGCGCGCCCGGCACTCCTGCCCGTGCTGGCCGTGGTGGAGCTGGGTCTGCTCGCCTCGGCCGCCGGATACCTGCTCTATTTCCGGTTCATCCTGCGGTGGGGCTCGACGGCGGCCTCGGTCAACACCTACCTGCAGCCGTTCGTCGGGCTGTTGCTCAGCGTGCTGGTGCTGGACGAGGCGATGGGCGCCGGGCAGTGGCTGGCGCTGGCCGTGATCCTGCTCGGCCTGCTGACCTTCGGCTTCGGCCCGGCGCTGGTCAGCCGAGCCCGAGCGCGGTCACGATGATGCGGGTGGTGTTGTTGACGTGAGCGCGCGCCACCCGCGCGGCCGTCTCGGCGTCCTTGGCCGCGATGGCCGCGACCAGCTCGCGGTGCTGGGTGTTGACCACCTCGTCGTCGGCCGGGGTGAAGACCACGGGCTGGTTGAAGTTCCAGTAGTTGACCTTGGTGCGCCGGTAGAACTGCACGACCAGCGAGTTGCCCGCCCCGTCGGTGATGATCTCGTGGAACTCGTTGTTCAGCTCGTTGAGCTTCGGCCGCGAGATGCCCGGCGCCTCCATCTGCTCGATGAGCTGCTCCAGCCGCGCCAGCCGCTCCCCGTCGAGCCGCTCGGCCGCGAGGTAGGCGGCGTGCGCCTCGATGCCGGCCCGCGCCTCGATGATCTCCAGGATCTCCTCCGGCGCGTGGTCGCGCACGAACCAGCCCTTGCGCTGGACGACCAGCCCCTCCTGGCGCAGCCGCAGCAGCGCCTCGCGCACCGGGGTGCGGCTCACCTGGAGCCAGTCGGCCAGCTCCTCCTCAACCAGCCGGTGGTTGGGCCGGAACTCGGCGGCCAGGATGGCGTCGCGCAGCCGCTCGTGCACGACGTCAGCCATGAACTCCGCGGTGCGGCGGCTCTTACGCTCGGGCATTGCGGCCATGGTGCTCCTAGGGTGGGTCACACGTCTGTATACAGGAGTGTACACAATGCTCACAACGGACCATACGTGATCTTGATGAGCGATAATGATCTTGTGCGGGCCCTGACCGCAGCCGGGGCCCGCACGCCTGCCGCAGGTAGGCTGGCTCCCATCATGGACACCACGGTGGGGCTGCGGGAACGCAAGAAGGCCGAGACCCGTCAGGCCGTGCACGAGGCGGCCCTGCGGCTCGTGGTCGAGCACGGCCTCGACGCCGTCACCGTCGAGGCCATCGCCGACGCCGCCAACATCTCGCGGCGGACGTTCTCCAACTACTTCTCCGGCAAGGAGGACGCGCTCCTGTACGGGGAGGAGCAGCGCATCCGCGACCTGGTGGAGCGGGTGAGCGCTCAGGACGCCGGGCTGACGGCCTGGCAGGCGTTGCGGGCGTCCATCGAGGAGCTGCAGCGGGAGACGGAGGAGCCGGAGCGTGAGTGGGCGTTGCGCACCCGCCTGGCCAAGCGCCACCCCTCGCTGCTGGCCCGGCAGCTCGCCAACCACGCCGCCCTGGAACGAGACCTCGTGGAGGCGGTCGGCGACCGGCACACCACGGTGTCGCCCCGAGTGCTGGCCGCGGCCTTCCTGGTGGCCTTGCGGGTGGCCTCGCACCTGTGGGCCGAGGAGCGGGAGGCCCGTACGCTGCGTGAGGTCATGACGGAGACGCTCGACCAGATGGCTCAGCAGTTCATTTGACGAGCGCCCGCCCCCGCGGTGTTCGGTGGGGGGACGGGCGCTCGAACGGGCGGTTACACAGGCAGGGTCCAGGTCTGCGGCCACAGGCCGTTGCAGTCGTAGATCTCCAGCTTGGTGCCGTTGGCCGTGGCGCCCTGCGGGGCGTCCAGGCAGCGGCCAGACTGCGGGTTGTACAGCGAGCCGTCGGCCCGGTGCTGCCACTTCTGGGCCCCGCTGTTGTTGCACTGCCAGAGCTGCACCTTGGTGTGGTTGGCGGTGCCCTGCGCGTCCACGTCCAGGCACTTGCCGAAGGCGCGCAGGCTGCCGTCGGGGTGGGTGGACCAGCGCTGGCCGGTGGCGACGCCGCAGTCGTAGAGCTGGGCGGCGTTGCCGTTGGTGTTGGTGTTGGTGTCCACGTCCAGGCACTTGCCGCCGGGGCCGGTGATCTGGCCGACCACGCCGGGCACCGTGCCGATGCCGTACCGCACCGCGCACTGGTTGCCCGTCAGGTGCGTGGCGGTCAGGTAGAGGAAGTCCGTGCCGTTCGCCGAGGGCACGATGGGCGAGCTGTAGCCGGGGCAGGACGGCTCACCGGAGTTGTAGCCGCCGGTGGGGGAGGTGAGGACGGGGGCCTCGATCTCGGTCCACGCGCCCAGGCCGTTGGCGCGGTTGATGAACAGCACCTGGCCGGACTCGCCCAGCACGGTCTTGTTGCCGGTCGGGCCGGCCACGACGCGCTGGCCGGACATCACCAGCGTGCCGTTGGGGCCGCCGCCGGGCAGCCAGGTGACGTACGGGGTGTGCAGCAGCTCCCGCTGGTCGGAGGTGCGCACCAGGGTGCCCGCCCCCGTGCCCCAGTTGAGGCCGTCGGAGCTGGTCTTGGTGTAGACCTCGCAGGCGTGGTCGGCGTCCGTGGCGTCCCTGCACAGCTCGTACGCCATCATGAACGTGCCGTTCGGCAGCCCCGTCACGATCGACATGCCGGGCCTGGCCAGGTTGTCATTCGGGAAGGCCACGTCCAGGGTCATCGTGGCGCTCCACGTCTGGCCGCCGTTGGTGGAGGTGTAGTGGCCGATGACCTGGTTGTTGGTGGCGCTGTTCGCGGGCCGCTCGTCGGAGATGAAGCACGCGAGGGTGTTGTTCGGGGCGAGCAGGAACCACGGCTCCCAGATGCCGTGCCCGATCGTGTCGGGCAGGCCGCTGGTCTGCGTGCAGTTCGACAGGTACGTCCACGTCACGCCGTGGTCGGTGCTCTTGAACACCTCCACCTTCTGCGTCGTGTAGTCGCCGTCCACCCAGGCGGTCCCGGCCGCCAGGAGGTCGCCCTGGTTGAGGCCGTTGGCGGTGCGCGGCACCTCGTACAGGACCGGCGCCCCGATGCCCCAGCCGGGGGTGTGCGAGGTGATGGTGGAGATCGGGCCGGCCGACCAGGTGCGGCCGCCGTCGGTGCTGCGGTAGATGGGGAACGAGGCGGGCGCGTTGTGGCCGCGCCTGGCGAACGTGGCCAGCATCGTCTCGTTCGCGGAGCCGTCGAAGTCGAGCCTGACCGCTCTCGGGTAGCTGGCGTCACCCTGGGGGAACGTGGTCAGGTTGGGGGAGTAGAGCACCTGGCCGGCGGGGGCCGCCGAGGCGGGGCCGGCCAGTGCTGCGAGGCAGGTGGCGATCAGGGCTAACGCGGTCATGATCCGCGCGGGGGGTGTGAATCGCACGTGCGTGATCTCCTTAGCGGTTGTCTCCGATGACGAAGTCGGTGTGGGTGTCGATGTCCACGGCGGAGCGGGCCACCACGGCGCCGTCGCTGACCAGGGCGAGGTGCAGCCGCCCGCTCGTCCAGCCCGCAGGAAGCTCGGCGCGCACCTCGGCGGCGCCGCTGAGCAGGAACGGCTTGGCCTCGATCCACGGCCCCTCCGCCCCGAGGGCGGCGGGCGTCGCGCCGAGCACCGGGGTCCAGGCGGTGTGCAGGTGGCCGTTGACCGGTTCGGCGCCGTGGTGCGAGACGCGGACGGGCACGCTCACCTCGCCCGTCTCGCTCAGCACGTCGCGGCCGGGCGCGACGGGCACGACGTCGAGGACGAGCGTGGTGGTGGCGTTCGCGTCGGCCGGGTCGACGCCGCCCAGGTCCTTGGCGCGGCGCTCGAAGTCGAGCAGGCCGGCCGACTCGTGCTCGATGTCGTACAGCTCGGTGTAGACGTAACCGGCCACCCGGTCGTGGCGGCGCAGCTCCTGGGTCTGCCAGCGGAGCTGCCAGCCGCGCTCGACGGAGGTGAAGCCGGTGCCGTACTCGCTGTTGAGGTTGGGCAGGCCGCGCAGCGGCTGGCCGGGGCTGCCGGCGAGCTTCTTGCGCACCACGAAGTCGGGGCCGAGCTTGACGGGGAAGTCGTCCTGCTCGCCGTTCATGAGGGCGGCGACCGTCTTCCCCCAGGAGGCGGCGGACTCGTCGTAGTAGTGCCAGTCGAGCAGGTCGGTCTTGACGTGCGTCCAGCCGGAGTTGTCGACGGCGGGCCTGCTCGGGTCGAGCGCCTTGAGCAGGTCGTACGCCTGCGCCGTCGCCCGCTGCTTGGCCGGGTCGCCGGGGATGTCCCAGTCGAGGCCCCACTCCTCGTTGTAGAGGCCCCAGATGATGATCGCGGGGGAGTTGCCGTCACGTTCGACCATGGGCGCGACCTGCTCCTCGAACGCCGCCACCGAGTCGGCGGAGAAGCGGCCGGTCGCGGCCGGCTCGGCCCACACCAGCATGCCGAGCACGTCGGCGTGGTGCGCGAAGCGCGGGTCCTCCAGCTTGAGGTGCTTGCGCACCAGGTTGTAGCCGGCCTTGGCGGCCAGCTCGATGTCGCGGCGCAGCGCGGCGTCGTCGGGCGGGGTGATGCCGGTCAGCGGCCAGTAGCCCTGGTCGAGCACGCCGCGCACGAACAGGCGGGCGCCGTTGAGGTACAGGTCCTCGCCGATCACCTCGATGCGGCGCAGCCCGGTGTAGGCGGCGACGGTGTCGGTGCCGTCGGCCGAGGTGAGGGTGGCGTCCACGTGGTAGAGGTGCGGGTCGTCCGGGGACCACAGGCGCGGGCCGGGCACCGGGATCACGGTCTCGGCCAGGCCGTTCACGACCGGCACCTCGACGGTCACGTCCGTGCCGCGCAGGCGCAGCGCGAGCGTGGCCTCGGCGGTCCCGCCGACCCGCGCCTCGACCTCGATGGCGTCCAGTCCCTCCGACGGGCGCAGCTTCAGCCCGGCCAGGTGCGTCGCGGGCCTGGCCTCCAGCCAGACGCTCTGCCAGATGCCCGACGACGGGGTGAAGCAGACGCCGTCGAAGTCGTCGCGCGGGATGCTGCGCTGCTTGCCGTGCGCGATCTCGCGCTTGTCCAGCGGCGCCGAGACCCGTACCACGACCTCCTGGTCGTTCCCGGAGCGGAGCGCGTCGGTGACGTCGGCCTCGAACGGCGTGTAGCCGCCCCGGTGGCTGACCACCTCGACGTCGTTCACCCAGACCGTGGCCTCGTGGTGCACGGCGCCGAACTGGAGCACGACCCGCTGCCCCGCCCACCCGGCGGGGACGGTGAACGTGCGGCGGTACCAGGCGACCGGCAGCCAGTGGGCCTCGATGCCCGACGCGGGGGTCTCCCAGGCGAAGGGCACCGTGATGGTCCGGTCGTAGTCCTGCTCGGTGTCGGCCCGGAAGTCCCAGTCGCCGTTCAGGCTCGACCAGGAGTGTGACCGGTCGAAGTGGGGGCGGGGGTACTCCATGATGCTCTCTTTCATGATCCGGGTCAGCCCTTGACGCTGCCCGCGAGGATGCCGTTGATGAAGTGGCGCTGCAGCAGGACGAAGATCACCAGCAGCGGCAGCATGGCGATGCTCCCGGCGGCCAGCAGCTCGCCCCACACGGTGGCGAAGTCGGCGCCGATGCGGTTGCCGGTGATGTTCTGGGCCAGCGTGGACAGCACCACCTGGAGGGTCTGGTGCTCGGTGTCGTTGACGGCCACGACCGGCCAGACGAAGTCGTTGTAGATGTTCATGGTGGTCAGCACGGCCAGCGCGGCCAGGCCCGGCCGGATGACCGGCAGCACGACCTTGTAGAAGATGCCGAACTCGCCGGCCCCGTCCACCCGCCCGGCGTCGATCAGCTCGTCCGGGATGGCGGCGATGGTCTGCCGCATCCAGAAGATGCTGAACGCGTCGATGCTGCCCGGCAGGATCAGCGCCTGGTAGGTGTTCACCCAGCCGAGCGCGCTCATCTCCAGCAGCAGCGGGATGATCAGTACCAGGGTCGGCAGCATCAGCGTCAGCAGCACGACGCCGAAGAGCACGTTCTTGAACGGGAAGTCGTACTTGGCGAAGGCGTAACCGGCCAGCGGGCAGAAGACCATCGTCATCCCGCCCTTGACCAGCAGCACCAGCGCCGTGTTCAGGAACCCGGTGCCGATCGGCACGTCGGCGAACATCGCCCGGTAGTTGTCCAGCGTCAGCTCGCCGATCGCCAGCGGGCTGGCGATGATCTCGGCCGCCGGCTTGAGCGAGGAGCTGACCGCCCACCAGATCGGGTAGAGGAACACGATCGCGAGCAGCGTCAGCAGCAGGTACTGCGCGATTCCCGGTCTGTTCTGGCTCATGACACCTCGTCTTTCGGGCGCAGCATCCGCACCGAGACCAGCGACAGGCCGAAGACCAGCAGGACCAGCAGGAACGAGTTCGCGGCGCCGGTGCCCAGGTCGGAGGCGGTGATGTGCTCGTACAGGTACAGGCCCGCGGTGGTGGTGGAGCCGTACGGGCCGCCCTCGGTGACCACGTGCGGCTCGGCGAACATCTGGAAGACCGCCAGCGTCTGGATGACCACCAGGAACGCCATGCTGCGGCGGACCAGCGGCACGGTGATCGACCAGAACTGGCGCCAGCGGGAGGCGCCGTCGAGCGAGGCGGCCTCGTACACGCCGCCGGGCACCGCCTGGAGGCCCGCGAGCAGGATGATGATCGCGAACCCGGTGGTCTTCCACAGGAACAGCAGCGCCAGCGTCGGCTTCGACCACGCCGTGGAGGTCAGCCAGGCCACGTCGGGCAGGCCCACCAGGTTGAGCAGGTAGTTGACCAGGCCGTAGTCCTGGTCGAACACCACGATCCAGACCTGCGCCATAGCCACGATCGGGGTCACGAACGGCGCGATGAACGCCACCCGGAAGAACCCGCGCAGCCTCAGCTTGGCGTTGGCCAGCAGCACCGCGCCGCCCAGCCCGGCGATGATCTGGAGCGGCACGATGAGCAGCCACATGACGGCGCTGTTGCCCAGCGAGGCCCAGAAGTCGGAGTTGGTCAGCAGGAACAGGTAGTTGTCGAAGCCGACCCAGCGGGCCTGGGAGCCGCCCCGCCAGTGCATGAAGCTGAGCTGCAGCGCATAGATGAGCGGGTAGAGCCCGAACGCGCCGAAGACGACGAAGAACGGGGCGATGAACAGGTACGGCGTGAGCCGGATGGAGCGCAGCCTCATGAGCGGTCGATCAGGTTCTTCTGGATCTTCTCGGCCGACTCGCTGATCACTTGGTCGGGGGACATCTTGCCTTCCATCAGGCGTTGCATGTTGTCGCCGAGGTAGTCGACCGACTGCGCCCACCACACCGGGATCGGCGCGGCGGCCGGGATGCTCGCGCCGGCCTCCACGGCGACCTTCCACAGGTCCTGGCCGCCGAGCGCGTCGATCGGCTTGAACAGCGGCTTGGCCGGGTCGGCGGCGGGCGTGTAGCTGGGGATGGAGGTGGACAGGCCGCCGGGGTAGACGTCGTTGGGGCCGTACACGGCGGTGTAGCCGGGCTCCTTGTAGCAGAGGAACTCGTACAGCAGCCAGGCCAGCTCCGGGTTCTTGGCCTTGGCGGGGATGATGAAGCTGCTGCCGCCCATCGCGCCGCTGCGCGCGCCGCCCGGCGTCCAGGCGGGCAGCGGCGCCGCCCGCCACTTGCCCTTGGTGTTCTTCAGCAGCTGCTGCGGCGCGAACGACCACCAGATCGCCCACGGCACGAACACCTGCTGGCCGCCGTCGAGCGCGGCGATGTCGGCCTGCTCCAGGTACGGGGCGTGGGTGACCAGGCCGTCCTTGACCGCGGTCTGGATCCAGGTGAAGATCCGCCGGTACTCCTCGGAGTCGAGCCGCAGCTTGCCCTGCGCGTCGGTGAGGCTGGTGCCCTGCTGGTTGGCCAGCATCTCCAGCCAGAGCTGGCTGAGGAACGGCGTCTTCTCCAGGTGGATGGGCTTCGTCTTGGGGTCCTTCTCCTTGATCGTCCTGGAGGCGGTGAGCAGGTCGTCGTACGTGGCCAGGCTCGCCGGGTCGATGCCCGCCCTCTCCAGGATGTCCTCGCGGTACCAGAGCAGGCCGGGGTCCAGGTCCCACGGGACGCCGTAGATCTTGCCGTCCACGGTGTTGACCGACAGCTTGTACGCCGAGGTCTGGTCCTTGTACGGCGCGATCAGGTCGGTCAGGTCGAAGAGGTGCTCGGCCTGCCCGCCGATCTTGGCGTCGTCCCAGAAGCTGCCGTCGGGCACGTCGGTGCCGCTGATCAGGGTGTTGGCCAGCTTGGCGTCGATGTCCACCGCCTGGTGGTTCACCTTGACGTTCGGGTAGGCCTCGCGGAACTTGGCGATCGCGGCGTCGAACACCTTGAACAGGTCCCCCGACCGGTTCCAGATCGTGATCTCGCCCTTGGCCGCGGACCCGGACGCGGTCGGGGCGGCCAGCTTGCTCGGCTGTGCGCCCGTGCCGCCAGGAGCCGCGCACGCGGCGGCCAGCGAGCCGGTGGCGGCGAGCGCGCCGACGCCGAGCGCTCCCTTGAGAAAGCCGCGACGGCCGATGGGGGATGTAGTCATCTTCGACTCCTAGCCGGACAGGAAAGGGCGTTGTGAGGGCTCTGCAACGATGCAGACATCATGCATAATCGTCTGCAACGATGCAAGAGCAGGTTTAGGATCTTCCCAAGAACGGCAGCCGGAGGTATAGGAGACGCATGGCCGGTACAACCCTGCGCGATGTCGCGAAACTGGCGAACGTGTCCATCCGTACGGTGTCCAACGTCGTCAACGGTTACGCGCCCGTCTCCGACGAGCTGCGGGCCCGCGTGCAGGTGGCACTCGACGAGCTCGACTACCGCCCCAACCTCATCGCCCGCAACCTCAAACAGGGGCGCACGGGGATGATCGCCTTCGTGGTGCCCGAGCTGGACGTGCCGTACTTCGCCGAGCTGGCCCGCGAGGTGATCAAGGCCGCCCGCGCCCACGGCTACGTGGTGATGATCGACCAGACCGACGGCGACGGCGATCGCGAACGCGAGCTGCTCGGCCGCGACTCACGCGCCACGATGTTCGACGGCCTGCTGCTCAGCCCGCTGTCCGTCTCCGCCGAGGAGCTGCGCGCCCGCGGCAACCGGGTCCCCATCGTGCTGCTCGGCGAGCACATCTTCAACGGCAGCTTTCCGCACGTGGCCATCGACAACGTCGCCGCCGCCCGCGACGCCACCGCGCACCTCCTGGAGCTGGGCCGCCGCCGCGTGGCCGCCATCGGCGACCAGCCGTACGCGACCGGCGAGACCGCCCAGCTCCGCACCGCCGGCTACCGGCAGGCGCACGCCCGCGCCGGGCTCCGCGTGGACGACGAGCTGATCGTGCCCACGTCGCACTTCCACCGGCGGCTGGGCGCCGAGGCCATGGAACGGCTCCTCGCCCTGCCCGAACCGCCCGACGCCGTGTTCTGCTACAACGACCTGCTCGCCCTCGGCGCCATCAGAGCGCTCACCAGGGCGGGCCGCCGCGTCCCCGACGACGTGGCCGTGGTCGGCCTCGACGACATCGAGGAGGGCCAGTACAGCACGCCCAGCCTCACCACCATCGCCCCCGACAAGGGCGAGATCGCCCGCCGGGCCGTGGACACGCTGCTGGAGACGATCCGGGGAGAGATCGGGCCGGCCCCCGAGATCGTCATACCGCACCGGCTCATCGTCAGGGAGAGCACGGCCGGCCAGCGGTAGTGCGGGCACTACCTGAGGCTCTCGCCCCAGCGCCCATGTGCTCAGGCCCGGCCGCGGCTTGGATGGCCGGTATGACGAACGAGATCCCCGGCCGCTGGGTCGAGGGCGCCGGGCTGGTGCTCGGGCCGCTGCTGCTCACCGCCGGCGTGCTGACCCGCGCCGGCGCGGACGACTTCTTCCCCGGCCAGCTCGCCGCCCACTCCGCCTCCCCCGGCCGGATGGCCTGGTCCTACGGCCTGTACGCGGCCGGGGTCGTGCTGTTGTGGCCCGCCGTCACCGCCCTGGGGCGGCGGATCGGGCGTGCCGGATGGGCGCGCTGGGGGGTCACGCTGGTCGTGCTCGGGCTGTTCGGACGGGTGTTCCACGTCGGCGTCAGCCATCTGGCGTTCCAGCTCGTGGACGTGCTGGGGCTGGAGGCGGCGCAGCGGGCGGTGGAGGGCACATACGGGGCGTTCCACGTGTTCAAGGCCACCAACGTGTGCATCATGGGCGGCTGGATCGTGCTGGCCGTCGGCGCCTACCTGTCCAGGGCGCTCGGCCTGGTGCGCAGCGTGGCACTGGGGCTGGCGGCCCTGCTGCCGCTGGGGGTGCTGAAGGGCAGCACCGATCCGGTCTCGCTGGTGGCGCTGGCGGGGCTGGTCGTCGCACTGGTGCCGCTCGGGGTCGAGGTGCTCAGGGACGGGCCCGCGCCGAAGTGGTGGGCGGTGGGGCTGACGGTCGCGTTCGTGCCTGTGGCGTTCCTCCTGGGGCTGGCGGGTTAGGCGGGCGGTGAACCGTCACGACAACCCGATCTCGTAATGCACGGTCTGAAAACGCTCAGGATCGCCGTCCCTGGCGTCGAATACCGGCTCCGCCACCGAACTCCAGAACTTCTCCGCCCCCTCCACCCGGGTGTCCGTGTGCAGGTACAGCGCTTGATAACCAGCCTCGGCGACGAACCGGCGGGCCTGCGCGACCATCTCGCGGGCCAGCCCCCGCCTGCGATGCGCCGCGTCCACGTACACCCGGAAGAGCTGCGCCGTGCTGCGGTCCGGATAAAGCCTCCCCAGCCACTCCGGATGCGGCGGGCTCTTCGGGCCGCCCGCCCGCACGGCCGTCGTCCCCACCACCTCCTCCCCGTGCAGCGCCACCACGAGCGTGTGCCGCTCCGGCCGCAGGTACGTGCCCTCCAGATCGACCACGTCCCAGTGCCACTCGGGACGGTAGCCGTACCCGAACTCCCGGTAGAACGTGTCCAGCATGACCCGCCGCGCCCCCTCCAGGTGGCGCGGCTCGGCGGGCCCGACCGTGTAGGCGTTCATGTCGTCTCCAGTTCCAGGACGCGGTCGGCGAGTCTGGCCACCACGTCCATGTCGTGGCTGATCAACAGCAGGGTGAGGCCGAGGTCGCGGCGCAGCTCGTCGAGCAGGTCGAGGATGGACGCCTGCACGAGCGCGTCCAGACCTGAGGTGATCTCGTCGCAGATGAGCACCTTCGGCTCGGCGAGCAGGGCGCGGGCGAGCGCCGCCCGCTGGAGCTCGCCGCCGGACAGCGCGGCGGGGCGGCGGGCCGCCGTGGGCTCGTCCAGGCCGACGCGCTCCAGCATCGCCCGCGCCTTCGCCGCCGCCTCCTGCGGGGTGGCGCCGCGCAGCCGGACGGCGGTGCGCGCGACCTGGGCCGACACGCCGCGGTACGGGTCGAAGGAGGCCCTGGCGTCCTGGAAGACGTACTGGACGTCGCGGGCCCTGGCGGGCAGGTGGCGGGGGAGCGGGCGGCCGTTCAGCGTCACCGTGCCTGAGGCGGGGCGGTGCAGACCGGCGACGCAGCGGGCCAGCGTGGTCTTGCCGCTGCCCGACCTGCCCAGGACGGCGACGCACTCTCCTTCCGCGGCGCTCAGGCTCACCCCTCTGAGCACGGGGGCGCGGCGGTGCCCGGCCACCAGGTCGCGCACCTCGACGAGGGGCGCGGCGCCGGGGGCCGGGGTGCGGGGGCGTGGGGGCAGGTGGGTGGCGAGGAGGCGGCGGGTGTAGTCGTGGCGGGGCGCGTCCAGGACGGTGGCGGCCGGGCCCGACTCGACGACGCGGCCCGCGTGCATCACCGCCACCCGGTCGGCCAGGGCGCGGACCATGGCCAGGTCGTGGCTGAGCAGCACCAGCGCGATGCCCTGGGCGCGCAGCGCGCGGAACTCCTCGATGACCTCGGCGCGGATCAGCCCGTCCTGGCCGGTCGTGGGCTCGTCGGCGACGATCAGGACCGGGTCGAGGAGCAGCGCCTGGGCCAGCACGACGCGCTGCTGCTGGCCGCCCGAGAGCTGGTGCGGGTAGCGGCGCAGCAGCTCGACCGGCAACCGCGCCCGCCGTGCCGCCTCCCGCACCCGCGCGTCAGAACCACGGGCGATCTCGCGCAGGACGCCGCCCACCCGCCGCACCGGGTTCAGCACGCTGGACGGGTGCTGCGGCACGTACGCCACCCCGCCCGCGGCCCGCCACACCTCACCCGTGACCCGCACCCCGTCGGCGTGCTCGCCGATCAGCGCCAGCCCCGTGGTCGTCTTGCCGCTGCCCGAGGCGCCGACCAGCGCGAGCGTCTCGCCCGCCGCCAGCTCCAGCGACACCCCGTCCACCAGCGCCCGCCCGCCGGCCTCGGCCCGCAGCCCGGAGACCTTGAGTATCACCTGCGCACCGCCGCCCGGTCGAAGGTCAGGTTGAGCCCCACCGACAGGGCCACGATGAGCAGCGCGGGCACCACGACCGCCCACGGCTGGAGGAACATGCCGGTGCGGTTGCGGTCCACCATCACCGCCCAGTCGCTGGCGTCCGGCGCGAGCCCGACGCCGAGGAAGCTGGCCGACGCCACCAGGTACAGCGCCCCCACCAGGCGCACCCCCACGTCGGCCACCAGGGTGGGCACCATCGACCGGCCCGCGTACCCGATGGCCCGCCGCCACCACGTCTCCCCTTGCAGCCGCAGCGCCTCCATCGCGGTGCCGCCGGCCGCCTGGAGCGCCGCCGCGCGGGAGATGCGGACGACCTCCGGCAGCCCGATCAGCGCCACGATCCCCACCAGCGCGGCGGGCCCGGGTGAGAGCAGCGCGGCCAGCATGACGAGCAGCAGCAGAGACGGCACCGCCAGCAGCAGGTCCAGCGGCCGCATCAGCACCTCGTCCACCCACCGCCGCCCGGCCAGCGCCGCCGCCATGCCCGCCAGCAGGCCCAGCGGCACCCCGGCCGCGTAGGCGAGCAGCGTCGCCAGCACCGCGACGACGACCACCGAACGCCCGCCGAGCAGCACCTGCTCCCACACGTCCCGCCCGACGAAGTCGGTGCCGAGCAGCCCGCCGGCGGTGAAGGACACCCCGCGCGGCTCGGGCGTCCCGGCCAGCCATGGCCCGGCCAGTGCGAGCACCAGCGGCACGGCGAGCAGCACGACCGCGAACCCACGACGTCTCCTCACCGTGCACTCCCCGGAGCCAGCCGGTACGCCCCCAGGTCGGCGGCCAGGTTCACCACCACGGTGGTGGTGGCGAACACCACGCACAACGCCTGGATCACCGGGATGTCCCTGGCGGCCACCGAATCGTTCAACAAGGTGCCGAGCCCGGGGATCACGAACACGGACTCGACCACGATCACGCCGCCGAGCAGCCAGTCCGTCGTCCTGGCGAGCTGCTGGACGCCGGGGGCCAGGGCGTTCGGCAGCGCGTGCGCCAGCCGGACCCGCCAGGGCGACAGGCCCAGCCGCCGGGCGTGGGCCACGTAGCCGGACTCCAGCGCGTTCACCATCCCGGCCCGTACCAGGCGGCTGATGGAGCAGACCGGCCTGGCCAGCAGCACCACCAGCGGCAGCACCAGCAGGGCGGGCTGCTCCAGCAGGTTCGGCGGCGCGCCGACGGCCGTCGGCGGGAACCAGCCGAGCCGCACCGCGAAGACGGCGACGAGCACCACGCCGAGCGCGAACTCGGGGATCGAGTACAGGCCGACGGTCACGGTCGTGAGCGCCCGGTCGAGCGGGCCGCCCTGCCGTACGGCCGCGACCACCCCGGCCGTGACGGCGATGGGGACGAGCAGCAGCAGCGTGAGCCCGGCCAGGGCGAGCGTGGGCGGCAGGCCGTCGGCGAGCACGTCGGCGACGGGCCGTCCGGACACCAGGGAGACGCCCAGGTCGCCGCGCGCCAGCCCGGCCAGCCAGCCCGCCCACCGCTCGACGGCCGGCCGGTCCAGCTCCAGAGCGGCGCGGAGCTGCGCGATGCGCTCCTCGTCCGGGATGTCCCCGGCCAGCACGACGGCGGCGTCACCGGGCAGCGCCTCGGTCAGCACGAAGACCAGCGAGGCCACCGCCACCACCTGCACCGCCCCGAGCAGCACCCGCCGCACCGCGTAACGAGCCAGATTCACGTGAAACCCACCCCACGGCGAACGCGGCCCGCGCCGCGCAGGTGGTGCTGGGGCGTGCTCAACCCAGCCACACCTTGTCGAAGCGGGCCCAGTCGAGCGTGTTGGCGGGCGCGTTGGCGACGCCGCGCAGCCTGGGGGAGGTGCCGAGCAGCCAGTCGGCGAACCCCCAGATGAGGAAGCCGCCCTCGGCGTGCAGGGTGCGCTGCATGTCCTGGTAGATCTCGCGCCGTTTGGCCTCGTCCGGGGTGGCCACCGCCTGGTCGTAGAGGGCGTCGAACTCGGGCCGGGCCCACTTGGTGGCGTTGGTGGTGGAGTTGGTGAGCAGGCGCTGCGAGATGTGCGTCTCGATGGGCATGGCGCCGGAGCGGTAGCAGCAGATGGTGCCCTTGTTCAGCACGTCGGCCCAGTACGTGTCCTTGTTGCCGACCTTCGCGGTGACGTCGAGCCCCGCCTGCCGGGCCTGGTCGGCGAAGACGCCGGCGGCCTCCAGGAAGCCGCTGGCCGCCGCCGACGTGTCGAGCTGGATCTTCAGCCCCTTGGCGCCGGCCTTGTCGACCAGCCACTTGGCCTGCTCCAGGTCGGGGGTGCGCTGCGGGATGCCGGCGGCGTAGTAGAGGTAGTCCTTGCCGAACAGGTCGTTGCCCACCTGCCCGGCCCCGCCGAGCACGCTGTCGATCATCTGCGACCGGTCGGCCAGCAGGAACATGGCCTGGCGGAGCTGCGGGTCGTCGAAGGGCGGCCGGTCGACCTTCATCGCGAACGCCTGCATGCCGCTGTTGCCGAGCCGCACGATCGACATCCGGCCGGCGGCCTCGTGGGTGCGGGCGGTGGCGGGGGTGAGGTCGTGGGCGTAGTCGGCCTGGCCGCCGAGCACGGCGTTGACCCGGGCGGACTCCTCGCCCGCGATCAGGTATTCGAGCTCGTCCACGTACGGGGCGCCGTCCCAGTAGGAGGGGTTGCGCTTGAGCAGCAGCGAGCGGCCGGGCTGGAACGAGCCGAACGTGAACGGCCCGGACCCGACAGGCGTGCTGAACTCGTCGGCGCCCTCGGGCACGATGTAGGCGCCGAAGGCGGCCAGCACGTTGGGGAACTCCGCGTAGGGCCGCTTCAGCCGGAACTCGACCGTGCGGTCGTCCACGGCGCGGCTGTTGGCGAGGTCGATGAGGGCGAGGTTCGCCTTGGCGCGGAAGGCGCGCTTGGCGTCGGCGATGCGGGCGTAGCTGTGCAGGACGTCGGCGGCGCGTACCGGCTTGCCGTCGTGGAAGGCGGCCTCGCGCAGCGTGATCCGCCACGTGCTGAGCTCGGCGTCGGGCTCCCAGCGGGAGGCCAGGCGGGGCACGATCGACACGTCGGTGCCGTAGTCGGCGAGTTTGTCGAACATGGCCTTGGACCGCGACGCCTCCAGGAAGAGGTTGGCCAGGTGCGGGTCCAGGCTTTCCTGCGCGCCGCCGCCGGCGAACACGGCCCGCAGCCTGCCGCCCCTGGTGGGCTGCGAGGGGGCGGCTCCGCCGGTGGGCTGGGCCGCGCAGCCGGCCAGGGCCATGGCGGCGGCTGCGGACAGGAAGGCACGACGATCTAGGCGCATGTCCGACAATGGTAACGATTTTCATTTATGACGCAATACCGTCAGTCGGTGAGGAGCTTCACAATCGCCACCAGGCCAATGCACACGATCACGCCGCGCAGGACCGGGGCGGGCAGCCTGCGGCCCAGCCGGGCGCCGAGGAAGCCGCCCGCCAGCGAGCCCGTCGCCACCAGCAGCACCGCCGCCCAGTCCACGTCGGCGACGAGCGCGTACAGAATCGCGGCGGTGCCGTTGACCAGCACGACGAGCACGTTCTTGGCCGCGTTGACGCGCTGTAGCTCCTCGTCGATGAGGATGCCCATCAAGCCGATGAGCAGGATGCCCTGCCCCGCGCCGAAGTAGCCGCCGTACGCGCCCGCCGCCAGCGCGCCCAGCCACAACCACGGGCCGCCGTGCGCGCGCTTGGGCCGGTCGGCCAGCGCGCGGCTGAGCCGGGGCTGGATCACGACCAGGGTGCAGGACATCGCGATGAGCACGACCACCACCGCCGTGAACGTGCTCTCCGGCAGGTTGAGCAGCAGCAGCCCGCCCGCCAGCGCGCCCGCCACCGACGCCGGGGCCAGCCTGAGCAGCCGGTCGCGCTGGCCCTTCAGCTCCTCACGGTAGCCCGCGACGCCGGACAGCCCGCCGGGCACCAGGCCGATGTTGTTGGAGACGTTGGCGGTGATCGGCGGCAGGCCCACCGCGAGCAGCGTGGGGAACGTGATCAGCGACCCGGACCCGACGACGGTGTTGATGGCCCCGCCCGCCACCCCGGCCGCGAGCACTGCGGCCATCTCCCAAGGTGTCATGCTGTGCGACTCTAGAGCAGGTCTTAAGTTGTAAGACGAATTGTGCCACTATGTGAGATGAAGACCACGCCGGGGCAGGGCCCGCTTGAGGATCTTGCCGGTGGGGCTCATCGGCAGCTCGTCCACGAACGACACGTGACGGGGGTACTTGTAGGCCGCCACCCGCTCCCGGACGAAGTCGCGCAATTCCTCGCACGTCACCGGCGCGCGCACGGCCACCACGGCCTCGATCTCCTCGCCGAGTTCGGGGTGCGGCACCCCGATCACGGCCGCCTGCCGCACCGCCGGGTGCTCGTAGAGCACCTCCTCCACCTCGCGCGGGTAGATGGTGTAGCCGCCGCGGATGATCACGTCGCGGCGGCGGTCCACGAGGAAGAAGTAGCCGTCGTCGTCCACCCGTCCGAGGTCGCCGGTGTGGAACCAGCCGTCGCGGATGACCTCGGCGGTGGCCACCGGGTCGTTCCAGTACCCCTTCATGACGTTGGGGCCGCGCACCACGAGCTCGCCGATCTCGCCGGCGGGCAGCTCGCGGCCGTCGTCGCCGACGACCTTCATCTCCACGCCCCTGATGGGCCAGCCGATCGAGCCCGCCCTGCGGTGCGAGCCGCCCCGGTTGGTCGCGGCGACGGGGGAGGTCTCGCTGAGCCCGTACCCCTCGACGATCTCGCAGCCGAACCTGGCCTCGTAGGCCCGCAGCACGTCCAGCGGCAGCGCCGCCCCGCCGGAGGCGCAGACCCGCAGCATCGACATGTCGGAGGCGCCGGGGTGGTCGAGCAGCGCGATGAACATGGTCGGCACGCCCTGGAAGACCGTCACCCCGTCGCGCCTGATCACCTCCAGCGTCCGTCCGGGGTCGAAGCGGCCCAGCAGGGTCAGCCGCGCGCCGGCGTGCACGGTCGCGTTGAGCGAGCAGGTCTGGCCGAAGGTGTGGTAGAGCGGCAGCGCGCCCAGCACCACGTCGTCCACGCCGAGCGCGTGCATGCGGGCCACGGTGGCGGCGTTGCCGCCCAGGTTCGCGTGGGTGAGCTCGATGCCCTTGGGCCGGCCGGTGGTGCCGGAGGTGTAGTGGATGACCGCGGTGTCGTCGGCCTCCATGTCGGCGATCTCGCGTTCGGCCGCCACGCCCCGCAGCAGCCGCCTGAACTCGCCGGGCACCACGAAGAAGCAGTCGGTGCCGGCCGAGCCCGCCTCCGCCGTCTCGGCGAACGCGTGCCAGGCGATCAGCAGCCTGGCTCCGCAGTCGCCCAGGTACGCGGCGATCTCCCGCCGCTTCAGCAGCGGGTCGAGCGGCACCACCACGGCCCCGGTCCGCAGCACCCCGTAGTAGACGACGCCGAACTCCGGCACGTTCGGCAACATGATCGCGACCCGGTCGCCGGGGCCGATCCCGCGGCACCGCAGCAGGCCCGCCAGACGGGCGCTCAGCTCGTCGAGGGTGCCGTAGGTGAGCTGCGCCTCGTCCAGCGTGAGAACCGCCCTGCCGCCGAGCCGGGCAGCGGCGGTGTGGAGCCGGTCAGCGAGGTTCATGGAAAGACCGTACGTCCGATCTCCCACGCCCCTCATTGGTCGCGGCAGCCAGTCTTTCCCGCCCGGCATTGGTGGGGAGCGCATCGTGCAACGCGATGGCGACGAGCAGCTCCACGAGATCGTTGATGGAGCGCAGACTGCGCCCGGTGCGCTCCTGGATCCTGCGCATCCGGTACTGCGCGGTGTTCGGGTGGATCTGGAGGCGTTCGGCGGCCGTGCGCAGGTTGAGGTCCGCGGCGGCGAACGCCCTGATCGTGGCCGTCAGCACGCCGCCGCGCGCCCGGTCCTCGGACAGCAGGGACGTGATGCGCGGGTCCACCAGGTTGCGGGCGGTCTCGTCGGCCTTGAGCGCCAGGTACTGGAAGGGCGTGATCCTGGGCAGCGCCGCCACGCCGCCCTCCTCGGGCACGAAGTCCAGCACGGCCCTGGCCTCCTGGTAGGCCTGCGGGATCTGCGCGGCGCCCGTCGCGACGGTGCTGACGCCCATGGCCAGCCTGACGCCCTCGACGGCCAGGCTCTCCACCACGCCCTGCAGCCGGTCGCACAGCTCCTCGGGGCCTGCGCCAGGGCCGAGCACGGGGATGGCGACGATCTCCGAGCGGCGCACGACGGACAGGGTGCGGGTGCCGTTCCCGGCGACCCTGGCGATGGCGGCGCACGCGGAGTGCAGCGCGTCCTCGGGGTGGGCGGACGGCCCGGCGAGCACCGCCGTCACGACGAGCAGCGGCGTGCGCGCGTCCTGGCCGAGGCTGTGCGCCTGCGCCGCGGCCACCTCCCTGCCGCGCGTCGGCGCGCACCCGGCCAGCAGCGTCTCCAGCAGGTCGCGGGTCTCGCGCACCGCCTCCGCCGCCGCGTACTGCTGGAACTCCATGTACGCGTTGGCGGCGTGCGTGCTGGCGAAGTCGCAGTACCGCATGAGCGGGGTGGCCAGCGACAGGGCGGCCTCGCGCCCGGCGTAGCCGTGCCCGGCCCGCTCGACCACGGCGTCCCAGAACACCTGCTGCCCGACGCGGAAGGCGTTGATGTAGTCGGCCAGCGCCACCCCCGCCCTGGCGCGGCGCATGGCGGCGCGCCGGGTGAAGGAGATGTCCTCGAACGTCACCGTGCGGTCCTCCAGGAGCACGCCCAGCTTGGCCCGGTAGTGCTTGACCACCTGGTCGCGCACGTCGGCGTGGAAGTCGGGGCCCAGGGCGTCGTAGGCGGGGATCTCCTCCCGCATCGTCGCGACCGCGACGTCTGCCAGCTCCCGCAGGTCGCCGAGCAACCCGGACAGGATGCGTGTGCGTTCCGCGCGTACGGCGGATTCCACGGTGCTCGAACCAGTGGACATGCCGGGATGATCCATGGCCATCGCCGCACGGTCAACGGGTTGTAACCGGGATGAGACCCAGCCTGTGCTCAGAGGACAACTCGCCAGAAACATCTTGGGTCACCGTGCCCAATGCGGCCCTTGACGAGCGGATCCTACGCTGAGGCCAACTTCAGAACATTGTTCTCCAGGAGGCCGGATGCTGGAGGTACACGATCTTACCGTTCGCTTCGGCGGCATCACCGCGCTGGACGGCGTGGGTTTCGGGGTGGCGGGCGGCGAGATGGTGGGGCTCATCGGGCCGAACGGCGCCGGCAAGACCACCCTGTTCAACTGCCTGACCCGGCGCTACACACCGCAGTCCGGGACGATCACGTACGAGGGCAGGGACCTGCTCGGCGTGGCGCCGCACGCCATCGTCGGGCTAGGGATCGCCAGGACCTTCCAGAACCTGGGCCTGTTCCCCCGCCTGTCCGTACGCGACAACGTGCTGGTCGGCGCGCACCACAGGGGCCGCGCCGGCTTCTTCTCCGCCGGCCTGCGGCTGCCGGGCGTCGTCCGCGAGGAGCGCGCGCTGCGCGCCGACGCCGACGACGTGCTCGAACGGCTCGGGCTGACCCAGGTGGCCGAGCACCCCGCGACGGGGCTGCCGTTCGGCACGCTGAAGCGGGTCGAGCTGGCCCGGGCGCTCGTCGCCCGCCCGCGCATGCTGCTCCTCGACGAGCCGGTGAACGGGCTGAACGCGGCCGAGGTGGAGGAGTTCGCGGGCACGCTGGAGTCGATCCGCGCCGAGTTCGGGCTGACGGTCATCGTGGTCGAGCACCACATGGGGTTCGTCATGGGCATCTGCGAGCGCATCGTCTGCCTCGACTTCGGCCGCAAGATCGCCGAAGGCCCGCCCGAGGAGGTCCAGCGCGACCCCGCCGTGATCGAGGCCTACCTGGGGACGGCGGCATGAGCGCGGACCTGGTGGTGGAAGACCTGGTCGCCGGCTACGGCGACGCGCAGGTGCTGCACGGCGTGCGCTTCACCGTGAAGGAGGGCGAGGTCTGCGCGATCCTCGGCCCCAACGGCGCGGGCAAGACCACGCTGCTGCGCGCCCTGTCCGGCATGGTCAGGACCCGCGGCACGATCACGCTCGGCGGCGTCGCGCTGACCGGCCGCTCGCCCGACGCCGTCGCCCGGCTCGGCGTCGCCCACGTGCCCGAGGGACGCGGCACGTTCATGCCGCTGACCGTCGAGGAGAACCTCCGGCTCGGCGCGTACGTGCGGCGCGGCCCGTCCGTCGAGGAGGACCTCGAACGCGTCCACCAGTACTTCCCTGTGCTGAAGAAGCGGCTCAAGCAGGCCGCCGGCAGCCTCAGCGGCGGCGAGCAGCAGATGCTCGCCCTCGGCAGGGCCCTCATGCTGCGGCCCCGCCTGCTGCTGCTCGACGAGCCGTCGCTGGGCCTGGCCCCGCTCGTCACGCGGGAGCTGTTCCGCATCGTCCAGACCATCAACGAAGAGGAGCGGACCACCGTGGTCGTCGTCGAGCAGAACGCCCATCTCGCCCTGGGCGTCGCCCAGCAGGCGCACGTCCTGGAGACCGGGCGGATCGTGCTGTCGGGCACGGCCGAGGAGATCCGGGCCGACGAGCAGGTCGCGCAGTCCTACCTCGGGTACCGGGTGTAACGCGATGGCCGGATTCCTGCAGCAGGTCGTCGAGGGGCTCGGCGCGGGCGCCATCTACGCCAGCCTGGCGCTGGCTTTGGTGCTGATCTACCAGTTCACCGGGATCGTCAACTTCGCCCAGGGCGAGCTGGCCATGTTCTCCACCTACATCGCCTGGCAGTGCGTGGCCTCCGGCATGCCGTTCTGGCTGGCGCTGGTGGTGACGCTGGTCGTGTCGTTCGCGGGCGGGATGCTCATCGAACGGGTCATCATCCGGCCCGTCGAGGGCGCGCCCGAGCTGACCATCGTGATCGTCACCGTCGGGCTGTTCATCTTCGTCAACGCCGCCGCCGGCTGGATCTGGACGTTCCTCATCAAGGACTTCCCGAACCCGTTCCCCGGCGGCGCGCTGGAGGCGGCCGGGATCAGCGTCGGCTTCTCCACGCTCGGCGTGCTGGGCGTGGTGGCGCTGGTCATGGGGCTGCTGTACGTGCTCTTCCAGTACACCAGGATCGGCCTGGGCATGCGGGCGGTGGCCACCAACCCCGCCTCCGCCAGGCTTGTCGGCATCCGCGTCGGCCGCACGCTCGCGCTCGGCTGGGGGCTGGCCGCCACCGTGGGCGCCGTGTCAGGGGTGCTCGTGGCGCCGCTGCTGTTCCTGGAGCCGAACATGATGGGCGGCGTCCTCATCTACGCCTTCGCCGCCGCCACGCTCGGCGGCTTCGACAGCCCGGCAGGGGCCGTCGTCGGCGGGCTGATCGTGGGCGTCGCCGAGACGCTCGCCGGCGCCTACGTCGGCTTCATCGGGTCCGACCTCAAGGTGGGGGTGCCGCTGGTGATCATCCTCGGTGTGCTGCTGGTACGGCCCCAGGGGCTCTTCGGACGGGCGGCGGTGGAACGCGCATGAGCCTGGACAGCAAGGTCGAGGTGAAGCCGGCGCCCGTGAAGCGGCGCAGGAGGTTCGACCGGCGCTGGGCGGGGCTCGCCCTGCTGCTCGCCGCCGCCGTCTACGCGCCCTTCCAGCTCGTCCCCTTCCACGTCTTCCAGCTCACGATGGTGCTGGTGTACGCGGTGGCGCTGCTCGGGCTCAGCCTCCTCGTCGGGCACGCGGGCCAGATCTCCCTCGGCCACGGCGCCTTCTTCGCCGTCGGCGCGTACACGGCCGCCATCCTCATGGACCGGTGGGCGCTGCCGTACCCGCTGACCCTGCCCGTCGCGGCGGCGGTGGCGCTCCTGCTCGGCCTCGCGCTGGGCGTGCCCGCCATGCGGCTGCGCGGCCTGTACCTGGCGCTCGTCACGCTGGCCATCGCGATCTTCCTGGGGCCGCTGCTGAAGCGGTTCGAGGGGCTGACGGGCGGCTCCATGGGCCTGACTCTGCCCAAGCCGGCGCCGCCCGCGTGGAGCGGCCTGGCCGAGGACCAGTGGCTGTACTTCCTCACGCTGGCCGTCGCCGTCGCCTCGTTCCTGCTGGTCGCCGCGCTGCTGCGGTCCCGGGTGGGCCGTGCCCTGCACGCCGTCAGGGACAACGAGACGGCGGCCGAGGTCATGGGGGTGCGGCTGTCGTTCTACAAGACGCTCGCGTTCGCCTGGAGCGCCATGCTCGCCGGGGCGGCCGGCTGTGTCTACACGTGGGTGATCGGGTTCGTCTCTCCTGACTCGTTCACCGTCAACCTGTCGATCACCCTGCTGGCCGGCCTGGTCGTCGGCGGGCTCGGCTCGCTGGCAGGACCCGTGCTCGGCGCGCTGTTCGTGCAGTTCGTGCCGGGCATCGCGCAGGACGTCAACGACGCGGCGCCCGGCGTCATCTTCGGCCTGCTGATCATCGCGGTGATGTACGTGGCCCCGACGGGGCTGGCCGGTCTGGCCGGGCGCTTGATCAAGAAGATTCCCCGGAAGGAGTAAGAGGGATGCGAGTTTCTGCGATCGGCTGCGCGGCGCTGCTCCTGCTCGCCACCGCCGCCTGCGGGGGGCGCGAGGCGGCGACAGGTGGAGCCACGGGAGGCACCGCGGCGGCCGGCGGCCAGTGCGCGGGGCAACAGACCACCGGCATCACCGACAAGACCATCAAGCTGGGCGGCATCTACCCGCTGTCCGGCCCCGCCTCCGCCTACGGGGACATCCCCAAGGGCATCAAGGCCTACTTCGACTACGTCAACGCCGAGAAGGGCGGCATCGGCGGGCGCAAGGTGGAGTTCGTCGTCCGCGACGACGGCTACTCGCCGCCCAAGGCCGTCGAGGAGGCCCGCAGGCTCGTCGAGCAGGAGCAGGTCTTCGCCCTGTTCCAGACGCTCGGCACCCCCTCCACCGCCGCGACCTGGGACTACACCAACCAGCGCAAGGTCCCGCAGGTGTTCGTCGCCACCGGCGCGTCCATCTGGGGCACCGACACCGCCCACCCGTGGACGATCGGCTGGCAGCCCAACTACATCTCCGAGGCGCGCGTCTACGCGGCCTACCTGAAGAAGGAGAAGCCCGACGCCAAGGTCGCCGTCCTCTACCAGAACGACGACTTCGGCAAGGACCTGTTCGGCGGGTTCAAGCGGGCGCTCGAAGGCGCGAAGGTGCAGGTCGTGGCCGAGCAGAGCTACGAGGTCACCGACCCGAGCATCGACCCGCAGATGCGCAACCTCGCCGAGTCCAAGGCCGACGTCTTCCTCAACATCACAACCCCGAAGTTCGGCTCGCAGGCGCTGGCCGCCGACGCCAAGAACACCAAGTGGAACCCGCTGCACATCGTCAACAATGTCGCCGCCTCCATCACGGTGCTCAAGCCCGTCGGGTTCGAGAACGTGCAGGGCGTCGTGTCGGCCACGTACTACAAGGACCCGAACGACCCGACGTGGGCGAACGACGCCGAGATGCAGCTCTACAAGCAGAAGATGCAGCAGTACGCGCCAGGCGCCGACGCCAACGTGCCCTACCACACCTTCGGCTGGGCGGCGGCGAGCAGCTTCCACAAGGCCATGGAGGCGGCGGCCTGCCCGACCCGCGAGGGGCTGCGCGACTCCGTCCGCAACCTCAAGGGGGTCAAGGTGGACATGCTGCTGCCCGGGGTGACGCTGGACACCGCGCAGGGAGACGGCTTCCCCATCGAGTCGATGCAGCTCATGACGTTCAAGGGGCAGCGGTGGGAGCTGTTCGGGGACGTCATCGACACCCGCAAGGAGTTCGGCCCGCTGGGCGGCTGACGTGAGGGCGGCGGGGGCCCGAGCCTACGGTTTGATGGTCCCCGCCCGCACCAGCCAGTCGACCGCCTCCGCGACGGCCTCCAGCGAGGTGTGGCGGGGGCGGTGCCCGAGCAGCCGCTCCGCCTTCTCCATGCTGCAGTGCGGGCTGTGCAGGATGTGGTCGTAGGTGAGGTCGGCGTCGGACTCCGAGACCGTGCCCCGCCACTCCTCCCACGGCAGGAACGCCAGCCGCGCCTCCCGCCCGAACCAGCCCGCCACCGCCTCCGCGAACCCGCGCAGCGTCAGGGCGGTGACGGCCACGGAGTGGAAGCTCTCCCCGACGGCCGCCGAAGGGCTGGCCAGGGCGTCCATGAACAGCCGCGCGACGTCGTCGGCGTGCACGTGCTGCACGGTCTCCATGCCGAGGTTGGGCAGCGTGACCTCGCTGCCCTCGGCGAGCTGCTGGAACACCTCCGGGTTGACGTTCCCCGCCGGATTCACCGGCACCCAGCCAGGGCCGGTGATGTGCCCGGGATGGATGATCGTGACGGGGAAGCCCTCGCGGTGGGCGCGATCGAGCAGATGCGCCTCGATGGCGGCCTTCTGGACGCCGTACTCGCCGAACGGCGTGCGTCTGGCGGCCTCCGTCGTCGGCACCTGCGCGCTCGGGCCGTGCACCCAGATCGTGCCGCAGTGCAGGAAGTGCCGCACCCGCCCGGCGAGCGCGTCGGCGAGCGCCCGGGCGCTGTCCTCCTTGAAGCAGATGAGGTCGATGACCACGTCGCCGCCCAGCTCGGCGATCCGCCGCCCGAACGTGCCGTCCGCCTCCTCGGCCTTGCGGTCGGCGGTGACCGTGGTGACCCGCTGCCAGGCCCCGTGGGGTGTGTACGGCTCCCGCTTGCCCCTGCTCACGTTCACGACCTCGTGCCCGGCGCCGATGAGGCGCGGGATGAGGTAAGTGCCGATGTGCCCGCTGCCGCCAATCACCACAATCCGCATGCGTTCAGCGTAGACCCGGCGAGGCCTCGCCCGAATGGCGGCCGAGCAGCCCGACGAGATAGGCGACCTGCTCCGCGTAGTGCTCGACGACCTCGGCCGAGCCGCCGTCGGCCCCGAACAGCCCCCGGGCGAGCTGCGGGTACACCGCGAGCGCGTTCCCCGCGCTCATCCCGATGAGAATCAGCGCGGCCGCGTCGATGCGGTCGTCCAGCTCGCCCGCGCGCTGCCGCTCGCGGATCTGCTCCACCTCCTGCCGCAGCCGCTCGTCGCGCTCGCGGTCCTCCTCGCTGTCCTCACCGGTGTAGGCGAGGCCCTCCCAGGCGAGCAGGCGCCCGCCGAGCCTGGGGTCGGCGCCCATCCGGACGTAATGCTTGATCATCTCGGGGAAGCTCATGTCCTCCGAGATCGCCTCGGCCTCGCGGGCCCGCCAGCGCCGGCCGACCTCGTGGTAGAGCCCTTCCTTGCCGTTGAAGTAGTACGCGATGAGCTGCTGGTTCACGCCGGCCCGGGCGGCGATCTCGGACACCCGGGCGCCGGCGACGCCCTTGGCGGAGAACTCCTCGATGGCGGCCTCGAGGATGCGGGCCTTCGTGCGCTCGGGGTCGCGCTGCCGCTCGTGCGGGGCCGGCGCCCGCCGCCGGGCCTTCGCCGCCTTGTCCTCTGTCGTCATGAACAGCATTCTGCCATCCGGCCGCTGGAGTTAATTATGTAGATGGTTGACTAAATCATGGTTGCGTATGACACTGCTCGCTAGAAGGCAAATCGAGGAGATGACATGTCAACGGAACCGGAGCCCTACCGACTCCGCTGGGCCGCGCTCGGCCTGCTGCTGACGGCCGTGTTCATGGACATGGTCGACAACCAGATCGTCAACATCGCGCTGCCCGCCATCCAGCGCGACCTCGACGCACCGCCGTCCGCGCTGCAGTGGACCGCCACCGGCTACACGCTGGCCTTCGCCCTCACCCTGATCACCGGCGGCAGGCTCGGCGACCGGTTCGGCCACCGGGCACTGTTCGTGCTGGGCACGGCCGGGTTCGGCCTCGCCTCGCTGGCCGCCGGGCTCGCGCCGGACGTCACGGTGCTGCTGCTCGCCCGGGTCGCGCAGGGCGCGTTCGCCGGGCTGATGGTGCCGCAGGTGCTGGCGTTCGTCCACGCGGAGTTCCCCGCGTCCGAGCAGGGCAAGGCGATGGGGCTGTACGGGATGACGTTCCCCATCGGCGGGCTGGCCGGGCCGCTGCTGGGCGGGCTGCTCACCCAGGCCGACCTGTTCGGCTGGCACTGGCGGACCATCTTCTTCATCAACGTGCCGATCGCGCTGGCCGCCGTCGTCGGCGCCGCCCTCGTCATGCCGGCGCCCCACCGCACCGGACGCGTCCGCACCGGACGCGGCGGCACCGACGTGCCGGGCGTGCTGGTGCTCGCCGCCGCCCTGCTCGCCGTTCTCTACCCGCTGGTGCAGGGGCGGGAGCTGGGCTGGCCCGTCTGGGCGTTCCTGCTGATGGCCGCCGCCGTGCCGCTGCTCGGCTGGTTCGTGGCGATGCAGCGCGGACGGGAGCGGGACGGGCGCGAGCCGCTGATCAGGATCGGCATGTTCCGTGACCGGGGCATGTCGGCCGGGCTGCTCGTCATGCTGATCTTCTACTGCGGGATGGGCGCGTTCTTCGTCCTGACGCTGCATCTGCAGGAGGGGCTGGGCTACTCGCCGCTCAAGACGGCCCTGACCATGCTGCCCGCGACCGTCGGGATCGTCGCCGGGAACGGTGTCGGCATGCCGCTGGCGCCCCGGCTGGGCCGCGGGCTGCCGATGGCCGGGCTGGTGCTGCTGCTGGCCGGGGCCGTCACGATGAGCTTCGCCGTGACGCACTTCGGCGCCGGCCTCACGCCCTGGCAGCTCGTCATCCCTGTGCTGCTGTACGGGGCCGGGCTGGGGCTCGGGGCGTCGTCGTTGATGCTGATCACGCTGGCCGGGGCAGGGGCGGGCGACGCCGGGGCCGCGTCCGGGACCGTGAACACCGTCGTGCAGCTCGGCATGGCCGCCGGGCCCGCGACCGTGGGGACGGCGTTCTTCGGGCGGCTGGCCGCCGACGGCGACTTCGCCGCCGCCACGCGGACGAGTCTGGTCATCGGGGCGGTGCTGTTCGGGGTGGCGCTGCTGGCCTGCTTCCTGCTCCCACGCCGGACCGCGTCCACCCCTCAGCCTGCCCCCGTAGCTCAGCCGTAGGGCTGTGACCAGCACAGCCCTACGGCCCCTACGACGTCAGCGCCCGTGAGCAGCACAGCCCCATGGCTCCGCCGACGTCAGCGCCCGTGACCGAGGGCCATCCGCAGAGCCCCCGACGGATCCCCGCCCCTCCAGGCCACATGCTGATCGGGCCGGACCAGCGCCGGCGGCTCCCCGGGCAGATCGACCACCCGCAACGGCACCCCCAGCTCCCGAGCCTCCGCCACCACCACGGCGGCCCCGGGCGACCGCTGATCCCCGACCAGGCTGAACCCGGGGCCCAGCCGGTCGTACAGGGACTCCCCAGGAGCCAGCCACCGGTGCGGCAGCCGCTCCCCGGCCCCTGACGAGACGATCGAGGACCCGGCGTAGGTGTACCCCAGCACCAGGTCCAGGCTGTGGAACTCGCTGTCCTTGGTCCGCAGCACCGCCTCGGCCACCGCCGGCCGCACCTTCTCGAACTCCTCCTCGGCCCCCATCAGCGCCGGATCCGCCAGCTCGGGCGCGAGCGTCGCCATGTTGCTCGCGGCGGCCTCGATGGTGTCGGCGGCGATGGGCCTGCGCTCGCTCTCGTACGTGCGCAGCAGCCCCGCCGGAGCCCACCCGAGCAGCACGGCGGCCAGCTTCCAGCCGATGTTGACCGCGTCGCCTATGCCCGTGTTGAAACCGTGACCTCCGTAGGGCGGGTTCTGGTGGGCCGCGTCGCCCGCCAGGAAGACGCGGTCGCTCGCGTACCGGTCCGCCAGCAGCATCCGCGCCGTCCAGGGGTCGGTGGCGAGGACCTCCACCTCGATGTCCTCGCCCGCGAGGTTGCGCACCAGGCGCACGGGGTCGGCGTCCTCCGCCCGTACGCCCTGGGCGATGCACCACCAGGTGTCCTTCAGGTCGAGGCGGCCGAGCATGCCGGGCTGGGCCGGGTTCAGCACCCAGTAGTGCACGGCGGGCCCGTGCGGCATGCGTTCTGCCAGGCCGGGGGCGCGGAAGACGATGTTGAAGTTGGGGCGCGCGTCCTGGCGGCCCTCGTAGCGGGAGCCGATGGCGGCCCTGGTCACGCTGCGCGGGCCGTCGCAGCCGACGACGTACTGGGCGCGTACCTCGCGCTCCTGGTCGCCGGACGTGATGCGCACGGTGACCCCGTCGGAGTCCTCCTGCAGGCCGGCCACCTGCCAGCCGGTCAGCAGCGCGTCGCCGACGGCCTCCCGCAGCACCTCCTCCACCAGCGGCTGCGGCACCTGCTGGCCGGGCTCGGCCGCCAGGTCGGAGCCGACCAGGTCGAGGCCGAAGCAGCCGCCGATGCGAGTGATCTCGCGGCCCAGCAGCCCGGTGACGAACACCGCCTCGTCCGACCACGACACCGCCAGCGGCGCCCGTGAGCGGACCGTCTCCGCCAGCCCCCACCTGCGCAGCAGCTCCATCGAGCGGGCCGAGGTGGTCTTCGCGCGTGGCCGCAGCCACGACACCGTCTCCCGCGGTTCCACCACCAGGCAGCGCACGCCGTGGTGGGCCAGCTCCACGGCGGTCGCCAGGCCGACGGGCCCGCCTCCGGCGATCAGCACGGGCACGGAGTCGGGAACTTGCCTTACCAGATCCATGGAAGTCCTATTCGTCCAGATGAACGCAGAAATAGTCCTCGGCCTGTCGCGCCCGCGTCAAGGAAGCCCGCACACGCCTGCGGTCATGGCCGTGGTACGAGCTCACAACGATTGAAAATCGCAACTAGTGAACGGTCGCAAGCATCAGTACCGTGCTACAGAAAATTGACGATCACCCAGGGGCTGCATATGAGCGAGACCTCGACGATGCCGTTGCACATGCGGCGGGTGGAGTTCCATCCGGCACCGGAGCTGGCGGCCGCGCGGGACGAGGATCGGGTCAAACGGGTCACGACGGCGTTCGGCACGGAGGCCTGGCTGGTCACGCGCCACGCCGACGTCCGCGAAGTGCTCGGCGACGCCGAGCGGTTCAGGATCGCCCAGCAGAACATCGCCCGGCTGCCCGGCGCGCCGCCCATGACGGAGGAGCAGCTCGCCAAGGTACGCGCGGGCAACCTGCTGGGCGTGGACCCGCCCGAGCACACGCGGCTGCGCAGGATGCTCACGCCGGAGTTCACGATCCGCCGGATCAACCGGCTGGAGCCCAGGATCCGCCGCATCGTCGAGGAGCACCTGGACGCGCTGGAGGCCACGGGCGCACCCGCCGACCTGGTGCCGACGTTCGCGCTGCCGATCCCGTCGCTGGTGATCTGCGAGCTGCTCGGGGTCCCGTACGAGGACCGCGAGGGCTTCCAGCAGCGCACCGCCAGGATGCTCGACATGACCCTGCCGGGCGAGCAGCGCATGATGCTGCAGTTCGAGCAGCGCGCGTACATGGAGGGCCTGATCGCCCGCATCCAGGCCGACCCGGGCGAGGAACTCCTCGGCATGCTCGTGCGCGAGCACGGCGACGACCTGTCCACCGACGAGCTGGTCGGGATCGGCGGCCTGCTGCTGTTCGCCGGGCACGAGACCACCTCCAACATGCTCTCCCTCGGCACGCTCGCCCTCCTGCGCCACCCCGAGCAGCTCGACCTGCTGCGCAAGGAGCCGGAGCGGATCGACGCCACCGTGGAGGAGCTGCTGCGCTGGCTCAGCATCGTCAACTCGGGCACCACCAAGGTCGCGACCGTCGACACCGAGGTGGGCGGCCAGCGGATCCAGCAGGGCGACCAGGTGCTCGTCACCCTGCCCGCCGCCAACCGCGACCCGTCGTTCCTGCCGGACGCGGACGCCTTCGACCTCAACCGCGGCGCACCCGGCCACCTCGCCTTCGGCCACGGCGTCCACCATTGCCTGGGCGCTCCGCTGGCCCGCATGGAGCTGCGGATCGCCTTCCCCGCCCTGCTCAGTCGCTTCCCGAACCTGCGCGTCACGGACACCGAACCGCGATTCCGCTCGTCCTCCGTCGTGTACGGGCTCAGCTCCCTGGAGGTGACCTGGTAGCTCCGTAACCAGGAAGTGTCAGCCGTCGCCCGCAGGTTAGGAGCACACTGGAGGTTAGAGACGGTCAGCAGTGGAGACGGCGATGGCGGGCGAGGACGTTCAGCGGGACGAGCAGCCTGAGACGTGGGATGGCGAGCAGCAGCCTGACGCGGGGGAGGGCGAACAGCCCGACGCGCGGGGCGAGCAGCCCTGGGACGAGCGGCCCGACGACCGGGACGAGCAGCCCTGGGACGAGCGGCCCGACGACCGGGACGAGCAGTCCTGGGACGAGCGGCCCGACGACCGGGACGAGCAGCCCTGGGACGAGCGGCCCGACACGCACGAAGAGCGGCCCGACAGCCGGAACGGCCGATCCCGCGCGCACGACGAGCAGGCTGGAACGCCGGAGGACCGATCTCACGCGCACGACGAGCGGGCCGGAACGCCGGAGGCCGAGCCGTCCGTGACGCGGGAGATCGGCACGCTCGACACCAGCGCCGAGCGGAGGGACGCCGCGGGCAGGGCGCGCGACCGCGCCGCCGAGGAGCGGGACCAGGCCGCGCGGCACCGCGACGACCTGGCTGACGCCCGCGACGAGGCAGCCCACCTGCGCCAACGGCACCTGGAGCAGTTGCGGGAAGTCGAAGACCTGCGCGACCGCCGCCTGCACGACCTGCTGTGGGCGGCGGAATGCCGCGATCGTGCCGCCGAGGACCGCGACGAGGCCGCCGCACTCCGCCAGGCCGCGCTCCGCGACGCGGCACCCGCCGTCCGCGAGGAGTGGCGGCTGCTGTCCGAGGCCAGAACGCTGGCGGCCGCCGACCGGGAACGCAACCGGATGGACCGTGCCGCCCTGCGCGTCGAACTGGTCGCGATGCGCTCCGACCGGCTGAAGGCGGAGCGCCAGAACGCGCTGGACCAGCGCGGCGACGCCGCCGACCGGCGCTCCAGCGCGAACGACCGGAACGCCAGCGCCCGCGACCGGACGGCCAGCGCCAGCGATCGGCGGCTCGCCTCGCAGGGGCGGATGGAGGCCAAGGTGGACCGGCAGCGGGCCGCCGAGCAGATCACGAAATGGAAGCTGCGCATCAAGCCCCGCTGACGTCTGCCTCCGCCCATGCGGCGGCCCCTTCTCGCCGCGATCGCATCCACCCGGGCGGCCCCCTTCCCGCCACGGGCCCGCGGCGCTCCGGCCGATGCTCTCCCGCCGCGCTGGGAAAGTGTCGGCCCGGGCGGATAGCGTGCAAGCGTCATGTCTACCGAAGCCGCGGCTCACGACCTGATCGGCCGGGAACATCCCGCCGCGCTGCTGCGTGCCGAGCTCACCCGGCTCATCGACAGCCACGGCGGCCTGGTGCTGGTCACCGGCGAGGCGGGCATCGGCAAGACCACGCTCGTCACCAGCGCGGCAGGCGAGGCCAGGCGGTGCGGCGTGCTGGTGGTGGGCGGCGCGTGCTGGGATTCCGGCGGCGCCCCGGGTTACTGGCCGTGGGTGCAAGTCATCAGGGCGGTGCGGCGCGCGGCCGAGCCGGAGGAGTGGGCGGCGGCCGAGGAAGCGGCGGGCGGCGGCCTGGCGACCCTGCTGGGCGAGACCCGCGCATCCGCCGACGCCCGCCAGCACCTCGACGCGTCAGCCGACGCCCGTCAGCACCCCAACACGTCCGCCGACGGCCGCCAGCACCTCGACGCGTCCGCCGACGGCCGCCAGCACCCCAACGCGTCCGCCGACACCCGCCGACTCCATGACGCGTCCGCCGAACGCTCCACCGACGCCCGCCGTCTCTTTGACGCGTCCGCCGAACGCTCCACCGACGCCCGCCGTCTCTTTGACGCGTCCGCCGAACGCTCCACCGACGCCCGCCGTCTCTTTGACGCGTCCGCCGAACGCTCCACCGACGCCTTCCAGCTCTTCGACGCCGTAACCTCCGCCCTGGTGGCGATCTCCCAACGCCGCCCGGTCCTCGTCGTCATCGACGACCTGCACGCCGCCGACCCGGCCTCGCTACGCCTGCTGGAGTTCGCGGCGCGGCAGACCTGGTTCGAGCGGCTGCTGCTGATCGGCACCTATCGCGACGCCGAGGTGGAGCCGGTCGACCATCCGCTGCGCGACCTGCTGTCGCCGCTCGTGGCCAAGGCCACCACGATCACCCTCACCGGCCTCGACCGGCCGGGCGTCGCCGCGCTCATGGCCCGTACCGCAGGCCACGACCCGCCGTCCGAGCTGGTGGAGGAGGTCCATCTGCGGACGGGCGGCAACCCGTTCTTCGTCGAGCAGACCTCCCGCTTGTGGCGCAGCGGCGGGTCGGCCAGCGCCGTCGCGCCCGGCATCCGCGACGCGCTGCTGCGGCGGCTGTCCCTGCTGCCGCGCCAGGTGTCGGAGCTGCTGCCGGCCGCGGCGGTGCTGGGGCGGGAGTTCCACCGCCAGGTGCTGGCCGCCGCCATCGGGGCTCCGGTGGCGCACGTCGATCGGCTGCTGGAGCTGGCCGTGGTGGCCAAGCTCGTGGTGACGAAGGGCGGCGGCGTGTTCGCGTTCGCGCACGACCTGGTGCGGGAGACGCTCTACGACTCGCTCGACGACCCGCGGGGCCGCCACGCCGCCGTGGTCGCCGCTGTGGAGAGCTCTCCGACGCTGGCGGGCCGGCTGCCGCCGAGCGACCTTGCCAGGCATGCCTACCTCGCCGGCGACCGGCTCGACCCGGAGCGCGCGATCGGCCTGCTGCTCGACGCGGCCCGCGAGGCCAGGGGGCGGCTCGCGGCTGAGGAGCAGATCGCTCACCTGCGCAGGGCGTACGAGCTGAGCGCCGCCGCGAGCCCGCACCGGCGCGGCCTGATCGCGCTGGACCTGGGCAGGGAGCTGCACCACGACGGCGAGCGCGAGGAGGCCAGGCGGCTGTTCGAGGAGGCGGCGGCCATCGCCCGCGACACCGACGACCCAGAGCTGCCCGCCCGCGTCGCGCTGGTCTTCCACAGCCACTACGGCCGCGACCAGGCGCTCGACCTGCTCAGGGACGCCCACCGCAGGCTGGCCGGCGGCCCGGCGGTGCCCGACGAAGGGCTCGCCACGGCGCTGGTCCTGCATCTGGCGACGCGGGCCAGGCAGGGCGGTGACGACGACGCGCTGGCGTTCAGCCTGTGGGCGCACCACGACATCATCTGGGGGCCGGGCACGGCGGCCGAGCGGGTGGCGCTGATGGGTGAGCTGATCGCCGTGGCCGTCCGCACCGCCGACCCCGACCTCGAACACTTCGCCAGCGCCCTGCGCTGGGTGGCCATGATCGAGCAGGGTGATCCCCGCTACCTCGACGAATTCCACGCCTACGCCGCCCGGGGCAGGCGCAGCGAACGTCCGCATCTCGTGATGTCCACGAACGTCGACGCGAGCATCATCGCCGGCCTCGAAGGCCGCTTCGCCGAGGCCGAGTCACTGCTGGAGTCCGTCCACACGGAGGCCAGGCACGAGCACTTCGCGTTCATGCTGAAGCACCACCGGTGGGCGCTGATGGCCTTACGCGGCAGCACCGACGGGCAGGAACGGCTGCTGCGGGAGCTCAGAGGCTCGGGCCATCCCTGCGTGCCGCTGCTGGAGGCGCTGACGGCGCTGCAGTCGGGCGACGTCGGCACCGCGTCGCGACGGCTCGACGACGAGGAGCCGGATGATCGCATGATCCAGCCGATCTGGCTGCGCTTGCAGGCCGAGCTCGCCGCCGTCACCCAGGACCCTGAGCTGTGCGCCAGTGCGCGGGCCCGGCTGGCGCCGCTCAGGGGGCAGTGGGTGGTGTCCCTGTTCGGGTGGGAGATCAGCGGCCCCTACGATCTGTGGCTCGGCCGCGTGGACGCCGCGCGGGGGCGCTGGGCGGAGGCCGTCGAGGAGCTCACCGCCGCGTACCAGGCGGCTGATGCCATGCGGGCGCGGCCGTGGTCCGTGCTCGCCCGCGCCCACCTGGCCGAGGCGCTGCTCGGCCGCGCCGCGCCCGGTGACGCGCGGGCCGCCGACGCGTTGCTGGAGGGAGCGTGGCGGGAGGCGGAGGAGCTGGGGATGCGGCAGGCGCTGGAGCACGTACGCCTCACGCCGCCGGGCGAGGGGGCTTTCGGGCAGGCACGGACGGGGGCGCCCGGAGACGAGCAGGCGGCACCGTCCGGCGATCACGAAGAAGCCTCGCCCGCGCCGGAGACGTCTGGTGAGTTCCGGCGTGACGGCGCGGTCTGGGCACTGGCGTTCGCCGGCCGTTCGGCGCACATGCCCGACGCCAAAGGCCTGCGCGACCTGCACATCCTGCTGAGCCGCCCAGGCGACGACGTGCCCGCCGTGACGCTGCTGGCCCCCGAGGGCGGCGAGATCGTCGTGGCGGCCCGGCGCATGGGCGGCGACGAGGTGCTCGACGAGGAGGCCAGGTCCCGGTACCGCCGCCGCCTGGTCCTGCTGGACGAGGAGATCGACCGCGCCGCCGGGCTGGGTGACGACGACCGGGCGGCGGAGCTCGACAGGGAGCGGGCCGCGCTGCTGGCCGAGCTGCGTGCCGCGGCCGGGCTGGGCGGGCGTACGCGGCGGCTGGGCGACGAGGCGGAACGCGCCCGCAAGACCGTGACGGCCCGCATCCGCGACACGCTACGCAAGCTCGACCACGCCCACCCCGAGCTGGCCGCCCACCTGCGCGCCGCCGTCTCGACCGGCTCCACCTGCCGCTACCGGCCCCGGGACCCGATCGCCTGGCGCCTGTGACGCGGTGGTCCAGCTTGCTCTCAGGGCTTGGTGCGGGAGTTCTCCGCGTCCGGGGCGGCTCGTCTGGAGATGAGGCCCGCGCTCTGTAATGCCTTGTAGACGGTGCCTCGGGCCAGCCCTGTGAGCCGGCTGATGTGGCGGATGTTCTCCTCGCCCGAGAAGTAGAGGTCCACCGCGAGTTGCTTTCTCGTCTCAATGCCGGCGCCGGACTCTTTCGCCTCGAGTGTCCGTACGATCAACGCCTTGCGATTCACGGCGTTCGTTTCCAGATCATCCAACGGGGCTTCTGGAACTACTTCGGCCGATGTCACCCCCATTGAGGAGATGAGTTCCGCCAACAACTCAAGAACGCTCGCCTTTGTGCCGTCCGCGGTCTTCTCGGGCTTCATCCCCAGGTGCAGCATGAGAAAATAGGTCAGGGCCGAAGATGCCGCGCCGGCGTCTGTATAGACCCACGTTCCGGACATCTCTGCAATATCTGCGCAAAACCCCTGAACTTCCCACAGGTCGGCCAGGACGACCTCGACCGTCTCGTGCGTGTTCACCGTCCGCACGCAGTCGTTGCCGTTTCGATCCAGGTATGGAACTTTGAGGCGTTTCTTTACTTCCTGAAATGCGACAAACCTATAAAATCGCAGAGCAATCGGGAAAGCGTCCCGATAGATCTCGAGGCAGTGCACCCGCATGTCACTTGCCGCAGCAAGGGCATCCCTGCACTCCAGGGGCAGGTCGGAGGCGTTTCGGGCGGCGAAGACGCGTTCACGGCACTGCTCGATGTCGTCTGTTTTGATCACGACTGATCCTCTCGCCGGTCATGTCCGGTGGTCAGCATACGCATCAACCAAAAAGGGTTCACCCTTGCACATGTCGAATTTGAACACCAGGCGTGCGGAGAGGCACTGCTTTATACACCTGAAGGCGAAAAATCGCCATCCAAGAGTATGCAGGCTCTACTTCGCAGCCGAAAGTCGACGCTGGCATGCATGGTGATCTACCTCTACCGTGGCACGCAGTTCCCGATCGAAAGGGCAATTCGATGCCGGAAGAGGAGGCTGACTGGCGGAAGCTGGTCGCGAAAGAAGTCGGGCGGACGGTGCGGACCGCACTGGGAAGTAGGAGCCGCACCGCCCACCTCTGTGTCCTGTTGATCACACTCGCACTGGCGAGCTCGCTGGTGCTCGCGGTCTACAAGACAACAGCAGGCTAGTCGTTACCACAAATGAGGGCCAGTCATACGCGAGAGTGTGTGCCTGGCCCTCACCAGCGGGGGCACTCGCGAACCGACGTCCGACGGACAGCCCGGCTCCGAAATGAACCTTTCACGCCCTCGGCGGCATCCGCGCTGGTCACCGCAGTCACGACAAGGTCGATATTGCAGCGGCCTTGACCCCCATCGTCCAATGCACGGTGATCGCATCCCACCGCCATCCGGCCCTTCACGAGGGGAGAACTGGTGCGACGCAAACTCACCGCCCTAGCCTTGCTCACGGTCACCGCCCTGGCACCCGTCCTGGCCACGAGCCCCCCGGCGCAAGCCGCGTCCGAGCTGCAGATGGTCTACAGCACTCTGCCCTATGACGTCTGCATTTCCTTCGGCCAGTCGGGCGTCCAGACCGGGCGCTGGCAGACGTGGTGGTGCAGCACTCACTACCCGCAGACCTACCCGGGCTACTACACCTACGACCTGTGGGCGTACGTGAACTGACGCCACTCAGTGCGGGTTGCGCAGGCCGGCGGCCGGGTGGACAGGTGTGTCCGGCGGCCGCAGCCACTCGGGGGTGCGCCACTGCTGGACGTTCGACCGGTCGCAGGCGTTCATGGACAGCGTGGCCAGGTCGGGCTCCAACTGGAGGCAGAGGTCGCTGGCGACGTGCCTGACCTCCCAGTAGAGCCAGTCGTTGAGCGGCGAGCGGTAGGTGAGGCGCCAGAGCTGGCCGGGGCCGCCGGTGCAGGTCTCGCGTACGGGCCGCCGCCGAGGCGCGGACACGCCCAGGCAGGTGTCCATGATCTTCATCTCGTAGTCGCCCCGGGCGTCGCGCCGGTAGGTGAAGGACTGGTTGGCCCGGCCGTGGCAGCCCCAGGTGACCAGGTCCGCCATGCCGGCCGCGGCGTCCAGGCAGACGCCGTTCTGTGCGCTGGCCATCGAGCTGCCGAGCCCGGCGGGCATGCGGTCGGTGATCAGCCAGCGCTGCGCGGTCTTGCCGGGGACGCAGGACCGCAGAACCAGCGGCGCGCCCGCGTCGGTGGAGCCCAGGTTGGGCTCGACGCACATGCCGCCCTGCGCGATGGCCCTGTCACTGCTTACCCCGTGATCGCTCACCCGCCAGAGCTGCTCGGCGGAGCCGTCGCAGGCGGCGTCGGTGATGTAGCCGCCCTCGGTGAGGGTGCGGGCCTCGGGGGTCAGGCAGCGCCGGGTCTGGCGGTTGCGGATCTGGAAGTGGTACGAGCCGTCGTGCTTGGCGGGCACGAAATCCCACCGGTAGGGCGCGACGGGGCTCTTGCTGATGGTCGACGGGCCGAGCCTGGCGCGCGGCGGAGAGCTCTCCGAGCTGGTCACGGCCAGGTACCTGCCGGGGGCGTGCCGGGAGAGGACGGCCATGTGAGGACGGTACAGCGAGCCTCGGATGCGGGCTTCCGCGTACGACACGTATCCCAGTGAGGCGACGGTCGCGCACACGACCGGCACCGCCACCAGGACGGCCGGCCTGACGCGACGCCTGCGCTCCGGCGGCGGCGCGGGATCGACCAGCCGCCGGTAGGCCGCCAGCCAGGTGCCGGCGGTGTCGTCCGGCACCTGGTGGACGGCGAGGAAGGCGCGGATGATCGGCTCGGCGTGCTCGGCGTCGTCGAGCCAGCGCAGCGCCTGCTTGGTGACCTTCTCCAGGCCGGCCCGCCCGATGTCGAGCCCGCGCTCGGCGGCGCGCCGCTCCAGCTCGGCGAAGGACGGCGTGCCCTTCTCCTGGCGCAGCTTCTTGAGCAGCCGTTTGTATCCGGCGAGGTCCTGGGCGGTGTACGGGTCGGTCGTGCGCTCCGTACGGGCGGCCCAGCGCGCCCGGATCAGGGGCACCGCGGAGGCCAGGCAGGAGAAGAGCACGGCCGGCGGGATGTGGGCGGGGTTGAGCTCGGGCTGGCCGTCGGTGGCGAAGTTGACGGAGATGCCGGCGGCGACGGACAGGAGCGCGCTCAGCCCTCCGATCACGCCGATCTCCAGGGTCAGTTCGCGTACGTGCGCCCGCATCCGGCCTCCACTCTGAGTGGCCCAATGATAACGATGCGTGGCCGATAAGGAAGGGGTGAAGTCGTCCGCGAATTCGGGGAAGAGCAGGCAAAATCGGTGTTATGGACGACGGGCGCCCCCATTGCAGGCGGTGGGTCGTCGCCGCCGTTGGCCTCAGCTACAGCTTCGGTGACTCCTCCCTGAAGAGGGCCATCGATCAGCTCGACCGCCTGGCGGCAGGAGAACTGTCCGAGCCCCAGTACTGAGTCACCTCGTCACTTCCGGTTGTACAGCCGCATCGTCAACGTCCCGAACACCACCACCAGCACCACGGACGACCCCAGCACCCAGGTGATCTCCCCCATGTCCGGCGCCCCGCCCATCAACGACCGCACCGAGCTGACCAGATGCGAGATCGGGCTGGCGTTCACGAAGACCTGGAGCCAGCCCGGCATGGTGGACGGGTCCACGTACACGTTGCTCAGGAAGGTCAGCGGCATCATCACGAGCATGCTGACGCCCATCACGGACTTCTCGTTGCGCATCAGCAGCCCGAACATCGTCCACACCCACGAGAACGCGAACGAGAACACCAGCAGCAGCGCGATCCCGAGCGTCACCCCGGCGAAGCCGCCCTGGGGGCGGAAGCCGAGCAGCAGCCCGATCAGCAGGATGACGGTGGAGGCCATGAAGTAGCGCAGGACGTCGCCGAGCAGGTAGCCGACCATGGTGGACGGGCGCCAGATGGGCAGGGTGCGGAAACGGTCGAAGACGCCCTTCTCGATGTCCTTGTTGACCTCCACGCCGGTGTACATGGTGATCATCACGACGCTCGTCACCATGATGCCCGGCAGCAGGAACTGCAGGTACTCGGTGGGCGAGCCGGCGAGTGCGCCGCCGAAGAGGTACGTGAACATCAGCGTCATCATGATCGGGAACGCGGTGACGTCGAAGAGCTGCTCGGGCACGTGCTTGATCTTCAGCATGGCCCGCCAGCCGAACGTCATCGACGCCGACCAGGCGCTGGGCCGGGGCGGCCGGGTGGCGGGCGCCAGGACCGTGGCCAGGGTCTCGGTGGCGGGAACGTAGTCGGTGGTGGTGGTCACGCTGCCTCCTCAGTGGTGGCGGGGTGGTCGGTGAGGGCGAGGAAGACCTCGTCCAGGCTGGGCTGGCCGAGGGAGAAGTCGTCGACGACGACGCCTGCGGCGGCGAGCCGGCCCAGCGCGCGGGCCGCCTGCGCGGCCTCGTCGCCGGACCCGTTGACGCGAGCGGTCAGCGCCACCGGATCCGCCTCCAGGTAGACGAGCGTGTCCAGCTCCTCGGTGAGCAACCGCGAGGCCTCCGGACGGTCGGCGGCGTCGCGGAGCCGGACGTGGATCGAGCCGGAGCCGACCGACGACTTCAGCTCGCCGGGCGTGCCCTCGGCGATGACCCTGCCGTGGTCGATGACGGCGATGCGCTGCGCGAGCCGGTCGGCCTCCTCCAGGTACTGGGTGGTCAGCAGGACGGTGGTGCCGTGGGCGACGACGATGCGGACGATGTCCCAGACCTGGTTGCGGCTGCGCGGGTCCAGGCCGGTGGTGGGCTCGTCGAGGAAGAGCAGGTCAGGGGTGTTAAGGATGCTGGCCGCGATGTCGATGCGCCGCCGCATGCCCCCCGAGTACGTCTTGACCTGCCGCCCCGCCGCCTCCGTCAGCCCGAACGCCTCCAGCAGCTCCGCCGCCCGCTGCCGGGCGGCGGGTTTGCGGTGGCCGAGGAGGCGGGCCAGCAGGATCAGGTTCTCGGAGCCGGTCATCTCCTCGTCCACGGAGGCGTACTGGCCGGTCAGGCTGACGCGGGAGCGCACGGCGTCGGCCTCGCGCACCACGTCGTGCCCGAACACGGTCGCCTCGCCGCCGTCGGGCCGCAGCAGCGTGGCGAGCATGCGGACGGCGGTCGTCTTGCCCGCGCCGTTGGGCCCGAGCACGCCGTAGACGGCGCCGGCCGGCACGGACAGGTCGAGGCCGTCCACGGCGCGCGTGTCGCCGAAGACCTTGATCAGGCCTGCGGTCTGGATGGCCAGTTCTGGCATGAGTGATCCCTTCACTTCACGAGACGTAAGGCTGGGCGCGCCGCCCCTCGCGCAGCGCGCGGCCCCACCAGGCGAGCTGGTCGAGCATGGCGGCGACGGCGCGCAGGCGGTCGTCGGTGTCGAGGGGGCGGCAGCGTTCGCCGATGCCGGCGCTCAGCAGGTCGAGCCCCACCCAGTCGCGCATGGTCACGGCGTGCAGGGCGGTGAAGACGGTGCGGAGCTGCTCGACGGTGTGGTGGCCGCACGAGCCTGAGCCGTAGGCGACGACGCCGACCGGCTTGGCCTGCCACTCGTCGTAGGCGAAGTCGATCGCCTGCTTGAGCGAGGCGGGGAAGCTGCGGTTGTACTCGGGGGTCACCACGACGAACGCGTCCGCGCCGGAGACCGTGGCGGTGAAGTGCCGCATGGCCGGCGTGGCCCGCTCCGGGTAGCAGGACGGGAAGGCGTACGCGGCCAGGTCGAGCACCTCGACGGCGAGGTCGTCGCGCAGCCGCGCCCGCTCGGCGATCCAGGTGCCGACCGTGTCGCAGACGCGGCCCTCCCGGGTGCTGCCGATGATCACCGTGACGTTGAGCGGTTCGTCGGCCGTCATGGTGTCACCCCCTCTCATGGAGGAGGCGCTAGACGGCCCGCTAGATCGGATCTAGCGGGTCTGCGACGCCTCGACGAGCACCTCGCCCGCCGCCGTCCGCACGTACAGGACGGACCGGCCGGCCCGCCGCCGCTCCACCAGCCCCGCGTCCAGCAGCACGCGCAGGTGGCGGCCCACCGAGCCCAGCTTCTGACCGGTCACGGCGACCAGGTGGGTCGTGCTCATGGGGGTCGATCGGCGGCCGGAAGCCGTCAGGGGGTGAACCCGGCCAGGGCCTGGCGGCAGGCGCGGGAGGTGAGCGCGAGCGTCTCCTCGTCGGGCCTGCCCTCGCTCATCGAGACGGCCGCCGTCCCGCTCACCGCGCCGATCACGGCCCCCACCATCGCGAACGCGGTCATCCGCTCGATCCCGCAGGCACTGACGAGCGCGCCGGCCAGCCGTTCCAGCCGCCGGTTCGAGCGGTCGAGCGACGCCCGGGGCGAGAAGATCGGCAGCTCGTACGCCTCCCCGACCAGCCCCGGCGTGAGCCCCAGCGTCCAGCTCTCCGCCAGCATCTCGTCGAAGGCCCTGGCCAGCAGCTCGGCCGGGTTCTCGCCCGGCCGCCCGGCGAGGATGGCCGCGACGCCGGCGTCCACGCGCTCTTCGCTGTGGGTGTGGAGCACGTCCGCCTTGTGCCGGAAGTAGGTGAAGAACGTGCGCGGGGACACTCCGGCCGCCGCCGCGATCTGGTCGACGGTCGTGGCGTCGTATCCCTGCTCGTCGAACAGCCGCCCCGCGGCGTCCATGAGCGCCTGCCGGGTCTGTTGCTTCTTCCGCTCGCGCAGCGACATGAGTCCCACAATATTGCATCCACTGCATATTTACAGGACTGCAAGTTTTCCGTAGCCTGCGAACCATGGATGCTGTCATCTCGGTGACCGGCCTGGTGAAGTCGTACGGCCGGACCCGGGCCCTGGACGGCCTCGACCTGACGGTCGCCGCCGGAGAGATCCACGGCTTCCTCGGCCCCAACGGCGCCGGGAAGACCACCACCCTCCGCGTCCTGCTGGGCATGCTGCGCGCCGACGCCGGCGAGGTGCGGCTGCTGGGCGGGCATCCCTGGCACGACGCCGTACGCCTGCACCGCCGCCTGGCCTACGTCCCCGGCGACGTCACCCTGTGGGACGAGCTGACCGGCGGCGAGACCATCGACCTGCTCGGACGGCTACAGGGACACCTGGACACGCGGCGCCGCGACGAGCTGATCGAGCGGTTCGCCCTGGACCCGGGCAAGCGGGCCCGCACCTACTCCAAGGGCAACCGGCAGAAGGTCGCGCTCATCGCCGCGCTGGCGGCCCGCGCCGAGCTGCTCCTGCTGGACGAGCCCACCTCCGGCCTCGACCCGCTCATGGAGGACGAGTTCCGCCGCTGCCTGGCCGAGCGGCGCGCCGAGGGGACCGCGATCCTGCTGTCCAGCCACGTGCTGGCCGAGGTGGAGGCGCTGTGCGACCGGGTGAGCATCGTCCGTCAGGGCCGCGTCGTCGAGTCGGGCACCCTGGCCGAGCTGCGGCACCTCACCTGGACCTCGATCACCGCCCGCCTGGAACGGCCGCCGGAGCGGCTGGAGGGCGTGCACGGGCTGGAGATCCACGGGACCGAGGTGAGCTTCCGGGTGGACAGCGGGCGGGCCGGTGAGGCGCTGACCCGGCTGACCGCGTACGGGCTGCTCGACCTCACCGCGCGGCCGGCCACCCTGGAGGAGCTGTTCCTGCGGCACTACCGCGAGACCGTCACCTCATGAAGACGATCACCCACCTCATCCTGCGCCGCGACCGGCTGCTGATCGCGGCGTGGATCGCGGTGGCCGTGGGGGTGCCCGCGTTCAACGCCTACTCCCTGGCCGCCCTGCTGCCCACGCAGGCGGCGCGGGTCGCCTTCATCGCCGCCGCCGACGCCAACCCGATCACGCTCGCGCTGCTCGGCCCCGTGCACGGAACCTCGATCGAGGCCGTGGTCGCCTGGCGGTCGAGCGTGCAGAGCCTGCTCATCGGCGGGCTCGCCGGGCTGCTGTTCGCCATCAGGCACACCCGCGCCGAGGAGGACGCGGGGCGCAGGGAACTGGTCGCCGCCGGCGCGGTCGGCAGGTACGCCGCCATCACCGCCGTCGTGGCCGTGATCGCCGCCGTGAACCTCGCCGTCGCCGGGCTGCAGGCCGCCGTGCTGGGCCTCGCCTTCGGCCACCCGATCGGCGGGTCTCTGCTGTTCGGGCTCGTGAGCGGGGCGGGCTCGACGGCGTTCGCCGCGTGCGGGCTGCTGGCCGCGCAGCTCTGCCAGAGTGCGCCGCTCGCGCGGGCCGGTGGCGTGGGCGTCCTGGTGGCGGGGCTCGTGCCGGGGGTGATCCTGCCGGAGGAGGTGGTGGCCTACCTGCCCGCGGGGTGGCCTCGGGTGGCGCGGGCCTACGGGGACGAGCGGTGGTGGGTGCTGCTGGTGCCGCTGGTGGTCGCGGTCGTGCTCACCCTGGTGGCGTACGTCGTCTGCGGTCGTCGTGATCTCGGGGCGGGGCTGCTGCCCGAGCGACCGGCGCCCGCGAGGCCCGCTCCGCGCAGCGCGGCCGGGCTGGCGTGGCGGCTGTACGGGGGGCAGACGGTGTCGTGGACGGTCGCGCTCGGGGTGGCGTCGGTGGGGGTGGGGTGGGTGTCGGCCTCGTTCGAGGTCGGGACGCTCACGGGTGAGACGCTGCTGGAGATCTTCACGTACGGGTTCTGCATGGTCGTCGCGTGTCTGGCCGTGACGGGGGCGCTGCGGCCGCTGGGCGAGGAGAGCCGGGGGAGGGCGTCGGCCGTGCTGGCCACCGCCACCGGCAGGACGCGGTGGTTGTGCGGGCACCTGGTGCTCGGGCTGGCCGCGCCCGCCGCCATGCTGCTGACCGTCGGCGTGGGCACGGGCGCGGGCCAAGTGCTCGCGACCGGCCTGTCCGGGGGCGCGGGCCAAGCGTTCGCGACCGGCCTGTCCGGGGGCGCGGGCGCGGGCCAAGCGTTCGCGACCGGCCTGACCGGGGGCGCGGGCCACGCGCTCGGCACGGGTCTTTCCGGCGTGGTGCTCGCCCAGGTCGGTGTGGCGCTGGTCTTCGTGCCCGCCGCCTGGGCCGTCGCGGGGGTCGCGATCGCCGCGTACGGTCTGCGCCCCCGCGCCGCCGTCCCCCTGGCCTGGGCCGTCCTGGTGGGGTCGGCCGTGTGTGTGGCGATGTGGGAGGCGGGCACGATCGGCACGACGGCGTTCCTGCTCACCCCGTTCGGCTACGGCCACCCCTCGCTATCGCCGGGTTTCGTGGCTCCCGCCGGTTTCGTCCTGGTCGCCGCCGGGCTCGTGGCCACCGGCAGCGCCGCCTTCGCCAGACGGGACCTGCTCGCGTGAGGTGCCGTTCTCGCCGGACGAGCCATGCTCGCGTGAGGCGGGCAGGTGCAGTGTGAACACGGTGTCGCCCGGCGCGCTGGTCACCTCGACCCGCCCGTCGTGCGCCGCCGCGACCGCCGACACGATGGCCAGGCCGAGCCCGCTGCCCCCGGCCAGCCGGGACCGTGACCCGTCGCCCCGCGCGAACCTGCCGAAGACGTGCGGCAGCACGTGCGCGGGGATGCCGGGCCCGTCGTCGGCCACCCGCACGCTCACCTGGTCGGGCGTCATCAGCACGGTCGTCGTCACGGTGGTGCCGGGAGGCGTGTGGGTGCGGGCGTTGGCCAGCAGGTTCGTCACGACCTGGTGCAAGCGGTCGGCGTCGCCGACGACCAGGGCGGGCTGGTCGGGCAGGCTGACGAGCCAGCGGTGCCGGGGCGCGGCGGCGTACGCGTCGCTGATGGCGTTGACCACGATCGGCGACAGGTCCAGCTCCAGCCGGTCCAGCGGCCGGCCCGCGTCCAGCCTGGCGAGCAGCAGCAGGTCCTCCACCAGCGTGGTCATCCGGCCCGCCTCGGAGCCGATGCGGCCCAGCGCGTGGGCGGTCTGCGGGCCGTGCGGCTCGCCGCTGCGCTGGGTCAGTTGCGCGTAGCCGACGATCGAGGCGAGCGGGGTGCGCAGTTCGTGGCTGGCGTCCGCGATGAACTGCCGCAGCCGCGTCTCGCTCTCGTGCCGCACCGCGAAGGCCGTCTCGACGTGCCCGAGCATCCGGTTGAGCGCGCCGCCGACCTGTCCGATCTCGGTGCGCGGGTCGGTGTCCACCTCGGGCACGCGCGACAGCCGGACGGCGTCGCCGGTGGCCAGGGGCAGCTCGGACACGCGGGCGGCGGTGGCGGCGAGCCGGCCGAGCGGCCGTACGGCGTGGCGGACGAGCAGCGTGCACGCGATGGCCATCAGCGCCACGCCCGCCAGCGTCACCGCGGCCTCGACGACGATGAGCCTGGTCAGCGTGGTGCGCATGCCGGTGAGGGGCAGCCCGACGACCAGGGTGTCCCCGGTCCTGGTCTGCGCGCCGACCATCCGGTAGTCGCCCAGCGGCCCCAGGCTGACGGTCACGGGCTCGCCGGTCACGGCGGCCACGGCGGGTGGCGCGGGCACGTCCTGCACGGTTCCTGGGTCGGTGAGCACGGCGGCCCGCTGGATGACGCCCTGCCGCACGCGCGCGCCGAACGTCTCCATGGCCTGCCCCGGCGTCAGCAGGAAGGTGACCTCCCTGGCCTCGGGCGGCGGGTTGCTCGGCCCCGCGGTCCGCGTGGAGCGGTGGGCGGCGGAGTACACCTGGAGGTCGAGCCGGTCGGTGAGGAAGGCGTTGAAGAACAGGGTCGTCACGGTGGCGATGACGGTCGAGACGACGGCCAGCAGCGCGATCGAGGAGACCACCAGCTTGGTCTCGAGCGACATCGTCATCCGGCCGGTCGAAGCGTGTACCCCACCCCGCGCACGGTGTGGATCATCGGCTTGCGCTGGGCGTCGATCTTGCGACGCAGGTAGGAGATGTACAGTTCGACCACGTTGCTCTGGCCGCCGAAGTCGTAGGCCCACACCCGGTCGAGTATCTGCGCCTTGCTGAGCACCCGGCCGGGGTTGTGCATGAGGAAGCGCAGCAGCTCGAACTCGGTCGGCGTGAGCCGGATCAGCTTGCCGGCCCGCTGCACCTCGTGCGTCTCCTGGTCCAGCGTGAGGTCGCCGACCACGAGCCCGGCGTCGGGCGGCGTCTGCGCGGCCCCCGAGCGGCGCAGCAGGCCGCGCAGCCTGATGACGACCTCCTCCAGGCTGAACGGCTTGGTGACGTAGTCGTCGGCACCCGCGCGCAGGCCGATCAGCCGGTCCTGCACGGAGTCCTTCGCGGTCAGGAACAGGACCGGCACGCCGGGCAGCACGGCGCGCAGCCGGGGCAGCAACTCGATCCCGTCCATGTCGGGCAGCATGATGTCCAGGACGATCGCGTCGGGCCGGAAGCCGCGCGCCGACCTGATGGCCTCGCTGCCGTTGTGCGCGCAGCGGACGTCCCAGGACTCCTGGCGCATGACCATGGACAGGAGCTCCGTCAAGGACGGCTCGTCATCGACGACGAGGATGTTGATCGAGCTGCCGTCGGCTCGGCGCACGGGCTCGGACTGGAAGTTCGCGCTGGTCGTGTGCATGGTCGTGACGATGGCGTCCCTGCATGAGTGTTTGATGAAGGGTTGCCTGTGAAAACTCTGTGAGCCGCGCCCGCGCCGGTAGCGCGGAAGGACCCGGCACGTGGCCGGGCCCTTCCTATCCCTTTAAGACGCAGTCAGAGCTACCCAGAGCCCATCCCCCTTCCCTTCGTTGTTACACGAGCTTCCCGGACCAGACGGCCGAGGCGGCGGTGTAGACGCTGTAGGTCTCGCCGTCGAAGTACGGCGAGCTGATGTAGTCCACCCGGTCGTTCTCGTCCTGGTCGTAGAAGCTGCTGGTCACGCCGTTGAGGTAGCCGGTCCGCTTGGCGCTGCTGTACTTGAGCAGCCACGGGCCGCCGTCCGCGCCGGCGGTCATGGAGCACTTCAGGCCGACGTGCTCCTCGATCTTCTTGGCGGCCGAGCCCACGGTCTTGGCCGTGGTCGTGCCGTAGCACCACTTCGGCGTGACACCCGTGAACGGCTTGTTGCCGTCGGGGTGCGCGGCCTGCGGGTAGCCGAAGACGTAGTGCGCCTTCTTGAGCGGCTGGTTCCAGGAGATGCCCTGGCCGCCCACGTTGTCGCCCAGGCGGCCCGCGTCCTCGACCTCGATCGAGCCGTGGTGCTTCCTGGAGTCGGTGTCGGTGGACTTCGAGATCGTCACGCCGTTGTAGACGGAGACGAAGCCGTAGTCACGGTCGTAGTCCTCGTAGACGCTGTAGTCGTAGTGCACGAACGCCTGCTTGCCGACGTAGATGCCCCACGGGGCCTTGCCCTGGTAGTAGCCGGGCACGAAGACCCAGTTGTCCATGAGCTGCTCGTCGTTGGCGGTGTCGTACACGCAGTGGCCGGCCGTGGCCACCAGGTTGGCGTACTTGCCCTGGATGGACGTGGCGGAGCACCAGTGCTTCTCGCCGTCCTGGTCGACGAAGAAGACCTTGCCGATGGTCTTCGGCAGGTTGACGTTCTTCGACTTGGAGGTCGAGGTGGTGGTGCCGGTCGGCGCCACCGAGCCCGCCTTCGTGTCGGTGGTGGCGGTGCCGGTCGAGGTGAGCTTGTCGACCTTGGTCGTGTCCTCCTCGACGTAGGTGGCGGCCTCCAGCGCGGCGCCGTTGTTCTCGAACCAGAACTGGGCGATCGCCTTGGCGTTGGCCGCGCTCACGCTCTCGGACGACTTCCAATGCGGGTCGGCCGTCGCCTGCGCGGACCCGGCCAGGGAAGCGCCGAGCAGGGCGGCGGCGGCGAGCCCGCCGCCGATGGGAGCAAGGGTGTGCTTGATCTTCAAGGGATTTCTCCTTGTTCGTCGCGGGAACGCGCTGAGCGTTCGGTGCGTCTATGAGGCAGGAACGTATCCCTCTTGACCGTGTCTTCATGTCCCTTTTGTCCGGGTTTAGCTCGCGCACAGGCCGCCGTGATCTTCCCGTGATCTTGAGAAGATCATTCCTGTGAACGCATTCCGCAAGGCGGGCGCTGATCCTGAACGCGAATCCGGTAAAAGCCTGAGAATCGCATAAGAGAATCTATGTGTTGCACATCACTGGGTTTCCTACCTGCGCTTATCCAACTCATAGGCTCGTGACAGGCCTTTCTCAGGTTCGCTCGGCAGAGTGCTGGACGTGGATGACCTTCGGGGCTGGATTCAGAGGTCCGGCCAGGTCCTTCCAGGATTGGATTCATTACCAGTGCGCTTCGCCAAGCCTTTCACCGTGACCATCGCCAGCGCGGCCCTCATCGCCCTGCCCTTCGCCGGCTCCGCCCTCGCGGACGGCGCCCGGCCGCAGCCCGCCCCCACCGCCAAGGCGCCGCACTCGGCCCCGGCCAAGCAGGTGCGCAAGGACGACAAGCACAAGGACGCGCAGCGCAAGGCGATCTCGCTCAAGGTGGCCGTCGACCCGAGCCGTGTCCGCGCCGGTTCTTCCTACGAGGTGACGATCTACGCCAAGGGCATCTCCTCCGGCACCGCCCTCGTCACCAGCCCCGAGGGCAAGACCTACAAGGTCTCCCTCTCGGGCGGTCGCGCCACCAAGGAGCTGACCGTCCCGTCGAAGGCGCGCGCCGGCAGCAAGACCGTCAGCGTCAAGGTCGCGAACAAGACCGCCACCGCCTCCTTCACCGTCGTCGCCCCCAAGAAGCAGGTGCGCGACGATCGCCGTGACGACCGTCGCGACGACCGCCGCAAGTAGTCCGGTAGCGGGCGGGACCGTCCGGCCCGCCTTCTACGCTTGCTGGTCGTGAACATCCGTACCAGAACCACGGACGACCTGGCCGCCTGCGTCGAGGCCCTCGCCGAGGTCCAGGCCGCCGACCGCTACCCCGTGCACTGGCCGGACGATCCGGGTGCCTGGCTGACCCCGGACGGCATGACCGGCGCCTGGCTGGCGGTCGAGGCGGGCGTGGTGCTCGGGCATGTGGCACTCACCCGGGACCTGGAGGTCAGCCGCCTGTTCGTCACGCCCGCCGCCCGGGGGCGAGGCGTGGCCGAGCGGCTCCTCGGCACGGTCCGGGCCGCCACGCCGCTGCCTCTCAAACTGGAGGTCTCGTCGGAGGGGCCGGCCGCCATCAGGCTCTACGAACGTTCCGGCTGGCGCAGGGTCGGCAGCAGCCGCGCCGGCTGGCTCAACGCCGCCGGCGAGCCGGCCCTGCTGCACCACTACGTGAGCCCGTGAAGCTCACGCGCCCGGCGCGCCTGGTGTCACAACGCGTGCTCACGCCGCCGCGGTGCTGGAGCGCATCACCAGCGTGGTCGGCAGCTCCACGCGCTGCGGCGCCTCGCCCGTCAGCAGCGCGGTCAGCGCGACGGAGCCCAGGTCCGGCCACGGCTGGCGGACGGTGGTGAGCGCGGGCGTGACGTGCGCCGCGGCCCACGAGTCGTCGAACCCGACCACGCTCACGTCGTCCGGCACCCGCAGCCCGTGCTCGCTCAACGCCTGGTAGACCCCGACCGCCATCGCGTCCGAGCAGGCGAAGACGGCAGTGGGCCGATCGGCGGCGAGCAGCTCGCGGGTGGCGGAGAGCGCGGCGTCGCGCTGGAAGTAGCCGCACACCTCCCAGCGCGGGTCGATCGCCAGCCCCGCCGCGGCCATCGCCTCCCGGTAGCCGGCCAGCCGGTCGATCGCGCACGGCACGCCCGGCCGCCCGGTCATGATGGCGATGCGTGTGTGGCCGAGGGCGATGAGGTGCGCGGTGGCCTCGCGGGCGCCGTCCCGGTTGGACGCCGCCACGACCGAGAGCCCTGGCGGCGGCTTGCGCCGCGGGTCGACGACCACGGCGGGGATGCCGTGGTCGGCCAGCCAGGCCCGCTGGGTGGCGGTCGGCGAGGTGCGTACGAGCAGGACGCCCGCGCTGTCCCTGGCGCTGATCCGGTCGAGCCAGGCTGGCGGCGGCTGGCCGTTCTTGGTCCGGCCGACGACGGCGGAGACGATGAGATCCACGCCGAGCCGCCAGGCCGCGTCCTCGACGCCGCCGAGGATGGCCAGCGCGTACGGCGAGTCGAGGCCCTGCAGCATGACGTCGACCATGCTGCCCCGCGTGGGACGCACCCGCTGGCGCGGGTAGCCGCGCCGTTCCAGCACCTCGGCGACCAGGCGTCTGGTGTGCTGCGAGACGTCGGATCGGCCGTTGAGCGCCTTGGAAACGGTTGCAACCGAGACCCCGGCCTCGCGGGCGATCACCGCCAGTTTGGGTAGCGGGGCGGGTGTGTCGGAGGCCGTCATGGTCTTACTCTGCTCCGAAGGTCGGGCATTAGGCCAGGCCATGCCAGCGAAAATTTCGAAATTTCGGCGTTTGCCCTGATAGTGACTCCTGCCGGGTTCGCATGCCATTGACGTTGCGAGCGTGCTAACGCAACGTTTCCTGCAACCGATTGCAGACCGGCACCACGCGAAGGAGTCCGTTACGTGGCCGTCGTCTCGGCGCCCCCGCCCCGCCCAAGACCCCGCCGAGCAGGCACGCTGACCCCGTACTGGCTGATCGCACCCTCGGTCGTGGCGATGCTCGGGTTCCTCGTCTACCCGATGCTCAGCGTCCTGTACTACAGCCTGCAGCACTACAACGTGACCCAGCCCTGGGACAACGGCTTCGCCGGGCTGGAGAACTTCCGCAGGCTGCTGTTCGAGGACCCGATCTTCTGGCAGAGCCTCGGCTTCAGTCTCAAGTGGGTGGCCGTCGAGGTCGTGCTGCAGTTCCTGCTGGGCCTGGCGCTCGCGCTGATCGTCAACGAGAGCTTCATCGGGCGGGCGATCTCGCGGGCGCTGGTCTTCTCGCCGTGGGCGGTCTCCGGCGTGCTCACCACCGCGATCTGGGTGCTGCTCTACAACCCGTTCACCGGCGTCTCGCGCTATCTCGCCGACCTGGGCCTCATCGAGTACGGCGCCGCCCCGCTGGCGAACCCGGACACCGTGTTCTGGGCCGCGGTGGTGGCCGAGCTGTGGCGCGGCGTGCCGTTCTTCGCGATCCTGCTCCTGGCCGACCTGCAGTCGGTGTCGAAGGAGCTGTACGAGGCCGCCTCCGTGGACGGCGCCAGCCGGACGCGCCGCTTCTTCCACATCACGCTGCCGCACCTGCGCGACGCGATCATCCTGTCCACGCTGCTGCGCTGCGTGTGGGAGTTCAACAACGTCGACCTGCTCTACACGCTGACCGGCGGCGGCCCCGCCCACCAGACCACCACCCTGCCGCTGTACGTGGCCTCACTGGCCGCCCAGTCGCACGACTTCGGCTACGCCACCGCGCTGACCACCGTGGCGTTCCTCATCCTGACCTTCTTCTCGATCGCCTACCTGCGCCTGAGCAAGTTCGGAGCGAAGTCATGACCGTGGTCGCCGAACGGCCCGTGGCCGCCCCGCAACGCCAGAGCCCGCAGAGCGCGCCGGGCAACCGGGTGCCGCGCTGGCAGATCTACCTGCCGCTGGCCCTGTACCTGCTGTTCACACTGGTGCCGTTCTACTGGATGCTGGTCTTCGCCTTCCGCCCGGCCGGCTCGACGGCGATCTTCCCGTGGCCGATCACCCTCCAGCACTTCGACACGGTCTGGAACGGGATGGGCTTCGCCGTCTTCTTCCAGAACAGCCTGATGGTCGGCGTCGCCTCGCTGGTCGCGACCACGGTGGTGGCGCTGGCCGGCGGCTACGCGCTGGCCCGCTACAACTTCCGCGGCAAGGGCGCGTTCATGGTGGGGATGCTCTGCACGCAGTTCATCCCCGGCGCCCTGATGATCATCCCGCTGTTCGAGATCTTCCGCACGCTCAGCCTGACGAACTCGCTGTGGAGCCTCGTCATCGCCGAGACGGTCTTCCAGCTCCCGCTCTCGCTCATCCTGATCAGCGGCTTCATCCGCAACATCCCGTACGAGCTGGAGCAGGCCGCCTGGGTGGACGGCTGCAGCCGGCTGCGCGGCTTCCTGGCCATCGTGCTGCCCCTGCTGCGGCCCGCGCTGGTCGCGGTCGGCTCGTTCGCCTTCATCCACAGCTGGAACAACTTCCTTTTCGCCCTCATGTTCATCAACGACCAGGAGAAGTTCACCGTGCCCGTGGGCCTGGCCTACAACCTCGGCGAGAACAGCGTCGACTTCGGCGCCCTCGCCGCCGGCGGCGTCGTCGCCGCACTGCCCGTCGTCCTCGTCTTCGCCTTCATCCAGCGTTACCTCGTCCAGGGGATGTCCGCCGGGGCGGTGAAGGGATGAGCACTCAGACCTACCGCAACCCGGTGCTCAACGCCGACTGGTCCGACCCCGACGTGATCCGCGTCGGCGACGACTTCTACCTGACGGCCTCCACCTTCACCAAGGTGCCGGGGCTGCCGATCCTGCACTCCCGCGACCTGGTGAACTGGACGATCATCGGCCACGCGTACACCAGGGGCCACGACGACGTGCGGCCCGGCTGCGGGGTGTGGGCGCCTTCGCTGCGCCACCACGACGGCCGCTTCTGGATCTTCTGGGGCGATCCGGACGTCGGTGTCTGCTGGGTGAGCGCCGAGGACCCGCGCGGCCCGTGGACCGAGCCGCACGTCGTCAAGCCGGGGCTCGGGCTGATCGACGCGTGCCCGCTGTGGGACGACGACGGGCAGGCGTACCTGGTGCACGGCTGGGCCAAGAGCCGCGCGGGCGTCAACAACCGGCTCACCGTCAACCGCATGGCCCCCGACGGCAGCGCGGTGCTGGACGAGGGCGCCCTGGTCATCGACGCCGACCTGCTGCCGGGGTACCGGACGCTGGAGGGGCCCAAACTGTACAAGCGCGACGGCGCCTACTGGATCTTCGCGCCGGCCGGGGGCGTCGAGCAGGGCTGGCAGTCGGTGTTCCGCGCGGAGTCGGTCTTCGGCCCGTACGAGGACCGCATCGTGCTGGAGCAGGGCGGCACCGACGTCAACGGCCCGCACCAGGGCGGCTGGGTGGACACCCCGTCCGGTGAGCACTGGTTCATGCACTTCCAGGACCGCGGCCCGTTCGGCCGGGTGGTGCACCTGCAGCCGATGGCCTGGGGGGAGGACGGCTGGCCGGTCATGGGCGACGGCGGCGAGCCCGTCGCCGAGCACCGGGTGCCGGTGCCGGGCGGCGAGCCGGCCGCGCCCGCGACGTCCGACGACTTCGCCGGTCCGGCGCTCGGGCTGCAGTGGAGCTGGCAGGCCAACCCCGTTCCCTCCTCGTGGGAGCTGCGGGACGGCACGCTGCGGCTGACCTGCGTGCCGGGCCCCGACGACCTGCGCGCGCGGCCGTCCGTGCTGGGCCAGCGGCTGCCCGGCGAGCCCTGCACGGTCACCACCACCCTCACGCTGGCGGGCGAGGGCCGCGCGGGCCTGGCCGTGGTGGGGGACACCGCTGCGTTCGTCGGCCTGGAGCGCACCGGCGACGGCAAGCTCGTGCTGACGTGCGGCGACATGGAGACGGTTCCGGTCGAAGGGGACGGCGCCGTCACGATCGGCGCGCGGATCGACGAGAACGCGCTGGTCACCTTCCTGGCCGGCGGCCGGCCGATCGGCGCTCCCTTCCAAGCCACGCAGGGCCGATGGGTGGGGGCCGTGCTCGGCCTCTTCGCCGCGGGGGACGGCACCGGCGAAGCGATCTTCGAGGCGTTCACCGTGGACATCGAAAGGTAGTGGGCACATGAGACCACACGCGCCGCTGGCCGCCGTCATGCTGGTGGCCGTCCTGGCCGGTTGCGGCTCCGGCTCGGGCTCCGACGGCAAGACCGAGATCACCTTCTGGGACACCAACGCCGGGCCCGCCCGCACACCGGTCTGGCAGCACGCCATCGCCGAGTTCGAGAAGGCCAACTCCAGTATCAAGGTCAACTACGTGGGCGTGCCGATCGCGCAGGCGCCGCAGAAGCTCGACACCGCCATCGCCGGCGGCGGCACCCCCGACGTGGCCGACATCTCGACCTCCGGGCTCGGCACCCTGGTGGCCCAGAAGGCGCTCGAACCCGTGGACGAGCGCATCGCCAAGAACCCCGCGCTGAACGGCAAGTTCAACGAGGCCCTGTTGACGACCGTCAAGAACGTGGTCCCCGACGGGAAGATGTACATCTACCCGATCTCCACCAACTCCGGCGCGTTCTGGTACCGCAAGGACTGGTTCGCGGAGGCCGGGGTGGAGGCGCCGAAGACCTGGTCGGAGTTCTTCACCGTCGTCGACAAGTTCACCGAGCCCGGGGAGAACCGCTTCGGCTTCACCATCCGCGGCGGCGCCGGCTCCATCGCGCAGATGCTGGAGGTCGTCTACGGCCAGTCGGGCGTCACCGAGTTCTTCGACGCTGCGGGCAAGGCCACGCTGAACGACCCGCGCAACGTGACGGCGCTGGAGAAGTACGCCGGGCTGTACAAGAAGAACACGCCCGAGGGCGACCTGCAGAACGACTACGTCAAGATGGTCGCCCAGTTCGACACCGCCGGCAGCATCGCCATCATGCAGCACAACCTGGGCTCCTACCAGGACCACAAGAAGGCCCTCGGCGACGAGAAGGTGGCCTCCTTCTCCGTGCCCAAGGCCGACGCGGGCCCCCAGACCGTGCTGTCGAACCCGGTCGGCGGCGTCGCCGTCTTCTCCGCCAGCGAGAACAAGGACGCCGCGGCCAAGCTCGCCGAGTTCTTCGCCGCCAAGGAGACGGGCGGCTACCTCGCCGAGCAGACCGGCGTCATCCCCGCCAACACCGACGTGCCCGCCTCCGACGCCGCGCACATCACCGAGGCGCAGCGGGTGCTGAACGACCCGGCGACCAAGGTCGTGCAGATGCCCTACCACCTGCCGGAGTTCAACCAGATCACCAAGACCTGGGCCGAGCCGCAGTTCCAGAAGGTGCTGCTGGGCCAGACCAGCGCCAAGGCCTTCCTGGACGAGTTCGCGGCCAAGCTGAGCGAGGCGCAGGCCGCGTACAAGAAGAGGAACGGCTGATGCACGCGGTCGCGGCGCTCGCCGTCGCCGCGGTCACGGCCTTACATCCGGCCCCTGACCTGGGCCGTCAGACGCTCGCCCCGAACGACGGGTGGGCCGCCGCCGAGGGCGGCACCACCGGTGGGGCCGCCGCCCGCCGCGCGGTCACCGTACGCACCCGCGAAGAGCTGGCCGCGGCCGTCGCCGGGGACGAACCGAAGATCGTGTACGTCGAGGGCGCCCTCGACGCGGGCGGCAAGAGCTGCGCCGACTACGCCGTCCCCGAGTACGACCTTCAGCGGTACCTGGAGGCCTACGACCCGGCCCACTGGACCGGCCCGGCGAGCGGCCCCATGGAGGAGGCCCGCAAGGCGTCGGCCGCCAACCAGCGCAAGGACGTGGTGATCGGCATCGGCTCGAACACCACGCTCGTCGGCCGACGCGGCGCCGAGCTCACGGGCCTCGGCCTGATGGTCGACAAGGCCGACAACGTGATCGTCAGGAACCTCGCCGTGCACGACGCCTACGACTGCTTCCCGGTGTGGAGCGGCGGCGACTGGAAGACCGACTACGACAACCTGATGATCTCCGAGTCCACGCACGTGTGGGTGGACCACGTGACGCTCACCGACGGCGACCGCCCCGACCAGGCGGAGCCGTTCTACTTCGGCAAGCGCTTCCTGCGCCACGACGGGCTGCTCGACGTCGTCAGGGGCAGCGACCTGGTGACCGTCTCCTGGAGCGTGTTCTCCGGACATGACAAGTCGCTGCTGTGGGGCAACACCGACAACCCTGAGCACGACGCGGGCAAGCTGCGCGTCACCCTGCACCACAACCTGCTGTCGGGGCTCAACCAGCGGGCGCCGCGCGTGCGGCACGGCCGGGTGCACGTCTACAACAACGCCTACGTGGTCCCCGCCGGCAGCGACTACCAGTACTCGTGGGGCGTCGGCGTCAACTCCGCGATCTACGCGCAGAACAACACGTTCAGCGGGACCACTCCCGACAAGGTCATCCATGGCTGGGGCGGCACCGCGATCCACGAGGAGGGCACGCTGGTGAACGGCAGGCCGGTGAACGTCCTGGCGGCCTACAACGCCGTCAAGGACCCCGATCTCGGCTCCGACGTGGGCTGGACGCCCGCCCTGCACGGGCGCGTGGACCCGGCGCGGGCCGTGCCCGCGCTGGTCAGGGCGAAGGCCGGAGCCGGGAGGATCTCATGAGGGCGGCGGCGATCCTCGCCCTGGTCGCGGGGCTCCTTCTGGTGCCCGCACCCGCACAGGCCGAGCAGCGGGCCGACGGGTTCGCCGGGCTGAACGCCCTCGGCGTGGACGGCACCACCGGCGGCGCGGCGGGCCGGACCGTGACCGTGGACAACCTGACCGACCTGGAGCGGTACGCCACCGCCGCCGAGCCCTACGTGATCAAGGTCAGGGGCTCGATCACGATGGAGCCGTACGGCAAGGAGATCGCCGTCGCCTCCGACAAGAGCATCGTCGGCGAGGGCGCGGGAGCCGAGATCGTGCACGGCGGGTTCTTCCTGAACGGCGTGCACAACGTCATCATCCGCAACCTGACGATCCGCGACTCGTACGTGCCCGGCGACTGGGACGGCAAGACCAAGGACTACGACGGCATCCAGATGGACGGCGCCCACCACGTCTGGATCGACCACAACCACTTCACCCGCACCGGCGACGGCCTGCTCGACATCCGCAAGGACAGCGACTACGTCACCGTCTCCTGGAACGTCTTCAGCGACCACAACAAGGCCGTCGGCGTCGGCTGGACCGCCAACGTGGTCACCAAGGTGACCTTCCACCACAACTGGATCCGCGGCACCCACCAGCGCAACGCCAGCATCGACAACACCGAGGCCGCGCACTGGTACAACAACTACGTCCAGGACACCGCGATGTACGGGACGATGATCCGCGGCGGCGGCAGACTGGTCGTGGAGAACAGCTACTACCAGGGCGTGCCCGACCCGATCGTGGCCAAGGACCCGGCCTCGCAGGTGGTGCAGCGGGGCAACGTGCTGCGCGACTCGCCGGGCCGCTCCGACAGCGCGGGCGCGGCGTTCGACCCGTCCGCCTACTACGCCTACACCCTCGACCCCGCCGACAAGGTGCCCGGCATCGTCAGCCGGGGCGCGGGCCCGCTCGGCGCCGAGCGGCGGGCGCCGCGCCGCATCACCGTCGCGCTCGACGGCACCGGCGACTTCGCCAGCGTCCAGGCGGCGGTGGGCGCGGCGCCGCGCGGCGCGGAGATCACCGTCGGGCCGGGCGTCTACCGCGAGATGCCGCGCGTCTGGGCGGGCCGCCGCGACCTGACGATCAAGGGCGCGACCGGCAACGCCGAGGACGTGGTCATCACCTACGACCTGTCCGCCGGGGCGGCGAAGTTCTACGGCGGCACCTGGGGCACCGCCCAGAGCGCCACCCTCGCCGTGCTCGCCGACGGCGTCACCGTGCGGGACGTCACGCTCCAGAACGCCACCGACGAGACGGTCAATCCCGGGCCGGCGCCCGCCGCGCGCCTGGCCGGGGACAGGACCGCCTTCGACGGCGCCAGGCTGCTCGGCAACGCCGGCGTCCTCCAGGCCGACGGCCGCCGCACCTACCTGCGCGGCTGCTACGCCGAGGGGGACGCGGACATCGTGCGCGGCCAGGGCACGACCGTCCTGGACGGCTGCACGGTCAGGTCCGTCGGCCCCGGCAACGTGCTCGCGGGCGGCACCGTGCTGGTCAACGGCGGCCGGCTGGAGGGCGACCCGGCCAAGTCGGTCTCCCTGGGCAACTCGGGCGCGGCCGTGGTGCGCGACGCCTGGCTCGGCGCGCACGTCATGGACGACCCGTGGGCGGGCGAGGGCCGCTTCGCCGAGTACCGCAACACCGGCCCCGGCGCGGCCGTCACGGCCGACCGGCCGCAGCTCACCGACCGGCAGGCGCCCCGGCACACCGTGGAACGCTACCTGGCGGGCTGGCGCCCGTAGCCGAGAGGCCCGGCCCGCGTCTTTACTCGGAACAATCCAGACCTAGAGTAGCCGTATCAGCACGCCTGGTTACGATGGCGAAGTTCGTGCATCCATCACGCCAGGGGGCTGGAAATGACCGATGAGACGCGGGCCGCGAAAATCGCGGCCAACGGGACGGAAGAGAGCGTGCTCGGCACCGAGGCCGCGCTGCTGCACGCCCAGGACGACCCGGTGGCCGCGGCGGCCGTGGACGTGGCCGTGGAGACGGAGCTGCTGGAGGACGCCGGAGCGCTGGACGCCCGCAGGGAGAGCGAGCGGCAGATCGCCGAGCTCACCTCCAAGGAGCAGGAGCGCGTCCGCACCCTCCAGCGCGAGCTGCGCACCATGGGCGCCGACGTCTGGCCCGTGGCCAGGTGGTGGGGCTACGAGATCCACCTCAACGAGTCCGCCGCGCTGCTCGCCGCCGAGATCCCGCAGATCGTCGGCGAGATCGCGGGCGCGGTGCTGGGCTCCTGGCTGGTCCCGGTCATCGAGCGCACCGTACGCGCCAAGGCCGAGTGGATCGCCACGATCGCCCGCCCGTACGGGGTCAGGCTGGCCTCGCCGTGGACCGCGCCCGGCATGCTGATCCCGGCCCGTCAGAGCGGCGGCGACACGAGCCTGTACTGGACGGTGCACGAGCCGGGCGACGGCTGGAGCCCCGACCAGAGGTTCGTCGACCACTTCAGCATCACGGGCCCGGCCCTGGCCGAGTTCCAGGACCGGCTCTTCCTCGCCCACCGCGGCGGCGACGGCGACTCCAGCCTGTGGTTCACCAGCTACGACGCCGAGGAGGGCTGGGGCGACGACGCGCCGTTCCCCCGGCACTTCAGCGAGGCGGCCCCCGCGCTGGCGGCCTACGACGGGCGGCTCTACTGCGTGCACCGCGGCAGCCGCGGTGACACCTCGCTGTGGTGGGCGCGCTGGGACGGCTCGTACTGGAGCTCCGACCAGCAGTTCCCGCAGCACCTCAGCGAGTCGGCCCCGGCGCTGGCGGCCTACGACGGTCAGCTCTTCTGCGTGCACCGCGGCGCGGGCAACGACCAGGCCCTGTGGTGGACCCGCTGGGACGGCTCCACCTGGAGCCCCGACGAGCGGCTGCCGCAGCACCTCAGCGCCTCGAACCCGGCCCTGGCCGTCTACCGCGGCCACCTCTACTGCGTGCACCGCGGCGCGGGCAACGACACGGCGCTGTGGTGGACGCGCTGGGACGGCCACGCCTGGAGCCCCGACCAGAAGCTGCCGGGCCACCACGCCACCGAGGGCCCCGCCCTGACCGTCTACAAGGACCGGCTGTACTGCGTGCATCGCGGCGCCGCCGACCAGAGCCTGTGGTGGAGCAGCTTCAACGGCTCCGGCTGGACCGCCGACCAGCGGCTGCCGCACCACTACAGCGCCGAGGCCCCGGCGATCGTCGCCTACCGCGACAAGAACGCCACCCACGACCAGCTCCTGTGCGTGCACCGGGGCATCCGCTAGAACGGCGAGTGCCGGCTCGCGAGCGCGCGAGCCGGCACTTTCATGCCTGCGATCACCAACCGGCGAGCTGCTCCAGGAACCACTCGATCAGCGGCCGGGACACCGAGCTGTGCTCCGTGTTGGTCGCGTCGCAGCAGAACGCGTCCAGGAACGTCTCGTCCTTCGGCAGGTCGCTGAGGTCCAGGTACAGGTCGGACTGCCACTGGAACGGGTCCCTGGCCAGCGCGATCGCGCTGACCGCCGGTACGAACGCGCTCGCCCTGAACCGGTCCTCGATCGGCAGCCCGACCGCGTCGGCGAGCTTGCCCCACGAGTCGAGCGTGCCGCCGGGTGCGCCGTCGAACGCCCGCACGTGCGAGGTGGCGCTGGTCCACACCGGGGCGCCGAAGCGCACGGTGCCGATGTTCTGCAGCTCGCCGCCGTCCGGCTGGACCCGGGCCGTGAGCTGCAGCGCCTCGTGCTGCAGGTCGAAGACGGGAGTGCCGGGCGGCAGGTCGAGCCCCACGCCGTTGCCGGTGCCGTTGGCCAGCCCCAGCTTGTACGGGCGCATCGGGAACCAGCCCACCCTGCGCAGGTCCTCCAGGAACTCCTTGCGCAGCGGCGAGTCGGTGACAGGGCCCGAGTAGTCAGGGCTGTCCACCCAGCCCCACAGCAGTTGCTGCGCGGCGGGGCTGCGGATCAGCTCGGCCTGCCCCGGCCCGCCGGAGCGCGGGGCCAGCGCCTCGTGCATGTAGGCGAGCTGCTGGAGCACCAGCGGGATCCAGGCGCCGAGGTGCGGCGAGTCGTAGGAGAAGAACTTGTCGGTCTGGTGGTCGATCCGGTCGTTCTCCATGCGGGCCAGCGCGTACCGGGTGACGATTCCACCCATGCTGACCCCGCCCACGACCAGCGGGTTGTCGCCGCGCCGCTCCTCGATCGTGCGCAGCACGGCGGTGACCGCCACGGTGGCGTTGGCCTGGATCGCGATGTGCCGCTGGTCGAAGCCCAGCAGCACCACGTCGATGCCCATGGCCCTGAGCTGGTCGAGGAAGCCGGGCACCCCCGGCTGGTACGGCTTGTTGAAGTGCCGCCAGAGCTCGTCCAGGTCGCTCGGGCCGTAGTTGAAGCCGTCGGCCAGGATCAGCGGCCTGGTCAGGGCGTCGTGACCGTCTGCCAGGTGCACGGCTGCCCGGCCGGTGGCCGTCTGACCCTGGTGAGGACGGTCGCCGACCAGCTCCCAGACCTGGTCGGCGGGCCGGGTCTCGCCCGCGCGCTCCGGCGGGGTGGCGAACCAGACCCCTTGCTGCCCGAGCGCGTCGGCGATTCGCTCGACCTGCTCGGAGGTCAGGCTGCTCTCGATGTCCGAGGCCCTGGTCTCGACGTCGATTCTGGGTTCCTGCGCCATGCTCGATGATCCTCTCGCTTGCTGAGGGGCCGCTGGGGCCACTGAGCACACCATACGGTCACTCTCCGTAATTACCGGCGAACGAAACGTGGTGGCTTTCAAGTGGCGTTTCCGCAGGTCAGGGCCAAAGACGTGACAGCCCGCAGACACGGGGCAGAAGGAGCGGACGAGCTGGAGGCGAGCCGATGAAAGACCGTGACGACGACGAGTTCTTCGCCCCCGTGCTGCGGGACCCGCCCGCCGCGAACGGGGTCAGCGACACCGGCGTGCCGGGGGTGCACGGCGCGGGCCACGGGGAGTGGGACGAGGACCCGCCGCCCGCCAACCGGCTGGGCCTGCGCCTGCTGACGGCCGGGCTGCTGCTGCTCGCCGGCGTGGTGCTGGCCGTGCTGGCGCTGCTCGCCGGCCGGCCGCCGCTGGCCGTCCCGCCCGCCCTGGTGGCGCTGGGCGCGGCCGTCTATCTGATCGTGACCGGGGTGCGGCGATCCCGCTCGGACGGCGGGCCGCCCGCGTTCGGCTGAGGTTTCACCCCCGCCACGTGGGTAAACGCCCTGCTGGGGGAACGCAGGAACGCGAGGAGCGCCGGATGTCCGCGATGTCGCTGGTAGACAGGGAATGTGTCCGTCAACTGCTGGACTCACAGCATCCGGACGCCACACTGGTCTTCGTCCGGGGGGACTGCGTGGTCCTTCCCGCCGCCGAGGTGGACGACGCCCACAAGGGGCTGGTCATCGCCCGGCGCGATGAGGTGATGGCGCAGCTTCCCGAGGGCGCGCCGACCGATCAGACGCTCGACGAGCTGGCCGTCCGGCTGGACAACATCGTCCGCGACCTGGGCGCCTGAGCGGTCAGGCGCGCTCCGGACAGTGCGGCATGGACGCCTGAGCGGTCAGGCGCTCTCCAGGTAGCGCGGCCGGGGCTTGCGCATTTGTCGATCTTGGTGTCGGATGCCCAGCATGCGGGAGAGCATCGAGGTCGTCATCATCGGATCGGGGCCCGCCGGTCTCACCCTGGCCAACCTGCTGCGGCGCGCGGGGGTCGGCTGCGTGGTGCTGGAGCGGCAGAGCCGCCCGTACGTGGAGCAGCGGCAACGCGCCGGAGTGCTCGAACACGCCGCCGCCCGGGTCTTCGAGGAGTGGGGCCTGGCCGACAGCGTGCTGGCGGGCACGCACAGCGACGGCATGCTGGAGATCCGTCTCGACGGGCAGCCGCGCTTCTTCGACGTCGCCGCCCTGGCCGACGGGCGGGCGGGGCGGATCGTGCCGCAGCAGGTCCTCGTCGTCCGTCTCGTCAAGTCCTTCCTGGAGGGCGGGGGAGACCTGCGCTTCGAGGCCGCCGAGGTGACCCCGCACGGCCTGGACGGCTCCTCGCCGACCGTCACGTACCGGGACACGGACGGGGTCGTGCACGAGATCGCCTGCTCCTACGTCGCCGGCTGCGACGGCTTCCACGGCGTCAGCCGCGCCGCCGTGCCGGAGGGCGCGCTGACCACCTACACCTACGACCACGGCATCGGCTGGCTCACCGTGCTCGCCGACGCGCCCGCGCCGCGCCACCCGCTCTTCGGCATCCATCCGGCGGGCTTCTCGGCCCAGTTCGCGCGCGGACCGAAGGCGAGCCGCTTCTACCTGGAGTGCGCGCCGGGCGACAGCCTCGACGCCTGGGGCGACGAGCGGATCTGGGAGCAGTTACGGCTGCGCCTCGGCGACGCGGAGCTGCCCACCGGGCCGATCACGGAGAAGCTGTTCGTGGAGATGCGCTGCTTCGTCGCCGACCCCATGCGTTACGGCCGCCTCTTCCTGGTGGGGGACGCCGCGCACATCATCACCCCGATGGGCGGCAAGGGCATGAACCTGGCCGTCGCCGACGCCGACGTGCTGGCCCGCGGCCTGCGGGCGGCGCTGCGGGAGGGCGACGAGGGGCCGCTGGCGGCGTACTCGGAGACGTGCCTGAAGCGGGTGTGGGACAGCCAGGAGTTCTCCCGGTGGATGAGCGAGATGATGCACGAGGCCGGGAACGCCGCGCCCGCGGGGGCGTTCCGGCGGCAGCTCGCCAGGGCGCGGCTGGAGCGCCTGTTCACCTCGGACGCCGCGGCCCGCGCCTTCGCCGATCTCATGGCGTGAAACGAATGTCCATTTTCTGCTAATATTTCCCCTTCTAGGGCTATGTTGAGTCGAGGGGGCGTATTTATATGGATAAAACCTCTGCTGATCAGCCTGATGAGGAAATGTTCGTCCGTAAGGAGCTGCATCGGCTCAGGGACAGCATCGACAATCTGGACGCCGCCCTCGTCCACTTGCTCGCCGAGCGTTTCAAGTGCACCCAGGAAGTCGGCCGGTTGAAGGCCGAATACCGGCTTCCGCCGGCCGATCCGGCGCGGGAGGCGGCCCAAATTCGCCGCCTGCGCGCGCTGGCCGAGGAGTCCAAACTCGACCCCGTCTTCGCCGAACGGTTCCTGAATTTCATCATCGCGGAGGTCGTCCGGCACCACGAGCTGATCGCCAGCAGCCACGCGGCGTCGAGACGCGACTAGACGAGCGCGACCCGCACGCCGGCCGGGTCGTCCCCGGCGAGCGGGACGGCGAAGACCGCCGTGCGTCCCCGTGCCCCGTACACCACGAAGCGGGTGCCGTCCTCGTCCCACGACTCCAGCACGTCCGAGGTGAGCTGGGCCGCGGCCGAGCAGTAGGCGAGGCTGCGGCGGAGCAGGTGCAGCGACGCCTCCAGCGGCACGTCCGCCGGCGGCGGGATCGCCAGCGGGCGGCGCACCCGCACCAGCAGGCGGCGCAGCGGGACGAGCCAGTAGCGGTCCAGCTCGGCCGACAGCGCCAGCAGGACCACGACCTCCATCAGGACCACGGCCTCCACCAGGACCACGAGCGGATCCGCCGTCACGAGCGGAACCGCCTCGCCTCCCTGCGCTGTCGCCGTCAGGAGCGCGGCGGCGAGCAGCAGGCCCGCGCGGGCGAAGGCCCGCACGTCCACGGGCCGGGAGTGCGTGCCCAGGCAGCCGCACGACGAGGCGGGCGCGGCCACGGCGGCGTAGGTCAGGTACGCCAGGAACCCGGCGGACAGCAGCGCCGCCGCCACCCCGTCCAGCGGACGCAGCGGAGGAACCAGCAGCGCGGCGGCCACGGCCAGCTCGGCCAGGCCGACGAGCCGCAGCGCGGGGACCGCGCGCGCCGGGCCGGTGAGCCGGGCCAGGGCGGTCCGCCCGGCCTGCGCCCGCATCCGTCTGCCGAACAGCTTCACCAGGCCGGCCCACAGGAGGAAGGCGGCGATGACGTACGGCTGCGACGCGGCGATCCCGTGCATGGCACTGCCTCCTTGCTAGTGCGGGGAGAAGACGGTGGCGATGTCGACCTCGTTGGTGTCCGGCCGCCAGGCGCCCAGGATCTGCACGTGCTGGCTGACCTTCAGCATCGACAGGTCGGCGGTGGCCGGCGCCTGCGAGTGGATGGCGACCGACTTGCCGGCGACGACGTGACACAGCACGTCGTGCCCGTTGTGGTCGAGGTGGATGGTCTGGCCGGTGATGTTCTTGATGTGGCCCTTGATGTTGACGATGTTGAGCCACACGGCCTCGGCGGCCAGCATGCCGTCGGGCATCCGCACGCCTCTGGCGTACAGGCCGTCGCCGGGCTTGGCCTGGTCGAACGGGACGGGCCCGAGCTTCCACAGGCTGGTGCCGTCCACCACCCTGATGGTGTGGAAGACCAGGTCGGAGCCCAGGACGAGCAGCGTGTTCTCCTTGATCGAACGGATCCGGCCCTCGGCGAAGTCGGGGTCGGGCGCGCCGGGCTCGACCTTCTGGGCGGCGAATGCCGCCTCGGGGCCGAGTGAGCCCAGCGCGGTCGCGGCGACGACACCGGCGCCGCCGCCGAGCACGGCGGACTTGAGCACGTCTCTTCTGCTGCGCATTCGGCTCGCCTCCCTAGGCCGTCGAGATCTCCGCCGGCCGCAGGCCGGACGAGAGGCTGGCGATCTGGCTGTAGGCGGCGGGGGTGAGGTCGATCAGGCGGTTGCTCGCGCAGGTCGCGCCGCAGCAGCTCTGCTCGCCGCAGAACAGGTCGGTCTGCGGGCCGCAGTCGGCGATGGCGGTGACGACGCTGGCGCCGGTGCACAGCGCCGTGATGCGGTGCCGGAACCCGCAGGTCCGGCGGGACAGGCTGACGCCGCAGCTGTCGGGGCGGGTGATCGCCCAGCAGGCGTCGGAGGTGTTGGGCCAGGCGTGCTGGAGGTTGCCGGAGTTGCAGGTGCCGCAGGCTCCCTTGCCGGTGCTGCTGCAGGGGCCCCACGAGGTGCCGCAGCAGAACCAGGAGACCTCTCCGCGGACGGGGCCGAGTAAGTCGGCGGGCGGGTCGTTGGCCGTGCTTCGCGCCATGCGCGTCCTCCTTGGACGATCTTGGCTAGGGGGGTTGAAGCTTTCCGACTTGATCTATGAGTACCATGTAAGGATTTTTCGTCAATGCCCGAATTTATGAGCAGAAGGACGTCACCGTGGCGGCCAGCACCTCGGTGACGCGGTGCACGGAGGCGAGGTCGGCCCACTCCGTGTCGGCGTGCGCGCCGCCCCCGTCCGCGCCGAAGAGCAGGCACGGGATGCCGGCGCGGGCCAGCAGGGCGCAGTCCGTCCAGAAGGGCTCGGCGCGGATGACGGGCGGGTGGCCGAGCGCCCGCTCGGCCTCGCGCAGCAGGACGCGCGTGATCGGCGCGTCGGGGTCCGCCTCGAAGGGCTCGCGGTACAGGCCGGGGCGCAGGCGGTAGTCGAACTCGGTGACGGTGGCGGCAAGGTGATCGAGAACTCCGATCAGCTCGTCGCGCACGCCCTGCTCGGTCTCACCGGGGACGGTGCGCCGCTCGACCGTGATCCGGCAGGCCGCCGGATAGGTGGAGGGACCCTCCCCGCCCTGGATGAGTGAGGCGTGCACGGTGCCGGGGCCCAGCAGCCGGTGCCCGCCCGCGTGTGCCAGCCGGCGGCCGAGCGCCTCCAGCGCCACCAGGAAGTGACCGGCCTTGGCGATCGCGTCCACGCCCAGGTCCGGGCGGGAGCCGTGCGCGGCGCGGCCCAGTACGTCGATGTCGAACCAGGCGAAACCCTTGTGCGCGAGCGTCACCTCCAGCAGGCTCGGCTCGACCACGACGGCGCCGTCGGCGGTGAAGCTCTCCAGCACCTCCTCGGTGCCGGAGCTGGCGTGCTCCTCGTCGGCCACGCACGCCACGATGACGTCGCCGCGCAGCGGGCCGCCCTCGGTGGCGCGGGCGGCGGCGGCCATCATCGCGGCGACGCCGCTCTTCATGTCGAAGGCGCCCCGGCCGTAGATCCGCCCGTCCTCGACGCGCGGGACCAGCGGCTCGCCGTCGTACGTGCCGTACGCGACGGTGTCGAGATGGCCGTTGAGCATGATCGAGCGCCCCCCGGCGCCCCGGCGCACGGCCACCACGGAGGGGCGGCCGGGCCGCCGCTCCAGGCGGTGGACCTCGAACCCCCGCTCGCCCAGCCACCGCGCGCAGAGATCGGCCGCGGCCGACTCGCCCGCGCCGCCGGGGGACAGGTCCGGGTTGACGGAGTCGACGGCGATGAGGCGTTCGAGCAGCGGTAGCGGATCCGGCATGGCGAGCCTCCAGGGGAGAGGGATCACCAGCCATCATGCACCGAGCGCTCAGAGGGCGTCCGTGTTCTGTGCGGCCTGGTAGACGGCCATGGCCTCGTCACCGAAGAAGGGGCCGAACATGAAGTTCGGCGCGAAGTTGTAGGTGAAGCTGTTGACGGAGTTGAGCCAGCCGAGGCCGGTCGACTCGTTGAAACCCTGGAACCACGGCCCGCCGCTGGACCCGCCTGTCATGTTGCAACGCAGCCCCTGGTCCCGGGTCATGACGGTGTCGTTGAACGCGCGCCCGCTGCAGTAGATCAGCTCCGAGCCGTCGAACGGGTCGGCCGCCGGATAGCCGAAGGCGAACATCTGCCGCTGCCTGGCCTGGTTGAAGGCGATGCCCTGGCCGCCCACGACGTCGGTCAGCGTCCGCCCGTTCAGCGGCGCGACCACGACGGCGGCCACGTCGAAGTTGATGTCCTCCCTGGCGTTCCACTGCTGGGTGGTGAGCATCGCACTGGCCACCCAGGTGCCGAAGGGCCGCCGCCCGTCGTCGAAGGCCGGCACGAACACCCAGTTCCTGTGCGCGGCCCCGTTCAGCTTCACACAGTGCCCCGCGGTGATCACGACGCTCTCGTTGGCGCTGGTCACGGCGGAGCCGGAGCAGGAGGAGTTGCGGCCGTCGGCGGTGGTGAAGAAGACCCTGCCGGTGGTGCGCACGACCGCGCCGCCGTCCGTCCACTGCAGCCCGGGGCTGTTGGGCACCAGGGACTGCCGCGCGGTGGTGACAGGCGTGGTGCCGCCGACCGACCACGCGGCGCCGCGCGTGCTCCACGGGCTGCGGCGGGTGGTGGTGGCCGCGGCGCCGCGGGTGGCCCACGGGTCGCCCTCGGACGGCCCGCGCGACTGGGTGCGCCGCGGCGCGGGCGCGTCGAGGGGCTGCGCCGCGAGCATGCGCCCCGTGGTCCAGTACTGCGAGACGGTCCTGCGCTCCGACTGCGAGTCCGTGGCGGTCCAGCCGGCGGGCCGGGGATCGAGCCCGTTGGCGGCCTCGGCCTGTGCGGCACTGGCCGGTACGAGCGCGCCCGCCAGGGCGGCGAGAACGACGGCGGAGAGCAGGCTGACTCTGCGGTGCATTACGTACCTCCCGAAACCCGGAATCTGCCGTAGGGAGGTACGTAAGGAAGGCTCCATCTTCCTCAACACCCACACAATCGGATATATCGCCATCACGCTGCGAAGTCGTCATATAGCACAGCGTCACATGAGTGGGATACATGCACTTTACGGAATGGCGGTCCGATATTGACGCTCTTTCACCGGCTCTTTCCCAGTACGGGAAATTCGAATTCGGCGTGGCGTTGTCATCTGGCTCGCGGCAACTGTAAGCATCGTACCGGTCTGGCGACTATGGGTCGCATTCCGAAAGGAACGGTGAATGTTCACCCCAATGAGAAAAATGGCGAAGCCCGCCGCGCGCGGCATTCTCGCGGCCGTGCTGGCCGTGACCATGGCGCCGGCGGCCAGCGCGGGCGACAAGGACGACGGTCCCGACCATCACAAGTTCGACAAGGGTTTCGTCGACCACAGTCACGACGACGAGGACGGCCGGAACTGCCGGCCGCGCACCTTCTTCCGGATCCACCAGATGTCGCCGCGCAATTTCTTCGTGCCCCGCACCCGTTACATCGACGGCCCCGGCGGCTCGATGACGGTCTCGGTCACGCGCGAGCACGAGGTCACCGCGTTCCTGGAGACGGAGAACGAGGCCGAGAAGGTCATCGACAAGGGCGAGGTCATCTACAACCTGCGCCGGCTCGGCCTGCCGCACCTTGAGGAGCGGCACATGGTCTACAGCGGACACGAGTACACGCAGGAGATCAGCGACGGCATGTACGGCAACATGTGGTACCGGGTGTTCGGTTACCGCGTGGGCTGGTCGGCCTGGTCGGTGCTCGGCACCTGCGCGCACGTCAAGATCTCCGCCGGGATCGCGAACGTGCCGTCCCGCGTGGAGGGCTGGCGCTACTGGGAGACCAAGCACCCCATGTTCAAGCGTCGCAAGCTGTCCTACAAGTAGCGAGAAAACCCAGGTCAGAAGGGTTTTGCTGTCGATTCGCGGGTAGGGTTGCGGGTCAGTCCGGCTTGCGCCGGGCGCGCAGCCGTCCGGCGCGCGACCCGTTCCGTGAAGGGGGACATCATGGCCGCGATGCAGCGATATCTGGGGTTCTTTTCGTTCTTCCGGATTCCGGGACCCGAACCGACGCACCCGGGGGCGAACGGCGGGGCAGGCGGTGGCCGCGCCCGCAGGCGCAGGCGCCGGCGCCGCTGAGCGAGCGCCGTCAGAGATGTGAGGGTGGTATGCCGGCCCTCACATCTCCAGTCCGCCGCCTCAGGAGAAGGAGGCCAGCACCACGCCGAGCGTGCGCTGGTTCTGGCCGGAGTCCTTGGCGCCCGTGGAGTTGACGGAGTAGACCAGCGTCCGCGACAGGTCCCTGGTCGCCCCGACCCCGTTGGCGTAGCCGTAGCGGGCCCCGGTCTTGCCGTACGCCACGATCCCGCCCGGCAGCACCATCCTGGTCATGCCCGAGGTGTAGGTGGCGGGCGTGTTCCCGCACTCGTCGAACATCGTCACGTCCGGCACGGTGAACATGGGTTCGAGCTGGGCCGGCGGCACGACCTTCCCGCCGAACAGCGCCTTGACGAACTTCTCCAGGTCCGCCGCGGTCGAGATCAGGTCGCCCGACGCCCAGGTGGAGGTGACGCTCGTCCTGGTCATGTCGACCACGTGCCCGTCGCCGTAGGCGATCGCGTTCTCGAAGCCCGCGGCCACGCTCTGGTACCCCCGGTGGTACGGGCCCTTGATCCTGGTCGAGGCGCCGGGCAGGTAGCTGTCGCGCATGCCGACGGGCCGCAGGACGCGGTCGGTCACCTCGTGCTCGTAGGTCTCGCCCGTGACCCGCTCGATCAGCAGCCCGGCCACGAACGTGTTGATGTTGAGGTAGTGCTGCCTGGTGCCCGGGGCAAACTCGATCGGGTTGCGCACGGCCAGGGCGACGTACTCGCGCGGGGTCCACTTCTTGAACCTGGTCTCGTAGACGTAGCCGAAGCCGTCGGGCAGGTCGGGCGCGGGCAGGCCGCTGGTGTGGTTCAGGAGCTGCCCCACCTGGATCTCCGGGTAGGAGGCGGGCAGCAGGCCGGGCAGGTGGTCCTGCACGGTGTCGCCGAGCGACAGCCTGCCCTCCGCGACGAGTTGCAGCACGACCGCGGTGGTGAACATCTTGGTCACGCTGCCGGCGCGGAAACGTACGTGCTCCGACGCCGCGCGCCCCGTCGCCAGGTCGGCCACGCCGCTCACGCCCCGCCACGAGCCCTTCGTGCCGCCCACCCGCACCACGGCCGCGGTGGCGTCGGCCGCGGGCAGGTCGCCGATGGCCCTGCTCAGGGCCGCCCCGTTGATCGGCGGGATCACCGCGCCGGGATCCGGCTGGATCATGGTGGGAGGCTGGCAGGTCGGGGCGCTCGCGTGGGCGGGCGTCGCGACGAACACGGTGGCCAGCGCGAGGCAGGCGGCTGCGGTCTTCAACATGGTGATCTCCTCAGGACCGTTCGTGGGAATGACCGCAATCCTGCTGAGAGCCACCCCCGCCGCGAATCGCCGACACGGCCCATTTCTCCTCCCTCCCGCGAGGGAGCCGCCGAATCCCTCGCACCGGCGATGCCCGGTCGCCCTCCCCGGGCCCAGGATTACCGCCATGAACTCCCGCATCGCCTTCATCGCCGCACCCCTGCTCACGCTCGCCTACGGGGTGATCCGCATCATCGACGGGCTCGACGGCAGCCGCGGCCCCGGCCTCGCCTGGACCACCGGGCACCTCGCGTTCATGGCAGCTCTCGTGCTGTTCGCGCACATCTTCTGGCAACTGCGCGCCATGGCCGGGCGCGACACGTTGTCCACGGTGAGCGCCGTGGCGGGGAGCGCCGGCATCGCGACGCTGCTCGCGCAGTTCGGCATCGACCTCGTGGTCGGGTTCATGGCCGACGACCACGACGGGATGGGCGTGCTCTTCGACCAGGTGCAGAGCGTGCCAGGGGTGTCGATCGTGGTGTACGACGGCGGCCCGTTCCTGTTCTACCTGGCCCAGCTCGCGCTCGTGCTGCAGCTCGCGGTCATGCGCAGGGTCAAGGCGTGGATGCCCGTCCTGGTGCTGCTCGACCTCGCCCTGCCGTTCATGGACAAGGACCTCATCCCGCTCGGCGCCCTGTGCCTGCTGATCTCGTTCGTCCCGCTCGCGCGCCGGGCGCCCGCCCGCCACGCGGTCGCCGTCGCGTGAGACTGAGGGGCACAATTGGGGCTTATGTCCGAGTCACGGTTGGTCGCGCGGTTCCGCCGCTGGTACGGCGGCCTGCCCACGATCCTGGTGGACGGCGCGCTCGCGGCCCTGGTGCTGCTCATCCAGCTCTGGCCGTTCCTCTCCCGTGAGAACCCGCACGGCGGGCCCTGGCACTGGTGGGGCTACGCGGTCGTGGTCGTCTCCGCCGTGCCGCTGATCTGGCGACGCCGCGCGCCGGTGCTCGTGCTGCTGGCCGTCTGCGTCCCCACCGGCTTCTACGACCTTGAGGAAGAGGTGGCCTCCCAGCCGATCTGGTACACGGGGCTGGTGGCCCTCTACACGCTGGCCGCCTACTCCAGCAAGTGGAAGCGGTGGATCGCGTTCGCCGTCACGCTGGGCGGCGGCCTGCTCATCGTCGGCTCGGCCGAGTCGGGCGTGCGCGGCACCGTGCAGTTCGTCGCCGCGTACGCCATCGGCCGCGCCGCCGCCGCCTCCCGCGCCCACGCCGCCGCGCTGGAGGAGCGGGCCGTCCGGCTCGCCCGCGAGCGCGAGATCGAGGCGGAGCGCGCCGCCGAGCGGGAGCGGGCCAGGATCGCCCGCGACATGCACGACATCCTCGCCCACGCCGTCAGCGTCATGGTCGTGCAGGCCGAGGCCGGGCCGGTGGCGGTCACCTCGAACCCGGCCAGGGCCGTGGCCGCCTTCGACGCCATCGCCGGCGCGGGGCGCGACGCCATGGTGCAGCTCCGCCGCCTGCTGAACGTGCTGAAGGAGGAGGAGGGCCCGCGCGGCCCCCAGCCGACCATCGAGGGGCTGCCCGCCCTCGCCGAGCAGGTCAGATCGACCGGGTTGAACGTGACATACTCCACCACGGGCTCGCCCGGGACGTTGTCGCCCGACACCGAGGTGGCGGCGTACCGCATCACCCAGGAAGCCCTCACCAACATCGTCAAGCACGCGGGCGCCACCCGCGCCGACATCGCCCTCACCTGGCAGGACCACGCACTCATGATCGACATCACCGACGACGGCCGCGGCCGGGACGCGGCGCTGCCCTCGGGCGGCAACGGCCTGATCGGCATCAGGGAACGCGCCGCCGCGTGCGGCGGCACCGCCGAACTGGGCCCGCGCCCAGGCGGGCCCGGCTTCCGGGTGCTCGTCCGGCTCCCGCAGGCGGCGTCGTGAGCATCCGCGTGGTGGTGGCGGACGACCAGGAGCTCGTCCGCGCGGGGTTCGGCATGATCCTCGACGCGCAGCCGGACATCGAGGTCGTCGCCGAGGCGGGCGACGGCGTCCAGGCGATCGCCGCCGTCCGCGAGCACAGCCCCGACCTGCTCCTGCTCGACATCCGCATGCCGGTCATGGACGGCATCGAGGCCGCCCGCGCCGTCTGCGCGGCCGGCGACTGCCGGGTCCTCATGCTCACCACGTTCGACCTGGACGACTACGTCTACGACGCGCTGCGGGCCGGGGCCAGCGGGTTCCTGCTCAAGGACGTCAGGCGTGACGACCTCGTGCACGCCGTACGCGTGGTCGCGGCCGGCGAGTCACTGCTCGCCCCCTCGGTCACCACCAAGCTCATCGCCGACTTCACCTCCCGGGCCGCCCCGCGCTCCGCCGCCCCGCCGTCGGAGCGGCTGTCGGTGCTGACCGGGCGGGAGCAGGAGACGCTGCGCATGATGGCCAGGGGGCTGTCCAACGCGGAGATCGCGCGGGAGATGGTGGTCAGCGAGCACACGGTGAAGACGCACGTCAGCAATGTGCTGACCAAGCTGGGGCTGCGCGACCGGGCGCAGGCGGTGATCGCGGCGTACGAGACGGGGCTGATCGTGCCGGGAGGCTGATTCCGGAGGAATTTTCGCGGCTCGCCGATCACCGCTGCCAGCACCGATAAGGCCGAGATCAGCAGTTGCGCATACCGGGCAATCGCCGCTTAGTCGGGATTTACGCACCATGGCTCACTCTTGTGTCATCGGCACTACAGGAGATGACATGGACGCGAACGAGCCTCGTACCGGTGGCTGGAGCCAGTTCGGTGACACCCCGCCCTCCGCCGGAGGGTTCACCCGGCCCGGCCCGGTGCTGCCGCCGCCTCCGCCGCCGAGGCGAACCGGGTTCATGCTGACCCGTAAGGCGATCGCGGGGCTGGCGCTGGCCGCCGTGGCCGCCATGTCGGCCGCCGCGCTGGGCGGTGGGGCGGTGGGCGCGTACCTGGCAGGGGGGAGCCCGCAGCCCGTGGCGACCGCCACCGTGAGCAACCCGAGCCCGGTCTTCCGCACCGCCGCCGACCAGTACACAGTGGCGCAGGTGGCGGAGAAGGTGCAGCCGTCCGTGGTGATGATCCAGGGCCAGACGAGCGAGGGCTCCGGCGTGGTGCTGTCGCAGGACGGCTACATCCTGACCAACAACCATGTCGTCTCGGGGCAGAACGGCGGGCTGACGGTCAAGTTCAACGACGGCAAGACGGCCAAGGCGACCGTGGTCGGCACCGACCCGGCCACCGACCTGGCGGTCATCAAGGCCGAGGGTGTGTCGGGGCTGGCCAAGGTGGCGCTCGGGGACAGCGACCAGCTCAAGGTCGGCGACGACGTGCTCGCCATCGGCAGCCCGCTGGGCCTGGACGGCACCGTGACGTCCGGCATCATCAGCGCCCTGGACCGCACCGTGACCTCCGGGAGCGGCCAGGACGAGCAGCAGCTCCCGCCGGGCTGGGGCGGGCAGGGGCAGCAGCAACAGCAGGAGACGACCACGCTCGGCGGCATGATCCAGACCGACGCGGCGATCAACCCGGGCAACTCCGGCGGCGCCCTGGTGAACGCGGCGGGCGAGCTGGTCGGCATCAACAGCGCGGTCGCCGCCGACGGCGTCAACCTCGGCTTCGCGATCCCGGTGAACACCGCCAAGCACGTGTCGGAGCAGCTCATCAGCAAGGGCACGGTGAGCCACGTGTACCTGGGCGTGAGCGTCACCGACGCCAGCGGCGACGCGACCGGCGCGCTCGTGCGCCAGGTGACCCAGGGCAGCCCCGCCGAGAAGGCCGGGCTGAAGCAGGGGGACCTGATCACCAAGATCGGCGAGACGCCGGTGCAGGGCGGCGACACGGTCGTCGGCCAGGTGCGCGGGTACAAGGTCGGCCAGCAGGTCGCCGTCACCTACCAGCGTGACGGCGAGGAGAAGACCGTGACCGTCACGATGGAGGAGCCGAAGCAGCAGCAGTAGAACACACCCTGAAGAGCGCCTTCACCCGTACGGGCGGAGGCGCTCTTCGCGTTGCGGCACTTAATCCGATCCGGTGGGGAAGATGCGCGGATCGGTGGCGATTAGGCCCTCCTCGATCGGCGTAACTCGGGTTACATTCACGTTAATTTGCCCTCTCTTATTCCCCGAGTAGACCGAAGGAGAGAGGCATGAGCGCGAGAACCGCAATCGCGGCCCTGACTGCTGCGGCGATCCTCATGCCGGCAGGCGCCGCCCAGGCAGGTGCGGCGGCGCCGCCGCCCGACTCCCAGTTCCAGAAGGTGACGCTCAACGACAACCCGGGCGAGCCCATGGACCTGGCGGTGTTACCCGATTCGAGGGTCCTGCACACGACCAGGAAGGGCGAGGTCTGGTTACACGACCCGAAGACCGGCCTCAACACGCTCGCCGCCCGGCTCGACGTGTACCAGCACGACGAGGAAGGGCTGCAGAGCATCGCCCTGAGCCCCGGCTTCGGCAAGGGCTCCAAGAAGGACGACTGGGTCTACCTCTACTACTCGCCCCCGCTGAACACCCCCGTGGACGACCCGGCGACGCCGGACGTCAACGAGGGCGACGCCCCGTTCACCGGCACCCCGGCGGACTTCGCGCCCTTCAAGGGCCTGATCAGGCTGTCCCGCTTCCGGTGGGGCGGCACCACCGTCGACCTGCGCACCGAGCAGCGCATCCTCGACGTCCCGGTGGACCGGGGCATCTGCTGCCACGTCGGCGGCGACATCGTCTTCGACGCGGCAGGGAACCTCTATCTGTCCACCGGCGACGACACGAACCCGTTCCAGTCGGACGGCTTCACCCCGATCGACGAGCGGGCCGACCGTAACCCGGCCTTCGACGCCCAGCGCAGCGCCGGCAACACCAACGACCTGCGCGGCAAGATCCTGCGCATCAGCGTGCGCGACAACGGCTCGTACACCGTCCCCAGGGGCAACCTCTTCAGGCCGGGCACGGCGGGCACCCGGCCGGAGATCTACGCCATGGGGCTGCGCAACCCGTTCAGGATCGAGCTGAACCGGCGCACCGGCGAGCTGTACGTCGCCGACTACTCGCCCGACCAGCAGGAGGCCGACCCCGCGCGCGGCCCGGCGGGGCACGGCAAGTGGACGGTGGTCCGCAGGGCGGGCAACTACGGCTGGCCGTACTGCGCGACGGCGCGGCTGCCGTACGTGGACTACGACTTCGCCACCGGCGCCTCGGGCGCGACCTTCGACTGCGCGGCGCCCGTCAACGAGTCGCCGCACAACACCGGCCTGCGCCGGCTGCCGCCGGTCGTGCAGCCCGACGTGTGGTACTCCTACGGGCCGTCGGCGGAGTTCCCCGAGCTGGGCACCGGCGGGATCGGCCCGATGGCGGGACCGGCCTACGACTTCGACCCGGCCGACACGCGCGGACGCACGGCCGTGGGGTGGCCGAAGTACTACGACGGCGTCCCGCTCTTCTACGAGTGGACCCGCGACTACGTCAAGGCCTTCCACGGCAACGGGCGGCGGATCGAGCCGGTGCTGCCCTCGTTCGTCTTCGACAACCCGATGGACCTGGAGTTCGGCCCCGACGGCGCGCTCTACGTCCTGGAGTACGGCGACGGCTTCTTCAGCGAGAACCCGGACGCGCAGCTCGCCCGCGTCGACTACATCGGCAACACCGGCAACCACACCCCGATCCCGGCCGCCCAGGCCTCGGTGACGAACGGCCTGGCCCCGCTCACCGTGAGCTTCACCAGCACGGGCACCGCCGACGCCGACGGCGACCGGATCCGCTACGCGTGGGACTTCAACGCCGACGGCCGGGTGGACTCCCGCGACCCGAGCGGCTCCTACACCTACACCCAGAACGGCATCTACGACGCCACCCTGCGGGTGAGCGACCCCAGCGGCAGGTCGGCGGCCACGTCGGTGCGGATCGTGGTCGGCAACGCCGCGCCGGTCGTCGAGCTGGTACGCCCGGTGGCGGGCCAGCCGTTCACCTTCGGCGACGTGGTCGAGTTCGAGGTCCGCGTCACCGACGACCAGCCGGTGAACTGCGCGAACGTGACCGTGGACTACATACTCGGCCACGACGACCACGGCCACCCGCAGACCACCGCCCGTGGCTGCACGGGCTCAATCCAGACCACCGAGCCGAGCGGCCACGACCCGGAGACGGACGAGCTCACGGGCGTCTTCGTGGCCACCTACACCGACCCGGGCACCGGCGGCCTGCCGCCGCTGACCTCCAGCACGCAGGTCGTGCTGGAGCCCACGAGTTAGGAGACACCCTCATGTGTTACGGCTACGGCCCCAGCAGGCGCACCCTGCTCGCGGCGGGCCTCGGACTCGGCGCGGCGGCGCTGGCCGCCGCGTCCCCGGCCGCGGCGGCGACGCCGCCGCACCACCACGGCGGCAGGGAGCGGGTCCCTCCGGGCCAGATCAGCATCCAGCTCTGGACGGTGCGCGACGACCTGGCCCAGAACTATGACACGACCCTCGCCTACCTGGCCGAGATCGGTTACCCGAAGGTCGAGCTGGCGCTGGGCTACTTCGGCCGCACGGCGCAGCAGTTACGCGACTTCCTGGACGGGCTCGGCATCCAGGCCAGCTCCAGCCACGACGGAATCAGCCCCGACGACGCCGCGCTGGAGACGAAGATCCAGAACGCGCTGACGCTCGGCCAGACCTACATGGTGGTGCCGTACCTGGCCTCGACCAGCCTGGACGAGTGGAAGGGCTGGGCCGAGCGGATGAACGTCGAGGCGCTGGCCGCCCGCAAGGCGGGGCTGCGTTACGGCTACCACAACCACGCCCACGAGTTCACGACCGACCTCGGCGGTGGGGTGACCCCGTGGGACGTGCTCACCTCAGAGCTCGACCCGCGCCTGGTGCACCTGGAGATCGACATCTACTGGGCGGTCACCGGCGGCGTGGGGCGCGGGGCCAGGGATCCGGTGAAGTTCGCGATCGACGTCATCAGGCGGGCGCCGCAGCGGGTGCTGCAGTACCACGTCAAGGACCGGCACCTGGACGGTGACATGGCCGACCTGGGCACCGGCACGATCGACTTCCGCCGGGTGTTCGACGCCCATCAGGTCAGGGAGTACATCGTGGAGAACGACACCCCCGACGTGACGCCGCGGCAGACGTCGCAGGTCGGCTACCGCTACCTGCGCAAGATCCGCTTCTAGTCTAAAAAGTTCGTGCTGACGACGCCGACAAGCGGTAGAAAACGGTCACCCGGGAACTTTTCTCCATGCGAGACATATGGGGCCTGGGGGGAAGTATGTACCACTCGCTCGGCGTCGTCATCACCGCGATCATCACCGCCGCGCCGCCGCAGGTGGACAACATCGCCCACCGCGGCGGCGCGGCGCACGCGCCGGAGAACACCATCGTGGCCTGCGCCGTGGCCAGGGCCCAGCGGGCCGACACGTGCGAGTTCGACGTCCAGCAGACCAAGGACCACCGGCTCGTGCTCATGCACGACGAGACCCTGAGCCGCACCACCAACGTCGAGAAGCTGTTCCCCAAGCGCAAGCCGTGGTGGGTCTCCGACTTCACGCTCGCCGAGATCCAGCGGCTGGACGCGGGCTCGTGGTTCTCCGAGCGCTTCCGCGGCGAGGGCGTGCCCACGCTCAAGCGCGCCCTGGAGGCGGCGCGTGAGACGGGCGCCGGGCTTCTGCTGGAGGTCAAGCACTCCCCGCGCAGCCCGGACATCGACCGCCGGGTGGCCGTCGAGCTGCAGGAGGAGCGCGAGTCGTGGACCTCCGAGCGGCTCACCGTGCAGGCGTTCGGCTGGCACTCGATGCGCGTGCTGCGCGACATGGTGCCCGGCCTGCCCATCGCGCTGCTCGGCAGGCCCGCCTCCGGACGGCTCGGCGAAGTGGCCCGCTACGCCGACGGCCTCACGCTTCCGCACACCGGGCTCACCGCCCGGTACGTCAAGAAGGTGCACGAGCGGGGCATGCGCGTCTACACCTGGTCGGCCGACCGGCCCGCGCTGATCCAGCGGCTCATCTCCCACGGCGTCGACGGCATCATGACCAACAGGCCCGACCGCCTGGAGGCCGCCAGACGGCGCGGGTGACGCCCCGCCGCTCAGGCTGGAAGGTCCATCCTGGAAAGGCGTCGCATGTTGTGATCAGGGTGTGCAAAGCGGTTTCACTGATCAGCGATGCCTCCTGTGAGCCGGCCGCCATCGAGCTCCCTGGCGATCTCGTTGCGGGTCCGCCTGGCCTCGGGCACCTCGTCGCGCTCCAGCACGCGGCTCAGCACGTCGAGCGCCGCCGTGGTCTCGCCGGCCGCCCGCAGCGCCTGGCCGAGCCCGGTGCGTACGACCGGGTCGTTCGGCAGCCTGCTGACGGCGGCCATCATGTGCTCGACGGCCGTGCCGCGCCTGCCCTGGATCAGCGAGATGCGGCCGATCGCGGCCAGGATCCAGCCCACCGACGTGCAGTCGTTGAGCGCCTCGTACAGGGTGGCGGCGGCCAGATAGCGGGCGTTGGCCTCGTCCAGCGCGCGCTGCTCGAAGCTGAGGTTGCCGAGCAGCGACTCGATGTCGGCGCGCACCCGCATCTCCTTCGGCGGGCACACCCTGGCGGCCTCGCGGGCCAGCCGGCTCGCCCGGTCGGGCTCGCCCTCGGCGCGGGCGCGCACGGCGGCGCAGAGCAGCGCGGCGGGGTCAGGCGGCGGCTGCGGCCACTGCCCGGCGTCGAGCCTGCGCAGCGGGGCGAGCAGGCGCCGCTGCCGCAGGTCGGGGCCGGCGTTGTGGCGGGCGTCCGTGATGAGGTGGCGGTCCTCCATCGAGTGCAGGAACGCGTCGGTGATCTCCACCGTGCCGGCCGTGCCGCTCCCGCCCCGGTGCAGCAGCGTGCGCCGCAGCCAGCGGTCCAGCTCGCGCGGCGACAGCTCGTGCTCCGCCGCGGCCACCGCGAGCGTCCTGCCGCACCAGTCGGACAGCGCCCGGTCGACCTCCGACCGCAGGTGCGCGAAGTGGTCGTGGCCGGGCTTCTCGCGCCACAGGTGCGCGCCGGCGACCTGCAACAGCAGCGGGTCGATCGCCCGGGTCAGGCGGCTCACCCGGCCGCTCTCGTCCCTGATCGTACGCAGCTCCTCCAGCAGCTCCTCGACCTCGGCGGGCGGGAAGTGCAGCCGCATGGCCTGCGCCGATCGGCTGACGACCACGGTGGCGGCCTCGGGTGAGAGCGGCCGCAGATGGTACTCGGCGCACTCCGGCCGGTCGGCGTCCTTCACCTCGTGGCGCAGGTCGTCCAGGTAGTCGGAGCGCACCGACAGGAGCAGGCGCAGGTTCGGCCGGGCGGCCAGCGCCTCGAAGAGCTCGTCCAGCAGCCGTCGGCGGTGCCCCTTGCCCGGCTCCTGCCTGCGCAGGAACGCCTCCGCCTGATCGACGGCGGCGAAGGTCAGGGCGGGCCGGCCGTCGCTGTCGTGCGTCTGCCTGCCGCGCACGAACTCGCCGACCGACAGCGCCGCCAGCCTTCCTGGCGTCTCCTCGGGGTCCCAGGAGGACAGCAGGGTGAGCACGTACGGGTTGTGGCCGGGCAGCGCCGCGGCCGGCCACACCTGGCACGAGGCCGCCCGCCCGAGCGGCAGCACGTTGGCGTTGTCCGCGCGCAGCGCCGGGATCAGCCCCGCGCGCAGCAGCGAGGTCTTGCCCGCGGCGGCGTCGGAGTGCAGGATCGTCAGCCTGTTGCGCCGCCACAGCTCCAGCAGCAGCCGGATCTCGTCGGACCTGCCGAAGAAGAGGCTCTCGTCGTGAGCGGTGAACGGCCGCGGTCCGATGAAGGGGCTGCGTCGCCGCCGCAGTGCCGCGGGTATTCCTGCCATGGGGAGACCTCGCTCACCGAGGAGATGACATATCGCGCCGGCCCGAGCGGAAAACCGCCCGCGAGCGTGCGCCACGGTGCGAAATCAAATATCGACCGGGCCGAAACGCGATGATGTCTCTGCCGCACCACATTTCCAAGTTACCGCACGTCGAATCGGAAACCTTACCGGCGCGACTGTTCCGGGCCACCGAAATACAAAAGGCGGCGCCCGCCGTTCATTCGAGCGCCGGAAACTTCGGGCCCGGTCATTTCCCCCCCGCGCCCGCCGAGGTGCGGCCCACCCGTGACCCACTGAGGCGCGCGACACGGAGCCGCGATCCACGCCGTGACCACGAGGCACGATCCCGCTCGGCGATCGATGGGCGTTGGCTGCCGCGCGGCTGACCTCCCGCCGGGCTGTCAGGGGATGAGCAGCGTCTTGCCGAGCGTGGCCCGCTTGGCGATCGCCGCGTGCGCGTCGGCGGCCCGCTCCAGCGGGAACGTCTGCCCGATCACCGGCCGCATCCGGTCGGCGGCGCCCTCGGCCAGCGCCCGCACGGACAGCTCCCGCACGGCCTCGGGCGAGGAGAAGGCCGCCCCCATCGACACGAGGGTGACACCCCGCCCGGCCGCCTCCTCGGGCTCGATCACCGTCATCGAACCGCTCCCTGCCCCGAACGCGAGGAACCGCCCGCCCTCACGGACCAGCTCGAACGCCGCCCGCCCGATGTCGCCGCCCGCCGGGTCGCAGGCCACGTCCACGCCCGCGCCGCCCGTCACCTCACGCACCCGCTCGGCCCAGCCGGGCTGGGTGTAGTCCACGCCCGCCTCGGCGCCGCGGCTCTGGGCGAGTTCGAGCTTGGTCCGCGACCCGGCGGCGGCGATCACCCGGGCGCCCGCGCGCGTGGCGAGCTGGATCAGCAGGCTGCTGACGCCGCTGGCGGCGGCCCCGATCAGCACCCACTCGCCGGCCGCGGGCGCGACCACCTGGGCGATGCCGAGGGCGGTGCGCCCGTCGTTCAGCAGGCCGACCGCGTCGCGGTTGTGCAGCCCTTCGGGGATGGGGATCACCAGGCTCGCGTCGACGGCCACCTTCTCGGCGTAGCCGCCGGTGCCGCCGGTCGTGCTGGCCACCCGCTGCCCCGCAAGGGCGGCGTCCACGCCGGGCCCCACCGCCACGACGGTGCCCGCCACGCCGTTGCCTGGGATGATCGGCAGCTCCGGCAGCGGCATGGGCGCGGAGCCGGACCGTACCTGCGTCTCCACGAATGTGATGCCGACGGCCGCGGTCTCGATCAGCACCTGCCCCTCACCCGGCACGGGATCCGGCGTCTCCTCCACCCGCAACACCTCGGGCCCGCCGAACTCCCTCAACCAGACAGCACGCATTCCGCAACTCCCTCGACGTCGTCGCTCCTCATGAGCCATCTACGACAGCCGTCCGGAGATCACGCCTATTCCTGCCGCGGGTGAACGACGGCCCGTTCGCCGGCCCGGCGGGTGGCGGCCAGGTAGAGCAGGGAGCAGGCGGCCAGCGCCGCGCTCACGCCGAGCGCGACCGGCGCGCCCACGGGAAGGAGCAGCCCGCCGAGCGCCGTCCCCAGGGCGATGCCGAGGTAGAGCACGGAGCCGTTCAGCCCGACCACGACGGCGGTCTCCTGAGGCGCGGCGGAGATCAGCCGCAACTGCTGTGCCGGGGTCTGGAACCAGGTGCTCGCTCCCCAGGCCGCCATGAGCAGCGCGGCCACCGGCAGCAGGTGCGACCCGGCGCCGGTGGCCCAGGTGAAGGCGGCCAGGGTGAGGGTGAGCGCCGCGTACCCGACGGACAGCACGCGGACGGGCCCGTACCGGTCGGCCGCGCTGCCCGCGACCAGGTTGCCGGCGACGGCGCCCGCGCCGTACAGGAACAGCAGCCACATCTCGGACTCCGGCGTGGCGCCCAGCGCGTGCAGGAGCGGGACGGCGTAGGCGTACAGGCCGTAGCTGGCCATCATGCCGAGCAGGGTCAGCGGCAGCACCGCGAGCACGCCCGGATGGCGCAGGGCGTGCAGCCTGGTGCGCAGCGGGACGCTCGGGCTGCCAGGCAGGGCGGGCAGGACGGCGAGCACGCCGGCGGCGCAGAGCGCGCAGAGGGCGGCGACCAGCCCGAGCGCGATCCGCCAGTTCAGCGTCCTGTCGGCGAGGTTGCCGAGCGGCACGCCGAGCGCGGTGGCCACGGTCAGCCCGCCGATCACCACGGCCAGCGCGCGGGCCCGCTGGTGGGGCGCGGCCATGGCGGCGGCCACGGCGCCGGCGTTGGGGGTGAAGGCGGCGGCGCCGGCGGCGGCCAGCACCCGGGTGACGATCAGCACCGGGTAGTCGGGCGCCAGCGCGGAGCCGAGGTTGGCCAGCGCGAGCACGGTAAGCGCGCCGGTCAGCAGGGCCCGGCGCGGCACCCGGGCCGTGAACGTGGCCAGCACGGGCGACAACACCGCGTACGCGACGGCGAAGACGGTGGCCGACTGCCCGGCGGCGCTCTCCGTCACCTGCAACGACCGGGCCATCGCGGGCAGGAACCCGGCCACCACGTACGCGTCGGTGCCGACGGCGAACGTGCCGAGCCCCAGCACCAGGGTTCTTATCGGGATACCAGACATCCTCATTCCACTTCCGGGGTGAGCCCGCCGTGAGGGGGAGCGATCGATCAGCCGCGCATGCGGGCGTAGGTGCGCCGGGTGCGCTCGCCCGAGGGGGAGGCGTCTGCCATGAGGCCGGCGATCGTCTGCCCGGCCAGCTCCCGCCGCCAGGCCAGCTCGGCCCGCCGCATCGCCATGGAGATCCCGCAGGGACGGCGGAACTGCCCGCCTTCCGCGCCGACGCCGCGCTGCCGGATCTCGACGCAGCGGAACGCCTCGGCGGGCCCCTCCAGCGCGGTCACCACGTCCATCACGGTGATCTGCTCGGGCGGCCTGGCCAGCGAGAAGCCGCCTCTCGCGCCGGGGACGGAGGTGAGGATCCCGGCCTTGGTCAAGGCCTGGAGCCGCTTCTTCAGGTACTCCTGCGGGAGGTCGAACCAGGCGGCGAGCTTGCGGATCGACACGGGGCCCTCGTCCTGCAGCCAGCCCAGGGTCACACAGCAGTGCAACCCCCACTCGACTCCTTCACCCATCTGCACAATCGGGATATTACACATCCCCGATGAGTCGCGTGTCGTCCGGAGCCGCGGGGCGTTGTCAGCCGTTGTCCGGCACGAGGCCGCCGGGGCCGAGCTCGAAGCTCTGCCCGTCCTCGGGGAAGACGATGTTCGGCCGGTCGGAGCCGGTGACCTCCTCGCCGAGATGCGTCGGGAAGAGGGTGAGGCCGGGGTGGTCGTCGGCGATGCGCTCCACGTCGTCCAGCCCCATGTGGCCCACCTTGGAGGTGCGGAAGGACGTGTCGAGGGCGAGGGCCGCGCTGGTGTCGGCGAGCCGCTCGACCGACGGGCACAGCACGGTGTCGCCGGTGTAGCCGAAGACGGTGCCGGCGGCGTCGGTGATCGAGTAGCCGAGGGCGATCGGCGTGGTGTGCTCCACGCGCAGGGCCTGGACGCGGTAGCCGTCGCCGGACCACTCGCCGCCCTCGTGGCCGAACTCGACGAAGCGCGCGCGCACGCGGGGCCGCACCTGCTCCCAGGTGCCCGGGTAGCTGATCTCGAACAGGTGCGCCACCCGCTCGGCGAACCCGGTCGGGCCGATGAGCACCAGCTCGCGCTCCCGCTCGCGCAGCAGGCCCTGCTCCATGAGCAGGAAGATGATGTCGAAGAAGTGGTCGGCGTGGAAGTGGGTGATGAGGCAGATGTCCACGACGGCCGGGTCGATCCCCGAGCGGCGCATCGCCTTGATCGAGCCGTTCGGCGTGTCGATGAGGAGCTTGCCGTCCAGCAGCGCGGAGGCGCTCAGGCGGTCGTGGAAGATCGAGCCGGTGCCGACGAAGTGAAGCTGCATTCCCGCCCCTATAGCGTTATGTGACATCTATATTACTCACTGTAGTCAATTCAGGGGCGGGTGGTCATGACCGGTTCGGTGAGGTCCGCGTCACTGGCGGTGGCCGTGGTGTCGGCGGTGCTGCTGCACGGGAGCGCTCAAGCGTCGGCCGACGGTTCCAGAGGCGGTGTCGGCTGGTCGGCGGTCGGCGCGCCCACCGGCATGGAGGAACTGGTCGACCTGGTCGTGCGGCGGTTGCTGCTGGCCGACGAGGTGGCGGCGGCCAAGCTCGCCGGCGACCGCCCGATCGACGATCCCGCCCGCGAGCGGCGGCTGCTCGACACGGTCGCCGCCGAGTCGGCGCGGGCCGGGCTGCCGCCGGAGGACGGGGTGCGGTTCTTCCGCGCCCAGATCGAGGCGGGCAAGCGGGTGCAGCGCGGGCTGCACGCGCGCTGGCGGGCCCATCCCGAGCTGCGGCCCCGCCGCCACGCCGACCTGGAGACCGAGATCCGGCCGCGGCTCGACCGGCTCACGCCGCGCCTGCTGCGCCTGTTGAAGGAGACCGCACCGGTACGCGCCTCCGTCGGCCGCTGCTGGGCCGCGTCGGCCGCCGCCAGGCTCGACGTGGAAGCGCGTACCGGGCTGGACCGGCTGCACCGCGACGCCCTCGACGCGGCGCTCGTCCCGCTCTGCGCGCGCTCAGGCCGAGCGCGGCAGGGGATGCCGGGTTCTTGACGCGGCGCACCTCGGGTCGTCCACGCGCGCGGTGACACGGGCGCAACTTCGTGGCCGCCGTGTGGCCGGGCGCCCTCGGCCGGAGGCGTAGGGGCGCGCGGGCAGCGGGAGAATCACAGCCGTGGCTTCCGCCGTCGCCGTCGCCGCTGGTGCGAGGGCCGCTTCAAGCGCCGGTTCGGAGGCGGGCGCCGGGTCGGCGGCGTCGGGTTTTCGGGAGTCGGCGGGAGGCGCCAGGAGCGCGTCCTCCAGAAGAGTCATGAGCATCAGACCGATCAGAGCAGCCACCGGGATGGCCAATGCCGCGAGGATGATCGTCACCTCCTGCTGTGGCGCCGGGCGATCGCTCTGATGTGATCGCCCCGTTCACATTCCGCCAACAAGCGGCCCCTACCGCACCAGAACGGGACTAAACGGGCTGGCCGGGTCAGGAGAGATTGCAGGTGGCCGACGGCATGAACGGGTTCTCCGGAGGCACCCCCACGGCCTGGCCGTAGGCCGGGTACTTCCACGCGCACACCGCCGTCACCGAGACCTCCGCGCCGTCCGAACACTTCATGCCGGACCAGCCGGCGCCGTACATGAGCGTCTGCCCGTGCGCCTTGCAGTACTCGCCGACGTCGTTCCACGTGACCGTGCCCGTGGAGGGCTGGAGCGACGGCTTGGGCGAGGGCGGCTGGCTGGTGGCGGACGGCTTGCGGGTCGGCTCGGGCGTCTTCCTCGGCTTCTTGGTGGCGGTGGTGGCGCTGCTGCCCGGCATCGCGTCGGAGTCGCGGGCCGGGGTCGCGGACCTGCGGGGCGTCTTTGTCGGGGACGCCGGAGCCGGGCCGGCGGTCTTGCCCGGCTTCTTCGTGACGAGCAGCTCGTACGCGGTGGGGGCGGGTGACGGGGTGGACACGGGGGCCGAGGCCGGGGGCGACGTGCTCGGCGGCGGTCGCAGCGCGGCCTGTCGCTGGGCGGTGGCGGGGGTGAGGGCGTACACGCTGATGCCGACGCCGGCGGCGAGGACCAGCGCCGCGCCCGCCGCCACGATGGCGGGCACGCGCCGGCCGGGGCGGGTGTGCGGGGCGGTGGGAAGGTGCCCGCCGGCGGCATACCCGGTCGGAACCCCACCAGCGTGGGCGGGCTGGTCACGGCCATCGGCCGGGACGTCCTGCCAGGACAGGGCACGCAGGCGTTCGACCACCTGGGCGGCGGTGGGCCGCCCCGCCTGCTCCTTGTCCAGGCACTCCGCCAGCAGCAGCCGCAGCCGCCCCTCCACCCCGCTCAGGTCCGGCTCGCTGCGCAACACCGAGTTGAGGGTCGCGGGAATGGACTCGCCGGGAAAGGCCCGCTGCCCGGTGGCCGCGTAGTACATGGTCGCGGCCCACGCGAACAGGTCGGCGGCCGGCCCCACGTCCTCGTCCGCGATCTGCTCGGGCGCCATGTACGCGGGACTCCCGATCGGCTGGCTGCTGACCACCGACTGGCTCACGTCCAGGGCCTTGGCGATGCCGAAGTCGATCACCACGGGCCCGTCGGGGCCCAGCAGCACGTTGCCCGGCTTGAAGTCCCTGTGCACCACCCCGGCCGCGTGAATCGCGGCCAGCGCCGTCGCCGTGTTGATCGCCAGCCGCTGCAGCGCCGCCGCGCCGCGCGGCCCGCTCTCCCTGACCGAGTCCTGCAGCGAGGGCCCGTCCACGTACTCGCTGACGATGTACGGCCTGGCTCCCAGGAACCCGGAGTCCAGCAGTTGCACCGTGCAGAACGGCGCCACCCGCTCGGCCGTCTGCACCTCGCGCAGGAACCGGTTCCTGGCCTCGTCGTCGGTGATCAGGTGCGAGTGCAGCAGCTTGACCGCGACGAGCGGGCCGCCGGGACCGCGCGCCGTGTAGACCGTGCCCTGCCCGCCCGCGCCGAGCCGGCCCTCCAGCCGGTACGGCCCGACCTCGGCGGGGTCGTCGGGCAGCAGGCTCATCGGCTCGGGCACCGGAGCTCCTCGACGTCGTGCCGGGCGGCGTTCAGGACGCCGTCCTCGGGACCGGGTGGCCGGGCGGGAGCCGGGCGACCAGCCCCTCGGCGGCCGCTGTGATCAGGAACACGAAGTAGTCCTCCGGGGTGTGGTCGGGGATGCCGGCACTGGCCTGCCGCAGCAGCTCGGAGCCCGCCATCACGGCCAGCGCCTCCTCGACGGCCGGGGTGCCGAGCAGGCTCGCCCGCTCCTGCTCGGCCACGGTGGCGCCGATGGCCATGGTGGCCATCGAGGAGGAGAGCGCGACGGCGGCGGCCGGGTCGTAGCCGCGCCGGCCGAGGGCGACGATCTGATGCTCCAGCAGCCGCAGGCCCGACGGCCCGCGCGGGAACAGCCGCTGCAGGTACTGGGCCGTCCCCGGATGGCCGAGCGTGAAGCGCCGCAGTTGCATGGCGAAGCTCGCCAGGTGGGCGGCGGCCGGCTCGGCGGGGTCGTCCACGAGCTTGAGCTTGTCGAGGATCGCCTCGCCGATCAGCGTCTCCAGCGCGGAACGGCCGGCCACGTGGCGGTAGAGCGCCGCCGTCGTGACGCCGAGCGCGTCGGCGACGCCCTGCATGCTGAGCCGGACCAGGCCGATGCGGATGCCGGCCTCGATCACGTCGCTCAGCGTGAAGCTGGCCGTGCGTCCGCCGGTCTTCACGGGGCGATCCCCTCCTAAGTTACGGCCCCTAACTTAGAAGAATGATCAGTTCGGACGCAAGGTGCCTGGATTACTCGGCCCGCGCTCTCACCACTCCAGCCACAGCGCGAGCGGCCCCCGGTGGTCGAGCGTGCCGCGGTACTCGATCCGCTGCTCCGCCACGAGCCGCAGCCCCGGCAGCCGTTCGGTGAGCAGCCGCAGCGAGATCTCGACCTCGCGCCGCGCCAGCCCCGCCCCCGGGCAGTAGTGGGGCCCCTGACCGAAGACCACGTTCGCGCGCGGCACCCGGGTGATGTCGAAGATCTCGCCGCGTTCGAAGGCGTCGTCGTCCCGGTTGGCGGAGGCGAGGCAGAGCGCGAACTCGGTCCCGGCGGGGAAGTCCTGCCCGCCGACGGTGGCGTCGGCGGTCGAGACGCGCAGGAAGATGTGCGTCGGGGTGTCGTAGCGGGCGATCTCCTCGGCCGCGTTCGCCACGAGGCCGGGCCGCTCGCACAACAGCCGCCACTGCTCGGGCTGGGACAGCAGCCGCAGCAGGCCGTTGCCGAGCAGCGCCGAGGTGGTGATGTGACCGGGCACGGCGACGCCCAGCACGAGCCCGATGAGCTCGGCCATGCCCTCGAAGGTGAGCGGCTCGGCGCCGGGGGCGAACGCGGCGATGTAGTCGCTGATGAGGTCGTCGCGGGGATCGGCGCGGCGCGCGGTCACGTACCGTTCGATGAGCTGCTGGAAGCGCACCCACGTGCGGGCGCACTCGATCTGCTCCTCCTCGGAGCTGAACCGGTGCCCCATCCCCATGGACGCGGCGGTCCGGCTGTCGTCGCCGAACGCGGCGCTGTCCTCCTCCGCGAAGCCGATCAGCCGGGCGATCACGTCCACGGGCAGCCGGTTGGCGTAGCCGGCCATGAACTCGACGCCGCCGTCCTTGGCGAAGCCGTCGATGAGCCGGGTGGCGCGTTCGGTGATGTACGGCTCGATCGCGTCCACGCGTTCGGGGGTGAGCGCCGCGGAGGCGGGGCCGCGCAGCCGCCGGTGCTCGTCGCCGTCCATCGTGATGTACGAGGCGAGGTTGGGGTAGCCCTTGCTCAGCTCGGCGACGACGGCCGGAGGGAACGGCGTGAACGGGCGCAGGGTGTTGGCCGAGGAGAACGTGCGACTGTCGCGCAGGATGCGGCGCACGTCGGCCATTCTGGTCACGACCCAGGCTCCGATGGCCGGGGAGTAGAACAGCGGCTCCTCGCGGCGGGCCCGCTCGTAGAAGGGGTAGGGATCGGCGTGGTGCTGGTGGAGCGGTTCGTACAGGTCGCCCAGGGACATGCCCATCACCTTCGCCCGGAAGCTGGCAATTGCCCTGACTATAACCCGGCGACGTTACCGTGACGTATGACCAGCGAGACTCCTGAGGCCAGGCGGCACCGCCGCGAGCAGCTCCGCGACTTCCTGCGTGCCTGCCGGGCGCGGCTCGCCCCCGGCGACGTCGGCATGGTGGCGGCCGGCCGGCGCAGGACGCCGGGGTTGCGCCGCGAGGAGGTCGCCGTGCTGGCCGGGGTCGGCGTGTCCTGGTACACGTGGCTGGAGCAGGGGCGCGACATCAACGTCTCGGCCGAGGTGCTCGACGCGATCGGCCGGGCGCTGCGCCTGAGCGAGCCGGAGCGCGCGCATCTGTACCTGCTGGCCGGCCTCAACCCGCCGCTCGCCGGCGGGGCGCGGGGCGGCGCGGAGGTCACGCCGGAGCTGCGCCGCCTGCTCGACGCGTGGACGCCGCGACCGGCGATCCTGCGCGACAGCCGGTGGAACCTGCTGGCGATCAACGCGGCGACGCGGGCGGTGTTCGGCTACGACGACGTCGATCACAACTGCCTGGTCTCGTTCTTCACCAACGCCCGCTACCGCGACATGCACGTGCAGTGGGACGCGGCCGCCCCGGCCGTGGTCGCCGCCTTCCGCGCCGACGCGGGCCACGCCCCCGGCGACCCGGAGTTCGGCCGGCTGGTGGACGACCTCAGCGCGGTCAGCCCCGAGTTCACCGAGCTCTGGGCCCGCCACGAGGTGGGCGCGCCCGTCCAGGCGGTGAAGGCGGTGCGCCACCCCGCCGCCGGTGACCTGCACTTCGAGATGACGACCCTGACGGTGGCCGACCGGCCGGACTGGCACCTGGAGCTGTACAACCCGCTGCCCGGCACCGGTGAGCGGCTGGCCAAGGTGGTGGTGTCAGACCCAGGCTGAGCACGCACTGTTTCGCCCGCGGCCCGGCAGGCAGGCTGAGCTCCATGACGAACGGACGTTTTGACGGCAGGATCGCACTCATCACCGGCGGCACGAGCGGCATGGGCCTGGCCGCCGCGCACCGGCTGCTCGCCGAGGGCGCGCGGGTGATCATCACCGGCAGGGACGAGACGCGGCTGAAGGCCGCGCACGACGAGCTGGGCGGCGACGACCGGGTGCTCCCGGTACGCGGCGACGTCGCGGACCTCGCCGACCTGGACGCGCTCACCGCCACGATCCGCGACCGGTACGGGCGGCTGGACGTGGTCTTCGCCAACGCGGGCGTCGCCTCGTTCGGCGAGGTCACCGAGGCCGAGTTCGACCGCATCGTGACGATCAACTTCAAGGGGGTGTTCTTCACCGTCCACAAGACGCTGCCGCTGCTCGCGGACGGCGGCGCGATCGTGATCAACGCGTCGTGGACGCTGCACCGCGGCCTGCCGGGCGCCTCGATCTACGCGGCGACCAAGGCGGCGGTGCACAACCTGGCGCACACGCTCGCCGCCGACCTGGCGCCCAGGGGGATCCGGGTCAACTCGGTCAGCCCCGGCTACATCGAGACGCCGATGTTCCACGACAACATCTCCCCCGAGGCGGAGGCCGCCGTGCTCGCGGCGGTGCCCGCCGGGCGGCTCGGCACGGCCGAGGACGTCGCGGGCGCGGTCGCCTTCCTCGCCTCGGACGAGGCCTCGTACGTCAACGGGCAGGACCTGGTCATCGACGGCGGCCTGGTCGCCACCGCCTCGGGGCTGACCGGGTGAACCCTCAGGAACGGGCGCGGATCAGGCGGCGGCCGACCCCTTGGGCGGGAAGCTCGACGTACCGGTAGCAGAGCGTGGCGACGGCGGCCACGACGGCCGCCAGCGCCGCCGCCCAGGTGGCCCGCTCCGCCCAGGCGACCTGCCCCGGATACGGCACCAGCCGCCGCAACACCTGCACGGCCAGCGGATGCACCAGGTAAACGGAGTAGCTGATCAGCCCGAGCCGCACCAGCACCCCGGGCATGGCGACCGGCAGCAGCCGGAAGGCCACGAAGGTGAGCCAGGCCGCCACCACGGCCGCCGACCAGCTCCACCTGAACGCCATCGCCTCCTCCTGGCCCATCCCCCAGCCGGGGCCGAACCAGAACGCGGCTGCGACGCACACGACGGGCACCAGCCCGACCACCCACCGGGCGCGGCGGTGGAGCTGCCCCCGGTCGAGCCGGTGCAGCGCCGTGCCGGCGAACATGGTGGCCACGATGGCCAGGCTCTGCCACGCCCCGATCCGGCTGTTCCAGCCGATCAGCACGACGGCGGGCACGGCCAGGGCGGCGGCCCCGGCCAGCCGGGCGTGCGGGCCGCCGCGCAGGACCGCGGCGAGCCCGGCCACCAGCACGGCGGTCGCGGCGAGCACCACGGCCTCGACGCCGAGCCCCCTGGACAGGGCGCCGGCGGGCAGCAGGCCGCCCGCGAGCACGCCCGCCATCACGACGACGAGGGTGCCGGTGGTGCGCGGCCGGTGCGGCGCGAAGACGAAGATCGCGGTGACGAGGAGGTAGAACACCATCTCGTAGGAGAGCGTCCAGAACACGTTGACGACGCTGACCACCTGGAAGAAGTCCTGCAGCATCGTCAGGTGGGCCAGCCCGGCCGTCACCGGGTGCTCGCCGAGCTGCACGGGCAGCTCCGAGTACACCCGCAGCAGGCCGAACGCCGTCCCGGCGACCGCCACGAGCGCCCACAGCGGGTAGAGGCGGAACAGCCGGCCGATCCAGAACCCGGTGACGTCGCCGCGCCGCTCCAGCGAGGCCGGCACCACGTAGCCGCTGACGAGGAAGAACACCATGACGCCGTACTGCCCGAAGTCGAACCACGGGCTGACGGCGGAGCGGATCTCGGGGAAGAGCGGGTCCAGCAGGTGCTCGAAGAGCACGGCGAGCACGGCCACGCCGCGCAGCGCGTCCAGCCAGGTCTGCCTGCGCACGGGCGGGGGCGGTTGCGTCAGGACGCCGGCCCGCGGCCCGCCGTCGCCTCTCAGGTCGGCCAGGTTGATAGACACCCAGTCACGCTATGGGGTCAACCTGAGCGAATGCTTAGAGTAAGCCCAGGTCAGGTGCCATCTTGTCAATAGGGAAAGCTATCGCGAATATTCCTTCCCGTAGGCTGCCCCTGGCCTGCCCAGCTGCCTAATCTCCGTAGTGACGGAGGAGGCGGCGCGATGAGAATCGTGGTGATCGGTGGGACCGGCCTGATCGGGTCGAAGCTGGTGTCCTGGGTGGAGGGGCAGGGTCACGAGGCCGTGGCGGCCTCGCCGAGGACCGGCGTGAACGCCCTCACGGGCGAAGGGCTGGACGGAGCGCTGGCGGGCGCGCACGTGGTGGTCGACGTGTCGAACTCGCCGTCCTTCGAGGCCGCGCGGGTGCTGGAGTTCTTCGAGACCTCGACCCGCAACCTGCTCGCGGCCGAGGTGTCGGCGGGCGTCGGCCATCATGTCGCGCTGTCGGTGGTGGGCACCGGGCGCACGCCGACCAACGACTACTTCCTGGCGAAGCGCGCGCAGGAGGAGCTCATCGCGAAGTCGGGTGTCCCGTTCTCGATCGTGCACGCCACGCAGTTCTTCGAGTTCGTCCGCGGCATCGCCGACGAGGCCACCGAGGACGGCCGGGTCCGCATCGCGCCCGTCCGCTTCCAGCCCATCGCGGGCGACGACGTGGCGGAGGCGGTCGGCCGGGCCGCGCTGGGCGCGCCGCTGAACGGCGGGATCGAGGTGGCGGGGCCCGACGAGTTCCGGATGGACGAGTTCTTCCGCGAGGCGCTGGCCTCCTGGGGCGACACGCGCGAGGTCGTCACCGACCCGCACGCGCGCTACTTCGGGACCGAGGTGAGCGAGCGGGCGCTGGTGCCGGACGAGGGCGCGGCCCTCGGCCGGATCCACTACCGCGACTGGCCGGGCAGGAAGCCCTGACCCGGCGTCCTGCCGCCCTGCCGACCGGCGGCATGGACGTGGAGGCGGCCGAGGTGCCGGGGACGGCGCGGCGGGCTGACATAATCACTTGGCGATCACTGGCACACCGTCGAAGCAGGACCTCGTGAGCATCCCGCCGCGCCCGCAGGACCCGGAGAAAGTGGGGCCGTACCGGATCATCGGGCGGCTCGGCGCCGGTGGCATGGGCATCGTCTACGCGGGCGTGGACGCCGCGGGGCAGCGGGCCGCGGTCAAGCTCATCCACCACACCTACGCCGCCAACCACGAGTTCAGGGTCCGGTTCCGGCGCGAGGTGGCGATGCTCCGCCGGGTGCAGGGCGCCTGCTGCGTACGGATGCTCGCGGCCGACGCCGAGGCCGAGCAGCCGTGGCTGGCGACCGAGTTCATCGACGGCCGCACGCTGGACGAGCACGTCAAGGAGCGCGGCCCGCTGGCGGGCGACGACCTGTTCGGGCTGGCCGCGGGGCTCGCGGAGGCCCTGGTCGCGGTGCACGCCGCGGAGGTCGTGCACCGCGATCTCAAGGCGTCCAACGTGATGTTGTCGCCGGCCGGCCCGAGGCTGGTCGACTTCGGCATCGCCCGCTCGCTCGACGGCACGTCGCTCACCGGCACCGGCCTGGTGATCGGCTCTCCCGGCTGGGTGAGCCCGGAGGAGTACGCGGGCGGCCCGACCGGCCCGGCCGCCGACGTGTACGGCTGGGCGATGGTCGTGGTGTTCGCGGCGACGGGCAAGCTGCCGTACGGGATGGGCCGCCCCGAGGTGCTGTCGTACCGGGTGATGAACGACGCCGTGGACACCGGGGCGGTGCCGCGCGAGCTGCGGCCGACCGTGGACGCGGCCCTGGCGAAGGAGCCGGGCGCGCGCCCCGCGATGGAGGAGGTGCTCGCGGCGGTCGCCGAAGCCTGGCGCGACCGGCACGGTGACGCCGGGGTCAGGGCGGGCAGCCCGGCGTCCGACGTGACGGCCCGGCTGAACCGCGTCTGGTCGGTGCAGGAGGACGCCGCCTCCTGGCCGCCGGAGCCGCCGCCCCGGCCGCCGCGCAGCCTCCTGCGCCGGCTCTCGCCCTTCGTCGCCGCCGTGGCGGCGATCGGAGCCACGGCGGCGGTCGTGCTGAACCTCCCGTCGGGTGCGAAGACCGGCGTCCGCGCCTCTTCGCCGCCCTCGGCCGCGCCGAGCGGGTCCGCCGTGGCGAGCCCCGTGGCGTCGTCGCCGGTGCCGCGCACCGCGGTGGACCTGGCCGCGGCCCTCGACCTGTCGCTCAGCGTGACGCCCACCGCCGACTTCACCTTCGAGGGCGGCTTCACCCAGAGCAGCGCCGGCGCCAAGGCGACCGGCCGCCTGTCGAGCGGTGACGCCAGGGCCGAGGACGACTTCACCATGGCGATCAACCCCTACGAGGAGTCCGCCGGCCGCTACGTCGTCGCCGCCGGGCTGTTCTACCGGGACCGGGCGGGAGCCGCCGCCAAGGTGCTTGAGGAGCAGACCCCGGAGAGCGTTGACTGGTACGCGCTCCTGGTCGCCGGCACGGCGGGCCCGTCCGTCATCCAGCAGGTCGTGCTGAACAGCACCGACATCCACCCGGAGGGCCGCACCTACACCGGTGTCCTGCGCGCGAGCGAGGCGGGCGGCCGGTTGCGGACGTTGCTGGGCTCCTGGCTGGGCGCGGACGTGAGCGAGGGGAGCGGCGCCTCCTACCTCAACTACCGGCTGACGATCGACGCGAAGAACCGGCCGACGAAGTTCAGCCTCACCTGGAAGGTGCCGGTCAGCGGCACCGGCACCTACGAGTCGGTCTTCACGACCACCTACCGGAACTGGCGGGCGGGCGGCAAGATCGCCAAGCCGTAGGGGTCGACCGTCACGCGTGGTGGTCGCAGCAGGAGACGCGGGCCCTGTCCAGCTCCGCGGGGTCGTTCCACCAGTAGCCCGCGGTGCTCGGGTGCGCGGGGACGGGATCCTTGACCTTGCCCGCGGCCTGACCGGTGGACGGCGGGTAAGGGGCCAGGAGCTGCTCCACGGTGTGGTGCCGGCCGCCGACGAGGACGGCGGTGACGTTGGCGGCGTCCTCGATACGGGCGAGCGGGTCGCCGTCCACGATGGCCAGATCCGCGTACCTGCCCTTGCCGATCCTGCCCAGCGGCAGGCCCAGGTAGGCGCCGGACGTGCTGGTAGCGGCGGTGAGCGTCTCCAGCGGCGTGAGCCCGTACCTGACCATGGCGCGCAGGTTCATGTGCAGGCTCACGGCGACGTGGTCGATGGGCGCGTCGGTGCCGACGGTGACCACCCCGCCGCCGCGGATCATCGCCGCGAGCTGCGCGACCTGGTTGGCCAGGTTCTTCAACGTCACCTGGATGGCCGCCGGGTCGGCGTTCTGCGCCGTGGCGACCGTGGCCCGCAGCGCCGCCAGCCGCCAGTTCGGGTAGAGGCGCAGCACCCGTTCGTCGGTGGCCAGCGATGTGTCGTCCCGGTAGAGGGCGGTGGAGTTGAACAGGGTGGGGGTCCTGGCCATCTTCGAGGCGTTGAACATGGCGATGACGTCGGAGTAGGCGGAGCCCACGTTCGTGACGGTGCGGGAGTAGCCGAACCGGCTGGTGGCGCCGACGTGCTCGGTCTGGTCGCCGCCCATGGCGATCGCCGGGTAGTGATAGTGCGAGGTCACCGGCTTGCCCCGGCGGTGCGCCCAGTCGATCACCTCCCGGTGCCAGATCACCGGCAGCCGCACGTAGCACTTCAGCACGTCGTAGTCGAGGTCGGCGGCCCGCTCCAGCTCCAGCGCGAGCTGGTCGTGGCTGAACGTCGGCCGCATGAAGTTGTAGTAGATGCGCGGCCCGTCGATGGCCTCGCCGGTGCCCAGGTAGCGCGGCGCGAGCCGGGCGCCCGACTGCACCGACTCGCGCTCCTCCACCATGTGGTACGCGGGTGAGCCCGGTGAGCGGGTCGTGGTGATGCCGAGGGCCAGCCACAGCGGGCCCTGCCGCGACCCGTACGCGTAGCCCTGCATCTCGCGGTGGTGGTGGATGTCGATCAGGCCGGGCATGACGAACCTGTCGCGGGCGTCGACGAGGGCGCCGGGGCGGCCGTCCTGGTGCGGCTCGACCGCGGTGATCCGCTGGCCGCGCACGATGATGTCCACGTCGCGGGCGACGGTCGCGGACACGCCGTCCCACATGCGCCCCGCGTGGATCACCACCTGCTCGGGGCCGGGGTCGTTACGCCAGGTCAGGCGGTGCGGGACGGTGCGAGGGGCGGCGCCGTCCACGCGTACGCGGCGCAGCCGCCCGCCGTTCAGGTAGAGGAGGGTGGCGGAGTCGCCCGCCCAGACGGGGGCGTCGGACACCTCGCGGGTGACCCGGCGGGCGGGGCCGGTGGGCCGTCCCGTCGCGTCCACGGGCAGCACCCAGATCACCGACTCCATGGCGAAGGCCAGCATGGTGCCGTCCGGCGACCAGACGGGGCCGTCGTCGCCGCGCGTCTGCAGGGAGCGGTGCGGGGCCGGGTCCACGTACGTGCCGGCGCCGGTGGTCCGGTCCACCAGGAGGATCTTGGACAGGCCCTCGCGGTAGCGCCGCGAGTACGGCACGACGGCGGCCAGCGCGATCGTCCTGCCGTCGGGCGACCAGGTCGGCCTGCCCGGCTCGAACGTGGCGTTGAAGATCTTCTGCGGCTCGCCGGAGGCCACGTCCAGGACCCAGAGGGCGCCGTCCTGGTCCAGGTAGGCGATCTCGCTGCCGTCGGGTGACCATCGCACCGACAGGGCGGCGGAGTCGGTGAGCCTGGTCAGCTGCCGGTCGGCGCCCGTGGACAGGTCGCGGACCCAGATGTTGAGCGTTCCCGTCCGGTCCGTCACGAAGGCCAGCCGCCGCCCGTCCGGTGAGAAGTCCGGATCGGCCTTCCACCAGCGGTCGCGGAAGAGCGGCCGCGGGGTGTCGCCGAGCCGCCCCAGGTAGATGTCGTTGAGCGCGCGGAACGCGACGGTGGATCCGTCAGGGGACACCGCCGGGCTGCCGATCCCGACGACGGGGAACGCGCCTGGCGCGTCGAACACCCTGGCCTTCTTCCTGTACTTCGGGGTCGTCGTGGTCAGCGCGGCGGTGAAGCCGACCGTGCCGGCGGCGGCGGAGCCGAGGCGGCGGGACCTGATGGCGCCCGACGAGGTGTAGAAGTAGCGCCCGTCCGGGAGGAACCGGGCCTGGAACGGGAAGACCTCCTCGCCCGCGACCAGGGTGCCCGTCGTGCTCGCCACCTCGTTCAGGCCCGCGCGGAAGAGGTGGTAGGCGAGGTCGGTGCCGTTCGGCAGCCAGGACGGCTGGTGGATGACCTGACCGGCGGGCACCGTGACGGCGGTGCTGCGCGTGCCGGTGGCCACGTCGATGACGTCGATCCTGGTGTCGGCGACGACGAAGGCGAGCTTGGTGCCGTCGGGTGACCAGGCCGGCTCGTACTCCTCGACGGAGGTGTCCGCCAGGGCACGGGACGTCCCGGTGGCGACGTCGAGCAGGTGGATCCCGTAGCTGCCGCCAGCGTCGCAGGAGTAGGCGATGGTGCGGCCGTCGGGGCTGTGGCGGGGCTCGCGGTGGTCGAACGGGCCCTTGGTCAACTGCCTGATCGCGGACCCGTCGGGCCGGATCGTCCACAGGTTGAACACGCCGTCGCGGTACGACTGGAACACCAGGCTGGAGCCGTCGGGGGACCAGTCGGGCTGGGCGATGTCGTACAGGTCGCTGGTGAGCCTGCGGGCGGTGCCGCCCGAGGCGGAGCAGACCCACAGGACGCCCAGCATGTCGAAGGCCAGCAGGCGGCCGTCGGGCGAGGGGGCGACGGCGAAGTCGGTGCCGGTCGCGACCGAGGTCCGGCCCCTGGCGGCGGCCCTCGCCGGCGGCGCCGCGACGGGCGCGATCGCGGCGGCGAGGGCGGCGCCGGCGCCACCGGCCAGGACGGTCCGGCGGGTCGGGCGGGACATCGAGCCAGGGGCGTCAGGTGACATCGGGGCTTCCCTCCACTGCTCGCGCTTGACTCGGATCTTCGTCTACGAGGTGCATACGTTGGTCAAGACGATCGGTCAAGGGCCGCCGGATGATCCGCTAGAGCAGCCGGTCGGTGTGGTCGAGCGCCTCCCGGCGGAGCTCGCCGAGGAACTGCCGCAGCAGCTCGTCCCTGCCCTCCTCCGTCTGGCCGTCCTGGTACACCTGCCAGCAGGTGTGGATGCCGTGCAGCAGGTTGTCGAGCAGGTCGGGAGCGGGCCGGGCGGGATCGAGCGGGGTGAGCGGCACAAAGATCGTGCTCGGTTCGAGACCCAGATCGGGGTGGTCGGCGTCGGCCTTGCTGAGCAGGTCCTGGGCGGCGATGACGCGCTCGTGGATGTCGGTGATGCCGCGCAGGTGACCGTCGGCGACGTGCAGCGCGTTGCGGATCAGCGGCATGACCACGTGCAGGGGGCGCCCGCCTGACGTGAGGACGGCGGTGATCTCGGTGAGGCTCTCCAGGGCCAGCGGCTTGCTGTGCTGCTCGGCCGAGGCCACGACGTGCACCTGGTGCAGGCCGGTGTGCCGGGCGGCCACGGTCACGGCGGCGTGGTACCAGTGGGCGGCGGCCACGGCGGCGGCGGCCGGGTCGATCTGGGTCAGCAGCGCGGGGCAGCCGAAGGGCTGCGCCCGCAGCAGGGTGTCGGCCTGCGAGATCTGCAGCGGCGAGGCGTCCTCGCGGCTGAGCGCGACGGCCTGCTCGGCCCGGTCGGACAGGTCGCCCAGCTCGGCCTGCTCGATGGCGGCCAGTTCGGCGGCGACGTCCGTGGTGATGTGCGTGTCGAGCCCGGGGACGCCCAGCGTGTGCAGGGTCGTGGCGACGGCGTTCGCGGCCCGTCCGACCTGGGTGGCGGCCGTCCGGGGACCGGCCCGGTGGGCGGCGATCAGCGTCGGCAGGACGGTGGCGAAGGCGTCGCGCTCCTGCTGCCTGCGCCAGCCGAGGCTGTGCGGGCCGTGCCGGTCGGCGGCGCTGGCCGGGTGGGTGTAGGAGCGCCAGCAGATCTCCGACAGCCTGGTCAGCTGGGCGGCGAGATGGCGGATGTTCCCGGCGTCATCCAGCTCGGGCAGTTCGGCGACGAGGGTGGTGGTGTCGCCGATGCCGGTGCTCCAGAGGGCGACGAGCACGTTGCGGGCATGGTCGATGGCATACCGAGTCACGAGTACCTCTTCAGGGTGGGGGGAACAGAAGGGCGATGCTCGGGAGGCTGCTGGCCATGCCCAGGATGCTCGATCGGGTGCCTGCGTGAAGCCGTTTTGACGTTGTTACGCGTCCCTGATCAGCGCTTTTGCTAGGAGATGCGGGGTAACTCCTTGCGGCCTTACGGGTGTAAGGGTAGGGTCGGCCTTCGACTTACAGGTGTAAGGGAAGGGTGAGATGGATTCGCGCAGGCGAGCAACCGTCGTGGCGGGCGTGCTGATCATCGCAGGCATGATCGCCGGAGTGTCGAGCGTCGTCCCCGTCCTGGAGGAGCCGCACTTCCTCGGCCTCGTCGCCGCGCACGAGAGCCAGATCGTCATCGGCGCGGTGGCCCAGTTCGTGATGATCCCCGCCTACGTCGGCTTCGCCCTGTGCCTGTATCCGGCGCTGAAGGCGCAGAGCGAAGCGCTCAGCCTGGGGTTCCTCGGCTTCAGGATGATCGCCGCGGGCTTCCACCTCGTCGGCGTGCTCCTCCTGCCCCTGTTCCTGGTGCTGGAGTCGGAGTCGGCCGCCTCGGTGCTGCGTACGGCACGCGACCTGGTCAACCACGTCGCGGTCGTCGTCTCCCTGGGCCTCGGCGATCTCCTGCTGTTCTGGATCCTCCACCGGTCGAGATCCGTCCCGCGCTGGCTGTCCGCGTGGGGGATCGCCGGGATCGTGCCGGCCCTGGTGGCGAGCTTCCTGGTGCTGTTCGGCCGCACGGGCGTCGTCACCCCGCTGTACCTGGCCATGACGACGCCGCTCGCCGTGCAGGGCCTGGTTCTGGCCGGATGGCTGATCGTCAGGGGCCTTCCCCGGCACGCCTGAATCAGGTCGCGGGCCTGAGGAGGGCGGCGGCCAGCAGGGTGGCCAGCCACTCCTCGTACTCGGCCGCGCTCCACCCGCACACCTCGGTGAGCTTCTCGAAGTTCTCCGTCGAGGTGAGCACGTAGATCTGCTCGGCCGCCCTGGCCGCGGGCAGGCCCGGGCGCAGAACGCCGATCGCGTGCAGGTGCTCGGCGGGGCCGCGGCTGCCCCTCAGGCGCTCACGTTCGATGCCGGCCAGCACGTCCTGGAGCCCCGTGTCGGCCGGCGACGCGGCGGCCGCCGCGCGCAGCACGCGGTGCACGGGTGTGACGCGCCGCAGGATCGCCGTGGCCATGGCGGCGTACAGGGCCAGCTTGCGGACGGGGTCCGGCTCGTCGATGATCGCCTGCACCTCGGGGCGGTCGCTCTGCGGCGTGGGACGGGCGTCTCCGGCCAGGGTGATGTCATGGACCAGCTTGGCCAGCGCCGGCTTGCCGCCCGGGCAGGACGTGTACAGCGTCTGAACCGCGACGCCCGCCTCGCGCGCCACCTCCGCCATGGTGGTGTCGGCGTAGCCCTTCCTGATCATCAGCTCCCGTGCGGCCGTCGCGATCTTCTGCCGCGTGGCCTGGGCCTGCTCCTGGCGCAGGGCGCTGGAGTAGGCGCGGCGCTTCTTCTGCTCGGACATCGCGAACCATGATTTCAGAAGTATATTGACTAGAAGCGTATCTAATGAAAAGGTGCGGTTCTAGTCAAAGTGTCGTCTGGGGAGGCGCACCGTGTCCCTGCTGCTCACCGTGTCCCGGATGGTCGCGACGGCGCTGGCCGGCCTGTACGCGGGCGGCGTCCTCTTCGTCGTCATCGCCCCTTCGGTGGCGCGGATGCCGGGCGCGGCCTACGTCACGTACTGGCAGGCGCTCAACGCCGACTACGGCCGGGCCATGCCGCCGTTCCTGCTGGCCGGCATCGGGGTGACGCTCGTCGCCTCGGCCCTGTCGTGGCAGCGGGGATGGCCGGCGTTCGGCGCCTGCACGGCCGCGCTGATCCTGCTCGTCGCCACCGTCGCCCTCACCGTGGCGGGGATGGAGCCGCTCAACCGGATCGCGAACGGCTGGGATCCCGCCCAGCCGCCCGCCGGCTGGCACGAGATCCGGCAGCGGTGGCTCGGCCTGCACCTCCTGCGCGCGGTGCTCGCCCTCGCCGCGTTCGCGTGCCTGATCGCCGCCCAGGGCCTCGACCACGACAGACCCGCACCGCTGAACCGGACCGATCTCCCGCTGGAGAGCAACGTCCCGTGACACGCAGGATCATGAACGCGGCCGTGGCGCTGGTCGCCCTGGCCCCGCCGGAGAGGCGAACGCCATGAGTCCCGACAGCAAGACCTTCACCTGGAACCGCCCGATGATGGCCGAGGTCGGGAGCTGGGGCAAGCAGACCGGCAAGTTCGACTGCTCAGGGCCAGGCCGTCCGGCAAACGCCTACGCCCGCGCGCAGGACGTCACCTCCGGCCGGTGGTCCGCCGGCGTGCCCGTCCGGGTCGGCCGCGCCGTCTACTGATCGCGCCGCGACAGGCCTGACGCGCGTGCCTCCGGCGTCGTTACGTTGACGTCCATGAGCGAGAAGCTGACCCGCATGGACGTCACCACGGCGCTGGACCTGGCCCTCGACGCGCTCGCGGCCCACGGAGAGCGGCCGGCGTATCGCGTGTGCGGCACCAGCGCCGCACTCCTCCAGGGCGTGCGGCTCCCCGCCGGCGACATCGACGTCCTGCTCGCCGACAGGAAGGACCTGGACGCCTTCGCCGCGGCCCTCTCCGCCTTCCCCTGCCTCCACCCGGCGCAGTGGCTGCCCGGGTCGGCGCAGTACTTCACCAGGTTCGAGGTGAACGGGGTCGTGCTGGAGCTCAGCACGGTCGAGCGCCAGACCGACTCCGACGCGCTGGAGTGCGTGGGCAGCGGGCCGTGGCGGCACCACGTCCCGGTCGTCTGCGGTTCCCACCGGGTGCCGGTGGTGCGGCTGGAGCTGCGCCTGGCCACGGAGCTGATGCGGGACCGGCCCGATCGGTACGACCCGCTGCTCGGCCACCTGGCCACGCACGGCTTCGACGCGGATCTGCTGCGGCGGGCCATGGACGCCTGCCCCGTCCCCGATCACCTCAGGCGGCTGGCGCGCGACCGTCTCACGAGGTGACCGCTTGCCGTGGTGGGCGACCGCCCACTATGGTGGGCGCATGCCCACTTCATCGCAAGGACAACCAGCGCACCAAGCCAGGGAGTACGCGGAGTCGTTCGGCGCGGACGCGGAACGCTACGACCGCGCCCGGCCGCCCTACCCCGGCGCCCTGGTCAAGCGCGTCGTCGCCGCCAGCCCCGGCCCCGCCGTCCTGGACGTCGGCTGCGGCACCGGCATCGAGGCCCGCCAGTTCCAGGCGGCCGGCTGCACCGTGCTGGGCGTCGACCCCGACGAGCGCATGCTCGAAGTCGCGCGCCGCAGCGGGGTCGAGGCCGAGGCCGCCACGTTCGAGGCGTGGGAGCCGGCGGGCCGCACGTTCGACGCGGTCATCGCAGGCCAGGCGTGGCACTGGGTGGACCCGGTCGCGGGCGCGGCCAAGGCGGCCAGGCTGCTGCGTCCCGGCGGGCCGCTGGCGATCTTCGCGCACGTCTTCGACGCTCCACCCGCCATCGCGCGGGCGTACGCGGAGGTCCTCCGCAGGGTGATGCCCGACTCACCCTTCGCGGGCCAGCAGGCGCGGCCGGCGCGCGATGTCTACGCGGAGATGTTCGCCAAGTTCACCGACGGGATCCGGGAGGCGGGCGGGTTCGGCGAGCCGGAGCTGTGGCGGTTCGAGTGGGAGCGGGACTACACCCGCGACGAGTGGCTGGACCTGCTGCCCACGACCGGCGCGCTCACCCGGCTCCCGGCTGGCAAGCTGGCCGAGGTGCTGGACGGCGTCGGAGCCGCGATCGACGGGCTCGGCGGCCGGTTCACGGTGCCGTACCTGACGCTGGCGGTCGTCGCGGCCCGCACCCCCTGATCAGGGCGCCCGGCTGAGCTCCCGCCGCCCGGTCACCGGCTCGGCCGACCCGGGGAAGGTGACGACGATCTCCAGCCCGCCCCCGGGGTTGGGGCTCGCCCGCATCTCCGCGTCGTGCGCCTTCGCGATCGACGCGACGATCGACAACCCCAGCCCGGCGCCCTGTCCACGGGTCGTGTGCAGCCGCCGGAAGGGCTCGAAGAGATCGCCGAAGCGTTCGACGGGCACGTGCGGGCCGGTGTTGCGGACCGTCAGCACCCCGCCGGCGAGCGTCACCTCGACGGTCCCGCCCGGATGGTTGTAGCGGACCGCGTTGTCGAGCAGGTTCGTGACGAGCCGGTTCAGCAGGACGGGGTCGCCCTCGACGGCGAACAGCTCCGTCCGCGCCGTCACGGCGACCTCGTCCGGGCGCCCTTCGGCCAGGACGAGCCGCACCACCTCGTCCAGGGCGACCGGGCTTCTGTCGTCCAGGCCGTGCTCCGCCTGGGCCAGCACCAGGAGGGCGTCGATGAGGTTCTCGGCGCGGCGGTTGTGCAGCAGGAGCTTGTCGCGGATCTCCCCGACGTCCTCGGGGAGCCCGATCTCGATGGCCGCCCGCTGGACGGCCAGCGGCGTCCGCAACTCGTGGGAGGCGTTGGCGATGAACCGCCGCTGCCCCGCGACGGAGCGTTCGAGCCGGTCGAGCATCGCGTCGAAGGTGTCGGCCAGCTCCTTCAGCTCGTCCTTCGGCCCGGCGAGCGCGATCCGCTCGTGCAGGGTCGACAGGGACAGCCGCTGCGCGGTGGCGGTGATCCGGTGCAGCGGGCGCAGGATCCGCCTGGCGATCGTCCAGCCGACGACCAGCGAGACCAGCGACAGGACCGCGACCGTGAACACGGTCATCTCCCACTGGTAGCTGATCACGTCGTCGACCAGGTCGGGCAGCCGCGGCGCCGGAGGCCGCTCCCCGGGCCCGAGCCACACCCGCTCGGGCGGCTGCGCGACGAGCGGGCCGATCCGCGCGTCCATCGCCTGCCGCAGCAGCACGTTGACGGTGATCAGCAACACGACCGAGGTCAGCAGGAACAGCCCGGAGTAGATCAGCGTGAGCCGTACCCGGATCGTCGTCACAGCAGGTATCCCGCGCCGGGGACCGTCTGGATGCACGGCGGGTCGCCCAGCTTCGCCCGTAATCGGCTGACCACCACCCGCACCACGGTGGTGAACGGGTCGGTGTGCTCGTCCCACGCCTCTTCGAGCAGCCGCTCCGAGCTGACCACCGCGCCCTCCGCCCGCATCAGCACCTCCAGGACGGCGAACTCCTTGAGCGACAGGTGCAGGTGCCGCCCGTCCCGCGAAGCCTGCAGCAGGTGGGTGTCGAGCACGATGCCGTGCCGCGACAGCACCGGCGGCGCCTGCGGCCGGCTGCGCCGCCCCAGGGCGCGCACCCGCGCGACCAGCTCGGCGTAGTCGAACGGCTTGGGCAGGTAGTCGTCGGCTCCCATGCCGAGCCCCGCCACCCGGTCCGGCACCGACGCCGCCGCCGTCATCATCAGGATCCTGGTACGGCTGCCGCGCGCCACCACCTCGCGGCAGACGAGGTCGCCGTGCAGCTCGGGCAGGTCGCGATCCAGCACGAGAACGTCGTAGTCGTGCACCGCCAGCCGCTCCACGGCGGCGGCCCCGTCGTACACCACGTCGACGGCCATGGCGTGGCGGCGCAGCCCCACGGCCACCAGGTCGGCCAGATCACGTTCGTCTTCCACTACCAGAACCCGCATATCGACGTGCATATCCGAAGGGTGGTAACAGCGGCGTTAACGGTCACGTTCACAGCCGTGAAACCCGCCCCCGGCCATCCTCATGGCCATGATCAAAACCTTCGTCGCCGCCGCCCTGCTGGCGGTCAGCCTCACCCCGACGCCCCAGCCTGTCCCCGGCGCCTGCGCCACCAGCACGGCGCCACCGCCGCAGTCGGCGCCCCCGACCTCGGTGAACACGCTCCGGCAGGCGTACTACTGCGTGCTGGACAACTACTACAGCGGCCCGGCCCTGGACTCCAGGACGTTACTGCGCAACGCCATGTCGGCCTACACCCAGGAGCTGATGCGGCGCGGCGCCGACCGCGACGACCTCCAGCTCCCCGCCCTGACCGGCAACCGCGACACCGACTGGGCCGCCTTCGCCGAGGCGCTCGGCGCCGGCGACCCCGCCGCGCTGCGCGCCGCGATCACCGGCATGGTCGCCGGGCTCCAGGACAACCACGCCAACTGGGTCGAGCCGAGGCCGGAGGAGAGCGAGCCGACCGGCATCGGCATCGCCGGTGTGTCGGCCGCCTACGGCTCGCGGCTCGACCCGGCGGCCCGGCCGCCGCTGTTCATCACGCAGGTGCTGCCCGGCAGCCCCGCCGCCAAGGCCGACGTCAGGCCCGGTGACATCCTGGTCAAGGCCAACGGTGTGCCGGCGTTCATCGGGGACACCGTCAACCAGAGCCTCGTTGACGCCTTCGGCGCTCCCGGCCCGGCCCGGCTCACGCTCAAGCGCCCCACGACCGGACGGACCCGCACCGTCGAGATCAAGCCGGCCCCCGTCACGCGGCAGCCCCCGGCGGTGACGTCGAAGACGCTGCCCGGCGGCGCGATCTACGTCAAGCTGCCCGGCTTCTTCCAGGGCGCCGCCGACCAGGTCATCGCCAAGCTGCAGGGCAAGCCGGAGGCGGTCGTCCTCGACCTGCGCGGCAACGGCGGCGGGTCGCCCCGCGAGGTGACGCGGCTGCTCGGCGCGTTCGCGCACGGCAAGGTCACCAGCTACTTCTGCCCGTTCGAGGGCGACTGCGTGCCCAACAGGACCGACGACAGCGTCCCGCTGGTCGGCGCGCGCCTGGTCGTCCTCACCGACCGCGGCTGCGCCTCGGCCTGCGACGACTTCAGCGCGGCCGTCAAGGGCAACGGCATCGGCGCCCTCGTCGGCACGCGCACGGCCGGAGCCGTCTCCGGCCCGGGCGACGGATACCTGCTCGACGACGGCAGCGTCCTGATCCTGCCCAAGGTCCGCCACCTCGGACCCGCCCGCGAGACCATCGACACGGTGGGCGTGCCTGTGGATCACCACGCCCCGATGACCGCGCTCGACCTGGCCACCGGGCGCGACCCCGGCGTGGCCAAGGCGCTCGACCTGCTGCGCGGGGAGAACTAG
>NZ_VSEY01000043.1 GCF_008086045.1 Nonomuraea sp. PA05 | reverse complement strand
CGGGCCCCGCGGGGCGCGCCCCCCCCCCCAGCCCCCCCCCGGGGGGCGCCCCGGGGGGGCGGGGGCTCGACCGCCGCTCCGACGAGTCGGCCGCCGCCATGCTCGCGCCGCTGTCCGCCGGGCAGCGCGAGCGGCTGGTGAGCGCGATGGCCGAGGTCGAGCGCCTGCTCGCCGCGTCCATGGTGGAGGTCGGCGTGCTCGACCCGCGCCATCCCGCCGCCCGCCACTGCCTGACGTCCTACGTCACCGAGCTGGGCGGCCGCTTCGAGGGCGGGTTCGACCCGGCGCGCAGCCTCCCGGCCACCGACGCCGAGCTGTGCCCGCCCGCCGGGATGCTGCTCGTCGCCACGCTGCACGCCGAGCCGGTGGGCTGCGTGGCGCTCAAGCTGCACCCCGGGACGGCGACGGCCGAGCTCAAACGCATGTGGGTCGCCCCGTCCACCCGGGGCCTGGGCCTGGGGCGCCGGCTGCTCGCCGAGGCGGAGTCGCACGCCGCCGGGCAGGGCGTGCGCACCCTGCGCCTGGAGACCAACCGGGCGCTCACCGAGGCCATCGCCCTCTACCGGTCGTCAGGGTACGCCGAGGTGCCCGCCTTCAACGACGAGCGCTACGCGCACCACTGGTTCGAGAAGCGCCTGCCCTCCTGAACCGCTCACTGCACGCGGGCCAGCCGGTAGGCGCCGCCCTGCTGCCACAACAACCACGGGCCGGCCGCCAGCGCCAGGCCGGGCTGCTTGAGCGTGACACCCGTCCGCGGGTCGTGCACCAGCGAGAGGCTGCCCGTCGTGTACACGACCAGCCGGTCCCCGGCCGTCATACGGGCCTGCTTCCCCTTGCCGGGCTTCGGCACCGTGCCGAACGTCCTCTTCGACCGCCAGTCGCCGAACGACCCCGAGTGCAGCATGCCCTCGGCCACCCAGACGAACGCCGTGTCGGTGGCGGCCGCGTACCACTGCTGCGCGGGCTTGCCCATCGTCTGCGGCCGCACCCCTTCCGGCAGCGGTTGCTCTGCCGCGACCTTCAGCGTCCGCACGTCCACCATCCGCAGCTTCCTGGCGTTGGCGGGCTCGACGGTGAACAGGTAGGGGTAGGAGAACGCCACCGCCGTCCCGTCCGTGATCGTCTTGCCGGGCTTCGCGCAGCCCGTGGACACCCACGGCTGCCGCATGACGTCGCTGCCGGCGATCACGCCGCCGTCCACCCAGACGGGGGCCTCCGGGTCGGCGCCCTGCGGGCTGATCGTGCGCGTGGCTCCGTCGGCCGTGCGGCAGTGCTGCTCGCCGCCCTGCGTCCAGGTGCGCAGCCCTTCCGCCGCTCCCAGGCCCCCCTGCGCGGGGAAGCCCGCGCGCTCTGGCGTGCCGCCGCTCGCGGGAGCCTGCGCCGCCTTCCCGCCGGGGGTGAGGCCGAGCACGGTGCCGTCGGAGCCGAGCGCCGCGGGGGCGAACGGCTCGCCGGACGCCGTGCGGGCCCCGATCGTGGCCAGGCTCGTCACCGCCACGACCGTCCGCAGCCGCTCCTCGAACGCCCGGGTGCCGGGCGGCCGCCCGGGGGAGACCGTGATGGTCCTCGTGGGTGTGGGCCCGTTCGAAGGCGGCGGCGAGCCGGTGACGGTCATGGTGACGGTGGGCCGCGGTTCTGGAGCGACCGTGACGGCGGGCTCGGGGGCGACCGTGGCGGCCGTCTCGCCGTCCCCGCCCCGCAGTGTCAGCGGCGCCGCGATGAGCACCGCCGCCACGCCGGACACCCCGGCCAGCCAGGACGCGCGGCGGTTCCTGCGCCGGGTGGCCACCGACCGGTGGATCCGGTCCGCCAGGCCGGGGGGCGGGTCGCCCGCGCCGGCCTCGCCGAGCAGCGTGGCCAGCCGGTTCTCCAGGTCATCCATGCCGCACCTCCGCACCGGGCAGCGTGGCAGGCCGGTTCCTCGGGTCATCCATGATCCACCTCCGTACGGTCGACGGCCTCGCGGAGCCGGGCGAGCCCCCGCGACGCCTGGCTCTTGACGCTGCTCCGGCTGCAGCCCAGCAGCCGGGCGATCTCCTCGTCGCTGCGCTCCTCGACGTAACGCAGCACCAGGACGGCGCGCGTACGGGGTGGCAGCTCGGCGACCCGGGAACGCACTCCCGCGTCGTCCAGCAGGCGTGCCAGACCGAGGTCCTCGGCCACGGTCTCGGGCGGCGCCGCCACACTGACCTCGCGCCTGGGCCGCCGCCAGCGGTTGGCCATGATGCGGATCATGGCCGTGCGGACGTACGCCTCGGGGGAGTCCTTCCGCCTGACGGCGGACCAGCGCAGGCCGGTGCGGGTGAGCGCCTCCTGCACCAGGTCCTCGGCGTCGTGCCGGTTCTGGGTCAGGACCATGGCGTAGCGGTACAGCGCAGGCAGGCGCTGCGCCACGAAGTTCTCGAACGTCGGATCGTCCACTCGCACCTCCGCCCCCTTAGGACACCTCAGAGAGCCGGGCGGTTGAGTGATCCGGAAAGTGCGTGATCGGGAGTTCGCGGCGGATCAGAGGGTGCGGCGGAAGGTGTGGCGGTAGGCGAGCGGTGACACGCCCACGGCCGCGTGCAGGTGCTGTCGCAGCGAGACCGCCGTGCCGAACCCCGCCCGCCTGGCCACCTCCTCCACGCCCAGCTCCGTCGTCTCCAGCAGCCGCCTGGCGTGCTGCACGCGCTGGCCGTTCAGCCACTTGGCCGGGCTCTGTCCGGTCTCCTCGCGGAAGCGCCTGGTGAACGTGCGCACGCTCATCCTGGCGTGCCCGGCCAGCGCGTTCAGGTCGAGCGGGGCGTCGAGGTGGGCGAGCATCCAGTCGCGGGTGGCCGCCGTGCCGCCGCCGCTGCCGTACGGCAGGGGCCGTTCGATGTACTGGGCCTGGCCGCCGTCCCGCCACGGCGGCATGACGCAGCGCCTGGCCGCCCGGTTGGCCACCTCGCTGCCGTGGTCGCGCCTGACCACGTGCAGGCACAGGTCCAGGCCCGCGGCCACGCCCGCCGAGGTCAGCACGTCGCCGTCGTCCACGAACAGCACGTCCGGGTCCAGCTTGACCTGCGGGAAGAGCTCGGCGAAGCGGGCGGCCTCCCGCCAGTGCGTGGTGGCGGGGCGGCCGTCGAGCAGACCGGCCGCCGCCAGCACGAACGAGCCCGTGCAGATCGACATCGTCCTCGGCCGTGCTTGCAGGGCCTCCCGCAGCGGGTCCTTGATCGTGCCGTCCTTCATCGCGCGGCCCGCGTGGATGCCGGGCACCACGACGGTGTCGGCGGTGTCGAGCACGGACAGGTCGTGGTCGGGCAGCACGCTGTAACCCGCGCCGCACCGCACCGGCATGCGGTCCTGCGAGCAGGTGACCACCTCGTACAGCTTCTCGCCCGACGCCGTCTCCGCCGCCCAGAACACCTGGCCGGGCACGCCGAGGTCGAGCGGGGCGAAGTGGTCGAGCACCACGACGGCGACGCGATGACGTTCCATGGCCGGATTCTTACACATATTGGCTTTCCGGCCACTCGTGACCATGTAAGGGGATAAATCACTATTGGCGGATGACAATGAGCACCACCCGCCGAGGGCTGCACCGGGCCTGGTACGTCGCGGCCGTCGCGTTCGTGGCGATCCTGGGGTCGGCAGGCTTCCGCGCCACCCCCGGCGTGCTGATCACCCCGCTGCAGGAGGAGTTCGGCTGGTCGGCCGGCACCATCTCGCTGGCCGTCTCCGTGAATCTGGTGCTCTACGGGCTGACGGCCCCCTTCGCCGCCGCCCTCATGGACCGCTTCGGCATGCGCCGCGTGGTCGCCGTCGCGCTGCTGCTGATCGCGGCGGGCAGCGGCCTCACCGTGCTGATGACGGCGAGCTGGCAGCTCCTGCTCTGCTGGGGCGTGCTGGTCGGGCTGGGCACGGGGTCGATGGCGCTGGTGTTCGCGGCGACCGTGGTGGACCGCTGGTTCGTGCGCCACCGCGGGCTGGTGACCGGCGTGCTCACCGCCGCCGGCGCGACCGGGCAGCTCGTGTTCCTGCCGGTGCTCGCCCAGCTCGCGCAGGGGCCCGGGTGGCGCTTCGCCTCCCTGACCGTGGCCGTGGCGGCGCTGGCCGTGGTGCCGTTCGTGTGGTGGCTGCTGCGCGATCGTCCCGAGGACGTGGGCACCACCGCCCTCGGCGCGGCTCCCGGCGCGGTGCGCCCGGAGCCTGTCAGAACCAACGCGGCGCTCAGGGCCGTCACCGTGCTCGTCTCCGCCGCGCGGACCCGGCCGTTCTGGCTGCTCGCCGGCGGCTTCGCGATCTGCGGGGCCAGCACGAACGGCCTGGTCGGCACCCACTTCATCCCCGCGGCTCACGACCACGGCATGGCCGAGCCCGTCGCCGCGGGCCTGCTGGCGATCATCGGCATCTTCGACATCGCGGGCACGATCGCCTCGGGCTGGCTCAGCGACAAGGTCGACCCCAAGGTGCTGCTCGGCGTCTACTACGCCCTGCGCGGGCTGTCGCTGATGGTGCTGCCCGGTCTGTTCGCGGCCACCACCGAGCCCAGCATGCTGATCTTCATCATCTTCTACGGGCTCGACTGGGTCGCCACCGTGCCGCCCACGGTCGCCCTGTGCCGGCGGATCTACGGGGCCGACGGGGCCGTGGTCTTCGGCTGGGTGTTCGGTTCCCACCAGGTCGGCGCCGCCATCGCGGCCGTGGGGGCCGGGCTCACCCGCGACCACCTGGGCGCCTACGACCTCGCCTGGTACGCCGCCGGCGCCCTGTGCCTCCTGGCCGCCGGCATGTCCCTGGCCATCGGGCATGCTAGAGGGCGATGAACGCCGAGCTTTATGTCCTGCCCCTGGTCGTGCGGATCGAGCGAGCCGCGCCGCCCGAGCGTACCGACGCGCTGGAAGCGGCCGCCATGGCCGTGCTGAGCCTGCTGGACGACCCGGGAGAGTTCGCCGAGGAGCTGCGCGCCTGGCAGTCCACCGGGAAGATCCGCAAGGTCGTGCGGCGGGCGCGGGGCGCCGAGTGGCGCCGCGCCGTCGCGCTGCCCGGCCGCACGATCGAGCACCGCACCGCCGAGGTGCGCGTGCACCCGCCCGTGCCCCTCGACGACTGGCCGCGCGACCTGGCCCGGCTCCAGGTGTCGGGCACCGAGCTGACCGACACCGAACCGACCGGCACCGGACCGACCGGCACTGGACCGACCGGCACCGGACCGACCGGCACTGGACCGACCGGCACCGGACCGACCGGCACTGGACCGACCGGCACCGGACCGACCGGCACTGGACCGACCGGCACCGGACCGACCGGCACCGCCGCGCCCGGGCCCGCCGGGGTGCCGGTGCTCTGGGCCAACCCGGCGCTGGAGATGTCGGCGGGCAAGGCCATGGCGCAGGCCGGGCACGCCGCCCAGCTCGCCTGGTGGGCCAGCGACGCCCGGGAGCGGGCGGCCTGGCGGGAGCGCGGCCTGGCGGTGTCCGTGCGGACGGCGGCCGGGCAGGAGCAGTTCGACGCCATGGTGGCGGCCGGGCTGCCCGTGGTGCGTGACGCGGGGTTCACCGAGATCGAGCCGGGGTCGTGCACGTTCGTGGCCGACGCGCCCTGGCTGGCGGGCCGCGTCACCCGATTCTGAAGACGTCCGCGATCACGCCGCCCGCCGGGGTGATCCTGGCGGGTGACGGGCTGTCGTAGACCACGATGAGCCTGCCGTCCGACAGCCGCGCCAGCCCCTCAGGATGGTCGCAGCCCACGCCGTACGGCAGCTCCAGCACCGTCTCCAGCTCGTCGGCGGGGACGATGCCCTGCCGCTTGCCGCCGGGCCGCCAGCGCACCACCCGCACCGGGCCGTCGAGGTCCATGGTCGGCCCCGCCAGGAGCAGCAGCGCGTTCCCGTCCGGGCACATGTCGCGCACGCCGAGCCCGCTCAGGTTCAGGAAGTGCTTGCGGTACGGCTCGCTCAGCCGCAGCCGCCCCTTGCCCGCGTCCTCGACCCGCAGCTCCAGCACCACCGCCCAGCCCCGCAGGACGGGCCCGCGCAGGCCGAGGTAGATGCGGTCCGGCGTGACCACGATGCCCTCGACGTCGAGCCCGTTGTCCTTGCCCGGCAGGGCCAGGAACGGCGCGAGATGTGGATCGTTCCGCAGATGCGCGGTGAGGCTCTGGCCGCCCGACAGCACGGAGCCCTTGCGCGGCTCCTCGGTGCCGGGGTCGAGGGGGAGGCGGGCCAGGATGAAGCGGTTCTCCTCCCTGACCAGGGTGGCCAGCCGCTCGGGGCCCCGCTCGGGGTCCTTGGCCCTGACCTTCCTGCGCTTCAGGCTGTGCGAGCCGACCAGCCAGAGGTAGCCGTTCGCCCGCGCCATGCCCTCGATGTCGGCCTCGTCCTCGGGGCCCGCGGGCAGGGCGATGTAGTCGGCCAGCATGAAGGTGCGCTGGTCGCCGTAGTGGTCGCCGGTCCAGGTCAGATGTTCGAAGGAGGCGGTCTCGTCGCCGGCCACCCAGAGGCCGGTGGAGCTCTGCCGGATCGCCGAGAGGTTCGTGTGCGTCTGGGCCGCTCGCGAGGCGTGGTCGAATCGCAGCTCAACCTGTTCCACCACGCCATGATTGCACTTCGGTAGCTTCCGGGGCGCAATGGCGGGATATGTCGTACGCTCCCGTCGTGCTCCATGGGGAAGATGAGATCAAGGATTCCCGAGTGATAACGGCCGAAAGGCGCGCGATCCCGGCTTCTCCGCCCAAACGCTCCCGCATAGGCGATCTGCGCATGCGGGTGGTGTACCGGGGGCTGGCCTTGGCCGCCGCCGTCGCCGCGGTCGTCGCCGCGGCGGTGGTCGTGGTGCTCCCGTCCGAGCCGGACGAGGTCGTGGCGGGGCCGGCAACCGCGCCGCCGACCGCGCCACCCCCCTCCCGCTCCCCCCCCTCCCCGGGCGCCGCCGCGGCGCCGTCCGCCCGTGCGCCCTCAGCGAACGCCCCCGCCGCGGATGCGCCTGCCACGGATGCGCCCTCAGCGAACGCCTCCGCCACGGACGCGCCTGCCACCGGGGCGCCCGCCACCCCGGCTGCGGCGTCGTCCTCGGCTCCCCGGGCGACGCCCACTCCCGGCTCCTCGCTGGCGCCCGGTTACACGGCCATGGAGGCCCTGTACGCCGACCCGCGCGTCCCCCGGCTGACCCGCGCGGTCAAGCGCATGCGCCTGCCCTCCCCCGGCAAGCGCTTCGTCAAGGACACGCGCTCCGGCCTGGCGGTGCCGAGGCTGCCGGGGCCGTGGAAGTCGTACGGGGCGGCGCCGTTCACCACCAAGCAGGTGCTGCCCAAGCAGCGCGGCGCCAGCCCGCGCGGGATGTTCGTCACCTGCCCGCTGCCGATCATGGAGCAGAAGTCGCCCCGCGACACGGCCCTGCTGGCCGCCCGCTGGACGCTCAACCACCACCCCAAGGGCTCCAGGATCACCTGGCTGGCCTCGCAGCCCGCCAAGGGCGGCTGGCTGCTCGTCTACCGGGTCACCTACGGCAAGCGCACGTCGCGGGCCGCCGTCGTGGTCATGGACGGGGGAACAAGCAAACCGGGTCTTGCGTTCGTAACAGTGCCTGACTCGCAGCGCAAGCAGTGGCGTGACATCGGCCGCGTGGCCTCAGGGGTGCGTGTTCTAGGCTAGAAAGATCATGAATGCGGCGATAATGGGGAGTGACGCCGTGGAACGCTCTGGACCGCCGCAGGCTCCGAACAAGGGCAAGGGCAAGCCGCCCTGGCGCTCGGAGGGCCTGCCGGGCACGCCCGGAGGCAAGCCCAAGATCAACTGGTGGCGTTTCGTCGTCACCCTGCTCATCGTCTACGCCGGCTTCTTCGTCGTCTCGTCGTTCGTCGACAGCGGCTCCGTCGAGACGATCTCGTACACCGAGTTCACCAAGCAGGTGAACGCCAAGAACGTCAAGGACATCTACGCCCAGGGCCTGTCGGTCGAGGGCGACCTGCGGACGGCGGCGAAGAACCCGGAGGGCGGCGAGCAGTACACCAAGTTCGCCACCGAGATCCCGGCCTTCGCCAACACCGACCAGCTCGATCAGCAGCTCGCCACGGGGCAGGTCGAGATCACCTCGCAGCCCATCACCCGGGGCTTCTTCTCCAACCTCCTGCTGTCGCTGCTCCCCGTGCTGCTGCTGGCCGGCCTGTGGATCTGGATCATGCGGCGCGGCGCCAGCATGATGGGCGGCGGCCTGGGCGGGCTCGGCAAGTCGAAGGCGGCCAAGCCGGTCGAGGCCGGCAAGGTGCGCGTCACGTTCGAGGACGTCGCGGGCATCGACGAGGTCGAGAACGAGCTCGTCGAGATCGTCGACTACCTCAAGGACCCCGGCAAGTACCGCAAGCTGGGCGCCAAGCTGCCCAAGGGCGTGCTGCTGGCCGGCCCTCCCGGCACCGGCAAGACGCTGCTCGCCAGGGCGGTCGCCGGTGAGGCCAAGGTGCCGTACTTCTCGGCCAGCGCCTCCGAGTTCATCGAGATGATCGTCGGCGTGGGCGCCTCGCGCGTTCGCGACCTGTTCGAGGAGGCGCGCAAGGTGGCGCCGTCGATCGTGTTCATCGACGAGATCGACGCCATCGGGCGGGCCAGGGGCGGCGCGGGCGGCATCGGCGGCCACGACGAGCGCGAGCAGACGCTGAACCAGATCCTCACCGAGATGGACGGCTTCTCCGGGGCCGAGGGCGTGATCGTCATCGGCGCCACGAACCGGCCCGAGATCCTCGACCCGGCGCTGCTGCGTCCCGGGCGCTTCGACCGTACGGTGCAGGTGGGCCTGCCCGACGCGGCCGGGCGCGCGGCGATCCTGGCCGTGCACACCCGCGGCGTGCCGCTCGACGGCCTGGTCGACGTGCAGCAGCTCGCCAAGACCACGCCCGGCATGACCGGCGCCGACCTGGCGAACCTGGTCAACGAGGCCGCTCTGCTCGCCGCCAAGCGCGGCAAGGAGAAGGTCACGATGTCCGACTTCGCGGACGCGCTGGAGAAGCTGCAGCTCGGCGCGGCGCGCAGCATCGTCATGCCGGAGGAGGAGCGCACCAGGACGGCCTTCCACGAGGCCGGTCACGCGCTGCTGGGCATGCTCCAGCCGGGCGCCGACCCCGTACGCAAGATCTCGATCATCCCGCGCGGCCGGGCGCTGGGCGTCACGCTCTCCACGCCCGACACCGACCGGTACGCCTACGACGAGCAGTACCTGCGCGGGCGGATCACCGGCGCGCTCGGCGGCATGGCGGCCGAGCAGGTCGTGTACGGCGTCATCACCACCGGCGCGGAGAACGACCTGGAGCAGGTCACCATGATCGCGCGCGGCATGGTGGGCCGGTGGGGCATGTCGGAGAAGGTCGGCCCGCTGACCATCCTGCCCAACGACGGCCAGCCGCCGCAGGCCTCGCCCGTCACGCTCGCCATGGTGGACGAGGAGGCCCGGCGGATCGTGGACGAGTGCTACGAGCGCGCCGTCCGCATCCTCACCGAGAACCGCGACAAGCTGGACGCGATCGTGGAGGCCCTGCTGGAGCACGAGACGCTGGACGAGATCGGCGCGTACACCGCCGCCGGGCTCCCCAGGCAGGCCGACGACCGTCCGTCCGCCGCTCCGGTCCCGGCGCACTTTTCCGAGAATTAGGACAAATCGGACGTTGGTACGAGCCCGGCGAGGGCAGCTTTCCCGAGACAGACTGATCGGGGGACCGTCGTGACACTGAATGACGAGCTTCTCGCCGGACTCGGAGACCAAGGAGTGGAGCAGATCGCCGGCATGCTCGGCACGGACGCGCTGACCGCCCGCAAGGTCATCGAGGCCGTGTCCGGCACCATCGTCGGCGGCATGGCCCGCAACGCCAACCATCCCGACGGCGCCGACGCCCTGCGCGGAGCGCTGGACGACCACATGGACGCCGACCCGTTCAACGGCGACGTGGCCTCGCTGACCCGCGACGGGCACAGCATCCTCGGCCACGTCCTGGGCGGGCAGGGCACGGAGCAGGCGGCGGTGCGGCTCTCGCAGCTCGCCGGGGTGAACTCCGCGACCCTCATGAAGCTGCTGCCGCTGATCGCACCGATGATCATGTCGCTGCTGGCCAGCCGGGCCGCCAGCCGCGACATGGACGCCGACGCCGTGGCCGACGACCTCAACCGCGAGGAGTCCGCCATCCCCGGCGGGCTCGGCGAACTGCTCGGCAGCCTGCTGGGCAGCATCTTCGGCGGTGCGGCGGTGCCACGGCAGGCTGGCCCTTACGACCCCTACCACGATCCGCTCCGCAGCGAGCGGGAGGTGGCCCCGGGCAGGTCGAACCCCGACTGGTGACCGGTAGGCTAGGCCAGTGATCGTCTTGGCCTCTGCTTCCCCCGCCCGCCTCGCCCTTCTGCGCAACGCGGGTCTCGACCCGAAGGTGATCGTCAGCGGGGTCGACGAGGACACCTACTCGGCCCACTCGCCGGCAGCGCTCAGCAAGGTGCTGGCCACGGCCAAGGCGGAGAAGGTCGCGGGCGGGCTCGAAGAGGGGCTGGTCATCGGCTGCGACTCGATCCTCGAGCTCGACGGGCGCCCGTACGGCAAGCCCGCCACCCGCGAGGAGGTGATCGAGCGCTGGCGCCTCATGCGGGGCCGCACGGGCCGCCTCGTCACCGGCCACTGCCTCATCGACGTGGCGGCCGGCCGCCAGGTGGCCGAGGTCGCCACCACCGTCGTGCGCTTCGGCCAGCCCTCCGAGGAGGAGATCGCCGCCTACGCCGCCACCGACGAGCCGCTCGGCCTGGCCGGCGCGTTCAGCATCGAGGGGCGCGGCGGCTGGTTCGTCGAGGGCATCGAGGGCGACCACGGCAACGTGCTCGGCATCTCCCTGCCGCTCGTCCGCGACCTGTTCGCCGAGCTGGGCTACGCGGTCACGTCGTTCTGGCGCTAGCCTGCCGGGCATGCGATCAGTGCGCGACTTCACGGCCGGTGTCGGCTTCTTCCTGCAAGGGTTCGGCTGGGTCGCCAGGAACGGCCGGTGGTGGCTGTTCGGGCTGATCCCGGCGTTGATCGCGTTCGCGCTCTACGCCGGGGTGCTCATCTACCTCGGGACGAACGCGATGGGCGTGGCCGAGTTCCTGACGCCGTTCGCCGACTCGTGGAGCTGGCGGGAGCTGTTCAGGACCCTCGTGGGCATCGCCCTGTTCGGCGGGGGAGTGGTGCTGGCCGTGCTGACGTTCGCGGCGCTCACGCTGGCCATCGGGGAGCCGTTCTACGAGAAGCTGTCGGCGGCGGTGGACGTGCTGGAGACGGAGCACGAGCAGCCGTGGTGGCGGACGTTGCCGCGCTCCATCCGCGACAGCCTGGTGACGCTCTTCTACGTGCTGCTGTTCACCATTCCGCTGTTCTTCCTGGGGTTCGTGCCGGTGGTGGGGCAGACGGTGGTGCCGGTCCTGGGCGCCCTCGTGTCCGGATTTTTCCTGACAGTAGAGCTCACCACGCTCGCTCTCGAACGGCGCGGCATGGCCCGCAAGCAACGCTTCGCGCTGCTGCGCGCCAACAAGGCCAGTGCTCTGGGGTTCGGGGTGGCGGTCTTCCTGCTCTTCCTGGTGCCCTTCATCGCCGTCATCGCGATGCCGGCGGCGGTGGCGGGGGCGGCGATGCTCGTACGTGAGCGGGTGGCTCCTGGTGGTGGGACGGGTGCGGACGGGCGGCCCGCACAGCTGCGGTGAGAACCCGCACCAGCCCGCCACCCCACCGCCGCGTCTCCCTTAGCTCGTCCCGATCAGCGGTCAGTCCTCGACACGTGGCACTTCGCCGGCCGTCGCCCCACCCCCATCGCGGCGGCGAGCCCGGTTCGCCTCCCGAACCACCCCCCACGCATCCCCAACCGGGCCCAGATGCCCGAGCTTGTCGGGGTTGATCACCGCCCGAATCGCCTGAACCTGCCCGCCCAGGATGTCGAGCGCCAAGATGTTGACAACCCTGCCATCCCGATCACGGAAGATCGCCCCAGGCTGACCGTTCATCTCACGCGGCTCCACGACACCACCGATCCGCACGAACGGCACCACGAGCGCGGCCAGCGTCCGAGCCACACTCTCAGCCCCGAGGACCCCCTTGCCCCACAACGGCGCCTTACCCCCACTGTCACCGACCATCTGCACGTCAGCGGCCAGCAGCTTCCTCAACCCCTCCACATCCCCCTTCCGGAAGGCGTCGAAGAACCGTTCGGCGAGCTCCGCACGTTCCCGCCGATCCGCCTCGAACCGGGCACGTCCCGCATCCATGTGCCTGCGCGCCCGCACGGCGAGCTGCCGGCACGCCGCCTCCGAGCGCCCCACCGCCGACGCCACCTCACCGAACCCGAAGCCGAACACCTCCCGCAGCACGAAGACCGCCCGTTCGAGCGGGCTGAGCCGCTCCAGCAGCAACAGGGCCGCCATCGACACCGAGTCGGCCAGCTCCGCCGAGCGTTCCGGATCCTCGTACGGGTCGGACAGCAGCGGCTCGGGGAACCACTCCCCGGCATACTCCTCCCGCCGCATCCGGGCGGAACGCAGCACGTCGATCGCGATCCGGGACACCGTGGCCGCCAGGAACGCCTTGGCCGACACCGGCTCCGTCGCTGAGGCCGCGTACCGCAGCCAGGTCTCCTGCACCGCGTCCTCGGCCTCGCTCACGCTGCCCAGGATCCGGTAGGCGATCGAGAACAGCAGCGGCCGCAACTCCTCGAACTCCTCGGCCCGCGTCACCCTGCCGCCCCGCCACTCTCCGCACACACCCTCACGACCATCACCCTCCCGGCCCGCATCTCTGTCTCCACCACCGAGACGAGACAGCCAGCACCTTCTGTGACATGGTGCCGCCGCCGCCGCCCGCCGCCCGCCGCCATGTCGTGATGTCACAGACCGGAGGGGCTGTCTCGTCCCGGGAAAGACGAACCATCCCCCTAACAGGAGTTTGATCATGAACGAGCACAGCACACCCCAGAAGGTGGCCTTGATCACCGGCGCGAACAAGGGAATCGGCCGCGCCGCCGCAGCCCAGCTCGCCGCCCTGGGCATGACGGTCCTGATCGGTGCCAGAGACCCGCAGCGCGGTGCGGAAGCGGCAACGTCCATACGCGCGGCGGGCGGCGACGCCCACGCGCTCACCCTGGACGTGACCGACCAGTCCACCATCGACCAAGCCGCCACCTGGATCGACCAGCGCTTCGGCCACCTCGACGTGTTGATCAACAACGCCGGCATCACCGGCTCAGGCCAGGTCTCCCCCAAGGACGCCGTAGACCAGATCCCCAGCACCGTGAACCTCGACATGGTGCGCACGGTGTTCGAGACCAACGTCTTCGGCGTGATCGCCCTGACCAACGCCATGCTCCCGCTGCTGCGGCGCTCGCCGTCGCCCCGCATCGTCAACGTCAGCAGCGGCGGCGGCTCCCTGACCATCGCCGCCGACCCGAACGGCCCCCTGACGGACCTGCCGACGTCGGCGGCGTACTCGCCTTCCAAGACCGCGCTGAACGCCCTGACGGTGCAGTACGCCAACGAACTGCGCAAGGACGGCATCCTGGTCAACGCGGCCGCTCCCGGCTACGTCGCGACGGACATCAACAACCACAGCGGCTTCCTCACCCCCGCCCAGGGAGCCACGGTGCTGGTGCGGCTGGCCACACTCGACGGGGACGGACCCACCGCGGGATTCTTCAGCGCTGAGGGGCCGGTGCCGTGGTGATGAAGCAGGCCGGCCAGCCGATCACCTGACCGCCCCGGGCGCCGGCGTTGTCGTCACCGGCGCCCGCACACTTCCAACCACCCCGGCCGACCCAGCCCTCCATCGGCTCAGCCCTCCACCAACCCAGCCGGTCCAGCCACCCGCCGGGCCGTCCCTCCACGAACCCGTCCCTCCACGAACCCGTCCCTCCACCAACCCAGCCACCCGCCGGGCCCCACCATTCCGAGTCGGTTATCCACAGCCACCCACCCCCACCTCCCCGTTATCCACAGAACCGGGCGCAGTCCCATTTCGCCCCTTCAAAACCCGGCACCCTGTGGACCCATGACGAGCAACCGCCCCACCCCCTCACCCTCCCATCTGGGTCGGCAGGACCAGCAGGAACGTGCCACCCCAGCACCCCTGCCCACCACCGACTTGAGCCCCACCGACCTGAGCCCCACCGACCTGAGTCCCACCAACCTGGCCCCCACCGATCTGGCTCCCTCCTTCACCCCGGAGCCCTGCCTAACCCTGTCCAGCCCCACCGACGTCCTGGCCGCCGTCCCCTACCTCGTCGGCTTCCACCCCACCACCAGCCTCATCGTCATAGGCCTGTCGCGAGGCCAGGCGACGATGGTGGCCAGATGGGGCCTCCCCTTCCCGCCGGGCACACTCGACCCGATGTCACCCCTGTTCGGCCGCGAGGGCATCACGGAGATCGTCATCGTCGGCTACGGCCCGGGAGACCTGGTCACCCCGGCGGTCGACGAGGCCAGACGGCTGGCACGCATGGACGGCGTCCACGTAAGCGAGGCCCTGCGCGCCCATGAGGGCCGCTACTGGTCGTACGTCTGCGACCTGCCCGCCTGCTGCCCAGCGGACGGCACCCCGTACGACCTGTCCTCCAGCCAGATCGCGGCCGAGGCCACGGTACGCGGCCTCGTGGCCCTCCCCAATCGCGAGGCCCTTGAGCGCACACTGGCTCCGATCACCGGCCCCGTGCGGATGGCGATGCGCCGAGCCACGTCAGCGGCCATCGCGGACTTCCAGGCCCGGCTCATGGCCGCCCCCGACCTGAACACCTTCGCCGAACAGTTCGTGTCCGAGGCCCTGATCAGAGTCCGGTCGGCGCTGGAGACCCACTCCGACGGCGGCCGCCTCAACGACGCGGAGGCGGCAAGACTCGGCCTGGACCTGACGATCATGAGAGTCCGCGACGAGGCATGGACCCTGATGAACGACTCCCACTCCCTCCTCTGGAAAGACCTGACCCGCAGACTGGAGCCCCGCTTCACGCCGCCGGTCGCGTCCCTGCTGGCGATGGCGGCCTGGCGGGCGGGCAACAGCGTCCAGGCCACCATCGCCCTCGAACGCGCCCTGACGGTCGACCCCGGCTACTCGATGGCCAACCTCCTCATGCACGCCCTCCAGAACCTGCTCAACCCCACCATCCTCCAGGGCCGCCTCCCCACCCCGGCCGAGCTGGACGAAACCATGGGCCCGGCCTGCGCCGTCTGGCTACTCCCCTTGATCGACCTCCTCGACGAGGAGGACCCGCCCCCACCCCTCGAGTAACGGCCGGACGAGCGGGCCGGCTCCGGAGCCGAGGCAAGCGGGCCGACCTCCCGCCCTCGGCCCGCCCCTCACCTGGATTGCCGCCCTGCCACACCTCCCCGCCCCTTGTCAGCACGCCTTGGTCAGTTCACCGCCGCCGCCCCCGACAGGGTCACCTTGACACCGAAGCCACCGACTTTCTATGCGAGGGCTTCGCTCAGCCCTTCCATGGCCCACTTGGACGCTTTTTACCCGCCCATGAGCATCGCCGCGGAAACACCCCCGACCGACGAGATCTGGATGATGTGGCCACTACCCTCGCCACGCATGACGCGTTCCGTCAGTTCCTCCACGGCGCCGCCCAGGCCGTACCCGCGTTGTTGACGACGACGTCGGAAAGATGCCGGTGAGCCGATCCTTGTGACGGCGTCCACGGGTGACCTGCGGCACATCTTTCACCACACCGCGCGGTTCTGGACTTGCGAGTCCATTTTTAGAGTCGCAAGATGAGTGGACCGTGGGGTCCAGAACCGGGCGAGACACCCTCTCCATGGCACTGAAAGGGATAATCCACATGGATGCCGTCGAGCGTCTGACCACAATCGAAGAGCTACGTCGTCTGATGGCCCGCTACGTCCGATACGCCGACCACCAGCGCTGGCAGGACCTGGCGAACCTGTTCACCCCGGACGGCACCTTCACCCCCCTCAAACCGGACGGATCAGTCTGGCTCCGCATGGAGGGCAAGGACGCGATCGCCGCCACGGTCGGCGCCAGCGGCGGCCCCGGCGTGACTCTGGTCCACCACCTGTTCTCCGACGAGATCGACGTCGGCTCCGCCACCGAAGCCCACGGCGTCTGGGCCATGGAGGACATCGTCAGCAGGCCTGACGACGCCCCCACGTCCGAGGACATCCCGTTCAGGTCCATGCACGGCTTCGGCCACTACCACGCCCGCTTCGTCAAGGCGGGCGGCTCGTGGCGCATCGCCGAGCTCAGGCAGACCCGGGTCCGCCTCGACTTCACCTACTGACCACGACCACCACCACACGGACGAAAGCAGTAATGCCATGAACAGCGCGAACAAGCCGGAACCGTACAAGATCGACGTGCCCCAGGAGGCCCTGGACGACCTCAGGGATCGCCTGAGGAGGACCCGCTTCTTCGACGACCTGGACAACGAGGAGGAGTACTACGGAATCAGTACCGCCTACCTCAAACCGCTCGTCGAGTACTGGGCGGACGGGTTCGACTGGCGGGCCCAGGAGCAGCGGCTGAACGCCCACGACCAGTACAAGGTGGAGATCGACGGCACGCCCGTGCACTACTATCGCGTGCCCGGCAAGGGGCCGAACCCGGTGCCGCTCGTGGTGCTGTCGGGCTGGCCGTGGTCGAGCGGGTTCAGCCTGCCGCTGATCGGCCCGCTCACGGACCCCGCCGCGCACGGCGGCGACCCGGCGGACTCGTTCGACGTCATCATCCCCGACCTGCCCGGCTTCGCCTGGTCAACCCCCGTCGGCAGGGGTGATCTCAACTACTGGAAGATCGCCGACATCATGCACAAGCTGATGAAGGACGTGCTGGGTCACGAGAGATACGCCGCCGCGGGCTCCGACTACGGCGCCCTCGTCACCAGCGCGCTCGGCCACAAGTACGCGGACAGCATCATCGGCCTGCACTTCGGTCACGACCTGCCGCCGGGGCAGTTCGCCAACGAGCGGTTCTGGGACCTGACCGACGGCGCGAAGATCCCCGAGGACGCCACTCCCGAGCTGCGGGCCGGCTTGGAGAACCTGGTCAGCACGTACGTCTCGCACGTGGCGGTGCACATGCTCGACGGATCGACCCTCACCCACGGCCTGAACGACTCGCCCATCGGCATGCTCGCCTGGCTCCTGCGGCGCTGGAAGAAGTGGAGTGACAAGCGGGGCGACTTCGCGGCGAACTTCCCGCGCGACTTCATCCTCGCCGAGGCCACCGCCTTCTGGGTGAACCAGGCCATCGGCTCGTCGATCCGGATGTACCGCAACGCGGTGCGCTACCCGTGGGTGCCCTCGCACGACCGCCAGCCCGTCGTCGAGCCGCCGGCCGGCTTCACCTTCCTGCTGGGCGACGCCTACCCGCCCGGGGTGAACACCGTGGAGGAGCGGATCGCCGCCTTCGAGAACGGCCCGACGCGCGGCTCGTTCAACGTGATCAACGTCAACGCCCACATGAAGGGCGGCCACTTCGTGCACTACGAGAACCCTGAGGCCTTCACCCAGGACATCAGGGAGACCTTCCGCAAGCTGCGCTGATCCTCCGATGCTGATCCCCGCTTGGAGCTGATCTTCCCGATGCTGATCCCCGCTCGGAGCCGATTCCCCGGAGCCGATTCCCCGGAGCCGATTCCCCGGAGCCGATTCCCCGGGCCGATCCCCCTCGGAGCCGATCCCCTCGCAGTTGATTTCTTTGCACAGGACAGGAGCGACAACCATGAGCGACACCCAGACCACCATCGACAACGGCGCCGTCGTCAAGGAGTTCGTCAGCCTCTTCGCCACCATGAACGCCACCAGGCTCACCCCCTACCTCGACCCGGACATCGTGTTCGAGAACTACGGCGACCGCGAGATCAGGGGCCGTGACCAGGTGATCAGCATGTGGGCCGGGGTCTTCTCCGCCATGGAACGCGTCGAGTTCACCACCCTCCACCAGGCGGTGAACGGCGACGTCGTCATCGCGGAACAGATCCACGGGCTCGCCCTGCCCGGCCGCCCGCTCGCCCCGATCAGGAACATGGCGGTCTACCGGCTGCGCGACGGCCGGATCGTCGAGTGGCGCGACTACACCAACGCCGCGTACGCCCGCACCCTGATGTGACGAGAGATCGACCTGGCCCGAGCGCCGCGCGCGCGGGCCAGGGGAGGGGCGTCAGAGGTTGCCTTCTTCCTTCCTGCGACGCTCGTTGTACGCACGCATCCGCTGCGGGTACCCGGTGAGCTGAACGTCGTACACAGGCAAGGCAAGATCACGGGCGACCTTGTGGATCACAGCGGGCGAGCCGACCCTTCGCCTGGTCCACTCGCCGTCGTCGGCCACCGCCACGGCGGTCGTGTCGGTGGCGAACGTCTCCGGCTCGACGTAGAACTCGACACCGCGCCGCGAACGGGCGAAGGCGATGAGCGCCTCGATGTCGGCGTCAGTCGCCTCGCGGTCGAACTTCGCGATCTTTCTGCCGCGCAGTCGACGAATGCCGTAGCGGTCTCGCCATCTCATGAATCCTTTTTATACCGTCTGGAGCCGCCGCGTCGGGGATGATCTAGGGGACGAATCCGGGATTCTCCCGATGGCACCCCGGGCAAGCAGGACGCAGTATGTGAGGAGACCGTTCGATTCTCTGAGGAGAGGCATGGCGATTATGGCTGGGGTACCGAAAACCCCTGGGCCGGGACAGGTGCCGCCAGCTCATCTGCGCGTCACCAACCAGGACCGAGAGAACGTGGTCGAGCACGTCAAAGCCGCATACGCGGAAGGCCGCTTCGACAAGCTCGAATTCGACGACCGCCTGGAGCGTGCCATGACGGCGCGCACGCACGGCGACCTCGTGCCCATCATGAACGAGCTTTACGGCCAGCAGGCCGTGCCCAGGGCCGCCGCGCTTTCGCATCCGGCGGCTCCGGCGGGGATGGCGGAGAGCAACGAGCGCCTCGGCGGAGCTCTCGCGCACGCGCTGCCGATCGTCGGTTTCCCGATCCTCGGCCCGCTGCTCCTGCTGCTCACCGGCGGGAAGACCTCGCCTTACATTCGCAAGCACGCGCTGGAGGCGCTGAACTTCCAGATCACGGTCGTCGGCGCTTCGATATTGCTGCCGCTGACCGTGGTCGGGATCGTGCTGGTGCCGTTCATCTGGGTCGCGGCCCTAATCCTGTCGATCGTCGGCGGCGTCTCGGCGTTGTCGGAGGGCAATTTCCGTTACCCGATGACAATTCGCCTGGTGAAGTGACCTGCGGGCCGCAGAGGGGTAATTCGCGGGCGCTTTCCGCTAGCGGCGGCCGAGCACCTCGTACTTGACCCGCATCACTCCGGAGTTGATGTTCCCGATGGCGGCGAAGGCGGCTTTGGACAGGTCGAGGCAGCGTCCGCCGATGTAGGGGCCGCGGTCGTTGATGCGGACCGTGACGGACTCGCCGTTGTCCGAGTTGGTGACGCGGACCTTGCTGCCCAGAGGGAGGGTCTTGTGGGCGGCGGTCATGGCGGAGGGGTTGAAGCGTTCGCCGCTGGCGGTCATCTGGGGCTCGCCGTAGTAGGAGGCGCCGCAGCTTCCGGCGGACAGGACGCGGAACTTTGGCGCCTTTGTGGCCTCTGTCTTGGCGGTCTCCGTCCGGACCTTGGACTCGGCCTGATGCGCGGCCTCCTTCGAAGCCTGGGGGGAAGGCTGCGAGGTCTCGGGGGAAGAGTCCGAGGTCCGGTGGGATGGGGCCGCGGTGGCCGGGGAGGGCTGCGGGGATCTGGGCTGCTTCGTGGTGGACGGGCTCGGCTGCGAGGAAGGCTGCCGGGCCGCCGCAGCGGCAGGAGCCTTGGGGGCCTCGGGGACGGGGGACGAGGAGGGCTTCGGAGTGGAGGCCGTCGTCCGGGCGGGGGAGTCGTTGCCGATGGCGGCCCAGGCGGTGGTGGAGGCGGCGGCGACGACGGCCGCGCCGGCGGCGACGGTGGTCCAGCGGCGCCGGTTCGAGGTGGTCTTGCGCTGTGAGCTGGGGTTCGAGGTGGCCTTACGCTGCGGGCTGGGGTTCGAGGTGGCCTTACGCTGCGGGCTGGGGTTCGAGGTGGCCTTGCGCTGCGGGCTGGGGTTCGAGGTGGCCTTGCGCTGGGAGCCGGACGGCTCGCGAGGGTCCTGGGGAGACGGCTTGCGGGTGTGCTGACCCAAGGTAAACCACGGTCCTAGATAGGGGAAAGGACGGGGAAAGGCCGGGTCCGTGGGGAGTGGGGGCATGCGGCGGCCGATCCTGGCGCGGGGTGGGGGATCCCGCGCGATGGGCACGAACATATGCGACAAAGAGCAGGTAAAGGCAACTTAATGGGACGTCCAGTGAAATATCTCACTTAAGCCGCAAAGGGTGCCACCAAGCCGAGCGTACGCCGTGGATCTTCAGGTTTCCGGAGAACACCAAAAGGATCAGAGCATCAGGGAACGCACGGTCTCGACGGTGTCGGCGTCCTCGACCCGCTTGTCCGGCCGGTATCGCAGCACCCGGGCGAAGCGCAGCGCCATGCCCCCCGGGTAACGCGGCGAGCGCTGCACCCCGTCGAAGGCGATCTCCACGACCAGCTCGGGCCGCAGCCGCACCGTCCACTCGTCGGTCGGCCCCTCGGCCAGCTCCAGGAAGCGCTGGGTCTGCCAGGCCAGCAGCTCGTCCGTCAGCCCCTTGAACGTCTTGCCCAGCATCACGAACCCGCCCTCCGGGTCGCGCGCCCCCAGGTGCAGGTTGGACAGCTTGCCCTCGCGCCTGCCGTGGCCCCACTCGGCGGCCAGGACCACCAGGTCGAGCGTGTGACGGGGCTTCACCTTGATCCAGCCCGCCCCGCGCCGCCCAGCCGCGTAGGGCGAGGCCAGCGACTTGACCACCAGGCCCTCGTGCCCGGCCTTGACGACGTCGATGAAGAACTTCTCCGCCTCGGCGACGTCGCCGCTCACCAGCCGCGGCGTCAACAGGCCCTGCGGAACCGTGCGGGCCAGGGCCTCCTGGCGCTGGGCGTAGGGCAGGTCGAGCAGGTCGGCGCCGTCCACGCGCAGGGCGTCGAAGAAGAACACGCTCAGCGGCGTCTGCTCGCGCAGCGCGGCCACGTTCGTCTTGCTGGAGACACGGCCGGCGGTCACCTGGAACGGGTGCGGCCGCCCGTCGGGGCGCAGCGCGATCACCTCGCCGTCGAGGACGAGGTCGGCGGACGGCATCTCCAGCACCGCCTCGACCAATTCAGGCACCTGCGGCGTGATGTCGTCGAGCGTGCGGGTGAAGACGCGCACCTCGGTGCCCGATCGGTGAGCCTGGACGCGTACGCCGTCGAGCTTCCACTCCAGCGCCGCAGGCGCGCCCGCCTTCTCCAGGGCCGCGGCCACGTTCGGCGCGCTGCCCGCCAGCATGGGCGCGACCGCCCGCCCGACCTCCAGCCGGAACGCGTGCAGCGCGGGCACCCCGCCGCTCAGCGCCGCGGCGCCCACGGCCGGAAGCCAGCCGCGCAGCGTCAGCGCGCGGCGCACGTCGGCCGACGGCGCGCCGGAGGCCTTGGCGACGGCCTCGATCATGACGCCGTCGAGCGCGCCCTGGCGCAGCTCGCCGTGCAGCAGCCGCCGCATGAACTGCTGCTCCTGGCTGGTCAGCCCCGCGAACAGCTCGGCCACCAGCGCCTTGCGCGCCGCCTGCGAGCCAGGGCCCGACACGGCCTTGATCCGGCTCAGCAGCCGGTCGGCGTCGGTGAGCGTGGCGGTGGCGGCGAGCTTGGGCTGCGGGATGTCCTCCAGCGTGCGCCAGCCCACGCCGACCTGCCGCTGCGGCAGCTCGCCCGACAGGTAGGAGATCGCGATCTCCGCCTCTTCGGGCCCGACCCGGCCCAGCAGCTCCGCCAGGTGACCCACCTTGCCGAGCCTCGCGGACGTGCGCGTCACCGCCTCGGACACCCGGACCACGTCGATCAGAAGCACACGCCTATCGTGCCTCAAGCCGACGACATTTCCCCACTTGAAATTGACCCGTGTGTCGATGAGCGGAAGAAGACCGATATCCGCCCGTGTGCCGAGGGGCGCGGCAAGGCACGGGGGAAGGACACGAAGGGCGCGCGAAGGGCGCGCGAGCAACAGGGGAAGGGCGCGCGAGCGACACGGGAAGGGCGCGCGAGGGGTGCGCGAAGGGCGCGCGAGGGGTGCGCGAGGGGTGCGCGAAGGGCGCGCGAGGGGTGCGCGAAGGGCGCGCGAGGGGTGCGCGAAGGGCGCGCGAGCGACACGGAAAGGGCGCGCGAGGGGCGCGGGAAGGCGCCGGGCCGCCATGCGCCGGCGCCTCACCGCGGGAACGTCAGCTCACGCCGAGCAGGTCGACGACGAAGATGAGCGTCTCGTTCGGCTTGATGCGCGGAGGGGCGCCACGGGTGCCGTAGCCGAGGTGCGGCGGGATGACCAGCTTGCGCCGGCCGCCGACCTTCATGCCCGCCACGCCCTGGTCCCAGCCCCCGATGACGCGCCCGGCGCCCAGTGGGAACTCGAACGGCTGGCCGCGGTTCCACGACGCGTCGAACTCCTCCCCGGTCGAGAAGGACACGCCCACGTAGTGGACGCGCACGTTCTGGCCGGGCTTGGCCTCGTCGCCGTCGCCGACGGTCAGGTCCTCGATCTCGAGGTCCTTGGGCGGTTCGCCGCCCGGAAAATCGATCTCGGGCTTCTGGAGTGCCACGAAAGTGCTCCTGTTGACGGTTGTTCTCGAAGAGAATGGACCCGACGACTCTATGCGCTCGGGATATCGTCAACGTTCATGGCCGCCCTTTCTCCCGACGCGTTCCTGCTCACCGGCCGCGTGGCCGTCGTCACCGGGGCTGCCAGAGGCCTCGGCCTGGCCATCGCGGAGGCGTTCGCCGCGTTCGGCGCGCACGTCGCGGTCTGCGACCGCGACAAGCCCGACGGCGAGCTGGCGATGACGCTCGACGTGCGCGACCACGTGGCGGTGGAGGTCTTCGCCCAGGCCGTACGCGAGCGGTGGGGCCGGGTGGACGTGCTGGTCAACAACGCGGGCGGCACCTTTCACGCCGGGTTCGCCGACACCTCGGCGCGCGGCGAGCAGATCCTCATCGAGGAGAACTTCACGCAGGTCACCGGCATGATCCGGGCTTTGCTGCCGTTGATGCTCCCGGGCGCGTCGATCATCAACGTGACGTCGAGCGAGGCCCATCAGGCCGCGCCCGGTTTCGCCGTGTACGCGGCCATGAAGGCGGCCGTGGAGAGCCTGACGAAGTCGCTGGCGCTGGAGCTGGCGCCCAGGGGCGTCAGGGTGAACGCCATCGCCCCCGATGCGATCCCGACCGAGGGCGAGGGGGGCGTGCGCGAGCGCATGCTGGCCCGCCCGCTGCCCTACGAGCCGGTACGCGTGCCGCCGCTCGGCCACCTGGGCGAGCCCTGCGACGCCGCCGCGGCGGCCGTGTTCCTGGCCGGTGACCTGGCCAGGTTCGTGACCGGCACGACGCTGCACGTGGACGGCGGCATCAACGCGGCGGGCGGCTGGCGCAGAACCCAGACGTAGGGAGTCACCGGCGCAGGAGGCGCCGACGCAAGAATCACCGGCGCAAGAATCACCGGTGCAAGAATCACCGGCGCAGGAGGCGCCCCCTCACCAGCTCTGGTGCAGTGGCATGCCCTCCGCGTACCCCGACCCGCTCTGGATCCCCACGACGGCCTTGGCGTGGAACTCCTCCAGGGTCGAGGCCCCCGCGTACGTGCACGACGACCGCAGCCCGGCCACGATGGCGTCGATCTGGTCCTCCACACTGGGCCGCTTCGGATCGAGGTACATCCTGGACGTCGAGATGCCCTCTTCGAACAGCGCCTTCCTGGCCCGGTCGAACGCGGAGTCCTCGGCCGTCCGCAGCCGCACGGCCCGCGCGGAGGCCATGCCGTAGTTCTCCTTGTACGCCCGCCCGTTCGCGTCGTGGTGGGTGTCGCCGGGCGACTCGTACGTCCCCGCGAACCACGACCCGATCATCACGTTCGACGCCCCGGCGGCCAGGGCCAGCGCCACGTCACGCGGGTGGCGCACGCCGCCGTCGGCCCACACGTGCCGTCCCAGGCGGCGGGCCTCGGCGGCGCACTCCAGCACGGCGGAGAACTGCGGCCGGCCGACGCCGGTCATCATCCGGGTGGTGCACATGGCGCCTGGCCCGACGCCGACCTTGAGGATGTCGGCTCCGGCGTCCACCAGGTCGCGCACGCCGTCGGCGGTGACGACGTTGCCTGCGGCGACGGGCACGCCGGGGTCGAGGGCCCTGACGGCGCGCAGCGCGGCGACCATCTTGTCCTGGTGGCCGTGCGCGGTGTCGACGACCAGGCAGTCGATCCCGGCCTCCAGCAGTTCCTTGGCCTTGGCGGCGACGTCGCCGTTCACGCCGACGGCGGCGGCGATGCGCAGCTTGCCCCCGGCGTCCACGGCCGGCTGGTAGAGGGTGGCGCGCAGGGCGCCCGTGCGGGTGAGGATGCCGACGAGCCGCCCTTCGCCGTCCACGATGGGCGCCAGCCGGTGCCGGCCCTCGTGCAGGCGGTCGAAGGCGGTGCGCGGGTCGAGCCCGGCGGGCAGCGTGAGCAGCTCGCTCGACATGACGTGGGAGAGTTGCGTGAACATGTCCACGTCGCGGCAGTCGGCCTCGGTGACGACGCCGACGGGGCGGTTCTCCCAGTCGACCACGATGATCGCGTTGTGCGCCCGCTTGGGCAGCAGTTGCAGGGCCTCGCCGACGGTGTCGTGCGGGGTCAGGGTGAGGGGCGTGTCGTGGACGAGGTCGCGCTTCTTGACCCAGTCGACGACCTCCGCCACGACGTCGAGCGGAATGTCCTGCGGGATCACGGTGATGCCGCCGCGCCGCGCGACGGTCTCGGCCATGCGCCGCCCGGCGACTGCCGTCATGTTGGCCACGACGATCGGGATGGTGGTGCCCGTGCCGTCGTTCGTCGAAAGATCGACGGCGAGCCGGGAGCCGACCGCGGAACGCGACGGGACCATGAACACGTCGCTATAGGTCAGGTCGTAATGTGGCTCGAGGTCGTTGAGAAATCTCACGTTCATCCATCTTATGTGCTGACAGGTCAACAAGGCATTTCCCCGTTTCTGGGGGGCTTATGATCGGCCGGGACACTTTTGGGGGAGGGAGGGTCTGTGAACGTCACCGAACGGGCCGAACTGGTGGTTGTCGGTTTCGCCGTACGCACCACCAACGCCGACGAGATGGATCCGGCGCGGGCCAAACTGCCCGCTCTGTGGCAGCGGGCCGGGGCGCCCGGCGCCTTCGCGCACGTGCCCGGCCGCGTGGACGAGAACCTGTACGCGGTGCTCACCGACTACGAGAGCGACCATCACGGGGCCTTCACGCAGATCGTCGGCACGGGTGTGCGCACGGTGCCGCGGCTGCCGGAGGGCATGGTGGCCGTACGCGTTCCCGCCGGTCAGGCGCTACGGCTGGAGGCACGCGGCCCGCTGCCGCAGGCGCTGGTCGAGTCGTGGCAGACGGTGTGGAAGCACACCGAGTCGGGCGGCACGCCACCGCGTGCCTTCACGACGGATCTTGAGGTGCACCACCCCGACGGGGTGGACCTGTACATCGCGGTCTAGTCACAGTCCGAGCACGACGGCCGCCGCCTCGACGGCCGTCGGCTTGACCTCCTCCAGCGGCAGGTGCGCGAACTCCACCGCGCAGTCGGACATGCCGCCGAGCGCCACCGTCGCGCGGATCTGCTGCGCGGTCGTCAGCTCCGGCCCGAGCAGCCGGGCGACCAGCTCCCGCCGCCACTCGAACATGCGCGTGCCCAGGTCGAGATGGCCGAGTGTGGTCAGATCGCGCACCATCATCACGATGACTTCGCGGTGCCGCCAGATCAGCTCGAAGTAGTCGTCGAGCAGCGCACGCGGCTCGCCCCCCGGCGCCCGGCCGCGCAGGAACGCCTCGATGTCCTCGACCAGCGGCTCCACGATGCTGCGCACCAGGTCGTCGCGTGAGGAGAAGTGGTAGTAGAGCGCGGGCTTGGTGATGCCCAGCCGCTCGGAGATCTGCCGCAGGCTGGTGTTCTGGATGCCCTGCTGCACGAACAGCTCGCGGGCCACCGCCTGGATGCGGGTTCTGGTGTCACTGGGCATGATCCGAGAATAGTCCTTACCTACCGTTAAGTAAGACGGCGTGCTAGCGTACTTACTTAACGATAGGTAAGGAGGCGTCATGCGGGTTCTCATCTCGGGTGCGAGCATCGCGGGGCCGGTGCTGGCGTACTGGCTGACCAGGTACGGCTTCACCGTCACCGTCGTCGAGCGGGCCCCCGCGCTGCGCAAGGCGGGCGGCCACGCCGTCGACCTGTTCAGGCCCGCCATGGACATCGCCGAGCGGATGGGCGTGGTCGATCAGGTCGTGGCGCGCAAGACCGGCACCGAGCACCTCACCCTGCACACGGAGGACGGCGCGCGCGTGGACCTGGAGCTGCGGCGCGTCCTCGGCGTCATCTCCGACCGGCACGCCGAGATCATGCGCGACGACCTGAGCGAGATCTTCTACGAGGCCACCCGCCACGACGCCGAGTACGTCTTCGACGACTCGATCACCTCGATCTCCGAGGACGGCGAGGTCACCTTCGAGCGCGGCGAGCCCGGCCGGTACGACCTGGTGATCGGGGCCGACGGCCTGCACTCCAACGTGCGCCGCCTGGCCTTCGGGCCCGAGTCGCGGTTCACGCACTGGGTCGGCGCCTACCTCGCGGTCCTGTCGGTGCCCAACTTCCTGGAGCTGGACAACCACATGCAGGGCGCCGCGGGCGTCGGCTGGATGGCCGCCATGTACGGGGCGGCGCACCTGGGTGACGCGCGCGCCGGGTTCTTCTTCAGGACGCCGGAGCCGCTCGACTACCACCACAGGGACGTCGCCCGGCAGAAGGAGCTGCTGCGCGAGCGTTTCGCCGGCGTGGGCGGGCTGGTGCCGAGGATCCTGGCGGAGCTGGAGCGCACGCCGGCGTTCTACTTCGACTCGATCACCCAGCTCCGCCTCGACACCTGGTCACGCGGCCGGGTGACGCTCGTGGGCGACGCGGGCTACTGCCCGGGGCCGGCCGTCGGAGGCAGCACGAGCCTGGCGGTCGTGGGCGCGTACGTGCTGGCGGGCGAGCTGGCCGCGCACGGCGGCGACCACACGCGCGCCTTCCCCGCCTACGAGGCGGAGATCGGCGAGTACGTGCGCCGCAGCCGCACGTTCGCGATCAGCGCGGCCAGGCGGATCGTGCCGGGCAGCCGCTTCGACCTGTGGGCGCTGAAGCAGGGCGTGCGGCTGCTGAACCGGCTGCCCGTCGGCCTGACCAGGGCCGTGCTCAAGGCGGGCGGCAACGGGGCGCGGCTGCACGACTCGGTCGCGCTCAAGGACTACGCAGCACCACGGGAAACGACGTCACGCCCCTGACGAAGGCGTTGGGCAGGATGCGCGGCCCCTCGGCGTCGGCCCACTCGGCCGACCCCACCCGGTCGAGCCACTCCTCGAAGAAGATCCGCAGCTCCAGCCTGGCCAGCGCCGCGCCCAGGCAGAAGTGCGTGCCCAGGCCGAACGCGATGTGCCCGCCGGGCTTCCTGGTCACGTCGAAGACGTCCGGGTCGGTGAACACCTCCGGGTCCCGGTTCGCCGACCCGTACATGAGCAGCACCTGCTGGCCGGCGCCGATCTCCTGACCGTGCAGCGTGGTGTCGCGGGTGGCGGCCCGGCACATGTTGAGCACCGGCGTGGTCCACCGGATGAACTCCTCGACCGCTCCCTCCATCAGCTCCCGGTCCGCGCGCAGCAGCCGCCACTGATCGGGATGGCGGATGAGGGCGTCGATGGCGGTGGCGATGACCGTCCTGGTGGTCTCGGCGCCGCCGTCGAGCAGCAGCAGCGCGTCGTTGGCCAGGCACTCGTCGTCGTAGCCCGGGGTGGCGCACCACAAGGACAGCAGGTCGTCGCGCGGGCTGGCGCGCCGCTCGGCGGCCAGCTCCAGCACGGCCTGGCCGTACTCGCCGGCGGCCACGGCGGCCTCGTGGGTGACGTAGCGCAGCCCGCCGCCGGCCACGATCGTGGTCTCTGACCAGTGCTTGAGCCGCGGCCAGTCCTCGTCGGGGAAGCCGAGCAGCCAGCCGATCATGCGGGCGGGCAGCGGCGCGGCCAGCTCGCTCACCGCGTCCACCGTGCCCCGCGCCAGCGCGCCGGTGATCAGCTCGACGACGACCTCGCGGACCCTGTCGGCGTAGCGGGCGTGCACGTGGCGGGGGGTGAAGCGGCGGTAGACGAGGCGGCGGCGCTCGGCGTGCTCGGGGTCGTCCAGGCCGATCATGGACGGTTCCGAGGGGAGCTGGGGGCGGTAGCCGACGGTGCTGGTCCACAGGCGCGGGTCGCGTTCGATGGCCGAGATGTCGGCGTGGCGGGAGACGCCCCACAGGCCGTTGGGCTCGTCGCGGTAGACGGGTGCGTGCTCGCGGAGCCAGGCGTAGACGGGGGAGGGATCACCGGCGTACAGGTCGCCATCGAGTAAGTCGAGTAAGTCGATCATGCGAGTACCCCTTGGCTACGTAGCTTGTCCGCCTCCTCCTGGTTGAGACCCCAGCCGGACAGGTCGGCCAGGCGGGTGGCGGGGGAGAGGTCCTGCGCCGGCACGCCGAGCAGGCGCGGCGCCGGAGCGGGATGGGTGACGCCGCCGACCTTGACGAAGGAGCCACGGGCGACGTTGTGCGGGTGTTGCGGCGCCTCGGCCATCGACAGCACGGGCGAGACGCAGGCGTCGGACCCGTCGAAGAGGGCCTCCCACTCGGCGCGGGTCTTCTTCTTGAACTCCTCGGCCAGCCGCGCCCTGAGCGCCGGCCACTGGGCCTTGTCGTTCCTGTCGGGCAGGTCGGTCAGGCCCATCAGGGTGACCATGGCCTCCCAGAACTGCGGCTCCAGCGAGCCGACGGCCATGTGCTCGCCGTCGGCCGTCTCGTAGGTGTCGTACTGCGGGGCGCCGGTGTCGAGCAGGTTCGTCCCGCGAGGTCCCCAGAACCCGCTCTGCACGCCCTGGTAGAACATCGAGAACAGCACCGCGGCCCCGTCCACCATGGCCGCGTCGATCACCCGGCCCAGGCCGGTGCGCTCCCGCTCGTACAGCGCCAGCAGCACCCCGTACGCGAGCATCAGCCCGCCGCCGGCGAAGTCGCCCAGGATGTTGATCGGCGGCGTCGGCTTGCCGCCCTCGCGGCCCAGCATCGACAGCACGCCGGAGACGGCGATGTAGTCGATGTCGTGCCCGGCGGTCGGCGCCAGCGGCCCGTCCTGGCCCCAGCCCGTCATGCGGCCGTAGACGAGCCGCTCGTTGATCGCGTGCAGGTCCTCGGGGCCGATGCCGAGCCGCTCGGCCACCCCCGGACGGAACACCTCGATCACCACGTCGGCGTGCCGGACCAGCTCCTTGAACGCGGCCACGCCCTCCGGCGCCTTCAGGTCGAGCCCGATCGTCTGCTTGCCGCGATCCATGACGTCGGTGCGCGGGCGGTCGGAGACCGCCTTGACCCGGTCGATACGCAGGACTTCCGCGCCGTGATCGGCTAGCATCATCCCCGCGAACGGCCCAGGGGCGAGCCCGGCGAGCTCCAGCACGCGCACTCCGGACAGTGGACCCCGGCGAACCTCAGTCATCGACCTCTCCTTGCTGTGGACCCTGCCCCAGTAGAACAACATTCGGTGATCTGGTGCAAGCGGCCTTTCCGACCTTCCGGCGAAGAACTGGGAGGTATGGGAAACTTGCCCACTGTCGGGTGGTCAACAGGGGTAGGAAATGGTTTCGGATAGCAACCAGCTCGTGGCAGGGCGCTACCAGTTACTGCGCGAACTGGGCCGCGGGGGGATGGGCGTGGTCTGGCAAGGCCACGACACACTGCTGAACCGGCAGGTGGCCATCAAGGAGGTGCTGCTGCCGGACACGCTGTCGCCGGGAGATCAGGAGCGCCAGCTCTTGAGAACCGCCCGCGAGGCTCGTACGGCGGCCAAGCTCAACCATCCATCGGTCGTCGCCGTGTACGACGTGATCGAGGAGGACGGCCGGCCGTGGATCGTGATGGAGCTGGTCAGCCATCCGACGGTCGAGCAGGTCGTGCTCACCACGGGCGCGCTCCCGGTGCGCGAGGCGGCGGACGTGGGCAGGCAGGTGCTGTCCGCGCTGCGGACCGCGCACGCCGCGGGCATCCTGCACCGCGACGTGAAGCCGAGCAACATCCTGCTGTCGGAGGACGGCAGGGCCGTGCTCATGGACTTCGGCATCGCCACCGTCGAAGGTGACGCCTCGCTGACCAGGACCGGCATGGTGACCGGCTCGCCCAGCTTCCTGGCGCCAGAACGAGTGCGCGCCGAGAACGCGGGGCCGCCCTCCGACCTCTGGTCGCTGGGCGCCACCCTGTACGCGTGCATGGTCGGCCGCTCGCCGTTCGACCGCGGCGACCCCATGGCCACGCTCAACGCGCTGCTCACCGAGGAGCCGGACTACCGCCGGATCCCGCCGGCCATGCATCCGGTCCTGAAGGGTCTGCTCAAGAAGGAGCCCCAGGACCGCGTGGACGCCGAGGAGGCCGACCGGCTGCTCGCGGCCATCATCGCCACCCGGCCGCCCACCCAGGACCTGGACGTCCCGGAGAAGAAGAAGGGCAAGGGCCAGGGCCCGGGGCGGGCGCTGCTCGCCGCCGCCGCCACGGTGGTGCTGGTGCTCACGGGCGGCGCGGTCGCGTACTTCAGGACCGCCACGCCCGCCGAGGGCGCGCCGCGCGCCACCACGCAGCCGGCCGCCGCGACCCATCCCATCACGCCCAGCACGGCGCCGACGCCCAGCGCCACGGAGGCCACGCCGACGCCCAGCGTCACCAGAAGGGCGCCGGTCGTGCGGGCCTGGAAGTCGCGGGACGGCTGGTCGATCCTGCGGCCCACCGGCTGGCGCGGCGCGCTCGGCGAGGCGTACACCGAGTGGACCCGCAGGGACGGCGACGCCCACCTCGGCGTCGAGGCCGTCTACGCCAACCTCGACCCGAGCCAGATCATCCGCGACGGCCAGGAGGCGCTCCAGCAGAACGCGGCCGACGTGGTCAACCGCGGCCGCAGGGTGGTCACCCACCAGGGCGTCAAGGCCGTGCAGTGGGAGTTCTCCTGGACGGCCGGCGAGGTGAACGACGCCCGCTGGGTCCGGCCGGGCACCCGCTACCACGAGATCCGCCGCGCCCTGTCGATCGGCGACACCGCGTACGTGCTGTCGTGGACCGTCACCGAGGAGCAGTGGCAGCGCAACAGGGCACTGATGCGGCAGGTGATCAACAGCTTTACTGTGGGGGCATGAGCCCCTGGAACCTGCTCGCCCTCCCGCCGCTCCCCGAGCAGGCCATGCGCGGCCTGCTCGCCCCGCTCGGCGACCGGGTGACGCTGCGCGTGCCCGCCTCCCGCGACAGGGACGCGCTGCTCGCGGCGCTGCCCGGCGCGGAGATCGTGCTCGGCGACTGGACGGGCGCCCTCGTCATGGACGCGGAAGCGGTCGCGGCGGCGCCCCGGCTGGCGTTCGTCCAGCAGCCGTCCGTCGGCGTGGACGGCCACGACCTCGCCGCCCTGGCCGCGGCCGGGGTGCCGCTGGCCAACACGCCGGGCGTCAGCGCCGCCGCCGTCTCCGAGTGGTGCCTGGCCGCCACCCTGTCGCTGTCGCGCAAGCTGGCCGAGGCCGACGCCGCCGTACGCGCCGGCAAGTGGCCCCAGCAGGGCCTGCTGCCGCGCGAGCTGCGCGGCAAGCGCGCCGGCGTGATCGGCTACGGCCCCATCGGCGCCATGTGCGCGGACCTGCTGCGCGCGCTCGGCTGCGAGGTGACCTACTGGACCCGCACGCCCCGCGAGGACCCCGGCTACCAGGACCTCGACGCGCTCGTGTCCGGCAGTGACGTCGTGGTCGTGGTCATCGCCCTGTCCGGCGAGACGCGCGGCCTCGTCGATCCCCGCCGCATGAAGCAGGGCGCCCTGCTCGTCAACGCGGCCCGTGGCGGCGTGGTCGATCAGGACGCGCTCGTCGAGGCGCTGCGCTCCGGCCACCTCGGCGGCGCCGCGCTGGACGTCTTCGACACCGAGCCGCTCCCGGCCGCCGACCCGCTGCGCGACCTGCCGGACGTGCTGCTCTCCCCGCACGTCGCCGGCGTCACGCCTGAGTCCACCGGACGCCTGGTCACGGCCGTGCTCGACAACCTCGCCGCGGCCGTCGAGGGCCGTGAGGTGACGGGGGTCGTCAATGGCATATCGCCCAAGATCTCCAGGAAGTTTACGCAATCGCCTATCGCGTAGGCGATCCACCTGGCACGATGAACAGTTTTCGTGTCTTTAACGACCCCGGTCTGTTCGAGGTCGCCCATGGGAGATACGGTCTTACGGACGATCTCTACCAGCTCAAGGGGGTGCTTTCGTGACGACGACGATGTCGACACACCGGCGGGCAGTAGAGCAGATCCGGCAGTCGTACGCCGAGATCCCCGGCGACGCCGCGCCCAGGCTGGCCAAGGCCACGTCCAACCTCTTCCGGTTCCGCGACGGCGGCAAGACGGCCAAGCTCTCGGCCAGAGACCTCGACGAGGTCATCAGCGTCGATCCCGAGACCATGACCGCCGAGGTCCAGGGCATGACCACGTACGAGCACCTGGTGGACGCCACCCTGCCGTACGGGCTCATGCCGTATGTGGTGCCGCAGCTCAAGACCATCACGCTGGGCGGCGCCGTGACCGGGCTCGGCATCGAGTCCTCCAGCTTCAGGGACGGCCTGCCGCACGAGTCGGTCGAGGAATTGGAGATCCTCACCGGCGACGGGCGCATCGTCGTGGCCCGCGACGACAACGAGCACCGCGACCTGTTCCGCGCCTTCCCCAACTCCTACGGCACGCTCGGCTACGCGCTGCGCATCAGGATCAAACTGCGCAAGGTCCAGCCGTACGTGCACCTCACCCACGTCAAGTTCACCGACGCGGGCAAGTGCATGCTGGCCATGCAGGAGATCTGCGACAGCATGGTCTACGACGGCGACCCCGTCGACTTCGTGGACGGCGTGTTCTTCGCCCCCGGCGAGATGTACCTCACGCTGGGCCGCTTCGCCGACCGCGCGCCCTACATCTCCGACTACACGGGGATGCGCGTCTACTACCAGTCGATCAGGCAGCGCAGCCGCGACTGGCTGACGGTCCGCGACTATTTGTGGCGCTGGGACACCGACTGGTTCTGGTGCTCGCGCGCCTTCGGCGTGCAGCAGCCCGTCGTCCGCTCGCTCATGCCGCGCCGCTGGATGCGCTCCGACGTCTACCGGCGGCTGGTCGCGCTCGACCGCAAGCACGGCGTGACCGCCCGCGTCGACCGGTGGCGCGGCCTGCCCGTGAGCGAGTCGGTCATCCAGGACGTCGAGACGCCGGTCGAGCGCGGCGCGGAGTTCCTGGAGTTCTTCCACGACAAGGTGGGCATGACCCCGGTGTGGATGTGTCCGCTGCGGGCGAGCACCCGCTGGCCGATCTACCCGCTCGAGCCGGGCAAGCTCTATGTCAACTTCGGTTTCTGGGGAATGGTGCCGCTGCCACGGGGGCAGTTCGACGGTTACTACAACCGGCTGATCGAGCGTGCCGTCCACGATCTCGACGGTCACAAGTCGCTCTACTCGACCTCCTTCTACGCCCGTGAGCAGTTCTGGCAGCTGTACAACGGCGATGCCTACTGGCCGGTCAAGCGGGAATACGACCCGAATGGGCGCCTGCTGGACCTGTACGAAAAGTGTGTACGGGGAAGGTGAGCAAGCAGATGGCTCTCGCATCCATCTTTGAGAAGATCGTCGGCTCGAACTCGAACATCGCGTTCATGGCGTACGACGGCAGCAAGGCCGGGCCGGACGGCGCCGACCTGGCCATCGAGGTCAAATCCCCGATCGCCGTGGCCTACCTGGCCCAGGCGCCCGGAGAGCTCGGCCTGGCCAGGGCGTACATCTCCGGCCACATCGACGTCCACGGCGACATGTACTCGCTGCTGGACCGCATGTGGAACATCACCACCAACGACCTGACCACCTCCGAGAAGCTCGACGCCGTCCGCGCCCTGGGCGTCAAGCCGCTGCTCATGCGCGTGCCGCCGCCCCCGCAGGAGATGCGCCAGAGCGCGCTGGCCAGGCTCGGATCCCGCCACGCCAAGCAGCGTGACGCGGAGGCCATCCACCACCACTACGACGTCTCCAACCGGTTCTACGAGTGGGTGCTCGGCCCGTCCATGGCCTACACGTGCGCCTGCTTCCCGACGGAGGAGTCCACGCTGGAGGAGGCCCAGTACGCCAAGTTCGACCTGGTGGCGCGCAAGCTCGACCTCAAGCCCGGCATGCGCCTGCTCGACGTCGGCTGCGGCTGGGGCGGCATGGTCATGCACGCGGCCAAGGAGTACGGCGTCAAGGCCCTCGGCGTCACGCTCAGCCGCCAGCAGGCCGAGTACGCGCAGAAGGCCATCGCCGACGCCGGTCTGCAGGACCTGGCGGAGGTCCGCTTCATGGACTACCGCGACGTCCAGGAGTCCGGCTTCGACGCGGTCAGCTCGATCGGCCTGACCGAGCACATCGGCAAGACCAACGTGCCGGCGTACTTCGAGTTCCTGTACGGCAAGCTCAAGCCGGGCGGGCGGATGCTCAACCACTGCATCACCCGGCCGACCGGCAAGGAGAAGACGTTCAACAAGGGCGGTTTCATCAACCGCTACGTCTTCCCCGACGGCGAGCTGGAGTCGGTGGGCTGGCTGATCCGGCAGATGGAGGACACCGGCTTCGAGATCCGCCACGAGGAGAACCTGCGCGAGCACTACGCGAAGACCCTGCGTCACTGGTGCGACAACCTCGACGCCAACTGGGAGGACGCGGTGCAGGAGGTCGGCATGGGGACGGCCCGGGTATGGGCGCTGTACATGGCCGGCTGCATCGTGGGCTTCGAGCGCAACAAGGTCCAGCTTCACCAGGTGCTCGGCGTCAAGCTCGACGCGGACGGCCGCGCGGGCGTCGCACTGCGGCCCGGCGTCGACTGGCCCTGACCTGTGCCGGGTGCGGGGTGGGCGCCGGGGAGCCCACCCTCAGCTCCGTTCGAGGGGTGCGGGAGGGCGGTGGGATGATCGGCGGGTGACGCGCAGCAGACGTACCCGTCCCGTGGGCTCGGCCGACGGCCTGGCGACCCGTTGCTCGTTCTGCGGCAAGCCCTATGCCGAGGCCGGCAGGGTGGTCGCGGGGCCCGGCGTCTACATCTGCGAAGCCTGCGTGGAGTTGTGCAACCACGTCATCGCCGGCTCCCCGCCCCCGCGGGACGGCGGGCCCGAGCAGGTGCACCGTGGCCCCGACCCCCGCACCGACGAGTATCTGGTCACCATGTCCGACGAGGACATGCTGGCCATGCTGCCCCGCCAGGTCCTCACGGTGGAGCAGGCCGAACGCGACCTGCGGGCGTGGGTGCGGCTGCTGCGTGATCGCGGGGTGACGTGGGCCAGGATCGGCCGGGCTCTGGGGGTGTCGCGTCAGGCGGCGTGGGACCGGTTCGCCGCCGACGTCGCCGACGTCGCCGATGAGGATGAGGGGTGACCGGGCCCGGTTCGCCGGCGCCGGTCTCTCCTCACGTCAGCTCTGCGGAGCCGCCTGTTCGCTGGATTTCCCGGTGCAGAGCTGCCGGTCCCTGGCGTGCCGCCCTTTGCTGGGATGCTGCTCCTCGGCGCCGGAATCCTCCTGCGATTCCTGCTCCTTGAGGTTGTGGGGCTTCGCGTGCCTGCCCACGTGTGCTCTCCTTCCCCTCGTCCAACTGCTTAAAGTGACCGTATGGCTACAGTTGGCTTTGGGGCAAGCGGCTGAACGGTAAAGGTGAAGCCCTTTCCAAGCTCCCCGGCCGGCCGGTGGCGGCCCCGCAATTACCGCTGGCCGGTCGGCCGGGGAGGAATCAGGAGATCTCAGGAGGTGCAGGCCGTGCCGTTCAGGGTGAAGGCGGGCGGCTTGCCGGTGTTGCCGCCGTGCGTGGCCTGGAAGCCGAACGAGGCCGACGCTCCCGGCGCGATGGCGCCGTTGTAGGAGACGTTCCTGGCCGTCACCTGGCCGCTGCTGGGCGAGACCGAGGCGTTCCAGGCGGAGGTGACGCTCTGGCCGGCGGGCAGGGCGAAGGCCAGGCTCCACGAGGAAAGCGCGGTCGTGCTCGTGTTCGCGATCGTGACCGCGGCCGTGAAGCCGGTGTTCCACGTGTTCATCGTGTACGTGACCCGGCAGGCCCCGGCCGGAGGAGTCACCGTCGGCGTGATCGTGGGGGTCGGGTCGGTGCCGCCCTCCGACAGGCCGAAGAAGTCGATCACCATCGCCGCCATCCCGCTCTGCGGCAGGCTGTGGCCCACGCCCTGCAGACTGATCGCCTCCACCGGCGCCTTCGTGCCCGTGCCGCCGTAGCGGGTCCTGGTCCAGCCGGAGCGCGGCTGGTCGGTGAGGCTGGGCGTCTGGCTCAGGCCGTGGACGTTGGTCCACTGCTTGATCTGCTCCTGGAAGTTCGGGTAGCGCAGCGTGGCGTCCTCGGTGCCGTGCCAGATCTGCATGCGCGGGCGCGCCCCGCTGTAGCCCGGGTACGCCGCGCGCACCTGGTCGCCCCACTGCTGCGCGGTCTTGATGAGCTGGCCGTTGGCGCAGGTGCTGTTCCAGCTCGACCCGTCGGTGGTGGCGAAGCAGCCGAACGGCACGCCCATGAACGACGCGCCCGCCTTGAACACGTCCGGGTACGCGCCGATCAGCACGTTCGTCATCATGCCGCCGGAGGAGGCGCCGGTCACGTACGTGCGTTCGGGGTCGGCGTTGTAGCGCTGCTGCACGTACCTGACCATGGAGACGATGCCCACCGGGTCGCTGCCGCCGTTGTGCGTGAGCGACTGCGACGAGGAGACGTCGAAGCAGGAGCCGCTCCTGGTGGCCGACGGGTAGACGACGATGAACCTGTGCCGGTCGGCCAGCGAGGCGAACTCGGTGCCGGAGTAGAACGCCGGGCCCGAGCCGGTGCAGTAGTGCACGGCCACGAGCAGGGCGGGCCTGGCGCCGACGCCGTCGGGGACGTACAGGTGCATGCGCAGGTTCGTCGGGTTCGTGCCGAACCCGGTCACCTCGGTGAGCTGGGCGGACGCGGCCGGCGGCGCGGTGATCAGGCCGACTGTCACGAGGGCCGCGGCGGCGATGATGGCGCTTGCTATGCGAGCTTTCAGCTTCATCGAGTTCCTCTCGCTCTCCAGCCGAAATATTGCGAGTGTCCACAGAAAATTTCGGCATGGCAATATGCCAGGTGCGAGTGGATGCGGCGGAGGGCCAGTGACCTGCTGAGAGGCGAACAGAGGGCGGTCGCGGCGATGAAAGTTTCGGGTCAGACGGCCAGCTCCTCGAGCGTGCCGGTGAGCGCGTCCCACGACAGCTCGGCGTCCGCCGTGCGCCCGTGCGGCGAGCGGAACCACGCCACGAACTCCGCCACGTCGTCCAGCGCCCACCGCAGCCGGTACAGCGCCAGCAGGTCGGGATCCACCGCCCGCCCCGTCGCCTTCGTGTAGCGGGCCACGTCCTCCTCGTCCCTGACCACCAGCCACAGGTCGCGCTCCGGCACGGCCAGCCCGACCGTGTCCCAGTCGATCAGCAGCCTGCGCTCACCGTCCCGCAGGAGGTTGCCCGGGTGCGGCTCGCCGTGCGTCAGCACCGGATCGCCCGGCTTGCCCGCCAGCCGGTCGAACTCCGCCAGCCTGCGCCGCAACGTCCCGGCGTACTGCACGATCACGTCCTGGGCGGGCTCCGAGTAGGGGCCGCCCAGCCAGGGCAGCGTCGTGTCGCCGAGCGCCTGCTCCAGCCCCGCCCGGCCGGTCAGCGCCACCGGGCGCCGGGGCGTGGACAGCGGCGGCGGGGTGGCGTGCAGCTCCGCCAGCAGGTCGATGACGTGGCCGCGCTCGGCGGGCGGCAGCTCGTCGCCGAAGTCGCCGCCCGTGGCCTCCTCGTACGGGAACACGCTCATGGCGTACCGGTGGCCGTCGAGGCGGCGCAGCGTGGTGCCGTCGGCGGCGCGCAGCGGGGCGAGCACGAAGGCCAGGCCCGCCTCCTCGCGCAGCGTCGCCGCCGTCTCCATGGCCAGCCGCAGCCCCTCGTACGGCTGCCGCCGCACGTCCGCCACCGTCACGAACCAGCGCCGTCCGCCCTCGCCGGTCGCCGTCCAGTGGAAGTCGCCGAAACCGACCGGCGCGTAGTCCAGGCCCGTGGCCTCGATGCCCCACGCGCGCAGGGCGGGGCGCAGGAGCTCTTCGTCGAAGTCGTCCGGTCGATCTCGCATGATCGGCAAGCTACCCCGAGCGTGGGAAAGCGTGCAGCTCGAAATCGTCTCGCCGGGGTCACCGCAGGTCGGCGAGGAGGTCGAGGGCGACGACGACGTCACGCACGACGTGGTCGGCGGCGACGGGCGTGTTCCGGTCGCGGTGCCGGTCGATCCAGATCGTGCGCAGGCCCGCGCCCCTGCCGCCCGCGATGTCGTTGACGGCGTCGTCGCCCACCATCCACCCGCCGTCGCCCAGCGACGCCCCGCACCGCGCGGCGCCGATCTCGAACAGCCGGGCGTCCGGCTTGCGCACGCCCTCCGCCTCCGAGATCGCCCACCCGTCCACCCGCGTGGCCAGCCCGCTGTGCCGGATCTTGCCGGTCTGGTTGTCGGCGGCGCCGTTCGTCACGATGCCCACCGTCCAGCCGGTCGCCCGCAGCCGCTCCAGGCCGTCCAGCACCTCGGGACGGCAGGTGATCAGGTGCGGCAGCCGGGCCCGGTAGGCGTGCCACAGCTTCCCTGCGGGCTCGGGCAGCCCGAAACGCTCACGTACGCGGGCGAAGAAGACGTCCATCGGCACCGACCCGTCAGCGTCCGCCGTCACCAGCCACGGCACGGCCCCCGCCCCCAGCTCCCGCTCGGCGGCGAACTCGGCGGCCCATCGGCGGAACGCCGCCAGCCGGTCGACCAGCGTGTTGTCCAGGTCGAAGAGAGCGAGCACAGGACCTCCGGAAGCAGGGCGGACGCGCGGCGCCTACGCCGGACCTCCGCAGGCGGGGGGACGCGCGGGCTTACGCCGGACCTCCGCAGGCGGGGCGGACGCGCGGGCTTACGCCGGACCTCCGGGAGCGGGGCGGACACGCGGGCGAGCGCCGGACATCCCGGGGAACGGCGAAGGCGCGGGTGGAGTGCCCGCGCCTTCGGCGACGCTCAGGTCAGCGCAGCTCGCGCTTGAGGATCTTGCCCGTGGCCGTCATCGGCAGGGCGTCGCGGAACTCGACGATCCTCGGGTACTTGTAGGCCGCCAGGTTCTCCTTGGCCCACGCGATCAGCTCGGACTCGCTGATCGTGGCGCCCGGCGTGCGGATGACGTACGCCTTGACCTCCTCGCCGTGCGAGTCGTGCGGGACGCCGACGACGGCGGCCAGCGACACGGCCTCGTGGGTCATGAGGACCTCTTCGACCTCGCGCGGGTAGACGTTGAACCCGCCCCGGATGACCATGTCCTTGGCCCGGTCGATGATGGCGTAGTAGCCGTCGGCGTCCCGCGTCGCGATGTCACCGGTGCGGAACCAGCCGTCCTTCATCACCTCGGCCGTGGCCTCGGCCCGGCCGTAGTAGCCCTTCATGACGTTGTGGCCGCGGATGGCGATCTCGCCGGGGCCCTCGCCCTCGATCGTCTTCCAGTCGCCGTCGACCAGCTTCATCTCCACGCCCCAGATGGGGGTGCCGATGGTGCCGGGCTTGGCGGGCCGGCCGATCTGGTTGAAACAGGCCACCGGCGAGGTCTCCGACAGCCCGTACCCCTCCAGGATGCCGACGCCGAACGTCTGCTCGAAGTCCTTGAGCACCTCGACCGGCGAGGACGCGCCGCCCGCGACGGCCACCTTCAGCGAGCGCGGCACCTCCGTGCCCTCGGCGTGGATCTTCGTGAGCATGGCCCAGTACATGGTGGGCACGCCCGCGAAGTACGTGACGCCCTCCTTCGCCATCAGCGCGAGCGCCTCGCCGGGCTCGAAGCGCGGCATCAGCACGACCGTGGAGCCGCGCAGGAAGCCGGTGTTCATGACGGTGGTCTGGCCGAAGGAGTGGAACAGCGGCAGGACCGCCAGGTAGGTGTCGCCGCCCTCGGTGCGGGGGAACATGCGGTCGCTGATGATGGCGTTCATCAGCATGTTCTGGTGGGTCAGCTCGGCGCCCTTGGGCTGGCCGGTGGTGCCCGAGGTGTAGAGGATCACCGCGGTGTCGTCGGGGGCGGTCTGCACGGTCTCGAACTCGCCGGCCATCCCGCCGAGCGCCGCCCAGATCGACTCGCCGTACTCCGACTCGGTCGCCAGCGGCGTGGCGGGCAGCACAAAGAAGTGCTCGCAGCCTTCCGCGGCCTCGAAGCCGGCTTTGCCGCGCTCGCCGAGCGGCAGCTCAGGCGTGCCCTCGAAGCAGAACAGCGCCTTGGCGTCGCTGTCGTCGAGGTGGTAGGCGATCTCACGCGGCTGCAGGAGGACGTTGAGCGGCACCACCGTCGCCCCGGCCTTCAGAATGCCGTAATAGACGAACGGGAAGTACGGCAAGTTGGGGCAGGCCAGCGCGACCTTGTCACCCTTGCCGATGCCGCGTGTCACCAACAGGTTCGCTACCTGGTTCGCTACGGTGTCGATCATGGAGAACGGCAGCCGCATGTCGCCGAAGACGATCGCGGTGCCATCCGGGGTGTTCCTGGCGCTGTCCTCCAGGACGATCGACAGGTTGAGCATGACGCCTTCCTCCCTCTAGAACGGCTTCGGCGCCATCTTCGCAGTACCTGCATACCGACTGGTAGGTAACTCAGGTCACAAGTGCATATGGACGCGTCGGCCCCGCGTGAAGTAAGCAAGTAGGAAGTTACTTACCCCTTGGAGGGGTGTCATGGAGTACGACTACGTGATCGTCGGGGCAGGCTCGGCCGGATGCGTGCTGGCCAGCAGGTTGACGGAGGATCCCGGCGTAACGGTGGCGTTGGTCGAGGCGGGCGGCAAGGACGACAAGCTCGAGATCCGCATGCCGGCCGGCTTCGCCAAGCTGTTCAAGACCGAGTACGACTGGGCCTACCTGACGGCCAAACAGAGCGAGATGTCCGGGCGCGAGCTCTACTGGCCGCGCGGGCGGGTGCTGGGCGGCTCCTCCTCGCTCAACGCCCAGATGTGGGTACGCGGCTGCCAGCAGGACTACGACCAGTGGGGGATCCCCGGCTGGGCGTACGACGACGTCCTGCCCTACTTCACCAAGGCCGAGCGCCGCGTCGGCAGCAACCACGGCGGCGTCTACGGCACCGACGGCCCGCTCTACGTCTCCGAGCTGCGCAGCCCCAACGTCACCACCGGCGTCTTCCTGAAGGCGTGCGAGGAGCTGGGCTACACCCGGCTGACCGAGCTGAACGGCCGCAGCAACGAGGGCTACTGCCCCACCCCCGTCACCCAGAACCGCGGCAGGCGGTGGAGCTCCGCCGACGCGTACCTGCGCCCGGCGCTGTCCCGGCCCAACCTGCACGTGATCACGAACACCACCGTCGACCGGGTCACGTTCGACGGCAGGCGCGCGACGGGCATCGAGCACAGCGGCGGCGCCCCGATCAAGGCCAGGCTGGAGGTCATCCTGGCGGGCGGCGCGATCGGCTCGCCGTACCTGCTCATGCGCTCCGGCGTCGGCGCGGCCGACGAGCTGCGCGACGCGGGCGTGCCGATCGTGCACGAGCTGCCCGAGGTCGGCAAGAACCTCCAGGACCACCTGTCGAGCGGCGTGTTCGTCGAGTGCAGGCAGCCGGTGACGCTGACCAAGGCCGAGTCGATCGTGAACCTGCTGCGTTACATCGTGCTGCGCTCCGGCATGCTCACCACGAACGTCGGCGAGGCCGTCGCGTTCATCAGGACCTCGCCCGAGGAGCCCGCGCCCGACATCGAGCTGATCTTCGCGCCGGTGCCGTTCGTGGACCACGGCTTCACCCCGCCCACCGGCCACGGGCTCACCGTCGGCGTCGTGCTGCTGCAGCCGGAGAGCCGGGGCAGGATCGCGCTCAACGGCAGGGACGTGGTGATCGACCCCGGCTACCTGACGGCGGAGGCCGACGTCAAACGCCTGGTCGAGGGGTTGAAGGCGGCCAAGCACGTGTTCGCCACGACCGCGATGAAGGCCTACGCGGGCGGGCCGATGGCGCCGTACTGGGGGCCGGAGAGCGACGAGGAGCTGGCCCAGTGGGTACGCGAGCGCGGCGAGACCCTCTACCACCCCGTCGGGAGCTGCCGCATGGGCACCGACGAGGCCTCGGTCGTGGACCCGGAGCTGCGCGTGCGCGGCGTCGAGGGGCTCAGGGTCGTGGACGTGTCGGTCATGCCGACGCTCAACCGCGGCCACACCCACGCCCCCGCCATCATGATCGGCGAGAAGGGGGCCGACCTGATCAGGGCGAGCAAGGCTTGACGTAAGTGGTCACTTGCGTAGTCTCGTCGATATGACCCTGTCCGCGGACCTCGACCTGTCGCAGATCCCGTTCTGGGGACGGTCGCAGGACGAGCGCATGGCGGCGTTCCGCAAGCTGCGTGAGCTGGAGCGCCCGGTGTTCGTGCCGGAACAGGCCGTGCCGTTCATCGGTCACGGCCCCGGCTACTACGCGCTGGTGCGCCACGCCGACGTGAGCGAGGCCAGCAGGAACGCGGCCGTGTTCAGCAGCGAGCCGTGCTCCAACAGCATCCCCGACATGCCGCGCTGGCTGAGCGTCTACTTCGGCTCCATGATCAACATGGACGATCCGGCGCACGCGCGGCTGAGGCGCATCGTGTCGCGGGCGTTCACGCCGCGCATCCTGTCGAAGATGGAGGAGGACCTGGCGCGGGCCGCCGCCGAGATCGTCGACCGGGCGATCGAGGAGGGGCCCGGCGACTTCGTCACCCAGGTGGCCGCCAGGCTTCCCGTACGCGTCATCTGCGACATGATGGGCATCCCCGCGAAATTTCATGACATGGTGCTGCGGCGGACGAACGTCATCCTCGGCAACGCCGACACCGAGTACACCGGCATCTCACCCGACTTCAGCCGCGCCAACGTCGCCCGCGGCCTGGTCAAGCTGCTGCACGCCGGCTACTCGCTCAACCGGCTGGCCGCCCGCCTCGGTGACGAACGGCGCAGGCGGCCCACGGGCGACCTCGTCAGCCTGCTGGTCAACGGGGAGGAACGGCTCACCTCGCAGCAGCTCGGCTCGTTCTTCATCCTGCTGGTGGTGGCGGGCAGCGAGACCACGCGCAACGCCATCGCGTACGGGCTCAAGCTCTTCACCGACCACCCGGAGCAGCGCGAGCTGCTGCTGGCCGACTTCGACGAGCGCGTCGTGGGAGCCTGCGACGAGATCGTCCGCTACGCCACGCCGGTCATCCAGTTCCGCCGCACGCTGACGCGGGATCACGAGATGAACGGCATGACGTACAGGAAGGGCGACAAGGTGCTGCTCTTCTACAACTCGGCCAACCGCGACGAGTCGGTCTTCCGCGACCCCGACGCGTTCGACATCACCCGCGACCCCAACCCGCACGTCGGCTTCGGCGGTCCTGGCCCGCACTACTGCCTGGGCGCGCACCTGGCGCGCAGGGAGATGACCGTGATGTTCCGCGAGCTGTTCACCCGGCTGCCGGACGTCAGGGCGGCAGGGGAGCCCGACTTCCTCCTGTCCAACTTCATCAACGGTGTCAAGCATCTGAGGTGGGCGTTCTGAGATGTCCGGTGACGGAAGATCCGGCGTGCTAGGTTTCGCAGTCATGGAGATCAGGACTATCCACGCCAATGGGGTGGAGTTCGCGTATCTATCGTTGGGGGAGGGGCCGCTGGCGCTGCTCCTGCACGGCTTCCCCGACACCGCGCACACCTGGCGGCACCTGATGCCCGCGCTGGCCGAGCGCGGCTACCGCGCGGTCGCGCCCTTCATGCGCGGATACGCGCCCACAGAGGTCCCGGCCGACGGCGCGTACGAGGACGCGGCGCTCGTCGCGGACGTACGCGCGCTGCACGAGGAACTCGGCGGCGGGGACGACGCCGTCATCATCGGGCACGACTGGGGCACCTTCCCCGCCTACGCCACCGCCGGCCGCTTCCGCCGCGCCGTCACGCTCGCCGTACCGCCGCCCGGCTCCCTCGCCGGCCTCTTCCTCGACTACGAGCAGCTCAAGCGCTCCTTCTACATCTTCCTCTTCCAGACCGCGCTCGCCGAGACCGCCGCCGCCACGCCCGGCTTCATCGACAACCTCTGGCGCGACTGGTCGCCCGGCTACGACGCGAGCGAAGACCTCGAGTTCGTGCACCGCAGCCTGCGCGACCCCGCCAACCTCGCCGCCGCCATCGGCTACTACCGCGCCATGCTCGGCACCACCCCGCCCTCAGGCCGCTACCCGGCCGTCGAACGCCCCGTCACCGGGCCCGTCCTCTACCTGCACGGGGCGCAGGACGGATGCCTCGGCCCCGACCTCGTCAAGGGGGCACTCGACCACCTGCCGGAAGGGTCGCGGGCCGAGCAGGTGGCGGGCGCGGGACACTTCCTCCACCTGGAACGGCCCGCCGAGGTCAACCGGCTCATCCTCGACTGGCTCGGGCCCGCCTCCGGCTGAGGACCGTGATCAGGGGGTGCTGCCCTGACAGGCTCACCTCCAGCACCTCCTCCACCGTGAAACCGGGCGGGACGCCGTCGTGGACCAGCGCCACCGCCAGGCCGCCGGGGGACAGCACGCGGCGGACCTCGCGCCACAGGGCGGCCGGGTCCTGGGAGAGCAGGCCCGCCGGGGGGACCTGGCGGCCCCAGGGCGGATTCACCAGCACCCGGTCCGCGGCGCCGTCACCCAACGGGATCCGGCCGCCGTCGGCGATCGCCCACGCCAGGCGCAGAGGCTGGGCCTCCGGGGGCGCCTCACCTGCCGCGCCCGCGTCGCCCGTGTTGCCCGCGCCCGTGTTGCCCGCGCGCGCGTTGGCTGCGCCCGCGTTGGCTACGCGCGCGGCGCTGGGCGTGCGTGCTGCGCTGCCTGTGTGTGCGGTGCTGTCTGCGCGTATGGCGCTGTGCGCGTCACGGGGTCCTGGCGTGCCGGACGCGGCGGCGGCGGCGCAGGCGTTGGCGGTGGCGGCTGCCACGGCGGCCGGGTCGTGGTCGAAGCCCAGCAGCCGCATCCCCGCCCCACCCCCAGGCGACCCGCCGGCCAAGGCAGCCATCTCGATCAGCGTCGTGCCCGCACCACAACACGGATCGACCACCGTCAACCCCTCGTCGAGCCGCGCGAGCCGAGCCATCGCAGCGGCCACCGGCGGATGCAACGTGCCCCGTACGGAAGCCGTCTTGTAGGCCCGCCGATGCAACGGCCGCCCCGCCACCCGCACCGCGATGACCGCCTGCTCGCCCTCGATCGTGACCCGCCACGCCATCGCCCCGCCCGGCGGCCGCCGCCCGTCCCGCCGCGAGTGGTAGGGCACGCGCAACGGCCGCGCCAGCTCGGCCCCCACCGCGTCCTCGACCTCGAACCTGGTGTAGTTGCGCCGCCCCACGAACGACGCCGACACCTCCACCCCGCTCCCGGGCGAGCCCAGCAGCCGGGCGTCGACCTCGCGCGCCGCCCGCGCCAGCCGGAGCAAAGCGGCGCGGCCGGAGCCGACGCCGTCGACGACGGCCGCCGCCAGCAGCACGTCGTCGGCGGTGCGCAGCGCGAGCAGGTCGGCGTCGGGCCGGGCCTCGAACCACACCTCGCGGTGGCGCACCCCGCGCACCACGCCTGTCTTGGAATGCCGGATCTCGTTGGCCACCAGGGGCTCGATGCCACGCACGGCCCTGGCCACGGCAAAGGTATGCAACTGTGTTTCTCCCACGTCGCGACCCGGGACGGCGCTCGTCGAGCCGTCCCGCATCACCGGCGGTGGGTCGTCCGCGACCCGCCGGCGGATCGCTAACGTCGGAAGAAGTACACGGGGTCACCATAGGGCGCGCGCCGCGCGCGGAGCCACAGGTTTTCCGGCGAGGTACGTACGGTGTACGTCGAACCCATTGACGTAAGTGGCCGCTTTCCGAATGATGGCCTCATGAGCGTCCTGGACTTCGACCTGTCGGACCGCGACTTCTGGGCCAAGCCCATGAGTGAGCGCGAGGAGGCGTTCGAGCGGCTGCGTTCGCTCGACACCCCGGCCTTCTTCGAGGAATCGGAGATGACCTACATGCCCCAGGGGCCGGGCTACTACGCGCTGGTCAAGCATGCCGACATCCTGGAGGCCAGCCGCAACCCCGAGGTCTTCTGCTCGGGAGACGGGGGCGCGACGAACATCCCCGACATGCCGGCGGAGTTCGCCGAGTACTTCGGCTCGATGATCAACATGGACGACCCGCGCCACGCCCGGCTGCGCAGGATCGTCTCGCGGGCCTTCACCCCCAAGATGATCAAACAGTTCGAGTCGGACGTGGAGGCGGCGGCCGTCGGCATCGTGGACGACCTCCTCGCCAAGGGGTCCGGCTGCGACTTCGTGACCGAGGTGGCCGCGCGGCTGCCCCTGAAGATCATTTGCGACATGATGGGCATCCCGGAGCGCGACTACCAGTTCGTCTTCGACCGCTCGAACATCATCCTGGGCGGCTTCGACCCCGAGTACACCGGCGACGACCTCAATCAGCTCGCCGAACGGCTGCTCAACGCCGGCATGGAGCTGCAGCAGCTCGTCCAGGACCTGGCCGCCCACCGCGCCGACAACCCGACGGGCGACCTCACCTCGTCCCTGGTCAACGCCAACATCGACGGCGAGCGGCTGACCATGCAGGAGCTCGGCTCGTTCTTCATCCTGCTGGTGGTGGCCGGCAACGAGACCACCCGCAACGCCATCTCGTACGGCATGCGCCTGCTCACCAAGAACCCCGACCAGCGCGCGCTCTGGCTGGAGGACATCGACGGCCGCGCCCCCGGCGCGGTCGAGGAGATCGTCCGGCTGGCCTCACCGGTGAACTTCATGCGCCGCAAGGCCACCAGGGACTTCGAGATGAACGGCCACCTGTACCGCGCGGGGCAGAAGGTCGTGCTGTTCTACTGGGCCGCCAACAGGGACGCGGCCGTGTTCGACGACCCGCGCCGCTTCGACATCACCCGTCACCCCAACCCGCACGTCGGCTACGGCGGTCCCGGCCCGCACTTCTGCCTGGGCGCTCACCTGGCGCGCAGGGAGATCACGGTGATGTTCCGCGAGCTGCTGCGCCGCGTCCCCAACGTCGAGGCCGGCAGGCCGGACCGGCTGCACTCCAGCTTCATCAACGGGATCAAGCACATGGAGTGCACCTTCTGACCGACGCCGCGCCCGCCCGCGACGGGGCGGGCGCGAGCCTCGGTCAGGACTGGCCGGCCAGACGGATCTGGTTCATCACCGTACGGATGTCGGGCAGGAGCTCCTTGCTCTCCGCCGGGATCGAGATGTAGACGATCGCCGGGACCTGGCCGCCGGTGTTGATGGCCATGGTGGCGATCGTGGCGTTCTCGGTGTCCGAGGTCAGCTCGTACGCGATCAGCCGGCCCGTCTGGTCGCCCACCTTGATCGGCTGTTGGGCGATCTTGCGAACCTTGTTGCCCTGCGGGAAGAAGCTGCGGCGCGCGCTCAGCACGACCTGCTTGATCACCGGCTCCAGGTTGTCCGGCTCGTAGTACGACGACAGCCGCTGCGACAGCGGCCCCGACATGACCGTGGCGTACCTCTCGGGCGCCACCTGCACGTACTGGCGGGTGTCGAAGCCGTACGTGCCCTTCACGGTGGCACGCTGGTCGAGCTGCCAGGTGCCGCCCAGGCGCGGCATGGAGATGCCGGCGGCGGCGTCGGGCACCCGGCCGATGACGGGCGAGGCCTTGCCGGTGTACTTGCGCAGCGGCCCGATCGAGGTGGACGACTTGGTGGGGGCCGCCTTGGGCGTGGCCGCGGCCGACTGCTCGGCGGCGAGATTGGCGCTGGACGACGGCTCCTCGCCCGCCAGCGGGCCCCACAGGAACGCCCACAGCAGCGCGGCCACCAGCGCGATCGCCACGGAGCCGCCGAGCGCGTAGATCCAGATGGGCTTGCCCTGCCCCTCGTCCTCCAGGACGTCCTGGTCGCCCATGGCCTGGTAGTCGTCGCCGAAGACGGTGTTCCAGAGCTCCTGCTGGCGCTCGGGCGGCGGGGTGCGGGAGCCGCTGATCTGGCCGGCCGTGACGAACCGGTTCTCCGGGTCGGAGGGGTCGCGGCTCAGGTTGGAGCCGGCCCGGCCGGGGCGGTCGTCGGGGTGGGGCGCGCCCGGGGGCACGCCCGGCGGGGCGGCGGGGGGCGGGTCGGTGTGGGGCTGGGCAGCGTCCATGGGGGATGAGGGGACCGCGCGTTCGTTCAGGAGGTTCTGGGTGTGCTGGTTGTAGGTGACCGTACGTTCGTCGGCCGGGTGGGGGGCGGGCGGCGGGCCGCCCGCGTTGTTGTACACCGTGGTGCGCTCGGCTCCGGACTCGGCGGGCGCCGGGCGGTCGGCCGGCGGCCAGGGGGCCGGGCTGGACAGGTTGGACCAGGCGCCGGGGGACGGCGTGGGCGGCTGCGACCAGGCGGGGACCGGGTCGGCGGGCTGTCCGGGGCGCGGACCCTGCGGAGAAGGGGGCGGGGCGCCCTTGGAGGACACGTCCGGCCACGCGGCGGGGCCTCCGGTGCTCTGCGGCGGCGGCGCGACGTCCTGCCAGGCGGCGCGCACGTCGGGGGAGGAGGCGTTCTCGGGCCAGGCGGCCCGGACGTCGGGCGAAGAGGCGTTCTCGGGCCAGGCCGCGCGCACGTCAGGGGAGGATGCGTTCTCGGGCCAGGCGGCGCGCACGTTCGGTGACGAGGCGTTGTCCGGCCACGGGTTGCGGACGTCGGGGGAGGAGGCGTTGTCCGGCCAGCCGCCGGACGGATCCTGGCGGCCGGCGCCGGGCCGGGCGGCGCCGGGCGGTTCCGGCCACGACGGGTCCTTGCGCGGCGGCTCCGGCCAGGACGGCTCGGGATGGCCGGGCCGCGGGCTCTCCGGCCACGAGGTGGGGACTTCGGCGGCGGGCGCGCTGGGCCAGGAGGTGGGAACCTCCCCGGCGGAAGGGGCGTCGCGGCGGGGCGGCTCCGGCCAGGAGGATGGCAGGTGAGGTCCGGAATTCTCCGTTGCCATTGCTGCCGGCCCTCCCGAGGTTGTGTCCGGATGTCCCGTTATATCCGGATTTGACGTCTGACGCATGATCTCATGGGATTTTCCAGGAGACGCAGGTGGTTCCGCAGCGAAACGAGGGAAGCCATGCGGATCGGTGGGCGGATCCTGCAGAGGCAGGTCACCCTCCGGTCTATCAGGCTCAGCTGGGTATACCACGGCGACAAGGCTATTCTTCTGGGACGAATGAGGTCACAACGGATACATCACCATCAGGTCTCGCCGGACCTGAAGCCTCCATTGTGCCTTCGGACCTCGATCCATAGCCTGCATTCAGCCGAAGAGGTGCGCTAGGCTTGACACATGCGTTCCGCGACCCTGCTTCTTAGCGGGCCGCGACGGCCCTAGAAGATCTCCGCCGTCGCGGCTCCACCCCTCGTTGTGTGCACGAGGGGTTTTCTTATGGGTCCGAATCAAGCCAGAAGGACAGTAGCCGTGAGTGAGTACGATCCGCAGGCGCTGCAGGCCAAGTGGCAGCAGCGATGGGAGGAGCAAGAGACCTACCGGGCGAGCGAAGACCCGGCAGACCCACGCGAGCGCCGCTACATGCTCGACATGTTCCCCTACCCTTCCGGCGACCTGCACATGGGCCACGGCGAGGTGTTCGCCCTGGGCGACGTCGTCGCGCGCTACTGGATGCAGAAGGGTTACAACGTCCTGCACCCGATCGGCTGGGACTCCTTCGGCCTGCCCGCCGAGAACGCCGCGATCAAGCGCAACGCCCACCCGGCGGAGTGGACGTACGCCAACATCGAGACGCAGGCCAACTCGTTCCGGCGCTACGGCATCTCCTTCGACTGGTCGCGCCGCCTGCACACCAGCGACTCCGACTACTTCCGCTGGAACCAGTGGCTGTTCAACCGCTTCTTCGAGCGCGGCCTGGCCTACCGCAAGGGCGGCCTGGTCAACTGGTGCCCCAACGACCAGACGGTGCTGGCCAACGAGCAGGTCGTGGCCGGCAAGTGCGAGCGCTGCGGCGCCGACGTCGTGCGCCGCGAGCTGACGCAGTGGTACTTCAAGATCACTGACTACGCGCAGCGCCTGCTGGACGACATGCAGCAGCTGACCGGCTGGCCCGAGCGGCTGCTGACCATGCAGCGCAACTGGATCGGCCGCTCCGAGGGCGCCGACGTGCTGTTCGAGATCGAGGGCCGCGAGGAGCCGGTCCACGTCTACACCACGCGCCCCGACACGCTGTACGGCGCCACGTTCTTCGTCGTCGCCGCCGACGCCGCGCTGGCCGACGAGATCGTCACCGAGGAGCAGCGCGAGGCGTTCGAGGCATACCGCGCCGAGGTCGCCAAGCTGAGCGACATCGAGCGGCTGGCCACCGACAAGGAGAAGACCGGCGTCTTCCTGGGCCGTCACGCGATCAACCCGGTCAACGGCGAGCGCATCCCGGTCTGGGCGGCCGACTACGTGCTGTCCGACTACGGCCACGGCGCCATCATGGCCGTGCCCGCCCACGACCAGCGCGACCTGGACTTCGCCCGCAAGTTCGACCTGCCGGTGAAGGTCGTCGTGCACACCGGCCTGGCCGACCCGGGCGAGACCGGCGAGGCCACGCCCGGCGAGGGCACGCTGGTCAACTCGGGCCCGCTGGACGGCCTGACCAAGGTCGAGGCCATCGCCAAGATCATCGAGATCCTGGAGACGCAGGGCAGGGGCACCGGGGCGGTCAACTTCCGGCTGCGCGACTGGCTGCTGTCCCGCCAGCGCTACTGGGGCACGCCGATCCCGATCATCCACTGTGCCGACTGCGGTGAGGTGCCCGTCCCGGACGACCAGCTGCCGGTCACGCTGCCCGACCTGCGCGGCGAGGCGCTGGCGCCCAAGGGCGTCTCACCGCTGGCCAGCGCCACCGAGTGGGTCAACGTCGAGTGCCCGAAGTGCGGCGGCCCCGCCCAGCGCGACACCGACACGATGGACACGTTCGTCGACTCGTCGTGGTACTTCCTGCGCTACTGCTCGCCGGGCTACACCGACGGGCCGTTCGACCCCGAGCAGGTGCGCAAGTGGGGCCCGATCGACCAGTACGTCGGCGGCATCGAGCACGCGGTCCTGCACCTGCTGTACTCGCGCTTCTTCACCAAGGTCCTGCACGACATGGGCATGGTCGACTTCACCGAGCCGTTCATGCGCATGCTGAACCAGGGGCAGGTGATCAACGGCGGCAAGGCCATGTCGAAGTCCCTGGGCAACGGCGTGGACCTGGGCCAGCAGATCGACGACTTCGGCGTCGACGCCGTCCGCCTGACCATGGTGTTCGCCGGCCCGCCTGAAGACGACATCGACTGGGCCGACGTCTCGCCGGCCGCCTCGCAGAAGTTCCTGGCCCGCGCGCTGCGCGTGATGTCCGAGGTGACCAGCGAGCCGGGCACGCCGTTCGAGGGCGGCGACGCCGAGCTGCGCAAGGTGACGCACCACACCATCGACGAGGCGACCAAGCTGGTCGAGGGCCAGCGCTTCAACGTGGCGGTGGCGCGCATGATGGAGCTGACCTCCGCCGCCCGCAAGGCCATCGACTCGGGCGCGGGCGCCGCCGACCCGGCGGTGCGCGAGGCCGCCGAGACGCTGGCCGTGCTGCTGTCGCTGGTGGCCCCCTACACCGCCGAGGAGGGCTGGGAGCGGCTGGGCCGCACCGGGTCCGTCTCGTTCGCCGGGTGGCCGGTGGCCGACCCCGCGCTGCTGGTGCAGGAGTCGGTCACGTGCGTGGTGCAGGTGGCGGGCAAGGTGCGTGACCGCCTGGAGGTCTCGCCCGACATCAGCGAGGACGAGCTGCGCGCGCTGGCGCTGGCCTCCGAGAAGATCGCCCCCTACGTGCAGGGCATGCCCCGCAAGGTGATCGTCCGGGCGCCGAAGCTGGTCAACATCGTCCCGTAGTCACAGGTTGCGCAGGGCCGGCAGCAGCTCCTTCTCCGCCCAGTCGAAGAACGGCTGCTGCTGGTCGTGCCCGATCTGCACGAGCGCCACGTGCGTGTACCCGGCGTCGGCGAACTTCTTGACGCTCTCCACGACGGCCTCCACGTCGTTGCCGCACGGCACGCTCCGCGCCACGTCGTCGGGGCGCACCGTGCCGGCCGCGGCGGCGAAGTTCACCGGCCCGGGCAGCTCGGCCATCACCTTCCAGCCGCCGACGCCGGACCAGCGCCACAGCTCGTGCGCGCGCTGCTTGGCGGCCTCGGCGTCGGTGTCGTAGGCCAGGGCGAGCTGGCCGTAGACCGGCTTGCCGTCGCCGCCCGCGGCGTTGAACTGCTGCACCACCTCGGGCATCGGGTCGTTGATGACCAGCACGTCGCCGTACTCGGCGGCCAGCTCGGCCGACTGGCCGCCCGAGGCTGCGATGCCGATGGGGACGGGCTGCTCCGGCAGGTCGTACAGCTTGGCCGAGTCCACGTCGAAGAACTCGCCCTGGTGGGTGACGTACTCGCCGCTGAAGAGCTTCCTGATGATCTGGACGGCCTCGGCGAACATCCGGTGCCTGGTGTCCACGGGGGGCCAGCCCTCGCCGATGACGTGCTCGTTGAGGTTCTCGCCGCTGCCCAGGCCGAGGGTGAACCTGCCCTGGCTCAGCACGCCCATGGTGGCCGCCTTCTGCGCCACGACCGCCGGGTGGTAGCGCATGATGGGGCAGGTCACGTACGTCATCAGCGGCAGCCGCTCGGTCACCTGGGCCGCGGCGCCGAGCACCGACCAGCAGTAGGGTGAGTGCCCCATCTCCTCGACCCATGGGAAGTAGTGGTCGGAGATGACGGCGTAGTCGAAGCCGATCCGTTCGGCCGCGGCGGCGTAGTCGACCAGCTCGCGGGCCGGAGTCTGTTCGGACATCAAGGTGTAGCCGATTTGTACCATGCGGCCCGGCTACCCGGCTTTGCCCACATTAGCGGCCAAGGACCGGAGATCAATGTTGGCGGCGGGCACGCAGTTCCTCGACGACCAGGCCGAGCCCGATGCCCAGCAGCCAGACGTCCTTGACGACGCCGATGCCCTGCTGCGTCGGCCGCACGCTGCCCTCGTGGTGCATGGCGGGCGTGCGCAGGTACAGGCCGATCAGCCCCGCGGCGAAGCCCGTCAGCGCCGCCCCGGCCAGCAGCGACGGCACGAACGGCGCCAGCAGGGCCGCGCCGAGGGCGACCTCGCTGCGCGCCAGCAGCCGGGTGAACAGCCCCGGGTCCATGCGGCGCAGGAAGGGGTAGGCGTCCGCCGCCATGGCGTGCGTGGACGCGGCCCGCTGCTCGTCGGCGTCGACCATGTCCACGCCCGAGTTCAGGATGACGGAGGCGGCGGCCAGGCGGGGCGGGAGCTGGTGCGCGCGGACGAAGATCTTCATGCTTCCTCGCAGATTCCGGAAACCGACTAAGTCCCCACTTCCCCCACAAATCGGACTGTCCACTGGTAGAGGAATTCTTGAGCTGCTCTTGATGCCTCGGTTTAGTGTGCAGGGGTGGCATATGGCGCATACCTGAGATACCCGCACCTGCACGGTGACCTGGTCACCTTCGTCGCCGACGACGACGTCTGGATCGCTCCGCTGAGCGGCGGAAGAGCCTGGCGGTTCACCGCCGACCGCGTCCCCGTGGCGAACCCGCGCTTCTCGCCCGACGGCGGCCGGATCGCGTGGACCAGCACGAAGGAGGGCGCTCCCGAGGCGTTCACGGCCGAGCTCGACGGCGCGGAAGGCGAACGGCTGACCCACTGGGGTGAATACTCCACCTCCGTCCGCGGCTGGACCGCCGGCGGCGACGTGCTCGCGGTCACCTCCGCCGGGCAGGGCTCCGACAACCGGCGCTGGGCGTACGCGGTGCCGCTCGACGGCGGGCCGGCCACGCGCCTGCCGTACGGCTGGGTCGGCGAGGCGGCCGTCAGCGACGGGAAGGTCGCCACCGTGTCGGTGGTGTGGCGCGAGCCGTCACAGTGGAAGCGCTACCGGGGCGGCACGGCGGCCAAGATCTGGGTGGACGCCGAGGGCAACGGCGAGTTCGCCAGGCTGTTCGCCGACAGCGCCGCGCAGTACTGGTCGGTGAGCTGGGTCGGTGACCGGATCGTGTTCCTGTCCGACACCGACGGCGCCGGGAACCTCTACTCCGCCCTGCCCGACGGCTCCGACCTGCGCAGGCACAGCACCCACGAGGAGTTCTACGCCCGTCACGCCACGAGCGACGGGGAGCGGGTGATCTACAGCCACGCCGGGGACCTGTGGCTGCTGGAGAGCCTGGACGCGGAGCCGTACAAGCTGGACGTGCGGCTCGGCGGGCCACGGCCGGGGCGGGCCAGGCGACCCGCGCCGCTGAGGGCGGGCGCGTTCTCGCCCGACGCCACCGGGCGGGCCAGCGCGGTCGAGATCCGGGGCACCGCGCACTGGGTGACCCACCGCGACGGCCCCGCCGGCGTGCTGAGGGCCGAGCCGGGCGTGCGCGTCCGCCTGCCACAGGTGCTCGACGCCGACGGCAAGGCCGTGTGGGTCTCCGACGCCAGTGGCGAGGACGGGCTGGAGATCGGGACCCCAGGCGGCGAGGTCAGGACACTCGCCTCCGGGCAGCTCGGCCGGGTGCTGGAGCTGGCCGCCGCGCCCGACGGCAAGCACGTGGGCGTCGCCACGCACGACGGGCGGCTGCTCGTCATCGACCTGGAGAGCGAGAGCGTACGCGAGCTGGACCGCACCGACCAGGGCGACGTGAGCGGGCTGACGTTCTCGCCCGACTCCACCTGGCTGGCGTGGGAGCACCCGCACCACCGGCGGCTGACGCAGATCAAGATGGGGCGGCTGGACGGCACGTCCGTGATCGAGGTGACGCCGCCCCGGTTCGTGGACTACGACCCGGCCTTCACCAGGGATGGCAAGCACCTGGCGTTCCTGTCGGTGCGGACCTTCGACCCCGTCTACGACGCGCACGTCTTCGACCTGTCCTTCCCCCACGGATGCAAGCCGTACATCGTGCCGCTGAAGGCCGCCACGCCGTCGCCGTTCGACCCCTCCCTGCAGGGGCGCGGCTTCAACGGCGAGGACGACAAGCCGTCCAAGGACGACAAGAAGGACGACATGCCGCCGCGCACCGAGGTCGACCCCGACGGGCTGGCCGCCCGCGTGGTGCCCCTCCCCGTGCCCGCCGGCAGCTACGGCAACCTGCGTACGGCGAAGGACGCGCTGCTCTGGCTGCGCTACCCGCTCAGCGGGGTGCTCGGCGACGGCAGCGAGCAGAGCAGCTCCGAGACCGTGCTGGAGCGCTACGACCTCAAGAAGCGCGCCAAGGCCGAGCTGGGCAAGGAGATCCGCGCGTTCGAGGTCAGCGGCGACGGCTCCAGGCTCGTCACCAACGGCAAGAACGGTCTGCAGACCCGCGCCGCGAGCGAGGGCGACGACGTCGTCACCATCGAGCTCGACCGGATCACCGTCCAGCTCGACCCCGTCGCCGAGTGGCGGCAGGGCTTCCGCGAGGCCGGCCGCCTCATGCGCGACCACTTCTGGCGCGAGGACATGAACGGCGTCGACTGGCAGGGCGTGCTCGACCGCTACGAGCCGCTGGTCGACCGGATCGGGTCCCACTCCGAGCTGATCGACCTGCTCTGGGAGACGCAGGGCGAGCTGGGCACCTCCCACGCCTACGCCGTGCCGAACGGCTCCGGCGTCGACCCCAGGCGCCGCCAGGGCCTGCTCGGCGCCGACCTGGTCAGGGACGGCGACGGCGTCTGGCGGGTGGAGCGCATCCTGCCAGGCGAGTCGTCCGACCACGCCGCCCGCTCGCCGCTGCTGGCGCCTGGCGTCGCCGTCCGCGCCGGCGACGCCATCCTCGCCGTGGGCGGCCGCCCCGTCGATCCGGTACGCGGGCCGTTCCCGCTCCTGGCAGGCACCGCGAACCAGCCCATCGAGCTGACCGTCCGGCACGGCTCCGGCGGCGACGTGCGCCGGGTCGTGGTCAGCCCGATCGCCGACGAGACGCAGCTGCGCTACCACGACTGGGTGGAGGACCGCCGGAACCACGTCAGGCAGGCGTCGGGAGGAAGGCTGGGCTACCTGCACGTGCCCGACATGGTGGCCTCCGGGTGGGCGCAGTTCCACCGCGACCTGCGTACCGAGATGGCTTACGACGGGCTGGTCGTGGACGTGCGGGAGAACGGCGGCGGGCACCTGTCGGAGCTGGTGCTGGAGAAGCTGTCGCGCAAGGTGACCGGCTGGGCGCGGGCCCGCTGGTACCAGCCGAGGCGCTACCCCGACGACTCGCCGCGCGGGCCGGTGGTGACGGTCACGGACGAGTTCGCGGGCTCCGACGGCGACATCGTGAGCGCGGGCATCAAGGCGCGCGGGATCGGGCCGCTGGTGGGCACGCGGACGTGGGGCGGCGTGATCGGGATCGACTCGCGCTACCACCTCGTGGACGGCACCCGCGTCACGCAGCCCCGGTACTCGTTCTGGCTCGACGGGCCCGGGTGGGGCGTGGAGAACCATGGCGTCGATCCCGACATCGAGGTGGTGATCACCCCGCAGGACCGGGTGGCGGGGCGCGACCCGCAGCTCGGCAAGGCCATCGAGCTCGCGCTGGCCGCCCTCGACGAGCATCCCGCCGCCACGCCCCCCGACCTGCCGCCGCTCACCCGGAACGCCACGCCACCCGCTCACCCCCCGCTCGGCCAGGATGAGGGGCCCGCTGCCACCACCCCCTGATCTGCCCCCGCTCAGCCGGCCAGGCGGCTGAGCATCTCCGCGAGGATGGCCTCGGTGGTGGCGAAGTTGAGCCGCACGAAGTTCTCACCACCGGGGCCGAAGGCGGCGCCGTCGTTCAGCCGCACCCTCGCCTCCCGCTCGAACACCTCCGCCATACCCGGCCTGCCCACGTCCAGCCAGGCCAGGTAGGTCGCCTCCGGAACCCGGTAGCGGAACGCGGCGGGCAGGCGGGAGGCGATCGTGTGCCGGTTGCGGTCGAGCAGCGCCACGGTCCGCGCCAGCCAGTCGTCCCCGTGCCGCCAGGCCGCGACGGTCGCCTCGACGCCGAAGACGCTGGGGGAGCCGTACACGAACGGGGGCTGCGCCTCCAGCGCCGCGCGGGCGCCCTCGTGGCCGAAGTGGGCGACCGAGCAGCGGATGCCGCCCAGGTTGAACGCCTTCGTCGCCGACGTCAGCGTGACCGTGCGCCCCGGCAGGATCGTGGCGAACGGGATGTGCCGGTGCGGCTCGTACACCAGGTCGGCGTGGATCTCGTCGGCGATCACCAGCAGGTCGTGCCGCTCGGCGTGCTCGGCCAGCTCGTGCAGCTCCCGCTCGTTGAACGCGCGGCCGGTGGGGTTGTGCGGGTTGACCAGCAGGAGCACTCGGCAGCCCGACAGGTCCGGCACCTCGAAGCGCCACGTGTCGCCGTCCGGTTCCATGTGGATGGGGCGCAGCGGGCGTTCCATGACGCTGAGCGTGTCCAGGAACGGGTGGTATGCCGGGATGTGCACGGCCACCCCGTCGCCTGGCTTCGTCCAGATCTGGAGGAGAACCTGGAGAGCCTGGTTGAGGTCGTTGAACGGACGCACCAGCCCGGGGTCGGCCTGCCACCCGAACCTGCCCGCCATGCGCTCGGCGAACGCCTCGGCCAGCGGGCCGGCGTTCTGGTCGAGCAGCCAGGTCGGGTAGCCCAGGTCGCCGTCGGCCCGGCGGCGCAGCACCTCGGCGACCGCCGGCGCGGTGGGCAGATCCATGTCGGCCACCCAGGCGGGGATCACCCCCGGCTCGACCGCCGCCCACTTGAGGCCATCATGAGTGGATTTAAGGTTTAAAGGGGTATATGCGTCATTCACTCGGCCATTCTAGGATTCTTGAATGTGATGAGGCGGTGGCGCGGAGTATGGCAGGCTGGGCGGCCATGACGCCCCACCCGAAGATCGACGCGATCGTCGAGACGTACCTGACCTTGGCCGACGCGGAGGCTCCCGGGCTGGTGGAGGGGCTGTATCTGGAGGGCTCCGCGGCGCTCGGCGACTACCGGCCGGGCGCGAGCGACGTCGACTTCGTCGCGGTGACGTCAGAACCGCCGCCCCCTGGAGTGCTGGAACGCATCCACACCAAACTCGGCGCCCACCCCTTCGACGGCGTCTACCTCACCTGGGACGACCTCGGCCGTGACCCCGCCGACCTGGGGGAGCGGCCCCGCTCGCAGGCGGGCCGGTTCAACCGGCGCGGCTCGGTCGACCCCGTCACCTGGCACACGCTGGCCCGCCACGGGCTGACCTGCCGAGGCCCCGAGCCGGAAGATCTCAAAATCTGGAACGATCCCGCGGCCCTGGCCGCCTGGACCGATCGCAACCTCGACCTCTACTGGCGCCGCCTGGTGATCCGCGCCTCCCGTCCGTTCACGCCGTGGGGGCTGACCTGCCTCGGCGGGTACGGCGCCGTCTGGGTCGTCACCGGCGTCGCCCGGCTGCACTACACGCTGGCCACCGGGGACATCACCTCCAAGACCGGGGCGGGGCGGCACGCGCGCGAGGTCTTTCCCGAGCGCTGGCACCGGGTGGTGGACGAGGCGCTGCGGCTGCGCGAGGAGGACAGTGCGCTGCCGTCCGTGGCGAGCGTCCTCGCGGGGCTCGGCGATCACTTCGGGACGCCGCGGCGGTCGCTGTACGGCTCGCCGTTCGAGCGCAGGCGGGACGTGCTGGGCTTCGCGGACCAGGCGATAACGGCGGCACACGAGCTGTACCGGGCGCGCTGATATTGACGGCGTGCGAGTTGTGCCGGGCGTGCTGATATTGACGGCGCGCGAGCTGTGCCGGACGTGCTGATATTGACGGCGCTTTGTTGCCGGGGTACGAATGCGCTCACCACCGCCTCGCCCGGCGTGGTGAGATGTTAACGCTAACATCCTGGAGGGCCGCTCGATGCGTATGCGTTTGCCCTGGTTATGCCTGGTGCTCCTGGCCGCTCTCCTGACGCCGGCCACGGCCGCACACGCCGCCGGACCAGCGCCGCACTACCTGATGACGGCCTTCACCAACACCAGCCAGTCCAACATGTACGTCTACGACTCCTTCAACGCCGGCACCTTCAACCTCGTCAGAGCCAACGCCTACACGCCGCCGTCCGGGCTGATCCGCGACCCCAGCGTGATGCGGCACACCGACGGCTACTACTACCTCGTCCACACCACGAACTGGACCGGCGACACCATCGGCTTCGCCCGCAGCGCCGACACCGTGACCTGGACGTTCCTGCGCAACGTCACCGTCGGGCTGAACGGCGCCACCGGCAGCACCTGGGCGCCCGAATGGTTCAAGGACTCCGACGGCAGCGTGCACGTGATCTTCTCCGCGTCCACGACGGGCACCGCCGGGCAGTTCAGGCCGTACCGGATCACCGCCACCAACAGCGCGCTGTCCACCTGGACCGCCCCGGTCGCGCTGGGCATCCCGGCCAACTACATCGACAGCTTCGTGGTCAAGTCCGGCTCGACGTACCACAACTTCCTGAAGAACGAGACGACCAAGTACATCGAGCACGCCACCGCCACCTCCCTCACCGGGCCGTGGACGTTCATCGGCACAGGGAACTGGGCCGGCTGGGGCTCCGGCCTGGAAGGGCCCGCGCTGACCCGCCTGCCGGACGGCAGGTGGCGGATCTACTTCGACAACTACACCGGCGGACGCTACTACTACGCCGACAGCTCCAACCTCTCCGCGTTCGGCGCCAAGGTCGAACTGCCCGGCCTGTCCGGGACGGCCAGGCACTTCACCGTGCTGCGCGAGGACTCCGGCGACACCACCGCCGTCCCCACCGGCAACCGCTCGCTGCGCTCCGCCAACTTCGCCGACCGGTACGTACGCCACCGCGGCGGCCTGGCCTACCTCGACCCGCTGTCGTCCACCAGCGCGATCGCCGACCGGCAGTCCGCCACGTTCACCGTCGCCGCAGGCCTGGCCCACTCCGGCTGCTACTCCTTCCAGTCGGCCACCCAGCCCGGCTACTACCTGCGGCACTACAACATGCGGCTCGCCCTGCAACGCGACGACGGCACCGCCATCTTCAAGGGCGACGCCACCTTCTGCGGACGCGCCGGGCTGGCCGGCGGCGGCACGACGTCGTTCGAGTCCTACAACCTGCCCGGCCGCTACCTGCGGCACTACAACTACGAGCTGCGGCTGGACCTGTGGGCGTCCGGCTCGACGTTCGCCGGCGACGCCTCGTACACGGTCACCTCTCCCCTCTCGTAAAGGACACCCCCCATGCGCCCCTCTCGCGGGAAGGCCGTGCTCCTCGTCCTGGCTACGCTGCTCACCGTGACCGCCAACCTCCTGTCGCCCGGCGCCGCGCACGCCTCGCCGGCGGTGCAGTACACCAACCCGCTGGCCGCCCAGCGCGCCGACCCGCACATCTTCCGCCACACGGACGGCTACTACTACTTCACCGCCACCGCCCCCGAGTACGACCGCATCGTGCTGCGCCGCGCCACCACCGTCCAGGGGCTGGCCACCGCGCAGGAAAGCGTCATCTGGCGCCGCCACGCCACCGGCGAGATGGGCGCCCACATCTGGGCGCCCGAGATCCACTTCATCAACGGCAAGTGGTACGTCTACTTCGCCGCCGGCCGCGCCGACGACGTCTGGCGCATCCGCATGTACGTCCTGGAGAACGCCGCCGCCAACCCCCTGACCGGCACCTGGACCGAACGCGGCCGCATCACCACCCCCTGGGACACCTTCTCCCTCGACGCCACCACGTTCGTCACCGGCGGCGTCCGCTACCTGCTGTGGGCCCAGCAGGAGCCCGGCATCGCCACCAACTCCAACCTCTACATCGCCCGCATGGGCGCCAACCCATGGACCATCACCGGCGCCACCACCCGCCTCACCATCCCCACGCTGGCCTGGGAGACGCGCGGCTACAAGGTCGCCGAAGGCCCCGCCGTGCTGCAACGCAACGGCCGCCTCTTCCTGACGTACTCGGCCAGCGCCACGGACGCCAACTACTGCGTCGGCCTGCTGACCGCCTCCGCCTCCGCCGACCCCCTCCAGGCCGCGTCCTGGGCCAAGAGCCAGAGCCCGGTCTTCGCCACCAACGCCGCCACCAGCCAGTACGGCCCCGGCCACAACTCCTTCACCACCTCCGAGGACGGGCAGAGCGACCTGCTCGTCTACCACGACCGCAGTTACCGGGACATCTCCGGCGACCCCCTCAACGACCCGAACCGCCGCACGCGCGTCCAGAAGGTCTACTGGCGCGCGGACGGCACCCCCGACTTCGGCATCCCGGTCGCCGACGGGGTCACGCCGGTGCGGCTCATGTCGTACGACACGCCCGGCTCGGCGGTGCGGCACTGGAACTACCGGGCGCGGCTCGAAGCCAACGTCACCCCGCTGGCCGACTCCCAGTTCCGGCTCGTCACCGGGCTGTCAGGCAGCGGGACCGTGTCACTGGAGTCGGCCAACTTCCCCGGGTACTACCTGCGGCACCGCAACCACGAAGCCTGGGTGGAGCAGCGCGACGGCACCACGCTGTTCGCCGCCGACGCCAGCTTCGTGCGGCGGGCAGGGCTCGCGGGGAGCGGGACCGTGTCGTTCGAGTCGGTGAACTTTCCCGGGTACTACGTGCGGCATCGGGCGGGGCAGGTGTGGGTGGAACGGGACGACGGGTCCAGCGCCTTCCGCGGCAGCGCCAGCTTCACCCTGGAGTAACCGCTCCCGGGCTGCGTCAGGCGGGTAGATCGGCCACCCGGGCGGCGACCGTACCGAACAGATCGCTGATCGTGGTCAGCGCGGCGGCGTGCAGAAGATCCGCCGGGATCGGCGCGCCGTCCGGGCCCGCCAGCGGACGGGTCGCGCACGCCTCCGCCACCACCGTGGGGCGGTAACCGAGGTTGAACGCGCCCTGGGCGGTGAACTGGACGCACATGTGGGTCATGAAACCCGCCAGCACCAGGTCAGGGCCGGCCTGCAGACCGCGCAGCGTCTCCAGGAGGCTCGTCTCGTGGAAGGAGTTCGGGAAGCCCTTCACCACGACCGGCTCGCCGTCCTGGGGGGCGACGTGGGGTGCGATCTGGCCGATCTCGGCGCGGATGTCGTACGGGGTGCCCTCGCCGCCGTCGTTGATGACGTGGATCACCGGCGTCCCGGCGCTGCGGGCGCGTGACAGGAGGTCGGCGGCGGCGGTCAGGGCGCGGTCGGCGTCGGGCAGGGCCATGACGCCGGTGCGGTAGGTGTTCTGGAAGTCGATCAGGATCAGGGTGCTGGTGGACAGGGACGGTAGGGCGCCGTCGAGGCCGATGACGTTGCGCAGGGTCGTCGAGACGGTCATTTCGTTCTCCTTGGGACATGGTGAATAACCGGCCCTGGCGGGCCGGAGCTTTTGAGGTGGCGTGTCGGGCGGGGGCGTCAGCGTCGAGCGGCATGGGCCTCCGCCCGCTGCCCGCTGCCCGCCGCCTCCGCCCGCCGCCCGACACGCGACGTCCGGCATGACGCGATGTCCGGCACGTGACGCCCGACGGGCGGACTGCTGCTTCGCCCGCCTGGCCGACGACGTCAGCGACGAGCACGCCGGAGACCACCGCGGCCGACTCCTGCCGCGGGCAGCCCCCACCGCGGGCAGCCCCCACCGCGGGCAGCCCCCACCACACGCGACTCCTACCGCAGGCAGCCCCCACCACAGGCAGCCCCTACCGCGGCCGAGTCGCTGCAATGATCAGGCGGCGGCGGTGCGAAACCGTCTGCGATAGGCGGCGGGTGTGGTGCCGAGCCGCCGTCGAAAGGCCCGGTGCAACGTCTCCGCCGACCCCAGCCCACACGCCTGAGCGACACGTTCAAGCGCCTCGTCGGTGCCCTCCAGCAACCGCCGAGCCGCCTCCACCCGAGCCGCCTCCACGTACCCGGCCGGAGTACTACCGGTCTCCTTCCGAAAGACCCGGGCGAAATGCCGCTCACTCAGACACACCCGCTCGGCGAGCGCAGCCGCCGACAGATCAGCGGTGAGATTCGCAGTGATCCACACCCGCAACTCGTCGATGTCCCGGCGCTCGGTCGGCGCCTGCCACAGCGGCACGCTGAACTGACTCTGCCCACCCTGCCGCTTCAGGTACATCACAAGCTGCCGCGCCACGGCCAGAGCAAGCCGCTCGCCATGATCCTCAGCAACCAGAGCGAGCGCGAGATCCATGCACGAGCTGATGCCCGCCCCCGTCCACACCTTCCCTGACCGGATGTAGATCGGATCCGGATCCACGGTCACGTCGGGATGGTCGTGAGCCAGCCGGTCAGCGGTGGCCCAGTGCGTGGTAGCCGTCCGTCCGGACAGCAGACCCGCCGCTGCCAGCAGATGAGCGCCGACACACACGGACGCAACCCGGTCGGCGTGCCGCGCGGTATCGGCGATCCAGCCGACCAACTGCGGATCGATCACCGGAGCACCGTCGCGATCGACCGCCCCGGGCACCACCAGCGTGTCGACCCGGTCACCGACCTCGTCGAAGGTCAGATCGGTGGCCAGCCGCACCCCGGCGCTGGTACGCACCTGCCCGCCGTCGGGGCCGGCGAGCAGCACCTGGTAGGGCGTCCGTCCGGACATCTCCCGATTCGCGACCGCCAACACCTCGGCCGGGCCGGTGACATCGAGAAGGTCGACGTCGGGGAACACGGTGATGATGACGCGGTGCGAAGCGGGCATGCACCCATTGTCGCCAAAAAGCTCCCATGACCGCTATGACGCGGTTCTGTCACATCCAGACACGGCCTCACACCCGGCCATAGCTTCGCCCTCAGCCTGCTCCAGGAGAACGATCCAAAGACGCCAACCCATAGGAACGGTCCAAATTCTCGCCACGCCAGACCCCAAGCGAGAGAAGCACTCAGCACACCATGACCCGGGCGCGGCAACAAGAACATCGCACCCACAGGGTCATGTTTTCGGCGCGCGCCAATACGCGGCGCAAGCGGTCGGACGCGCGCCCGGACCCTGGCCTGGCAGGCCCCTCGTCTAGAGGCGACGCAGGACCGCTACGACCTTGCCCAGAACGCTGGCCTCATCACCGGGGATGGGCTCGTAGTTGGGGTTGTGCGGGACGAGCCAGACGTGCCCGTCCTTGCGCTTGAAGGTCTTGACCGTGGCCTCGCCCTCGATCATAGCGGCCACGATGTCGCCGCTCTCCGCCACGGGCTGCTGGCGTACGACCACCCAGTCGCCATCCGCGATGGCGGCCTCGATCATGGAGTCACCGGCGACTTGCAGGAGGAACAGCGTGCCTTCGCCGACGAGCTGCTTGGGCAGGGCGAAGACGTCCTCGACGCTTTCCTCGGCGAGGATCGGCCCACCGGCGGCGATGCGGCCCACAAGCGGGACGTAGGCGGCCGTCGGACGGTTGACCGTGGGCTCCTCGTCCGTGGCGTCGGGGTCGACCCAGAGCACGGGCTCGCCGGGCAGGCGGACCTCGAGCGCGCGTGGCCGGTGCGGGTCGCGGCGCAGGTAGCCCTTGCGCTGAAGGGCGGTGAGCTGGTGCGACACGCTGGACGTGCTGGTCAGCTGCACCGCCTCGCCGATCTCACGCATGGACGGTGGGTATCCGCGCTGCTGAACCGAGTCGCGGATCACTTCGAGGATCTTGCGCTGCCTGGGCGTCAGGCCCAGGGCGTCTCGCCGGCGCACCGCGAGGTCGCTGACCCCGTTTGCGTCATCCCGCTCGGTCATGCTCTTCCTCCTCGCCTGGCGGCCCGCCTCACCGGCGAACCTCCCGGTCCGTGGTCCTGATGTCGCACACAGCGACCGTATCGCTGTTGAAGATCATCTTCAAACAATTGTTCGAGTCTTCCTCGAAATTGTCGCCAGCGTGGTGTACAACATCGTACGGGAGTTCGATCGACATCGTGTTCGATTTGCTGATCTTTATTTGGCCTTTCCTCAGGCCACACGGCAGGAGGTCATCCATGCGAACGCCCACAAATACGGACACGACCAGCGAAGACGTCAACCAGCTCACCCTGATCGCCGATGCCACGCAGAGTAAGGATCGACGGGCTGACAATACGCGCGTGGGTGCCACCGTTCGAGGGAATTCCGGCAAGAGGTTGGGGCCCCGTTCGAGTGGTGGGGGGAGATCCCATTTGCGGCTTGTCCCATCGCCACGAGCAGGCGACGACGACCCGGACACCACCGTCCCGCCGTCCCCGGGGAGGGGTAAGAGACGGCAGGGGCGGGGTGACGGTGATGACACGGTGGTGGGTCGCAGGCCCGGCGAGAAGGCGGCTGGCCGCAGGGGAGGGGTGAAGGGCAAAGGGGGACGAGAGGGGGCGCCGCGAGGTGTTGCTCCGATGGGCTCCGGCGAATCCGTCGCACTGCGTGAGGGGGACGGGGAGCGGCGGGGAATCGGAGCGCGGTGGAGAAGGCGTGCGGCGTGGCGTAGGGATGCTGCGGCGCAACGGGGAAGGCCGGCGGGGCGACAGGAGGATCTTGCGGGGCTCCGGTCGAGCACGCCGGGCCGGTCGGGCGTTCCGGGCAGGTCAGGCGCTCCCGGCCGGTCCGCGATCTCCGGCCGGTCAGGGTTGTCTAGGCGGCCAGGCGTACCGGGGCGGTCGGGTATGTCCGGTCGGTCGGATGTTGCTGGGCGGCCAGGCGTGTCCGGCCGGTCGGAGATCTCCAGCCGATCGCGGCGATCCCGACGGTCTGGAGCGCCCGCGTGGGTGAGCATGCCCGGGCGGCGGGACGCTTCCGCGCGGGCCGGCGAAGACGGGAGCCGAAAGGTTTCCAAGGGGGGCGGTGCTCCGGTGCGGTTGACCCGGCGGGGTCGGGTCGTGCTGGTGGTGGCTGTGGCGTTGCTGTCGCTGGGCGGGTTCTGGCTCGGTACGCGGGCTGCGGGGCATGCGGAAGTACGGGTCGTGATGGCGGGCCATGCTGGGCTGCCATGGGTTGAGGTGCACAAGGGGGACACGTTGTGGGAGATCGCCGACGCGCTCTCCGAGGGGGATGACCCGGGGGCTCTGGTGGAGGAGATCAAGCGGTTGAACGGCCTGTCCGATTCGCTCATCCGGCCGGGCGTCCGCATCTACGTCCCGAAGGACACCGCCGCCTTACGCTGACCGGCCGGCCCAGCCGGGTTCGCCGATGGGTCGCGGGGCGGGGAGGGTGGGGCAAGCCAAGGCGGGGTCGTGTCACACCGCGTCGCGGAACGGGATCCCGCGCTGCGCTGTTCTGTGCCGCACCCTGCCTCGTGCCCGTGCCGGGGGCCAGTGACGGGGTGCGCTCGACTGTGCTGTCGGCCGTGTGGCTGTGCCTCGGCCGTGTGCGTCGGCCGTGTGGCTGTGCCTCGGCCGTGTGCGTCGGCCGTGTGGCTGTGCTGTCGGCCGTGTGGCTGTGCGTCGGTCGTGCGACGACTGTGTTCGCCCTGCCATGCACTGGCCGCGTACCTGCCCTTGCGCCTGTAGGCGGGTCTCGCCACCCCGACAAGCCACCCCAAATCGACGCAACCCCAGGGACAGGAATGACCACTCGAGTCCTCGGGTACCTTTGTGAGGTTTGTTCACGACCGAGCCCCCAAGCAACCGATGTGACGCTCCGACCTGCAAGAAGATCACCCCCGCCGAGCGACACGCCCGAGACAGTTGATGTCCATGGGCTGATCAGCGACTTCAGCCGGAAGGGCCCGCTCAACTTGCGTTCATGGTCGCGCGCTTCTACGGTTGGACCACAACATCTAGTAGTTACACCGATGTAGTTCACCACACCTTGTGTTTCCGTGACCGCTCCATGGACAGCCGTGGAGTGTGCGCGAGCGTCCCGTCATGGCGGGTGAGGGCGCGTGTGGTGACCGCAGGTTTCTTGGAGGCGAAAGCGTGCATTGTCCGTTCTGTCGCCACCCTGACACCAGGGTCATCGACAGCCGCTCCACGGATGACGGCGCGGCCATCCGGCGCCGCCGCACCTGTCCCGAGTGCGGGCGCAGGTTCACCACGCAGGAGACCGTACTGCTGATGGTGAGCAAGCGCAGCGGAGTGACGGAGCCGTTCTCGCGGGACAAGGTCGTCGCGGGCGTGCGGCGCGCGTGCCAGGGCAGGCCGGTCAGCGAGGACTCGCTGGCGCAGCTCGGGCAGCGGGTGGAAGAGGTCATCAGGGCGAAGGGCGCGGCCGAGATCCCCTCGAACGAGGTGGGCCTGGCCATTCTGGGCCCGCTGCGGGAGCTGGACGAGGTGGCCTACCTGCGGTTCGCATCGGTGTATCGCGGTTTCGAGAGCCTGGCGGACTTCGAGGCCGAGATCAAACAGTTGAAGGCGGAGAAGGGGGAGTCATGACGGAGACGGCCAGCGGTTCAGTCGCGCGCGGGGGAAAGCGTCCGCGTAAGGGACTGAAGATGAAGCGGATCTTCACTAAGCCCGGCGTGCACCCGTATGACGAGATCCAGTGGGAGCGCCGCGACGTCGTCATGACGAACTGGCGCGACGGGTCCATCAACTTTGAGCAGCGGGGCGTCGAGTTCCCCGAGTTCTGGTCGGTCAACGCGGCCAACATCGTGACGACCAAGTACTTCCGCGGCGCCGTGGGCACCCCGCAGCGCGAGTGGAGCCTGAAGCAGTTGATCGACCGGGTCGTCGGCGTCTACACCAGGACGGGGATCGAGAACGGCTACTTCGCCAGCGACGAGGACGCCGAGATCTTCGACCACGAGTTGAAGCACGCCCTGGCGCACCAGGTGTTCGCGTTCAACTCGCCGGTGTGGTTCAACGTGGGCACGCAGTCGCCGCAGCAGGTGAGCGCGTGCTTCATCCTCTCCGTGGACGACACGATGGAGTCGATCCTGGAGTGGTACAAGGAAGAGGGTGTGATCTTCAAGGGCGGTTCCGGGTCGGGTGTGAACCTGTCCAGGATCCGTTCGTCGAAGGAGCTGCTGTCCAGCGGCGGCACGGCCAGCGGGCCGGTGAGCTTCATGCGGGGCGCGGACGCCAGCGCCGGGACGATCAAATCGGGCGGCGCGACCCGGCGGGCCGCCAAGATGGTCGTGCTCGACGTCGACCACCCCGACATCGAGGAGTTCATCGAGACCAAGGCGCGCGAGGAGGACAAGGTCCGCGCGCTGCGTGACGCCGGTTTCGACATGGACCTGGGCGGCAAGGACATCGTCTCCGTCCAGTACCAGAACGCCAACAACTCCGTCCGCGTCTCCGACGAGTTCATGCGCGCGGTGGAGCAGGGCGGCGACTTCGGCCTGCGCGCCCGCCTGACCGGCGAGGTGATCGAGAAGATCGACGCCAAGGACCTGTTCCGGAAGATGGCCAAGGCCGCGTGGGAGTGCGCCGACCCCGGCGTGCAGTACGACGACACGATCAACGACTGGCACACCACGCCGGAGACGGGCCGGATCACGGCCAGCAACCCCTGCAGCGAGTACGTCCACCTCGACAACTCCTCCTGCAACCTGGCCAGCATCAACCTGCTGAAGTTCCTGAAGGACGACAACTCCTTCAACGTGGCCGACTTCGTCAAGCTGACCGAGCTGATCATCACCGCGATGGACATCTCGATCACCTTCGCCGACTTCCCGACGGAGAAGATCGGCGAGACGACGCGCGCGTACCGTCAGCTCGGCATCGGCTACGCCAACCTGGGCGCGCTGCTCATGGCGACCGGCCACGCCTACGACTCCGACGGCGGCCGAGCGGTGGCCGGGGCGATCACGTCGCTGATGACCGGCGTGTCCTACCGGCGCAGCGCCGAGCTGGCCGGCGTCGTCGGCGCGTACGACGGCTACGCCAGGAACGCCGAGCCCCACAAGCGGGTCATGCGCAAGCACGCCGCGGCCAACGACGACCTGCGCACGGTCGGCTCGATGGACGCGAAGATCCACGCCGAGGCGTCGCGCCAGTGGTCGGAGTGCCTGAAGCTGGGCGAGAAGAACGGCTACCGCAACGCCCAGGCCAGCCTCCTCGCGCCCACCGGCACCATCGGCCTGATGATGGACTGCGACACGACCGGCATCGAGCCGGACCTGGCGCTGGTCAAGTTCAAGAAGCTCGTCGGCGGCGGCTCCATGCAGATCGTCAACCAGACGATCCCGCGGGCGCTCAAGCAGCTCGGCTACCAGCAGGAGCAGATCGAGGCCATCGTCGAGTACATCGGCGAGAACAGCCACGTCGTCGACGCTCCCGGCCTGCGTCCCGAGCACTACGAGGTGTTCGACTGCGCGATGGGCGAGCGGGCGATCGCGCCCATGGGCCACGTGCGCATGATGGCGGCCACGCAGCCGTTCCTGTCGGGCGCCATCTCCAAGACAGTGAACCTGCCCGAGTCGGCCACCATCGACGACATCGAGCAGGTCTACCTGGAGGGCTGGAAGCTCGGCCTGAAGGCGCTGGCCGTCTACCGCGACAACTGCAAGGTCGGCCAGCCGCTGTCGGCCGGCGACGGCTCCAAGAAGCAGCAGGAGCAGCCGAAGGAGCCCGAGGTCAAGGTCATCGAGGTCAACCGGCCGACCCGGCGGCGCATGCCGAACCAGCGGCCGAGCATGACCACCCGCTTCACCGTGGGCGGCGCCAAGGGCTACATGACCGCCTCGTCCTACCCCGACGACGGGCTCGGCGAGGTCTTCCTCAAGATGTCCAAGCAGGGCTCGACGCTGGCGGGCGTCATGGACGCCTTCTCGGTGGCGATCTCCATCGGCCTCCAGTACGGGGTGCCGCTGGAGACGTACATGAGCAAGTTCGTCAACATGCGCTTCGAGCCGGCCGGCATGACGGACGACCCCGACATCCGCATGGCCACCTCGGTGATGGACTACATCTTCCGCCGCCTGGCCCTGGACCACCTGCCCTACGACGAGCGGGCGGCGCTGGGCATCTTCTCGGCGGCCGAGCGCGCGGCGCAGCAGCGCGGCGAGGACCCGGCGGCGCTGCAGGAGGCGGTGGACCGGGAGGCGCTGGCCCAGTCGGCGCCGATCGAGGCCGCCCAGCCGAAGGAGGACGCGCAGCCGGCCGTCCAGGAGCTGACGCTGGAGAGCCACCAGCGGTTCACCGCGGACGCGCCGCTGTGCATGACGTGCGGCACGAAGATGCGGCCTGCCGGTAGCTGCTACGTGTGCGAGGGCTGCGGGTCGACCAGCGGCTGCAGCTAGGCCGCGACGCCCGGCTTGATCAGCGGGACTGTCTGAGAGGGGGCCCGGACATCGTTCCGGGCCCCTCGCCAGATGCCCTGCCGGTGACGCAGGGTGACCGTCCGACCCGATCAGTCCGGGCGCGGCCGGTCCGGCGCCTGATGCGCGTGGCTCGTCTATCGCGGGCCCGTCCCCGTCGTGAGGCTGTACCCGAACCCTTATGAGGGGAAAGGGGAGCAGCAGTGAGACGAGTCATCGTGGTGCTGTCCGCGTTCGTGATCGGGGTGCTCGGCGTGGCCGTGCTGTCCGGGCCGGCGAACGCGGAGACGGGCTGGATCAGCCCCGGCAGCACCGTCTGCACGGACAGGACGCAGTCGAGCGGCGGAGTGACCATCTACGGCATCGGCAACAACCAGCCGTCGTTGTGGACGGTGTTCGCCGCCTCCACCGTCAACGGGCCTGAGACGGTGGTGTTCCGCCGCAGCACAGGCTCCATCGAGAACTATCCGACGGTCACGCACCCGGATCCGGGGACGTACTTCTACCGGTTCTGCGTGCAGAATCCCCGTACGGATGGCTTCCGGCAGGTCGTCAAGTTGCGCATGTACGGCAACGGCCCGATCGGCCAGGCAGGGATCGGCCCGCACAACGCGGTGCTCACGCAGAACTCGATGTTCTGCGGCGAGTTCTCCAGGGGCGCCGCCCGGTTCGTGGCCCGGTCCAACGTGCCCGTGCGGTTCTGGCTGCAGGGGTTCGACTCCGACTACTCCAGCCGGCACATCGTCTTCGACGTGACCGGCACGGCGGTGGACCAGGTGGTCGCGCTGCCTGCGGAACTGCACAGCATGGAGGCGTGCGTGTCCACGCCGGCCTCCGCGACGGCCACGGCCACCGTGTCGTTCGACCTGGTGGGCGCGTGAGCGTTGCGGCGGTTCCAGTTCCAGAAGTGAGGGGCATGGCGGCTGACGGCGCCATGCCCCTCGCGGGTGCCGGCACCTGTGGTACGGGCTCGTCTGGCACGCGCCCGCCTACGGGCGTCGGCCCTGCCCGGCTCGGGCGGCGCTGGAGCAGGTGTCGCGCGCACGAGCGATTCCCGGCGGCCGGCGGTGGACGACCGGTGAAACCTGCTGCTCGCGAACGCGGCGGCCGGGGTGTTCCCGGACGAGGCCGGCCCGGCAGGTCGGGATGTCCAGTAGCGGACAGCGGGATGGATCGGGCGCGGCTTTGTCGGTCATGCTGCCGGGTATGAGGCGGATCGCGGTGCTCGCCGTGGTGTCCGGGGCGTTGCTGTACGGGGTGCACAGGCTGGCCATGGTGGCGGTCGCGTGGCTGATCGGCAACAAGGACATGATCGTCGGGCTGGACTGCTGCATCGACTACAACAGGAACGCGCCGGATCCGTGGGGCAACGTGCTCGTCGCCGTGTCCGGGGTGCTGGCCACGCAGGTGGTGGCGTGGGCGGCCATCGGGTTGCTGGCCCTGCGGCGCGGCCCCGCCAGGGAGCTGGCGACGGTGGCGGTGACCGCGTTCGTGATCAGTCCGTTGTTGCAGCTCATCGTGTACGCGGTGTGGCACTGGGCGGAGCGGGACTACGTCGCGGTGATCGATTATCTGATGGACGCGACCGGAGTGCCGGAGATGGCGCTGATGACGGCGATGCTGGGGTTGTTCGCCGGGTATGCGTTGATCTTCTGGTTGGCGCTGCGGGCCGCGTGGGATCGCAGCCGCAGCGCCATCGCCCCAGCGCCGTAACCGCAGCCGGACGCGCGGGGGTCAGGAGTTGAGGACGTCGCTCAGCACGTCGGGCCGGTTGGTGATGATGCCGTCCACCTTGTAGCCGATCATGCGCCGCATGGCGGTCGGGCTGTCGACGGTCCAGGCGAACAGCTCCATCCCGAGAGAGTGCACGCGGCGCACGTACGAGCCGGTGAGCGTGGTGTACGACGGGTTGATCTGGTCGGCGAACTCGGCCAGCCCCGTCAGCTCCCCCGTCGAGGGCGTGCCGAGCAGCCCGATCGGCAGGTCGGGCATCAGCCGGTCGAACCTGCGCATCGACTCCCAGTTGAACGACTGCACCACCACCTTGCCCGGAGTCAGCCAGGCGGGGTGGCGGCGCAGCTCGGCGGCGATGCGCGACTCGATCCCCGGGTACAGCTCCGGCGCCTTGACCTCCAGCAGCAGGCCCATGCCCGAGCCGCTCATCTCGCGCAGTGCCTCGCCGAGGGTGGGCACCCGCTCGTCGTCGTACTTCCCGGACAGCCACGAGCCGGCGTCCAGCTCGCGGATCTGGTCGAGCGTGAGGTCGCCGACGTTCCACTGGGACAGGCCGGGGAACACCTGCTCGGCGTTCGTGGTGCGGGACAGCGACGTGTCGTGCATCAGGACCAGCTCGTGGTCCTCGGTCTCCTGGACGTCCAGCTCGAACCGGTCGGCGCCCTGGGTGGCGGCCAGCTCGAAGGCGGCGATCGTGTTCTCGGGGGCGTAGGCGGAGGCGCCCCGGTGGGCGACGTTGACGACGGTGGCGGCGTCGGCGGGGGTGGCGAAGGGGAGAAAGGTGAGGGAGGTCGCGATGAGGACGGCGAGTCGCCTGAACATGGGTCTCCTCGGGTGGGGAGAGACAACGACTCGACGGTGACAACAGCGCGTGACTTGAAGTTGAGAGCAGAGTAACGCGGCGGGGCCGGGCGGGTGAGCATTCGACACACGAAGGTGCGCGGGGGAGGGCTTTTGATGGTCATTCGGCACGGTATTAGGAGGGATGTCGCCGGGGTCGTTGCGCCGTGGCGGGGCGCTCGCAGGCGCGCCCGCCACGGCGCAGAAGGCTCCCGGCTACCGCAGGCCCGCGTCGAGCGCGCTGGTCAGAGTGCCGGAATCGCCGGACATCTCCCAGACCATCGCCCCGAGCAGCCCCTTACTCCGCAACCAGGCCGTCTTCTTCCCGATCGACCAGGCGTCGTCGAACGTCCACCACTGCCCACCGTCCCCGGTGAAGCAGTAGGTGGCCACCGCCTGCTCGTCGTGCCTGGCCGTGCACCCCGGCACCATGGCCAGCAGGTTCGTGTAGCCGCGGGTGCCTGCCTCCTCCTGGAACTGGCCGGGTGCGGCCCCGCCGGCCTGTTGCCATTCGCCGTACCGTCCGCCGTCGGCCACCCGCTGCCACCCGCGCCCGTAGTAGGCCAGGCCGATAGTGATCTTGCGGGGGTGGACGCCTGCCTGGAGGTAGACGTCCACGGCACGCTCGACGCTGAAGTCCGGGTCGTACGGGCTGTCGGTGTCGAGGTGGAGGTTGCCCTGGTGGCCGGTGCGGTTCGGCTCCCAGGAGTTGTCGCTGCCTGCGCCGTGGAAGTCGTACCCCTGGACATTAAAGATGTCCAGATATTTCGTGACCTGTGGGAGGTCCCAGCCGGCGGCGATCTTGGCTGGGTCGGCCGGTGTGAACGCCGTGAGCTGGTACCGCTTGCCCGTCGTGACGGTCAGCGCGTCGAGCTGGCGGCGGAACTCGGCGATCAGCAGCGTGTTGTTCGCCTTGTCGGCCGGGCTGACGTGGTTGCCCGGATGCCCCTCGGCGCCCGGCCACTCCCAGTCCAGGTCGATGCCGTCGAAGACGCCCGCCGCCGTGCCGGGGCCGCCCGCGCCGTTGTAGGCGGGCAGGTTCCCCTTGAGGTAGATGTCGATGCACGACGCCACGAACTTCTTGCGCGCCGCGTCCGTGGCCGCCACGTCGGAGAAGTACTTCGAGTACGTCCAGCCGCCCAGCGAGATGAGCACCTTCAGGTGCGGGTGCTTGGCCTTGAGCTTCCTGAGCTGGTTGAAGTTGCCGCGCAGCTTCTCCCAGCCGGTGTCGGCCACGCCGTCCACCGACTGCGCCGCGCTGAACGGCCGCCCATAGTCGGCCTCGGCGTCGCCCGCGCCGTCGCCCTGGTTCGGGTCCTGCGGGTTGGTGGTGGTTCCCTTCGTGACGCCCTGGAGACAGGTGAGGTTCTGCGGGTCGATGTTGGCGAACGCGTAGTTGATGTGGGTCAGCTTGGCGGCGGCGCCGGTGGTGTCGAGGTTCCGGACGAAGTACTGGCGGCCGTAGATGCCCCATTGCACGAAATATCCGACGCGGGCGTAGCCGGTCTCGACGATGTCCGCCGTGGTGACCTGCACCGCCGCGCCGGCGGGGGAGAGGTTGTCGTACAGGTCACGGGCCCGCACGGTGAACGAGTACGCGGTCGAGGGCGAGAGCCCTGAGACGGTCGCCGTGGTGCCGGTGACGGTCGTCGCCACAGAAGGGCCGAGATAGACGTCGTAGCCGGCGATGCCGGAGTTGTCGGAGGAGGCCGTCCAGGCCAGCGTGACGGTGGACGACGTCCGCGCGGTGCTGCGCAGCTCGCCAGGCGCCGTGGGCGGCTGCGTGTCGTCGGCCGGGTCACGGGTGGTGACCGCCAGCGGTGCGGACGCCGGCGACAGCGTGCCCTTGCGGTCTCTGGCCTTGACGGTGAACGTGTACGCGGTCGAGGGCGACAGCCCTGGGACGGTCGCCGTGGTGCCGGTGACGGAGGCGGCCACCGAGGAGCCGCTGTAGACCTCGTACCCGGTGATCGGCAGGCTGCCGGGCGTGGCGGCGTCCCAGGCCAGCGTCACGGTCTTGGTGGTCCTGGCGGGGGAGCGCAGGTTCGCCGGCGCGCCCGGCGGGGCGTCGGGGCTGCCGTCGCAGTTGACGTCGTTGATCCGGCAGCTCACCGGCTCGGCGCCCGCCGTGCTGACGGTGAAGGACGGGCTGTACGGCTCGGTGGTGGCGCCCGCGTTCACGATGGTGTTGTAGTGGGCGGGCGTCAGCGTCACCGTACGGCCGCTCTGGCTCAGCGTGGCGTGCTGGGCGTTGCTCGCGCTCACCCCGGCGGGCAGGTCGAACACGATCGTCCAGCCGTTGAGCGGGGCCGTGCCGTTGTTGGCCACCACGAACCTGGCGGCGGTCCCCGCCACGTCGTAGGCGGCGGTGACGGGCGGCTTGGCGGGCGGGTCGCCGCCGCTGCCGTCGCAGTTCGCGCCGTCGATGAGGCAGCTCACGGGCTGGACGGGGGAGCTGAGGGTGACCTTGGGGCTGTACGGCTCGGTGGTCCTGCCCGGTTGGAGGGTGGCGATGTAGTAGGCGGGAGTGAGGGTCACCTTGGTGCCGCTCTGCCTGATGGTGGCGTTCTGCGGGGTGGAGGCGGTGACTCCGGGGGGTAGCTCGAAGACGATCGACCAGCCGGTCACGGCGGTCGTGCCCGGGTTGCTCACCACGAACGTGCCGGTGGTGCCGGACAGCGAGAACGTGGCGATGAGGCGGCCTGCGGCCTGGGCGGGGAGGGTGCTCAGGGCCGTGATCAGGAGGACGGCGATCAGGGGGATGGCTAATCGGCGCACGTCGGAGACCTTTCATTAAAGAAAGTTTCCTAACAATTAGCCGGATCGTAAGCCCACCTCGCAGCGCTGACAAGGGCCCGGGTCAACCGGCGGACAGCGCGGCCCGGGCGGTGGCCGGCGGGCGGCGCGGCCCGGCCACCCCGGCGGGCGGCGCGGCCCGGCCACCCCGGCGGGCGGCGCGGCCGGGGTGGCGGCTGCCGGGCGGCGCGGCGGGGTGGCGGCTGCAGGGCAGTGCGGGCTGGGTGGCGGTTGGCGGGCGGGGCGGGCCGGAGTCAGCCGATGGGCAGTGCGGTTCCGTGCAGGTGTGACACCCTGAGCCGGATCACCAGCCGCCGGTCCGCCACCATCCGCCGCAGGAACGCCTGCTCACCCGCCGCCTCCCCGAACGGCTGCCGCATGGCCAGCAGCTCCAGCCCCACCTCGTCGCCCGGCTCGGCGGTGACCGGAGACAACTCCGCCTCGCCCTCCGCCACCGCGAACTCCGCGAAGTCGTCGCTGGCCACGTACAGCGAACAGCGTGAATCCTGCTGGAGCCGGCGCACCGTGAGCCGGTCGGCGACTGCCGAGATCCGGGCCACGCGCTGCCGCGCGTCCCAGGCGTACAGGACGGTGGAGAGCTGGGGCCGGCCGTCGGCCTGGATGGTGGCCAGCGCGCCGAAGCGCTGCCCGGCCAGCAGGTCGGAGAGTTCGCTGTCCCCGAGCTCCTGGAACTCCCGCAGATCGGCGAGTTCCTCGTAACCCCGCGGACCGGAGAGCTCGCCGTCCCCCGGTTCCTGGTAACCCCGCGGGTCCGACAGCTCCTCGTCGCTCCGCGACAGAGGATCCGGCCCCCCGAGACCGTAGTTCTCCGCCATGCACCAGCCCTCATAAATCGGGAAATGTCACCCTATACCGAGCTGCTGGTTGAGCGACTGGGCATCCGAGATCACCCAGTACTCGGCGAACCTCCCCTCGCGCGCCCGCAGGATGTCGTGACCGCTGAACGCGATCCTGGTGCCTTCCGCCGCCGTCACCCCGGGCATCCCGCCCCGGTACGTCCCCGCGAACGTCCACCTGGCCGACACCAGGTCCCCGTCCGCGATCGGCCCCACGTCCAGCGTCACCTTGACGCCGGTGAACGGCGCGTGCCCCTGCCGCAGCGCCTCGATCAGCCCGCCGGGCCCCGACACCTCCATGCCGGGCCAGTGGCCGGCGAAGTCGGGGGTGACCAGCTCGTACGCCAGGTCGAAGTCGCCGTTCCAGAGCTCGAGCAGCCATCGTCGGTAGAGATCTGAGATCATCCAGCCCCACTACCCGCCCACCGGTAGGTTACAAGCCATGAATCTTGCGATTACCAGCGGATATGTCGTGCCCGTCGACGGAGACCCCATCGACGGCGGCACCGTGCTCATCCAGGACGGGAAGATCGCCGCGGTCGGCCGGGACGTGGCCGTGCCGGAGGGCACCCCGGTCGTGGACGCCGCGGGCGCCTGGGTGCTGCCCGGCTTCGTGGAGGCGCACGGCCATCTCGGCGTGCACGAGGAGGCCGAGGGGTGGGCCGGCCAGGACACCAACGAGATGACCGACCCGAACGGCGCCAGGCTGCGCGCGCTGGACGCCATCAACCCGGCTGACCTGGCGTTCGGCGACGCGTTGTCCGGCGGGGTCACCACCGCGGTGATCAAGCCCGGCTCCGGCAACCCGATCGGCGGCCAGACCGTCGCGATCAAGTGCTGGGGCCGATCGGTGGACGAGATGCTGGTCAAGCAGCCGGTGAGCGTCAAGAGCGCGCTCGGCGAGAACCCCAAGCGGGTGTACGGCGACCAGAAGAAGCTGCCCTCCACCAGGCAGGGCGTGGCCGCGGTGATCCGCGACGCGCTGATGAAGGCGCAGGACTACAAGGCCAGGAAGGCCGCCGCCGAGCAGGAGGGCGAGCCGTTCGACCGTGACGGCACGCTGGAGACGCTGGTCCGCGTGCTGGACCGCGAGCTGCCCTGGTGTCAGCACACCCACAGGGCCGACGACATCGCCACCGCGCTGCGGCTGGCCGACGAGTTCGGCTACCGCCTGGTGATCAACCACGGCACCGAGGGGCACCTGCTGGCCGACGTCCTGGCCGAGCGGAACGTGCCGGTCATCATCGGCCCGCTGCTCGGCAGCCGGTCGAAGGTCGAGCTGCGGCAACGCTCGCTGCGCAACCCCGGCATCCTGGACAGGGCGGGCGTGGAGGTGGCGATCACCACCGACCATCCCGTGGTGCCGATCCACTTCCTGGTGCACTCGGCCACGTTCGCCGTCAAGGAGGGCCTCGACCCGGCCGCCGCGCTGCGCTCGATCACCGTCAACCCCGCCCGGATCATGGGGCTGGACGACCGGGTGGGCTCGCTGCGGCCGGGCCTCGACGGCGATGTGGTCATCTGGTCCGGTGATCCACTGGACATCATGAGCCGGGCGTTGAAAGTGTTCATCAACGGCCGTGAGGTGTACTCATACACCGACGGTGAGCCCGTCGTGGCCGATCCGTACTTCCGCGAATCAAGTGGCCTTTAAGCGCCTGTAGATGCGTGGCGCGCATAGTGGGCGAAGCCAACGGGAAGAGAGGCATCACCATGACTGCTCCCCCGCTCGTCCAGCGCCCCAGCAAGGCCCTGCTGATCGGCCTGGTCGTCTCCGGAGTCATCGCGCTGACCGTGCTGGTCGTCATGCTGCTCTCCGGTGGCGTCATCGGGTTCGGCCTGTCGGCGTTGCTGGCTGTGGCGCCCCTGCCGGTGCTGCTCGCGGCCGTGCTCTCGCTCGACAGGCTCGAACCCGAGCCGAAACTGAACCTCGCCTTCGCCTTCGCCTGGGGTGCGGGGGTGGCCATTGTGGCGGGCATCGCGCTGACCCTCGCCGGCCAGCAGTTGTTCGTCAGGGCCGGTTACACCTCCGCCGCTGTCGAGAGCATCGGCACCGTCGTGCTCGCCCCGCTGGTGGAGGAGGCGCTCAAGGGCTCCGCCCTGCTGCTGCTCCTGCGCCGGCGGGCCGAGATCGACGGGCTGACCGACGGCATCGTGTACGCGTCCATGGCCGGCCTGGGCTTCGCCGCCGTGGAGAACGTCGGCTACTACCTGCTGGCGTTCGGCGAGGACGGGGCAGGGGCGGCCGTCCAGCTCTTTGTGCTGCGCGGGCTGATCGACCCGCTCGGCCATCCCATCTACACCTCCATGATCGGCCTGGGCGTCGCGTTCGCGCTCACCAGCCGCAGCCAGGCCAGGTACGCCGCGATCCCGCTCGGTTACGTGGCCGCCGTCTTCCTGCACGGCCTCTGGAACGGCGCCGCCACCACCGGCTCGCTCGAGTGGCTGGGTGCCGCCTACCTGGTGATCATGGCGGCGCTGGTGCTGCTCATCGTCGTGACCGTGGTCGAGCGGCGTCAGCTCATCCACAGGATGGCGTACTACCTGCCCGCGTACGGGCAGACCGGGCTGGTGAGCGAGGCCGACGTACGGATGCTGACCACGCTGTCCGCCCGCAAGTCGGCCCGCAAGTGGGCCAGGGGAGCGGGGCTGGGGCGGGCGATGAGCGACTACCAGCAGGCGGCGACGGAGCTGACCATGCTGCACCTGCGCAACGAGCGGCAGGGGGTGGAGCCGCGCAGGTTCGCCATGGAACGCGACGCGCTCCTCGGCGCGATGGCCCGCGCCCGCCGCTGGTAGGCGCATCCAGGGGCGCGCCCGCCGCGACTGCCACGGCCAGGAGCTTCAGGAACGGACCAGCAGCGCGGCCAGCGCCATGACGCCCGTCAGCACCACGCACCCCGCCACCGCCACCAGGGCCCCCTGCCCTGGCCCGAGGCTCCCGACGACGGCCGCCACCCCGGCGGCCCCCAGCGACGAGCCGACGTACCGCGCCGTGTTGTTCGCCCCCGACCCCATGCTCACCCGATGCGCGGGCACGCTCTCGATCGCCAGATGCGTGATCGATGAGTTGATCAACCCGGACCCGACCCCGCTGACGGCCAGCCCGGCGACGACCAGCGGCAGCGACAGCGAGTACCCCACCCCCAGCAGCCCGGCGAAGCCGAGCGCGCTCAGCCCCAGCCCCAGCGCCAGCCGCGCGGCGGCGCGCAGCGGCACGAGCCCGCCCGCCAGCGACGCCACGAACGACAGCCCCGACCAGACGCAGAACAGCAGCGCCGTGTCCAGCGGCGTCAACCCGTGTGCCACCTGCAACACGCTCGGCAGGTAGCTGAGCAGCCCCACCACCGCGGCCCCCACGACCAGTGCCCCGCCGGTCGCCACCAGGAACACCGGCCGCCTGAACAGCTCCAGGTCCAGCAACGGCTCGGCACGCCGCCGCTCGACGGCCACGAACGCCACCACCAGCACCACGGCCAGCGCGAACGCCACCACCACGACCGGCCGCCCCCACCCGGCCCGCCCTTCGGTCACCCCGGCCACCAGCGCCGCCACGCCGAGGCTGAGCAGCACCACCCCGGGCACGTCGAACCTGCGCGGCGCCTGCGAGCGTGACTCCTCCAGCGTCCGCGCCGACGCGACCGCCAGCGCCAGCGCCCCGGCCGCCATCAGCCAGTACGCCGCCCGCCAGCTCGCCACCGCGGCCAGCGCCCCGGACAGCAGCGGCCCCACGGCGGTGCCCAGCCCGATCATGGCCCCGTAGCGCGCGGTGGCCCGCACCCGCTCGCTGCCCGACGGGTAGGCGTGCCCGACGATGCCCAGGCTGGCGGCCAGCATGGCGGCCCCCGCCGCGCCCTGCACCAGCCTGGCCAGCACGAACACCGGCACGTTCGGGCTGAGCGCGCCGACGACCTCGGCGGCGGCCATCGCGGACGTGCCCGCCACCAGCACCCGCCTGCGCCCGTAATCGTCGGCGAGCCCGCCGGCCACGAGCAGCAGCGAGGCCAGCCCGAGCGCGATGGAGCCGAGGATCCACACCGGCCCCGTCGGCCCGGCTCCCAGTGACGCGGCGGTCTGCGGCAGCGTCGCCATCGGCAGCGTGAAGTTGGTCAGGACGAGCAGCGGCACCGCGGTGGTCACGGCGAGCGTCCCTGGCCGCACCGTCGGTTCAGTGATTGAACTCATGGCGCGCACACTAACACGGTTCGGTGAATGAACTAACATGGACGCCATGGCACTCGGCAAGAACTACGACGGCCAGAACTGCGCGCTGGCCAGCGCGCTGGAGGTGGTCGGCGAGCGCTGGACGCTGCTGATCGTCCGCGACGCCCTGTACGGGGTGCGCCGCTTCGGCGACTTCCAGGCCCACCTGGACATCCCGAAGGCGGTGCTGTCGCAGCGGCTGACCACGCTCACCGAGGCCGGAATCCTGGAGCGCCGCCGTTACCAGGAGGCGCCGCCCCGCGACGAGTACGTGCTGACCTCCGCCGGCCACGAGCTCTGGCTGCCCGTCCTGGCGCTGGCGCAGTGGAGCGAGCGGCACCTCGCCACGTACGGTCCCCGCCGCCTGTTCCACCACATGAGCTGCGGCGGCCGGCTGGAGCCCACGTCGTACTGCCCGACCTGCGGCGGCGTGGTGAAGCTGGAGGAAGTGGAGATGCGTCCCGGCCCCGGCCTCGCCGGCGACACGCGGCAGGACCAGGTCAGTCTCGCCCTTCGGACGCCACACCGGATGCTCGACCCGATTCCCTGACAAAATCGGGTGTAACCCCTCGAAGGGAGATTCAACACATGAGCTGGGCCGAGATCGGGTCGGAAGCCGAGCTGCGGGAGCTGCTCGGCGAAGTCATGCCGAGGGCGGCGACCAAGGAGCGGCAGCGCCTGCACGAGCGCGACCGCGAGTGGCTGGCGGCCTCGCCGTTCTGCCTCATCGCCACCTCGGACGACGAGGGCAACTGCGACGTCTCGCCCAAGGGCGACCCCGCCGGTTTCGTGCACGTCATCGACGACACGACGATCGCGATCCCGGACCGCCCGGGGAACCGCAGGGCGGACGGGTTCCTCAATATCCTGAAAAATCCGCACGTGGGGGTGCTCTTCTTGATCCCCCGGCGGAACGAGACCCTGCGGATCAACGGCCGGGCCAGGCTCGTCCGCGAGGCCCCGTTCTTCGACGAGCTGATCGTCAAGGGCCACCGCCCGCACCTCGCGCTGGTCGTCGAGATCGAGCAGATCTTCTTCCACTGCGCCAAGTCGTTCCTGCGCTCGTCCCTGTGGAAGCCCGACGCCTGGGCGGCCGACACGCTGCCGACGCACGCCAGGCTGGTCAAGGAGGTGCAGACGGTCGAGGAGAGCCTCGAACAACTGGAAAGTTACTACGGCGAGGCCTACGCCAAGCGCCTGTACGGCTGACGCCCTCGCCCGCTCCGGCCCTCAGGCGGCCGGAGTGGGCCCGCCGGGAAAGCGGATGACGTTCTTGCCGGTGTAGGCGTGCAGATCGATCACCTTCGGATCGGCGGGGGGCCTGCGGCGGCCGATCGACCGGATGTCGCGGATCTTGTGCCGCGCGACGGGTGGCGGCACCGCCACAAGCCTGTTCATCGTGAGCCCCCCGTGATGGATCTGTTACCTATGTTATCTACCGATACCCCCGTAAGTTCGGTGTAAGGAGCACGTCAGTAGGGAAGCCTGCGGCCGGCCGGTGTCCGGAGGTCCAGCTCCGTGGCCCGGGTGCGCCGCTTGGGCGCCTGCTTGGCGATCCTGACGCGTTTCATGGTCTCCCCCTTCCGAAGCGCGCCCCGCTCTCCTCGTCCCGAAGGTCGCGGCACGACGGGCGATCGCCGCCCGCCATGCACGCCAACCTAGCCGGGGCCGGCCCGCCCGCTCCATGCATTTCTGCCGGGTGCGCCGGTGCCGCCGGTCACTGACCGGGCGTGGTACGTGCGATAACGTTCATCCGGTTCCACGCGTTGATCATGGCGAGGGCCACGATGAGGAGACCGAGCTGCTTTTCGTTGTAGTGCTCGGCCGCCTGCTGCCACACCGCGTCGGGCACGGCCTCGCGGTCGGCCAGCCGGCACGCCTCCTCGGTCAGCGCGAGCGCGGCCCGCTCCTCGGGCGTGAACACGGTGGCATCGCGCCACGCCGCCACCATCCAGAGCCGCTCGTCGCTCTCGCCGGCCTTCTTCATGTCGCGGCTGTGCATGTCCACGCAGTAGCCGCAGCCGTTGATCTGGCTGGCGCGCAGCTTGACCAGCTCCAGCGTGGGGGTGGGCAGCTCGCTCTCGTGCAGCAGCTTCTCCACGGCCAGGAAGTGGTGGAAGGCCTGGGGCACCTGCTGGGCGACATTGATGCGCTGGGTCATGAGAACCTCCAAGGTTTCGTCGTACGCCACCAGGACGGGACAGCCCGCCCCGATGTGACATCTACGGCGAAGAAACCTTCAGCGCACCCCTACCCCCGATCAGCCGTCGCAGTTGCCCCAGCTCTTGCGGCCGCCCCACGCCGTGACGCGGTTGTCGGGGTCGCGGGTCCAGCCCTCGTACTTCACGCACTTCCAGGCGCCGTCGATGTGCCCGGTCTCGGCGTAGTACTTGTAACGCTGCGCGTCCTCGCTCCGGCCGCCGCCCTTGACCTCCAGGTAGGCGCCGGTGACCGTGCGCGTGCCGGTGTAGGCGGTCTTGATCGCGGCGACGCAGTTCTTGCCGCTGCGCTTGTTGTACATCAGGTAGACGTGCCCGAAAACGGCTCCGCCGCGCGTGCGCATCGCGCGGTGGCCGTCCTTGACCCGGTGGAAGCCCTTGCCGCAGACGCGCTCGGGGGAGTAGGCGGCCGTGGCGGCGTACGCGGAGGAGGGGACGGCGGCGATGCCGGCGGCGACGAGACTCGCCGCGATGACCGAACGGATGAGCACGAGCTGTCCTTCGAACGGGTATATGGGCAAAGCTGATCTTTACTGTGTATTGACCGAAATTTCAAGGAGATCCGGTAAATGCCACTGATCGCGGTCTGTGCGGCGTGGGCCGTGTTCTGGGGGTCGTGGTCGGCCCTGCTGCCCGCCATCAAGGGCGAGCTCGGCCTCACGGCCGGCGATCTCGGGCTGGCGCTCAGCGCCGTGCCGGTGGGCGCCCTGCCCGCGATGGCGCTGGCCGGACGCCTGGCCAGAGGACGCGAGCGCACCGCGCTGGCCACCACCATGATCCTGTTCGCGCTCGCCGTGGCCGCCATCGGGCTGGCCGGCACCGCCTGGCAGCTCGCGCTCGCCCTCCTGCTGGTCGGCGCCACCAGCGGCGCCCTCGACATCGCGCTCAACCTGGCCACCGGACGCGCCGAGCGCGAGACCGGCCGCCGCCTCTTCCAGCCGGTGCACGCCGCCTTCCCCGTGGCGGTCATCGCCGCCGCGCCGCTCACCGGCCTGGCCCGCTCGTACGGGCTCGGCGTCGCCACCGTGCTCGTGATCATCGCCCTGATCGTGGCGGCCACGTCGCTCACCCTCCCGACACTGCCCCAGGGGCGCGGCCCGCAGGAGAAGAGCACCGGCGACGGGCGGCGGCTGTGGGGCGCGGCCGTCGTGCTGGGCGTGCTGGCCGCCTGCGTCTTGATCATCGAGAACTCCGTGGAGCAGTGGTCCGTCCTGCTGCTGGAGGAGCACCGGGGCGCCACGCCGCTGGTCGCCAGCGCCGCGCCCTCGGTCTACATGGCGGCACTCACGGCGGGGCGGCTGGCCGTGCAGGCGCTGCCCAGGGTGCCGCTCAAGGTGCTGTACGTGGTGGCGGGGGCCGGTGGCGGCGCCGGGATCGCCCTGGCGGGGCTCGGCGGCTCGCTCTTCCGGCTCGGCGGGGAAGCGACGGCCGGGTTCGGCGGGGGAGTGGTGGTGTCGCTGGCCGGATTCGGGCTCACCGGGCTGGCGCTCGGGCCACTGGTGCCCGCCCTGCTCAGCCGGGCCGCCGCCGACGACCCCAGCGGCACGATGGTGTGGGGCGTGTCCACGATCTCGTACACGGGGTTCGTGGTGAGCCCGCTTCTGGTGGCAGGGCTGAGCGGGTGGCTCGGCCTGCCCGCAGCCCTGGCCGCCCTCGGCCTGCTGGGCCTGCCGCTCCTCGCACGGGCCGCCATCCAACGCCGGTGAGCCGGAATATGGCGCTCTCTTGGGGAAAAGAGACCACGGAACCGGGTATCCCCCCGGCGGATCGACTGCAAAGGGGATCACCATGGCTGTCTGCGAGACCTGCGGCAACGACTACGACATGGCGTTCGAGGTGCACGCGCAGGGAGCGGTGCACACCTTCGACTGCTTCCAGTGCGCGATCGAGGCGATGGCGCCCATCTGCGAGCACTGCGGCACCAAGGTCATCGGGCACGGCGTGCAGTCGGGCGAGCACTGGTACTGCTGCGCCCACTGCGCGCGTGAGGAGGGCACCAAGGGCCTGGTCGACCGGGTCATGGCCGGCACCACGGCCTAGGCGCCGGACCAGGAGGCCTGCCGTCCCTCGGCGCTGAGCGCGTCGAGCAGACCGCGCATGCGCGCGATCGCCTCGTCCAGCGGCGCACGGGGCACGGGGGCGGCGAGATCGGTGACGATGTCGCCGCCCTTGGCCTCCCACACCCCGGCGACCCGCCCTTCGTGCACGACCACCGGGGAGATCCACCCGGCCTGCCTGCTCACCCTGGGCTTGAGCTCCGGCGGCAGCAGCGGCGCCAGGTTGCGTGGCGCGCCCAGGATGTACTGGTCGAACCCGGGCAGCAGGTGCACCGCCTGCGAGGGCTCGGTGGCCGCCAGGTCGTCGAGGTGCGACGTCAGCGCCGGCAGTGTGGCGCCGTCGTCGGTCTCCACCTCGGTCAGCTCGGGCGCCAGCTCGCGGAACCAGCCCTTCAGCACCGCCTTGGGCGCCGTCCCGCCGAACAGCCACGCGTCGAACATCTGCGGCGTGGCCGGGCCGTGCGCGCCCAGGAAGGCCCGCACCAGGCGCACCCCGGCCTCCTCCTGCGGCGGCAGCGCGCCGGGCCAGCCCGGCACCCAGGCGCGCGGCGTGGTGAAGGTCACCTTGCCCGTGCGTGGCGGCCCGTAGCACAGCTCGCCCAGCCGGCTCAGCGGCTTGAGCAACGCGCCCCACCCCGAGCCGAGCGCCTCCCGCAGATGCGCGTCCCCGGTCCGCGCCACCACGGCATCGACCAGCTCCTCCCTGGTCAGCCCCGGCTCACCGAGAGCGGCCTGCGCACCGGACGCTGCCGACTCGCCGGGCGCGGCCCGCTCATTGAGCACGGCCGGGACCGCGGCCATGATCGCCGCGATCTCCCCGGCCGTGACCCCCTGGCCACGCAGCCACGCCCCCTTCTCCCAGAAGCGCAGCGTGCTCAGCGCCGAGCAGTAGTCCGCGAGCTGATCCCCCGGCACCAGATGCAGCGTCCCACCCCGCATGAGCCACGTCTTGACGAGCGTGCGATCCCCCCACAACGCCCGGTCGATCTCCGAGGCGTCCGGCCGCGCGCTCCTGACCGCCACGGCGAGCCGCGCGGACGAGGCGACCTGCGCCTGCACCCCGCACAGCCGCCGCGCGACCTCCACCGCACCGCCGCCGTCGGCCGCGCTCACGAACTGCCGGCTCAACCGCCAGGCGAGGATCTGGGCCCATGTCACTTTCACACGGACATGTCTACCTGCGATAGCGGACAGGTTCAGTCCGTGAAGCCGATGTCCTGGTACCGCAGGTCGTCGAAGCCGCGCGCCCCGATGTTCGCCAGCTCCTGCCGCACCGCCACGAGCTGGGGCCGCTGGTAGAGGGGCAGCACGTTGACCTCCTCCCAGATGAGCCGGTCGGCCGCGTTCGTGGCGGCGCGGGCGCGTACGGGGTCGAGGCTCTGCGCGGCCCTGCTCATGGCCTCGTCGATGGCCGCCGACCCGGTACGCCCGAAGTTGGCGTTCCAGTTCTGCCCGTTGGCGGCGTTGGCGTAGATGCCGTAGCTGCTGGAGACGGGGAACGGCGTGCCGATGTAGGCGAACGGCGTGAGGTCGAAGTTGCCGGGGATGACGTACTTGGTGAAGAAGTCGTCGCTGGGCACGGCCTTGATCGTGACCTTCACGCCGATCTGGGCGAGCATGGTCTGCACCAGCTCGCCCTCCGCCTTGCTGGTCTGCACCCCGGACGGCACCACGAAGCGCAGGTCCAGGGGCTTGCCGTCCTTCTGCCTGACCGTCCCGTTCAGCTTCCACCCGGCGGCGTCCAGCAGTTGCCTGGCCTTCTCCGGGTTGTAGGCGCCGAGCGGTCCTGCGTTGTCCTGGTAGCCCTCCTGGGTGTTCATGAAGAAGTGGTTGTTCAGCAGCGCGATCGGCCAGTCCAGCCCTTGCAGGTCCGACTGGGCGATGGCCTGGCGGTTGATGCCGAGCTGGACGGCCTGGCGGACGTTGCGGTCCTTCAGCAGCTCGCCGGAGCCGTTGAAGGTGAGGTGCCGGAAGTCGGGGCCGGCCGCCTGGCGCACCTGGGCGCCCGTGGTGGCCTTGGCGCGCGCGTAGTTGGGCGCGGAGGTGCCGACGTCGATGATGTCCAGCTCGCCGTTGTTGAACGCGCCGATCAGCGAGTCCTGCTCGGACGCCCGATAGATGATCTTGTCCAGTTTGGCCCGGTCGCCCCACCACGTGTCGTCCCGCACGATGGTGATGGTCTTGGCCGTCTGGTCGAACCCGCCGAACTTGAACGGCCCCGCCGTCACCGGGATCTGGTTCACCCAGGCGTTGTTGAACGTCTGCGCGCTGTGGTTGGTGGCCGCCGGCAGCAGCGGCCCGAACAGCGCCTGCCAGTCGCCGAACGGCTTGCGGAACGTCACCACCACCTCGTGGTCGTCCTTGCCCCGCGCCACCTTCTCGATGTCCTGGTAACCGGTGGAGGAGACGATGTGGAAGGCCGGGTCGCGCCCGCTGAGCGCCTGCCACTGCGCCTGGTAGTCGGCCCAGGTGATCGGCTTGCCGTCGGACCACTTGGCCTTCGGGTTCAGCCGGTACGTCACCACCTGCTTCGGCCGCTGCTCGGTGACCTTGGCGTCGAGCACATAGTCGGCGTCGACCGAGATCTCCGCCTTCTCGTCGGAGGTGAACGGCGAGGGCAGCAGCGCGTTGCTGATCACGGCGGCCATCGCGAGGTTGCCGTCGACGTGGTTGCGGTTCCACTGGCTGGGGAACTCGTTGATGCCCCAGCGCAGCGTGCCGCCGTCCTTGACCTTGTCGCGCGGCTGCGGGTTGACGTCGGAAGCCTTGATCGTCCGCTCGTCCCCCGCGCTGTCCTGGCTCCCCGGGACGCCGCCCTGGCCTGAGCCGCAGCCCGCGAGCAGCAGCGGGAGCGCTGCGGTGACGGCCATGGCCGCGGCCACGACACGACGTGATGAGTTCATCGCGCGAAATTCCTCCTGGATCGAGCGAGGTCTATACGACTTCGCGTCTCTCTGCGTAGTGGCAGGCCGCACCGTGGTCCTCGCCCACCGGCCGCACCTCGGGCTCGACGCCGACGCAGAGCTGACGCTCCTCGTCGGTGAGCTCCGCGCGGAACTTGGGGCACCTGGTGCGGAATCGACAGCCCGTCGGAGGGTTGGCCGGGCTGGGCAGGTCGCCTTCGAGCAGGATCCGCTCGCGGGCACGCTCGCGTACCGGGTCGGGCAGCGGGATCGCCGAGAGCAGCGCCTGGGTGTACGGATGGGACGGGTTGTCGTAGACCGCGTCCACCTGGCCGAGCTCGGCGATCCTGCCGAGGTACATCACCGCCACCCGGTCGGCGATGGAGCGCACCACGGCCAGGTCGTGCGCCACGAACAGGTAGGACAGGCCGAGCCTGGTCCTGAGCGAGTCGAGCAGGTTGATCACGCCGGCCTGGATCGACACGTCGAGCGCGGAGACCGGCTCGTCGAGCACGAGCAGCCGGGGCTCCAGCGCCAGCGCCCTGGCGATGCCGATGCGCTGCCGCTGCCCGCCCGAGAAGTCCTGCGGGTAGCGGGCGGCGTGGGCGGGATCGAGGCCGACCAGGGCGAGCAGCTCCCGCACCCGCCGCCCCACGGCCCCCGCGCCGCCACCCGCCTGACCGCGCGCGCCGCCGCCCGCACCGTCTCTGGACGTGCCCCACCCGTGCGTACGCAGCGGCTCGGCCAGGATGTCGTGCACGGTCATGCGCGGGTCGAGCGAGGCCAGCGGATCCTGGAAGACGACCTGCATGTCGCGCCTGATCTCGACGCGCTCGCCCCGCCCCAGCTTGGCGGTGTCGTGGCCGAGCACCACGATACGGCCGTCCTGGGGCGCGGCCAGCTCCAGGATCTGCGTCAGCGTGGTCGTCTTGCCGCTGCCCGACTCGCCGACCAGCCCCAGCGTCTCGCCCTGCCGGATGTCGAAGCTGACCCCTGCCACCGCGTGCACGGTGCCGATCCGGCGCTTGAACACCGCCCCCTTGAGCAGCGGATAGTCCTTGACCAGGCGCTGCACCTCCAGCACGGTGCGCTCGCCGCGCACGCGCAGCCGCCCGCCGTCGGACGGTGCCGCGTGCCGGCCGGGCCCGCGCGGGTGCACCTCCTGCCACCGGATGCACGCCGCCCGGTGATCCTGGCCGACCTCGAACAGCGGCGGCTCCGCCTCCTCGCACTCGGCGATCCGCATCGGGCAGCGCGGCGCGAACGGGCAGCCGGGCGGCAGCGCGCCCGGCGACGGCGGGTTGCCCTCGATGGGCGTCAGCGGCTGCCGGCCGCGCCGGTCCACACGCGGGACAGAGGCGAGCAGGCCCGCGGTGTACGGCATCCGCGTGCGGTAGTAGATGTCGTCCACGCCGCCCACCTCGACGGGCCGGCCGGCGTACATGACCAGCACCCGGTCGGCGAACCCGGCCACCACCCCCAGATCGTGGGTGATCATGACGATGGCCGCGCCGGTCTTGGCCTGCGCCCGCTTGAGCACCTCCAGCACCTGCGCCTGGATGGTGACGTCGAGGGCCGTGGTCGGCTCGTCGCAGATGATCACGTCGGGGTCGTTGGCGATGGCCATCGCGATCACCACGCGCTGGCGCATGCCGCCGGAGAACTCGTGCGGGAAGGCCAGCGCCCGCTCCGCCGGGCGCGGGATGCCCACCAGCTCCAGCAGCTCGATCGCCTTGACCAGGGCCGTCTCCCTGCCGACCCGCTGGTGCACGCGCACCGCCTCGGCGATCTGGTCGCCCACCCGGTAGACCGGGGTGAGCGCGGACAGCGGGTCCTGGAAGACCATCGACACGGCCTTGCCGCGGAAGGAGTTCAGTGCCCGCTCGGGGGCGCCGATCAGCTCCCTGCCGTGCAGGCGTACCGAGCCGGAGACGCGCGCCCCCGGCGGCAGCAGGCCCATCACGGCGGCCGAGGTGACCGACTTGCCGGAGCCCGACTCGCCCACGATGCCGAGCACCTCGCCCCGGCGTACCGCGTAGCTCACCCCGCGCACGGCGCGCACGTCGCCGAACGACACGTTGAGGTCGCTGACCTCCAGCACCGGCTCGTCGTCCATCACGGCCTTCCGGAGGAGGGGTCGAACGCGTCACGCAGCGCGTCGCCGACGAGGTTGACCGCCAGCACGGTGATCACCAGCAGCCCGGCCACGAACCAGAACGTCCACGGCGCGTAGACCGCGGTCCTGGAGCCGTCGGCGATGAGCGTGCCGAACGACACGTCGGGCGGCTGGATGCCGAAGCCGAAGTACGACAGCGACGTCTCGGTGAGGATGGCGCTGCTGACGTTGAGAGTGGCGTCCACGATGAGCAGCGACGACAGGTTGGGGATCACGTGGCGGAAGATGATCCGCACCGGTGGCACGCCCATGTAGCGGGCGGCCTGGACGAACTCGCGCTCCTTCACCGAGATGGCCATCCCGCGCACGATCTTCGAGGTCACCATCCACAGGAACAGCGCCAGCATGACCACGAACAGCGGCCACTGCCCTGACCCGAACAGCGGCGACAGGATCGCCAGGATCAGGAACGCGGGCAGCACCAGCAGCAGGTCGGTCACCCAGCTCAGCACCCGGTCGGTCCACCCCAGGAAGTAGCCGGCGAACGCCCCCACGACGGCCGCCAGAGCCGTCGAGACCAGCGCCGCGAGCAGCCCCACGACCAGCGACTTCTGCATGCCGCGCAACGTCACGGCGAACACGTCGGAGCCCGTTTGGAGCGTTCCGAACCAGTGCCGCGCCGACGGCGGCTGCATGAACGCGGTGAAGTCCTTGTCGGTGTACGTCCACGGGCTGAACAGCGGCCCCACGAAGGCCAGCAGGAACATCAGCGCCAGCACCGCGAACCCGATCAGCCCCTGGGTGGAGCGGAAGAACCGCCCGGCGACCATCCGCATCCTGGACGGCGCCCTGGTCAGCACGCCGTCGGCGAGCTCCTCCGCCTGCTCCTCCTCCGACAGCGTCATCAGGCCCGCACCCTCGGGTCGAGCGCCGCGTGCAGCAGGTCGGCGGCCAGCGCGGCGCACAGCACGGAGACGGCGGCCAGCAGGGAGATGGCGGCGACGGTGTTGACGTCGTTGCTGAAGATCGAGTTGATCAGCTGCTCGCCCAGCCCGTGCCAGCCGAAGATCTTCTCGGTGAACGTGGCCCCCGTCAGCAGCGCGCCGAACGTGAACGCGAAGTAGGTCACCACCGGGATCATCGCGGTGCGCAGCGCGTGCCTGGTCAGCGCCTTGCGCCTGCTCAGCCCCTTGGCCCTGGCCGTGCGGACGAAGTCGGCGCCGAGCACGTCCAGCATCATGTTGCGCTGGTAGCGGCTGAAGACGGCGATCAGCCCCACCGACAGCGAGACCGTCGGCAGGACGAGGTGCTGCAGCCGGTCGACCACCTGGTTCCAGAAGCCCTCGACGTCGGTGCTGTACTCGCCGCTGACCAGCAGCACCTGCCGGCCGAACACCTGCTGGTTGGCCCACGCCGCGACCAGGATCAGCATGTTGGCCAGCACGACCACCGGCACCGCCAGCACCAGGAACGACAGCCCGGTCGAGAGCCGGTCGAACCACCCGTACTGGCGGACCGCGGCCAGCGCGCCCACCAGCACGCCGAGCAGGCTGCCGCACACCAGCCCCAGGATGACCAGCCGGAACGTGACGCCCATGCGGCGCTTGACGTCCTCGTTGACCGGCGCGCCCGCGATCGTCTTGCCGAGGTCGCCGCGCAGCACGCCGCTCGCCCAGACGGCGTAGCGCTGCAGCAGCGGCGTCTTGTCGTTGAGATTCAGTGCGGCGAGCTGCGCGTCCACCACGGCGGGCGGCGGTTTCGGGGTGCGGTCGGCGTAGTTGGAGCGCGGGTCGAGGGCCATGGCCGCGAGCAGGTAGGCGAGGCTGGCGGCCACGATCACGAGCACGGCGTAGTTGAGCAGCCTGCGGGCCAGGAACCCCGCCATCGCTCCCCCTCCTGCGCGCGCGACACGCACGACCGAGCCACTGGACGTGGCTTATCGTAGTCATATTGCTACACCATGCGAGCATCGCGCCGCACGAAAGCCGTGAAGAAGCCGCGAAAAGGGTCAGCGGCCGGAGAGCTCGTCCACGGCGGTGCGGACGTCCTCGCTGGTGATGGTGGTCAGGTCGGCCGCGCTGGCGGAGCCGCCGCGTGAGGCGTGGGCGGCCAGCCGCACGTCACGCCGCATGGCCGCGCGCTCGAACAGCGACCTGGCGAAGCGGCCGTTGCCCAGCCCGTCGATCAGCCGGTCCTCGCACACCCAGGTGAACACCTCGTCGAGCCGCTGCAGCGCCTCGTCGTCGAAGTTGTCGCCCGACTTCTCCGCCAGCAGCACCGCGATCTGCGACAGCTCGCGCGGCGAGTAGCTGGGGAAGGCCACCCGCTGGTTGAACCGGCTGGCCAGGCCGGGGTTGGTCGACAGGAACACGTCCATCTCGCGCTCGTAGCCCGCCAGCACGACGACGAGCCGGTCGCGGTCGTCCTCGGCCCGCTTGAGTAGCGTCTGCACCGCTTCCGCGCCGAACGCGTCGCCGCCCTGGTAGCCGGGGTTGACCAGGCTGTAGGCCTCGTCGATGAACAGCACGCCGCCCAGCGCCCTGTCGACCAGCTCGTTCGTCTTGATCGCGGTGGCGCCGAGGTGCTGGCCGACCAGGTCGGCCCGGTGCGCCTCGACCACGTCGGGCCTGGCCAGCAGGCCGAGTGCGGCGAAGACGCGGCCCAGCACCCGGGCGACCGTGGTCTTGCCGGTGCCGGGCGGGCCGACGAAGACGAAGTGCCGCATCTGCTGCGGCGTGGGCAGCCCGCGCTCCTGGCGCATCCTGGCCACCTGGAGCTGCGCCGCGATCGCGTGCACCTGGCGCTTGACCGGGGCCAGCCCGGCCATCCTGTCGAGGTCGGCCAGCGCCTCCTCCAGCGTGGGCGTGGCCACGTAGCCGCGGAAGCGGGCGGTCAGCTCCTCGAACGCCTTGGTCACGTCGGGCGTGGTCGTGGTGACGAGGTCCTGCGTGGTCGGCGTGCCGCCGGCGCCCACCACGCGGACGTCGCGGGCCTGCGCGGCGGCCTCCACCAGGCTGCGCGCGAACCGGGCGTTGCCCAGCTCGTCGACCAGGCCGCGGCGGTGCACGTCGTCGTAGAGGCCGAGCAGCACCCGCTTGGTGGCGTCGTCCATCTGGTCGCCCCTGCGCCGCTGCAGCAGCTCGGTGACCTCGACCAGCTCGGCGGGGGAGTAGCCGGGAAAGCGCACCCGCGTGGCGAACCTGCTGGCCAGCCCCGGGTTGCTGGTGAGGAACGAGCCCATCTCCTGCTCGTAGCCCGCCAGGATGATGATGAGCCGCTCGCGGTCGTCCTCGGCCCGTTTGAGCAGCGTCTGCACGGCCTCGGCGCCGAACCGGTCGGGCTGCCCGTCGGCGGAGTTGATCAGCCCGTACGCCTCGTCGATGAACAGCACGCCACCCAGCGCCCTGTCGACCAGCTCGTTCGTCTTGATGGCGGTCGCGCCGAGGAACTCGCCCACCAGGTCGGCCCGCTGCGCCTCGACCACGTAGGGCGTCTCCAGCAGGCCGAACGCGTAGAAGATCTTGGCCAGCGCGCGGGCCACGCTGGTCTTGCCGGTGCCGGGCGGGCCGACGAACACGAAGTGCCTGGTGGGCCGCTCGGCCGTGTAGCCGGCCTCGGCGCGCAGCCGCGACGCCTCGATGGAGGCGGCGATCGAGCGCACCTGTTCCTTGACCGGAGCGAGCCCGATCATGCTCTCCAGCTCGGCGAGCGCCTCCTCCACCGAGATCTGCGGCGGCGCGCCCGACTTGTCGTGCGGCACCTCGGGCCTGCCCTCGCGGACCCGGACGCGCACCTGTTGCTCCGCCGCGGCGACGCTCGCCGCACGGACCTTCCTGGCCAGCATGAACCGGTAGCCGAGAACGGCCACGGCGGCGGCGAACGCCACCCAGACGGCCACGGCGTCGGAGACGGGCGACAGCGCGGCGGCGAGCACCCCGGCGGGGACGAGCGCCAGCAGCGTGCTCACCCACGGCGTCACCCAGCGGATGAGGTGGGCGGCCCCGGCCACGGGCAGCCCGAGGAAGACCATCATGTGCAGGGTGAGGGCGCCCTCGGGGAACAGCCGCCCGAAGACCTGCACCGCCAGCGCCATCCAGCCCGCCACCACCAGCGCGGTGGCCGCGGCCCTCGGATAGCGCATGGTCAGCGCGACGAACGCGAGCAGCAGCAGCACCAGGGGGAAGGTCTTGAGCAGGTCCCATCCGAGTGCGGCGCCGACGCCCATGGTGACCACGAGCACGACCACGTAGAGCACCCGGCGCACGGCGGGGGGAATCTGGAAATAACGCAGCCGAACCTTTTCGAACAGATCCCGCGCCGCGGCCCGCCCCGCGGCCTGGGCCCTGTCGGACTCCCGCATCACGCCTCCCCGGTCCGCCCCCGGTTATACCGCACCGGGCCGACTATTGGGCGGTCCTGACACGCTAGGTGGAGGTCACGAAAAGGGCTATCTGACGGCCGAGTTCGGGCCCCGCGTCCTCTTGCAGGAAGTGCCCGGCATCCTTGATCACAGGATGTCGCAGGCCAGCAGTGCCGCGCAGCGATTTGCGCAATATGGGTGCCATGCCCCCCGTGATCGGGTCACTGTCGGAGAACGCCACCAGGAACGGCCTGTCAAGTGTGGTGAGGATCTGCCAGGCAGCGCGGTTGGCGGGCGCGGCGGGGTCGTCCGGCGCGATCGGCACCAGCCCGGGCATCGCGCGCGGCCCCGCCTTGTACGACTCGTCGGGGAACGGCGCGTCGTAGGCCGCCAGCACCTCCTTGGGCAGCTCGCTCCGGCAGCCCGCCTGGACCAGCCGGGCGACGTCCAGCACGGGGGCCTTGAGCACCGCGTTCCTGAAGCGGTGCCAGACCTCGGGCATAGGAATGTCACCCGTCGGCAAGCCCGTGTTCGCGGCCACGATCCTGGCCACCCGTTTCGGGTGCTCGGCCGCCACCCGCAGCCCGATCAGGCCGCCCCAGTCCTGGCCGACCACGGTCATGCCGGTCAGGCCCAGCGCGTCCAGCAGGAGGGCGCGCGTCCACTCCACGTGCCTGGCGTAGGTGTGGTCGGCCAGGTCGGCCGGTTTGTCGGAGCGGCCGAAACCGATCAGGTCCACGGCTATGGCGCGCAGGCCGGCTGTGGCCAGTTCCGGCATGACGTGGCGGTAGAGGAAGGACCAGCTCGGCTCGCCGTGGAGGAGCACGACCGGTTCGCCGTCGGCGGGGCCGGTCTCGACGTAGGCCATCCTCAGGCCGTCGCCTACCTCGGCGTAGTGGGGGGTGTAGGGGAAGCCGGGCAGGTCGGTGAAGTGATCGTCCGGCGTGCGCAGGATTCGCATAGAACAACGTTCTACCCCGGCACGGCCCCACACGCCACCGCCCCCGGGTCGGCTAGCGGCGCTGGTGGCGGCCGGGGAACTCGCCGACCAGCACCTGCTTGGGCGTCACCCGCAGCACGTCGGAGTCGGCCCTGGCGATCCCGCGCACCTCGACCCAGAACCGCCGCTGCAGCGGATCCGTCGCGAACACCGCCACCCTGGGATCCTCCTCGATCGCATCCCAGGCCGCCGTCTCGGCGATCAGCCGCAGCTCGCCCGAGGAGGTGACGGACGCCACCGCGCCGGCGACCCGGGGCCCGAGCGAGTCGCCGTACGACAGGACGATGCTGCGCGCGTACGAGAAGGTCTGGCGCACCTCGGAGTTCAGCGCGACCGACGGCCCCGCGCCCACCGGCAGGTCGCACATGAGCAGCGAGGACCGCCACGGCCCCGGCCCGCCCCGCCACCAGGCCTGCAGCCCACGCAACGCGAGCACCACCGCCGCCGCGGCGAGCGCCCCGAGCCCGATCCGCCAGGCCCACGCCGCCACCGCCGCACCACCGGCCGCCCCCACCAGCCCGCCCGCCGCGCAGGCCACGGCCGCCGGGACGACCAGCCAGATCGCGGTGGCCAGCCACGGATCCACCTGGTGACGGGCCCCGCGCCGGGCGCGCAGGTAGCCGCGCACCATCGGGTACGGCACCGCCACCGCCGCCACAGCAGCCCCCGGCTCCACCACGAGGGCCACCGCGACCAGCGTCACCAGCACCGACCAGGTCCGGCCGAGCACGATCCAGAGCATCACCCCGGCGTTGCGCCTGGCGGTCCGCTCGTCCGGCCGGGCGGGCTCGGTCGCGGCCAGCGCCCGCAGCGGGTGCCCGCGCCACGACTCGGCCAGCACGCGCACGGCGGCCAGCGCGGGCCAGCCCAGCACGAGGATGCCCGCCAGCCCGGCCCAGACGGGGTCGAGCAGGGACGGCAGCACCCGTACGGCGCCGAGGAGCAGCCACGTCCCGAACCCCGCCACTGACAGGACGGCCGACACCACCGACACCCCGAGCCAGGGGTCCCGGCCGAACATGGCCCCCACGTACGGCCAGGCGCCGACCCGCCGCGCCTGCCGCACGGTGAGCGGGACCAGCAGCAGGAGCACGGCGCAGCCGCCGAGCCGCGCCTCGGCGCCCCGGTCGAGGAGGAGCGCGCAGGCGGCGATGCCGAGGGTGGCCACGGCGAGCAGGAGGCGCACCTGGCGGGACCAGACCTCCAGCGCGCGCCTGGCCCGGCCGGTCTCGCGGGGGTCGAGCGGCCAGGCGGGGTCGTGGTGCGGGCGGGGCCGGTCCCAGCGCAGCAGCGCGAGGCCGAGGTTGACGCGGGTCTGCGGATCGGTGGGGTCGATGGCGAGTGCGGCCTGGTAGGAACGTTCCGCCCTGGCGTGCTCGCCGCGCAGCAGCGCAAGGTCGCCCAGCATGACCTCGGGCGCGGGCTCCTCGGGGGCGAACTTCCTGGCCAGTTCGGCCTGCTCGACGGCCTGCGCCCAGCGGCCTGGCACGCGGCGCAGCACCGCGGCCAGGCGCAGCCGGGCCTGCCAGGAGCCGCGGGCCAGCTCCACGGCCCGTTCTGCGGCGGGCACGGCCTCGGCCTCGCGGCCCAGCCTTTCGTGCGCGAGGCTGATGAGCCGGTGCGCCCATTCGGAGCCGGGGTCCAGGCCGGCGGCGCGGCGGGCGGCGTCCAGCGCGGATTCGGGGCGGCCCGCGCTCAGCCTGGCGAGAGCCTCTTCGCACCATTCACGGGAGGACCGGTCGGGATGGTTGCCTTTGGTGCCACTTTCATCGGTCCCCACGCGTCCCATGATCGGCGGGCGGGCCATTGTTGGATAGATACCGACATATGGCTGTATCTCTCTAGAGAGGTGTGCGGTGACCGTGGATCGGCCGATACCGCTATCACAACCCCCCGGCATGGCCTAAGCTGCCACGCAAGCCGGGAGCGCCGGAACCAGGCCGCGGAGCTCGAAAGGAGCGCAGGGCGAGCCGTGGTCCCGCCGCCGCCGACCACCAGCACGTGCGGGCCCTGTGAACCGGATCGGCCTGCGAGGAGGCCCATGACCGTCACACAGGCCGCATCCTTCGTACGCACCGCCGACCGGAACCCCCAGGACCATCGCTGGTCCATTCTCGTGCTGCTCTGCCTGAGCCTGCTGCTGATCACGGTCGACGCCACCGTCCTGCACATCGCGGTGCCCGCGCTCACGGCCGCGCTCGAACCCTCCGCGGTGCAACTGCTGTGGATCATCGACGTCTACTCGCTGGTGGTCGCGCCGCTGCTGATCATGTTCGGCACGCTCGGCGACAAGTACGGCCGCAAGCGGCTGGTCCTGTGGGGTTTCGTGCTGTTCGGCCTGGCCTCGGCCGCCGCCGCGTTCGCCCCGACCCCGCTGACCCTGATCCTGGCCAGGGCCCTGCTCGGCGTCGGCGGCGCGATGATCATGCCGGCCACGCTCTCGCTGATCCGCCAGGTGTTCACCGACCGGCGCGAGCGCGCCATCGCCCTGGGCGTCTGGAGCGCCGTCGCGGCGGCGGGCGCCGCCGTCGGGCCGCTCATCGGCGGCGTGCTCGTCGGCTTCTGGTGGGGTGCGGTCTTCCTCATCAACGTGCCGATCCTGCTGGTGCTGCTGCCCGCCGCGATCCGCCTGCTGCCCGAGTCGGGCGAGCGCCGCGACAGGCCATGGGACGCGGTCAGCGCCGTCCTGTCGGTGGCCGGCATCCTGGCTCTGGCGTTCGGGCTCAAGGAGGCGGGCTCGGGCAGCCTGATGCCGTTCTGGGCGTCGGCCGCGGTGTTCCTGGCCGGGCTGGCGCTGCTGGTGGCGTTCGTCCGGCGGCAGACCCGGCTGCCCGCGCCGTTCCTGGAGATCGGCCTGTTCAGGCGGCGGGAGTTCACCACCGGCGTCGTCGGCGTGCTGCTCGGCGTGTTCGCGCTGGTGGGCCTGCAGCTCATGCTCGCCCAGTACCTGCAGCTCGTCCTGGGCGACAGCCCCGTGCGCGCGGCGTTGCGGATGCTGCCCCTGGTCCTGTCGGCCATCATCGGCGGCCTCGCCGCCGCGCACATCCTGCCCAGGGCCGGCATGCGGGCCACCATGAGCGGCGGCCTGGCCCTTGTGGCGCTGGCCCTGACCCCCACGCTGACCTGGGGCGTCGAGGGGCATCCCGTGATGCTGGCGGTCTGCTTCGTGGGCATCGGGTTCGGCGTGCAGGTGGCGCTGCTGGCCGCGTCCGACACGATCATGGCCGCCTCGCCCGAGTCGCAGGCGGGCGGCGCGGCGGCCATCGAGGAGACCGCGTACGAGCTGGGAGCCGGCCTGGGCGTGGCCGTGCTCGGCACGATCACCACGATCGTGTACGCCCCCGGCCTGCCGTCCGTGCCCGGCGTGCCGGAGGGCGGCATGGACAAGGCCAGGCAGTCGCTGGCCGCCGCCGCGCACGTCGCGGACGAGGTAGGCGGGTCGGCCGGCGGCGCGCTGCTCGACGCCGCCCGATGGGCCTTCGTCAACGCCCTGCACACGACCGTGGTCGTGAGCGTCGTCCTGCTCAGCCTGACCGCCGTGGTGGTGGCCATGCTGCTCAGCCGTGATTGAGGTGTGCCATGTCCCGATTAGGGCAGACAACTACCGTGAAACAGGTCCTCCGTGATGTCGCCGCATTAGTCGCCCGCCTCGGGGTGGGCGGTATCTTCTTCGCCAACGGGTGGACCAAGCTGGAAGACGGGCTGAAGATCACCGGGGCCAAGTTCGCGGAGCAGGGCGCCCCCGCGCCCGGCGCCTGGGCCACGGTCACCATGCTCGCCGAGCTCATCGGCGGCGCGCTGCTCATCGCCGGCCTCGCCGTCTCGACGACGGGGCTGATCCTCTTCGCCGAGGCGCTCGCGGTCTTCCTGGTCGCCCCGCCGCTCAACCCCATCACCATGAACGAGCTCATCCTGCTCGGCGCCGCCTCACTCCTGCTCGCCGTGGTCGGCGCGGGACGCATCTCGGTGGATCACATGGTCGTGATCCGGCGGAGGGAATCGGAGGCGGCGAGCGAGTTCGCCGCCGACACCGAGGCCGACCAGGTCATCGCCTCGCTCAGGGAGCCGGACAAACCCGCGGAGCCCAAGCCCGAGCCGGAGATCTCCCCCACCGAGGACACGGCGCCGCACCCGCGGCCCAGGACACAGGCCCCCGAGCCCAAGCAGGCCGAGGAGCCCGCCCCCGCTCCCGGCGACACGCTGGTGGCGGGCAGGAAGAAGCCGCAGGCCCGTACGCGCCGCACCGCGACCAGCACGGAGACCGACTAGCACGGATCGGGGCGAATCCCCGGATCTTGCCCCGATCCCTCGCTACACTCCACGAAGCATGACGCCGACGAGAGCCTCGACGATCGTGATCCTCGCCGCGTTGGCCGCGGGCTGCCAGGCCGCAGGCGCGCCGCCCCGCTCCGAGCCGGCCGCCGCGACGACGGCGCCACCATCGTCCGCCCCGCCGTCCACCGCCCCGCCGTCCACCGTCCCGCCCGACAAGGTGCTGGCCGCCAGGGAGGGCACGCTCGACGGTCACACGTTCAACGTCGAGATCGTCCAGCTCCTGCGCAGGGAGCGCTTCGTCAACCTCACCTTCACCGCCACGGTCACCAAGGACGGCGGCGGCCTCGGCTGGCAGGTGCACAACGCCTTCTCCGCCGTTCCCCGGCCGGATCCGACCGTGGACGGCGTCTACCTCGTGGACGTCAAGAACGCCAAGAAGCACCTCGTGGCCCTGGACAGCGAGGGCAAGTGCGTGTGCAGCCGCATCGAGGCGCTGTTCCTCAAGCAGGACCAGAAGGCGGTGTTCTCGGCCACGTTCGCCGCCCCGCCCGCCGACGTGGCCTCGGTGGACGTGCACATCCCGAACGTGGGGACACTGGCGAATGTACCGATCTCTTAGCGCGGCGGCCCTGCTGCTCGGCCTGCTCGAACCCACGCAGCCGCCGCTGGAGGGCGGGGAGCCGGTCACCGCGCCGGTCCTCGACCTCGGAGGGAAGGTCCTGGACATCGGCGAGCGCATCTCGAACCTGGACGAGTCGGTCACCGACGAGACGAGCGGCACCCAGCGGCGCATCATCTTCGCCGCCGACGTGCTGTTCGCCTTCGACAAGGCCACCCTGACCGGCAAGGCCAGGAGCCGGCTGGAGCTGGCCGCCGCGTCGCTGAAGGCGGAGGCGGCGGGCAAGCCGGTCGAGATCGACGGCTACACCGACGCCAAGGGCTCCGGCTCCTACAACCTGGCGCTGTCGCGGCGCCGGGCACAGGCGGTGCGCGACGCGCTCGGCAAGCTCGTCCCCGGCGTCACGTTCACCGTGGCCGGCCACGGCGAGGCGGATCCGGTGGCTCCCAACGCCCTGCCGGACGGCGGCGACAATCCCGGGGGCCGGGCCAAGAACCGCAGGGTGGAGATCAGCTTCACCCGGTGAATATCCTGACGGCAGCCGAGCGGGGAGCAGCGATGGCAGGCAGGGCGCGGGCGACGGTCAGGGACGTCGCGGCCGAGACGGGCCTGTCCATCGCCACCGTCTCCCGCGTGCTCAACGGCCAGACCAACGTCGCCCCGCACACCCGCGAGCTGGTGCTGCGGGCGGTCGGCCGGCTCGGCGACCAGGCGCCCAGGCCGCGCGCCGCGCCCGACGCGCCGGCGGGGGCGGTGTACGTGCGCTGCCCGTACGTGCTGACCGACTACTTCGGGCTGATCGTCTCCTCGGTGGGGGAGACGATCGAGCTGCACGGCAGGCAGATGATCCTCGGCGCGGGGGAGGCGGCGCAGCGCACGGCGGTGCTGCCCGGCCTGCCCGACCGGCCGGGGGTGGCGGGCGCGATCCTCATCCTGCCGCCGGAGCCGGGCGAGGAGCTGGTACGCCTGCGCGACCGCGGCTTCCCGTTCGTGGTGATCGACCCGCGCACGCCGCCCCCGAAGGACATCGTGGCCGTGTCGGCCGCGCACTTCGCGGGGGGCCGCAAGCTGATGGCGCACGTGGTGGAGCTGGGCCACCGGCGGGTCGGGATCATCGGCGGCCCGGTCAAGTGGCTGCCCAGCGAGGCCAGGCTGGCCGGGTACACCGCCTCGCTGGCCGACGCCGGGGTGCTGCCCGCGCCCGAGCTGCTGCGGCACGTGCCGGAGCCGAACATCGAGCACGGCTACCTGGCGGCCCGCGAGCTGCTCGGCCTGCCGGACCGGCCGACGGCGCTGGTGGCGTTCAACGACAAGATGGCGGTGGGGGCGCTGCGCGCGGCGGCGGAGCGCGGGCTGAGCGTGCCCGGCGACCTGTCGGTGGCGGGCTTCGACGACATCGACGTCAGCAGGGCGGCCTCGCCCGCGCTGACCACCGTGCGGCAGCCGCTGGAGGAGATGGGCCGGATGGCGGTCACCCTGCTGATGCGGCTGCTCAGCAGGCACACGCTGGAGGCGCTGCACGTCTCGCTCGGCACGGAGCTGGTCGTGCGCGGCTCCACAGGCCCTGCCCCGCGCTGACGCGTTTCATTTGTTACATCGGTTGACTGTCTGAGTTGACTCGTGCTCTGCTGCTCAGAGCAAGGCAGTGTTACGCGATTTGTTTCATTTGTTCCAAGGGCATCACCCCCCAGCCCTGAGAGGACCTCTGCCGTGTCCAGAATCCCTCTGGCGCTCGCCTGCGCGCTCACCCTGGTGCTGGCCGCCGCGCCCCTGCCGGCCGCCGCCGCGAACGAGCCCGTGAACGTCTGGCTCACCACCACCTCCGACTCCGGCGGGCGCACCGTCACCCGCGGCCTCGCCCAGCAGGCCCCCATCGCCTTCGGCCCCGCCGGAGGCACCGCGAACCACACGATCACCGTCAACGAGGGCACCACGTACCAGCAGTTCGAGGGCGGCGGCGCGTCCATCACCGACACCACCGCCCACCTGCTGCGCGGCGGCGCCGTCAGCGCCGCCACCCGCGACGCCGTCATGCGCAGGCTGTTCCACCCCACGGACGGGATCGGGCTGTCCTTCGTGCGCAACCCGATCGGCGCCTCCGACCTGTCGCGCCCCGGCATGGTCTCCCTCGACGACACCTGCTGCGACCTGAACGACTTCGGCGCCAACGGCTACGACACGAACGTGCGCCTGCTCACCGTCCAGGCCAAGCAGCTCAACCCGGCCCTGCGCGTCAAGGGCGTGCCGTGGAGCGCGCCCGGCTGGATGAAGGACAACGGCCGGATGGACCAGATGGGCTGGCTCAAGTGGGAGCACTACGCCACCTACGCCCAGTACCTGGTCAAGTACGTGCAGAGCTACCAGGCCGCCGGCGTGCCCGTGGACTACGTCTCCGTCCAGAACGAGCCCAACTGCTGTCAAGCGGGCAACCCGGCCGCGATGAACTACCCCGGCATGTCCTGGAACGCCTCCGGCCTGATCGAGCTGACCAAGAACTTCGTCTACCCGGCCTTCCGCGCCGCCGGTCTCACCACCAAGATCCTCGTCCACGACTGGAACTACGGCGACTACGCCCAGATCGGCCAGCCCATCCTGGCCGACGCCACGCTCAGGAACGACCCGCTGTTCGGCGGCATCGCCTGGCACGGCTACTTCGGCGACCCCGCCGTCGGCACCCAGGTGCACAACCAGTACCCGTCGGTCAGGCAGTTCAGCACCGAGCACTCGGGCGGCACCTGGATCGCCAACCAGCACAACGAGGACATGGCCGACATCGTCACCTACGCCCGCAACTGGAGCGGCAGCCTGGTCAAGTGGAGCCTGGCGCTCAACCAGAACATGGGCCCGCACAACGGCGGCTGCGGCACCTGCACCGGCCTGATCACCGTCCAGGAGGGCGGCTCCCGCGCCGGCCAGGTCGACTACACGATCGAGTACTACACGACCGGCCACCTGACCAAGTTCGTCAAGCCGGGCGCGTACCGCATCGACTCCACCGCCAACGCCACGATCCAGAACGTCGCCTACCGCAACCCGGACGGCTCCAAGGCCCTGATCGCCCACAACGGCGGCGCCTCCGCCCAGTCCGTCAGGGTCAACTGGGGCGGCCAGTCCTTCGTCCACACGCTGCCCGCCCGCACCACCGCCACCTACACCTGGTCGGGCACGAGCTCTTCAGGCGGCCAGATCACCGGACTGGCCGGCAAGTGCGTGGACGTGGCGGGCGGCAGCGCCGCCGACGGCACCGCCGTGCAGCTCTACACCTGCAACGGCACCGCCGCCCAGCAGTGGGCCCGCCCCGGCGACGGCACGCTGCGCGCGCTCGGCAAGTGCCTCGACGTCCGCGACCACGGCACCGCCGACGGCAGCCGGCTCCAGCTCTGGTCCTGCACGGGCGCGGCCAACCAGCAGTGGACGTACACCTCGGCCCGCGACCTGGTGAACCCGGCGGCGAACAAGTGCGCCGACGTCACCGGCAACACCGGCGCCGACGGCACCCCGCTGCAACTGTGGGCCTGCACGGGCGCGGCCAACCAGAAGTGGACCCTGTCCTAGCGAGAAGGGGCCCGGCTCACATCTCCGCGGTGAGCCGGGCCACCGTCCGCATCTTGTTCATCGCGTCCAGAGCCGCCACCTTGTACGACTCCGCCAGCGTCGGATAGTTGAACACCGCGTTCACCAGGTAGTCGATCGTCCCGCCGCAGCCCATGACGGTCTGCCCGATGTGCACCAGCTCCGTCGCCTGCGTGCCGAACACGTGCACGCCCAGCAGCCGCCGGTCCTCCGACGACACCAGCAGCTTGAGCATCCCGTACGAGTCGCCGATGATCTGCCCCCTGGCCAGTTCCCTGTAGCGGGAGATGCCCACCTCGAACGGCACCTTGTCGCGGGTCAGCTCGTCCTCCGACCGCCCGACGAAGCTGATCTCGGGGATGGTGTAGATGCCGATCGGCGGCAGCTCGTGCAGGTCTCCGGCCGGCTCGCCGCACGCGTGCTGCGCGGCCAGCCGCCCCTGCTCCATCGAGGTGGCCGCCAGCGCGGGGAAGCCGATCACGTCGCCCACGGCGTAGATGTGCGGCACCTCGGTGGCGTAGTTCTCGTCCACCTTGATCCGGCCCCTGTCGTCGGCGGCCAGGCCGGCGGCCTCCAGGTTCAGCTCGGCGGTCTTGCCCTGGCGGCCCGCCGAGTACATGACGCAGTCGGCGGGGATCTTCTTGCCACTCTCCAGCAGGGTCAGCGCGCCGCGCGGGCGGCGCTCGACGGCCGCCACGTTCTCGCCGAACCTGAAGGTCACCGCCAGGTCGCGCAGGTGGTACTTGAGCGCCTCGACGATCTCCAGGTCGCAGAACTCCAGCATGCGCTCGCGCCGCTCCACCACCGTCACCTTGGTGCCGAGGGCGGCGAACATGGAGGCGTACTCGATGCCGATCACGCCGGCGCCCACGACGACCAGCGTCTCGGGCACCTTGTCGAGGTGCAGGATGGCGTCGGAGTCGATCACCGTCCTGTCGTCGAACTCGACGCTGGACGGGCGGGCTGGGGAGGTGCCCGTGGCGATCACGATCTTGTCGGCCGTGATCTTCTTCTCCTCGTCGCCGGTGATCCCGATCGTGTGCTCGTCGAGGAAGCGGCCGGTGCCCTGCAGCACCGTCACGTGGTTGCGGGCGAGCTGGCTGCGGATCACCTGGATCTCGCGGCCGATCACGTGCTGGGTGCGCATCCCCAGGTCCGCCACCGTGATCTCGTCCTTGACGCGGTAGCTGGCGCCGTACAGCTCCCGCTGGTTGAGCCCCGTCAGATACAGGACCGCCTCGCGCAGCGTCTTCGAGGGGATCGTGCCCGTGTTGATGCAGACGCCGCCGAGCATGTGCCGTTTCTCCACCACCGCCACGCGCCTGCCGAGTTTCGCCGCCGCGATCGCGGCCTTCTGCCCACCTGGCCCCGAGCCGAGGACCACAACATCAAAGTCCGCCACACCGTCCAGTCTGCGGGCGGTGTGTTAACGGGGAAAGACCCGTCTGGGAGACTCCGGAGTATGTTGCGGAGATTCACGCAAGTCGACGTGTTCGCCGGCGGCCGGGCGTACACGGGAAACGCGCTGGCGGTCGTGATCGACGGCGACGGGCTGAGCACGGAGGAGATGCGGCGCTTCGCCCGCTGGACGAACCTGTCGGAGACCACCTTCCTGCTGCCGCCGACCACGCCCGAGGCCGACTACCGGGTGCGGATCTTCACCCCTGACACCGAGTTGCCCTTCGCCGGGCACCCCACGCTCGGCTCCTGCCACGCCTGGCTGGAGGCCGGGGGAGAGCCGCGCCAGGCGGGCCGGGTCGTGCAGGAGTGCGGCGCCGGGCTCGTCCCCGTGGACGCCACGGACGCCGGGCTCGCGTTCCAGGCGCCGCCGCTGATCCGCTCGGGGCCGGTGGAGGAGGAGTTCCTGGACCAGGTCGTCGCCTCGCTCGGGATCACGCGGGACGACGTCGTGGACGCCGAGTGGGCCGACAACGGCCCCGGCTGGGTCGGCCTGCTGCTCAAGGACGCCGACTCCGTCCTCGCGCTGCGTCCGGGCACGGTGCCGCACGACATCGGCGTGGTGGGGCCGCACCCGGAGGGGTCGCCGTGCGCGTTCGAGGTGCGGGCCTTCTTCCCCTTGCAGGGCGCCACCGTGGAGGACCCGGTGACGGGCAGCCTGAACGCCTCCCTCGCGCAGTGGCTGCTGCGCACGGGCCGGACCAAGGCCCCGTACGTGGCCGCGCAGGGGACGGCGATCGGGCGGGAGGGCCGCGTGCACATCTCCGTCGGCGACGACGAGACCGTCTGGGTGGGCGGCGACGTGATCACCTGCGTCACGGGCCAGGTCGAGCTGTGAACCGCACCCGCCTGTTGTGAACCGCGCCACCTGCGTCACAGGCCGCGTCGCGTGGTGAACCGCACCTCCTCGCCCGGCCTGAGCTGGGCGATGACCGGCAGATCGGCCTCGGGCACGACGCCGATCACCGGGTAGCCGCCGGTCGGCGGGTGGTCGGCCAGGAACACGATCGGCTGCCCGCTCGGCGGCACCTGCACGGCTCCGGTGACCATGCCCTCGCTGGGCAGCTCGCCGTCCTTGGCCCGCTCCAGGCGCGGGCCGCGCAGGCGCACGCCGACGCGGTTGCTGTCGGGCGTCACCTGGTACGGCAGCGCGCACAGCTCCGCCATCGCCTCCGGCACGAACCAGTCGTCGCGCGGCCCCGGCAGCACGCGCACCACGGCGGGCCGGGGGCCCGGCGGCGGCGCGAGATCCACGGAGATCACGCCCTCGGGCCGCCCGACCGGCAGCAGCGTGCCCGCCCGCAGCGGCTCGGGCCCCAGCCCTGACAGCGAGTCGGTGGAGCGGCTGCCGAGCACCGGCTCGACCGCGATCCCGCCGCGCACCGCCAGATACGTCCGCAACCCCCACGCCGGCGCCCCCAGCCGCAGCTCACCACCCGCGGGCACCCAGAACGGCGCACCCATGCCCACGGCGCGGGCGCCGGACGCCTCGGTCACGCTCAGGGCGCTGGACGCCTCGGTCACGCCCACGGCACGCCCGCCGGACGCCTCGGTCACGCTCAGGGCGCGGGCGCCGGACGTCTCGATCGACGCCGCCACCAGGGGCGCCCCGGTCAGCGCCGCCCAGGCCCCGTCGAGGAAGCGCAGCCGCGCCCCGCCGAAGGTCAGCTCGATCCCGGCCAGCGTCTCGGCGTTGCCGACCAGCCGGTTGGCAAGCCGCAGGCCCGGCGCGTCGGCCGCCCCCGACCGGGGCACCCCCAGATGGGCGTGACCAGGCCTGCCCAGATCCTGCACCGTCGCGTACGGCCCCGGCGTCACGACCTCGATCATGCCGCCTCGAACCGCACGCGCATGCCCGGCCGGAACAACGACGGCGGATCGCCCGCCACGTCCCACACCCGCAAGGCGGTCCGCCCGAGCAGCCGCCACCCGCCGGGCGACGCCGCCGGATACACCGCCGAGTACGGCCCCGCCACCGCCACGGACCCGGCGGGCACCGAGGTGCGCGGCGTCTCCAGCCGCGGCGTCCGCAGCACCGGATCGAGCCCGGTCAGATAGGCGAACCCGGGCGCGAACCCCAGCCACCCCACCACCAGTTCCCGCCCGGTGTGCCGCTCGACCACCTCGGCGGTGGAGATCCCCGCCAGCTCCGCCACGGAATCGAGATCGGCCCCGTCATAGACGACGGGAATCGTCACCAGCGGCTGCTCCTCGCCGGCCCCCGCGCCGACCTGGTCACGTTCCCTGCGCGCGACCTGCTCCAGCCGCGCCCGCAGCAGCGCCTGATCCGCTCCGGGAGCCACCACCAGCACCGTCTCAGGACCCGGCACGATCTCCACGACCCCGTCCGGCCGTTCGGCCCGCAGCGCCGCGTCGAGCCGGTGCGACAGCTCCAGCGACCCGGTCTCCACGAGCAGCGCGTGCTCCCCGGCCGTCCTGATCACGCGAACGCCTGAAGGACCACTCCGGCCGCCAGCAGCGTGTCACGCACCCCCTGCGCCAGCCTGACCGCGTCAGGCGTGTCGCCGTGAACGCAGATGGAACGAGCCGCGATGGGCACGGAACTTCCGTCAGCGGCCGTCACAGAGCCTTCCACGGCCATCTGGCAGGCGCGGGCGGACACCGTGGCGGCGTCGTGGATCACCGCGCCCCGCTCCCTGCGCGGCACCAGCATGCCCTGCGGCGTGTACGCGCGGTCGGCGAACGCCTCGCTCACCGTGGGCACGCCCTCGGCCGCCGCCACCTTGTGCACCACGGAGCCGGGCAGCGTGAGCACCGGCAGCGAGGGGTCGTAGTCGGCGACCGCCTCGATCACCGCCGCCGCCTGCTGCTCGTCGCGGCAGATCCGGTTGTACAGCGCGCCGTGCGGCTTGACGTAGGACACCCGGCCGCCCATCGCCCTGGCGATGCCGTCGACCGCCGCGAGCTGGTACAGCACCTCGGCGCACAGCTCCTCCGGTTCGACGTCCATCTCCCTGCGCCCGAAGTGCGCCAGATCCCGGTAGGACACCTGCGCCCCGATCGCCACGCCCCGATCGACGGCCGCGGCGCACGTGCGTCTGATCGTCACCGGGTCGCCCGCGTGGAAGCCGCACGCCACGTTGGCGCTCGTGACGATGTCGAGCAGGGCGAGGTCCTCGCCCAGCTTCCAGATGCCGAAGCCCTCGCCGAGGTCCGCGTTGAGGTCGATCACCATGCGTCCATCATGGCGGTTGTCACTGCCTCGGCGCGACGAACAGCGTCTGGGTGGCCGTGCCGATCTCACCTGCCACGTCGAACAAAGTGGAACGAGTCAGGCCGCGGCCCGACGGGCCGATGACGGTCTCCGCGTCCATGCAGACCCATTCGCCCACCGGCGCGCGGAACAGCGAGATCGTCAGGTCCACGTTGACGAACACGTGGGTGTCGAAGCCGAGGGCGAGGCTGACGCCGTTGCCGCTGTCGGCGAACACCGCCACCCGCTCCACCGGCGTCGTCTCCTCGCCCTCGACCAGCGGCATCGTGAGCCTGCCCCAGACCGTGGCGGGGCCCAGCTCCAGGGGGCCGCCGGTGACGAAGCGCCAGTCGAGCGCCTTGCCGTACCCGAAGCCGGACTGCAGCCACGAGCGCGCGTGCTCCTCCTCGCGGGACGGGATCGGCGGCGCCTGCCCGGCCGGCGTGGGCGGGGTGTCGGCCTCGCGGATGCGCCACGCGGTGGCCCTGACGAACTCCCTGCCGCCGGACGACACGCTCGCCGACAGGCACTGCACCCGCTTGCCGTCGCGGACGACCTCCGTCGCCACCTCCAGCTCGGCCACGGGCACCGGCGCGAACACGTCCACCACCAGCCTGGACAGCTCCAGCCCTGGGCGGGGCGCGGTGCGCGCCAGCTCGTGCGCGACCAGCGCGGTGACCGGGCCCAGATGCTGCGTGCGCGGGTCCCACGGCCCCTGCGTGTGCTCCGAGGCGAGATAACGGCCCTCGCTCAGCCGCTCGTACATCGCCATTTTTCAGAACTCGTCCGGGATGTCGGCGATGTCGTCGAGGGCGGCGGCCAGCTCCTCCGGATCGCCGCCGATCCGCTCGGCGATCTCGATCAGCACGTGCAGCACGTCGTGGCGGTCGTGCCCCAGGTCGAGCAGGCGCTGCGCCGCCTCCCAGAGCTGCGGCGGATCGCCGTCCCACAGCCTCGTCGCGATCTCCTCGTGCCAGGCCAGGTGCTCCTGGTCGATCACGCCGCCGTGGTCGATCTCGAGTAACGTGCGCCGGTCGGCCTGGTCGGCCGGGTCGAGCTTGTCGAGGTCGATGCCGTTGTGCGTGCCCTGCAAGTACGGGAACGCGAAGGCCCGCCTGGCCAGCGCCGACAGGTCGCCGTCCGGCAGCAGCCGCTCCAGCAGCGGCCGGTCGAGCCCGAACGACGTCGGGTCGCGGTAGGCCTCGGGGAACTTGCCCGTCGCCTCCCACACCGCGTCGAGCGTGGCCTTCAGCCCCTGCTCGGGCAGCCCCGACCGGTGGGCGGCGAAGCGCACCCACGCCGACAGCACGTGCGGCATCGCCTCCTGCTCCGCCACGCTCAGCATCACCTTGCGCGGCAGCCAGTCGAGCAGGAACGTCTCGCACTTGGTCGGGCTGACCCGCAGCGGCCGGTTGAAGTCCTGCTCGCAGCCGTAGTCGATGATGTGGTCGGCGCAGCGCGAGGCCGCCGACGGGTCGGACAGGTGCTCGGCCGCGTCGGACGCCAGGAACTCCGCCGCCAGCATGGCCCGCCGCTCCCTGCTGTACGGGGCCTCGATGTGCAGCGGCGCGGGCCGCTTGCGCCCTGGCGGCAGCGCCTTGAGCCGGGCGCGGGCGAAGGCGTGGTAGGCGCTGTAGCTCTCGCTCACCGGCGGCGGCGTCTTCGGCTCCCTGGTGGCCTTCATCGCCGACTCCAGCAGCGCCCTGGCCTGCTCGGGCTGGATCTCCTCGAACAGCAGCAGCGGGTTGCCCGCCGCCTCGGCCCTGGCCTGCTCCAGCAGCTTGTCGACCTGGGAGGACACCCAGGCGTCGCGGGCCATGCCGCTCATGTTGTGGTCGACCACCATGACCAGCGCGTGGCGGTCGATCGGCTGCTCGCTGTCGTTCCAGCGGTAGGCGAACGTGCAGATCACGGTGTCCTGGTCGCCGTAGGCGTCGCGGGAGACGTAGCAGCCGGCCGGCTTGACCGCGCCCACCCGGTCGGCCCAGCCCGGCCTGGCCACGCCCGACTCCATCATCGCCAGCGCCGCGCCCTCGGCCTTGGCGCCCTGCCGGGCCGTGCCCAGATAGGCCAGGCAGATCAGCAACGTCAGCGAGGCCGGCGTGCCGGCCTTGGCCGCGTAGTCGACCAGCCCCTCACCGAGCACCTGCTCGACGTCGCCGCCCCTGACCCGCCTGCCCCACCAGGCTCCGATCATGTCGGAGACCATCAGCTCCGCGTCGAGAGGGGTGCGTACGGCCAGCAGCTCGCGAGCCGCCTGCACCATCTCCTTGAACACGTCGTCTGGCGGGGTGCTCTCCCGGGGATCTCGTCGGTGTCGGCGCACACCCTCACTCTCTCGTATTCCAGGCGCTGACGGTGCGGAGAACACGGCCTGGTGACCCCGATGTTATCGGGGAAGGCGCTTTCTGCGGGCACGCCGAGCGTCCACCCGCCTTGTCCCGCATCTCCCTGATGTCCTAGCGGAGGCCCCGGGGAGGAGGCGCGGAATTCACGATCGCGAGCAGGTGCTCGCGGGCGATGCGTTCCACGATCTCGGGCGTGGCGGAGATGCCCAGATGCTGTGCGCACGCGCACACGTCGGCCACGCAGCGGTCGATCGTGTCCACGGGTACGGTCAGGAACTCTTCGGCCAGCCTGAGACTGACCGGCTCCCGCAGGAACCGTGTGGCCAGAGCGAGCATAGAAGTGAGATTCCTCTGGAACCCCAGGGGCAAACCCCCAGGAATGTCAGCAGGGCGACTTGCGCTCTCATTTCATCTTTTCTCCGGCCCGTGTCAAGGCTCCACGACGTCTGTGTTCACTTCACCCGGCGAGCTTTCATGCGAAGCTGTCTCCATGCGCATCCAGCTCGCCCAGCGGAGCGAGGCAGACGAGCTCCTCGGCCGCAGCCCGCTCGCCCTGCTCGTCGGCATGCTGCTCGACCAGCAGATCCCGATGGAGTGGGCGTTCACGGGGCCCTACACGATCTCCCAGCGGCTCGGGCGCGACCTGACGGCACAGGAGATCGCCTCCTACGACCCCGAGGCGTTCGTCGCGCTGCTGGCGGAGAAACCGGCCGTGCACCGCTATCCCAAGTCCATGGCGGGCCGGGTGCAGCAGCTCGCGGCCTACCTCGTCGAGCACTACGACGGGCAGCCGGAGAAGATCTGGGCCGGCGTCGCCGACGGCAAAGAGTTGTTGAAACGACTCATGGCCCTGCCGGGATACGGCAAGCAGAAGGCCCAGATCTTTTTGGCATTGCTGGGCAAGCAGCTGGGGGTGCAGCCGTCAGGCTGGCGTGAGGCGGCCGGGCTCTACGGCGAGGAGGGTTCGCACCGGTCGGTCGCCGACGTGGTCGACGCCGACAGCCTGGGCCTCGTGCGGGCCACCAAGCAGGAGGCCAAGCAGGCGGCGAAGAGCCAGCAGGGGCAGTAGCCTGACGGGCGTCCGCCACGGCGATCCGGGCCCGGCGATGTGACGCTGTAACCTGATCTTGCTGCGCAACGTGGAGCGACTTTGACAGGATGCGTAGACCCTAGAGTCGACCGGGCCACGGCGGGGGCTTCCGTCCGTACATGCCCATCGTCGATGATGTACTGCAGGATCCGGTCGCCCGGAGCTGCGCTACGCCGATACACAGTTATGGAGATGTGCCGCGTGGGAGACCCTGGCACGCGACGGAGGTGCGGACCATGAGCGCCGAGACCTCCGTTCCCCGTCCCCGGGAGTCGGATGTGGACATCTCAGACTCCGCCCTCTTCAAGGGCATGTTGTCGGAGGCAGAGTTCGCCTTCGCCTTCTTCGACGCCGACAGCCGCGTCCAGCGGGTCAACGACGTGTTCAGCGATGTCGTCAACGTGCCCGCGGAGCGCATGGTGGGCCGCCAGCCCGTCGAGGTGCTGGCCGCCGACCTCAGTCAGATCATCACCCACGCCGTGCAGGCCGTCATCGAGACCGACGCCCCGGTGACCGAGGGCCGCGTGCGGGTGCGCTCCGCCGAGGGCGACACCCGGCACTGGTCGCTGTCGTTCTCGCCGGTCCACGACGACGCGGGCGAGCTGCGCGCCGTCGCGCTGGTCGGCCTCGACGTGACCGAGAGCCGCCAGACCGAGGAGGCGCTGCGCCGCAGCGAGGAGCGCTACCGCTCGCTGGTCGAGGCGCAGTCCCAGCTCGTCTGGATCACCTCGCCCACCGGCGCGGTCGTCGAGGACGCGCCGCAGTGGCGCGCCATCACCGGCCAGGGCCTTGAGGAGTACCTCGCCAGCGGCTGGCTGGAGGTCGTGCATCCCGAGGAGCGCCAGCAGACCGAGGAGGCGTGGCGCGAGGCGCTGCGCGGCCGCACCATGTTCGAGTGGAACTACCGCGTGCGCACCCGCGCCAGCGGTTACCGCCACTTCGAGGTGCGGGCCGTGCCGATCATCCGCCACGGCAGGGTGGTCGAGTGGGTCGGCGCCAACACCGACGTCACGCCGCAGCGCGAGGCCGAGGAGATGCGCGGCAGGCTGACCGACCAGCTCGGCGCCGCCGCCCTGCGCACCGCCCGGCTGCAGGGCGCCACCGCCATGCTCGCGGAGGCGCTCACGGTCGAGCAGGTCGTGCAGGTCATCATCGACGTGGGCCGCACCGCCCTGGCCGCAGACCGCTCGGCGGTCGCGCTGCTCGACACCGACCGCGCCGCGCTCAAGCTGATCAACGGCGAGGGCATCCTGGAGGCCTCGGGGGCGACGGGCGACGAGATCCCGCTGTCCCACTCCAACGTGATGACCATGGCCGTCAACAGTCGCCGGCCCGTGTTCGCCGAGTCGCCCGAGTCGCTCAAGGCCCAGCTCCTGGAGGCGGGCGGCGACGAGGAGGTGCTGGCGGGCTTCCTGGCGCACGGCGACGAGCGGGCCTGGGTGGGCCTGCCGCTGCTGGCCGCGGGCCGCGCCCTGGGAGCGCTCCGATTCTCCTTCACCAGGCCGCAGAAGATCTCCCAGGAGGACGGCGTCTTCCTGGAGGCGCTGGCCGGCCAGTGCGCGCTGGCCGTGGAGCGGGCCACGCTCTTCGAGCGCGAGCACCGCACCGCCGAGACGCTGCAGCGCAGCCTGCTGCCCGACCGCCTGCCGGTGGTCAAGGGCCTGGTGCTGGCCCAGCGCTTCCGCTCGGGCAGCCGCCACGTGCAGGTCGGCGGTGACTGGTACGACGCGTTCGTGCTGCAGGACGGGCGGGTCGCGGCGGTCGTCGGCGACGTCATGGGCAAGGGTGTCAAGGCCGCGGCCGGCATGGGCCGCATCCGCAACGCCATGCGCGCCCTGGCGCTGACCAACCCGCCGCCCGCGGCCGTGCTCACAGGCCTCGACCGGGTCTTCGAGGCCACGGAGGAGGAAGAGCAGGTCACGACGCTGGCGTACATGGTGGTCGAGCCCGTCACCGGCGAGGGCACGCTGGCCCTGGCCGGTCACCCGCCACCCGTCCTGGTCTCTCCCCAGGGCACGGCGATCCTGTGCGACGCCGAGCCGGGCACTCCGCTAGGCTGGCCGACCAGCCGAAGGCAGTTCCGGTTCGTGGTGCCGCCCGGCCATACCGCCGTGCTCTACTCCGACGGTCTCGTCGAGAACCGGAAGCGGGGGCTGGACGCCGGACTCGCCGAGCTTTGCAGTGTTGTGACCGAAGCGCCGCCTGAGGTGGTGAGTAGTCCTCACATGCTGCTGGACTTCCTGGTTGACCGGATGTTGTCTGGATATGAACAGGACGATGACGTTACCGCGCTAGCAATTCACGTCCCACCAGCCACGAAGAGTGACTGAATGAAACAGTCATAACGGTTGCTTTCGGGTATCAGTGCCCCGCTTACGTACGCACTACTGTCTCGGTCGGCCTAGGGTGGAGGTCAACCGCCGGGAGGTGGCCGTATGGAGTGCGGGGTCGTGCCACAATGCTGTGCAGGTCCGTCGCGGTCCGCACGGCCTCACCGATCTCCGAGAGAGGCAACAGCCCCCCAGCGGGCATCTGGGTCCATTGTCGCCACGCGTTCGTTCGAGAGGTGTTCGTGTCGCCTGCAAGTTCGACTCGCTCGAAGCCACAAGAGCTGAACGAGCCCGTCATTCAGCGACTGCTCGAGCGTGGGCGCTCGCAGGGTTTCCTCGAGTCTGAGGATGTCCGTCAGGCCTTCGAGGAGGCGGACATCCCCATGTCGCACGCCGCCGCGTTCTTGCGGAACCTCAGCAAAGAGGGCGTGACCGTGGTGGTGACCGCCGCGGATTCGGCTGCGCCGAAGAAGTCTCGTGGTCCAGCAAAGCGCCGCACCGCCGCCCCCGTCAAGACCAAGACGGCGGCGGCCGCCAAAGAGCAGCAGCCCGAGACCGTGACCGCGGTCGTGGGCACCGCTGAAGCCGAGCCGGCCGCCAAGAAGGCGGCCCCTGCCAAGAAGGCCGCTCCGGCGGCGAAGAAGGCCGCGGCACCCGCCGCCGCCAAGAAGGCCGAGCAGAAGAACGCTGGGCCTGCCGACACCACCAAGCCGAAGGCGCCCGACGCCCCGCGGGGCGAGTCGGACGACGACGAGGACATCGAGCTCGACGGCGACGTGGAGCTGGAGGACCTCGAGGACATCGACGTCGACGAGGAGATCGTCGCCGAGGACGAGTCCGAGTCCGAGGGCGAAGACTCCGACGACGACTCCGAAGAGGAGCCCAAGGCCGCCGACGTGGCCGCGGTGCAGAAGACCGAGGAAGAGGTCCTGATCCTCTCCGACGACGACGATGACGCTCCGGTGGCCCAGGTGGCCGCCGCCGGCGCCACCGCCGACCCGGTGAAGGACTACCTCAAGCAGATCGGCAAGGTCCCCCTGCTCAACGCCGAGCAGGAGGTCGAGCTGGCCAAGCGCATCGAGGCGGGCCTGTTCGCCGAGGAGCAGCTCGGCGGCGGCGAGACCGACAACCTGCCGGTCGACGTCAAGGCCGAGCTGGAGTGGATCGCCGAGGACGGCCGCCGGGCCAAGAACCACCTGCTGGAGGCCAACCTCCGGCTCGTGGTCTCGCTGGCCAAGCGCTACACCGGCCGCGGCATGCTCTTCCTCGACCTGATCCAGGAAGGCAACCTGGGTCTGATCAGGGCCGTGGAGAAGTTCGACTACACCAAGGGCTACAAGTTCTCCACCTACGCCACGTGGTGGATCCGGCAGGCGATCACGCGTGCCATGGCCGACCAGGCGCGGACCATCCGCATCCCGGTCCACATGGTCGAAGTGATCAACAAGCTGGCCCGCGTCCAGCGGCAGATGCTGCAGGACCTGGGCCGCGAGCCCACGCCGGAAGAGCTGGCCCGCGAGCTGGACATGACGCCCGAGAAGGTCGTCGAGGTCCAGAAGTACGGCCGCGAGCCCATCTCCCTGCACACCCCGCTGGGTGAGGAGGGCGACAGCGAGTTCGGTGACCTCATCGAGGACTCCGAGGCCATCGTGCCGGCCGACGCCGTCAGCTTCACGCTGCTGCAGGAGCAGCTGCACTCCGTTCTCGACACGTTGTCGGAACGCGAGGCGGGCGTCGTGTCGATGCGGTTCGGCCTCACCGACGGTCAGCCGAAGACGCTGGACGAGATCGGCAAGGTTTACGGGGTCACCCGTGAGCGCATCCGCCAGATCGAGTCGAAGACCATGTCCAAGCTGCGCCACCCGTCGCGGTCCCAGGTTCTGCGTGACTACCTGGACTGATACGGCACGCTTCGCTTGATCCGCACGCCCCGCCGGGAGTTCCCGGTGGGGCGTTCGGTTTTCCGGCGTTCGGTTTTTCTGCGGGGCATGCGGTGTTGTGGCGGCGCGCGGTGTCTGCGGGGGCGCGTGCGGTGTTCTGGCCGGGGCGCGCGGTCAGGTGGGGTCGGTGACGTGCACGTCCAGGGCCCAGGGGCGCGTGGGACGCGCGGGCTCGGCCAGCTCCACCGTGTAGCCGAGGTCGTCCAGGATCTTGGCCAGCTCGTCGGGGCTCTCCGGGGCCGTCTCCTGGCGCAGCAGGGCGCGGGCGATCTCGCCCCTGGTGGCCTTGGCCATGTGGCTGACGACCTTGCCGTCGCGGAAGACCCGTACCGTGACCGACCGCGAGCCGGGCTGCCACGCGCCCGCGTACGTGGCGGAGCGCAGATCCACCACCAGCCCCGGGATCCCGTCCAGTTCCTTGGTCACCTTGGGCCGCCAGAAGGCGGCCAGCCCGCCGAGAGACGGCAGATTGACCCCCATGGAGAGCCGGTAAGGCGGAATGAGGTCTGTGATTTTCACCACACCCCACAGCCCGGAAAAGATCAGCGCCGACTCCTCGGCCCGCTTCCTCGACTCCTCGTCCAGAGTCTCCAGGCCGAGATTGTCGTAGAGCACGCCGGTGTAGAGCGCGGCGGCGGGCAGTGTGGGGGCGCTCTTCAGTGCCGCGTTCTTGGCCAGCTCGCCCGCCAGCCCCGGCGTCAGCCCGAGCACGTCGAGGGCGTCCCGGCGCTTGGAGGCGCGGACCAGCGCGTTCAGCACCCGCGTGCGGTGCTTGCCGAGAGCGGGAAAGGACAGCTCACCCACGGGAGGCCCGCTGCCCTCCGCGGCCTTGCCCTCGGACGGCGGCAACAGAATCAACACAGCCCCATACCCTATTGGCCCAGGTCGGCGCCCTACCCGGCGGACCCCGCCCGGCCTCGGGACGGTTAACCTGCCGGGATGGATTTCGACCGTCTTGTCCATGAGGCCTGGCCCGCGTACGAGCAGCAGCCCCACGACGGGTGGGTGTTCCGCCACGCCGGCGGGGTGACGAAGCGCGCCAACTCCGTGCTCGCCACCCGTCCGCCCGCCGACCTGGACGGCGCCATCCGCGCGGCGGAGGCGTTCTACGGCGCGCGCGGGCAGCGCTGCGTCTTCTCGGTCGGCACCTCGGCGCCCGCCGGGCTGGACGAGGAGCTGGAGCGCCGCGGGTACGACCTGGTGGACCCCACGCTCGTGATGTCCGGCCGGCCCAAGGGCGAGCCCGCGCCGGGGGTGCGGATCTCGGAGCGGCCGTGGCCGGAATGGCTGGAGGCCTGGTGGGCCGTGGACGGGCGGTACGGCAGCGGCCTGGAGGAGGCCGCGCGGATCTGCGCCGGGGTGCCCGCCTGGTACGCGGCGTACGAGCAGGACGGGGCGGTGCTGGCCGTCGGGCGGGGCGTTCCGCAGGGCGACACGCTCGGGATCTACTGCATGGCCACGCTGCCCCAGGCGCGGCGGAGAGGGCTGGCGCGGGTGGTGCTGCGGGCGCTGGTGGCACGGGCGGGGGTCCCGTCCGCCTATCTGGTGGTGACGGCGGGGAACGGGGCGGCTCAGGCGCTCTATCGCGGCGAGGGGTTCGAGGACGCGGGCCGGTACCACTACCGGGTGCGATGAGCTGGGAAGGCGCCGCGACACGCCCGGGCGTGCGTTTCTCCCAGAATAAGCAGAACGGCGGCCCCGAGGTGTCTCGGGGTCGCCGTACTGATCATGCAATATGTGGTTATCTCATCACGACCAGCGCGGGTCAGCGCTCGTCGTTGGGGGCAATGGTTGGGGTTTCGCTGAGTCGAGCCGACTCGTCCAGGATGTCGGCACCCTTTTCGCGCAACGCTGCAATGTGCTGACGCCCATGGTGGGCGCAGAACAGCAGCTCCCCACCTACAGGCAGGGTCGCGCGAATGTAGGCCTGGGCGCCGCAGCGGTCGCAGCGGTCGAGGGCCGTCAGCGGCTTAACGGGGGCGAGAGCTCCAGTCACGTATCGCCTTTCGGGTCACCCCCGCCGAAGCGAGGATCTGGCGTCAGTCACTTGGAACAACATCTAACCGGACCTGGACGTTCCCAACCGCCCCCTCGCTACGCCCAGAGCGGAATGTGTCCCAAAGTAATGACGATCAGCCGGTTGGTAACGGCAAACGTGACGCCATGGCAAGCTTGTACGCGCGCGTAGGGGAAGAACGGTAGGCTACGCACACGTGTTCGATGCCTAGACCAGGGGAGCTGGAGTGACGCTTGTGGAGGCGGGTTACACGGCTCGTCACCTCTCGGTGCTTGAGGGCCTGGAGGCCGTGCGGAAACGCCCGGGCATGTACATCGGGTCCACCGACAGCCGCGGGCTCATGCACTGCCTCTGGGAGATCGTGGACAACGGCGTCGACGAGGCGCTGGCAGGTCACTGCGACCGGATCGAGGTAGAGCTCTACGCGGACGGGTCCATCGAGGTCCGCGACAACGGCCGGGGCATCCCGGTCGACGTCCACCCCAAGACCGGCCTGACCGGGGTGGAGCTCGTCTACACCAAGCTGCACGCGGGCGGGAAGTTCGGCGGCGGCTCCTACGGGGCCTCCGGCGGCCTGCACGGCGTGGGCGCGTCCGTGGTCAACGCGCTGTCCTCGCGCCTCGACGTGTCGGTCGACCACGGCGGCGTGGTGCACGAGATCAGCTTCCGCCGCGGCGTCACCGGCGTCTTCGACGGCGAGGGGCCCGCGGCCAAGTTCAAGAAGAAGTCCGGCCTGCGCCTGGGCGCCAAGATCCCCAAGACCGTCACCGGCACCCGGGTGCGTTTCTGGGCCGACACGCAGATCTTCCTGCCCGACGCCGAGGTCTCGCTCGACGAGATCCACGTGCGCCTGCGGCAGACCGCGTTCCTGGTGCCCGGCCTGACCCTGGCCGTCTACGACAGCAGGCACGAGGAGCGCATCGAGGAGGAGTTCCGCTTCGAGGGCGGCATCTCCGAGTTCGCCGAGTTCCTGGCCCGCGACGAGCCCGTCTGCGACGTGCTGCGCATGCAGGGCGTCGGCCACTTCCACGAGACCGTGCCCGTCCTCGACGACCAGGGCCACATGACGCCCACCGAGGTGCAGCGCGAGCTGAGCGTCGACGTGGCGGTCCGCTGGGGCAAGGGCTACGAGTCCACGGTGCGCTCGTTCGTCAACGTGATCGCCACCCCCAAGGGCGGCACCCACCTGACGGGCTTCGAACGCGGCCTCGTCCGCACGATCAACGAGCTGCTGCGCGAGACCCGCCTGCTCAAGAACGGCGACGATCCCGTCACCAAGGACGACATCTCGGAAGGCCTGACCGGCGTGGTCACCGTCCGGGTGCCGGAGCCGCAGTTCGAGGGGCAGACCAAGGAGGTGCTCGGCACCTCCGCGGCCACCCGCATCGTCGCCCACGTGGTCTCGCGCGAGCTCAAGGAGCTGTTCACCAACCCGCCGCGCGGCTACAAGCAGCCGCTGCGGGCGGTGCTGGAGAAGATCGTCGCCGCCGCCAAGGCCCGCATCGCGGCCCGCGAGCACCGCGACAACCAGCGCCGCAAGAGCGCGCTGGAGAACTCCGCGCTCCCCGCCAAGCTGGTCGACTGCCGCAGCGACGACCTCGACCGCAGCGAGCTGTTCATCGTTGAGGGAGACTCCGCCCTCGGCACGGCCAAGCTCGCCCGCGACTCCGAGTTCCAGGCGCTGCTGCCGATCCGCGGCAAGATCCTCAACGTGCAGAAGGCGTCCGTGAGCGACATGCTCAAGAACGCCGAGTGCGCCGCGATCATCCAGGTCGTCGGCGCCGGCTCGGGGCGCTCCTTCGACATCGAGGCCGCCCGCTACGGCAAGGTCATCCTGATGGCCGACGCCGACGTCGACGGCGCGCACATCCGCTGCCTGCTGCTCACCCTCTTCCACCGCTACATGCGGCCCATGGTGGAGGCCGGGCGCGTGTTCGCCGCCGTGCCGCCGCTGCACCGCATCGAGCTGACCAACCCGGGGCGGGGCAAGGAGAAGTACATCTACTGCTACTCCGACGCCGAGCTGCAGAAGGTGCTGCGCGACCTGGAGCGGCGGGGCAAGCGGTGGAAGGACCCGGTGCAGCGGTACAAGGGTCTGGGCGAGATGGACGCCGATCAGCTCGCGGAGACCACGATGGATCCGCGTCACCGCATTCTGCGGAGGGTGCGGATCGAGGATGCCGAAGGGGCTGAGGGGATCTTCAACCTGCTGATGGGGAGTGAGGTCGCGCCTCGGCGAGAGTTCATCGTCAGCAGTGCGGCCGAGGTGGATCGGGACCACATCGACGCCTGAGCGGCGGGGTGGGCTTGCGCTACGCCTGCGCGGGGCCTTTGGGCGGCCTGCGCAGGCTGAGCGCGGGTGGTGTTGGCGCGGCGGTGCGAGCAGGTGCCTGGCGCCTCGCTGGCGTGACGCGGGCCTGATGTGAGGCGGGCCTGGCGTGGCGCGGGGCCTGGTGTGGCGCGGGGCCTGGTGTGACGCGGGCCTGGCGTGGCAGAGGGGTCGGGTGCTGTCCCGGCGGCGTTCCGGGGTCCCTGCGGGCCTGTGGCGCCTCTGTGGCCCTGTGGTGCCGCGTGGGCGCGCGTGCGTCCCTTCCTGTCCTTCCCGTACGCCCTGCCCCATCTCGTACGCGCTGAGGCC
>NZ_VSEY01000042.1 GCF_008086045.1 Nonomuraea sp. PA05 | reverse complement strand
TGCTCGACCTGCGGGAATTAATCCCTGCCCCCTTTCGGAGACAACCCCTCTAACTTACCAGCCCTTCGACCGATCTGCGAATCGATCTCTGAACCGGCGCGCCACGAGGGATTACCGACAAGCGTGACACAACACACCAAAGTCACCGGAGTGATGGAGGAGGGTTGCGCCGCACCGCGTCGGCTCTTAAAGATTAGCAGCGCTTCCCGATGCTCGGACCGGTTCGCTCGCTTCTCCGGCAACAGAACGATCACGACCGAACATAGACTCCCCCCGTGAGCAGCAACACGCCGCCAGTGGCGAAGAAGGTCCCCACGGAGCGCACCCATCACGGCGACACCGTCATCGACGAGTACGCCTGGCTGAGCAACAAGGAAGATCCAGACACGACCGCATATCTGGAGGCGGAGAACGACTTTCTCAAGCAGCACACCGCTCATCTGGCCGACCTCCAGGAGCAGGTGTTCCAGGAGATCAAGGGGCGTACGCAGGAGACCGACCTGTCCGTGCCCAGCCGCAAGGGCCGGTGGTGGTACTTCACCCGCACCGAGGAGGGCAAGCAGTACGCCGTCTCCTGCCGCGTCCCCGCCGACAGCGACGCGCCCCCGGAGATCACCCCCGGCGCCAGGCTCGACCGCGAGCAGGTGATCCTCGACGGCAACGAGCTGGCCGGCGACAGCGCGTTCTTTTCGGTCGGCACCAGCTCCGTCACCCCCGACGGCACGATGCTGGCGTTCTCGACCGACTACAAGGGCGACGAACGGTTCACGCTCCGGTTCAAGAACCTGGAGACCGGTGAGCTGCTCCCCGACGAGATCACCGACATCTTCTACGGCGGCGCCTGGGCGGCCGACGGGTCGGCGTTCTTCTACACGCGCGTGGACGACGCCTGGCGCCCGTACCAGGTCTACCGGCACACCCTGGGCACCCAGGACGACGTGCTGGTCTACGAGGAGAACGACGAGCGGTACTGGGTGGGCATCGGGCTGACCCGCAGCGAGAAGTACCTCGTCCTGGGCGCGGGCAGCAAGATCACCAGCGAGGTGCGGATCCTCGACGCGGCCGACCCCGCGGGCGAGTTCCAGGTCGTCCGCCCCAGGAAGACCGGCGTCGAGTACGGCGTCGAGCACGCGGGCGACTTCTTCTACGTGCTGCACAACGAGAACGCGGAGAACTTCGAGCTGGCCACCGCCCCCCTCGACGACCCGGCCACGTGGACCCCGCTGATCGCGCACCGCGAGGACACCAGGCTCCTGGAGATCGACGCGTTCTCCGACCACGCCGTGGTGCACTTCCGCCGCGACGGCCTGACCGGCCTGCGTGTGCTGCCGTACAGCGGCGCGGGCGAGACCTGGCGCGACCGGGTCGAGGCGTCCGAGCGGAACGCGTACGAGATCGACTTCCCCGAGCCCCTGTACGACGTCGGCCCCGCAGGCAACCCCGAGTTCACCACCACCCGGCTGCGGCTGGCGTACACGAGCATGGTCACCCCGCCCAGCGTGTACGACTACGAGCTCGACAGCCACGAGCTGATCCTGCTCAAGCAGCGCCCGGTGCTCGGCGGCTACGACCCGGCCGACTACGAGCAGTTCCGCGACTGGGCCACGGCCGAGGACGGCACGAAGATCCCCGTGTCGATCGTCAAGCGCAAGGACTCCGGGAAGCCGGCGCCGACCGTGCTGTACGGGTACGGCAGCTACGAGACCTCCATCGACCCCGGCTTCTCCGTGCCGCGGCTGTCGCTGCTCGACCGCGGGTTCGTCTTCGCGGTCGCGCACGTGCGGGGCGGCGGCGAGATGGGCCGCCGCTGGTACGAGGACGGCAAGCTGACCAGGAAGCGCAACACGTTCACCGACTTCGTGGCCGTGGCCAGGCATCTGAAGGCGTCCGGCTGGAGCGAGCGGGTCGTCGCACGGGGCGGCTCCGCGGGCGGCCTGCTGATGGGCGCGGTGACGAACCTGGCACCCGACGTGTTCGCGGGCGTGGTGGCCGAGGTGCCGTTCGTGGACGCGCTGAACACCATCCTCGACCCGTCGCTGCCGCTGACCGTGATCGAGTGGGACGAGTGGGGCGACCCGCTGCACGACCCCGAGGTGTACGCGTACATGAAGGGGTACTCGCCCTACGAGAACGTGGACGGCAGGCCGTACCCGCCGATCCTGGCGATCACCAGCCTCAACGACACGCGCGTGCTCTACCACGAGCCGGCGAAGTGGATCGCGAGGCTGCGCGCCACGGCGCAGGGCGGGCCGTTCCTGCTGAAGACGGAGATGGGCGCGGGGCACGGCGGCCGCAGCGGGCGTTACGACGCGTGGCGGGAAGAGGCCTTCGCGCTGTCGTGGATCATCGAGAGGGGCACGTCATCATGACCTATCAGGCCGACGAGCGGCGTTATGAGCGCCAGCCGTACAACCGCAGCGGGCGCAGCGGGCTGAAGCTGCCCGCGGTCTCGCTGGGCCTGTGGCACAACTTCGGCGACAACCGGCCGATCGAGAACTCGCGGGCGATCCTGCGCCGGGCGTTCGACCTCGGGGTGACGCACTTCGACCTGGCCAACAACTACGGCGTGCCGTACGGCTCGGCGGAGCGGAACTTCGGCCGGATCCTGCGCGAGGACTTCATCCCGTACCGGGACGAGCTGATCATCTCGACCAAGGCCGGGTACGACATGTGGCCAGGCCCGTACGGCGAGTGGGGGTCGCGCAAGTACGTGCTGGCCAGCCTCGACCAGTCGTTGCGGCGCATGGGCCTGGACTACGTGGACGTCTTCTACAGCCACCGTCCCGACCCGGAGACGCCGCTGGAGGAGACGATGGGCGCGCTGGACCGGGCGGTGCGCTCGGGCAAGGCGCTGTACGCGGGCGTCTCCAACTACTCGCCGGAGCAGACCGCGCAGGCCGCGCGGATCATGCGCGAGCTGGGCACGCCGCTGCTCATCCACCAGCCGTCCTACTCGATGATCAACCGCTGGATCGAGGACGGGCTGCTGGACACGCTGGAGGAGGCGGGGATGGGCTGCATCGTGTTCTCGCCGCTGGCGCAGGGGCTGCTGACCGACCGGTACCTGGAGGGGGTGCCGGACGACTCCCGGGCGGCGACCAGCCGGTTCCTGAGCGCCGACCGCATCGATCGGGACCTGGCGCGCGACCTCAACGAGATCGCGAAGACCCGAGGGCAGAGCCTGGCTCAGATGGCGCTGTCGTGGGCGATGCGTGACCCGAGGGTGACGAGCGTGCTGATCGGCGCCAGCAGCGTCGCGCAGCTGGAGGCCAACGTGGCGTGCGTGGACGGCCCCGCCTTCACGGAGGACGAGCTGGCCGCGATCGACAAGGTCACAGGTCTTCATTCCGCTGCAGGTAGGTGAAGGCGGCCCAGCCCGGCAGTACCGGCAGCCAGAACGTGAGCAGCCGGTACAGCAGCACGGCCGAGGTGGCCAGTTCCTTGGGCACCCCGGCCAGCACCAGACCGCCCACGAGCGCCAGCTCGACCGCGCCCAGGCCGCCCGGTGTGGGCGCGGCCGAGCCGATGGCGTTGGCTGTGAGGAAGACGACCGCGACGGCGGTGAAGCTGATCTCGTGACCGAACGCGGCGATGCAGGCGTGCAGGCACAGCACGAACGTGATGGTGATCATGAGGGTGCCGATGCACGCCTCCACCATCTTGCGCGGCGACTGCAGCACGTCGAGCAGCCGGGGCAGCACGTTCGAGAACAGCTTGCGCAGCCGCGAGGTCACCAGGCGGCGCAGCGGCGGCACGCCGAGCACCGCCACTACCAGCACCGCGACGGCGAGCAGCACCAGGACGAGCCCGCGCGACGGCGTGAAAGAGGTGGGCGTGGTGGAGCCGGTGATGTAGGCGAACAACGCCAGCAGCGATATGTGGAAGACCAGCATGATGAGCTGGGAGGCCCCCACGCTGGCCACCGCGCTGGCCGGGTGGATGCCGCGTTTTTGCAAGTAGCGGGTGTTGATGGCGACACCGCCCACGGCAGCGGGCGCGACCAGCTTGACGAAGGAGGAGGCGAACTGCACGAGCACCGTGCGCCAGAGCGGTAGGTGCTCGGGCACGAACCCGCGCAGCATGAGCGCGGCGGCCACGAAACTGGCGAAGGCGGCCACCAGGGCCAGCCCGGACCAGCCCCAGTTGGCCGTGGTGAGGACGTGGTAGATGTCCACCTGGCTGAGCTGGGAGAGCACGACGTAGGCGGCGAAGGCGCTGGCGATGATGGTGATCAGGGTGCGTGGCCTGAACCGCTCCAGGCGTACTTCCTCGATCTTGCCTTGCGGTTTGAGCGCGACGATGTGCTCGCGGATGCCGGGCAGCACGTTCTTGGCCTTGGCCACCGCGGAGCGCGTCTCCCTGGTCAGCGCGATCTGCTGGAGCAGCGGCATGGCGGCGGCCAGCGCGTCGGGGCCCATGGCGTCGGCGGCGGCGCGGACCGAGCGTTCCGGGCCGACGCGCAGCGCCAGGTAGGTGAGGAGCTGGGCGACGTCGAGGCGCAGCAGCAGGTCTCCGGCGGCGACCTCGCCGCTGCGCGCGTCGGTGAGCACGACGCGGCCGGCGCCGTCGAGGTGGATGCTGTCGCCGGTGAGCCGCCGGTGTGCCAGCCGCTGGATCTGCAGCAGCTCGACCTGTTCCCAGATCTGGGCGAGCAGCTCGTCGTCGATCTCGGCGTCGGGCACCTCGTCGAGGGGGCGGGTCTCGATGTGCTCGTAGGCGAGCAGCGCGGCCTCGGTGCCGATCTCGCTGGTGCCGAGCAGGCGCGGGGTGCTGGCGCCGGCGGCCTGGGCCGCGTACGCCATGAGGGCCTCGCGTTCGAGCTCGGCGCGCAGCGACCTGATGGCGCGGCGCCTGGTCTCGGAGTTGAGCCTGAAGCGCCGCCACAGCCGGTACGGCAGGCCGGCCACCTGCCGGTCGCGGTCGAGCACGGTGACGTCGAGGCTGGAGCCGTCCTTGAGGCCGATGGCGTAGCGGCGGCTGCCCTGGTGGTCGTCCTCTACGCGGCGCGCGGAGACGGGCGCGAACGACAGCTTGCGCAGCGCCGCGACGACGGCGTTGCCCGGGGGGCGGGTGTTGGGGCTGCCGACGCCGTACAGGGTGGCGTAGCCGATGGCCATGCCGACCAGGACGGTGACGATGGCGCTGGGGATGGTGATCTGGCGGCCGGAGAACAGGGCCAGGATGTAGAGCGCGATGGTGGTCCACATCAGCATCCGCCAGGTGGGGCGGCGGGAGATGCGGACGGCGGTGGAGTAGGCGATGACGGAGGTGAGCAGCGTGTTGAGCGGCTCGATCCGCCGGTCTCCCGTGAGCAGGACGCGCAGGTCGTCGACGTTGCCCGCGACGAGCCACTGCCCGAGCAGGAACGAGCCCGCCATGCCGACGATGGCGGCGATCAGCCCTTCGGCGACGCGCAGGCCGTCGCGGTGGAAGACGCGCTCGACGGCGAAGGCGGTCGGCACGATGAGCACGGCGGCGCCGCCGAGGAAGGCGGCGATCCTGCTCAGCAGGGGGACGAGCTCAGCGCCCTCCTTGACGTCGGCCTCCAGGCCGATGAGGGTCTGCTTGGCGACCAGGGCGAGCAGGATGACCGCGCCGAGCACGATGAGCGTGGCGAAGAAGCGCAGCAGGTCGGAGGGGCGGCGCAGGCGGTGGGGCAGCAGCGGCTCGACGACGTAGACGTCGTCGTTGCCCGTGCTGTTCCCCGTGCTCTGTTCCGCGTTGTGCTCCGCGCTGTCGCCTGCGCGCGACTCGGCCACGGCCGGCTCCCCTTCCGCGAGGCCCTCCGTGTCTTCTCGTTCCCTGATATCGGCCACCGCCAGCGATTCCACACCTTCCTGTGCCGGACCGTAGGATCTCTGACTTCCAGTGTGCTCAATCGTCCCCGCAGTGTCGCACGGGGCAGGCTACACGGTGCACTTCCCACTGTTCACCTCTGAATTCCCGGTGGTGGGGGACGTAAGCTGTGTCGCATGTCGGGTGAATTGAGGGTTTTGGGGGCTTGTCCGCTGGACTGCCCGGATACCTGCTCCTGGGTGGTGACCGTCGAGAACGGCCGGGCCGTCAAGATGCGCGGCAACCCCGACCAGCCCTACACCCGGGGCGCGCTCTGCGTGAAGGTCAACCGTTACCTCGAACACACCCAGGCCCAGGACCGCATCCTGTACCCGCTGCGCCGCACCGGCCCGAAGGGCTCCGGCCAGTTCGAGCGGATCACCTGGGAAGAGGCGCTCGACGAGATCTCCGTACGGCTGCGCGGCATCGTCGAGGAGCACGGCGGCGAGGCCATCTGGCCCTACCTGGGCACCGGCACCCTCGGCTACCTCCAGGGCTGCGAGGGCGTGGCGGGCCGCCGGTTCTGGAACCTGCTGGGCGCCTCCAGGCACTGGCTCAACATCTGCTCCGCGGCCGGCAGCTCCGGGCTGCGCCGCACGCTCGGCACCGCCGCCGGCATGGACCCCGAGAACTTCGCGCTGTCCAAGCTGATCCTGCTCTGGGGCACGAACACGCTGACCAGCGGCCACCACCTGTGGAAGTTCATCCAGGACGCGCGGGCGAACGGCGCGCACGTCGTCGCCATCGACCCCATCCGCACCAGGACGGCCGACCAGGCGGACGAGCACCTGGCCATCAGGCCGGGCACCGACGGGGCGCTCGCGCTGGGCCTGCTCAACGTCGTGCTGTCCGAGAACGCCCAGGACGAGGAGTTCCTCGCCGAGCACACCGAGGGCTGGGACGACTTCCGCGAGGAGATCCTGCGCCACCCGGTCGAGCGGGTGGCCGAGATCACCGGGATTCCCGCCGAGGCCGTCCACAGGCTGGGGACGCGGCTCGCGCACACCCGCCCGACCGCGCTGCGCGCCACGCACGGCCTGCAGCGGCACGCGGGCGGCGGCGCGGCACTGCGGGTGATCTCCGCCATTCCGGGCGTCACCGGCGACTGGCGCCACCCCGGCGGCGGCATCGCCTTCTCCACCAGCGACCACGTGCACCTGAACGTGGACCGCCGCGACGACCTGCTGGCCGCGCCCGTGCGCACGCTGACCATGACGAAGGCGGCCTCGCAACTGGAGTCGGTGAAGTGCTTCTGGGTGTACGCGGCCAACCCGGTCGGCTCCTCCCCCGACTCCAACGCCATCAGGCGGCAGCTCCAGCGCGAGGACCTGTTCACGGTCGTCATGGAGCACTTCCCGACCGACACCGTCGACTACGCCGACATCGTGCTGCCCGCGACCATGCAGACCGAGCACCACGACCTGCACGCCGGCTACGGGCACATGTACCTGCTGTGGAACGAGCAGGCCGTGCGGCCGCCCGGCGAGTGCCTGTCCACGACGGAGACGTTCCGCCGGCTGGCCGCGCACATGGGGATGACCGAGCCGTCGCTGTACGACTCGGACCTGGAGCTGGCCGAGCAGCTCCTGACGAGCGGCCACCCCTCCCTGGACGGCATCACGCTGGACAGGCTGCGCAAGGAGGGCTGGGTGCGGATGAACTATCCGCGGCCCTTCACGCCGTTCGCCGAGGGCTTTCCGACGCCGTCCGGGCGGCTGCGCTTCCCGCCCGCAGGGAAGGCGTTCGTGCCGTCGTACACGGCGGCCTCCGCGGGAGGCTCGCCGTACCCGCTGACGCTGGTCACGCCCGCCTCGCACACGTTCCTCAACACCACGTTCGGCAACAACCCCGAGTTGCTGCGGCGGGCCAAGGAGCCGACGGTGCTGGTCAACCCGGCCGACGCGGCGGCGCGCGGGCTGGCGGACGGCCGGCGGGTGCGCGTGCACAACGACGGCGGCGAGTTCCTGGCGGACGTGGAGATCAGCGACCGGGTGGCGGCCGGGGTGGTGGCCACGCCGAAGGGCCGCTGGCCCAAGCTCAGCCCCGGCGGCGCCAACCCGAACGCGGTCGTGGCCGAGCGGGACGCCGACATGGGCAGGGGGCCCGGCTTCCACGACAACTTCGTGGAGATCAGTCCAGTTTGAGCTTGTAGCCGACGTGGGAGTCGGTGAAGCCGAGGCCGTCGTAGAAGCGGTGCGCGTCCGTACGTGACTTGTCGGAGGTGAGCTGCACCATCGCGCAGCCGCGCGCCCGCGCCCTGTCGATCGCCCACGCGATCATCTTGCGGCCCAGGCCCTGCCCCCTGGTCGAGGCGGCGACCCTGACGGCCTCGATCTGGCACCGCTCCGCGCCCAGCCGCGACAGCCCCGCCAGGTAGGTGAGCTGCATCGTGCCCACCACCTTGCCGTCGCGCTCCGCGACGATCAGCTCGTCGTACGGGTCGGCGTCGATCCGCTCGAACGCCGCCAGGTAACGCGCGTCGTTCGGGTCGCCCTCGCGCTGGGCGCCGAGCGGGTCGTCGGCCAGCATCGCCACGATGGCCGGCACGTCCCCGGCGCGCGCCTGCCTGAAGACCAGGGACAGCACGTAGTGGGACTCCATGAGGTCCGGGTTGGACGGCAGCGCCATCACCTTGCCGCTGCGCGTGAAGCCCTTGCGCGCGTAGAGGGCACGGGCGGCGTGGTTCCTGTCCACCGCCCACAGGCCGATCTCCTCGGCCCCGGTCGTCCTGGCCCACTCGACGGCCGCGTCCACCAGCCGGGAGCCGACCCGCTCCTTCCTGGCCTCGGGCGCCACCCACATGGACAGCAGGTGGGCCCCGCTCTCCTCCAGGAGCACGCACACCAGCCCCAGGTCCGCGCCGCCGCGCGTGGCGACCCACCAGCGGCCCTCGGGGTTCGCCAGCCGCTCCGCCCACTTCTCCGGCGGGAACTCGACCTCGCGGCCGTAGGAGGAGCCGAACGCGTCCGGATCCTCCCGCAAGGCGCGCAGCCGCACGTCCCGCAGTCGCTCGCCGTCACCCGCACCAAGCTGCACGATCTCGATTTCCCGCATGCCCGAATCATGCCAGTTTCCCAGGGACAGCTCAGGGTCGGACCCCGATGCCTCCGGGGGCGGCTGGAAGGCAGCATGAAGGCATGAACGAAATCAGTAGACGCGACGAGGTATCGCTGTCCGGCGCCGCCCTGCGCGGCGCTCCTTGGAAGACCGCCGCCGTCAGCGGCGGCGTCGCGACCGCCGTCAGCCTGGGTGTGGGCCTGTTCACCGGCATCGATCTGGCGTGGTCGCTGGGCCTGGGCATCAGCCTGTTCGCGTTGGTCGCCGCGATCGGTGCGGTGTCCAAGCCGGAGCAGGGCGACCGGGTGACCCGCCAGGCGCGGCTCTGGGCGCTGAAGCATCCGTTCAAGTTCGCGCTGCTGCCGGCCGGTCTCGTCGCCGTGCTGGACTACCCGGTGCAGCTCGTGCTGGACGGCGAAGGGGTGTTCGGTTCGGCCGTGGGCGCACTGTGGAGCGGTGCGCTCGTCTACCTGATCGCCGGCGTGCTGACGCTGACGCAGCAGGGACGAGCGCGCTCCGCCCGGTGACCCTACTGACCCTCCCGTTCCGCCTGGCTCCTGCACACGCAGAACTCGTTGCCCTCGGGGTCGCGCAGGGTGACCCAGCCGGCGCCGTCGGGCCGGCGATGATCCTCGAAGACGGTCGCGCCGAGCCCGACGAGCCGCTCGACCTCCTCGTCACGGGTGCGGCCCTCGGTGCCGTTGACGTCGAGGTGCACCCGGTTCTTGCCGGACTTGCCCTCCGGGACGCGGATGAACAGCAGGAACGGGTCCTGGTGGGTGCGCAGCATCACCTCGTCGTCGCCCGGCTTGTCGTCTTCCCCGAGGGGCAGCCCGGTGGCCTGGCTCCACCAGCTCGCGATGGCGTACGGGTCTGCGGCGTCGATGGTGACGGCGTGGATTTCGATCATCTGTCCCACAATAGACACTCAGGCCAGGGTCTTGAGCCCGATGACCCCGGCCAGGATCAGCGCGATGGAGATGAGCCGCGCCGGTGACACCTGGTCGCCCATGGCGATCATGCCGAGCAGCGCGGTGCCCGCCGCGCCGACGCCGGTCCAGACGGCGTAGGCGGTGCCGACCTCCAGCGATTTGAGCGCGTACGAGAGCAGGCCGAAGCTGAGCACGGCCGTGGCCAGGAACGACAGCGTCCACCACAGATGGGTGAAGCCGTTGCTGAGCTTGAGCGAGAGGGCCATGGTGACCTCGAAGAGGCCGGCCAGCACGAGGACGATCCACGCCATGTGAAGAGCACTCCCTGAAAGACGAGACTGACTGGAGTGCGTCGTCTTGGCCTTCCGGGTACGGCGCGTCTCGTCCGGGAGCTGCTATGCGCTCATCTGGATGAACGTGCGGGACCTGGCGGTCATTCCCACCAGATGGTGACCCACCGGTCGCGTGGCACCGGCCACATGCCGAGCTCCGCCGCCGTCGCCGCCACCTCCTCCGCGCGCGAGGGGTCGAGGCACACCCTGCGCACCGCGCTGGCGGCCAGCTCCTCCAGAGAGGTGAAACGTTCCAGCGGGGCTTCCCTCTCCTCCACCTGGACGTTGAAGCCGAGCGCCGCCGCGAGGGCCACGCAGTCCTCGGCGATGGGGCGCACCGGCCGGTCGACGCCGTGGAAGTGCTGCCACAGCGGCGTCATCCAGCTCATCGGATGGCGGTGCGGCAGCTCCAGCACCACCCGCCCCTGCGTGCGGGAGTCGAGCGCGAGCAGGAAGTCGGCCAGGTCGGGCACGTTGTAGACGACGTGCGCCGCCACCGCCGCGTCGGCCATCGGCACCTGGTCGCTGACGTCGGGCCAGCGGCCCTCCACCGTCGTGACGGGCACGCCCAGCTTCTCCGCCCTGGCCGTCAGCCCTTCGAGCATGGAGGTGGAGGTGTCGACCGCGTAGAGGTGGCCGATGCGCTCGTGCAGCGGCAGGGAGGAGGCTCCAGGGCCCGAGCCGACGTCGAGCAGCGTGCCCTTCTCGGGCAGCGCCTCGGACAACCGGGTCATGGTGGGGCCGTCGTCCGGCTCGGACAGCGCTCTGTCCGTACGGGTGCCGAACCTCTCCGGTGAGTGGCTCCACGGATCCAGGGGTGCCTTGGCCAGGATCTCGTCCGGAATCGCCCAGGATTCCAGGCGTTCCCGCCACCGGGCGGCGAGTTCTGCGGCGTCCATGGAGATGAGCATGCCACGCATATGACGGGTTACCCGCGGGTAGCATTTCAGAGTAAGGTTACTCACCAGTAGAAATGCCTCGGTTCAAGGAGATCGACGCCCATGGGCCACTACAAGAGCAACGTGCGTGACCTGGAATTCAACCTCTTCGAGGTCTTCGGGAGAGGCGAGATCCTCGGCACCGGGCCCTTCGCGGAAGTGGACGAGGACGTCGCACGCAGCGTGCTGGACGAGGTCAACCGCCTCTCGACCGGCGTGCTCGCGGACTCTTTCGAAGAGGGTGACAGGCACCCGCCCGTGTTCGACGCGGCCACCTCGACCGTGAAGGTGCCCGAGGGCTTCAAGAAGTCGTACAAGGCGCTGGTGGACGGCGGCTGGGCGCACCTCGACCTGCCCACCGACCTGGGCGGCCCCGGCATCCCGCGCAGCCTGGCCTGGGCCACGGCCGAGATGGTGCTGGGCGCCAACCCCGCCCTGTACATGTACGCGGCCGGCCCCAACTTCGCCTACACGCTGTGGAAGGTCGGCACGCCCGAGCAGAAGCGCTTCGCCGAGCTGGCCATCGAGCGCAACTGGGGCGCCACCATGGTGCTCACCGAGCCCGACGCGGGCTCCGACGTCGGCGCCGGCCGGACGAAGGCGGTGCGCCAGCCCGACGGCACCTGGCACATCGAGGGCGTCAAGCGCTTCATCACCAGCGCCGAGCACGACATGTCCGAGAACATCTTCCACCTCGTGCTGGCCCGCCCAGAAGGCCACGGCCCCGGCACCAAGGGCCTGTCGATGTTCCTCGTGCCGAAGTACCACGTGGACCTGGAGACCGGCGAGCCCGGCGAGCGCAACGGCGTCTACGTCACCAACGTCGAGAAGAAGATGGGCCTGAAGGTCTCCACGACCTGCGAGCTGACCTTCGGCGACAAGCACCCCGCGATCGGCTGGCTGGTCGGCGAGGTGCACGAGGGCATCAAGCAGATGTTCATGGTGATCGAGCACGCCCGCATGATGGTCGGCACCAAGGCCATCGCCACGCTCTCCACCGGCTACCTCAACGCCCTCGAGTTCGCCAAGTCCCGCGTCCAGGGCGCCGACCTGGCCAGGATGGCTGACAAGGCCGCACCCCGCGTCACCGTGACCCACCACCCCGACGTGCGGCGCGAGCTGATGCTCCAGAAGTCGTACGCCGAGGGCATGCGGGCGCTGGTGCTCTACACGGCCACCTTCCAGGACACCCTGCTCGCCGACCCGGACGACCGGCACGCCGCCGCCATGAACGACCTGCTGCTGCCCGTCGTCAAGGGCGTCGGGTCCGAGCGGTCGTACGAGCTGCTCTCCCGCTCCCTGCAGACCCTCGGCGGCTCCGGCTACCTCCAGGACTACCCGATCGAGCAGTACATCCGCGACGCGAAGATCGACTCCCTGTACGAGGGCACCACCGCGATCCAGGGCCAGGACCTGTTCTTCAGGAAGATCCTGCGCAACCAGGGTGCCGCGATCGGCGCGCTGCTGGCCGAGATCAACGAGTTCGCCGCGTCCGAGGCGGGCAACGGGCGGCTCAAGGAGGAGCGCAAGCTGCTCGCCGAGGCCGCCGCCGAGGTCAAGACCATGGGCGACACCATGGCGGGCTGGGCGCTCGGCTCGCTGGAGGCGCCGAAGGAGGTCTACAAGGTCGGGCTGAACACCACCCGGTTCCTGCTCTCCCTCGGCGACCTGATCATCGGCTGGCTGCTGCTGCGCCAGGCCGAGGTGGCGCTGGGCAAGCTCGCCTCCGGCGAGGACCCGTTCTACCTGGGCAAGGTCGCAGCGGCCTCCTTCTTCGCCAAGACCGTGCTGCCCCGGCTGGCCGCCGAGCGGCGCGTGCTCACCGCCACCGACCTGGAGCTGATGGAGCTGCCGGAAGAAGCCTTCTGAGCCACACCTCACTGCCACCCGCGGCAGTCACCACCGGCAGGGCGCCCGACCGCGAGCGGGCGCCCTGCCGCCTTGTGTAGCGTCCTCGGCATGAGCTCCTCCCCCCACGACCACCCCCTGCCGCCGCCGCGCGTCGAGGAGGTGTCCGACGGCGTGTACGCCTACGTACAGCCCGACGGGAGCTGGTGGATCAACAACACCGGGTTCCTGGCCGGCCGGCGTGGCGTCATCGTCATCGACGCCTGCTCCACCGAGCGCCGCACGCGCGCCTTCCGCCAGGCCATCGGCAAGGTCACCGACCGGCCGATCACCACGCTGCTCAACACCCACCACCACGGCGACCACACGTTCGGCAACTGGCTCTTCCCCGAGGCCACGATCGTCGGCCACGAGGGCGTCCGCGAGCAGATCATCGCCGACGGCGTCCCCGCCTACCGCGCCGCGTGGTCGGCCGGGGTCGAGTGGGGCAAGATGGAGCCGACCCCGCCGTTCCTGACCTTCACCGACCGCCTCACGCTGCACTCCGACGAGCTGCGCTGCGAGGTACGGCACGTCGGGCACGCCGCCCACACCACCAACGACTCCTACGTGTGGATCCCGGAGCGGCGGGTGCTGTTCGCCGGCGACCTGGTCTTCAACGGCGGCACGCCGTTCGTGCTGATGGGCTCGGTGGCCGGGGCGCTGCGCGCCGTCGAGCAGCTCAAGGGGCTCGGGGCGGAGACCGTGGTGCCCGGGCACGGCGAGGTGTGCGGGCCGGAGGCGTACGAGCCGGTGGAGGGCTACCTGCGCTTCGTCCAGGACGTCGCCAGGCGCGGCAAGGAGGCGGGCCTGACGCCGCTGGAGGCCGCCAGGCAGACGGACCTCGGCGAGTGGGCGGGCCTGCTGGACCCAGAACGCATTGTGGGCAACCTGCACCGCGCTTACTCCGAGCTCGACGGGCAACCTCTGGGCACGCCGATCGACCTGGTCACCGCCGTGCTCGACATGATCACCTACAACGGCGGGCAGCCATTGTCGTGCCTCGCGTGAGACTCGGCGGATAGCCGGGTATGACCGTCGCTGTACTCGCCGTTTGCGTGGAGGTTGTCATGGGGGTCGGGGTAAGCATCTTCTTCCTCACGCTTGGCGCCATCCTGAGGTTCGCGATCGAGCCCGATGTGTTCGGGCAGAGCGTGCACATGGACGTCATCGGGCTCATCTTCATGATCGTCGGTGGCGTGGGAGTGGTGCTCAGCATCGTGCTGGCCCCCAGGAGGGGCCAGACCTCCGACAACAGGCTGATGCACCGCGAGAACAACCCGCCCGAGGTCTAGCAGCGTCTAGAGACTCAGCTGCACGGCGGCGCGACTGGCGAGGATCGGCTTGATGCTGTCGGCGATCACCTTCTGGTGGTCGGGATGGTCGCGGTAGACCAGGTAGTCGTCGACGCTGTCGAAGTCCGCCACCACGGCGTACTCGTGGTTGCCCTGGTTGATGCCCGCGTCCTCGCCCACCATGTACGCGCGCAACTGCGGGATCAGGCCGGGGAGTTTGCGCAGCTCAGCCGTGACGGCGGCCTTCTGCTCGGCCGTGGCGGCCTCGGTCCAGGTGAACAGCACGATGTGGCGAATCATGTTGGTCACCTTATCGAGGTATTTCCCGGGGCCCTGGCCGCTCTGTGTCGGTGGGTGCGGGCGTCCCCGCCGTACGGCGATCGCCGGGAGAGGGGTCCTCCCGGCGGTCGCCGTACCACTTCAGCTCCAGGCGAGCATGCGCAGCGGGTCCTCCAGCATCGCGCCCACGTCCGCCAGGAAGCGCGAGCCCAGCTCGCCGTCCACCATGCGGTGGTCGAACGAGAGCGACAGGGTCGCCACCTTGCGGACCGCGAGCTCGCCGTCCACCACCCACGGCATCTCCCTGACCTGGCCGACCGCCAGGATCGCGGCCTCGCCCGGGTTGATGATCGGGGTGCCGCCGTCCACGCCGAAGACGCCCACGTTCGTGATCGTGAACGTGCCGCCGGACATCTCGGCGGGCTGGGTGCGGCCCGCCCTGGCCGTCTCGGTCAGGGCGGCCAGTTCCTTCGCCAGAGCCGGGAGGGAGAGGTCCTGGGCGTCCTTGATGTTGGGGACCAGGAGGCCCCTGGGGGTGGCGGCCGCTATCCCCAGGTTGACGTAGTGCTTGATGACGATGTCCTGGTCGTCCCAGGTGGCGTTGATCGCCGGGTGGCGCTTGACGGCGGTCAGGACGGCCTTCGCGACGAGGAGCAGAGGGCCCACCTTGACGTCGGCGAAGTCCTGGAGGGTGCGCAGGCGGCGCACTGCCTCCATGGTCTGCGTCATGTCCACTTGGAGGAACTCGGTGACGTGCGGGGCCGTGAAGGCGCTGGTGACCATGGCTTGGGCGGTCGCCTTGCGGACGCCCTTGATGGGGACGCGCTCCTCGCGGGCGGCCGGTGCGGGCTGCTGCTCCGCCGCGGGCTGCGGCGCCGCGGCGGCGTGGACGTCGTCGCGGGTGATCGAGCCCTGGGGGCCCGTGCCGGTGATCGTGACCAGGTCCACGCCGAGGTCCTTGGCCAGCTTGCGGACGGGCGGCTTGGCCAGGACCGCCACCCGGCCCGGCGGCGAGGTGCTCTGAGCGGGGGCCGGGGCCGGTGGTGTGCTCTGGGCGAGGGCCGGGGCCGGGCTCTGGGCCTGGCTGGGCGGGCCGTCCACCTCCACCCGGGACGGGTTGGCCACCGGGTTGGCGGGGATGCCGGACTGCTTGCGGGCACGCCGCTTGGTCGCGCCGACCTTCACCCCGTAGCCGACCAGGACCGCCTGCCGCTCCTCCTTCGGCGCCGGGCTGCCGTGAGCGCCCGGTTCCACCGCGCCCTCCGCAGGCGGCTTCGGCACCATGTCGTCGGCCAGGGCGGCACGATCATCTGAACCTGACACCTGAGAAGGCGTCTCGCCCTCCTCCACCGTGTCGACGGCGATGATGGCGACGCCGACGTCGACCGTGTCGCCTTCCTCGGCCATCAGCCCCGCCACCACCCCGTCCCACGGGATGGGCAGCTCGACGATCGACTTGGCCGTCTCGATCTCCACCACGATCTGGTTGACCTTGACCGCGTCACCCGCCTTGACGTGCCAGCGGACGATCTCGGCCTCCGTCAGCCCTTCGCCGACGTCGGGAAGCTTGAACTCGCGTCGCATGTGCGCGTACCCCCTCAGTACCCGAAGGTCCGGTCGACGGCGTCGAGCACGCGGTCCAGGTCGGGCAGGTAGTGCTCCTCCAGCTTGGACGGGGGGTAGGGGGTGGAGAAGCCGCCGGCCCGCAACACGGGCGACTCCAGGTGGTAGAAGCACTGCTCGGTGATCCTGGCGGCCAGCTCGGCGCCGAAGCCGCTGTTGACGGGCGCCTCGTGGACGACCACGACCCGCCCGGTGCGGCGTGCGGACTCCATCACGACCGGCTCGTCCAGCGGGTTGAGCGAGCGCAGGTCGATGACCTCCAGGGAGCGCCCGTCGTCCTCGGCCGCCGTGGCGGCCTCCAGACAGGTCTTGACCATGGGGCCGTAGGCCAGGAGCGTAACGTCGGCGCCGGGACGGACGACCTTGGCGGAGTGGAGCGGCGCCCACCAGTCGGTGGAGGAGGTGTCGACGTCGGCCTTCTCCCAGTAGCGGCGCTTGGGCTCGAAGAAGAGCACCGGGTCGTCGCTGCGGATGGCCTGCTGGATCATGGTGTACGCGTCGGCCGGGTTGGAGCAGGCGACGACGCGCAGGCCGGCCGTGTGGGTGAAGTACGCCTCCGGCGACTCGCTGTGGTGCTCGACCGCGCCGATGCCGCCGCCGCAGGGGATGCGTACGACGACCGGCAGCTTGATCGCGCCCAGCGAGCGCATCGGCATCTTGGCGAGCTGCGTGATGATCTGGTCGGCGGCCGGGAAGACGAAACCGTCGAACTGGATCTCGCACACCGGCCGGTAGCCGCGCAGCGCCAGCCCGATCGCGGTGCCGATGATGCCCGACTCGGCGAGCGGCGTGTCGATCACGCGGTCCTCGCCGAAGTCCTTCTGCAGCCCGTCGGTGACGCGGAACACGCCGCCCAGCTTGCCGACGTCCTCGCCCATGATGAGGACCTTGGGATCGTCCTCCATCGCCTTGCGCATGCCCTCGTTCAGGGCCTTGGACAAACTCAGTACAGTCACTGCTCGAACCCCTCCAAGTACGCGGCGAACTGGGCGCGCTCCTGGTCGATCAGGGCGTGGGGCTCGCGGTAGACGTGGTCGAAGATGTCGAGCGGCTCGGGGTCGGGCATGGCCAGGCAGCGCCTGCGCAGGTCCGCGCCGAGCTGGTCGGCCTCGCCGTCCACGGAGTCGAAGAAGGCCTGGTCGGCCTGCTCGTTCTTGAACAGGTACGCCTTGACCCGCTCGATCGGGTCCTTGAGCTTCCACGCCTCCAGCTCGCTGGCCACGCGGTAGCGCGTGGGGTCGTCGGTGGTGGTGTGGGCGCCCATCCGGTACGTGTACGCCTCGATGAGCGTCGGCCCCTGCCCGGTACGGGCGGCTTCGAGCGCCTTACGGGTCACCGCGAGGCAGGCGAACACGTCGTTGCCGTCGACCCTGATGCCCGGGAAGCCGAAGCCGGAGGCCCGCCGGTAGAGCGGGATGCGGGTCTGCTTCTCCAGCGGCTCGGAGATGGCCCACTGGTTGTTCTGGCAGAAGAACACGATCGGCGCGTTGAACACGCTGGCCCAGATGAACGACTCGTTGACGTCGCCCTGTGAGGTGGCGCCGTCGCCGAAGTAGACGATGGTCGCCGCGCTGGCGTCGTCGCGCTGGATGCCCATGGCGTAGCCGACCGCGTGGAGGGTCTGGCTGCCGATCACGATCGTGTAGAGGTGGAAGTTGTGCTCCTTGGGGTCCCATCCCCCATGGTTGACGCCTCTGAACAGGCCGAGCAGCTTGACCGGGTCGACGTCGCGGCACCACGCCACGCCGTGCTCGCGGTAGGTGGGGAAGGCCATGTCGGCGTCGGTGAGCGCGCGGCCCGAGCCGATCTGGGCGGCCTCCTGGCCGAGCAGCGAGGCCCAGATGCCCAGCTCGCCCTGGCGCTGCAGGGCCACGGCCTCCAGGTCGACTCGCCGGACGAGCACGAGGTCGCGGTAGAGCGACCGGATCTCCTCCGGGGTCAGATCGATGTCGTAGTCGGGATGCTCGACCCGCTCGCCCTCGGGGGTGAGCAGCTGGACGAGCTCAGGAGACGATGCTCCCGAGGCGTCTATGGTCATGCGCCACTCCTGCTGGTCAGGGGCCGGACTATGCGATGGGGTTGCCACCTTAGGCCAGCCTTACCTAACGACGAACCGAGAGGTGGTGGTTCGTACGCTTTTGGGGCCATCGTGGCAGACGTCACAGCCCTGTGCGCAAGCCCCATGTCCTCCCCGTTCCCGTTGTGGTCGCAGCCACACGCGCCGGTAGGCTGTGCTTCCCATCCACCCACCGCTCCCAGGAGGAACGCAGTGGCCCGCGTCATCGTGGACGTCATGTTGAAGCCCGAGATCCTCGATCCGCAGGGCCAGGCCATCGCCAGGGCGCTGCCCAGGCTCGGCTTCTCCGGCGTCGCAGCCGTCCGCCAGGGCAAGCGCTTCGAGGTCGAGCTCGACGGCCCCGCCGACGACGCCGCGCTCGAAGAGGTGCGCAAGATGGCGGAAACGCTGCTGGCGAACACCGTCATCGAGGACTACAGCGTCCGGGTCGAGGGCTAAGGCACATTTGCCGCCCCGATTTCCCCTGGGGCGGTTAAAGCCCGGTTGCGACGTGCCACAATGCCACGGGCGTGCCAACACTAAATAACAACAACGTGATTTTGCGGTTAGCCCCGTTTTCTCAGGGAAACCTACTCCAGGTGAGATTCCGGCACCCGGAGGAGTCCGGTGGATATTGAGTTCTCGTTGGCACTGCCTCGGGATGCGATCGGCATACCGATGGTCAGGCGAGTGCTAGGTGACGCCATGCGTTCACTCAACGTGAGCGAGACGTGCATCGCCGACATGCTGCTCGCCGTCTCCGAGGCATGCTCCAACGCGGTCCGGCACGGAGGGCCGGCCAACCGCTACGAGGTGACGGCCGCCATCGGCGCCGGCCAGTGCGACGTACGCGTGGCCGACAACGGGGTGGGCGTCCCGTCCATGCCGCACCACTTTCCGCCACCCGACACCGAGAACGGCCGCGGCCTGCTGATCATGCGCTCCGTCGTCGACGAGATCTCCTTCGGCGTCACGCCCGGCCGGGGCACCACGGTCCACCTGCGCAAGCACCTCGCCTGGGACGACGGCGCCGCCAAGGCGCGTCCCCGCGAGCTGGCCACCGTCTGACCCGCGTCTCCGCCGTCGCCTGACCTGCGTGCCCGCCGCCGCCTGACCTGCGTGTCCGCTCCACCGCCGAGTCGATGCCGACCACCGGGGAGCACCCGATAACCTGATGACACCGCCGTCCGCCCCGAAGGGACGGTGGTGCGCGCGCGCATTCCTCCGGAGGGGACGACAGTCATGAGCGCTGCCCGTGTGGGCGTAGTCACGTTTCCAGGAACTCTCGACGACCAGGACGCCGCAAGAGCCGTTCGCCTGGTGGGCGCGGAGGCGGTCCCACTGTGGCACGCCGACCACGACCTGAAGGGGGTCGACGCCGTCTTCCTGCCCGGCGGCTTCTCCTACGGCGACTACCTGCGCTGCGGAGCCATCTCGCGCTTCGCGCCGCTCATGGAGGAGCTCGTCCCCGCCGCAAGAGCGGGGCTGCCCGTGATCGGCACCTGCAACGGGTTCCAGATCCTGTGCGAGGCGCACCTGCTGCCCGGCGCGCTGACCCGTAACGCCTCGCTGCACTACGTCTGCCGCGACCAGCGGCTCAAGGTCGAGCAGCCCGCCACCGCCTGGACGAACTCGTTCACCCCCGGTCAGGAGATCGTGCTGCCGATCAAGCACGGCGAGGGCCGCTACGTGGCCTCCGACGACACGCTGGCCGCGCTGGAGGCGGGCGGTCACGTGGTGTTCCGCTACGTCGGCAACCCCAACGGCTCGCTCAACGACATCGCCGGCATCCGCAACGAGGCGGGCAACGTGGTCGGCCTCATGCCGCACCCCGAGCACGCCGTCGAGGAGCTGGTCGGCGCGCCCAGCACCGACGGCCTCGGCATCTTCACCTCCATCCTGAAGAACCTGGTGAACGCATGACAGACAGTGTGAAGCGGGCGGCGGAGACTCCCGACGAGCCGATGCCCTTCGCCGAGCTGGGGATGAAGCAGGACGAGTACGACCGGGTCAAGGAGATCCTGGGCCGCCGTCCCACCGGCTCCGAGCTGGCCATCTACAGCGTCATGTGGTCCGAGCACTGCTCGTACAAGTCGTCCAAGGTGCACCTGAAGCAGTTCGCCACCAAGGCGCCCAAGTCCGAGGCGCTGCTCGTGGGCATGGGCGAGAACGCCGGCGTGGTGGACATCGGCGACGGCTGGGCGGCCACGTTCAAGATCGAGAGCCACAACCACCCGTCCTACGTCGAGCCGCACCAGGGCGCCGCCACCGGCGTCGGCGGGATCGTGCGCGACATCATGTCGATGGGCGCGCGCCCCATCGCCGTCATGGACGCGCTGCGCTTCGGCGCCGCCGACGCCGTGGACACCCGCCGGGTGCTGCCCGGCGTGGTGGAGGGCATCAGCAGCTACGGCAACTGCCTGGGCCTGCCCAACATCGGCGGCGAGGTCGTCTTCGACCCCTGCTACATCGGCAACCCGCTGGTCAACGCGCTGTGCGTGGGCCTGCTGCGCAAGGACCAGATCAAGCTGGCCACCGCGCCGGGCCCCGGCAACAAGGTGGTCCTGTTCGGCGCGTCCACCGGCCCCGACGGCATCGGCGGCGCGTCCGTGCTGGCCAGCGCCACGTTCGAGGACGAGTCGCAGGCCAAGCGGCCCGCCGTGCAGGTCGGCGACCCGTTCATGGAGAAGCTGCTCATCGAGTGCTGCCTGGAGCTGTACGCGGCCGACGTGGTCGTCGGCATCCAGGACCTCGGCGCGGCCGGCGTCTCCTGCGCCACCACCGAGCTGGCCGCCAAGGGCACCGGCGGCATGACCGTCGACCTCAACCTGGTCCCGCTGCGCGACCCCTCGCTCAGGCCCGAGGAAATCCTCATGAGCGAGTCGCAGGAACGCATGATGGCCGTCGTCCGCCCGGACGACATCGCGGCGTTCATGGCGATCTGCGAGCGGTGGGACGTGCCCGCCACCGTCATCGGCGAGGTCACCGACACCGGCCGCCTCGTCATGACCTGGGACGGCGAGATCATCGTGGACATCCCGCCGGGCACCGCCGCCGACGACGGCCCCGTCTACGAGCGGCCCTTCCACGAGCCCGCCGGGCAGGCCGCGCTCAACGGCGACACGCCCGACCGGCTGGAGCGGCCCGCCGACCTGCGGGCCACCCTGCTCAAGCTGCTCGGCTCGCCCAACCTCGCCTCCAAGGCGTGGGTGACCGACCAGTACGACCGGTACGTGCGCTCCAACACCGTGCTGGCCCAGCCGGCCGACGCGGGCATGCTGCGCATCTCCGAGGTGATCGAGGGTGCCGAGCCGACGACGCGGGGCATCGCGCTGTCCACTGACGGCAACGGCCGCTACGCCAAGCTCGACCCGTACGCGGGGGCGCAGCTCGCGCTCGCCGAGGCGTACCGGAACGTGGCCGTGACCGGCGCCAAGCCCCTGGCCGTCACCAACTGCCTCAACTTCGGCTCCCCCGAGGACCCCGAGGTCATGTGGCAGTTCGCCGAGGCCACCCGCGGCCTGGCCGACGCCTGCAAGGCGCTCGGCGTGCCCGTCACCGGCGGGAACGTCTCCTTCTACAACCAGACCGGCTCCACCGCCATCCACCCGACGCCCGTCGTGGGCGTGCTCGGCGTCATCGACGACGTGGCCAAGCGGGTGCCGTCCGGGTTCACCGCCGAGGGGCTGCGGGTCGTGCTGCTCGGCGACACCGGCGCCGAGTTCGGCGGCTCCGAGTGGGCCCACGTCGAGCACCATCACCTGGGCGGGCTGCCGCCGCACGCCGACCTGGAGGCCGAGCAGGCGCTGGGCACCGTGCTGGTGGAGGCCGCCAGGCGGGGGCTGCTGGACGGGTCGCACGACCTGTCGGACGGCGGGCTGGCCATCGCGCTGGCCGAGTCGTGCCTGGCCCGGGGGGTGGGGGCCGAGGTCGAGCTGACCGGTGACGCGTTCACCGATCTGTTCAGCGAGTCTGCGGCTCGGGCGCTCGTCGTGGTGCGGCCTGAGGCTTATGAGGAGTTCGCGTCGTTGTGCGGGCGGCATGATGTGCCGTGCTACGGGCTCGGGGTGACCGGCGGGGAGTCGCTGGTCGTCAAGGACGCGTTCGAGATCTCCGTCGAGGAGTTGCGGGGGGCGCACACGGCTGCGCTTCCTGCGCTGTTCGGCTGACGGGTTTTTCAGGAGGGCCGGTACGGGGTTCCGTGCCGGCCCTTCTGCGTGTCGTTACGCCTTCTTCAGGCAGACGACGTAGACGGTGCCGCTGACGCTGGTGCCGTTGTTGCCGCCGCCGTGGGTGTAGGTCTCGGCCTGGGCGGAGGGCGAGGCCGACGGGGCGGCGGCCTGCCGGTCGTAGTCGTTGCCGCCGCCGTTGTCATCCTTGGCCACGGTGACGGTCCAGCTGTTGCCGGAGGAGGGCGCGCTGCCGGTGACGACCGCGTTCTTGAGCGTGCCGAACGAGAAGCCGCCGCCGGTCACCAGGCCGCCGCTGCCGCAGCTCACCGTCTCGGAGCCGGTGCTCCTGATGGAGTCCTGCTTGATGTAGGTGGTGTAGTTGGCGCCGCTGCCGGGGTCGCCCTTGGGCCCCTCGGGGCCGCGCGGGCCGGTGTCGCCCTTGGGACCCTGCGGGCCGGTGGCACCGGTCTTGCCGTCCTTACCTGGCAGGCCGTCCTTGCCGTCCTTGCCGGGCAGCCCGTCCTTGCCGTCCTCGCCCTTGGGACCCTGCGGGCCCGCGACGCCCTGCTTGCCCTGCGGCCCGACCGGTCCGGTCTCGCCCTTGGGTCCCTGGACGCCCTGCTTGCCCTGCGGGCCCGCCGGGCCGCGCTCGCCCTGGCGGCCCTGCTCGCCCGTCTGGACGGTGGTGGTCGAGGTGGCGGAGCCGCCGATCAGGATCCGCTCCTCCGTCTTCCTGCACTTCGTCGTCGGGTTGACGATGCGCGCGTACCGCGTCTTCTTGTGCACGCAGGCGTGCACCTCGGAGGCGGCGGCGGACGAGGCGGTGGCGACGCCGCCCACGGTGAGGAGCGAGGCGGCCAGCGCCCCGACGGCGGCGAGCGTGATCGTGCGCCCGCCTCGAACCTTGATAGCCACGGCTTTCCTTCCAGAGGAACGAGTGATGCTCATGTGGTGCATGAGATTCACGCTTCGACCGTTCCAATGGATGACAGTAACTACATAACGTATCTGTCACAAAACGGAGGGTTACTGACCAGTTTGACGGATTGTCGCGAACTCGGGTGAGTAAAACGACGCATTGGAGACAGCGATCTCGCGTGGATAATCGGGTCTGTGCCAACGCCCGGTCCCTCGCCCTACCTTCCCCCGGCCACCCAGCCCGTGCGCGGCGTGGTCTGGGCCATCCACCTGATCCTGCCGCTGCTCGGCCTCTGGCTGCTGCTGGCCCAGCCGCACATCAACGTCTTCTGGCAGCACAACGCCAGCCACTTCTGGCTGATCGTCCTGGTGGCGGGCGTCAACGTGGTGCTCGGCGTGCTCATCAGCGAGGCCTCCAGACGCCGCCAGGACGCGCGGCTCTTCCTGGTCTCCATGGTCTTCCTGACCAGCGCCGGGTTCTTCTTCCTGCACGGCCTGGCCACGCCGAAGGTCATCCTGCCCACCGGGTCCGTCGGGTTCGACCTCGGGCAGCAGGTGGGGCTCTCGATCGCCTCGGTGTTCGCGCTCGCCTCGGCGCTGCCGCTGCGGGAGCGGGCCGCCAAGGCGGTGCTGGGGTCGCAGCACTTCATCCGGGGGGCGCTGCTCGGGTTCCTGCTGCTCTGGGGGCTCGTGTCGCTGATCCCCGGCCTGACGCCGCTGAGCGAGCCGCCGATGGTCTCGCCGATGGACTGGCTGGTGTGGGCGTCGGTGCCCGGCCTGCTGGCGTACGGGGCGGCCAGCGTGATGATGTTCCTGCTGCACCGCCAGCGGCCGGCGGCGATGCTGATCAGCCTGATCACCGCGTACGCGCTGCTGGCCGAGTCGATGATCGCGGGCATGTCGCAGCTCAACTGGCACCTGTCCTGGTGGGAGTGGCACATCCTGCTCACGCTGGCCTTCGTGTTCGTCGCCTACAGCGCGTACCTGCAGTTCAGGCGAGAGGGGTCGAGCGCGGGCCTGTTCGACTCGGTGGCGCTGGCGGCGACCGTCCGGCGCATCCAGCGCGACTACGACGAGGCGCTGGAGGAGCTGGTCGAGCACGTACGCAGGGGCGAGCCGCTGGCCGCGACCCGGCTGTCGGGCAAGTTCCGGCTCAACGAGGGCCAGGCGGCGGTGCTCGACCGGGCGGGCGAGGCCCTCGCCAACGAGCGGGAGCTGTCGGAGCGGCTGGCCGCGCTGGTGTCGGTGAGCGCGCAGACCAAGGTCGGGCTGCCGGAGAACGAGCTGCTGACGGTGTCGCTGGAGCGGGTGCGGCAGGCGTACGGCGACGTCAAGATCGCCTTGGTCTCGGAGGGGAGGACGCAGATCGGCTCGCGCGACTACGCGTTCACCGACGGCAACCCGATCAGGCGCGACCAGCTCCTGGCCTTCCCGCTGACCGTCAAGGGCAACCTGGCGGGCGTGCTGGAGGTGCCGGTCGGACGCACCAGCCAGGACGAGGCGCTGGCCGCCACACTGGCCGGGCAACTGTCGATCTCGCTGGAGAACGCCCGCCTCTACCAGGAGCTGCACACGCTCTTCCACCAGTACATGTCGCCCGACGTGGCCAACGCGCTGCTCGCAGACCCCGCGCAGGCGGCGCTGGGCGGCCAGCTCAAGGAGCTGACCGCGCTGTTCGCCGACCTCAAGGGCTTCACCACGTTCTCGGAGAAGGTCACGCCGGGCGAGATCGTCGAGATGCTGAACCGCTACCACACGGCCGCCGTCCCCTGCATCCTGAACAACGGCGGCACGATCGTGCAGTTCGTCGGCGACGCGCTGCTGGCCCTGTTCAACGCGCCCGCCACGCAGGACGGGCACGCGCGGCAGGCCTGCAAGGCGGCGCTGCAGATGCAGCGGGCCGCCGCCGAGATCGCCGAGGAGATGGCCTGGAGGGTCGACACGGTCGAGTGGCCGACGTTCCGGGTGGGCGTCAACACCGGGCCCGCGCTGGTCGGCAACATCGGCAGCCCCGAGCTGCGCGGCTTCAACGCCATGGGCGACGCCGTGAACGTGGCCGCCAGGCTCCAGACGCTGGCCGAGCCGGGCACGGTGGTCATCGGGGATACCACTTTCCGGCAACTGGGCGACGGGGCGAAGGTGAATCCGCTGGGCCCGCTCAACCTCAAGGGCAAGGAGGAGCTCGTCACGGCGTACGTTCTGACCGAAATGACATAGTGGGACGGTGCGCGTACCGACATAATCGGGCGCATGGATTCAGAGCCGGGCGAGTTCCTGACCATGCTCACGCCCGAGGAGGTCGAGGCGCTGCGCTCGGCCGGTCGGCTGCGGCGCTGGGACCGGGGCACGACCATCATGACCGAGGGCGACACGTCCGACTGGGTGCTCGTGCTGATGGAGGGCCGGGTCAAGTGCTCCTCCCACACGAGCGGCGGCACCGAGGTGGTGCTGGCCGTGCGCGGGCCTGGCGCGCTGCTCGGCGAGCTGTCGGCGATCGACGGCTCACCCCGCTCGACCACCGTGACCGCGCTGGAGCCGATCTCCGGCATCGTGGTGCGTGACTTCACCTCCTTCCTGGAGAGCCACGGGCGCATCGCCGTCCTGCTCATGCAGCTCATCAGCAACAAGCTGCGCGACTCCGACCGCAAGCGCATCGAGTACGGCGCGTTCGACACCACGGGCCGGGTGGCGACGCGGCTGCTGGAGCTGGCCGACCGGTACGGCGAGAAGACCAACAGCGGCGTGCGCGTGGCGCTGCCCCTGTCGCAGGACGAGCTGGCCGGGTGGACCGGTGCCTCCCGCGAGGCCGTCAGCAAGGCGCTGCGCACGCTGCGCGACCGGGGCCTGATCGAGACGGGCAGGCGGCGCGTGGTGATCCACGACCTCGAAGGGTTGCGCAAGCGAGCGAGGTGACCCCTGGGGCGAAACCGGACGTACGCCGTACGTCATAGTGGAGGCATGGTCGCGGTCACCCCCCAGGACGACACCCGGATGCGCTACGCCTGGCGGGTGTGCGCGGTCACCAGCCTGGGCCTCGTCCTCATCGGCATCGCAGGCAGCACCCTGAACGTGGCGCTGCCGACCGTGGTGCGGCACTTCCACGCGGACGCGCTGGAGTCGAACTGGATCCTCCTGTCGTTCCTGCTGGTCAACACGGCGAGCCTGGTGTTCTTCGGCCGCGTGGCCGACCTGCTCGGCAGGCGGGAGGTGTACCTGACGGGGTTCGCGCTGTTCACCGTGGCCTCGTTGCTGGCCGGGCTGTCGCCGAACGTGTGGTTCCTGATCGCGATGCGCGTCTTACAGGCGATCGGCGCCGCCATGATCCTCGCGAACGGCACCGTGATCATCACCGACGCGTTCCCGCCCGAGCGGCTCAGCCAGGGCATGGGCGTCTACATCGGCACGCTGTCGGTGGCCCAGCTCGCCGGGCCCACCCTGGGCGGCCTGATCGCCGAGGCGGCCGGCTGGCAGTGGATCTTCTGGGTGAACGTGCCCGCCGGGCTCCTGGCGCTCGGCGTGGGCGCGGCGATCTTACGCAAGGTGCCCAGGCAGCCGAGGGAGCCGGTGGACGCGCTGGGCAACGTGCTGGTGTTCGCGGCGCTGTCGGCGCTGCTGCTGGCGCTGTCCACGGCGGGGTCGAGCGGGCCGTTCAGCCCCGTGGTGCTGGCGGGCGCCGGCGTCTTCGCGGTGCTGGTGCCGCTGATCGTGCTGGCCGAGCGGCGGGCCCCCAACCCGGTACTGGACCTGCGGCTGTTCGGCGGACGGCTGCTGACCTACGCGAACCTGGCCTCGTTCTGCAACGCCCTGGCCCGCTCCGCGCTGATCCTCGTGGTCGCGCTGTACTTCCAGGCCGCCAGGGGCGTGGACGCGTTCACGGCGGGGCTGAGCGTGCTGCCCGTGCCGGTCGGGATCGGGCTGGCCTCGCCGATCGTGGGCGCGCTGGGGAGCAGGGTGTCGCCGTACGCGCTGTCGATCGGCGGCGCGGTGCTCAGCGCGGCCGGGCTCGGCACGCTGATGCTGACGGCCGATCCCGCGACGCCGTACTGGGTGATCGGGATCAGCCTGTTCGTGGCGGGCTGCGGCAGCGGAACCTTCCTGACGGGCAACACCACGCAGGTCATGCGGGCGTTGCCGCCCGGCAGCCTGGGCGTGGTCAACGGCTTCCGCGTCATGGTGATGAACGTCGGCATCGTGATCAGCGTCGGCCTGTCACTGAGCATGCTGACCGCCTCTGTGGGACCCGGCGTGCGGGCCCAGGTGTACGCCGGAACCCTGTCCACGCTGTCACCGGTGGCGGTGGGCCAGCTCATGGACGGGTTCCAGCGGGCGTACGCGGTGCTGTTCGGCGTCGCGCTGCTCGGCGCGGTCCTCGCGGCCTTCGCCCGGCCTCAGAGAGCGGCGGCCAGGCGGGACTCGACGTCGCGGTAGCGGGCGACGGGGACGAGGTGCACGCCGGCGAAGGCGCCGGTGTCGCGCAGGGCCAGCACCTGCTCGCAGGCCGCCTCCACGCCCGCCATGCGGTCGGCCGCCACCGCCTCGACGAGCCGCTCGGGCAGGGCGATGTCCGGGATGGCGGCGGCCAGGGTGCGGGCGTGCCGCTCGCTGGCCAGCACCATGACGCCGGCGTAGACGGGCACCTCGACCGGGTGCTCCTCGCGCCAGCGGAGCTGCTCCTCCACCGAGAAGCTGACCTGGGAGAACAGGAAGTCTGCCGTACGCTTCCAGGCGGGCAGCGGGCGCAGCCCGGCGGCGGCCCCCACGCGGAAGGCCGGCGAGAAGTCGCGCGCCTCCTCGATCATCGAGCGCACGGTCAGGTCGCTGGTCCGGTTGCCGCTGGTCGGCTTGTCGCCGTAGACGAACAGGAACTGGTCGACCCCGTACGCCGCCGCCGTCAGCAGGTCGCGGCGGAAGCCGAGCAGGTTGCGGTCGCGCGAGTTGAGGCAGGCGATGCCGCGCCCGCCCATCGCCTCGACCTCGTGGGCCACGGCCACGCTGGAGACGGTGGCGCGGCCGATGTGGTTGTCGGGGATGAGGAACCCGTGGGCGATCTTGCTCATGGTGCCGATCTGGTGCCGTACGTGCTTCAGATCGGGCTTGGTCGGCGGTTCGATCTCGCAGATCAGCTCAAAGGGCATGATCACGACTCTAACGTCCGGCCGCGAGCGCCTCTATGCCGCTCAGCACGAGATCGACGCCGAAGGTGTCGTACAACATCGGGTCCGTGCCGCCCACCAGCGGCCCGGCCATCTCCACCAGGTGCGGGTACCTGTCCACGGGCAGCGTCTGCAGCCCGACCTGCTTGGCCCTGACGCGCTCCGCCCGGTCGGGCTCGGCCGCCCCGTGGACCGGGGCGTCGGCGATGGCGATGGCGCTCTGCAGCAGGTACTTGGTGATGAGGCAGCTCTCGTCCACGCCGAACCCGGCGGTGCGGGCCAGGCCGAGCGCGAGGTCCCAGACGGCCAGGAAGTTGGGCACCGCGACGGGGTCGATCTGCTCCAGCACGTTCTTGGCGCAGGGGTGCGTGCGTAGCGCCCTGATCAGGCCCTCGGTCAGGTCGCGGAGCTGGGCCTGCCAGGGGCGCTCGTCGGCGGGCTCGGGCGCGAAGCCGCCGATGAGGTGGTCGGCCATGCCGACCAGCAGTTGCTCCTTGTTCTTGTAGTGCCAGTAGAGCGCCATCGGGGTCACGCCGAGGTCCGTGGCCAGGCGGCGGATGGTCACGGCGTCGATGCCTTCGGTGTCGCCGATCTCCAGGGCCCGTTCCGCGATGGCCTGCGCGGTCAGTTTTCCCATCACGGTTGACAACTATACGCCGTACAAGTTCCACTATACGACGTACAAGTACGCTGTATAGGAGGCGCCGCCATGCGCTGGTGGGCATTGGTCGCTGTGACCTTGGGCACATTCATGACTTATCTGGATAACAACGTGGGGAACGTCGCATTGCCCACGATCCAACGGGAACTGGGGCTGACCATCTCCGGGCTGGAATGGATCATGAGCTCCTACATCCTGGTCTTCGCCGGCCTCATGCTGGCCGGCGGGCGGCTCGCGGACGTGCTGGGCGCCCGCAGGGTGTTCCTCGGCGGGCTGGCCGTCTTCACGCTGGCCTCGCTGGCCGCCGGGCTGGCCACCTCGGGCGGGATGCTGATCGCCGCGCGGGCCGTGCAGGGCGTCGGCGCCGCGCTGCTGACCCCGACCACGCTGTCGTTGATCAGTCAGATCTTCCCCGACCCCGCCGAGCGCGGCAGGGCGGTGGGCATCTGGAGCGCCTCGGGCGCGCTGTCCATGGCGCTCGGTCCCACCCTGGGCGGTTTCATCAGCGAGAACCTGCACTGGGGCTGGATCTACCTGATCAACGTGCCGATCGGCGTGGTCACCGGCGGGCTCGCGCTGTGGGCCGTGCGGCCCGCCTTCACGCGGGTGCGCCGCAGTCTCGACCTGCCTGGCCTGGCCCTGTCGGCGCTGGCCCTGTTCGCGCTGACGTTCGCGCTCATCGAGGGCGGGAGCCTCGGCTGGGCCTCGGCGCCGATCCTGGCCGCGTTCGGCGTGTTCGCGGCGGCGGTCGCCGGCTTCCTGGCGGTCGAGACGCGGGCTGCGGAGCCGATGATCGCGGTCTCGCTGTTCAGGTCGCGCGTCTTCAGCGGCGGCGTGCTGACCAGCGGCATCTGGTCGTTCGGGGTGTTCGGCATCTACTTCTTCAGCGCCCTGTGGCTGCAGAACGTGCTCGGCTTCTCCCCCACGCAGGCCGGCGCCTCGTTCGTGCCGATGGCGGTCGTCATGGGCGTGATGGCGATCCTGTCGCAGCAGGTCAGCGCGCGGCTCGGGATCGGCCGCACGGTCGCGCTCGGGATGGCGCTGATGGGCTCCGCGATCTTCCTGCTCTCCCGCGTCGGGGCCGGCGGCGACTACGCGGACGTGGCGCCCTGGTTCATCCTGTACGGCCTCGGCGGCGGCCTGCTCGTCCCCCTGACCTCCGCCGTGCTCAACGGCATGCCCAAGGAGCGCTCAGGCGTCGCCTCGGGCGTGCTCAACGTCTCCCGCGAGGTCTTCGGCCTGCTCGGCATCACCGTGCTGGGGGCGCTGCTGACCGCCAGGCAGAACGCGAGCGGCCTGCCGCCGCTGCCCGCCTTCCTCGACGGCTACCAGTTCACGCTGGTCGTCGCCGCGGTCGTGGTGCTGGCGGCCATCCCGGTCGCGCTCTACTCGCTGCGCCCCCAGCCTGACGTCGAGGAGCCTCAGGCCGCCGCCACCCCGGAGGCCGTCGGGTCCTCGAACTGAGTGCGGTACAGCTCCTCGTAGCGGCCCCCGGCGGCGAGCAGCTCAGTGTGCGTGCCGCGCTCGGCGATCCGGCCGTCCTCGATCACCAGGATCAGGTCGGCGGCGCGGACGGTGGAGAGCCGGTGCGCGATCACCACGGCGGTCCTGCCTTCGAGCGCCTCGCCCAGCGCCGCCTGCACGGCCGCCTCGGAGGTGGAGTCGAGCGCCGCGGTGGCCTCGTCCAGGATCACCACCCGCGGCCTGGCCAGCAGCAGGCGGGCGATCGTGAGGCGCTGGCGCTCGCCGCCCGACAGCCGGTAGCCGCGCTCCCCCACCATCGTGTCGAGGCCGTCGGGCAGCGACCCGATGAGCGTGGCCAGCCGGGCGCGGGTGAGCGCGTCCCAGATCTCCTCCTCGCTCGCCTCCGGCCTGGCCAGCAGCAGGTTGGCGCGGATCGTGTCGTGGAAGAGGTGGCCGTCCTGGGTGACCATGCCGAGCGTGTCGCGGATCGAGTCGGCGCTCAGGTCGCGGACGTCCACGCCGCCCAGCCGCACGGCCCCGGAGTCGACGTCGTACAGGCGGGGCAGGAGCTGCGCGATCGTGGACTTGCCCGCGCCCGACGAGCCGACCAGCGCCACCATCTGCCCGGGTTCGGCCCGGAACGAGAGGCCGTGCAGCACCTCGACGCCGCCGCGCGTGTCGAGGGTGGCGACCTCCTCCAGCGAGGCCAGCGAGACCTTGTCGGCCGCGGGGTAGGCGAAGCGCACGTCGTCGAACTCGACCGCCACCGGGCCCTCCGGCACCTCGCGGGCGTCCGGCTTGTCCTGGATGAGCGGCTTGAGGTCGAGCACCTCGAAGACCCGCTCGAAGCTGACGATCGCGCTCATCACGTCCACGCGGGCGCTGGCCAGCGCGGTCAGCGGCGCGTACAGGCGGGTCAGCAGCATGGCCATGGCCACGACCGCGCCGGGGGCGAGCTGCCCGGCCAGGGCGTAGAAGCCGCCGAGGCCGTAGACGAGGGCCAGCGCCAGCGCCGAGACCAGCGTGAGCGCGGTGACGAAGGCCGACTGGGTCATGGCCGAGCGCACCCCGATGTCGCGCACCCGGCGGGCTCTGGCGGCGAACTCGGCCGACTCGTGCGCGGGCCGGCCGAACAGCTTGACCAGCGTCGCGCCCGGCGCGGAGAACCGCTCGGTCATCTGGGTGCCCATGGCCGCGTTGTGGTCGGCCGCCTCGCGCCGCAGCCGGGCGATCCTGGTGCCCATCCGCCGGGCCGGCAGCACGAACACGGGCAGGAGCAGCAGCGCCAGCAGCGTGATCTGCCAGGAGATGCCGATCATCGCGACGAGCGTCAGCAGGAGCGTCACGACGTTGCCCGCCACACCGGACAGCGTGTCGGTGAAGGCCCGCTGCGCGCCGATCACATCGTTGTTCAGCCGGCTGACCAGCGCGCCGGTGCGAGTGCGCATGAAGAACGCGACCGGCATGCGCTGCACGTGGTCGAAGACGGCCGTCCGCAGGTCGAGGATCAGGTCCTCGCCGAGGCCCGCCGACAGCCAGCGGTTCACCAGGCCGAGCCCCGCCTCCGCGATGGCCAGGCCCGCGATCGCCAGCGCCACCGCCACGACCACGCCGATCGGCTCGCCGGCGAAGATGGCGTCCACCACCCGGCCCGCCAGCAGCGGCGCCCCCACTGCTAGGCCCGCCATCACCACGCTGAGCAGCAGGAACAGCGTCAGCTTGCGGCGGTGCGGGCGCGCGAAGGCCCCGATGCGGCGGAGCGTCGCCCTGGACACAGGACGACGCTCCGGCCGGTCGTTCATCGAATACAGCTGGTGCCAGGCCGTCACTTCCATGCTCATGACATGGACGCTACGACCTCAAGTTAAGTCGAGGTCAAGCCCCGACCTTCTTGCCCCGCGCGTGCCAGACCACGGCCACCGACGGGCGCGGCTGGCTGCCCTCGCCGTCGGGCCAGCGGCTGCTGGGGGCCTCCGGGCTGGCGCCGTCGGTCTCACCCGGGTGCTGGACCGCCACGAAGACGCTGCGCTGATCGTCCGTGACGAGCGGGCCGCAGGTCTCGGCGCCCACCGGCACGGTGAGGAACTGGCGCACGTAGCCGCGCTCCTTGCCCCTGACCGGCATCACGAACAGGCCGTCGTTCGTGCCGAGCGCGTTGCCGTCCGTGGAGATCCAGAGGTTGCCGTCCTTGTCGAACGTCACGTTGTCCGGGCAGGAGATCGGCGAGACCTTGGTCTTGTCGAAGCCGGCGAAGTAGGTCGAGGCGTCGTTCGGATCGCCGCAGACCAGCGGCAGCGACCAGGCGAACGTCTTCTCGCCGGCGTCGTTGCGCCGCTCCACGATCTCCAGGACGTGGCCGTGCTTGTTCGAGGGGCGCGGGTTGGCCTCGTCCACCTGGGCCGCGGTGCGGTTGGTGTTGTTGGTCAGCGCCACGTAGACGCCGCCCGTGACCGGGTTGCGCTCCATGTCCTCGGGGCGGTCCATCTTCGTCGCGCCGCCCTTGACCTTGTCGGCGGCCGAACGGGTGTAGACCAGGACTTCCTGGGCGGTCATGCCGTCCACGAACGACTTGTCGCCCGAGACCAGCGGAAGCCACTCGCCCGAGCCGTCGAACTGGCCGTCGGAGGGCAGCTTGCCGGTGCCGTCGAGCTCGGCGGCCGGGCTGTCGCCGGTGAACTTGGCCACGTACAGGGTGCCCTCGTCCAGCAGGCCGCGGTTGTGCCGGTCGAAGCCGGGGATGTAGCGGTCCTTCGAGACGAACTTGTAGATGTACTCGAAGCGGCCGTCGTCACCCATGTAGACGACCAGGCGGCCGTCGCGGGCCAGGGTCGTGGTGGCGGCCTCGTGCGCGAAGCGGCCGAGCGCCGTGCGCTTGATCGGCGTGGAGTCGGGGTCGAACGGGTCGATCTCCACGATCCACCCGAACCTGTTGGCCTCGTTCGGGTGCTTGGCCAGGTCGAAGCGCTCCTCGACGCGGTCGAAGCGGCGGCTGGAGGACGGGGTGCCGGTGGTGATCGAGTACCGCGTAATGTACGGCTTCTGCGCCTCGGGGACCTTGTCGGCGTTGACGAAGTACTGGTTGAAGTTCTCCTCGGTGGTGAGCACCGTGCCCCACGGGGTGGTGCCGCCCGAGCAGTTGTTCAGCATGCCGACGGGCGTGGTGCCCCTCGGGTCGGCGGCCGTCTTCAGCAGGTCGCTGCCCGCGGCCGGGCCGGTGAACCGCATCTTGGTCTGCGCGGTGATGCGCCGGTTGTAGCGGCGGCGGCCCTTGGTGACCAGCTTCCACTCGCCCGTCCTGCCGGCCCGCTCGATCTCCACGACCGAGCCGCCGTGCGCGGCCAGACCGATCTTGATCTGCTCCTCGGTCGCCGCCGCGCCGCCGGTGTACCCGCGGAACATCAGGCTCTCGTCGGTGTACTCGTGGTTGACCCACATCAGCGCGCGGTCCCGGCCCATCGGGAAGACCGTCACGTAGTCGCAGTTGTAGCCGAACTGCTTGTTCTGGGCGTCGGCGCTCTGGTTGTCGAAGTCGAACTCCGGCGCGCCGGGCAGCACCGGGTCGCCCCAGCGCACGACCACGGAGGACTGGTAGCCGTCCGGGATGGTCAGCTTGTCATCCTTGTTCGGCTGTACGGCGGTGAAGCGGATGTCGCTGTCGCCGCTGCCGCCGTGCCTGGCGGCGTCCGCCTCGGGCTCGTCGGCCAGGGCGGGCACGGCGCCGGCCACGCCCGTGCCCACCACGATCGCGCCCAGCGCGCCCGCGCGCAGCACGCCACGGCGCGACAGCGCCTGCTTCACCACGTCGCCGAAGTAGGCGTTGTCAGTCGTGTTGGCCACGTCATGCGCGCACGCGTTGCCGCAGCGGAACTGACAGGTCAACGCGGATCGGCCACCTTTGTGCGGGGTCGAGAGCAGCGGCAGCAGCCGCCTCCCCGCGTTAGGGTTCGCCACAGGTCCTCCATATATGTGCGCGGTTATACCGCCGGGAGGTTACGGTCGCCGTCGAAACCTCAGGTGAACGACGACCTCCGTCTCGATGAACGCTTACCGGGAGAGAATGTAGGGGTGCCACCACGCAAGATGGATCAGGAAAAGCTGAGGGCCGCCCTCGACGGCCAGCTCGTCGCGCTCGACGAACCCCCTTACGACGGGCCCGCCTCCGCGCTGACGGCCGCGCTGGTGGCCGCCGTGCTGGCCGCCTACGAGCGCGGGCTGCGGCCCGAGCGCGACGCCGCCAGGATGGCGGTGCGTCACCTGCTGGACAGGCTGGCGAGCGCGGCGCCGGGCAGGACCGTCGAGGTGCGCGTGCCGCCGTACGCGGCCGTGCAGGCCATCGAGGGGCCCAGGCACACGCGCGGCACGCCGCCTAACGTGGTGGAGATGGATGGGCGGACCTGGATCGAGCTCGCGCTCGGGCGGTTGACGTGGGACGAGGCCATGGCCCGAGGCGCGATCTCGGCGAGCGGCTCCCGAGCCGACTTGTCCGGATATTTGCCGCTTTAGCGGGTGCCGCTCATCCAGGGGAACTTGCTCTCGAAGCACCGGTCCGCGAGCTGGCCCGGCAGGTGGGCGCACTCCTGGACCACGTTCCAGAACCAGATGGCCACGATCGCGAACAGGATCAGCGACAGGACGCTGATCGCGATGCCGGCGATGGCGCGGCCCTTGCCCGCGTGCTTGGCCAGCGCCACCCAGCCGAAGACGATCGACAGGATCGCGGTGATCAGGCCCGTGAAGCAGACGAAGACCAGGAACGGGCTGGCTACGCCGAGGACCAGTGAGGCGGTGGCCAGGCCGCTGCCTGGCCTGTCCTGCTCGTACTGGCCGTATTGACCGTACTGACCGTAGGGGCCCGACTGTCCTGGCTGGCCTGGCTGGCCTGGCTCGCCGTACGGGCTGGGCTGACCGTAGGGGCTGGGCTGGCCGTACTGGCCGGGTGGCGTGGGCTGGCCCGGTTGGCCGGATTGGCTGTGCTGGCTTGATTGGCCGTACTGGCCTGCTGGGGAGCCGTAGGGGGCTCCTGGAGGCGGGGGTGGCGGGTAGCCGGGCGGGCCGCCGTACGGGCTGGAGGGCGTCGTGCCCGGCACCGTCGGATCCTGCTCCGGCTGGTCGCCCTGCTCGTAGCGGGAGGGCTGCGGTTGGTCGCCCTGCTCGTAGCGGGACGGTTGCGGCTGGTCGCCCTGCTCGTACCGGGACGGTTCCGGCCGGGAGGGTGGCTCCTCCTGCGGCGGGCCGCCCCAGCCGGGGTAGGACGGGGTGGCGCCGGGGATCGGGTACGCCTGGGTGGCCTCCGCGTCGCCTCCCGTGGGCTGCGGGGTCTCGGGCGAGGTGGGCAGGTCGGGGTGGGACGGCTCGCCGACGGGCCTGGGCTCGTGCGTCGGCGGCACGTCGGGACGCGGCACCACGGGCGGGACGGGCGCGATCGGCTCCTCCTCCCCGGGCTCCCGCTCGTCCGGGGCCGCGCCGCCGGTGGGACCCGCGCCGGGCGGGCCGCCGGCTGACCACTCCTCAGGCTCCTGGTCACCACCCGTGGGCCCGCTCTCGTACGGACGCGGCTCGTACGGGCTCGCCCCGGACGGACGCGACTCGGACGGACGCGACTCGGACGGGCCCGGCTCGGGCGGGCCCGGCTCGGGCGGGCCCGGCTCGGGCGGGCCCGGCTCGGGCGGGCCCGGCTCGGGCGGACGGGACTCGGGTGGCCATTCGTCCTCCGGCAGCGTGCCCTCGCTCCACCACTCAGGCTCATGCTGAGGCGGCGCGCTCTCGGGCCGGCCCTCCTGCGGCCGGTCACCGTGCGGTCGCTGCCCTTCGCGGGGCTCGTTCGGGTCCTCAGGTGTGGTCACGTCTGCGTCTCCCGAGGGTCTGCATGCCGGATACTTCACCCTTTCGCGGAAGCCGTCGGCTAAACCACGCGACACGGTAAGACGACGCTCATCCTTGGGTCACCATGCGCCAAAGCACCAGGCGGGAGGCAAGATGAGTGCATGCTGGACGAGACCCTGACGTACGCGCTCATCAAGCTCATGAAGGCCCACCGCAACCAGCTCGCCGCCGCGCTGGTCCCGCTGGGCCTGCACGTGGGCCAGGAGCTGCTGCTCAACCAGCTCTGGCGCGAGGACGGCCTGACACAGGGCGACCTGATCGCCAGGCTGGGCGTCGAGCCGCCGACCGTCACGAAGACCCTCCAGCGCCTGGAGCGCGCGGGCATCGTCTACCGCGCCCCCGACCCCGACCGCCCCCGGATCGGCCGCGTCTACCTCACCGACACGGGTAAGGCCCTGCGCGAGCCGGTGCAGCAGGTGTGGAACCAGCTCGACGAGGATCTGCAGCGCGGCTTCACGCCTGAGGAGCGCGAGTTGCTCGCCAAGCTGCTGCGTGTCACGCCCGAAGGCCGCTTTCACTGCTAGCGAAACACCCTTGTACATCGGCATCCTCTGAAGTTAGCTGGCTAATTAGTCGGCTAAGTGAACTCAAAGAGGGCTACATCCATGCACGTACTCGTCACCGGCGGCTCGTCCGGCATCGGCGCCGCCACCGCGCTCGCGTACGCCAGAACGGGCGCGGACGTCACGATCTCCTACAACACGGGCGCCGACCGCGCCGCCGAGGTCGTCGAGCGCATCCAGGCCACGGGCGTCCGCGGCGCGGCCGTCCACCTCGACCTGGAGGACCACGCCACCATCGCGCCCGCCGTGGCGCAGGCGGGCCCCGTGGACGCGCTCGTCGCGAACGCCGTCCGCTGGGGGAACGTCCAGCCGGGCAGCGTGGCGTTCGAGGACGTCCCGGCCGCCGAGTGGTCCGCCATGATGCACGCCAACGTGGTCGGCAACGCCCTGCTCGCCGGGGCGGTGCTGCCGGAGATGCGGCGCAGGAAGTGGGGCCGGATCGTGCTCGTCTCCTCCGGCATCGGCGAGGAGGGCGTGCCCGGCCCAGGCCCGTACGGCACCGCGAAGATGGCCCTGCACGGCATGGCCAGAGCGCTGGCCTGGGAGGCGGGCAGGGACGGCATCCTGGTGAACGTGGCCGTCGCGGGCCTCACCGTCACCGGCGTCCGCCCGTTCCCGCAGGAGGTCCTCGACCGGCTCGCGGCCCGCACGCCCACCCGCAGGCTCTCCACCGCCGACGACATGGCCGCGCTGATCGTCTTCCTCGGGTCGGCGGCCAACCACAACCTCACGGGAGAGATCATCCGGGACGGTTCGAATGCGGGCAGGTCAGCCCACGCCCTCTGATTCAACCCCGGGTGTGCGAGCACGGAAGCGGCCGACCTAAACTGAGGCATGTGCTGAAGGGCGACGGCCGGCTCGGCCATGACCTGGACCCCCACGACCGCGCACCTAAAGACGCCTGCGGTGTCTTCGGCGTCTGGGCTCCGGGCGAGGAAGTTTCCAAACTCACCTACTACGGGCTGTACGCGTTGCAGCACCGCGGCCAGGAGTCCGCGGGCATCGCGGTCAGCGAAGGCAGCCGCATTCTCGTCTACAAGGACATGGGCCTGGTGGCCCAGGTCTTCGACGAGTCGGTGCTCAGCACCCTGCGCGGCCACCTGGCCATCGGGCACTGCCGCTACTCCACGACCGGATCCAGTGTGTGGGAGAACGCGCAGCCCACGCTGAGCTCCACCGAGGTGGGCGGCCTGGCGCTGGCCCACAACGGCAACCTGATCAACACCCCGGAGCTGGCCCAGCGCCTGGCGCCCGGCTCCATCCGCGCCACCACCGACACCGAGGTCCTGACCACGCTGCTCGCGCAGGACCGCAGCCGCTCGGTCGAGGACGCGGCCGCCGAGCTTCTCCCACAGGTCAAGGGCGCCTACACGCTGGTGTTCATGGACGAGAAGACGCTCTACGCGGCCCGCGACCCGCAGGGCATCCGCCCGCTGGTCCTGGGCCGCCTGGAGCGCGGCTGGGTGGTGGCCTCCGAGACGGCCGCCCTCGACATCGTGGGCGCCACGTTCGTCCGCGAGGTCGAGCCGGGCGAGCTGCTCACGATCGACGAGCAGGGCGTCAGGTCCCGCCGCTTCGCGCTGGCGGAGCCGAAGGGCTGCCTGTTCGAGTACGTCTACCTCGCCCGCCCCGACACCACCATCGCCGGGCGCGGCGTCCAGGTCACCCGGGTCGAGGTCGGCCGCGTGCTGGCCCGCGAGCACCCGGTGGAGGCCGACCTGGTCATCCCCACGCCCGAGTCGGGCACGCCCGCCGCCGTGGGTTACGCCCAGGAGAGCGGCATCCCGTACGGCCAGGGCCTGGTGAAGAACTCCTACGTGGGCCGCACGTTCATCCAGCCCTCGCAGACCATCCGCCAGCTCGGCATCCGGCTCAAGCTCAACCCGCTGCGCGAGGTCGTGGAGGGCAAGCGGCTCGTCGTCGTGGACGACTCGATCGTGCGCGGCAACACGCAGCGGGCGATCGTGAAGATGCTGCGCGAGGCGGGGGCGCGCGAGGTGCACGTACGCATCTCCTCGCCGCCCGTGAAGTGGCCGTGCTTCTACGGCATCGACTTCGCCACCAGGGCGGAGCTGATCGCGGGCTCGCTGTCGGTCGAGGAAATCCGCGCCTCGCTCGGGGCCGACTCGCTCGGCTACATCTCGCTGGAGGGCCTGACCGAGGCCACCACGATCCCGGCCGACCGGCTCTGCAGGGCCTGCTTCACGGGCGAGTACCCGATCCCGATCGACCAGGACAACGTGGGCAAGTTCGTGTTGGAGAGCAAAGCGTGAGAGAGCGTAGCGAACGAACCATCAGACGCAGCAGTACTGTGCTCGCACTGCCGACGAAGGAGGCCTCGTGAGTACGTACGAGGCCGCCGGTGTCGACATCGAGGCGGGCGAGCGTGCCGTCGAGCTGATGAAGGACAAGGTCGCCCGCTCGCGGCGGCCCGAGGTGGTGGACGACGCCAGCGGCTTCGCCGGCCTGTTCGACGCCTCGGCCCTGCTGAAGTACCAGCGCCCGCTGCTGGCCAGCTCGACCGACGGCGTGGGCACCAAGGTCATGATCGCCCAGCGGTACGGCAAGCACGACACCATCGGCATCGACCTGGTCGGCATGGTCCTCGACGACCTGGTGGTGTGCGGGGCCGAGCCGCTGTTCATGACCGACTACATCGCCTGCGGCAAGGTGGTGCCCGAGCGCATCGCCGAGATCGTCGGCGGCGTGGCCGAGGGCTGCCGCCTGGCCGGGGCCGCGCTGGTGGGCGGCGAGACGGCCGAGCACCCGGGCGCGATGGGCGCCGACGAGTACGACCTCGCAGGCGCGGGCACCGGCGTGGTGGAGGCGTCCGCCATGCTCGGGCCCGACCGGGTGGCCGCCGGTGACGTGGTGCTGGCGATGGCCTCCTCCGGGGTGCACTCCAACGGCTACTCGCTGGTCCGGCACGTGCTGCGGGAGAACGACCTGTCGCTCGACACCGTGCTGCCCGAGCTGGGGCGGCCGCTGGGCGAGGAGCTGCTGGAGCCGACGCGGATCTACTCGCTGCACTGCCTGGAGCTGGCCAGGACGGTCGAGGTGCACGCCTACGCGCACATCACCGGGGGCGGGATCGAGAGCAACCTCTCGCGGTCCCTGCCTCCGGGGCTCGACGCCCTGCTGGACCGTTCGTCGTGGACGCCGCCCGCCGTCTTCGGGGTGCTGTCGACGTACGGGAAGGTGGCGCAGCGCGACATGGACCGGACGTTCAACCTCGGCGTCGGCATGGCGGCCGTGCTGCCGGCCGACGCGGCGGACGCGGCCGTCCGGCTGCTGGCCGGGCGGGGTGTGGACGCGTGGGTGATGGGTGAGGTCGTGCCGGGCAGCGGGCAGGCCCGCTACCGCTGAACCGCATGGGCTTCCGCGCGCCTGACCCTTGGTCACCTCGCACAGAAGTCGCCCGGCCGACGGATCGTCTGCTGCTTCTTGCGGATGGCGCGGGCGGCCGGGCGTAGGCGGGTGGCCGTTCGGTCATTCCCTGGGCAGGTCATGCCTCAGCACCCGTTCCGGCGTGTCGAGCCAGATCAACTGCTCACCCCCCGAGGTGACGGTCATCCCGAACCGTTCGGGGCCGGGTTCGCCCCACGACACCCACCGGAAGTAGGCGTCCAACAGCTCCTCCCACAAGGGCCGATCGCCCATCTGGTACACCTCGTGGTCGCGGCTGCCCCGCCGATGCGTGGCCGCCGCCCACCGGTCCGCATGGTCGGGGTCGCGCACGTACACCACGAACCGGTCCTCTTCCCGGCTCACGTGGGCGTGCAGGCCCGTCAACGCCGACATGGCCAGATCGGCACCGGGCGGTGCGAGCCCGATCGTGCGGGGATGCACCGCCGTAGGAACGTACCGGCCGGTGCCGTCGTCCGGGACGTGACTGATCGGCCGCTGGGAGCGCATCCGCATGTAGTAGGCGAACCCGGGGAACCGGCCGAGCGCCGTCCCGTCCCGGCTGACACGCAGCCGTAGAACGAATTCCTCGCCCACGCCGGGAGAGAACGGCGCCACGATCACCCCGCCTGGCCGGCACTGCTCCACCCACGCGTACGGCACCCGCCTGATGCCGCAGGTGACGTGCACTCTGTCGTAGGGGGCGAAGTGGGCGCAGCCATCCGCACCGTCACCGACGAGCAGGACCGGATGGAATCCCGCGTCGCCGAGGTTCTTCGCGGCCTGCTCGGCGACCGACGCGTCCACCTCAATGGACGTCACCCGCCCGTGCTCGCCGACGACATGGGACAGCAGCGCCGCCGTCCACCCCGTGCCGGTGCCGACCTCCAGCACACTGTCGCCCGGCTCCGGGTCGAGCACGCGCAGCAACTCGGCGACCGTGGCCGGCGCCGAAGAGGACGACGTGTAAGCGCCCACCGCGGTGCGGAGGTCGGTCGCGCCGTCGTCGAGCTGGGTGATGATCGGCTCTTTCGAGTAAACGGTGTCCCACCAGGTTCCCGGATCGGCGTCCCGGTCGATGACCACCGGGACGTCGTCCGGAGTGGCGAACGCCACAGCGGGAACGAAGAGATGCCGGGGAACGGCGCGGAACGCGTCCATGACCCAGGCCGGGTTGCCGCCGAGCCCTTCCACATACCGGGCGAGGCGTTCGACCCCCTCGGATGCAGGGTCGCCCACTACTTCTTGCCACCGTTCTTCTTGCCGTGCTCCCCGGTGGACTCCTTGTTGCCATCAGGAGTGATCGCGGCCGGGTCGGGCTCGAACGGCTTGACCTTCGGGCTGTTCGGGTCTTCGTGCTTTCCCTTACCCATGCTGTCTTCCTTCTCGTGACGGCTGCGGGGGTGAGTCACGGACTTCGGTAGCGAGCGCTCAGAGGACGGCCGCCACACACACCTAGCGCTGACTATATGCTTCCGACCAGTCGCACAGTGTCATTCGCGTCCGGCCAAAAGGACACACTCCAGTAGCTGTGGCCACTAACCCGTTCTGGAATGACGCAGGTCATGACGTCCGGCCGTGGCCTGTGGCTCGTGGACGAACTGACGGATGGCCGCTGGGGCACGCGGACACGAGCGGGTGAGCGGGTCGTGTGGGCGTTGCTGCCGCTGACGGACCGGTCCCAAGAGGCAGCCGCTGTGGAACGTTCTCGTCCGTCTCGGCATCGGGTGGAGTGAGTGTGGGCCCGAAGATGGAGACTTTCCCGGCTGGGAGATTCTGGAGGGCGCCGGAGGCTCCTACATCGCCTTCCGTACCGTCCTGGTCTCCAGGAAGAGCGGTCTGTCCAACGTGCGCTGTGGCGCGACCCTGCGCGAACTGTACGAACATCTGAGCCATGAGACCCGGCTCGACCAGCAGCGACCCGACCCGACACCGCCTTGAGACACCGTGCACGACCGGCAACGGCCAGCCCGACGATCCGATCTGCTCGGGGGTTTCAACAGTCCCAGCCTTGAGCGCGGAGCCTCCTCGAAAGGTTTCCCGATGGCCGTGATGCACGAGCTGGCAGCCCGGCGGCGGACCCCTGTCGCGGGGAACCGCCCCGGGCTTCAACCGGCGCTCAGGCGCTGGTCAGCACCCGTTCCGGGGTGTCCAGCCACACCCACTGTCCCTCTGGCGCGACCGTCACGCCGAAGCGCCGCCAGTGTGGCTCACCCCAGCTCACCCACTGCGCGTACGCCTGCAGCACCTCATCCCAAACCGGCCGGTCGCCCACCTGCTGCACGCCGTACGTGACGCTGCCCGGCCGCCAGGTGGCCGATGCCCACGAACGCGAGTCGTCGGGGTCGGCGACGAACACGCGCACATACGCGCCGTCCTCGTCGGTGCCCTCGCTGGTGTGCGACCGCAGGCCGGTCAGCGCGCCGATGGCCAGATCAGCGCCCGCACCGAGCTGGTCTAGCGCCCGCGGGTCGAGCGCGGTCCGGTAGTGCCGCCGCTCCTCCCCCGGCGCCTGGTTCTCGCACGGCCGGGGCCGCTGGGAGCGCAGCATCATGTACCCGGCGAACCCCTCGATCCTGCCCACGGCGGTCCCGTCGTCGCGCACCTCCAGCCGTAGCGCGTGGCTGGTGCCGTACCCCGGATGCCAGGGCAGCACGATCACCCCGCTCGGCCGGGTCTGCGCGACCCAGGCGTACGGCACCTCGCGTACGCCACACGTCACGTGGACACGGTCGTACGACGCCCCGTCCGCGCGGCCGAGCGCCCCGTCACCGATGAGCAGCCGCGGCGTGAGCCCGGCCGCGGCGAGATTCTTGGCGGCCTGCTCGGCGACGGCCGGATCCACCTCGATGGAGGTCACCTCCCCTTGATCTCCGACGAGCCGGGACAGCAGCGCGGCAGTGTAACCGGTGCCCGTACCGATCTCCAGCACCCGCATGCCAGGCTCGGCCCGCAGATGGTTGAGCAGGTCCGCGACCGTGCTGGGCGCCGACGCCGAGGACGTGGAGTCGCCGGCCAGCGCGTCGAGGCCGGTCGCGCCGTCGTCGAGCTGGGTGACGATGATGCTGCGCGAGTAGACGGTGTCCCACCACGCGCAGGGGTCAGCCTGCTTGTCGATCAGGTACGGCGCTCCGTCCTCCTCGACGACCAGGCCGACGTCGGGGATGAACAGGTGCCGGGGCACAGCCCGCACGGCGTCGATGACGGCCTGGCTGATGTCTCCGGATCCCTCGGGGTCGAGGGCGGCGGTCAGCCGGTCGAGACGCTCGGGGGTGGCGGTCACTTCTCGCCCTTGCCCTTGGCGTGGTCGCCCTGAGGTTCCTGCTGCTGGTCGTTGGTGCTGCCGGTACCGCCTTCGGTCCCGTCGACTTCCTTGTCCTTGGGGCTGTTGGGGTCTTCGTGTCGGGGCACTGGTGTCTCCTCTGGTGCAGTGGTGAGACCCCGGCCGGCATCGGCGCCGCCAGGGTTCAGAGGGGCATGGCCGCGGGTCGAGCCCTCGTCGTCGGGCCGGTTCATGTGTTCACACGCCTGATTCCGTACAGCTCGACCACCTGGGTGACGGCCAGCGCGAACGGGTGGCGCCTGTGCCCGGCAGCGGGGCAGGCGCTCGCATGGAGGTTCGGACCCGTGACCGTCCATGCACGAAACGTTAGGGACGGCCCCTTCTGGAACGCCACGAAGTTTCGCAGAGTTTCTTGTTTGAGTCGCGATGTTGCGCGATGTTCCTTGATTGGCGGAGCGGAACCTCGTGTGGAGGCGCCGATCTCGCGAGAACCTGTGAGAGATCGCGACCCCGAGCGAAGGGAAGGCCATGGCGCGACGGCTCCGCTTCAACGGCACAAGCTCAGGCGTCAACGGATGCCCTGCCATCCATGAGGATCTCGGCTCGAACGAGATCATCGTTCACGGGCCACCGCTCACCGATCCCGAGGACATTGCCCAGCTTCACCACCTGAACGAGGGTGAGATACCCGTCGTTGTTCCGCGCGAGCTGCTCGTGGACTTCGGCCCGAAGGAGGTTGTTCGCGTGCCGAACATCATCGCGCTCGAGGAGTTCGACCAGCTCTTCACGCGGTTCGGACATACCGCGTGGCGGCTGGAGACGCGCCGCCGCTACGCCTCCGACGAGCTCACCGGCACCTACGCTCAGTTCGCCCGCGGCGAGGCCGTGAGCTGGGACGGAGTGGACGCGGTGTGGTGCGCTGAGCGCCGCGAACAGACCGCTCAAGGCAAGCGATTCGAACGCGTCCGCATCGTCGACAACCCGCCCACCGCCGGACAGATGTACCTGCTCGACAACGCCCGCCGTAACAGCGCTGTCGGTGAGAGGATCTCCAATCTCTGGCGCGCGGACGCCGACCGGCTCGGTCTACCCGCCGAGGACTTCTGGCTCTTTGACTCGCGCCTGGTCGCGCTGCTCAACTTCGACGACGCAGACAACTTGGTGGACGTCGAACTGATCACGGAACCCGCAGCGGTACTGCGATACTCCATCGCGCGTGACGCGGCGATGCATCACGCCATCCCGTACGAGGAGTTCGCGGCACAGCTCACCACGAAAGAGTAGGAGGATGCGTACCGGTGAGCACGGATTATCAGCAAGCACGGGAAGCGCTGGGAGCGCGCCTGCGCGAACTTCGTCTCGCCGGTCAACACGGATGGAACAAGTCCAAGGTCAGCAAGCTGGAGAACGGCAGGCAGACTCCCACTCCGGATGATCTGCGCAAGTGGGTCGAGACGACCGGCCAGCCCGAAGCGTATGACGAGTTGCTGGCAAGACTCAGAGGCTTTGAATCCCATATTCGATCATGGCGGCGTCAACTTGCCGCCGGCCACAAGCCGGTCCAGGACACCCACCTCAGTGCGCACACTGACGCGGCGCTCTTCCGGGGCTGGGAGTCCTCGATGATCTTCGGAATCTTCCAGACACCGGACTACGCTCGGTCGATATTCAGCAGATATGCGGAGCTGCAGCGGTCCCCGAGCGACGTCGAAGAGGCCGTGCGATCCCGGATGAAGCGACAAGAAGTGCTCTACGACTCCTCCAAGCGCTTTCATCTCCTCCTTTGGGAAGCCGCCCTTCGTGCTCTGGTCTGCCCGCCCTCGACGCTTGCCGGCCAGCTCGACCGCCTCGCCGGCGTTGTCGGCATGGACACGGTCCAGCTCGGGATCGTCCCTCTGTCAGCACCCCTCAAGATCCCTCCAGCCACGGCCTTCTGGGTCTACGACGATCGTCAGGTCATCGTGGAGACCTGGCACGCGGAACTGTGGATCGACGACCGTGCCAGCGTGGACACTTACCTGCGAACCTGGCGAACGCTCAAGGAGTCGGCAGTGTACGGCTCCGACGCTCACAATCTGATCCATGCGGCACGGCGGGCGCTTACGGTGCGCTGAACGGATGGCATGGAGCAGGAAGACAGCCTATGAGACCAGCCATCTGGGTTCGCGCTACTGCAACCGCGTCATGGCGCGATAACTCTCGACACAGCCTTGAGTCGCCGGGCATGGACGACAACGGCCAGCCCCCGATCCCCTCGGGTTTCATCCCGTCGTGTGACGAGGACCCGCGCGGGCTCGACGGCGAGCGTCAGCGAGCAGGCTTGTCGGGGGGTTCGAAAGGGGGGCTTGCCCCCCTTGGGAGACGCTGTCTGGAATCCCTTGCGCGCAGCGCCCCCCCCATGGAAGGCCATGCAGTTCTCCCCGGACGGAAACATGACGAAAGCCCCACGGTTGCCCGTGGGGCCCGACGAACGTGAGCGAGGATCCCGGCACCTGCCGCCGGGCCCCTCGGCCACATCACTCAGGAGAACGGCTATCGACGGCCGGACGTACGGCCATCGTCGTCGTCTCCGGCGCCATAGTCATCGGCGTAATCGGCATAGCGATCCGCCAGCTCATCGTTGAGGTCGTCGGCGTCGTCATTGCGGCTGGAGTCTCCGACCCCGAGTTCGTCGCGAAGACGGTCAAGATCCGTGCCACCGCTGTTGTACTTCAGCTGGCGAGCAACCTTGACCTGCTTGGCCTTTGCTCGGCCGCGCCCCATTGGCTCGACCCCCTCGTGTGGGGTCGTCCCCGACCCCTCGTCGCTAACGCACCACACACTGACGCCGCCTGACTACGGGCGTCAGCCTATCGTTCGCCTATTACCGTACCTGTTTTGTGCCCAGCTCGGTACGTCGTATGGGCGCGGGGCGTCAGTGGCCTAGCCAAATGGCCCGAATACGCCCGACTTCCGACATTCTGCGCTCGGCAAGCCTATCTGCTGCGACCGCTGGCGGAACGCCCTCATCGGCCGCGATTTGGAAGATCTTCAGAGTCGTGTCGTAGATCTGGGTGGCCTTCGACCTGGCGCGTTCCATGTCGAAGCCGCCGATCTCGTCGGCGACCTGGATCACGCCGCCCGAGTTGACGACGTAGTCGGGCGCGTACAGGATGCCCCGCTCGGCGAGTTGCTTCTCCACCCCGGGATGGGCGAGCTGGTTGTTGGCCGCGCCGCAGACGATCTTCGCACGCAGCGAAGCCACCGTGTCGTCGTCGAGCGCGCCGCCGAGCGCGCACGGGGCGAACACGTCGATGTCGGCGGCCATCAGGGCGCGCGCGTCGGCCACCACGTCGACCTCCGGGTGCCGCACCCGAACCCGCTCGACGGCCTTGGGGTCGACGTCGCAGATCACCACCTCGGCGCCGTCCTCGCGCAGGAGCCCGACCAGGCGGTGCCCCACCTTGCCGACCCCCTCCACGCCGACCCGCCTGCCGTGCAGGGACGGCGTGCCGTAGACCCGCTCGGCCGAGGCCCGCATGCCCTGGAACACGCCGAACGCCGTCAGGATCGAGGAGTCGCCCGCCCCGCCGTGGGCGAGCGTGCGGCCGGTGACGAAGCGCGACTCCCGGGCGACGACGTCCATGTCCTCGCTGTAGGTGCCCACGTCGCAGGCGGTGATGTAACGGCCGCCGAGCGACTCGACGAACCTGCCGTACGCGCGCAGCAGCGCCTCGCTCTTGTCACGGGCCGGGTCGCCGATGATCACGGCCTTGCCCCCGCCCAGGTCGAGGCCGGCCAGGGCGTTCTTGTACGCCATGCCCTTGGCCAGGTTGAGCACGTCGGCCAGGGCCGCGGACTCGCTGTCGTAGGGATAGAACCTGGTGCCACCCAGGGCGGGGCCCAGCGCCGTGTTGTGGATGGCGATGATGGCACGCAGGCCGCTCTGCTCGTCGGCGCAGAAGACGACCTGCTCGTGAACGTCTTTGTGAGACGCTCCGAAGACGTCGGTCACGGTAGTGACTCCCTGTCCGGTCCGCCGCACCGTCGCGGCGGAGATCACCTCACAGAGTAGTAAGCCTCGACGGTGCACGCAGGTTCGCTTCGTGACACGATGCCTCCGTGCTGCCCTATGCCGCCTACCTCCGTGTCTATGAGCCACTGACCGCGTTCGCCGAGCCCGAGCGCAAGGTGTGGGCCGACTATGCCGACTCACGTGACCGCCCGCGGCGCGCGAACGCGCTCAATGCGGAGCACGGCGAGTCCGTCATGCGCCTGCTCGGCATGCCCCCTCAACCCGTTCCCGCGCAGGAGAGCCCCAACGCCTACCTACGGCGCGTTGAGGACCGGCTCTATGTCTGCCCTTGGCAAACCCGTTTGCGCTCGTGGTTGGCGTTCTCACGGCTGCGTGGCACCACCCCGGTGAAACTGATGGACCATCTCGTCCCGAAGACGATCGCCGAGCAGACGGCCGACGACTTCGACCGTTACAAGCGGCAGGCCGGTTCGGACGCGTTGCGCACGCACATCCGCACCACGGCGTGGCATGTGCCGCCATCGTGGTTCGTGCCGTTTGATGGGAACGAGCGCTGGCTGGTGCTCGGCTCCGCCAACCCGGGACAGGACGTGACCACCACTACGGGGCGTAACCTGATCTACGTCACCTCCATGGCCCAGGCCAGGAGGCGGACGGCGCGGGCGCTGAGCGTGCTGCGCAGGCATCTGGGCGACGTCGCGGCCAACTTCGACGTGGAGGACGTCGCCAGGTGGCTGGAGGAGTTCCACCCCCACTCGCTGGTGGAGCTCGACTACGGCGGCCTCGTCCACCTCATGGACGACGACGCGTTGCAGGCCGACCAGTCCGTGGCGGAGCTCTCGGCGGCTCTGACGGGCCTGGACACGGGTCAAGAAGAACTTGCCTACGCCATGTACCAGAGGGTCATCCTGCGGTGGAAGTCAATGCAACTGCTGGAATCTGCCAACTGAGCCCCAATACGGCCGTCTGACCTGCATGAGTAGGTCACGTCTCGCGGCTGCTCTCTTCTGCGAACTGAGTAGTTTGCCGTTTTCACTGCGATACCACGAACCGTGTCGCTAGAATCACCGAGCGTGACATGGCCACGGGGGCGGGCAGTTGGGTCAAAGAAGGGCTCGCCAATCGCTCTGCGTGGCGGTATGGTCACATCGGGTGATGCCGCATATGGCTCAGAAAAGCCGCACGCTCTGCGCCATAGGGGGACATCCGTGACACGCGCAAAGGCAGTCACAGGATCGCTACGCCGGTCCACACGGAGGAGAGGCCGCACAAATGTCAGCTCGTACACCCGAGGCCGAGCCACTGCTCACGCCCGCTGAGGTCGCGACCATGTTCAGGGTCGACCCCAAGACCGTTACGCGGTGGGCCAAGGCGGGCAAGTTGACGTCGATTCGTACCCTCGGCGGTCATCGGCGTTACCGGGAGACCGAGGTTCGCGCACTGCTCGCGGGGATTCCGCAGCAGCGCTCCGAGTAGCTGGACCTCAGGGGGGTTTGAATAGGGGTGGGCCAGGCCGCCGCTTGGCAGGGTCCACCGCTGTGAAGATGGGGAGGTTGGCGTCGTCCGCGCCGGCGCCACACTTCCCTGCCGCCCGGAACCGAACCCAGTCACCCCGGACCGGCATCTGTCACGCCAGCCGCTCCAGCAGCCTGGCGACCTCGCCGTCATGGGCGGCGGCCACCCCGAGCAGCGCGGCCATGTGCTCCACGAGCAGTTTCTCCAGCATCGGCCGTTCGAGGTCGCGGTGCTCCAGCCAGTCGAGGCCGGCCGTCTCCACGGAGGCGATCCACGACCGCAGGGTCGTGCGCAGCACAGGGCTCGGCTCCTCGACGCCCATCTGCTTCTGGATCAGGCGGAACAGCCGCCTGCGCACCCCGTCGACGATCTCGCCGACCTCGCCGGTCCTGTTGGCCGGGCCGCCCCGCAGCAGCGCCGCGAAGCCCGCCGCGTGCTCCTCGACGAAGTCGAAGTAGCGCTCAAGACCCGAGGCCAGCTCGTCGAGCGGCCTGCCGCCCCCCTGGGGCCGCAGCCGGGACTCCAGTTGCTCCGCCGCGCTTCTCAGCGCGGCCACGTAGAGCTCCTGCTTGCCGCCGAAGTAGTGGTAGACCAGGGCCCGCGAAGCCCCTGCCGCGGACGCCACGTCGTCGATCGAGACGTCCTCCGCGTCACGGGTGCTGAACAGCTCCAGCGCCGCCGCCATGAGCTCTTCCCTGCGCCGGTCCACGCTGAGCCTGCGCCGCGCCGGACGTGCCGTCTCGGCTGACTTCCCGGGTGTCACATCTGTACGGTATCCGACGCCCCGCCCAATAGCTGACGTGGAAGCTTCCAGTCAATATCCGGCTGTCGCCACTGAGGTTGAGCCAATCCGTAACGAAAGCCGTACCCTGCGGCGAACTCGATCGTTTGGTCAGACAGGTGCCCATATCCGCATCGCGGGGGAGACACATGTCAGGACCGCCCGTCAACACTTCAACCATCGCTGAGCTAAGAGAGGTAGACGCACTGCCTCGGCCCAGACCCACCATCCGTAACGTCGCCGAACGAGCCGGCGTGTCGAAATCGCTGGTCTCACTCGTGCTGCGCGGATCCCCGCACGTGAGCGAGCACCGGCGCCAGGCCGTGCTGCAGGCCGCCCGCGAGCTCGGCTACCGGCCGAACGCGGTCGCGCGGAGCCTGGTCGAAGGCCGCACCCACCTGGTCGGGGCACTCGTCGCCGACCTGCACAACCCGTTCTACGCGGAATTCCTCGACGGTTTGCAGGAGAGCCTGCACGGCGACGGGCTGCGCATGCTGATCGGGAACAGCCAGTGGGACCCGGCGTTCGAGGACGAGGCCGTGGAGGCCTTCCTCGAACTGCGGGTCGACGGGCTGGTCCTGCTCGGCATCCCGCCGACCAGCGAGACGCTGATCGAGGCCACCGCGTACACGCCCACGGTCGTCGTGGGGGAACGTGACATCGAGCTCGACGGCGTCGACATCGTGGTCGACGACGACCAGCTCGGCGCCCGCCTGGCCATCGACCACCTGGTCGAGCTCGGCCACAAGAGAATCGCGCACATCGAGGGCCGGCGATCGTCGCGCTGCGAGGGTTATCTCGTGGCGATGCGCAGGCACTCGCTGGCGCCGTACATCATGGTCGAGGCAGCCGACTCGACAGAAGAGGGCGGCAGGGAGGCGGCGACGGCGCTGCTCACCCGCGACCCCAGGCCCACGGCGATCTTCGCCGCCAATGACGTGGTCGCGCTCGGCGTGCTCTCCGCCGCGAGCGAGCTGGGCCTGCGCGTGCCCGAGGACCTTTCTGTGGTCGGCTACGACAACACGCACCTGTCGGCCTCCACTCACATCTCGCTGACCTCTGTCGACCAGGCCCGCCGCAGCATGGGCAGGTCGGCGGCCGCGCTGCTGAGCGACCGGATCGGGGATCCCGCCAAGGTCGCGCGCATGCGGGAGGTCCGCCCCGAGCTGATCGTGCGACGGAGCACGGGACCTGCCTAAGGATGTGCCAAGGCTGGGTCAAGCCGTGTGGCGGCGCGGCCACACGGCGGTTAACTCGGCAGGGTCATGCTAAATGTGGCCGGATCCAATCCGGCCACGGTCTGATCCGGGGGAACAGTCATGCGTGATCCGGAACTGGTGTCCTGTGCCCAGCGCGCGGCGGCCGAGCTCGAACGCGCCTGGGGACAGTGGCGGGCGGGCAGGGGACGGGGCACCGACGGTGGCGCCGAGTCTGTCGCCAGCTACGTCGCCCACTCGCTCGATCATCCGTGGGGCCGCCCCCGCGTCGTCCTCGGGCTCGACGCCGAGGACGCGCGGGAGCTGGCCGCCCTGCTCGAACGGCAGGAGGTCGGCGAGCGCGTCTGGTGAACGCGTCCCGATGGCTCGCCGCGCTTGGCATAAGACGGGCTTGAGCTCCCACACTGCCGTAAGTTGGACGGCATGCGTGCTCTACCAGCCTCAGTCCTCGCCGTTTGCGGCCTGATCGCCTCCGCGTGTGGCGGCACCGGATCCGGTGGCGCCGCGGCAGGTCAGGCCGCCCCCGCGACCACGGCCGCGCAGGCCTCCCCCTCCTCGGCGACCGCCAAGCAGGCGCCTCCGGAGGCCAAGCCGCTGGACGGCAAGGTCATCGTCATCGACCCGGGACACAACGGCGCGAACTACCGCCACCCCGCTGAGATCAACCGCAAGGTCAACGTGCTGACCAAGTGGAAAGAGTGCGACACCACCGGCACCGCCACGAACAGCGGATACAGCGAAGCGGCCTTCACCTGGGACGTGTCCAAGAGGATGACCAAGATCCTCGAAAGCCGTGGCGCCACCGTGAAGCTCACCAGGACCAGCAACAACGGTGTGGGGCCCTGCATCACCGAGCGGGCCGCCATCGGCAACAAGGCCAAGGCGGACGCCGCGATCTCCGTGCACGCCGACGGCTCGGACAACGTCAATCATCGCGGCTTCCACGTCATCCTGCCCAAGAAGATCAACGGGCCGGTGGACAAGGTCGTGGGCGCCTCCAGCAAGCTGGGCATCGCCGTGCGGGACGCGTACCGGAAGGGCACGGGGATCCCCTACTCCAACTACATCGGCAAGAACGCGCTCGACTACCGCAGTGACATCGGCGGGCTCAACCTCTCCACGGTGCCGAAGGTCCTGTTCGAGAGCGGCAACATGCGCAACCCTGGCGAGGCGGCCAAGTTCCAGGACCCGAAGTTCCGGCAGAAGATCGCCCTGGCGCTCGCGAACGGATTGCAGCACTATCTCGAAGCATGATTCCTCGCCCGCGACTGCTTCGTGATCTTTCCTCCTCCTATGTGCTGACCTCGGGCGCGACGGTGTCCGGCGATCTGGTGGACGCCGTGCGCACGGCCCTGGCCCGGCTCGACCCGCTGCCCGGCGACACCGGCGAGATCGACGTGCGGCGGGACCCCGGGCTCGGCGAGGAGGCCTACCGGCTGACGGTCGGCTCCCGCGGCGTGGAGATCGCGGCGGGCGGCCGGGCCGGCGCGTTCTACGCGGCGCAGTCGCTGCACCAGTTGCTGCCCGACGCCTCCTACCGCTTCTCCGGCGGCGGGTCGTGGCCCGTGCCCGGCGTGCGGATCGAGGACGAGCCGCGTTTCTCCTGGCGGGGCCTGCACCTCGACGTGGCGCGGCACTTCTTCCCCAAGCGGGAGGTCATGCGGCTGATCGACCTGATGGCCGCGCACAAGCTGAACCGGCTGCACCTGCACCTGGTGGACGACCAGGGCTGGCGGGTGGAGAGCCGGGCGTACCCGCTGCTGCACGAGGTCTCCTCGCACCGGCCGCGCACGGCGACCAACCACCACCGCGAGCCGGACACCTACGACGACCTGCCGCACGGCGGCTACTACACGCTCGACGACCTGGCCGAGCTGGGCGCCTACGCCCGCTCGCGGTGCGTCACCGTCGTGCCCGAGATCGACGTGCCGGGGCACGCGTCGGCGATCCTGGCGGCCTACCCCGAGTTCGGCGCCACCGGGGAGCGCTACGACGTGCTCGACCGCTGGGGCATCTCGCCCGCGATCCTGTCGCCGCTGCCGCCGACCGTGGAGTTCCTCACCACGATCTTCGACGAGCTGCTCGGTGCGCTGGGCGAGACCCCGTACGTGCACATCGGCGGCGACGAGGTCGTGCTCGACCACTGGACGGCGTCGGCGGAGATCAACGCCTACCGCGAGTCGCTCGGGCTGGAGAGCGTCAACGACCTCCAGGCGTGGTTCCTGCGGCGGCTGGCGGACGCGCTGGCCGAGCGGGGCGCGCGGGCCGTGGTGTGGGACGAGGCGTTCGTCAGCGGCGGGCTGCGGCAGGACACGATCGTCATGCCCTGGCGCGGCATGAACGTGGGCCGCCGGGCAGCCGCCGCGGGCCACGACGTGGTGGCGACGCCGGTGTTCCCGCTGTACTTCGACTACGCCGAGGCCTCCTCCCCCGACGAGCCGATGGCCATCGGTGACGCGATCTCGGTCGCGGACGTGGCGGCGTTCTCGCCCGCGCCCGCCGGGTGGTCGCAGGAGGAGCGGGACCACGTCCTGGGGGTGCAGGCGCAGCTCTGGACGGAGCGCGTGCCCGACGCCCGCACGGTGGACTACCGGCTGTGGCCGCGCGCCTGCGCGCTGGCCGAGGTGGCCTGGGCGGGCGAGACCTCGGCCGGCTTCGACGGGCGCCTGGCCGAGCACCTGGGGCGGCTGGACGCGCTCGGCGTCGAGTACCGGCCGGCGAACGGGCCGCGCCCGTGGCAGCGGCGCCGCCCGCACCGGCCCGCGAGCGTGCGCGTCACCGAGGTGATGGACCGCATCGACGCCATGACCCACCACGCGGAGTCGACGCGGCCGAGCATCTGACCCGCTCGCCACGTCCCCCGGCGTGCCACCGCCGGCCCCGTCCCTTCGGGGAGAAGGGCGCATCCCGCGTCGGCGGGGCGCGGGAAAGTCAGCCGCGGGGAGGTCAGTAGGCCGGGCGGTCGTTGAGAATGAGCTGGTACTGCCGGTGGTCCTGCCACCGGCCGTCGATCTCCAGGTAGCGGGGTGCGGTGCCGAACAGCTCGAAGCCGCACTTGCGCAGCACGCTCTGCGACGCCTCGTTGTGCACCAGCGTGGCCGCGGCGACCCTGTGCAGGCCGAGCTCCTCGTCGGCGATCCTGCACACCTCTCGCACGGCCTTCGTCGCCAGGCCGCGGCCGAGGTAGCCGAAGTCGATCCAGTAGCCGAGGTGGGCGTTGAGGAACGGGCCGCGGACGATGTCGGCCAGCGTCATGCGGCCCACGACGCGGTCGCCGTCGGCCAGCACCCACGCCGCCGCCTGCCCTCCGGCCTGCTGCTCCAGCAGGCCCTTGAGGCGCGTGGCCTGGCCTTCCACGGTGAAGAACTCCTCCGGCCTGCGCGGCTCCCAGGGCGTCAGGTGGTCGCGGTTGCGGACGTAGGCCACGTGGAGGGCTTCAGGGTCCTGCTCGGTCGCGAGGCGGAGGACGACGTCGTCGGTGAGGGAGACTGGTTCGATCACCGTCCCACGATAGAGGGCTTCATGCGGTGCGGCCGATGGCCTCCGTCACCGACTTGAGGCCGTGGCGGCGGACACGGCGCAGGAGCTGCCGGTGGATGCGCGCGGCCCACAGCGGGCCGCCGTAGATCCAGCCCGTGTAGCCCTGCACCAGGGTGGCCCCGGCCAGGATGCGCTCCCAGACGTCGTCCACGTCCTCGACGCCGCCCGCGGAGACCAGCGTGAGGCGGTCGCCGACCTTGGCGCGCAGGCGGCGCAGGACCTCCAGGGAGCGGGCCTTGAGCGGGCGGCCAGAAAGGCCGCCGGTCTCGCCGTCGTGCCTGATCGTGGTGTTGGTCGCGATGATGCCGTCGAGGCCCAGCTCCAGGGCCAGCTCGGCGACCGCGTCGACGTCCTCGTCCGCCAGGTCGGGGGCGATCTTGACGAGCAGCGGCGTGCGGCGCGGTGTGGCGTCGGCGACCTGCTTGACGGCGGTGAGCAGGGGGCGCAGCAGCGAGACCGCCTGGAGGTTGCGCAGCCCGGGCGTGTTGGGCGAGCTGACGTTGACCACCAGGTAGTCGGCCAGCGGGGCGAGCACCTTCGCGCCCGCCACGTAGTCGGCCGTCGCCTCGGACTCGGGCACCACCTTGGTCTTGCCGATGTTCACGCCGATCACGACCGGCACGCCCCGCGTGCGGCGCAGCCTGCGGGCGGCGGCTGCGGCGCCGGCGTTGTTGAAGCCCATCCGGTTGATCACCGCGTGCTGTCGCACCAGCCTGAACAGGCGGGGGCGCGGGTTGCCCGGCTGGCCGTGCGCGGTGATGGTGCCGACCTCGACGTGGCCGAAGCCGAGCGCGGCGACGGCCTCCGCGCAGGCGGCGTCCTTGTCGAAGCCGGCGGCCAGCCCGAGCGGCCCTGGGAAGTGCACGCCGAACGCGGTCACGCGCAGGGCCGGGTCGTGCGGGGCGAGCAGCCGGTGCAGCAGCCGCTTGAGCAGCGGCAGCCGGGCGAGGAGCGCCAGGGCGCTCACGGTCGAATGGTGCACGGCCTCGGCGTCGAGACGCTGCAAGACCTGCGAGAACACGAGGCGATACATCACGGGTCAGGCTACCAAGCCGGCCTCGTGGGCGATGATCGCGGCCTGTACGCGGTTGCGCACGTCGAGCCGGGTGAGGATGGCGCTCACGTACGCCTTCACCGTGCCCTCCACGATGTGCAGCTCGCGGGCGATCTCGGCGTTGGACAGGCCGGCCCCGAGCAGGGCGAGCACCTCGCGCTCGCGGTCGGTGAGCGCGCCGATGCGGTCGCGGGCCTGCGCGCCCCTGGACATCCTGCCGCCGGCGAGCTGCGCGATGACGCGCTGGGCGACCTTGGGCGACAAGTACGCGGCCCCGCCCGCGACGGCGTGGATGCCGGCGATGAGCTCGCGCGGGTCGCCCGACTTGAGCAGGAACCCGCTGGCGCCGATGTCGAGCGCCTTGGCGATGTAGTCGTCCTCCCCGAAGGTGGTCAGCATCACCACGGCCGTGCCGGGCGCGGCCCTGCGCAGCTCGGCGGCGGCGGCCAGCCCGTCGAGCCGGGGCATGCGGATGTCGAGCAGCGCGACGTCGGGGTGGTGGCTGATGGCCAGGTCGACCGCCTGCCTGCCGTCGCCGGCCTCGGCCACGACCTCCAGCTCGGGGTCGGACTCCAGGATCGCCCGGACCCCTGCTCTGATCATGGCTTCGTCGTCGGCCAGGAGTATGCGGATCACAGTCATCTATATTGGCCGACCATGGGACAAGTGAAGGTGTACGGGCGCAGGGACGTGTGGGCGGGGCGGCAGCGGGAGCTCTCGGATCTCCTGCAGTCGTGTCTGGTGGAGGCGTGGGGAATGCCGGAGGAGAAGCGGTTCCACCGGTTCCTGCTGCTGGACGAGGACGACTTCGTCTGCCCGCAGCGGAGTGAGCGGTATCTCATCATCGAGGTGCTCTGCTTCACGGGCCGCAGTGACGACGCCAAGCGGGCACTGATTCGTGCGATCTACGACAAATCGGGATTCGATCCTGAGGATGTGGAGATCAACATCATCGAGACACCCAAGGTCAACTGGGGAATTCGTGGTGTTCCCGCAGATGAGCTCACTCTGTCGTACAAGGTAGAGGTCTGAGGTCAGGGGCAGAGTCAGCCGGGCGGTATGGTCCGACTCATGAGCACTCACTATGACGTCGTCGTTCTCGGCGCGGGTCCTGGAGGTTACACGGCCGCGGTCCGCGCCGCCCAGCTCGGACTGCGCACCGCGGTCGTCGAGGAGAAGTACTGGGGTGGCGTCTGCCTGAACGTGGGCTGCATCCCGTCCAAGGCGCTGCTGCGCAACGCGGAGCTGGCCCACATCTTCCACAACGAGGCCAAGACCTTCGGCATCAGCGGCGAGGTCACCTTCGACTACGGCGCGGCCTTCCAGCGCAGCCGCAAGGTGGCCGACGGGCGGGTCAAGGGCGTTCACTACCTGATGAAGAAGAACGCCATCACGGAGTACGACGGGCGGGGCACGTTCCTCGACGCCAACACGCTCCAGGTGAACGGTGAGACGATCACCTTCGACCACTGCATCATCGCGGCCGGCGCCACCACCAGGCTGATCCCGAGCACGCAGCTGTCTGAGCGCGTGGTGACGTACGAGGAGCAGATCCTCACCGAGGAGCTGCCGGGCAGCATCATCATCGCGGGCGCCGGCGCCATCGGCGTGGAGTTCGCGTACGTGCTGCACAACTACGGCGTCAAGGTGACCATCGTCGAGTTCCTCGACCGGGTCGTGCCGCTGGAGGACGAGGAGGTGTCGGCGGAGCTGGCCAAGCGCTACAAGCGGCTCGGCATCGAGATCCTCACCTCCACCCGCGTCGACTCCATCGAGGACACCGGCTCCGGCGTCAAGGTCACGGTCACCCGCGGCGACCAGACGCAGGTGCTGGAGGCCGACAAGGTGCTGCAGGCCATCGGGTTCCAGCCGCGCGTGGACGGCTACGGGCTGGAGAAGACCGGCGTGGCGCTGACCGAGCGCGGCGCGATCGCGGTCGACGGGCGCGGGCGCACGAACGTGCCCAGCATCTACGCCATCGGTGACGTCACGGCCAAGCTCATGCTGGCGCACGCCGCCGAGTCCATGGGCATCATCGCCGCCGAGACGATCGCGGGCGCGGAGACCATGGAGCTCGACTTCGTGATGATCCCGCGGGCGACGTACTGCCAGCCGCAGGTGGCCAGCTTCGGCTACACCGAGGCGCAGGCCCGCGACCTGGGCTACGACGTGAAGGTGGCCAAGTTCCCGTTCACGGCCAACGGCAAGGCGCACGGCCTGGGCGACTCCGCCGGGTTCGTGAAGATCATCAGTGACAACACGCACGGCGAGCTGCTCGGCGCGCACCTGATCGGGCCCGAGGTGACCGAGCTGCTGCCCGAGCTGACGCTGGCGCAGCAGTGGGACCTGACGGTGCACGAGGTGGCCCGCAACGTGCACGCGCACCCGACGCTCGGCGAGGCCGTCAAGGAGGCCGTCCACGGGCTCGCGGGTCACATGATCAACATGTGAAGCGGTATCGACGCTGATCGGTACGGCCCGGCCGTACCGATCACAGGGTCTGCCCCACGGCGACGGCCTCGCGCAGCGTGCGGGTCAGGGCGTCCGCCTCGGCGCTCAGCGCGCGCACGCTCTCCTCGTCGCCCGTCCTGGCCAGCAGCTCCAGGTACTTGCCGTTGCTCTCCTGCAGCTCGCTCGCCCGTAACGCGGAATCGGCCGAGCGGACGCGGGAGGCGTACGCCTCCAGCTCCCAGACCCGCTCCGTGACCGCCGCCACCGAGCGGCGCAGCGCGTCCTGCTGGGGCTTCAGCACGGCGGTCAGCTCCGGGGTGATCACCTCGGTGAGCGCGAGTGCCTGTTCGGCCCGCAGGTCGGTGTGCACGCGTACGAGGTGCGCGATCTCCCACAGGCGCTCGGGCAGCACCACGTCATTGGCGATCGCGTCGAGCAGGCCCAGGCGGTGCACCCGGGAGCCGGTCACGTCCCTGATCGCCCTCCTGGCCCTGGCCAGCAGGTCGAGGGCGGGGTCGTCCAGCTCGGCGGGGACGACGTAGCGGCCGGCGTGCTTGCGGGCCAGCCGCTCGACCGGGTTCGGCCGGGAGACGCCGACGAACAGCACCCCGGTGAGGAAGATCATCATCGCGGCCAGGCCCGTGCTCTCGCGGCCCGTGTCGAACGCCATCAGGCCGAGCAAGGCCCCTGACTCGGCGGCGCAGAACCCGCCGAGGCCGAACAGGTGCCGCACCCAGCGCGGCGGCTCGGACTCCGGCCGGCCGAGCAGGCGCGACGACACCCCGGAACGCCACCCGTCCTGGGCCGACGTCATGCGCCGACGGTCCCGCTCGGGAATGGCGGGGTCGGTGATCGGCTGGTCGATCCAGTTCTCCACCGGCGGCACCCCCTCAGGTCTCCCTTCGAGCACACCCCGGACGGCCCGCCCACTCCACCAGGCCGGTGTGCGGATGTCGTGAAGATGTCGTGCAGTTATCCTTGCCGCCGTGCCTGAACTTCCCGAGTTGTACGTCGCGGTGGACGTGGAGGCCGACGGGCCGATCCCCGGCCCCTACAGCATGCTCTCGCTCGGCATGGCGGTCGCCGGACGCCCGGACCTGTCGTTCTACACGGAGCTGCGCCCGATCTCCGATGACTTCGTGCCCGAGGCGCTGGCCGTGTCGGGGCTCGACCGCGACCGGCTGCTGCGCGAGGCGCCGCCGCCCGAGGTGGCGATGGCGGCCGCGGCCCGCTGGGTGAACGGGCTCCGCAGGATCGGGCGGCCGGTGTTCCTGGCCGCGCCGGCGGTGTGGGACGGCATGTACGTGCACTGGTACTTCGTCCGGTTCACCGGGAGGAACCCGTTCGGCACGACCGGGTCCGGCGTGGACCTGAGAAGTTACTGGATGGGCGTGACGGGTTCGGAGTGGTCCGGCTCGCACAAGAGCCAGATCAAGAAGCGCTTCGGCCTGGAGAAACTCCCGCACACGCACCACGCGGGCGAGGACGCGGCCGAGCTGGCGCAGGTGTTCGACGCCGTGTTGCGGCGCGAGCAGACCTGACTTCTCACCAATTCTTCAGAATTCAACCAGATTCCTCTGAGGATGCCTGGAGACGTTGGAGGCGACTTCGAAAGAGACCCTCGCATCGGACGGTGGTCCCCCACATGACCTCATCTCCCCCTCAGACGACCGCGCGGCAGTCGCGCCGCCTGGCCTCACCGGGCACCACGCTGCTCCGGCTTGGCCTGCTGGCGCTGGTCGCGATCGGCATCGTGGGCGCCGCGCTGGAGCTCGCCTTCGAACGGCACTGGGAAAGCCCGGTGCAGCTCATCCCCTGGGTGGCGCTGGCAGTCCAGGTGGTCGCGCTGGTGCTGCTGCTCCTGCGCGACTCAGGACCGGTGCTCACCGTCGCCCGCGTGCTCGCGGCGGTCGTTTTGCTGTGCTCGCTGTACGGCGTCTACACGCACGTGTCGGTCAACTACGGCATGGGGGCGATGGACCCGCAGTGGGACTCGTACTCGCCGCTCACCCAGTGGTGGTACGCACTGACGAAGTCGGTCGGGATGGCGCCGCCGCTCGCCCCCGGCATGCTCGCCCAGAGCGCGCTGCTCCTGCTGCTGGCCAGCGTGACGCCGAAGAGGCGCGCGGCCTGATCCTGGGCATCCCGGTGCCGGCGTCCTCGATCGGGGGCACGCCGGCATCGGGCGTTCTCTGAACGACCGCTGAACGAATCTGAACCTTTCCCGCATTCCTCGCGTCTCACCCAGGCAAAGTCACTGTGACAGGGTGAGGCTGGTGAGGTTGCAAGTGGCATTACGTCGCACAGTCATCGCGGCGGCCGCGATGATGGCCACCGCGTTCAGCGCCGACGGGGCGGCGGCCACGGCCGCGCCGCCTCGCCCGGCGATCCAGCAGGTCCAGACGCCAGCCGCCGCCGCGCCGGTGCCGACGGCCGAACCGGCCGCCGCGTCCACCGCCGCCACCACCGCCGAACCTGTTTGCATGCGGGTCAAGGGCGCCGAGGCCTGCGTGGGCCCCGACGGGAGCGACCGGCCCGGCATCACGATCGAGGACACGGCCGACGACCACCGCCATCCCGCGGTCGAGTACTACCTGAACGGCTACCTCGGCACCGTGTACGTCATCCACAACATGGGCCGCAAGGGCGAGGTACGCGGCAGCCGGGAGATCGGCAAGGTCGTGACGTTCCGCGCCGCCCTGTACCAGGGCAACCGCCGGATCAAGTACGGCCGCTGGAAGACCGTCCAGAACGTCGCGAAATATCCGGTCAAGCGCGACACCCGCACCACCCCTGCCGAGGCCCGTGCCAAGTCCAGGACCTGCTCCTCCACGAAGGCCGCCGCCACCATCTGCTTCGCCGAGCGCAAGACGTTCGTCTACGCCTGCGACACCGCCGCCGACGAGTACCAGGCCCGCGCCGAGTACTTCGTGGGCGGCGACCCCACCACCCGCTACGAGATCCACCAGCTCGCCGGCGTCGGCACCTGCGGGAAGGCCGAGCACGGCGAGCTGTCCATCAGCATGTACCGGGCCTCGGCGTTCGACCACGGGCGGCGCAAGGCGACGAGGCTCTACAAGTACAACTGAACGGTCTCCCGTACGGCCTCGGCGCACGCTCTGGCGTCGTCGTCGTGGGCGATGCTGCTCAGCAGCTCGCGCAGGCGGTACAGCCGCATGCGCTCCTGCCAGCCGTCCGGCAGGGGCGCGGTGGCCGCGTACACCTCGAAGAAGCGCCGGGCGGCCGGCGGGCGCGGCGAGCACCACAACATGCTGAGGTCGGCCTCCGCCCAGCTATAGGAGACGGCGGGGTCGATGAGCGCGGGGCCGCCCGCCGTCGTGGCCATGATGTTCTCGCGCCACAGGTCGCCGTGCGTGAGCACCGGTGGCGCGGGCGGCAGCAGGTCGGGCAGGGCGGCGCAGAGGCGTTCGAGCGCCCGGCGCTCCTCGCGGCTCAGCGCCGCCTCCACCAGCGGCTCCGGCAGCCAGCGCAGGATCCGGCGCTCGGCGAACCAGGCGTGCCCGTCGGCGTCCCAGGTGTTGTCCTGGCGCAGGCGGCCCAGCCAGCCGTCCCGGTGCCAGCCGAACCGCGCCCCCACCGTGGCGGCGTGCAGGCCCGCGACCGCGAGACCCAGCTCCTCCCAGAACCGCTCGTCGTCGTCGCGGCGCGGCGGCAGCGGTTCGAGCACCAGCAGGTCCTGCGTCACCGCCAGCACCTGCGGGGTGGTGACGCCGCCCAGCTCGCGCAGGGCGCGCAGCCCCGCCGCCTCGATCTCGAACAGGTCAGAGGCGGGCGTACGCGACGTCTCGGCGGGCACCCGCGGCCCGTCGCGCATCGTCTTGGCGAACACCCGCGACCCGTCGCGCAGCGTCGCCAGGCCCGCCAGCGCCACCACGCCGCCGGGCGCCGCCCGTACGGACTGAGCCTCGAACCCGGCCGCGCGCAGCCGGGACAGCAGCAGCTCCACCGTCACCCCTTCCGGTAGGCGAGCAGGTAACGCCAGAAGAGCAGCCTGCGGATCGTGGCGCCGGGCAGCAGTTCGGCCGCCTCCCGCCGGATCTCCGTCAGCGGCAGCTCCGGACGCTTGACGGGGGCGGGGCTCGGCGTGCCCCGGCCCGCCGTCGCGAGCCTGGCGACCGCGTTGACCGGGACGGCGGCCAGGCTCCACGCGTGGTCGGCGCGGCTCACCTCGGGGTAGCAGCCCAGGATGGCCAGGACGCCGCCGGGGGCCAGCGCGTCGCGCAGCCTGGCGACGGTGCCGAACGGCACGTGGTGGATGCTCGCCAGGCAGGAGATGTAGTCGTAGCGGCCCTCTTCCAGGTCCATCCCGGTGATGTCGGCTCGGTGGTAGCGCACGCCCGGCGCGAGCTGCGCGGCCTCGATCACCTCGGCGGCCGGGTCCACGGCGTCCACCTGGAGTCCTCGCGCGGCCAGGCGCCGGGCGAACCGGCCGGTGCCGCAGCCGACGTCCAGCGCCGTCCTGGCGCCGCCCGGCACCAGACGCAGGAGCCTGGCGTGGTAATGATCATTGTGATCGAACGTCATCCCGTGCCTTCCGCGTGAAAGTTTCAGCGTCGATTGACGGCCGTGCGGCCACCACCCATGATCATGATGCTTCCTGGTCAGGAGGAGGCGTCGAGCTGAATACCCGCAAATCCAGCACGAGGTGCGCCGATGCCGAAGATCCCCCTGCGAGCCGCGTCAGCAGCCCTGCTGATGCTGACCGCCTTGAACGCCCCCGCCGCCCACGCGGCCGACACAGACGCCGTCCAGGTGACGGTCAACGCCCGCGCCGCGCTCGCCACCGTCCCGGAGACGGGGCTGGGCACCAACCACGCGATCTGGGACAGCAACCTGGGCACGAACGAGACCGCGGACCTGCTCAAGGACGCGGGCATGAAGGTGCTGCGCTACCCCGGCGGCTCCTACTCCGACATCTACCACTGGGCCGACCACACCGCCCCCGGCGGGTACGTGGCGCCCGACACCGACTTCGACACGTTCATGCGGGGCGTGCGCCGTACCGGGGCGCAGCCGATGGTCACCGCGAACTACGGCACCGGCACCGCCGAGGAGGCCGCCGCCTGGGTGCGGCACGCCAACATCACCAAGGGATACGGCGTCAAGTACTGGGAGATCGGCAACGAGAACTACGGCAACGGCCACTACGGCTCGGCCTGGGAGGCCGACAACCACGCCGACAAGAGCCCGAACGAGTACGCCCGCCACGTCGTCGCCTACTCCGACGCGATGAAGGCCGTCGATCCCACCATCAAGATCGGCGCGGTTCTCACCACGCCCGCGAACTGGCCCGACGCCATCGTGGCCGCCGGTGACAGCGGCACCTGGAACAAGACTGTGCTGTCCACCGCCGGATCGAAGATCGACTTCGTCATCCTGCACTGGTACCCCGGCGCCCTCGACAAGACCGGGCACGTCCCCGACATGATCCAGCTCACCCGCGAGCAGATCGCCGAGTACGCCGGGCCAGGCTCGGAGCGGATCGGCATCGCGATGACCGAGTTCAACACCGGATCCAACAGCAACGGCACCAACACGCAGCCCGGCGCACTGGCCGCCGCCGACGCGTATGCGACGCTGCTGGCCAACGACGTGTTCACCGTGGACTGGTGGAACGTGCACAACGGCATCGGCACCGTCAGCGAGGTCGAGGGGCACACCGACTACGGCGACTTCGGCCTCCTGTCGAGCGGCACCTGCACCGCCGACGGCAGCGTCTGCGAGCCCGCACTGAACACGCCCTTCGCGCCCTACTACGCGTTGCAGATAACCAGCAGGTTCGCCCGGCCGGGTGACCGGTTCATCCGCGCCGCGACGGACCAGCCCGAGGTGACCGCGCACGCGGCCCGCCGCCCGAACGGCGACCTGGCCGTCATGCTGATCAACACCTCGTCCGGCACGTCGTACCCGGTCGAGCTCGGCTACTCCGGCTTCAGCCCGGCCGCCGGCGCGCCCACCGTCCTGACCCACACGAACGGCGCCACGAGCATCACCACCTCCACCTCCGGCACCGCCACCACCCAGACGCTGCCGCCGCTCTCCCTGACCACCGTCATCCTCAAGCCGTCCGCCGCGCAGCCCGGCCGCCCCGGCACCCCGGGCCAGCCCGCCGTCACCGGCGTCACGGACAAGAGCGCCACCATCACCTGGCCCGCCGCCGAGCCCGGCGCCCGCCCGATCGCCAAGTACGAGCTGCACCGCCAGAACGGCGCCATCACCGAGCAGCTCGGCGAGACCAGCGGCACCACGTTCACGGTCCGCAACCTCAAGCCCGGCACCCGCTACACCGTCAACGTGATCGCCAGGGACACCGGCGGCGCCACCTCCGACCCCTCGCCCCCGCTCACCTTCACCACCGGCACCCCCGCCACCAGCTCCTGCTCCGTCCGCCTGACCAACCAGACCGACTGGGCCAGCGGGTACGTCGGCTCCATCGACATCACCAACAACGGCGCCCCGATCAACGGCTGGACCCTGTCGTTCTCCTGGCCCCGCGCGTGGCAGAGCCTGGGCAGCGGGTGGAGCGCCGTCTGGACGCAGACCGGGTCGGACGTCAAGGCCGTGAACGAGGCGGCCAACCCGTCGCTCGCCACCGGCGCCACCACCACGATCGGGTACGTCGGCAACTACAGCGGGCCGAACGTGCTGCCGTCCGTCTTCACCCTGAACGGCACGGTCTGCACGACCCAGTGAGCTTCACGGCCGCCTGCTCACCGTCAGCCGTCCTCCACGGTGAGCAGGCCGCGCCGGAAGGCCGTGGCGACGGCGGCCGCCCTGTCGTTGACCCCCAGCTTGTTGTAGATGTGCAGCACGTGGCTCTTCACCGTGGCCTCGCTGATGAACAGGCGCGCGGCGGCCTCGCGGTTGGTCGCGCCGTCCGCGATGAGCCGGAGGATCTCCAGCTCGCGGGCGCTCAGCGGGTCGGCCGGGGTGCGGACCTGACCGAGGAGGCGGGTGGCCACGGACGGCGACAGGACGGCCTCGCCCCGCGCCGCCGTACGGACGGCGCGGACGAGCTCGTCGCGGCCGGTGTCCTTGAGCAGGTAGCCGGTGGCGCCCGCCTCGATGGCGGGCATGACGTCGCGGTCGGTGTCGTAGGTGGTCAGGACGAGCACACGGGCCGGGCTGCCCAGCCTGGCGAGCTCCTTGATGGCCGCGACGCCGTCCATCCCCGGCATGCGCAGGTCCATGAGGATCACGTCCGGGTGCAGCGCCTGGGCGAGGGCGACTGCCTGGGCGCCGTCGGCGGCCTCGCCGAGCACCTCGAAGCCGGGGTCGCCGGCGAACATGCCGCGCAGGCCGTCGCGGACGATGGGGTGGTCGTCGGCGATCAGCAACCGGATCCGCTGTTGATCAACCACGGGTCACCGCCGGGAGGCTGGCCGAGATCGCGGTGCCCGCGCCGGCCTCGGACTCGATCTCCAGGGTGCCCGCCAGCCGGTCCACCCGCTTGCGCATCGCGGTCAGGCCGAACGCCGTCAGCCTGGGGTCGAAGCCGATGCCGTCGTCGCGTACGTCCAGAGTCACCAGATCCTCCATGTACGACAGGGTCAGCCCCACCCTGGAGGCGTTCGCGTGCTTGGCGGCGTTGGCCAGGGCTTCCTGCGCGGTGCGCAGCAGCGTCTCTTCGACCTCTGGGTGCATGGGCCGAACCGTACCGGTGACGGTGAACTCGGCCCGCGTCCCGTGCAACTCGCGCCACTGGCCGACGATCTCTTCGAGCGCCTCCGGCAGGGGCGCGGTGTCGAGCTGGCCGGGGCCGACCGCGTTCACGGAACGCCGGGCCTCGGCCAGGCTCTCGCGCGCCAGCCGTACCGCGACGTCCACGTGGTGCCAGTCCTGGCCCTGCTTGGCCGCCTGGAGCTGGGTGATGATGCCGGTCAGCCCCTGGGCGAGGGTGTCGTGGATCTCGGCGGCCATGCGTTGCCGTTCGTCGAGCACACCTGCCTCGCGGGCCTGGACCAGGAGCTGGGCCTGAAGTCCCGCGTTCTCCCGCATGGTCTGCTCCAGGCGCGTCACCATGTGTTTGCGCTCGTCGCTCCGCTCGGCCGTGACCTCGCCGACGAAGCTGAACAGGCCGACTCCGGCCACGATGGCGGCGGTGAAGAACAGGTAGGTGAGGATCGCGACCGGGGTGGGCTCCGGCAGGCCGCCGCCGTAGGCCACGACGCTGATCGCGGCCGTGGCGCTCACTCCGGCGAACCGCCACTTACCCTTCAGGTACTGCCAGGAGTGGAGGTATCCGGTGAAGCCGAAGAAGCTGGCGAACCACGCTCCCTGCGTACAGAGTGCCCCGATCAGCACCACCAGGCCCGCCACGTAGACCGCGCCCCGGGGCGCCAGCCACAGCCACGCGGCGGCGAGCGCGGCCAGGCCGGCCGTGATCCACGGCCGGCCGCCGGTGAGCAGGCTGAGGATCGTGGAGATCGCCAGCAGGACGTACGGTGCGGCGGCGAGCTGACGCTCCAGCAGCCGTTCCCAGCGGTCGAGGCGACCGGCCATTCTTCACTCCCAGCGGAAGAGCTTGGTTGCCGCGAGGCCGATGACCAGGGTGTACACGGCCATCACGCCCAGGGCCACGAGGCTGGGAGCACTCCCCGCCCAGACGTCCTGAAGGCTCTCCCTAAAAGCCCCCAGAGGGGTAAATTTCCCGACAGTCGCCACGATATCCGGCATCTGGTCGACCGGCTGCATGAGCCCGGCCAGATAGGCCATCGGGAAGTACAGCAGCACGCCGATCCCGTTGGCGGCCCTGCCGTTCGGCGCCAGGGCCGCCACCAGCGAGCCGATCGCGAACATGCTCGCCGTACCGAGCAGGAACGCCAGCACACCGGACAACACCAGGCCCGGCAGCCGCGCGCCCAGCACCGTGCCGGCGACGGTCACCAGCAGCCCGCAGGCGACCACCACCAGAACGAGTTGCAGCAGCAACTGCACCACCAGCAGGCTGCCGGGACGCACCGGCGTGATGGACAGCCTGCGCAGGATCCCCCGCTCGCGATAGCCGGCCAGGGTGGTCGGGAGCAGGTACAGGCCCACCAGCCCCACGGCGATGGCCAGCGCCATCGGCAGCAGCACGGTGTCGCCCGGCTCGATCGAGCTGCCGAACACCACCAGGATGAACAGCGGGATGAGCAACGAGAACAGCGTCCCGGGGTCGCGGGTGAGCAGCTTGGTCTCGACGACGGCGAGCTTCATCATGATCGTTCTCTCTCTCAGAAGGACGGGCCGGTCAGAGCGGTGAACGCGTCCTCCAGCGTCCGCTTGTCGATGCGCAGGTCACTGACCAGCACCTGCTGTCGCGCCAGATGCGCCGTGACCGCCGTCGCGAAGTCACCCCTGCCGGTGACGGTCACCCGGTTCCCCTCCCTGGACACCCCGGTCACCCCCGGCACGTCCGCCAGGTCGAGGAGGTGCTCCCCCTTCAGCGTGAACCGCATCCGCTGCTCGCCGCCGGCCAGCCCCGACGGCGTGTCCACCGCCACGACCCTGCCGCCGCTGAGCACCGCCACGCGGTCGCACAGCTCCTCCACCTCGTCCATGAAGTGACTGACCAGCACCACCGTCACCCCGCTCGCCCTGATTCGCTTGATCAGCTCCCACGTCGTGCGGCGGGCCTGCGGGTCCAGGCCGGTGGTCAGCTCGTCCAGGAACGCCACCTCCGGGTTGCCCACCAGCGCCAGCGCGATGAACAGCCGCTGCTTCTGGCCGCCGGACAACTTTCCGAACCGGGCGTTCCGCTTGTCCGCCAGACCCCACTCCTCCAGCAGCTCCCGCCAGTCACGCGGCCGGGCGTAGAACGAGGCGTACAGGTCGAGCGCCTCCCACACCTTCAGGTTCTCCGGCAACTGGGTCTGCTGGAGCTGCACCCCGATCCGCTCGTGCACGTCACGCGCGTCCTTGACGGGGTCGAGCCCGAGCACCCTGATCGTCCCGCTGTCGGGCCGCCGCAGCCCCTCCACGCACTCCACCATGGTGGTCTTGCCGGTGCCGTTCGGGCCGAGGATGCCGAAGATCTCGCCCTCCTCCACGGAGAACGACACCCCGTCCAGGACCGTCTGGCCCGCGTACGCCTTGCGCAGGTCCGTGACCTCGATGACTGCCATGGATCAAGCTTCCTGCGGCCGCGTCCGAGGCGAATCGACCTGGCGGCCATGATCGGGCGCGCATCATGCTGACCCGCGAACCCACCGAACGGTGGATGGACTTCTACCTCGGGAGGCCGTACTCCTCGGCCAGGTCCGCGACGGGCAGCGTCCGGCCCGCGAACCGCCCCACGTCCGGATCCTCCAGCAACGCCCGCACCGCCCGCCCGGGAAACTCCACCGGATCGCCCTCCGTGAAGCCCTCGCCGAGCTCCGCCAGGATCGCCTCCGTACGGGTGAACCCCGGCGAGACGGCCAGCGCCGTGACCCGGTGCGGGTGCAGGTCGTGGGCGAGCGACCGGGCCAGGCGGCTGACGCCCGTCATGGCGAGGTCGTAGAAGAGGTGCCCGGCGATCACCTCGGCGTCCGGGTCGGTGTAGCCGGTGAGCACGATCAGGCCGCCGCCCCGCTCGATCAGCAGCGGCGCGGCGTACCAGGCCGACACCAGGTGGCTGCGCAGGCCGACGTCGATCATGTTGTGCCAGTGGTCGAGCGGAAGCGTCCAGAACGGGCCGCCGCGGAACGGCAGGGCGTTGCCCGCGAAGGCGTTCGCCACCAGCAGGTCCAGCCCGCCCCGCTCCTCCCGCACCCGGGCGAACAGCGCCTCCACCGCCCGGTCATCGGCATGATCCACCCGGACCGGCACCCCGGTGCCGCCCCGCTCGCTCACCTGCTCGGCGGTGCCCTCCACGGTGCCGGGCAGGGTGGGGTGGTGCCGGTCGCGGCTCTCGCGGTCGGTGACGTAGACGGTCGCGCCGGTTTCGCCGAGCACGAGAGCGATCCCGCGCCCGACACCCCGTGCGGCTCCGGTGACGACGGCGACGGTAGCGGCCATGTCGGCCTCCTCAGTTTCCTGTCAGCCCCCGCGACCGGTCGAAGGCGACACTACCGACCTCTCCCGCTCAAGCCCACTCATGATCCACGCCTCTACTCATGAACGGGCACCCGCTCAGACCTCCTCACCACTCCCAGTGGAACCCGACCACGGTCTGCTCGATGTAGGGCAACGCCCGCGTGATGCACGCCGAGGCGTTCACCTGGACGGGGATCTCCACGAGCGGGGTCCCTTCGAGCTGGTCCGGCCAGATGGACCACCAGGCGCGGGCGGGCAGCCGCTCCGACGCGAAGCGGACCGAGAAGGACACGTTCTCGGTCCGGCCACGGGCCGAGCGCCGTACCTCCGTCAGCGGCGGGCCGGCGACCGTCCGGTAGTACGTGCGGTACTCCAGCGTGGTGCGCTGCATGCGCTGGAGGGAACGGTCCAACAGAATCTCATGGCCGTGCAGGCCTTCCCCGTAGACGTGCCGGGGCCCCAGCGAGCCGCCGGCGTGGACGACGATGCGTTCCACGTGCGCCTCGTGATCGAACAGGTAGCTGCGAACGTCGTTCTCCAGCGCCAGAATCATCTGGGTGGTGAAGCGGCGGAAGATCGCCCCGCTGGCATCGGCCTCGTAACGCTCGAACAGCGCCATGGTCCGATGCCGCTGCCGCTGGGCGACGGAACGTTCCCTGATGACGGTGTGCGCGACGCCCACCTCGGGCTCGTTCCTGCCACCGAAGTAGGTCGCCCACAACCGCTCGACGTCCGACTCGACGATGCCGAAGGCGGCGATGAACCATTCCAGGGTCTCCACTGTCAGCCCGTCGCCGGCCATGGCCCGCCGTACCCGGTGGCGGAGTCTCCGGTCGAGCCCCGCCTCGTCCCGTTCCGCGACGATGCCCGAGTCGACCAAGTAGCGTCCGATCACTCGGGAGACACCCGCCTGACTCAAGGTGGAGTTGCGTACGCGTGCGACTTCCCGATGCCACAGTTTCCGATACTCGTGCACTTCCAAGAGCATTTTTACGAGTAAGCGACACGTACCCTCTATCTCGGGCATATCGGACACCTCCCCCCATCGATATCCCCCGAACAAAGGTCACACTAAGCACCATAAGCAAGCCATTGGGCTGATAGAAAGTCCCTTCACCTGGAGCACACACCGATCCAGGACATTTCGATCAAGCAGATCTGGATATCCCGGCAAAATTGGGACAATAGCCCACGGGGTCGGGCGAATTTCTTGCGGGCAAGGCGGCGTGGAGCAATCCCCGCCCACGGGAAACACGAGCGTGACGCATGACCGAGTTGTTCAGAGCGTGGTTGCAGCTCACCACCTGGATCATCAAGGTGACGTTCAAAGTGTCCCAGGCCATCGCCACTCAAGTGGCGAACGCCATGGGCACCTACCATCGCGGTCGCGGCGCCCGGCGCGGTGTCCTGTCGCCCGGCGACCCCGCGCCCCCACCTAGCGCCGGCGGCTCGTACCACGACTACCGCGGCGTGCTGGCCTTGCGCACAGTACCCGCCGCGCTGGAGCGGGCGGCGTTCCCGCTCGGCCGTTACGTGCACCCCGCCCGCGGGCCCCGGCAGCCAATCGGCCTGCCGCCCGAGGTGATCAACCACAATGTCGCGCTGATCGGACCGGCCGGCTCGGGCAAGACGACCGGGCTCATCGTCCCGTGGATCATCGCGGGCCTCCGCGCCGGGTACAGCGTCGTCACCATCGACGTGAAGGGCGACCTCCTCGGACGCGTCAAGGCGGCCCTCAGCGGTGCCCCCCGCGTCGGCCTGCGCGCCATGACGCTCGACTACACCCGGCCCGCCACCTCGTTCCGCTGGAGCTGGCTGGCCGAGCTCGACGACGACCGGGCCATCGACCAGGCGGTGACCTCGATCCTCGGACGTGCCGCGCCGCAGGGCACCGACCCGTTCTTCTACCACCTGGACTCCCAGCTCCTGCGCGGGCTGCTCGAACTCGTCAGCGTCTCCCCACGGCGTGGCAGCATCACGGCAGCCCAGCTACTCAAGATCGTCAAGGATCAGAACCGCCTGGAGCAGACCCTCAAGCGCTATCCGGCGAGCCCGGCCAACACCCGGCTCTCCGACCTGCCGGGCCTCGGCCCCGCCGACTACGCCAAGCGTGTCACCGGCGTCGCCGTCAAACTGGACGCCCTGGCCAAACCCAGCGTCGTCGCCGTCACAAACCGTCTCGACCTGCGCCTCGCCGACATCCTCGACAGCCAGCACTTCGTGTCCATCGTCGCGCCGCTCCAGGACGGCCAGATGGCGCAAATGTTGTCCAGCCTATTCGTCAACCAGTTGCTGCACCGCGCCTACGACAGGTTCACCCGTCCTGGCGGCGCTCCGCTGCTCCTGGTCCTCGACGAGGCGGCGCAGATCGCCGACCGGATCGACTACGAGAACGTGCTCAGCGTGGCCCGCGCCGCGGGCGTGGCCATGGTCATCGCGGTCCAGGACGCCCGCCAGTTCAAGGACGAGAACCAGCGCTCGGTGGTCTTCGCCAACTGCGGAACCCTCATCTGCCTCAGCGGCGTCTCGCGCAAGAGCGCGGAGGCCATGTCGGAGCGGGTCGGCGAGCACCCCGTGCAGACGGCCTCGGTCTCGATGGGCTCCTCGACCGCGAGCGCCGGGCGTTCGACGAGCCACACGGTCAACACGCAGATGGCGCCCATCCTGGGGGTGCGCGAGATCATGGCCCCGCCGTTCGGCCCCTACGCGGGGACCGTTCACGCGCGCGACATCTCCGACCGCCCCTTCCTCATCGACCTCCAGCAGTGATGCGCTCGCCATGCGAGACAGAAACGACACGCGGCGGGACCGCGACGACGGGCGGGATCAGCGACGCGCCGACCAGATCCGGGAAGACGAGCGCCGCGGCGACGGTCACGCCTTCACCGAACACCGGGACGTGAGCTTGGAGCAACTCGACCGCAGGGTGCTCACGCAGGTCAACGCCCGCGGCATCAAGGAGGAACGCCAGGTACGCGACGCGACGCGGTTCTGCCGCTCCGACGGGGACCTGCTGCGCTGCGCCGACGCGGTCTGGAACTCGGCCGAGCTCAGGGAGATGAAGCAACGCCAGGAGGCTCTGTACCACGCCGGCCGTACGGATCGCCCGAAGATCTTCGGCGAGGCGGCCTTACGGGACGCGCTCGGCCCCGACTGGCGGAGCCGGGTAGACGGCAGAAGCCTGGCCGCCGACGGGCGGACGCGTACCACGAGCTTCGGTGACGACGCGACGTGCTTCGCTCGCTGGGGACTGGGGGACGACGGCCACTGGCGACTCGTCACCTGCTTTCCCAAGACCGGATCCCAGAGATAGGGGGAAATGCACATGATCACCCGAGATCTGGCTGAATTCATCACGGCGTGGTGTGGCATGGATCAGGACCCGGACGAAACAACCCGCATGCTGCATGGCAAGGCACGCCCCTATTACCTCTCCTGGCTACCCCGCGATCTGGAGGCAGCCGTCCGGAACGGAGACATGACGGCCGAGGCCATGGAGAGGCTTACCGGTTATGTCTTCGCCGGCCAAGAAGACGTTCATCAATGGATACGCGAGAAGTGGCTCCTGTGGTTCGACACCCCTGCGCCATTCGAAGAAGGGACGTCCGAAATGGATGACGAGCGCGTCTTGGAATCGACCCGGGTGGAGGAGGGGCAGATAGTCATGCCCTTCTACATCATTTGTGATGTCTCCGGTTCGATGAGCGGTGACATGGAAACGCTCAACACCAACCTCGGTCAGCTCCACCGGGCCATCGTCAACCAACCGACCGTCGACGACGTCGTACAGCTCTCGATCATCTCGTTCTCGAGTACGGCGAGAGTGCTGATGCCCCTCGGCCAGTTGAGTGAGAGCGCGCTTCCGCGCCTGCAACCCGAGGGAGCCACCAACTACAGCGCGGCCTTCCAGACGCTCGCCCAGGCGATCGCCACCGACCGGGAGGAGCTGAAGCGCCAGGGACACCGGATCTTCCGGCCGTGCGCCTTCTTCCTGAGTGACGGCGCGCCGACGGACCCGGACTGGGAGCAGACCTTCCACCAGACCCTCACCTACGACAAGCGGACCGGCCAGGGGAACAAGGCCCACCCGATCTTCGTGCCGTTCGGCTACCGATCCGCGCCTGAGAGCGTGCTGAAGAAGCTCGCCTATCCCCCGGAGAAGGCCAAGTGGTACCTCGCCCGCAACACGGGCGTCGAGGCCGCGTTGCAGGGCATCATCGGCGTGATCATGCACACGGTCATCTCCTCGGGAATGAGCGTGAGCGGAGGCCGCCCGGCCCTGGTGCAGGCGGCGCCGGCTCCCGGCTCCGGCATCTCCCAGGGCGACTCCGAGTACACCGACAGCTGGATTTGACTCCATGGACACAAGAGGAGATCCGCGCGTCGCGGCGTCCCCTTTCGACATCGGCAATCCCGGGCGGGCGGGGCGGGAACTGCCCGCCGGCCCTCCCGGGCCGCATCCCGGGTTGCCGGACGTCGGGCTGAGCGCCGTGTCCCTGCCCGGCGTCCTGATCCGGGCGGCCACGATCCGGGGGCTGCGGCACCGCTCCCGCGCCGAGGCCCGTCAGGACGCCTACGCCCTGGGCCAGTTCGAGCGACCCTGCGAGACGACCCGGGCCATCGCCGTGGTCTGCGACGGCATCGGCTCCTTGGGGCGCTCCCATGAGGCGGCGGAGATGGTCAGCAGGCGGCTCGTCGAGCTGAGCCAGACCGGCGGCGACTGGCCGGTCTGCGTCGACAAGGCCAACCAGGAACTGCGCGCACACGCGGAACTCGTCCTCACACGCCCAGATGCGGACCCGGCGGCGGACGGCATGGCCACCACGATGGTGGCCCTGTCGATCGGATGGACCGGCGGCGAGTGGATCGGCGAGCTGGCCTGGGTCGGCGACTCCGCCCTGCTCTGGCTCACCCCCGAGCGCCGGTGGCTGTGCCTCACCGACCAGGAGGAAGAGGACCCGGACGGGTTCCACACCACGAAGGTGCGCCCGCTGCCCAACCGGGACGGATCCTGCCGGACAAGGCCGGTCCGCCTGAACGGCGGCGCGCTGTTCCTCATGACCGACGGAATCGCCAACCCGCTGCGGTGGGCCCGCGAGGTCCAGGAAGCCCTGGCGGACTGGTGGACGGCCCCGCCCGACCCGTTCACCTTCGCGGCCCAGGCCGCCTTCAGCCGCAAGTCGCACCTGGACGACCGCACCGTCGTGGCGTTCTGGCCGGATCCCGGCTTACCGGACGGAGAGGCCTCGCCATGATGACTGTCAAAGAGTCGGAGCTGGGGTCGTTGACCCTGCTCTCGTCCGGCGGCTTCGCCGATGTGTTCAAGGTCAACGACTACACGCTGCCGGGAGATCCGACTCCGCTGGCCTACAAGAAGTTCACCAAGGAGTTCCAGCTCCAGGAGCAGACGGCGAAGCAGGCGGTGGCCTTCCTGGAGTCCCTCCCCGAAGCCGACCGCGTCAACCTCGGCGTCTACTCCGTGTGGCCGCGGGCCGTTGTGATCGCCGACTCCACCTCGTCCGTCACGGGTCTGCTGATGCGATTGATCCCCGATGAGTTCTTCTGCGTGATCAACGACGAGAAGACGGGCCTGCCGACGTCCAAGCCGCGGGAGCTGGTCTGGCTCATCTCCAGCGCCGCGACGCGCAAGGCGGCCGGGCTCGAACTCGCTCCGGTCGAGCGCACTGAGCGCCTGATGATGCTCGCCCAGCTCGTCTACATCATCGGCCGCCTGCACCGGCATGGCTGGGTCTTCGGTGACATCAGCCTCCGCAACGCGACGTTCGCCCTCGACCCGCCCAAGATCCTGCTTGTCGACTGCGACGGCGCCGCACCCCTGTCGGACGCGAACCGGCGGCAGGCGCACACACCGTACTGGGAGCCGCCGGAGTGCAGGCCACCCTTCACGCAGCGGCTCCAGGACACCAGGACCGACGTCTACAAGCTCGGCCTCGCCACCCTCCGCTGCCTAACCCCTGGGAAGGGCGCCAGCACCAGCGACAAGATCGGGCGCCTGCCCGCGGGAAGCATCGACGACACGGGCAGGGCCCTGATCGAACGGGCGATCTCGGACGACCCCGCCGCCCGGCCCACGGCCAAGGAGCTCTACGTCTACCTGAAGCAGGCCGTCATGGCCCGGATCAAGGTGCCGGACGTACGCCACCTGCGGGTACTCGTCCCCTACGTGGTCCGAGGCCAGGACGCGACGGTCGAGTGGGACATCGACGGCGCCTCGGAGGTGGTGATCACCTACGGGAACGCCGAGCAGCTCGTCGTCGACCCGGCCGCGCACCCCGGCGGTTACAGCTTCAGGCCGAACGCCTCCGGACGCGTGCTCGTCGAGGCGAACAACAAGTACGGCGGCGTCCTGGCCGACCTCGGGTGGCTGATGCTGTACGAGGTCCCTGAGGTCAGGATCGACATCAACCTGCCCCGGCCGGAGATGGCGCAGCTCGACGCGTACCAGCCGCCGAACCTGGCGGCCACGCTGGAAGGCCGGCCGAGGATCGCGGTGGGGCTCTCCACGGTGGAGATACCGGACGTCCGGCCCTTCGACTTCGTCCGCAGCCTCGTCCCTGCCGACCCCGTGGCGGTCTTCCCGCAGGACTTCGGCGCCTCGGCGGCCACGGCCTCGGCGGACGTCACGGATCTCATTGCGCGGGCGGGAACCGGGATGGCAGCCGTACTCAGACCGGTGATCAGGAAAAGGCTCAAGGAGATCGAGCGTGAAGGGGGCCGGCCGTGACCCAACCCCGCGGCGTGAGCAGGTTGCTGTCAAGACTCGCCGGAGCCGACGAGAGCGTGCTCCGGCAGATCCCGTCCGAACGACCCAGGTTCATCCAGATGGCCCTGGTGCTGCTGACGACCGCGTTGATCGCCGTGGTCTCGATGACGTTCGCCATGCACGACGGGCTGGACGTGCCCATGGCCGTCGCGGTGCTCATCGGCATCGTCTGGGGCTTCATGATCATCAATCTGGACCGGATGCTCGTGCTCGGCATCGGCTCCAGCAGGACCCGCGGCCGGTTGCTGGCGCTGGCCCTCCCCCGCCTGTTCATCGCGCTCATCATCTCCATGGTGGTCTCCACCCCGCTGGTCCTGCGCATCTTCGACACCGAGGTCGAGCTGAAGATCCACAAGAACCAGCTCGCGGAGTCCGCGTGGCAGAAGGAGCGGGAGGGAAACTCGTTCGAGAAGCAGCGCAAGACGGACCTGGAAGCGAAGATCGCCACGGCGAAGGACACCCTGGGCGGCAAGCTGCCCCAGACCGTGACCACCCCGCGACTGCAGGCCGCCAGGGAACGCGTGGACGACCTGACGAAGGACCAGGACAAGAAGCGCGCCGCACGCGACCGCAAGTACGAGGAATGGCAGTGCGAGCTGTACGGCCAGGGCCCGCGCTGTCACCGGGCCACCGACCTGCCGGGCCCCGGCCCGCTGGCCGAGGCCAAGAAGCGCCAGTACGACGCGGCCCAGCGGGCCTACGCCAAGGTGACCGGCAAACTGGCCACCGCCAACGCGAGTGTGCGCACCGCCCAGAACGAGATCACGAACAACCGGAACGAACTCCTGGTCAAAGCGCAGCAGCAGGCGCGCACCGACCTGGTCACCTGGGAGAAGCAGCTCGCGGAGATCAACACCGTGCTCAAGAGCAGAGCGGACGAGGGCACCCGGATCAACACGGCGAACAACAACATCTCCGCCCAGATCCAGGCGCTCTTCCAGCTCAGCGAGGAGGACGGCGCGCTGGGCACCATGCATCTCGTGCTGTTCCTGCTGTTCGTGCTCTTCGAGATGCTTCCCGTGACCGTGAAGGTCCTCATGAACCTCGGCCCGATCACCCCCTACGAGACCGAGGTCCAGCTCCGCGACAACTCGCGGATCATCCAGAGCGAGGCCTACCACGACGTGGACCGGATCATCGCGCAGGACCGCGCGCAGGTCCGCACGGAGATCGAGAAGGACATGAGGCAGCGGGAGAAGCAGCTCGGTCTGGACGTGAACAAGTACGTGGCCAAGGAGATGCAGACAGTGATCGGCCGCTCGCTGCACGATTGGAGCACGCGACTGCAGACGGCCCTGCCTTCGAACGCCTCCACGGCGCAGGCCAACGGCAACAACGCCCCGCCGACCATCCAGTTGCGCCCGGTCACCCCCCTGCCCGATGAGAACGACCTGTAGGAGCGACATGTCCGAAGAATCCGGGTCGCAGGGTTGCGTGCTCGTCGTCGCTAGCTACTCCGACATCTTCCGAGCCATCGGGGCGCCGATCGACGACACTGTCGACCGGATCTCGATGTCCCCCACCCTCAGCGACTTCATCGAGCTGCGCGCGGCCGACCTCGGCCGCAGGCCGAAGGAGGACACCGTCCGCCCCGACGCGGTGACACGAATAGCCGACGAGCTCACCCGGCAGATCAGCGGGGTGAGCCGCACCTACTTCGGCCTCGTCGTCATCGACGCCGACGAGAGCGACGCCGCCCGGCTCCTGACCGCCTGCCAGGCGGACCCCACGATCGCGGCGCTGCCCCTCCGGCTCCGCGGCCTGGCCGCCCACCGGGATCTCACCGGCGAGACAGGCTTCGAGATCGCCGTTCCGCGCTCCGGTGTCTGGACCCAGCAGACGATGGTCGCCTCACTGCGCGACTGGGCAGACGCGCTGCTCCTGGAGTTCTCCAGCGGGAACGAACCCGGCCTCGACACAGCCGACCTGCTCAGGTTGCGCAAGAGTGCGGGCTTCAGCCTAGGCACCCCCGACGACCCCGTCATCCTGCTCCAGGAGGCGAAGAACCGCTCTCCGGCGGAGATCCCGCCACTGTTCCTTGGGCCGCAGCAGGCCGCTCCGTCACCCCGGCGATGGCTCCCCTGGTCGCGCGGCGCCCGTCACCGGCCACCGGCTCACCTGCCTGCCGGACCGTGTCCGCGGATGCTCGTCCACCTGGCCGTCGCCTACCGCCCCGTTCTCGACGACAAAGCCCTGTGGAAGCGGGGCTGCGCGCTGATGGTGGCCCTCGACCAGGCGCTCGCCGCCCGCATGGACGCCGCGTTCCAGGTGCGGATCCTCTCGGACCCCGCCCGGCTCTCGATCAGCCCCCCGGAACCGGCGGGCCGGCTGACCACCAGGCGCTTGCGACGGCCGGACCTCCGGCCGAGATTCAGCGCGCTCTTCGCCGAGCTCAGCACCGCCGTACACCGCGACCTGCAGTCGGGTGAATTCACTCCCCCGGCCACGGTCGTCCTCTACTCGGCGGCGGCGCCCGTCCCCGATCCCGCCGCGCTGCGGTCGCACGGCGAGCTCGCGGAGATGGCGCGCGTCGTGTGGGTGGCGCCTCCGCAGTCACACGAACAGACGAGTCAGGAGTACGCGGGCATGGACGTCCTGCGGGACTCCCCGGAAGTGATCGACGCCCTCATGGCCCTCATCAAGCCCGGCTGAAGCTGCCGTGGGCTGCCACCTTGCGCCGGCGTTGTGGCCGTGCCCAGCGGCAGGTCAAGGGGCCGTTCCACTGCTCTGGTGACCGGTTGTCAGTGCGCGGCGTATGCCGGCCAGGCCGTACTCGAAGGCGCGGTCGATATCGCCCCCGAACCGGAAGGCGCCGATGAGTTCCATCCCGAGGAAGCCACTGGCCCAGGCCGTCACCAGGCGGGCGGCGTCAAGCGCCTCCTGTTCGCCCACGGGTTCCCTCGATGCGCGCAGCACCGGAGCGGCCACGCGGGCGAGAACCTCGGGAGGTGCTTGCGCGGAGTGCATCAGCCGGAATTCCTCCGGCCAGGTCCCGGCGAACTGCCGGAAGCCGCGCACCAACGCCTCGAGCGACCCGTCGGTCGACTCCAGCCGGACCACCAGGTCGTGGACGGTGGCCTCGGCGACGGCGGTCATCAGGGCCGCGCGGTTGCCGACGTGCTTGTACAAGGACGGAGCGCGCACGCCCACTTTTTCGGCGACTCTCTGCATCGTCGGGTCCTGTGGGCCGCCTGTCCCGAGCAGATCACGTCCCGCAGCGAAGATCTTCTCCCGCGAGGTTCTTCTCAGGAGTGGGCATCGTTGTCCTCCCGATGAAGGCTATTGACGTTCGTCGTCAGCGCAAACATCTTTAGCTATCGCACGCCTTCGCCCAGCCTCGTAAGGGAACCTAGGAAACTCTCGCCCCATCTGCACCGCTTCGGCAACGACACCGTGCCCTGCTACCTCGTCGACACCGACAGCGAACACGGAGTTCCGGTGTTCGTGCACGCCGCCGACGCGGTCCGCACCCGCACGGAGAAAAGCCCAAGACCCCGATGGGTCCCAATGCGTCTCGGCCCGACGCTCGGCTTCTTCGCCTACTCCCTCCGCTGGAACGCCTGCGCACCCGCTACGTCAGCGAAGTCACCGAGTGGGGGACGGCGACGTCCTGGACCTGCCAGGCAAGCCGGTGATCGTGGGCATGCCCGGGCACTCGCCGGGCAGCGTGGCGGTGCACATCCCACTCGCCGACGCGGTTTCATCGGCGACGCCCTGACCACGCGGCACGTCCTCACCGGGCGCACAGGCCCGCAGCCCGCACCCTTCACCGACGACCCCGCCACAGTACTGTCCTCCCTGGACCGGCTCACCGGGCTGTTGGCATCCTGGGTGCTTCCCGGCCACGGCGTCCCCTGGCGCACTCACCGGCTTCGGTGAGCGAGGCGGTCAAGAAGGGCTAAGGGATCACAGCTAGCCTGCTCGCGGTAAGTGCCGGTCCGCCCAGGGTCCCTTCATGCCGGACCAGATGGCCATCAAGGGTCCATCTGTCGTCGTCGCCGAGCATGCAGGCGAAGACCCCGGCGGCCCGGCAGGCTCTCGTTCCCGGCGATGTCAAGGCCAGTCCCTCGCCCCGGCACCGTAGTCACTCGGCTAGACACGCAGAAACACGAACGCCCCGTCCACATGATCGTGGATGGGGCGTTTTTACTGCTCAATGCTGGTGGTCAGGGGCAGGGTCGAACTGCCGACCTTCCGCTTTTCAGGCGGACGCTCGTACCAACTGAGCTACCTGACCCAGAGCGGTCCTGACGGGACTTGAACCCGCGACCTCCACCTTGACAGGGTGGCGAGCACTCCAAACTGCTCTACAGGACCTTGCGTCTTGCGTTTCGTTCTGTTTGCGCTCGCTTAGCTTACCAGCTCTTCGGTGGTCTTCGACCGGCCGTTTTGCGGGTGCGCTAGGCGCTCGCGGTGCCCCCAACGGGATTCGAACCCGTGCCGCCGCCTTGAAAGGGCGGTGTCCTAGGCCGCTAGACGATGGGGGCTTAGGTTTCCCTGTCGCCTTCCGTCGGGGACCTCTGAAGCATAGGGGACGATTGCCCTTGATGCCAAAGTGGCGGACCGGCGACCGGCGAAGCGGGGGTGCCAGTGACCGATCCCGTTGGCGACGGGGCGTTCGTTGGCTCCGGGGAAATCATACGTTGTGGGTCGGGCTCCACGTGACGCTGGATGTACACCGACTGCTCCCCCAGGCCACCGAGGGTGATGTCGTCCCATGCCTGGAGGCGTCTGGTCTCCTTGTCGAAGTACAGGACCGAGGCCTGGACGGGCGTGGGCTGGGCGTGTTCGAGTGCGCGCAGGCCGGCGCCGCCGGTGGAGCCCTGGACGAGCATGCGGGTGCCGGAGGGGAGCATGGTGGTGCGGCGTTCGTGGGTGTGGCCGGCGAGGATCATGGGGGCCGCGCCGGAGAAGCCGCGGCCGACCTCGCCGTCGTGCACGGCGATCAGGTCGGCCTTGCCGACCTTGGACTGGTGGGCGCGGCCGAACTCGGCGAGCGCGGCCGGGTCGGAGTCAACGGTCACGGACTTGTCCGGGGTGAAGCGGGGGTCGCCGAGGCCGTAGATGGTCAGGCCGGCGACCTGCTTGGACGTGTCGTCCAGGACGACGGCGTTCTTCTGCTTCTCGACGGCCTTCTGCGTGGTCATCGAGTCGTGGTTGCCGCGGACGAACACGTACGGGACCTCCAGGCCGGCGATCTCGTCGACGAACTTGTTCTCCGCCTTGGTGCCGTGGTCGGAGATGTCGCCGGTGTCGACGATGGCGTCCACGGCGAACTGGTCCTTGAGGGAGCGGATGACGTTCCAGGCGATCGGGTTGAGGTGGATGTCGGAGATGTGCAGGACACGGATGGTCTTGGGGTCGGCGTCGTACAGGGGCAGGGTGGAGACCGTGTCGTACAGCTTCGAGACGTTCGTGACGAGTTTGGTGAGCTGGGAGCGGTACGACTCGAAGCGCGTGACGATCGACTCGGCGCTGCCGACGAGTGACGGCGCGGCGGCGACGAGGCCCGAGTAGCGCGGCTCGACGAGCGAGCTGGGCCGGAACGTGAAGGCTGCGAGGGCTCCGGTGGCGGCGAGGGCGACAGAAGCCGCCAGAAGGCCCACCAGAGCCGTTCTCGGACGCCGGAAGACCATCAGGACCGCGATCAGGGCTCCCGCGCCCGCACAGAGCAGTGAGCGGATCACGAGGGCGCGCACGCCGTCCAGGAGGTCCTGCTCGATCACGTCCGGCAGGCGGTCGGCGATGCGCGGGTCCTCCAGGAAGGCCTTGGCGCGTTCCTGGTCGATGTTCTCGAGGGTGATGCGCAGCCGGAGCGGCGCGCTGTGGGTCTGGAAGGTGAGGGTGCCGAGCGGGCTGGCGTCCACGACCGTTTCGCCGTCCCAAGCCGGGCGGAGGGACATTCCGGTCTCCACCGGGCCCACCTGGGCGCGTACGGTGCCGCTGAGGAAGATGCCGAGCCAGGCACCCACGGCGGCCACGAGGAGCACCGCGGCGATCCTCGCGCCGCGCGATCGAAGGACTGCCTTTGACCTGTGCACGAACTTCATACGGTTTCTTGCTTACCTGTCGGGCGGGGCAGAATGGCAAGGGTGATTGAGGTTTCGCGGGAGAAGTTCGAGGAGCTCGTGGCCGAGGCGTTGGACACGATTCCGCCGGATCTCACGCGTGCCATGAGTAATGTCGTCGTCACGGTCGTCGATGACCCGCCGGAGCCCCACCTGCTCGGCCTGTACACCGGTGTCCCCCTCACCGAACGCGGCGACTGGTACTCAGCAGTTCTGCCCGACCGGATCGAGATCTACCGCAATCCCATATGCGAAATTTGCGATACCGAGGAAGACGTGATCGACGAGGTCCGCATCACGGTCGTCCATGAAGTGGGGCATCACTTCGGCATCGACGACGCCCGCCTTCACGAATTGGGCTGGTAACCCTTTGCTTTTGGTTGGCTGCTTTCGGTTGCGGTCACCCCTTGACGTCGGGCACCTTAGGTCACATAGCGAGCACCCTGAGTCAGGCACAGCGGAGTCCAGTGGGGGCCATGCGGGCGCGACGGCCGCCGGGACGGCATCGCCGTGCCGGAGAAGCACGACAAGTCACATATCGGGAAGTCATCGCCGTCAAGGAGTTCCGGGCTCTCTGGTACGGCCAGGGCCTGTCGCTCCTCGGCGACCAACTCGCCCAGGTGGCGCTCGCCGTCCTCGTCTACGACCGCACCGGCTCGCCGCTGGCCACCGCCGCGGTGTACGCGCTGACGTACCTGCCCTCCATCGTCGGCGGGCCGCTGCTGGCCGGGCTGGCCGACCGGTTCGCGCGCAGGGGCGTCATGCTGGCCTGCGACCTGCTGCGCGCCGCGCTGGTGGGCGTGATGGCGGTGCCGGGCGTGCCGTTCTGGGCGCTGTGCGCGCTGGTGTTCCTGGTCGTGCTGCTCAGCGCGCCGTTCTCGGCCGCGCGGGCCGCGCTGCTGCCCGAGGTGCTGGACGGCGACGCGTACGTCATCGGCTCGGCCCTCCAGAACATGACCAACCAGGCCGTGCAGATGATCGGCTTCGCCACCGGCGGAGCGCTCATCGCGACCATGGGGCCGTACCGCGCGCTCGCCCTCGACGCCGCCACGTTCCTCGGATCGGCGCTGATCCTGGTCTCCGGCGTACGCCGCCGCCCTGCCAGCGTGGGAGCGGCGAAGCCGTCCATGTGGTCGATGACCGCGAGCGGCGCCCGGCTCGTGTTCGGCTCGCGCAAGCTGCGCACGCTGGTGCTGTTCGCCTGGCTGTGCGGGTTCTACATCCTGCCCGAGGGCATCGCGGCCCCGTACGCGGCCAGGCTCGCCACCGGAGACCTGCCCGTACCCGTGATCACCGGGTTGCTGATGGCGGCCATGCCCGCCGGGACGGTCGTGGGCGCGTTCCTGTTCAGCAGGTTCGTCACGCCGCAGCGGCGGCTGCGGCTCATGGGCTGGATGGCCATGCTGAGCTGCGCGCCCCTGATCGTGACCGCGATCCGCCCGCCGCTGGCCGTGGTGCTGGCCGCGTGGGTGCTGTCAGGGATCGGCGGGGCCTACCAGCTCGCGGCGAACGCCGCCTTCGTCCAGTACGTACCGGCCGAACGTCGCGCGCAGGCGTTCGGCCTCGTGCAGTCGGGGCTGATGGCCGTGCAGGGCATCGGCATCCTGGTGGGCGGGTTCGCGGCGGAGAGACTCGGCCCTGAGCCGGTGGTCGCGCTGGCGGGGATCGCCGGGGTGATCAGCGCGGCCGTGCTGGCCATGATCTGGACCGAGTCCCGCGACAAGACCGCCCGGGTGCCCGCCGAGGCCGCCGCCTGATCACTGCTGCGGCTTCTGCTCGCCGCTCCAGTCGGTCGAGGTGGCCTTGTTCTGCTGCTTGTTGATGAGGTCCTGGACGATCGAGGTGTCGTGCTCCTCGTCCGGCATCAGGAGCCAGCCGATCGCGTACAGCGCGACACCGGCACCGCCGAACAGGGTCGCGATCGCCAGCGCGATCCGCACCAGGTTGGCGTCGATCCCCACGAACTCGCCGACGCCCGAGCAGACACCCGCGATGATCCGACCCTTGTGAGTGCGACGCAGCTTCTTGACGTTGTATTCGCTCATGCCTCAAGACTGCCCGGCGGCCCGGTGTTCGCACATCAGGATTGCCCCTGGTAGAACCCTGGTAGTCCCCCTTGCACGAGAGGACCCGCCATGGACGACCTGCTGCGCCTGGACGACAAGCTCAACCCTGACCAGCGGCTCATCCGCGACACCGTCAGATCCTTCGTCGCCGACCGCGTCCTCCCCCACGTAGGGGACTGGTTCGACCAGGCCGTCTTCCCCGCCCGCGAGCTCGCGCCCGAGCTCGGCGCGCTCGGCCTGCTCGGAATGCACCTCCAGGGGTACGGCTGCGCCGGCACGGACGCGGTGTCGTACGGGGTGGCCTGCCGCGAGCTGGAGGCCGGCGACTCCGGCCTGCGCTCCTTCGTGTCCGTGCAGGGCTCGCTGGCCATGTATCCCATCTGGAAGTACGGCTCCGACGAGCAGAAAGAGGAGTGGCTGCCCCGGATGGCCGCCGGCGAGGCCATCGGCTGCTTCGGCCTCACCGAGCCAGACCACGGGTCCGACCCCGCCGGCATGCGGACGTACGCCAAGAAGGACGGCACCGACTGGGTGCTCAACGGCTCCAAGATGTGGATCACGAACGGCTCCGTCGCCGACGTCGCCGTCGTGTGGGCGCAGACCGACGACGGCATCCGCGGCTTCGTCGTCCCCACCTCCACCCCCGGCTTCTCCGCCCCTGAGATCCACAAGAAGATGTCCCTGAGGGCCTCCGTGACGTCCTCCCTGTACTTCGACGACGTCCGCCTGCCCGCCTCCGCCGCCCTCCCCGGCGTCACCGGCCTGCGCGGCCCCCTCTCCTGCCTCTCGGAAGCCCGCTACGGCATCGTCTGGGGCGTCACCGGCGCCGCCCGCGCCTGCCTGGAGTCGGCCGTCGAATACGCCAAGACCCGCGTCCAGTTCTCCAAGCCGATCGGGTCGTTCCAGCTCACCCAGGAGAAACTCGCCTGGATGTACGTCGGGACCGCCCAGGCCGGCCTCACCGCCCTGCACCTCGGCTCCCTGAAGGACGCGGGGCAACTGGAGCCTCGGCAGATCAGCTTCGGCAAGCTCGCCAACGTACGGGCCGCCCTCGACATCGCCCGGCAGGCCCGCAGCATCCTGGGCGGGAACGGGATCACGCTGGAGTACCCTGTGATCAGGCACATGAACAACCTGGAGAGCGTCCTGACGTACGAGGGGACGCAAGAAATTCATACGCTGGTGCTGGGGGAGGCGCTGACGGGGATGGCGGCTTACCGGTGATGGAGGCGTCGCGGGCAGGGCGGTAATCTCTGTACCCTTGCTCGTGCGAGGGGCGTTAGCTCAATTGGCAGAGCTGCGGACTTTTAATCCGTAGGTTCCGGGTTCGAGCCCCGGGCGCCCTACCACTCCGACCTTGGGTTTCTGGTCTGTGCAAGATCCTGGTTCTTGATCTGGGTCATGCTTGGGTCACGTCTGGGGCAACCGGATTCTTCGGACTTTTCTGGCGGTCGTGCGCGCCGTCGTCAGCACCAGCCGGGCCGTTGCCTCCGCCGCCTCGTGGTACAGCTCCGGCAGCACGGACGTGTAGGTGTCCGCGGTCAGCACGATGCTGGCGTGCCCGAGTTGCCCCTGAACGGTACGCAGATCCACTTGCGCAGCCAGCGCGGTTGAGGCGGCTCCATGACGGAGGTCGTGGAGCCGCACCGGTGGGAGTCTGCTGGCCAGCACAAGCTGCCTGAACCTTTGCGTCAAGTAGTCCGGTGCTATGGGTCGGCCGTCACCCCGGACGAACACATACCCGTCGGCGTTCCACTCCGAGCCGCAGCGCTGTTGCTGTTCGGCCTGACGTCGTTCGTGTTCGAGCAGTAGCCGAACCGTCTCACCGTCCAGGGCTACGGTGCGCTGGCTGGCCGCGCTCTTGGGCGGCACGACCCGAATCTGACCGCCGTGCTGGATCAACTGCTGGGCCACGGTCAACTCGGCGGCCTCCAGATTGACCTCCACCCAGCGCAGTCCAGCCAGTTCCCCGCGACGCAGCCCGCGCAACGCCGCCAACCACCACAGTGCGAACAAGGCATCACCGTGAACGAACGCGAGGAACGCTCTCAGTTGCTGCGTGGTCCACACGGCCACTGCCGGCCGTTGTCCGTCGGCCTGCCAGGCCGCTACCCGACGTTGTGACCACACCACGGCATGAGGACGTCGTGGTCGCGGCAACCGCAGGTGGCGGGCAGGGTTGCTGGTCAGCAGCCCTTCACGGACCGCCGCGTTCAGGGCCGCCCGCAGCGTCGCGTGAATTCGTTGCAACGTCGACGGCGACAACGGCCGCCCATACCGGTTACGGCGCCGGGCCAGCGCACTGAACAGCTGGCGCACATTCCGGCTCGACAGCTCCGCCAGCCGCACGCGCCCCAGGCCGGGGACGAGATGGAGCCGGACGTGGTCGGCATACCCCTGCCGTGTCCGCGGGCGGATCGATTGATCGCTGCCGAGCCAGGCCCGAAGCCACTGCGCCACGGTGCAGGTGGCGCCAACCGCTCCTTCTCGATCAGCCGCAATCAGCTGTTCGCCTGCCTGCTCGGCTTCCTCTGCGCTGGCGAAACCGCCCTTGCGCACCCGCTCACGCCGTCCGCTTGCGCCGACCACCTGGACCGCGAAGTACCACGACCCATGCCGGGGCTCGGCCAATCGCAGACAAGACCGTTCCGCTCCCTGGCACCCGCAGCGGCGGTAGACGATCAGCGCGTTCCCACCCATCGTGCATCACCTTCTTTAAGGAAACGGGGCGAAGTGCTTCTTTGACGTCGACGTCAGTGATGGATACAGCCAGCGCCGACGCCTCGTTCTATTAGCGGCTGGCCCTGCCTCAAAGATTCTCCTCAAACACCAGTCTCCCCGCTATGACGAGACCGCTTTATCGGCATGCCCGAAAAGTGAATTAAGTTTATCCACTTCAAACTGTCGTAGGGCTTCGCTACGTTACTTACGGAGGTGCTGAACAAGATCAGCAAGCTCGGAGGGGACATGGCCAAGAAGCGCGGCATATGGGCCGAACTGCAGCGTGAGCGAGCACGTCAGCAGCGATTGGAGCAGCAGGCCCGCCGAACAGCAGCTCAGGCAGCGGCCAGAGCAGAACGTGAACAGGTGCGTGCTCAGCGTGCCGCCGCGCAGCGTGCCGCTGTGAACGAGCGTGAGCGCAAACGTCTATATGTCGAGTCCCGCAAGTCCGAGGCCGCCGAATCGACGGCCGACCTTCAGTCCGTCGTCGAGGAACTAGACTCCGTGCTCGTCACAGGCGTCAGACGGCGGCCAGAGCTCACCTTTGCCTCCCTCAAACGCACCGTTCAGCCGACCACCTTCGACCCTGCGGGTCTGGATGCCCCTCCGCCTGGCAAGCCGCACTGGGCTTCGTTCGCTCCCCGCCCACCCGGCGTGTTCGGCCGGCTCTTCAACGCCGCACGATACGAGCGCGCGGAAGCCGAAGCCCGGCAGAGATACCAGGGCGAAGTGACGCGTTACGAGGCAGCTGTCGCCGAGCGCCAGAAACAGCTGGAGAAGCGGCGGCGCTCCTACCAGCAGTGGGTGGTTAGCCAGCGCAAGGAAGCAGAGGACTATAACGCCCAGGTCGACGACTTCGAGCGAAGGGCACGAGCCGGCGACTCCGACGCTGTGGCGCAATTCTTCACCCTGGTCCTCGACGCCTCACCGTACCCGGAGACGTTTCCGCACCAGACACGAGTGATCTACCGCCCAGAAGCCAAAGAACTTGTTGTCGAGTATGAACTCCCCTCCCAGGACGTGATTCCCACTACCCGGGGATACCGCTACGTCCAGTCACGCGATGAGCTCGACGCCCTGCCCCGCCCTCCCAAGGAGATCAAAGACCGGTACGGCAACCTCATCGCCCAGGTCTCCCTGCGCACGCTGCACGACGTCTTCAGCTCCGTCCTCGCCAGCCTCGTCGACACTGCCACCTTCAACGGCCACGCGTCGACGAAGGACCGGGCGACGGGCCAACCTATCCGGCCCTGCCTCATCAGCGTCACCGCGACCAGGGACGTGTTCTCCACGTTCGTGCTGACCGACCTCGACCCCGTCCACTGCCTCAAGCAAAAACTCAACGCCCTGGTATCACCGCACCCGTACGAACTGGAAGCGGTACGTCCAGTCGTCGACTTTGAAGCTCTCCTGGCCCAGTACAAGTTCGTCGAAGGCATCGACGCCGTCGCCGGACTCGACAGCCGCCCCGACCTGCTGGCCATGACCCCCACGGAGTTCGAGCACCTGACCCGCCAACTCTTCGAAGCCATGGGAATGAAGAGCTGGGTCACCCAGCCCTCCCGCGACGACGGCGTGGACGCCGTCGCCGTCAACGAAGACCCAGTATTCGGCGGTGTATGCATTATCCAAGCCAAGCGAACCAAGAGCACCGTCGGCATCGAACCAGTCCGCGCCCTGGCCGGCGTCATGGAGGACAAGCACGCCACCAAAGGCATCCTCGTAACCACCTCCTGGGTCGGCAAGGACAGCCGTGACTTCGCCTCCCGCCACGGACGCATCCAGCTCATCGAGTGCGAGGAACTCGTCTACCTGTGCAAGGAGCATCTGGGGCTCGACGTTCTCATCAGCTTGCCGAAGCGCCCGCCACACCGCCGATGAACCCGTCGCTCTTGTGCCGGCCCGATGGCGCTCAGGCCGGCGAGCCACAGCCTCATGTGCCGGACGGTCCACTATCAAGACGACAGCTCGTCACCAACCTTCCAAGCACTTGATTCCAAACCGCGAGATCAGCCAATCTCATAGTTCACGATGGTATGGAGCACGCTTTGCCTGAAGCGGCAGACCACAGCTCAATAACACGACCACCCGCCACAGCTGTACTGCCCCCACGGCACGGAGCCCGATGGGAACGGCAGGAAATCAACACGCTCCTCGCCGAGCTACGAGCAGGGATCCCCCTTGCAGACATTGCGAACTTGCACGGACGCACCATCAGTACCCTTCAGGTACGCCTGGCCGAAATGATTCCTCCCAGCGAAGGTGTGGATCCCCTCGACGCATACACCTGGCATCGAGCACATATCGATCGCGTCCTGAACATCTGGCAGACCATCACGGGCACCAGCCTGGACGCCGAGCGGCAGGCAGAGTTTCATACCCGACCGGAGATCGCCGACCTGCTTAGGTACTCGAAGGGCGATCTCGATCGGGCAGGCCGCGCATTACTGGAACACACTGGCCGCCTACTGTTGACGCCGTGGGTGGTGGAATGCTCCTGGCCTGGGCTGGGACTGGTTGACTTGAGCTGGCAGGCGCTCCGCTCGGCCGATGAAGATACCCATATCCACGCTCGAGAGTTGCCGGCAGCAGCGATCAGCGGCGTCAGCAACTCCCGTCGTCGAGACGTCCTCGCCCGTAGACTCGGCTTGTACGACTATCAGCCGCAGTCTCTGGAGACCGTCGGTGCAGCACATGAGGTGAGCAAAGAGCGAGCACGTCAGCTTCAGGAGAAGGCCCTGCAGCGGCTGCGGGCCGAGCACCGGATGCCATGGGCGATCGATCATGTCCGAAGCCTCGTCCACCGGTCGTTGGAACAGGCCGGCGAGTCCTCGGTTGATTCCGCTGAAGCTCTGCTCACCATCTCCGAGATTGCACTACCGAACGCCGATCCGCGCCTGGCCGTCCGGTTCATGGCCGCAGTCGCCAAGTACAGCTTGCAGGAAGGCAAGCAATTCGCTGCGCAGACCACCAGCATCCTCGCCCGGCGGCGTGAGAGGGAGCGGCAGCACCTTCGGCAGACGGGTGCGGCAAGGCGTGCCACCGAACGCTGTACCAGGCTGCTCGCCGCGGTTGTGTGGCCTTCCACCAGAGGCAGCCTTCCGGACGCACGACAGGTACGGGCACGTCGCTCAATCCGTGAACGGGAACACAGCGGCCTATGGGACTCCCTTAAGCTGGGCCGCAAGGTCGCCTACGAGTCAATTGCTGAACTGCGAGTGATTCAAACCTTTGATCTAGCCGATCAAATCGCCTGGTATTGCGAACAACCTGTGGCCATCCCTTACCAGTTCGGCAGCGAGAAACACACCTACTATCCCGATCTCCTGGCCGTGACAAAGGACCAACGGTGCTTTCTCGTTGAGGTCAAACCACATGTTGAAATGGCCACGTCCATCAACCGTGTCAAGGCTGCAGCCATGTTTGCGTACTGCGCCGAGCGCGGATGGGGCCACATCGTGACAGACGGTGCTCGCCATATGCGACAATTGGCCGATCTGACGGTCGATCCGACGACGGTGGAACTGCTGCTCAGCGCCCTGAAGAAACGAGACCTGTACTGGTCAGACATTTTGCACTTGAGGAATGAAAAGCCGCTGACGAGCATCGAGATCGCGGCCATCGTCCTTCAACAAGGTTGGAACTTCCAGCTTCGCCCGTACCGCATCTCGACGAACTGTGCCGTATCGAAACCGGCCGCATAGGGCTAAACCAGCATTTTTTGGAGCGCCCTGTAGCTCGATGCTGATCGTTGATGGCTCCTCAAGGGCACAGGTCATAGGCGAGACCAGTAATCAGACTGACAGATTCAATGGTCAAGGGATGCTATCCACGCTGTGGTTGCTCGCTGGTTGCTCATCGGCACCTGAAACGACATAACACCGATCGGCATTTCTGAGCATTTCGAGCAAGGACAACCGATGACACCGTGACACAATAAGACACGATCCGATAGTGGGCGACATTGAGAACTGCGACTTTTAATCCGTAGGTTCCGGGTTCGAGCCCCGGGCGCCCTACCACTCCAGACCCCATTTGACCTGCATTTTCTCGGCGCTCGGCCGTCTTCCGCGAGGCGAAGATGGCCAATTTCATGCTCGTCCGCACGTCATCGGCCTGCACTCGATCCAGGTGTTCGTGCTCACGGTGCTGCTTCTCACCGCCCTCGCGGCCGGATCGGGTTCTTGCGCCATGAACGCGTACGCGCCCAGCTCACCGGAGTCGTCATCCTGGGCTACAGCGCGGTGTTCACCATCACCGCCTGGCAGGCACTGCGCGGCCAGTCGCTGATCCAGCCCGACGCGGCCACCTGGGTCGCGCTCGCGGCGACGGCCGTCATGACCGCGCCGCCGATGGCCCTGGCCGTCGCGACGACTCATCGCAAGGAGCGAGCTTGATCTGCAGACCTGTGCGTCGAGGACGTGGGGTAACGGATTTCCGGCTCCTTCCAAGGACGGGCCGGCCGGAGTTGGGTGCAGACGGCGAGGATCAGCCAGGTCCAGCACACCCTCCGTCCGCTGATGATCTCTTGCTGGATCACACGCCGGCGTAGAGTTTGGCGGCGGCGGCCATGTGGTCTTCGACCACCTGGACCGCGGCGGCCACGTCACCCCGCTCGATCGCCTCCAGGATGGGCGCGTGCCGGTCATGAGACATGATCTCCGGTAGCTGAGCGGCGTCGTGGCTCATGATCGCGACCCGGATGCGCCCTTCCAGGTGTTTCCACGACTCCACCAGCATGGGATTGTCGGCGAGTTCACACAGCAGCAGATGGAAACCCAGGTCGGCAGCGACGCGCTCGGGAAGGCCGGCGTGGTCGGCGGAGAGCCGGGACAGGGCCGAGCGGAGCGTCCGGACGGCGGCGTCGCGGTTCGGAGAGTTGATGACGGTCGCCACCGCGAGCCCTTCAAGGGCGGCCCGCACCTGGTAGAGGCCCCGGATCTCCTTGGCAGTCAGGGTGTTGACCCGGAGCATGCCGCGATGGCCTGGGGTGACGAGGCCTTCCTGTTGCAGGTGGCGCAGGGCCTCGCGGACGGTGCCCCGGCTGATGCCCAGACGGGCGGCGAGTTCGACCTCTCCGAGGTGGTCACCGGGCCGGTACTGGCCGGAGGTGATCGCCGACCGCAGGGCCTGGAGCGCGCGTTCGCGCAGGGTGCTGCGGTCGAGACTGGGGAGAGGTTCGACGCTGGTCACGCACGCTCCTTCGGTCGCTGACGTGCCCATCGTAATGCGGGGCCGCGCGAGTGGCGACTGTTAACAGTTCAATCGATCCTCCCTTGACAGGAGGCCATGCTGGTGTCCACAGTCATACAACCGACTGTTAACAGTTGGCAGTTAGCCGACGTGAGGACGGGCCATGACCCTCCCCACCCACCCCCTGGAGCACTCCATGGCTGACACGCATCTCCATCCACGGCATCCGATCGACGGCACGCCGGAGAAGAAGAAGGTCGCCGTCGGCACCTCGATCGGCGCCACGATCGAGACCTACGACTTCATCGGCTTCGGCACCGCCGCCGCCCTGTACTTCAACGACGTCTTCTTCCCGGCGAGCGATCCACTGTCGGGAACGCTGCTCTCGTTCGCGACTCTGGGCATCGGGTTCGCAGTGCGGCCGCTCGGCGGGATCATCGGTGGCTACCTCGGTGACAAGATCGGGCGCAAACCCGTGCTGGTCGGCTCGTTGCTGCTGATGGGCGTCGCGACGGTGCTCATCGGGGTGCTGCCGACGTACCAGCAGGTGGGGATCTGGGCGGGGGTCCTCCTGGTCGCCGTGCGGGTGGTGCAGGGGCTGGCCTTCGGCGCCGAGTGGGGCGGCGCGATCCTGATGTGCTTCGAGCACGCGCCCTGGCGGCGACGCGGCCTGTACACCGGCATCACCCAGGCTGGCTTCCCGGTCGGTCTGCTGCTGGCCAACCTGGCCTTCCTGATCAGCGTCCCGCTCGGCGAGCAGTGGGCCTGGCGAGTGCCGTTCCTGCTCAGCGTGGTGCTGATCGTGGTCGGCATCGTCATCCGGCTCAAGATCGAGGAGTCGCCGGAGTTCGAGGAGCTGAAGGAAGGCGGCGAGATCGTCAAGAACCCGCTGCTGCAGGTGCTGCGGGACGACTGGCGCAACGTGCTGCGCGCCTTCTGCCTGCGCATCACCGAGACCGCCGGCTACGCCGTCACGGTGACCTTCATGCTGTCCTACCTGACGAGCGAGAAGCTGGCCGACAGGTCCGTCACCCTGGCCGGGCTGATGCTGGCGGCCGGGATCGGCATCGCCGCCACCACGCTCTGGGGCGCGCTGACCGACAAGATCGGGCGCCGGCCGGTGTACCTGCTGGGCACCGCGATCACGCTGGTCTGGGGCGTTCCGATGTTCCTGATGGTCAACACGGGCGCGGCGGCGTGGATCGTGGTGGCGTTCGTCATCAGCTACGCGGTCTGCCAGAACTCGCTGGCCGGGGTGCAGGGAGCGTGGTTCTCGGAGCTGTTCGCGGCCAGGACCCGCACGAGCGGGGCGTCGCTGGCCTACCAGCTCTCCGCGGTCGTCTCCGGGTTCACGCCGTTGCTGGCCACGGCCCTGTACGCGTCGTTCGGCTGGATCGGCCCCGCCGCGCTGGTCAGCGCGTACGGGCTGCTGGGTTTGTTCGCCACGCTGGTGACTCGGGAGACCTGGGGCCCGGACGAGCGCGCGAGGGTGGCGGCGCTGGAGCTCGCGACGAACACCGAAGAAGGGAGGACGGCGCGGTGACCTCATCGTCCACCGTCACTACAGAGGAGCAGCGGCTGCGTGCAGCCGCTCACCGGATCCGCCGGTACGCGCTTCAGATGGCCGAGGTGCAAGGGCAGGGCTACATCGGCCAGGCCCTGGGCGTCGCGGACGTCCTCGCCGTCGTCTACGGCAGCCAGCTGCGGCACCGCCCGGACGACCCTCGCCGGCCGGAACGGGACCGGTTCCTGCTGTCGATCGGCCACTACGCCATCGCCCTGTACGCCGCACTGGCCGAAGCCGGGGTCATTCCCGTGGAGGAGCTGCGGACGTACGGCAGCGACGACTCTCGGCTGCCCATGTCGGCCATGGCCTCCTACACGCCCGGCGTGGAGATCTCCGGCGGCTCGCTCGGGCACGGGCTGGCGGTGGCCTGCGGCCTGGCGCTCGGGCTGCGGCACACCGGCAACCCGGCTCGCGTGTACAACCTGCTGTCGGACGGCGAGCTGGATGAGGGCTCCACCTGGGAGGCCGCCCTGGCCTGCGCGCATCACGGGCTGGGCAACGTGACGGCGATCGTCGACGTCAACGGGCTGCAGGCGGACGGGGCCACCGCGGGCGTCCTGCGTACCGAGCCGGTGGCCGACAAGTGGCGCGCCTTCGGCTGGCACGCGCTGCGGGTCGACGGCAACGACATAGCCGCGCTGCTGTCCGCGTTCGAGCGGCTGCGGGAGCATCGCGACGCGCCGTCCGTGCTGATCTGCGACACCCGTATCGGACGTGGGGTGCCGCTGCTGGAGAACCGCGACAAGGCGCACTTCATGCGGGTGGAAGAGCACGAATGGCAGATCGCCCGCGATCAGTTGGAGGAGGGCTCGCGCCGATGACCACGACCAAGCGGCTCACCACGTCGGCGATGATCGCATCGATCGCCGACCCCGGTCAGCGCACCACGCCGGCCCCCTTCGGGCACGCGCTGGCCCGCCTGGCCGAGCAGCGGCCGGAGATCGTCGGCCTGTCCGCCGATCTCGCGAAATATACGGACATGCATGTCTTCCGGGACGCCCACCCGGGACGGTTCTTCCAGATGGGCATGGCCGAGCAGGCGATGCTCGGCGCCGCCGCCGGGCTGGCCGAGGCCGGGCTGGTGCCGTTCGCCTCGACCTACTCGGTGTTCGCCACCCGCCGCGCCTACGACTTTCTCTGCCTGGACATCGCCGAACCCCGCCTCAACGTCAACGTCGTCGGCGCCCTGCCCGGCCTCACCACCGGCTACGGGCCCAGCCATCAGGCCACCGAAGACCTGGCCATCCTGCGTGGCTGCCCCAACCTGACGATCGTCGACCCGTGCGATGCCGTGGACATCGAACAGGCCGTCCCCGCCCTCGCCGCCACCTCCGGCCCCACCTACCTACGGCTCCTGCGCGGCGCCGTGCCCAGGATCCTGGACGAGTACGACTACCGCTTCGAGCTGGGCAAGGCCGCCGAGTTGCGTACCGGGCGGGACGTCGTCCTCATCTCGACCGGGCTGATGACCATGCGCGCGCTGCAGGCCGCCGCCCGGCTGGAGGCCGACCGCATCGACGCGGCCGTCCTGCACGTGCCGACCATCAAGCCCCTCGACACCGAGGCCATCCTGCGCGCGGCGCGTCCCGACCGGCTCGTCGTCACGCTGGAGAACCACAGCGTGATCGGCGGGCTCGCCGAATCCGTCGCCGCCACCTTGGCCTACGCGGGTGCGGGCACCCGCATCGTCCCCATCGGCCTGCCCGACGAGTTTCTGGCCGCCGGCGCCTTGCCCACCCTGCATGACAGGTACGGGCTCTCGACCGGCGCCGTCATCACCACCATCCGGGCCGAACTGGCCCGCTCCTGACCCTCGGGGGAACCTTCATGCCCATCACCGATCGGACCGCCATCGTCACCGGCGCGGGCTCCACGCGCGGCATCGGCCGCGCCACCGCCCACGCCCTGGCCGCCGCCGGCTGGCACCTCGCCGTCCTCGACCTGGACGAAGCCGGCGCCAAGGAGAGCGCTGACCAGGTCGCGCACCGCCACGGCGTCCAGGCGTTCGGCCTGGGCTGCGACGTCACCGACGAGAGCTCCGTCAAGGCCGCGCTGGCCTACCTCGACAGCGCCGCGCCGCCCGCCGGGGCCCTTGTCAACAACGCCGGCATCACCTCACCCGTCCCATTCCTCCAGGTCACGGGGGCGGAATGGGACCGCATCTTCGCCGTCAACGTGCGCGGCGCCTACAACATCACCCGCCGCGTCGCCGCCGGCATGGCCGGGCGCGGCTTCGGGCGGATCGTCTTCCTGTCGTCGGTGTCGGCCGAGCGCGGCGGCGGCGTCTTCGGCGGCGTGGCCTACTCCGCCGCCAAGGCAGCCCAGCTCGGCTTCGCCCGGGCGCTGGCCCGCGAGCTGGGGCCGGCCGGCGTCACGGTCAACGCCGTCGCGCCCGGGCTGATCGACACCGACATCACCGGCGGCGCCCTGGACGAGGAGCACAGGGCGCGGCTCCTGGAGGCGATCCCGGCGGGACGCACCGGCCGGGTGGAGGACGTCGCCGATCTCATCGCCTACCTGTGCAGGGAGGAGTCCGGCTACATCACCGGAGCCACCTACGACGTCAACGGCGGCTCCCACATCCACTGATGACGGCTTCCCACCTCCCCGCGCGCGAACCCGCAACAGCGGCCCCCCGCACTTCTCCCGTCATGGGCGACGGGTTCTCCTCGACACCGCCAACAGCGGGCCTCATCCTCGGGACACGGCGCGGCTCAGGACAACGCCGAGCGCCTCGCGGCGCGGCAGTAGGAACGACGCGTGGACGCGTTCGCCGAACGCGGGGTCGATCTGCGCCTCGGCTATGAGAGCGCGCAGGCCGGCGGGCCGGCGCGAGACCGGCGCCCAGGAAGGCCCGCAGGTCGGCGGCGTAGCGACCCGTGTCGGGGATCGGGATGAACAGGCCGGCCTTGATGGCCATCGCGTCCATCAGCACGTCGGCCTTGGACGGCCACCAGCGGTAGATGGTCTGTTTGCCGGTGCCGGAGCGGGCCGCGATGCCCTCGATCGTCAGGCTGCGGTCAGGATCGCGAGCCGGCTCTCCTCGCTGCGCTTCCTGCGCGGGCGGTCACGTTCAGACGCGACAAGCCGGACCGGAAGTCCAGCGCACCGAGACTTCGTGTCGCACCACTCAGGAGAAGCCGTACCCATCGCCTTTCGGCTTGGGCCGTATGTGCCGGTCAGACTGGGATGAACAGTGCCTCGTACGGTGGGTCGCCGACGCCGGTCGTGACGTGCCCCATTCCCGTGGTGTCTGCGGCAAGCACCAGGTCGCCAGGGCCGAAGCGGCGCCGGCTGCCGTCGCTGACCGTTACCTCGATCATCCCGCGCAGCATCACCACCCACTGCTCGCGTGGCGCCGGATGTGAGGTGCTGTCGAACGCGGCGCTGCGCAAGAACTGCGCGCCGCCGCCGGACTGCATCATGCCGACTGCCATGGCGGGCACCCCATCGGCGACATGCCGGTGTTCGAGCGCGATCTGGCCGTCCTCGAACGCCGATCCGCCGTCCTCAGTGCGGGCAATTCTGGTGTAGCGCATCAGCTCACCCCGATGAACTGGTGGTCAGTGCGGAGCCGACCATCGCCGTCCAGAGCGAGGATGTCCAGGCCGCCGCCGACGGCCTGCCCCGTGCTGGTCGATACCATTGACCAGCGGACGCCGAGCACGTTGGGCAGCAACACGAACGTCTCATAGGCACGGGCTACCCTGGCGTTCAAGGCGTCGTGCCCGCGGGCCTCCAGCGGCGGCACCGGGAACGCGAGGGCAACCGCGGCGTCGTGGATTTCCTGGGGCGGGTTGACCAGTACCTGGGTTCCGTCGGCGGCCCACAGCGTACGGATGAGCGCGCTCCGCCTGTCCGGATCGGACTCGTTCCACTGGGCGACATAACGGTCAGCCCATAGCTTCACATCGAGTTGGTTGTTCATGCGCTGCAGCATGCAGCCCCGGCCTGCGGTGCCGCGATTCCCTCCAGGGAATAGCGTCGCCGGTGGCATCCGATAAGAATCGAAATGCTGGCGAGTTCGGCGGCATAGCTGGGGAGTTGTCGACCGCTCATCAATGAGATGGTGGGCCTCATGGTCGAGCCGAACGCCCCATCAGGCCAGGATCGCGCGCCGGGCGTACCAGACCTACGGCAAGGGCAACAACTCCAAGGGCAAGCTCAACATGGGCAACTGCATCGCCTACGCCCTCGACCAGCCCCTGCTCTTTCAAAGACGAGGACTTCCCGCACACTGACATCACCCCCGCGCAGCCTTGACGGTCCAGCAGCCCTCGCCAAGGTGATCACAGGGATTCCCGCAGGAGTATCGTGTGCTCCTGTGACTCGGCCCCCTGACGATCCAGCCGGCGATCGGCATCCTCGACGTGCTGCTGCCCGACCCGTCATCGGCCGGAGCCGAGGGGACCGGCGCGTTCGGACGCTGGATCGAGTGAGAGCGTGAGCGAGTACCAGTACTACGAGTTCCTGGCCATCGACCGGCCGCTCACCGACCAGCAGCAGGCCGAGGTGCGCCCTGTCCACCCGGGCCCACATCACCGCAAGCAGCTTCACCAACGAGTACCACTGGGGCGACTTCCACGGAGACCCGTCCCGCCTGATGGAGCGTTACTACGACGCCCACCTGTATCTGGCCAACTGGGGCACCCACCGCATCATGCTGCGCCTGCCCAAGGCCGTGCTCGACCCCAAGCAAGCCGAACGCTACCGCGTCGGCGAGCAGGTCAGCACCTGGACCAGCGGCGGCCACCTCATCCTCGACTTCACCAGCGAGGCGGAGGAGGAGTCCTGGGAAGACGACGTCGAACGCTCCCTGTCGGCGATCGTCGGCATCCGCGCCGAACTGGCCGCCGGTGACCTGCGGCCGCTCTATCTTGCCTGGCTGTCGGCGTACGGGAGCTGGGAGCGTGACGAGGACGCCTTCGACTACGAGGAGGAGGACGAACTCGAGCCGCCCATCCCACCCGGATTAGGCTCGCTCAGCGCACCACAACGGGCCCTGGCCGACTTTCTGCGCCTGGACGACGACCTGCTCGCGGCAGCCGCCGAGGCCAGCGCTCCGGTGCAACCCGTACAGCACGATCAAAAGGCCCTGGCCGCCTGGATCGGCGCTCTGTCCGCCAAGCGCAAGGACGCGCTGCCTTTGCGGGTGATCGAGGAAGACGGCGCGAAGGTTCGGTGGGAACTGCTGCGCGAGTTCGGCGGTGGCATCACCGGCCAGGAGGTGGAGACAGGGCGGACGGTCGCCGAGCTGCTGGACGCCGCCGCCGCCCGCCGTCACAGCCGCGAGCAGCAGGAGGCGGCCCGGCGCGCCGAAGAGCAGGCCCGCAGGGAGCAAGAGAAGCGGCAGGCCAGGGAACTGCGCCTGAACCGGCTCGCCCAGAACCTCGACGCCGCGTGGGACGTGGTGGAAGCCTCCATCGACACCAAGAAGCCCCGCGAATACGACCAGGCCGTCGAACTCCTCCGCGACCTGCGCGCCCTGGCCATCCGCGACGATCACACCCCCACCTTCACCCAGCGCCTCACCCGTCTGCGCGAACGGCACCAGGGCAAGCCCAGTTTCATCAAGCGGCTCAACGACGCGGGCCTCACAGCCGAGTAACCGGCGATTCCAGGTCTGCGAGTCAGCGATCCGAGCCACCGAGACCACGGATGGATCACGTGTTCCGGTCGGCCAACGCATGGATGCGTAGGGTCAAGGGATGCCCATCCGCCGCGTGGTTGCTCGTCGGCACCTGATACGGCACAACACCACCCGAACACCAGTCGCCCGCTGTCCCAGAAACGCCCGGCCCGACCAGACGACGAACCCCGGCGCTGGCGACGAATCGTGTTCCTGAGCCCCGCAGGGTCGCCGACTGGATCTGACCGTTCCCGGCCGCAGCCCTTGTGGCTGTGCGGCACGCGGATGTCTCGTTCAGGTTCCCCAGCGCAATTCGGGCTGGCCGACCCGTTGCCGGAGATCTTCCACCGCCTCGTCCGGTGTGGACCCACCGCCGACCCGCCCCGCGTGATCAGCGAAGAACCGACTGCGCTGTTCGGGCGTCCAGGAGGCGTGGGGGGTGGCTGTTTCTTCGGGATCCATGAGCACGGCGATCCACTCGCCGGGAACTGACCCATCCGAATGGCGGGCCCCCAGAACCGTCACCCATGGCCGGGGACCCGTGTCGCTCTTCTCGAACTCCTCGATGACGTAGCGCGCACCCAAATGAGCGCGGAGGCGACCGATGATCTCGTCCCGCCGATCGTGCATCCAGGCCGGAGTCGCCTGCGGCCAGTATGCGGCGGATGGCACGAAGACGGTGTGAGGCTTGACGCCCCAGGCGCAGTCGAAAGTGAAGCTGGCACCCTGTTCGCGGTAGACGACCCGCTCTTTCCATTCTTCGCTGATCGCAAATTCCACCGAAACAGGGTACCAGCACGGTCTTCTGTCGACTATCGCTCGAAGATCACTTCCTCCGTCCGCGTAGTCGCGTCGACGATGGTTATTCTGATTATTTTGGTGACGTTGGGATTGGCCTTGAGCGCGGGGAACTCCGTCGTCTCCCAGACGTTGCCCGGGCGCAGGCTTGTCCCGTGCACCACCCTGACCACGCCGGAGGCGTTTCGCGCGTAATTCAGGGAGACCTGGGTCCACGCATCATTGACCTGGTCCTCGATGGCGTCCCATGGCACCTCCCAAGGGTCCCACTCCGTCTTTTTCGGAATTTGCGCCTGTGGAATCCCACGGCTGTCCATGAGCATTTCGAGCGAGGTGCCGCCCTTCGCCTTCGCAATCTCAGCGACGAGATCGGGTCCGGCATTCACATACTTGTCGGGTGCTATCTGCGTGCGGCCGGACCAGAAGAAGGCGGTGTCCCTGACCGTGGGGTAGTCGCTGGCAAGCATCGCCCGGACGTGCGCGAGTACCAGCTTTTGCTCGGTCTGGAGCAGGCCTCTACGGATCTCCGATATCGCGCTCGTGCCCGTCTTGGAAGCCGCGAAGGCCCTCTTGAGTGCCCGGAACCCACTGCTGAGCAGTTTTCCGATCCCATATCCGGCCAGCGATTCAAGAGCGATCGTGCCGACGTTGAGCAGCGTCTTGGCCAGCGATTGGTCGCCCTGGACGAAACGATATACTTCAACACCTACCGTGGCGATGGTAAGTGCTGCTCCGCAGACCAGTGTGACCTGACAGCCGACAATGGCCGGCATCCACCCCACTTCGAACATCGTGAGCGCGTACCTGAGCGCCTCGAAGGTGAGGTTGTATTCCTGTATCGCTTCGAAGCCGGGAGCCGATGTGGAGGCAATGCAGTTCTCGTAGGACTGGCTGTCCTGCGGATAGATGTCACAGAAGGCGGAGTTGAGGTATACCCTTGTGGCCAGCTCCTCCGGGTCCCCGAGGACATTGTAGATGCAGTCGCGATAGAACTGGCCCTCTTCTAAGCCGTATGCATCCTCCAGCCGAGCATAGTCATCCCGGTTGTACTCGAAGTCGCATTTGGCGATTTCTGCGCCGGCGGCGTACTCGTAATCCTTGGAAACCGCATCGGCCGCCCTGGCGGCAGCGTCGGCACTCTGACCGGCGTTGATGGCCGAATCGTAGGCAAGGCGTGCTGCTCGGGTGGCGCTGTTGGCGGCGTCGACGGCCATCGCGTGGGAGGCGATCGCCCAGGTGGCCGACCGGAGGGCGCTGTGGGCGGAGGTTCTGGCCTTCGTGGCCGCCCCGACGGCGGTCTTGACCGCAGCCGCGGCCTTCTCCACCGAGGCAGCGGCTTGGTCGGCGTGCACCCTGGCCTGCTGGGCGTGGCCGGCGGCCCGCTGCGCCGAGTCGATCGCCTGCTCAGCGTAGGATGCGGCCAACGCGGCGTCGTCGCGGGCGCGGGCGGCTACGGCCTGCGCTTCCAGAGCGCTCTCCACGGCCGACTCGGCGGCCTGGCTGATCTTTGTCAGCAGGCCGGCGACCACAGCGAGGTGAACCGCGGTTTCGTGGTCCCGCTCGGCCGCGGTGAACCGTCCGGTGCTGAGGAACTGCCGCAGACCCGGAGCGGGTCCCTCCAAGGCTATCTGCGCTGCCGCCTTCACCTCCGGCCCGCTGTCCGGGCTGGCCAGGATCTGGTTGACCCGCACCCGCTCACCGATGACCGCCGCGGTGTACTGGCCGGTGTCGAGGAAGTCTCGCAACGCCTGCGGCGTGTCGGCATCAAGGGCTTGCTCGGCTCGCTGCGCCAGCACGGCATCGCCGGCCGTCTTGGCCGCGGCCAGGATCTGGTTGACCTTCAGCCGGTCCGCCGTGTACCGGCCGGGATAGCTCTGCGTACGCAGGAAGGTCGCAACCGTCTGGTCGCTGCCGGCCAGGGCGTTCATGGCCGCCGTCTCCAGGGCGGCGTTGTCGGTCACCGACAGCTTGGTCACTGCGATGCGGTTGTCCTGCGCCTCAGCGCGGGCGAGGCCGGCGCGCACGAACTCCAGCACGAGATCGTCGGCGCCGCCCAGTGCGCCCAGCGCCGCCTGCTTGGTCCAGGCGCTCTGGCCGCCGGCCAGATTGAGCGCGACCTTGCGAGCGGCCGCGACCGCGGCCGCTCGCTCGGTGGCCGGGTCGAGGACCACCGCGATGAGCCTGTTGGTCTCGGCGTCGCGTTTGGCGGCCTGGTCGACATCCCAGTCGGCGGCCCGCTGCTGCCTCTCATACGCGACGTTGGCTGTCCGGGCGGTCTCCAACCCCTCGTCCCGGGCCACCGCCAGGCGTTCGGCGTCGGCGACACGCGCCGCTTCGTAGACCGCGGCTGCCTGGGTCGCGGTGTCCAGCGCCTGCTGCGCGGCCGTGGTGGCCAGGTTGGCGTATTCGGTGGCCCGTTCCGCCGCCTTGGCGGCGTCGCCCGCGTGCTCGGCGGCTTCGAGGGCCGCGGCGGCCGCGGCCCGGGCGTTGGCTGCCGCCCTGATGGCGGCGTCTCGCGCCTTGATCGCGGCATCGATGGCCGTCTGGAGGTACGTCTGTGCCGCCCGTGCCGCCCGCGCGGCCCGCTCGGCGTTGGCCCGTGCCCTTGCCGCCGCGGCGACCGCCTCCTGGGCGTTCGCGCCGGCCGCGTTGGCGTACCGTACAGCCTCGTCATTGGCAGCCGCTGCCGCCAGAGCATTCTCAGCCGCAGCCGTAGCCGCTGTGACCGCGTGGGAGTTGGCCCTGACCGCCGTGAGCGCCAAGTTGACCAGCTCGGCGAACTCGTCCGTCTCCCGGGCGATCCTTTGGGCTGCCTGCGCCGCTTGCCGTGCGTTCTCCGCAAAAGTGGCATCGACGGCCGCGGCTGCGGCATGCTGATAAGCCTCGGAAGCCTTCTGGTTGGCCTTCGACGCCATCTGCGCGGCGCGTGCCGCCGCGGTGGCTGCGGCACGCGCCGCCCGGTTCGCCGCAGCCGCAGCCTGAACGGCCACCTGCGCCGCCTCAGCCGCCTGCTCCGCCGCCCTGGCCGCCCGCTTGGCCTGCGCCTTCGCCTCAGCCATGTTGTCGCGTGCGTCCGCGGTCGCGGCAGCGGCCTCCGCCGCCGACCGGCGCGCCGCGGCTGCGGAGTCCCTGGCGCGATCGGCCTCGCTCGTGGCGTTGGCGGTCTCCTGCTCCGCCAGCGCCTTGGCCTCCTTCGCCTGGCCCAGCAGGTCTTCTAGGGTCGCGGTCTCCTCGTCCCGCGCCGAGGCCACGGCCCAGCCGTAGGAGAGGAACGCCTCCAGTGCCTCCGGCGCGCCTGCGTCCAGTGCCTTCTGGCCCGCGGCGCGGACTTGCGGGCCACCTGTGGCTATGGCTTGGTTGATCCGCAGCCGCTGGTCGGTGTTCCACTGCGCCTGCCAGCCGGACTCCAGGAAGTTCCGCATCTCCTCGGCGGTCCCGGAGTCCAGTACGGCCTGCGCCGCCTGCTTGACCTGATCGCCGCCGGAGGCCATCAGCTGGTTCACCGACACCCGGGTGTCGATGTCCGACGGGCCCTGCCAACCGCTCTTCAGGAACGTGGGGATCGCGTTCTGGTCACCTGCGACGTCCGCGTCCAGGGCGGCCTGCGCCTTCGCGCGCAGGGCGGGACCACCGTTACTGATGACCCGCGCAAGATTCTCCCGCTGATCGAGACGCTGGGCCTGGGCCCATCCGCCATCCAGGAACGCGCTGACCTGAGCGTCCGAACCCAGCAACGCGGCCTCGGCAGCTAATCGGACCTGCGGACCGCCCTCCTGCCAGGCCGACACCACGAGGGGGCGATCAGCGGGAACCGTCCCCTGGGCATACGCCGGCGGCGCGTACAGCAGGCTGGCGAGCACAGCCAGGACGGTGCATGTCGCGATCACCGCCTGCCACCGTATGGGTATCCGCGCACACACATTCAGCTGCACCGCAGCCTCCATCACCACTCAAGGGTTTCGCATACGGGAAGCGCTGACGAGGCGAATCCGGTTCACCCGCCATTCAGCACAGCGGAGTGTCACACGATGCTCGAATGCCGGGCAATCCCAGACATGATCGGACATACCACCGGCATACCGGGCTTCTCTAGCCTCGTTCCATATCCGCAGAGGCGCGAGCAACGTGCACGGGTCGTGAACCCTTCAAGCGTCAGCAGGCCTATCGGAACTTCCGCACAGGCAACATCGGAGGTTTGTGGTCATGAAGTCATTCCCACGCTGGGTGACGCTGGGCGTCGCCACAGCGATGGCAGCGTCCTTATCGGTGGCTGCCTGGCCGGCGGCGGCCGGCGCGTCTGCGATCTCGCTTCCGTCACTGGTGGACAACGGCGTCTATCCCTACCCTGGTGCGGCGGAGATCCTGGAGGCGCAGAACGTCAGACTGATCTCCGGCGACGGCCACATCCTGCTGGCCGACTGCGCCACGCCGGTGCAGGGTGACATCGGCCTGCTGAAGATCCGAACCACCGACGAGGCCATCGGCGCCGACGGCATCGGCCGTGTCTGCTTCCGGGTAGCCGCCAACTCCGGCGTACTGAACCTCGAAGTTCCCGGCGTGTACGAGATCCGCGGGGACGGCCTACGCGAGGGCACCGGCCACCAAGTGACCGCCAAACTACGCAACGACGACGGCGAAAGCCTCACCGTCAACGTAGACCCTGACGGCTACACCCAAGTCGGCGAGGGCACCGACCCGACCGCCTCCCCCACCATGCTGCTGCAGCTGCGCGCCGGCACCGGCCCCGCGCCCGGCACCGGAGCACAGGCGGCAGTCGGCAAACTCGCCGGCGACGGCCGCGAGTGCACCGCGACGCTGGTCGCGCCGAGCTGGGTGCTGGGCGCCGCGAGCTGCCTGGCCCCCGACCCGAACCAACCGCAGCTCGCCGAAGGCGCGCCGGCCGGCGCGACCTATGTCACGTTCCCCGGAAAGGCCGGCATCAAGGCCGACTGGCTGAGCCCGCGCCCCGGCCGCGACGTGGTCCTGGCCCGGCTGGCCACCCCGGTCGAAGGGATCACCCCGATCCCGCTGGCCACCACCGCCCCCACCGGTGTCGAACTGTCCACGGTCGGCTACAGCCGCGCCGGGGTGACCGCCGCCGATTGGACCAACGACCAGCAGCGCACCGCGCAGGTCACGTTCACGGCCGCGACCGCCACGACGCTGACCACCGCGACCGGCCCGCTCGTGTGCAGCGGGATGGCCGGTGCACCCGTACTCAACGGCGGCAAGCTCGCCGCCGTGCTCAGCCAGGCCGGCCAGGCCGGATGCCCCGACCCCGCCGGGAGCGACAGCTCCCTCACCGCCGCCCGCGCTGACGATCTGACGACCTGGGTCAACTCCATCACCACCGCCGCGGCGGACCACACCTGGACCCTGGCCGACCTGCCCGCCACGGCCACGTCGGGCACCGCGGTCGGCACCGTCGCCGACAGCGCCTTCACCGGAACAGGCCTCCCGCTGACCGCCACCGCCGGCGCGACCTGGAAGACCGGCGACACCTACAGCCCGGCCATCACGTTCGACCGCACCACCGGAACGCTCGCGGCCGGCGGCCCCGCCGTCGCCACCGACGCCGACTTCAGCCTCAGCGCCTGGGCCAAACCCACCATCCAGGGCACTAACTCCGCCCCCTCCACCGCCGGTGGCACCGTACTTTCCCAGGACGGCGTCAACACCGCCGGCTTCAAGCTCTGGATCCAGAACGGGGCCTGGCACTTCGCCATGAGCCAGTCGGACGTGGCCAGTCCCGTCTGGGACACCGTCGTCGCGCCCGCGGGCAGCGCTGCGCTGGGTGTCTGGTCGCAGGTCACCGTGACCTACAAAGCCGCCTCCGGCCTGGTGATCCTCTGGGTCAACGGCCAGAACGTCGCCAGTGTCCGGCACACAACGAAGTGGAAGGCCACCGGCGCGCTGCGCGTAGGCGCGCACAAGACCGGCGCCGCGAGCCTCGGCGGCTACTTCAGCGGTGTGCTGTCCACGGTCCGGACCTGGAACAGGGTCTCGCTGACGCCCGCCAAGAACAACCACGACTTCGACGGAGACGGCCGCAACGATCTCATTCTCACCGACAGCGCCGGTGACCTGTGGATGTATCCGAACCAGAGCAGTTCGGGAGAGAACACGGTCAGCGTCAGCAACCGGGTCAAGATCGGCAGCGGTTGGGGCATGGGATGGGTCGTCACCGACTGGGACGGGGACGGCCTGGCCGACCTCCTCAGGTCTGGCTCCGACGGCGTTCTGTGGATGTATCCCAACAAGGGCGGATATCTGACCACCAGTAGCAGAGATGATGTCGGCTCCGGCTGGGAGAAATACACCTTCACCGCGGGCAACGCCAACAGCAACCCGCACGCCGACCTGTTCGCCATCCACAACGCCAACGGCACGCTGTTCCACTACCCGGACGGGGCAGCGGGTGCCACCAGGATCCAGATCGGCAACAGCGGCTGGACCGGCTACCGCACCTTCCCCTTCGATTTCAACGGCGACAACCGCACCGACATCATGGCCATCGACCGCAACGGTGACCTCTGGTTCTATCCCAACACGAGCCAGAGCGGCATCACCCTCGGCGCCCGCACCCACGCCGGCAGCGGCTGGACCAACTACAAGGTCGCGGCCATGGATCTGAGCGGTGACGGCAAGACCGACCTGGTCGCCGTCAGCGGGGACCGCGATCTGTGGGTCTATCCCGGACTGGGTAACGGTCGTTTCGGCACCCGGTACCAGCCGCGCTCCGGTGGGGTCATCGTCCCTGAATGGGTCGTCACCGCCGTCGGCTGACGTGTGGTGGGCTGGACGCAGGAGTTCAGCCCACTGGTCGTGATCGTCGCACCGGCCATGCCGTCTTCCCGCCGCACGGGACAGCATGGCCGGCCGCTGCGTCGCCGCCCCGGCCGAGCAGTTCACGCGACAGACGATATGCGGCGGGCGCGACGGCGAGCACGGCAAGGGCGACGGGCACGTTGATGAAGAAGGCTCAGCGCCAGAAGAGCAGGTCGGTGAGTACACCGCCGAGCACGGCTCCGGCGATGAACCCGGCGGACATGAGGGCGCCGTTGAAACCGAGGGCCTTCTGCCGCAGCGGCCCTTCGGGGAAGGAGGTGGTGAGCAGGGCGAGCCCGGCGGGTGTGGCGGCGGCGGTGGCGAGTCCCTGGGCGACGCGGGCGATGATGAGGGTGAAGCCGGCGGCGGACAGGGCGAAGGCGGTGGCGATCCACTGCAGGTTCGCCAGGGAGAAGCCGAGGCCGTCGCCGATGACGGGCAGAGCCACGTTGAGGATCGAGAAGTCGACGGCCAGCATGAACTGGGCGACCAGCAGCACGGCCAGGACGACCTTGAGCCGGCCGGTCAGACGTCGCGGCGGCGCCTCGTGCGCCAGGGATGACAGCGATGCGGTGGTGGACATGACGGCGTGGTTCCCTTCGAGGTGGCCGCCGCTGTGCTCAGCGATGACTCGCAGGACGCCACACACCCATCAGGGGTCATGTGGAGGGCTGCGCCTGACCACCGCTCCGGCTCGCCCGCTCGTGGCCTCGGCCTCCTGCGGTGGTCGCCTCAGAAGTCTGCCGACGGCCGAAGGTCGCGAACAGTCACGGATCAGGGAACGACCGGTGAACCCGGCTCACCGTCCACGCCGCCGGGTGGGCGGCCGGCCACCTGGCGGACGAGTTCGCTGAACTCGCGGACGGTGGCGCTCTCGCGAGCGGCCGGCCACAGCAGCCCGTACTCGATCGCCGGGGCGTCGTGCACCGGGACGAAGGCGGTGCCGGGATAGGCGTGGTAGCGGGCGGCTCGCAGGTTGGAGGGCGAGACGCCTCTGCCCGAGCTGATCAGGGGCAGGATCTCGGACCAATAGGTGGCAACCGGTCCAGGGGGTATCGGGCGTCCGGCCGGGGTCCTGGACGGGTAGTGATACTCCAGCCAGTAGTCCGGCACCGCACCGCCGATGGAGATCACTGGCTCGGCGGCGTAGTCCTCCAGCGAGACCGAGGCGCGCCCGGTGAAGGGGTGGGCGGCCGGGACGATGAGCACGCGCGGCTCCCGGAACACCACCGGCCCGACGGTGATGTCGGGCTCGTCGATCGGGAGCTCCGTGAGCTGCAGGTCGAGCTGCCCGGCACGCATGGGGCCGAGCGGATCGTGGAGCTGGATCTCGGTGATGTTCACCTCGTGACCGGGGTTGCGGCCGAGGAACAGGTCGGCGGCCGCGATGAGGGTCTCGGCGCACCACGGAGCGGAGAACCCGACGCGTAAGGTGCCGGCGACGCCGCGCGCGGCGGCCCTGGCCTCCGCGATGGCGCGCTGGATCTGCTGGTAGCCGGGCAGCAGTCCGTCACGCAGTCGCTGCCCGACGGGGGTCAGCACCACGCGACGGCTGGTGCGCTCGAACAACGGCGCGCCGATGCCGCGCTCCAGTTTCTTGACGATCTGGCTGACGCGGCCCTGCGCCAGGCCCAGCCGTTCGGCCGTACGACGGAAGTGCAGCTCCTCGGACAGTGCCAAGAAGGTCTCGATCTCGTGCCGCTCCATCCCGCCACCCTGTATCGATGAGTTTCGCTCACCGATTCCGCTACAGATCGGTCTTGTTCCGGACGTGCGCGGCCCCGGATTGTGGACATGCCCGAAACGCCATGTGGTGTCCCGGTCGTACGGCGCCGCCGTGCCCGGCGACGGCGGATCGGGCTGTTGATCCAGCAGCGAGTGAAGGAATCCCCATGTCATCGATGAGACGTCCGCTGACCATGCTCGTGCCGGCCGTGGCGCTGGTCCTCGCGACCTCGGGAGCGGCCGTCGCGACCACGCAGGACCGCGGGCAGCCCGCGGTGACGGAGGCCTGGTCGGCGGCGATGCAGCGACCGAGCGCCGGTTTCGAGCCCAACTGGTCGGAGACCGGGTTCTCCGACCAGAGCGTCCGCCAGGTGGTGCGCGTCACGGCCGCCGGGTCGCAGGTGCGGATCCGGCTGTCCAACCAGTACGGCGGCTCACCGCTGAAGGTGGCCGGTGCGACGATCGCGCGAGCCGGCCAGGGAGCCGCGGTGAGCCCCGGCACGCTGCGCCACCTGACGTTCGGCGGCGGCGCGCGGTCAGTGGTCGTCCCGGCGGGCGGCGAGGTGGTGAGCGACCTGGCCGGCCTGCGGGTCAAGCCGCTGGAGTCGCTGACCGTCACCCTCTACCTGCCTGAGACGACCGGACCGGCGACCACCCACCTGCAGGGGTACGCCACCTCCTACCGCGCCTCCGGCGACCGGCGGGCCGACACCGGTGGAGCCGCGTTCGAGCAGGGCGAGAGCACGCATTCCTGGTACTACCTGTCCGGCGTCGAGGTGAGCGGCGCCCCGGTACGCCGTGACACGGTGGTGGCCATCGGCGACTCGATCACCGACGGGTTCGGGTCCGGCAACGACGCCAACACCCGTTACCCCGACCAGCTCGCCGCCCGGCTGAGCGCCGCGGGCCTGTCCCGGCCGGTGCTCAACGCCGGGATCGGCGGCGGGATGGTCCTGTCGGACTCGGCCTGGTACGGCGAGAAGGTCGGCACCCGCCTGGACCGGGACGTCCTGGACAACCCGCGGGTGGGCACGCTGATCGTGCTGGCGGGGCTGAATGACATCGGCTTCAGCGAGGTGGACCTCCCGACGTTCAAGCCCAACCCCGACCGCAGTGTCGCCGAGCTGATCGCGGGGCACCGCGCCATCATCAAGCGCGCGCACGCCCAGGGCATCGAGGTGATCGGCGGGACGCTGCTGCCGATGGAGGGCGCCGAGTACCACACCGCCGAGTCGGCCGACAAGATCCACCGGCTGAACCAGTGGATCCGCACGTCCGGCGAGTACGACGCGGTCGTCGACTTCAACAAGGCCGTCGCCGACCCGCAGAACCCCGAACGGCTGCGCTCCGCGTTCGACAGCGGGGACCACAAGCACCCCAACGCGGCCGGCTACCGCGCCATGGCCGACGCGTTCGAACTCGACGACCTGAGCTGAGCAAGCCACGACCCAGCCGTCCCGTCCGGGCACGTTCGTCCCGGACGGGACGGCCCGACGGGCAGGAGTCCCATGACCCCTTCCAGTACGCCCCCGCCGCATCTGGCCGCGCTGCTGCGGCACTTCGCCGACCTGCGCGACGGCACCCACGGCCACCCGCCGGCGGTCTCCGCGCACACCCGCGAGGACAAGGAGCTGCTGTTCCTGCGTACGGTGCCGCTCCTCGACCCCTACGCCCGGCAGGCCCTGGCCGAGATCAACACCCATCTGCTGCTCGACGCCGGCCTGACCAGCGCCACCGGCGTGCGCCGCACCCTGGAACGCGGCCTGGACGCGCTCTGGGAGTTGTCCTGGCCCGCGCAACGTGACACCGGCCTCTCCCCCGTACGGCTGCGTGCCTTCTACGGAGCCGGTTTCCACCACCCGCACCTGCAGGGCGGCACCGTCGGCCAATGGCCGCTGAACGTCTTCACCCCTGAGCAGGCCGCCGCCGAGCTGCCCACGCTGCGCGCCATCGCCACCGCCGACCTGCACAATCTCGTCTATCAGAGCGGACACCGGATCATCCCCGCTCTGCGCGGCGAACGCTGAGCGGGGGCGTCAGGTCCTGCGGCGGGTGGCGCCGACGAGGGGCAGCACCAGGACGGCCAGGGCGGCGCCGATCCACAGCACGCTCGCCGTCCCGGCGAGGTCGACCGCCAGGCCGCCGGCCAGGGCGCCGAGCGCGATGGACAGGTTGAACATCGACACGTACAGGGAGGACGCGGCCTCGGTCGCGGCAGGCGCGGCGTTGAGGATCCAGGTCTGGAAGGTGACCGGGACGGCGCCGTAACCGAGGCCCCAGACGACGAGGACCACGGCCGCCGAGAGGACGTCGTGCTCGCCGATCGCGAGGGCGGCCATGGCGGCGGCGAGCAGGAGGCCGATGCCGCACACGGTCTGCCACAGGCGGTTGGTGATCAGGGCGCCGGCGAGGAAGTTGCCGCAGATGCCGGCCACGCCGAAGACCAGCAGCAGCACACTGATCAGGCCGTCGGCGACGCCGTCGTCCTGGAGCACGGGCCGGACGAAGGTGTAGGCGGTGAAGTGCCCGGTGATGGCCAGGAAGGTCATGGCGATGCCGACGCGTACCGCTTGGTGGGCGCGCAGCACCCGCGGCAGGTCCGCGAAGGTCATCGTGCGCTCCGGGGGCACCTTCGGCATGACGACGACCATGCAGGCCAGCGAGATCAGGCCGAGCACGCCGACGGCGCCGAACGCGGTGCGCCAGCCGGCCAGGTCGCCGACCAGGGTGCCGGCGGGCACGCCGAGCACGGAGGCGGTCTCGACGCCGCCGAAGACGACCGCGGTGGCGCGGGTGACGTAGCGTTCCGGCACCAGGCGCAGGGCGATGCCGCCGGCCAGGGACCAGAAGCCGCCGACGCTGACGCCGATCAGGAAGCGGGCGAGCAGGACGACGGCGAAGCTGGTGGCGAAGGCGGAGGCGAGGTTGGCCGCGCCCACGATGCCGATCAGCAGGGCCAGCACCAGGCGGCGATCGATCCTGGCGGTGGCCACGGTGACCAGCGGCGCCGCGACGGCGGCGACCAGTCCGGGCACGGTGACCATGAGCGCCGTGGTGCCCTCGGACAGGTCGAGGGCGGCGCCGATGGGGGTGAGCAGCCCGACGGGCAGCAGCTCGGAGGTCATCAGGGCGAAGATGCCCAGCGTCACGGCGAGGATGGCGAGCCAGCCGCGCACCGTGTCGCGAGGCGCAGGTCGCACGTCGATGGAGGTCACAAGTGTCGGCCTTTCCGGGCGTGGTCAAGGCGCGGACGGCAGCCGCGAAGGGACGGCCGCCACCCGCCGGAAGGGGAAAGGGCGCGGCTACTCGGTGCCGGGGGTCTTGCGCGTGGTCACGTTCATCCGGTTCCAGGCGTTGACCGTGAAGATCAGCGCGATCAGCTGGGCCAGTTGCTTGTCGTCGAAGTGCCGGGCGGCCTCTTCGTACACCTCGTCCTCCACCCCTTGCGGCAGCAGCGTCACCGCCTCGGTCAGCGCCAGGGCCGCGCGCTCCTCCGCGGTGTAGAGGCTGGACTCCTGCCAGGCGCTGAGCTGGTAGATGCGCGCCTCGCTCTCGCCCGCCCGGCGGGCGTCGCCGGTGTGGTAGTCGATGCAGTACGCGCACCGGTTGATCTGCGAGGCGCGGATCTGCACCAGCTCGACCAGCACCGGGTCCAGCCCTTCGCGGGCCACGGCGTCCAGGGCCAGCACGGCCTTGAAGACCCTGGGGGCGACACGCGAGAGGTTCATTCGTTCGGCAATGGCGATGTTCGTCATGACCACCACGCTAGGGACGCGATCGGCCCATGGTGTGGTGCATTAGAGCGAGCATTTCTTGGGTCAATTTCCGTCGGGCAGGGCGAGGCAGAGGGCTTCCAGCGCGGCCGGGACGGCGTGCTCGGGCGGTGTGCCGTACCCGATGACCAGGCCGTCACGGGGCGGCATCGTGCTGCCGGGATGCCGGTAGGGGCCCAGGCCGTCCAGGGCGAGGCCGAGGCGGCGGGCGGCGCGGAGGGTGGCCTGCTCGGTGCCCGGGGGCAGGTCGAGCACGGCGTGCAGGCCGGCGGCGATGCCGCTGACGGTGATGTGCGGGGCCTGCCGGGCGAGGGTGGCCGTGAGCAGGTCGCGGCGGTGCCGGTAGATCTTGCGCATGTGGCGGAGCTGGCGGTCGTAGGCGCCGCAGACGATGAAGTCGGCCAGGGTCAGCTGGTCGGTGACGCCCGACCAGAACTCGCGCGGGCCCTTGGCCGCGAGGACGTCGTCCACCAGCCGGCCGGGCAGCGCCATCCAGCCGAGCCGCAGCGCCGGTGACAGGCTCTTGCTGGTGGAGCCGAAGTAGACGACGTGGTCCGGGTCGAGGCCCTGCACGGCGCCGACCGGTTCGCGGTCGTAGCGGAACTCGCCGTCGTAGTCGTCCTCCAGCACCAGGCCGCCGGTGGCGCGGGCCCAGTCGATGACCGCCGCGCGACGCCGGGGGTGCAGGGCTCCCCCGGTGGGGTACTGGTGGGCGGGCGTGAGCAGGACGGCCCGCGCGCCGGTGGCCGGGAGCTCCTCCACGCGCGCGCCGTGGGCGTCCACGGTGAGCGGCACGGTCGTCAGGCCGGCCTCGGTCAGGAGTGAGCGGTGGAAGCCGAGCCCGTACGCCTCGACGGCGACCGGCCCGCGCAACACCTCGCACATCAGCCGCAGCCCGTGCGCGTACCCCGAGCAGATCACGATGCGGTCCGCCCTGGTGCGCACGCCTCTGGTGCGCGCCAGGTAGTCCGCCAGCGCCTGGCGCAGCTCCGGACGGCCTCGGGGATCGCCGACGCCGAAGGCGTCGCTGGGCGCGGCGGCCAGCGCCCGCCGGGCCGAGGCGGCCCAGGACGAGCGCGGGAAGGCGGCCGCGTCAGGAGAGCTGGGCGCCAGATCGTGCACGATCCGCGGGCGGGACGGGCGTACGGGCGCGCGGCGCAGATCCGGCCCCACCGGCGTGGCACGGTGCGCGACCTGGGTGCCGGAACCCTGACGCGCGGTGAGCCAGCCCTCCTCGACCAGCTCGGCGTACGCGGCGGCGACGGTGTTGCGGGCGATGCCCAGGTCGAGCGCGAGAGCGCGGTACGGCGGCAACCGGGTACCGGGCGCCAGCCGCCCCGAGTGGATGGCCTCGCGCAGTGCCCGCATCAGGCGTACGCGTGCTCCGCCGCTCCCGGTGAGCTCCAGATGCAGATCACTGCCACTCTCCTGCGCGGGATCGGTCCGGGAAACGCTCACGGAGACGCACCATATCGCCGTACGCGAGCTTCTTGCGATGGGCCGGGCCATCGGCGCCGCGAGCGCGGTCCAGGTGGCCGTGTCGGGGTGGATCAGCGACTGGCCGCGCAGGGCCTGCCAGGCGGTGATGGTGACCCCGGTGAGCTGGGCGCGTACGCGTTCATGGCGCAAGAGCCCGATCCGGGCTGCGAGGGCGCAGCACCGTGAGCGCGAACACCTGGATCGAGTGCAGGCCGATGACGTGCGGGACGCGGCTAGACTCGCCGTGCGATCGTGACAATCGAGCGACTGGCATCAGAGACCGGCTCGTGGCGCCAGCCACCATAGTGCGCCTCGACTTCGAAGCCGGCCTCGTTCAGGAACATCCCCAGCGTGGGCACGTCCAGGAATCGCAGACTCGCACGATCGACTCGCAAGACGGCGCCATCATCGGCGCTGGTCGTCTCGGTGAACGTCACCACACCGCCGACCAACGACTCGACATGGTGAGCCACGCGAAGCGTACGGCCGGCTCCGTCCACGACCTCGGTGGCGTTCGACGGATTCCACTCTTCCCACGCGTGCACCCTGGGGTTACGCGTGTCGAACACGAACCGGCCACCGTCACGAAGCGCCCTGCGAATCGCAGCCAGCGAGGTGGACAGTTCCTCATCGCTGACCAAGCACTGGAAAGCGTTGCTGGCCATGGTCGCCAAGTCGAACTCGCGATCCCAGGCCGCGTCCGCCGCAACACCGGCAACCCACTCGATGTCAGTACGTCGCCGAGCCCGATCGAGCGCAGCCAGATCCGGATCGAGCCCGACAAGTCGCCCGCGATGACCGAGTTCTCGCGCCTGGTGCAGCATGCTGCCAGTGCCGCATCCCACATCCAGCACCGCGTCCGCAGCCATCACCAGTTCGTTGAAGAACGCGTCGCTGGGATGGCGAGTGGGGTCCCACGGGTTGAGCAGGTCATACAGGGCAGCAGCGTCAGCATCGGTGAACATCCCGGCAGTATTACGACGACGTTGGCTGCTGCCAACTGGATATCAGCCGCAGGTGCGGGAGGAATGCCCCCGGGAAACGCCCGAGCCTTCCACCGAGGATGGTCCTGCGGTGGACCCGATGGCTGGCCAGGTCGACTCGAAATGGCGGTCCGGCTTCAGCTTAGAGAAGGGCTTGACTGTCCGATACCGCGGTCGGGTCGGGCTGCGTGCGCCCACCGCTTCGTCGCGCTCAGCGGAGGCCGCCGGACCGGGTTCCACGACGAGCGCGGGACCCGGCCCGGCGCCTGGTCTCACAGCGGGCCGAACATCCAGTTGCCCGGTGCCGTCTGGTCGGGGCTGCGGAAGTACTGCTCGGTCGCGGTGTGCAGTTCCTCGCGGCTCAGCCAGCCGTTGCCGTTCGCGTCGAGCCGCCGGAACGCGGCCTGGGCGGCGGCCTCGTCCATCCGGAAGGCGTTGGTGGCCGCCCGGACGTACTCGGTCTCGCCGATCCGGCCGTCGGAGTCGCCGTCGAGGATGTCGAAGAAGGCGTCGGCGACGGCGCTGAGGTGCCGCAGGTAGCCGTCCTCCGGCAGGGCGACGTGGGCGCCGAACCCGCTGGCGTACTCGGCCGGGCTCACCCGGTCGTCGCCGTCCGAGTCGACGGGCTTCATGACCCCCTGCCACAGGTGGCCGTAGCAGGCGCGCAGGCGGGCGGCCTGCGCGGAGTCGGGCGCGAACCCGAAGCTGGTGGCCAGCCGGTCGGCGATGGCGGTGAAGTCGGTGCTGTCGAGCACGCCGTCGTCGTCGGTGTCGAGCAGGGTGAACAGGTGCCCCAGTTTGCGCTCCTGCAAGGCGTTGAGCATGACCCTCCCTTTGCTGTTTGACTACTCACTGTAGTTAAACGTTACTCTCTGTTAGCTTGTTCGTGAAGGGAGTAACGATGAGCACTCACGTAGTGACCGGCGCCAACGGTTTCATCGCCGCGCACCTGATCGCGGCCCTGATCGACCGGGGGGAACGCGTGATAGGCCTGGCCAGGGCCGCGCCGGAGACGACCCGTCGCAGGCTCGCCGACGCCCGCGACTGCCTGGGCCTGGCCGCCGGGCCCGAACCGTCGCTCCTGCCCTTCTCCCTCGCCGACTCCGGCCTCGGCCTGGCCGACCCGGCCGCGGTCTTCGCCGAGCCGTGCGTGTTCTGGCACACCGCCGCGCTCATCAGCTACTTCCCACGGCGCCGCGCGGAGCTGTTCCGCGTCAACACCACCGGCGCCGCGCACGCCATGGCAGCCTTCCAGCGGCACGCCAGGCCGGGCTCCCGCTTCGTCTACCTCAGCACCGCCTACCAGTGCGGCTCCGACACCCGGGACGTCCCCGAAGACTGGCCGGCGACCCGCGAGCCGGCCGCCTACCGCAACGACTACGAGTACTCCAAGCGAGCCGCCGAGCACGCGCTCGGCCGCTCCGCGATCGTGGCCCGGCTCGCCTCCATGTGCGGCCATTCGGGTACCGGCCGGACGCTCACGGACCTCGGCCTGTACGACTTCCTGCGCACCGTCGGGTTCTTCGCCCGCCGCGACCCCGGCCGGCGCGCCCGCATCCCCTGCCACCCGAAGGCCAACCTGCACCTCAGCCCGATCGACCGGTGCGTGCCGCGACTGATGCGCATCGCCGACCATCCCGATCCGGCTGTCTTCCACGTCGTGGACGCCGCCCCGGTCAGCATCGGCGCGCTGCTGGAGACGATCAACAAGCATCTGCCCATCGAACTGGTCGCCGTCGATCCCGAGGAGATCGCCGACCGTCCGTACACCCGTTTCGAGGCGGTGTTGAACATGCGTGGCAAATACCTCACGTCCTACATGGCCCACCACTACGAGTTCCCGCGCGGCAACCTGGACCGCCTGATCGGCCCGGAACCGCCCGACGTGGACGCCGCCGTCCTGGACCGGCTCGTGTCCTGGTACGTCCGGCACGGGCTGCCCCGGCCATGATCCTCCACGAGCGGATCAGCGCGACCGCGACCTTCACCTTCCAGCCCGACACCGGGCCCGCGGCCCGGATCACCCACGCCGAACTCGCCGCCCAGGCCAGAGCAGCCGCAAGATGGTTCACCGAGCAGGGGCTGCCCGGCCGTGCGGTGCTGCTCGCCTACCCGCCCGGCACGGAGTTCACCGCCGCCTTCCTCGGCTGCCTGTACGCCGGAGTCCTCGCCATCCCGGTCCCCGACCCCGCCGGGGCCCGCCTCGCCGAGGCCCGGCTGGACCGGATCCGCCGCGACGCGAGCGCCGCCGCGGTTCTCGGGCCGGGCTCCGTCCCCAGCGGGCCCGACCCGGGCCTCGGCCGCTGGACGCCTCCTGCCCCCGGCGAGACCGCCTACCTGCAGTACACCTCCGGCTCCACCAGCGAGCCGCGCGGCGTCGCCGTCACCCACGACGCCCTGCACCACAACCTGGCGACGCTGGATCGGCTCTTCGGCCCCGCCGCCCGGCGAGGCATGGTCGGGTGGCTGCCGCACCACCACGACATGGGGCTGGTCGGGCTGCACCTGTCCGCCCTCTACCTCGGGGCGGACCTCACGTTCTGCTCGCCTGCCGCCTTCATCACCCGCCCCGCGCGCTGGCTGCGGCTGCTGACCTCCTCCCGGGCCGGGCTCACCGTCGCGCCCGACTTCGGGTACGCGTGGGCCGCGCGGCGCGTCACCGACGAGCAACTGGCCGGCCTCGATCTGTCCGGCCTGTCGGTGGCGATCACCGGTGCCGAGCCGATACGCCCGGCCACGCTGGACGCCTTCACCCAGCGCTTCGCCGCCACCGGGTTCGATCCGGGCGCCTGGCACCCCTGCTACGGGCTGGCCGAAGCGACCCTGCTGGCCTCCTGCAGCCGTGGAGCGGCCGTCCGCGGCTTCGCCACCGAACACCTCGAATCGCACCGGGCCGTCCCCTCGGCCACCGGAACACCGCTGGTGTCGTGCGGCAGCCCGGTCGACCTGGAGATGCGGATCGTCGACCCGCGCAGCCACGCCCCGCTCCCGGACGGGCGGGTCGGTGAGATCTGGCTCAGCGGCAGCAGCGTCGCCGGCGGCTACCACGGCAACCCTGCGGCCACCGAGGAGGTCTTCCACGCCCACACCTCCGACGGCGACGGCCCCTACCTGCGCACCGGCGACCTGGGCTTCCGCCTGGACGGCGAACTGTACGTCACGGGACGCCACGGCGACCTCATCATCGTCAACGGCCGCAACCTCTACCCGCAGGACCTGGAGCACGCCGCCCACGAGGCCCACACCGGCGCCGGGGCCGCCGCCGCGTTCGGGCTGAGCCGGGCCGACACCGAGCACGTCGTCCTGATACAGGAGCTGCACCACGGGCCGCCCGACGCCGTCGCCGCGAGCGTGCTGCGGCGGGTGAGCAGGGAGTTCGGGGTGCCGGTGAGCCTGGTCCTGCTCACCCGCGGCGCAATCCGGCGCACCACCAGTGGAAAGGTCAGGCGACGCCACATGCGCGAACTCTTCCTTCGCGGGGAGCTCCGGCCCCTGCACCAGGCACTTCAGCCCGGGGTCAGTGAGCTGGTGGGCGCGTGACCGGCCTGGCCCGGCACCTGGCCGCGTCCGGCGAGTTCACGCCCGCCGCGGTGCTCGGCCGCGACGACCGCGCCGAGTACCCCGCCGCCGCCTGCCGCGTCCTCGACGGCTGGGGGCTGCCACAGTGGTACGTCCCGCAGGCGCACGGCGGTCGGTTCACCTCCTACGAGGAGCTCATCCGCTTCAACACCGAGGTGTCCCGGGCCGACATGACCGTCGCGGCCGCCCACTTCATCACCTTCGGCGCCGCCGCCGCGGTCTGGCTGGCCGGCGAGCAGCAGCAGGCGGCCCGGCTCGCCGACCGCATCCTGGCGGGCACCACCCTCGCCTGGGGGATCTCCGAGCGCGCACACGGCGGCGACCTGCTGTCCGGCGAGGCGACCGCGACGCTCCGGCAGGGCCGCTACCGTCTGGACGGCGAGAAATGGCCGATCAACAACGCCACCCGATCCGACATGGTAATCATGCTGGCCCGCACCTCGGCCAGGCCCGGCATCTACGCCTTCGACCTGATCATCGTCGACAAGCACGCCCTCGACCCGGCCACCTACGACCATCTGCCCAGGACGCCCACCCACGGAATCCGCGGGCTCGACCTGTCCGGCATCGTCTTCCGCGGCGCCGAAGTTCCCGAATCCGCCAGGATCGGACCGTCCGGCAGCGGGATGCCCACCCTGCTGAAGACTCTCACCATCACCCGGACCATGTGCTGCGGATTCGCCACCGGAACCGGCGAACAGGCACTGCGCCTGGCCGCCCGGCAGCGACCCGCCGCCCGCCAGATCCTCAGCGACGCCTACGCCGACCTGCTCGGCGCCCAAGCGCTCACCCTCGCCGCCGCCCGCATGCTCCAGACCCAGCCGGACGAGGCCGCCCTGATCAGCGCCATCGCCAAGTACACCGTGCCGACCTGGATCGACGACGCCGTCTCCGCCCTGACCGCCGCGCTCGGCGCCGCCGCAGACCCGCATTTCCGCAAGGCCGCCCGCGACAGCGCCATCGTCGGCATCTTCGACGGGAACACCGTGACCAATCTGCAGGCCATCATCAACCACTTCCCCACCCTCACCCGGCCCTGCCCCGACCGCGCCCCCCTCGACCTGCACCGGCCACCACCCGCCCCGCGCCTCGCCGATCTGACGCCGCTGTCACGCAACGGACTGTCACTGCTGGCCCGCCTGCCCGAGACCGTCCGGCGGCTGCCACCCGGCCCGCTCGCGCAGGCCGCACAACTGCTCCACGAGCAGGCGTCCGACGAACTGGCCCGGCTGCCCGGCGTGCGGCGGCATCCGGCCGCCGCGCACTTCCACAGCGCCGCCCGCCTGGCGCACTGCGCCCTCGCCGCGTCCGCCCTGGAGATCTGGCAGGCCACGGCGGCGGCGCCCACCGAGCCGCTCTGGGACGGCGGACAGTGGCCACTGGCGGTGGTGCGACGGGCGCTGGCCAGGCTCGGCCTGCGGCCACCCGCCGACCCCGCACTGGACGGCGCCCTCCTGGACGACCTCCTCTCCAAGGCCCGCGCCGACCGGCCCCTGACGGTGCTGCCGTGACGGCCCGCACCGCCCTGGCCGAGTCGCTGGCACTCGCCGCCCGGTTCGCCCGCACCCGCCGGATGTACGGCACGACCGTCGCCGAGCTTCCCCACGCCCGCGCCCTGCTGGCCGGGGCCTACACCGACCTGCTCATCGTCGACGCCGTCACCGCCCGCACGATCGAGGACGCCGCCCGCCGCCAGGTGACCGCCCGCTGCGTCCGGGAGGCGATGCGCGACCTCAGCGTCCTGCTCGGAGCCCGCGGCTACCTCCGCGACGGCGAGTACGCGCCCTACAGCGCCTGGCTGCGCGCGCTGCCCGACCTCCTCGACCGCGAGGACGCCCCCCAGGACCACCTCCTGGCCCTGGCCTCGCGCGCGTGCGCCGACCACTGGGCCGCCGACCCCGTCCGGCTTCCCGCCTGCCTGCACCGCCTCGGCGAACGCCGCACCGGCCGCGGCGCCCCCCTGCCCGAACCGCTGACCGACGCCCTGACCGACGCCCTGACCGACGCCCTGAACGACGCCCTGAACGACGCCCTGAGGGAGACCATCCTGTGACCAGCGACACCGAAATCCGCGCCTGGCTCATCCGCCAGATCGCCGACTACCTCAGCCTCCCCGCCGACCTCATCGACCCGGCCACCCCCCTGCAGACCTACGGCCTTAACTCGATTCTCGCCCTCACCCTCAGCGTCGACATCGAAGACCACTTCGGCCTGCTCGTCGACGCCGAACTAGCCTGGGACCTGGAGACCGTCGACGCCATCACCGCCCATCTCACCAGCGCCCTCACCCCCTGACAGAAACACCCTGTCGCCGCTCTGACACGTGACCACATGCCCGGCTGGCAGCACCGGCTCGGGCACCTTCCGCGCTGCCCCCGGCCGCCTCCTCCAGTGTGGCGGCCACCATGGCGGCGGTTCAGGCCAACGAGCCGGACCCGGCAGGGCGCCCCCCGGGCCGCTATTGCGGCAGCAAACCGACCGCAATCATCCCTAGCCTCACGGCATGGAGATGACCCAGCAAGATCCCGAACCCCAGGGCGAGAACACCGTCAACGGATTCGTTGTCGTTGACGGAGCCGCGCCCTTCATCGACTTCCTCATCGCTGTCTTCGATGCGACCGAGCGGAGGGAAGCCCACACCCCTGACTTCTACGCCGGAGACGGAACGCTGATCCACGCCGAAGTCGAGATCGGCAACTCGCTGCTCATGGTCGCTGACCGCAAGGGCGGCTGGCCGTTCACCCCGGCCCTGACCCAGGTGTACGTCGCCGACCCCGAGGAGACGATGCGCAGAGCGGTCGAACGCGGTGCGACCGTCGTCACTCCGGTGTCTGCCTTCTACGGCGGGTACGGCATCGCCCGGTTCCTCGACCCCTGGCACAACCTGTGGTGGCTGTTCTTTCCTGCGGCGGAAACCGAGCCGGTGGCCGGGGAGGAGCCGGGCTGGGAGGAATCCGCTGAGCCCGGACCTGTCTACACGACGCTGCTCGAGACGATGGCCACGCTGGCCGACCCCCGTGCTGGTGGCACCGGATGACCTGACCGGCAGGTGAGATCTTCTTCTGCGGGGCGGGCCGACGCCGAAGGAACTCACCGACGACAGACGGTGGTCATGGTCTGTGACCTACGACAGTAAGTTGTTCCTTCGCGAGTGCTGTGGATTCGGGGGCGTCGAGGGCTCGGTCCGCATGAGGATGACAGTCACCTTAGGTGGGCGCTCCGGCCGCCGAGGCCGCCATCCGTCAAGTCGCGGTGAAGCGCTGAATCGGGCTTTCGGCGACGTGAACAAGGACTCCCGGTCGCCGACCGCGGCAGACTCCGCCCCGAGACCTGGAAAGCCTGGCATGCCGCCAACGGCATCACTCACCCGACGAGAGCCTTGTGACGCGGACGGATGCTGCCCATCGGCCAGAGTGAAAGCTCAGCCAGCGGTTACGCCGAAGAGGCAACACAGAGTCGAGAGACGGTGAGCGTGGACCTCGAACACGAGCCTCTTCCTGACCCCGGCCAAGGACGCGATCAGGAAGAGGTACCACCGACGCTCAGCCGTCGACGGACGGTCCACCGTCCGGGTGGCCGGTCGGCTGCCTGCCTCGCGTGGAAAGGCGTGACTGTCAGGGCCAGATATCCGGGTTCCCGTGTGACCAGCAATCCTCCCGCATGTTGATGCGGATGGGGTTGGTCTGCTCCACGGTTCCGTCCGAGGCCCACAGTTCGGCGACGTAGACGGCGGGCGTGGCCGGTGCGATGGATACGTGGACGAATCCGAGGATGGTGTTGCCGTAATTCTCTCCTGGCCAGACGGCGCCGCCGTTGCTGTATGATCCGGGCGGCAGGTTCCGGATGCCTAGGGTGATCTTGTCTTTCCACTTTCCGTAGACGTACGCGACGAAGTACGTATTGGGATGGCCGCCGGGCGCGCACATGCGCTGCCCGAGGTCGCGCAGTTCCCACGTGGCCCCGGTCGTGGCGGCCGAGGCCGGTAAGGTGCAGGTCAGCGTCAGTGCCACGCCGGCGGTGACGCCCAGCAGCAGCCTGACCGCACGTCGGATTGATCTCACAGAACCTCCAGGAATTCAAGGCGAAGGAACTTGACATCTTCCAGGAAACATTGTCATCCCCTTCGTTTCGAATTCAAGGGTTGAAGATTTATCAATCCGCCATTCTCATGGAATTTTAATTTCGAAATGTTTCGGTGTGCTGATGGCGGTGCGAGGCCGGTCGTGCGAGTGGGCGCTCGCGGTCACCCTTTCAACTGAGGCTTTCCTCTGGTCAGCAGCGCCCAGCTGAAGGCCACCAGCGAGCCGGTGCCGGCCACCGCCCGCACCACGTTCCAGGTGTCCCACGGCCCCTCGAACCCGGCCCGCGTCACCGTGCCCGCCGCGAGCGCGTCGTTGAGCGGCACGTTCGCCGCCATGGTGACCAGCAGCATCACCACCGACAGCGCGAACCCGACCGCGACCGCCCGGCGGCGCTCCAGGACGAGCGCCACCAGGCCGAGCACCGGCCCGCCCAGGAACACCAGCAAGAACAGCGGATTCACGATGGCGACGTTGATCTGGTTCATCGCCTCGACGAACGTCGCGTCACCCGCGCCGGCCAGCCCCGGCATCACCGCGTAGGCGAACCCGGCGAACAGCCCGGCCATCAGGGCGGCGGCCAGGGTGGCCCCGAGCAGTGGTGCTGATCTCATCGCGCGCGCCAGATCCCGGTCGCCGCGGTCTCCCGGGCGTAGTCGGCGAAGTCGCGCGGTTCCCGGCCCAGAGCGCGCTGGACCCCGTCGCCGAGCGAGGCGTTGCGACCGTCGAGCACGGTCGTGAACAAGTAGGTCAGGAAGCCGGCGAGGTCCTCGGGCACGTGCTCCACGTACGCCTCGACCGGGATCCGCGTGTAGCCGATCTCGCGCCCGGCGGCCGCGGCGATCTCGGCGGTGGCCTGGGCGAACGTCAGCAGCCTTGGCCCGGTCAGCTCGTAGACCTCGCCCGCGTGCCCGTCCCGGGTGAGCGCGGCGACCGCCACGTCGGCGATGTCGTCGGCGTCCACGAACGGCTCGGGCACCTCACCCGCCGGGAGGTGGACGTGTCCCTCCTGGAGGGGTTCGAGCATGTAGCCCTCGCTGAAGTTCTGGTTGAACCAGCTGCAGCGCACCACGGTCCACTCGGCCGCGGAGGCGGCCAGGATCTTCTCGCACTGCTGCGCCTCCTCCTCGCCGCGGCCCGACAGCAGCACCAGCCGCCGTGAGCCGGCCAGCTCGGTGAAGGCCGCGATGTCGTCGGTCGCGCCGGGCACGGCCAGGTCGGGGTAGTAGGAGACGTACGCGGTGCGGGTTCCGTCGAGCGCGGGCGCCCAGGTCGAGCGGTCCGCCCAGTCGAAGGGGACACCGCCCGAGCGGGTGCCGATCCGGACCGGCACGTTCATCGCGGTCAACCGCTCGACCACGCGCCGCCCGGTCTTGCCGGTTCCGCCAAGGACAAGAGTCATGTTTGTCATGCCTCAACGATGCTGTTCGCCCGGATCGGCAACAATGAGAGTGTCGGCAACGATCGTTAACATGGAGGTTCACGAAGTGGAGCGGCGGGACTTGGAGATCTTCCTCATACTCGCCGA